>CAWDRB010000018.1:0-234867 GCA_963804605.1 uncultured delta proteobacterium
GACAAAATTTCGGCCATGCGCAAACCCCGGCACAAAAATCAGGTGAAGTAAAAGAAATTTGGGAATATATACTGCAATAGTGTCCGCCCGGATAAATAAGGATGAGTATCTTGTTCCACAATCACAGGGAGCCGGCAACATGACTACGCCACCATATAAAAACCCCGCACTATCCGTTGCCGAGCGCATCGACGACCTGCTGAGCCGGATGACCCTTGAGGAAAAGGCCGGCCAAATGCATCAGTGGTACGACCTTGGCCCCGACAATCATGATCACCTGCGCAAGGGCGACATCGGCTCGGCTGTTCTCGCCAGCGGTGCCACCGCCGGCAATACCCGACAGGAACGGACGCTGGCTGCCCGGATGAACGAACTCCAGCACCTTGCGGTTGCCGAATCACGCCTGGGAATTCCTCTGCTCTTCGGCCGGGATGTGATTCACGGGTATCGAACGGTCGCCCCTATACCTCTTGGGATAGCCGCCACCTGGTCATCCGAGCTGGTTGAGGCGGTCAATACGATTGCCGCCGGGGAGGCCCGGGCGGACGGTATTCACTGGGGCTTTTCGCCAATGCTCGACATCGCCCGTGATCCCCGCTGGGGCAGGGTGGCGGAAGGCTTCGGCGAGGACCCATATCTCGTGGGCAGACTCGCTGCTGCGGCCGTCAAGGGATTTCAGGGAAAAGAACAGGATGCGATCCCCCAGCAGTTTGCCGGCGATCGTATTGTCGCCTGCGCCAAGCACTTTGTCGGGTACAGCGCGGCTGAAGGCGGGCGTGACTACAACACCACGGAGATCACCCTGCAGACCCTGCATAACGTCTATCTTCCTCCCTTCAAAGCCGCGCTCCTGTCCGGTTGCGGCACGGTCATGAGCGCGTTCCATGATATCGGCGGTATCCCGCTTTCCGCCCACCACTATCTGTTGAGCGAGGTGCTGAAGGGGAAATGGGGTTTTGGCGGATTTATCGTCTCCGACTGGGGGGCGGTAATGGAGCTGACCAGGCACGGTGTCGCCGCCGATGGAGCCCATGCGGCCCAATTGGCCTGTCATGGTGGGGTGGATATGGATATGTGCGGGGGGGCATATCACAAGAACCTGCCCGAGCTCGTTCGTGCCGGCAAAGTCTCCGAGGCACGGCTGGATGATGCGGTGCGCCGGATACTGCAGATTAAGTTTTCCCTCGGCCTCTTCGAGAGCCCCTATACCGATCCGAAGGCGGCGGCTGCTGTTCATCTCCAGCCGGAATCCCTTGCGACCATGCGAAGAGTTGCCGCAGAAAGCATGGTTCTGCTGAAAAACGACGGTATTCTGCCCCTTCGGGCAGAAAAAGTGGTTCTTGGCCTGGGTGGTCCGCTTGCCGAAAGGCGCCGGGAACTGCTCGGGTGCTGGTCGCCCGACGGCGAGGCTGATAAGGTGACGACCTTGAAAGAGGCCATTGCCGCTCGATTAGGCGAGCAAACCCGGCTGCATCATTATGAATCGTGGGATGACACCATCAAACTCGCCAAGGCCTGCGATGTGATGATCCTCGCTCTCGGTGAGTCGGAGGGCCGCTCCGGCGAAGACAACTGCACAGCGACGATCGATCTGCCGGCTGGACAGGAGGCCCTGGTGGAAGCGGCCCACCGGATGGGTGTCCCCCTGGTTGCCGTAGTTTTCGGTGGGCGACCGTTGAACCTCAGCCGGGTGGTAGAATGGGCGGATGCGGTGCTGTTTGCCTGGCATCCCGGCACTACCGGCGGTCTGGGAGTGGCTGATGTACTCTTCGGTGATGTCAATCCATGCGGGCGGCTGCCGATTACCTTTCCCAGGTCGACCGGGCAAATCCCACTCTACTACAATCACCGTCCCACCGGCCGAACGTTTCCCGAGAACAGCCGCCGGTATTCACGGTATATCGATTCGCTCGATTCCCCGCTCTTCCCCTTTGGCTTCGGCCTGTCGTACACCACCTTTAAATACAGTAATCTCCTGGTATCCCCTACCCCGCAAGCCCCGGAAATAATCGTGAGCGTGGATGTGACCAACACCGGCAGCAGGGCGGGAACGACCGTCGCCCAGTGCTATATCCGGGATCTCGTTTCGAGTGTGGTCCGGCCGGTAAGGGAGTTGAAGGGATTCTCGCGGGTTACCCTGGAAGCCGGGGCGACCAGGACCATCACCTTCCGGCTCACGCCGCAGGAACTCAGTTTTCGCGATGACCATGGCAACGAAGTTCTCGAACCCGGCTATTTTCGGGTCTGGGTCGGTGCAGACAGTCTTGCCGAGCTGGGTGCGGAATTCGAGATCGGCGGGACTGATGATGGCTGGGAAGAACATAGACGTTAGCAGCAGTTTTAGAAAATTATTCAAGGGAGACAGGCAGTAAACCTGCGCCCCTTGCAGTCAATGTGCGGTGCTTGGTTGAGCGGTTTTATTTGTTCTCTCTGTACCAGAAGTCTTCTTTGAGTTTATCCTGATACTTGGCAACTTTGATTTCACCCAGATATTTATTTACTAATGGGTATCCTTTTTCAACCCATTCTTTTATGCCGCCTTCTGCCAGATATACATTGCTGTATCCGTATTTGTAAAGCATACCGACAAAATATGAGGCGCGGTGTTTTGTACGACAGAAGACCCAAATTTCAGCATTAGGATCCTCGATTTTTTTGGGAAGCCCATAGGCATAACCGGAATCGATATTGCTGGAACCGAGAATGTGACCTGCATCGAATTCTGTCTCAGTTCTAATATCTATAATGATAGCCTTGCTTTTTCCACTTTGTACTTCTTGCCATTTGTTATAAAGATCATCTACTGTTTTAAACTTGTCTTTTGGGATTGCGCTCCGGAATTCATCAACCAGTGCTTTCTCTCCAGCCTGAGGATCACTGGCGAGAGAAAAGGTGGGAAGAGAAATGAAAAATGCCAACACTGCAAAACATAAGGTGATTTTTATCTTCTTCATCGTGGACCTCCTTATCAAGTATTGCATAAAATAAGCTCAAGAATAGAGCATTCGCCATTTCAAAACAGGCCTCCCTCTCCTGCGTCAGGAACTTCCGCGACCGGCAAATAGTTTTTGGCTTCCCAGACGTTGTAGTCGTCACGTTTTTTTTCCGCTTTCTGGATTGATCTCAAGTAATAATTTGCCAAGAGTCTTTTGCCTAATGCCTTAG
This sequence comes from uncultured delta proteobacterium, assembly GCA_963804605.1. Lineage (GTDB taxonomy): Bacteria > Desulfobacterota > Desulfobulbia > Desulfobulbales > Desulfocapsaceae > Desulforhopalus_A. Next base: position 3,166 of record CAWDRB010000018.1, read on the forward strand.
AGAGATTCTTGTAGAAAATAATAGAACACTTTGGATGCGTCTGAAGCATCTTGTGAAAATCATTTTGATCAAATTTCAGTACTAATGTCGATTCAATGCATTTTGCTGTTGCCGTATAGGTTTTTCGTTGCACAAGACTTGACCAACCGAACACCTCCCCCGGAGTACTGATCGTATACACATTATGTCCACTTCGTAAGCTCAGATTCAATTTTCCGTTGATCATCGTATAAAAATTTACGGTTTGGTCTCCTTCATGAAAAATAATTTCTCCTGCAGAGTATCTCTCCGTGAGGGCAATAGTAGCCATGAGGTCTCTGATAAAAAGCTGCCCCACTCCCATTAAAAGTTCGCTTTGATCCAACATATGCCACCCCCTTTGATGAAAAATTGTTGAGCCGCTTTCTCTCTTTCGTATATTAGAAAAATGGCTCTTGAAACGGCAGGCTTAGACGATATTGCTGATGATGTGCAGCCAAAGCAATTTTAGAAGTCTTTCCCTGGAAAAATTAACATCAAGCATTAAACGTTTTGAGATGTTCAAAACGAGTGTTTTTTAATAATGGAAATACCAAGGGTGTGCGATTTGCATATGTCTCCTGTGCTTGCGATACGTAATTAAATTCCAATGCCATCACCCATTCAGTCATGGAACTACTTCCCAAACAAAGTGTGAATCCAGCTTTTCGATAAAGATGTATAGCGCGATAATTACATGCATCTACTGACAGCCATATTTTTTTCAAATGGATTTTTTTCGCTTTTTCGATGATGGCATCCGTCAGAGTTTTTCCCACTCCGGTGCCACGAGACTTCTGGCTGACAAAGATCACATATTCTGCCTCCATATGAGTAAAGTAATATGGCAAAATGGCGACGTGCCCGATCACCTTGGTTTCCTTCCACGCCAAAAAATTCGGTCCGCCATTGATCACTCCTTTAATCCAGTTGTCGCGGATCTCCTTTACTTCAGGAGGCAAGCCATTAAACGAGCCCTTAGGGACAAACACATCGTACATGGCCACAAGAGAAGGAGAATCACAGGATACCAAGGGCCTTACTTCAAAACAGTTTCCATTTTCTTCGACATTGTTCATTTCTTGTCCCCCCGCGTAGAGCATGGTTGACAGATGTAGCATTGTCATGGATTTTAAAGATTGGCAGACTCAGGGCTGGGAGTCCTTTGTTCCCCCTTTTCAGCCTTGAAACAAACCAGATGTGTAGCATTGTATTCATAAAAAATTCGCTGGACTTGCCAGGGTAAACAGAAGATCACGTATCGTTTATAGCCCCAGGCTGCGGCAAAAGTGTGTTCCTTTTCTTTAACTGTATCAGGATCGGCCTTACTAATAGCTTACAGATTTAAAAAAAGTGACGGCAATAAATCATCTTCGGATCAGAAGAAAGAAGCAGTTTTAAAAAATCTGCAAAGAAGGGAGTGACCTGAGTGATGGGAAAGGTCCCGCTTAAAAGCCCCTTATCGCCCGGAACGGAGAGTTGCCAGGAGGGCTTTGGTCTTGGCCGACGGCTCGATGCCGAACCTGGCTTCCAGGACAGAGCGGCATCGGTTGTAGACCGCAAGGACCTTGGCCGGTCGACCAAGCTGGTGATGGCAGGCCATAAGGTGTTGATAGAACTCCTCGGCGAGATCGTCCACCTCAAGGGACTTCTCGTAGCATTCTATGGCTCTCTTAGGCTTTGAAGCAACCTCCCAGTAGCCGGCCAGGGCTTCAATACCGCGGATGTATTTTGCTCGCAATCGCTCTTGGGGAGAGAGCAACCAGGTCTGTTCCGGTTCGACTTTGAGAAACTGCCCCTGGTACAGGGTGATGGCCCTCTCTGTGCGCTGAATCGCCTGTGCCGCGGTTTCCCGTATCCGTGCTCCCTGCGGCCATGGCCTTGCGCAGGAATTCTCTCCCTGAGTCCTCATGACCACCATCAAAGTTGATCTTCGCCCCAATGAGCAAACCTGTGAACTCGAGCTGGCAGAGTTTGAGTGAGCGGCAGATGCATAAGCCTTTGGAGAGATGGACGGATGCTTCAGCGTCGCGATTCAGTGCATGCATCACAATGGCCTTGATCAGATGATTAGTCATCATCACCTGAGGTGAGCCAGACGCTGCCCCTCTTTCCATGGCCAGGTCCGCATTTCTTTGAAGGTGTTGGTGGTCCACATTTTTTGTTCTCATACCCGCAACATAACAGCAATAATCTTAACCTTGGGTGCAACGTCGACCATAAAAGGCTCCTTCTGGTGACCTGAGCAGATTTATGTCCACAAAAATGTGAGTCAGTCACCGAAGGGTATGTTTAAACGGTGACTGACTATAGCGTGGTTACCTTAATGGAGAGAAGTGACACTACAGAGAAAGCAATCTCGGAACAGTTCCTCTCACCCACAAGACTATGCTGAAGAATGTCGCGTTTGTCGGGGTTAGGGATTGGGGCCGTTGTGGCAACTCCAACAGGTGACCCGCTCATCTGCGACGAAAATCTTGGTGCGACTATCCCCGATGTTGAAAGTCTTTGTTATCTTGACCATCGCCAGGGGTGATCCGCTGCTTGTGGTACCATGACAGTAGTAACAGGTGCTCTTAGGTGTGCTGTTGAATGCATCTTCATGTCCTTTTACCCAGGATTGGCCAAGATTGTGCATGCCATGGGGACCACCGTTGATGCTATTCGGCATGTTAGTGTGACAAACTGTGCACTCGCGGATTGATGCGGCGTACCCTTGGGTCTCAATGGCGTTAAGATTGTCATTCACCTGGTTATTATTTGCGCTGGCTGTGCTGGTGTACTCGGCGTGGGTCGAATTATGGCAGGCTTCGCATTGCAATTTGCCGTGACCGGTACTGAATCTGAACAGACTCCAGCCTGCAGATGGCGTATTCGCATTGGAGGCGAATCGCGTGTCGCCCCAGGATTTGAATGTGCCATCAGCATTGATAGCGACCTGTTCCCGCTTACCGTCATGGTGGCAGGCCTGGCAGGTCGGCATGTCGAACCAACCCTCTCGTGCTGTGTTGCCCACCATCTCCATTGACCCGTGGCAGGATTGGCATTCCATAGTGTGCTGGCCGGTTGAATCGACTGGGTTCCCCATGGCTCCGCGCAAACATTGGGTTTGCTGGCCCGGATGGCAGTTGTAGCAAGATTCTCGGGTACCGATGCTGTTCAGCGTCTGGCTCGAACCAGGCAGGCTGACGTCAGCATGGCGGTTATGTATGGCCGCGGTCATATTGGAAACGCCGATCTCACCGTTGATGCCCCATACCGATAGCGCGTTGCTGTTATGGCATGTATCGCACAGCACAGGCTTGCCGTTATAGTACGATGAAGATTCCAGACTTGATCCGTAGCCTTTCTGGGTGAGTAAACTCGTGTAACTGGTCCCGGCGTTCTTCTCGTCATGCAAGCGCAGGATATTCAGGCGCCAATCCTTTTCAGGGTTGGATGCCAGGTTCACCCAACCCGCTGTGGGTTCAGCATCATCGCTCCCAGTGATACTGGCGTGACAGCTGTCACAATTGATTTCGCTGGAAACTGGCAGCACGGCTTTGCTGCTGGCAATGACCCTACCGCTGCTGTCGCGGGCGGTGACTCTCACCATCGGAAAATAGTTGGCGTTCAGGTTATCGTCTATAGGTGTTATGGGAATACCGGTAGCTTCAAACCAATTATATTCATTACTCCAAGTTAAAGGTGCCGGGTTGTATGACGGAGTTGGATTATCAGTCAGACCGACCTCGGGAGTCAGATCGGCACCAAACAGTTGCAGGTCGTAGTCCCAGAAATTGGTTTTGTCTTGACTGGAGGTGTTGACTGAACCTATAGGATCCGGCGTAGCCTCATAGGTCAGAAAATAACTCGAGTTGTTCTGGATGGTAACCAATTTGCCATTCACTACCAACTGGGCGTTCAGATTATTGAACGGTGGCAGCAGGGTGAATATGGAGAAATCGGAATCTGCACAGTGCATGCCTAAGTCATTCCAGGCGAACAAATGCGTGCCATTGACTGAATCGACAATCGTAGATGGGGGTTCCACCACGACATTATCATTGGCTGAATCGACAACCATCGACTGGGAATGCATAAAGGCTTCCCGAAACATACTCTGGATGGCAGATATCAATTCCCCAGGGTCTTGAGAGTTTTGTCGATTTAATCCAGCAGCGTAACAATTCCCACTCACCAATACACTTAAAATTACTGCAATTAAAACTGTTTTCATAGCCACCCCCCCGGGTTTTCCGTTAGTAAATCGTGTTTTAACAACAGACTGTTCTTAGCAGAACATACCACAATGTTGCATTTACGTGTTATTTTTTTCTTTCCAATACGCCTGAGTGCAGGGCTGTGGTCCCTTGATATTTTGGTCACAGCCAATGTTCATTTTGGTGTAAATAGTATTAAAGGCACGGCTTTTTGTAAAATAGTGAGAGAGTATGATTTTTCGGGACCGGACCTCATTGATTGGCAAATTTATTTATCTGTTTTAATTAAGATTTATTAGTTTTTTTGAATGTGATTTTCTAACCGGACATTACTGCCTTAAAAGTAGCTTATTGCAAGAAATACAAATGTAGTTCTTGCACTGAAAACATAAGCAAAATATTTTACAATGAAGTAATCGACATCTAGACCATAACTCGCTAGGTCATTTCCCTTTATATGGCTATCTCATGTTGGAATACATCATCATTGGCGGTGGATTTGCATTCGCTGCCGCTGCACAACCTGGGCCATTGCAGGCGTTTTTTCTCTCACGAGTAGTAGTTGATGGTTGGAGGCGAACTCTTCCTGCGGCTTTCGCTCCTTTAATTAGTGACGGCCCTATTGCAGTTCTGATGTTAGCCCTTCTTCACAATGTCACACCCGGGTTTGAAAGTGTAATCAAAGGAATGGGGGGTGTGGTTTTTCTGTATTTTGCCGTTAAGACGTTTTTTGAATGGCGGAGGATGAGGATTGGCACGCCCTCAATCACACACTCTTCCCCTCGAACGTTATCACAAGCCGTAATTGTCAACATCTTAAACCCTGGACCCTACCTTGGGTGGAGCCTGATCCTTGGCCCGCTGGCACTTGAGGCTTGGGCTGAAAATCCAGCAAACGCTGTAGCTCTTGTGGTGTCGTTTTATTCGGTTATGTCGTTCAGCCTTGCCCTGTTCATTGTGCTTATAGGAACTACGAGATTTCTCAGTTCAAGGGGAAGGCAGTGGTTGGTTTTGGCATCCTCATTCGCTTTAGCCGGTATCGCCATCTATTCGCTTTGGTCTTCGCTAACTTAGATAGGTGTATGGAATTCTCTCCTATGATTTTATAAAGAAAAAACAGACCAATGTAGCATTATTTCCAAATGTATCTTGAGAAAGATTCGTCTCAAATTGTTGCGTCCCCCACCTTACCTGTTTAATCAGGTGGGGGACTGCTTATAGATCCAGATTTATAGGGATTCGATCAAGAATTAACACATGCACCCGTACCAGTGCCGTCCCCCGGTCCATCTCCGCCATACTCACCACGACCTTTGTTCCCTTCGCCTTTACCATTACCTGCAAATAATTGATAATTGTCAATCGTTAGGGTTTGAGTTGTGCTGCAGTCGCCCGGTCCATTATTATCTGTACCACGACCGGTACCAGTGCCGTCACCCGGCCCATGTCCGCCATTCTCACCACTACCTTTGTTCCCTTCGCCTTTACCATTACCTGCAAATAATTGATGGTTGTCAGTCGTTAGGGTTTGAGTTGTGCTGCAGTCGCCCGGTCCATTATTATCTGTACCACGACCGGTACCAGTACCGTCACCCGGTCCATGTCCGTTTCCAGCCATTGCCGTTGATGAAAGTATGAGAAGAGCACTTAATGTTACTAACGATTTTACTAAGCCTTTGTTTGAGTGCATGTAATCATTCCTTTTTTTTGTGTGGTCGAGTGCTTAGCCAGGCCCATTGTCTGACAAAATCATTCCACCTTTGTTTAATGCAACTACTTTATAGACGTGCAGATGAAAGAAAGGTTACAATTTTATTGTGAAAAAAAGTTGAGAACGATGTCGAGAGTTGAGTTGCAATACACTGATTGGCAGCGTTGCTGACTAAAGTGATATGAGAAATGCAAACCAAGGCGCGTGATGTTTTCAGAGAATATTTGCTGGTGGTTCCTGTACGACAATGCTTTTTCCATGTCAGGATATCGTTGACTTCCTGAAGGTCAAAGACACCCTTTTATATTGTTAGGTTTTGAAGAAGACTTGATCAGGGCCTTCATTAAAAATCTCAACATATACCGCTGGTAGATGCATCCTAAGGTCTCCTCTTACCATTCTTTATCTTGAATCAATCAGGTTCTGTTAGATTCAGAACTATCTATTGAGCAAAAGATTTTTGCGCTGCCACTTGTCGCTCAATCTCCACGACCAGCTCAGAAGTCAGTCGTAGACGTGCGGCCAGCATGGTGAGATAGCCTTTTTAGGTGTTTCCTTATGAGGTTGCAGACTGAAAGTTACTCCATTTTCTTGCCGTTCAATCGGCGGCTCTACTGCTCGTGAGTTGGCGTTATTATTGTATTACCGAATCCAAAATGGTTCGATGCTTCCAAACATCCTCCTCCGAAGTCGTTTCTCGTGAAGAAGCACAGAAAGCGATCAAAAAGGCCATGCGCGGTCGACCGCCAGGAACAGGGCAGAAAAAATGGAAGCAACGTTTGGTTTCCAGTCTCGACGACCGACCTCAAACCGTCTCCAACATGGTCGATTTCTAGCAGTGTTGAAGTTGTTTTCAAATGCGGTTTATCTCGATCATCTGCAAGAATTTTTCTACCACTTTCGGGTCTAAATGTATTCCTGCCAGGGCTTTGATGTGTTCACATGTTTTGCCCTTTGACCAGGCGTGGTGATAACGACGTTCGTTTGTCAAGGCATCCCAGATATCAGCCACAGCGAAAATCCTAGCAACCAGTGGTATTTCATCTCCGCGCAGGCCGCGGGGGTAGCCTGTTCCATCCCATTTTTCATGATGACAATAAGGAATATCCAGTGCAGGGCGCAGATAGTCGATACTGGAAAGCATCTGGAAGGCATAAACCGGATGCTTTTGCATAATCTGCCGTTCTTCAGGGGTAAAGGAGCCTGTTTTTAATAATATACTGTCTGATATAGCCATTTTACCGATATCATGGAGTAAAGCTCCCCTTCTGGCCTGAATGCATTGCTCTTCGTCCAGATAGAATGTCCGGCATAACAGCAAAGTCATCTCCGTTACACGCTGGGTGTGCCCCTCCGTTTCATGGTCTCGAAGCTCCAGTGCTTTACCCCAACCCTCGATGGTAGAGTCATAGGCAAGAGTAAGTGCTTTGTTGGCGTTACGGGTTTCCTCTTCGCTTTTCTTGATTTTCCTAATTGTTTCCTGGGTCAGCCTGATAACCAGGAAGACATAGACTGATCCACCAAAAAAAACCGAACTTGTTATAACCTCCAGAGGAAAATGAAACTTCTGAACCTGAAGAATAAGATAGAAAATATAACCACAGGAAAAGAAGGCCAAAAGGCAGGACATCATTCGCCATTTTTTCTGGGAGGCTGCCGGAAGAACGCTCTGCATCTTAAAACTTATGATTAAGGCGGCAACCATGAAAAAGGTGCCGGGCAGCATAAGGAGTAGAGAAAGATTATGAATTAACATGATAAAAAGATCGTTTTATGAAAGCGAAAAAAAAATCAAAATAGCATCATAATCTTATACCATAGACTATGATCATTTGATGAGCTGAGATTTGGGGTATTAATCTATCCTTCGTTTTCCCAGACGGAACATTACTTTATCCGAAGGTAAGATATCAATAACCGTTCCATCAGGTTCTCAGTTCATGCACCCCGAAAGACTTATCCAGATACCGCGGCATGGCAATCGGCCGATAAACACTGCCGCCGATATCTATCTGACGGTGAAAAAGATATCCGTATGGGCGTATAATTTCAATTATAGCGATCGATCACTTACTCCATCATCGGTTTGGAGCAACCGCAGAGGTGATCATAGCCGGCTATTGTCCTCAAAATGCGACAGGGTGTGCGGCTGATCCGGAATGCCGGTCAGGGATTACCACATGGTCGGTATAATTGGCATAACTCATGCTCTTCAAACCGGATCGCCTGCTGACTTAATTACCAGCGGGTAAGCCGCAGAGTATTACGTTGACTACCTTCAGTCTTTGCTCTTGACCTACCTTGCCACAGTCATAAATAACCAAAGAAATCAGATAGGCAAGTACGATCATGAATGAAGTTTACACTGATAAATATCTGTAAAATACGAATACAGATTGCCTGCTGTTTTGTTGGCGAGTATTCTGAGACTCGTCGCCCGCCATTAGGACCTCAACAAAACAATTCAACTTCAGGGGCTTTTCATGTCAGTCTCTCCATTAACCTGCCAACGTGACTCCTTCATAATCCCGGAAGGTGTTTGCTACATAAATTGCTCATACATGTCACCACTGTTAAAGAGTGTCGAAGCTGCCGCAATAGCAGGTATTCATCGCCGCCGGGAGCCATGGGCCATTACACCACCTGATTTTTTCAATCCCGCCGAGAAGGTACGTTCACTCTTTGCTGCACTGGTGAATGGAGATCCTGAGGGTGTTGCTCTCATCCCATCGGTAAGTTACGGCGTAGGTACCGCAACCGCTAACCTGCCTTTGCAGAAAGGACAATCAGTAGTCATCCTCAAAGAGCAGTTCCCCTCCAATGTTTATCCATGGGAGGTGTTAATTAAAGAACGTGGAGCCACGCTTAAAAGGGTTGCGTATCCGGAAAACGATGATGTCACAAGTGCTGTTCTGGAGTCTATAGATGCAACTACGGGAATTGTCGCCCTGCCCCACATCCACTGGATTACCGGAACTAAAATTGATTTACTCAAGGTTCGTGAAAAAACGCGACATGTCGGTGCTGCCCTTGTGGTTGATGCTTCACAGTCACTTGGGGCGACATCGTTTGATGTAGCTCTCATTCAACCCGATTTTCTGATCAACACCGGTTATAAAGGGCTTCTCGGTCCGTACGGGATGTGTTTTCTCCATGCCTCAAAAGAATGGAGGTCGGGTACGCCTCTCGAACAGGGATGGTTAAATCGTGCAGGAAGCGACAATTTCGGAGGTCTGACCAATTATCAGTCCGAGTACCAACAAGGAGCTCGACGCTATGACATGGGTGAACGGGCCAATCCAGTCCACCTGGGTATGGCCATCGCCGCCTTTGAACAATTGCTTTCCTGGGGCATTGACAACGTCTCTTCCTATAATAAATCTCTTGTCCATTATATTATCGGAAAAGCTGACGCCTATGAATTCAAGCACACAGCATCCGAGTTCTGCTCGGACAATATGGTTGGTGTCACCCTTCCACCGAATGTTTCACCAGATGTAGTTTCCGCATTACAGGAAGATAAAGTGTATATCAATATTCGTGGCAATAGAATTCGTCTTGCACCCCATTTATATAACGATAAAGAGGAAATAGATCGGCTTTTTGAAGTGTTGTCACGGTATATGTAAAGCAGATTATCCAGTGAATTTCATCCATCCTCTGCGTAAACATCATAATCACCGGTTGACCCTATATATTATTTTGTTGGCAAAAGCGACATGAAATAGCGGGCCATATTGGTCCGCCCGAAGGATGAAAAAGGAGAGAGATGGGTGCGACGGGACCATGGATACCCTGGCAAGACCGGCAAGAATGGTCCCAAGTGGTTGTGTCGATAACTACCGCGTTCGCAGGTCTTGGCGGGGAAGCGGAACACCTGCGTGAAATTGCCAGGCAGATTGAGGACCGATATGCAGAACTTGACGCGCTCCTGGACAATCTTGGGGCTATTACCTGCTGGAATTGTACAACAATTTGCTGCACCACAGCAACGGTCTGGTATGACTTGAGAGATCTCCTCTTCCTCTACCTGGCCGACAGTCGGCTGCCCCAACAACAGCTAACAAGAAATGCAGATCGCACCTGTGTGCACCTCACTCCCCATGGGTGTTGTCTCAATCGCCGGGAACGGCCGTTTATTTGCACCTGGTATATCTGTGCGGCCCAAAAGGAAGCACTCATGCGACAACAACATGGTGCCGGAAAAGAGATTTTCGCTTTTATCGCCGAATTAAAGACAGCAAGGACAGAGCTTGAAAATCGTTTTGTGGACGCTGTTGGATAATTAAAGAGGTCGGATATATGAATGGCAAAAGTGCCATACACAGAGCGAGAACCTATTTGGGTCAAAAGAAGAATTATGCGGGGATGAGTTTTTGGGCACGGGGGTATTTTGTTTCAACTGTTGGTACCGATGAAGAGGTTGTGCGTACATATATAAGAGATCAGGAAAAAGAAGATCATCGTATTGAACAACTGGTGCTCTTTTAGTAGACGACCACCGAATGGTGGTCAGTGAATTATCAAAAAAGACTGAGATTCCAGAGGCAACTTTGTATAAATGGATGCGCGATGGAAAACTCACAGCTAGAAAGGATACAACAGTTTCGCATAACGGTGTATGGCTCATTAAAGCTGATAAAAAGGAGATTAAGCGACTGCTTGAATATAGGGATCGTCCCAAACAGTGGATCTACCGCTCACGTGTGAAAAAAGTAGAATAGCAGCACCACCTTGAAATTTATGGAGGCAGTATGGTTGGAAAATATCGATTTTCCACCTGGCACCATAGTACTCGATGATCTCGGTAACTGACAAGGAGAGGTCGGTGGTGAATAAGGCAATCCACTGGGTGCGGCGATAGACCCACACCACCCGAATGGGGCACTTGAGAGTCTTTTGCATCATGATGGCTTGGGAACACAACGCTGTCCGCTTTCTCCCGTAAAGATTCACCGCCATCTCTTGGGCTTGATCTTTGTTGGCGTTGGCAAGGGAAGTTGTCGTACCAAGATGGTGGCCGTACTTGGTTGGCCGGCCAACGCGCTTAAGTGCCGGGCAATCAGGTATGACATAAAGATTATTGTTGGCCCGTAGACGAGACAGCTGGTGGACCCCGCTTGCCGAGGGTTTTTCGCAGCGGTTTCCAGAGCCCCTGATTGCCAAACCAGGAGTCGTCCACCACCAGGATGCTCTGCAGGGGAAATTCTCTGCCAACCACCTCAAGCATCTCCACCGCCTGCTGATGTTTGTTTTGAAAAGCGAGTTCTTTACCCTTGAAGGTTGGTTGATTTTTACTGATCACGTCTTTGGGAAAATAGTAGCGTTGGCTGAGAGGCAGACAGTCCCAGCGCCCCTTGATCACCTTGAGAAGACCGATGGCAACCACATTTTGTGCCCACGGATAACGTGACTGGTTTTGCTTGGCGGCATGGTCAAACATTCTGGCACAGGCAAAAAATTTCTTGCCTGTCTTGGGATTGAGATAATCATCCAAGGCAACCAGCAATCTTCCATTGGTTTCCGGTTGCGGGATTATCTTCCAGACCCTTGACCACAGCCTGTCCCAGGGAATTTTAGGAGAAGTGATAAAGGTATAATAGCGTTTCTTACCGATCTCGGCAAAACCGAAAAAGACATGGAAGACCCGAAGTAGATTGGAGTTCTTGGATGAGGTGAACGGCAGGATAATCTCGCAAGCAGGGTATGCAGGAACCAGATACTGCGTTCCTTGGCTTTTTCAGAATGATTAAATTCGGATTTGAGTTCGGCGAGCAAGAAGTGTAGTATAGGCATGCGAGGTCCCTCTGGTTTTTTGTTATTGGAGAATTACATCTTACCATGAGTGGGCCTCTTTTTAACTATTATCTTACTGTTATTGCTCATTTATTTTCAATTCCGGCGAAAAATCTTTCAAAATTTATCATTTAATATCAGGCACTTAGATGACACCAATTTTTCTCTGCAAGTTGTTGAAATTGTTAAACAAAAATTATGTTAAAACCTGGCTTAGGTCTGGGTTTCACTCCTGAATTGTCAGGAATTCGACTCGCGCCGATTTAAAAACGGGAAACTTCAGTTAATTCAATGCGATGCTCAACATCGCGAGGAATAGTGTAAGAATCGCCCGGACCTATTACCTGATCATTATTCCCAAATACAATTCGATACTTACCAGTGATAACATAACCACTCTGCTCATTTGGATGTTTGTGAAATGGAACCTAGTCTTCTCTCTTGTAAAGCATCTTCGCTATCATTGATTCAGGACCATGCGATAGTAAGATGAAATCAACCCCAAGAAAGTTTCTAGCAACACGGCTTGCAGGATAAGGATCCTGTGCATCAGGGCAGCCAGGATGTAGGTTTCCACGTATTTATATCTCAGCATTGTGGGCTTACGGCTCTACATCTTTTCATAAAACTGCTGCAATAATTCTCATCCTTTAACAACTCACCAATATCCACACCTATCTGATGAAATTTTTTTCTGTTAAATCTACACAAATTCGCTTCAACAAATTCTTTCTCTCCTGGAATCACTCCACTGAGTGGATAATTTGGATCCATCATTTGACCTTGCATGACAAATGACATCGTTTCTGAAATTTTTTGCATCCTTTGATATACAGATGAAAGATATAATTCAGACATCGTATCTGCTCTCTTCAACATATTATACAAATCTGGTATCAAAGGACCTTTAACATGGACAAGATGAGTATTATCACGAAGCCATTCTCCTACATTTGTTCCTGCAGGAGCATAATCTGTAAATTGTTCTGTCATCCTTGCATATCTCTTGACTCTAACCGGCTCCCAGGTACCATCGATGTGCACTTCAGTATATCTTGGATTTAATAGTAAATCACCAGCGTTACGAATCTGTCCAAAATCAGCAAAATTACCAGCACAGAGCAAAGCCAGTTCCATTACTCTTGACAGAGAAAGCCAATAAATTTCCACAGATCCAATAAGTTTTCCAGATGATTCCAGTTGCTCCATCTGATTAACGAGAAATTCCTCTGTTAAATAATGATCAAAAAATTGATCAGGTAAATATTTTGTTAAAAGCATGAGTTATAGTCAATAGATTAAGTTCACCGACATCTACGCCGCCTCAACCCGCACCGCGGAAACCTTGTAGTCCGGCGTCTTGGTGATCGGATCGAGCGAGGTGCCGAGCAACAGGTTGGAGTTGGCGTGGGCAAAGTGGAAATCCATGAAGATAGATCCCTCAGGGACGATATCCCCCGGCCTGGCGTAGCTCACCACCTCGCCGCGGCGGGAAGTAATTTTTATGGGATCCCCGGCGTGCACACCAAGCTTTTCTGCATCCTTAAAGTTGATCTGGGTCAGCGGCTTGCCCATTTCGAGTTCCAGGCTCGGGCAACGACCGGTCATGGATCGGACATTGTAGTGAGCATAGCGCCGTCCGGTGGTGAGAAAAAACGGATACTCGTCGTCAGGCAGCTCTTCGGAAGGTCGGTAGGCGATTGGCGAGAACAGTCCGAGACCGCGACCGAACGTGCCCCTGTGCAGGAATTTCGTCCCTCCGTGGTCCGGAGTCGGGCACGGCCACTGCAGGTCGCCTTTGGCGATGCGCTCGTAGGAGATGCCGCCATAGATCGGCGTAAGCGCGGACATTTCGGCAAAGATCTGTTCGCTGTTCTCGTAACTCATTGCATACCCCAGACGACGACTGAGCTCACAGATAATCTGCCAGTCAGGACGGGCCTCGCCCGGCGGCTCAACGGCCTTGCGCACGCGCTGCACCTTGCGCTCGCTGCAGGTGAAGGTTCCGTCTTTCTCCGCATAGCAGGCGGCGGGCAGCACCACATCAGCGAGTTGTGCCGTGGGGGTGAGAAAAATATCCTGGACAACGAGGAACTCGGCTGCTTTCAGGGCATGGACAATATGGTTGGTGTCCGGGTCACTGACCACGGAATCCTCACCGACGATGTACAGCGACTTCATAGTGCCTTCGATGAGGCCGTCAATCATTTCCGGAATGGACTTGCCGATATTGCCGGGAATCTCTTGTTTCATCCCCCAGGCGTTCTGGAACTTCTCGCGCGCAGCTTCTGATGTGACCGGTTGGTAGCCGGGGAAAACGTTGGGCAGGCCGCCCATATCGCAGGCACCCTGCACGTTGTTCTGGCCGCGCAGCGGATTTACCCCACTGTTTGGTTTGCCGATCTGGCCGGTTATCATCGCCAGGTTTGCCAGCGACTTGACGTTGTCGACACCGTGGGAGTGCTCGGTGATACCCAGGGTATAGCAAATGGAGGCGGGATCGGTAGTGGCGTAAATCCTGGCCACCTCGCGGATGACATCGGGCTCCACCCCGCAGATCTTTGACGCTTTTTCCGGCGCATAGTCAGGCAGGATTTTCAGCAGTTCGGCGAAGCCTTCGGTGCGCTCCTCGATAAACTGTTTGTTGAGATAGCCTTTTTCCACGATCTCATGCATCAGAGAGTTGATAAAGACGACATCGGTACCGTACTGAATCCTGATGTGCATGTCGGCAATCATGGCCATCTGTACCCTGCGCGGGTCGACGACGATGATCTTCGCCCCATTCTTTTTGGCCTCGAACATGCGGTGCGCAATAAGCGGATGGGCCTCGGTGGTATTAGAACCGATGATGAACAGGCAACCGGTGTCGGCGATCTCTTTGATGGAATTGGTCATCGCGCCGTTACCAAAAGCCGCAGCCAGACCGGCTACGGTGGGTGCGTGTCAGAGCCTGGCGCAGTGATCGATGTTGTTGGTGCCGATGACAGCTCTTGCCATCTTCTGCATCAGGTAGTTTTCCTCGTTGGTGGTCCTGGCCGAGGTAAGAAAGCCCATGGCCTGCGGTCCATGCTTTTCCTTGATGGCCAGAAGTTTTGAGGTGACCAGAGTCAGCGCCTCATCCCAGCTCGCCTCTCTGAAGGCGCCGTTCTCCTTGATAAGGGGGCTGGTCAGCCGCTCCTCGTGCTGCACGAACTCATGGATATTCCAACCCTTGATACACAGCTTGCCCTCGTTCATCCGCCCCGTCTTCAGCGGTGAAGTCCCGATGAGCTTGCCATCCAAAACTTCCAGCAACATCTGACAACCACACCCGCAGTGGGGGCAGGTTGTCTGAACAAACCGGTAATCCATTGTCGATATCCTCCAGAAAATTACAGATCAACGACTCCATGACAAACGGCGGCAGTTTACCACCAGCGATTAAATATGCAATATCTGCACATTTAAATGACAAATAAAAACGAAGAGTAACAGAGATTGGCAGAACGACAAAATGCTACGGGAATATCAGAGATTCACTCTTTGGTTGAAGAACCAGGGAAAAAGAGTTCCTGAAAACGTTTGTTGGCGAAATCCTCAATATCACGCTGCAGCTGCCGATATTGCGCAATCACTTCCTCAGCTTTAGGAGTCAGCGAACTCCCCCCCTTGCCATGGCCGCCTTGCTTGGTCAGGACCAGTTCATCGTGAATGAGAGTCTGGAGGATCTTGATGTGAGACCAGGCCTTTTTATAGCTCAGCCCCATTTTCTTGGCCGCCCTGACGATCGACCCTTCCTGTTCGATATATTCGAGGATTTCAGTCTTTCCTTTGCCGAAGAGCAGTTCTTTGTTTTCGTTTTCAATCCAGGTCTTGGTTCTGACCCGCAAGTTATTTGCAGACTCGGGTTGCATAGGCGCGGAAGATTTGAATGGGATGATCTTGAAAAATTCAAGGTGGGCAGAAAGTGAATAGTAGAAACAACGGTTAACCCACGTAATCTTAAGCCAATACGGTCAAACTGCCAATGATTTTTTCCTGTTAGCAAACGAGGTGATCAATCGCCGCGCTTTGTAAAGCGATGCTAAAACTCGTTATTCCAAATTGCACAACACAACAAGAGGACAATAGGTCCCATTTCCTGTTATTGTGTTTCGTTTTGTCTCTCTCAATCGTAACATAATGTTTTTACACGTTTATATTAAATTTCAAATCAATTTCCTACGCCAATTGATTATTTTTTCACCACTTTTTAGACATATTGCCTCGATTCTCCATTAATTGTTTTGTCTCTCTCTTTTATCATCTCTGGTTTTTCTTAATCAATTAAGCTTTTCAGCCGTCACTTTCTGTTCGTTTAAGTAAGTATATCTCCGTGAGAGATATTTTTAATGTATATAAATTACAAGGATTTATTATGGCATACAACGTGCTCAAGATAAGTGATGTCATAAGAATAGACGCTGCCTGAAAGAGATCAATTTCCGGTCAGGAACCAGGGTGTTTCCTAACACCATCGTGATATTATCTATCACTCTAATTTTACATCCGGTTCTTGTTTTTTAGAACTACAGTAACCCGCATGTTTGATAAACATTTATTGAGGAGAAAATAATGCAGAAAAAAAAATTGTGCGTTAACGGAATTGCCCGGACGGTGGTCACAGAACCGTCCGACCTACTATCTGACGTAATCCGCAAAACCTTGCGCCTCACCGGTACCAAGGTAGGTTGCGGCCAGGGACAATGTGGTGCCTGCAACGTCATTCTAAACGGTAAGTTGCTCCGGTCCTGTATCACCAAGATGGACAGAGTTGCTGATGGTGCAGCCATCACCACTATTGAGGGAATCGGCACCCCAAGCGATCTGCATGCCCTGCAGATGGCCTGGATGGTCCATGGGGGCGCCCAATGTGGATTTTGTACCCCGGGCTTTATTGTCTCCGCCAAGGCGTTGATTGACAGTAATCCTGATCCCTCCCGTGAAGACATCCGCGACTGGTTCCAGAAATATCGCAACGCCTGTCGTTGCACCGGTTACAAGCAACTGGTCGATTCGGTCCAGGATGCCGTCAAAGTCCTAAAAGGTGAGATCACCATGAAGGACCTGGCGTACAAAATTCCCCAGGACGGCAAAGTTTTCGGCACCAATATGCCACGTCCCAGCGCAGCTGCCAAGGTTACCGGTACCTGGGACTTCGGTGCAGACAGCGGTCTGGCTCTGCCGGAAAACACTTTGCAGATGGCGCTCGTGCAGGCCGAAGTTTCCCACGCCAACATCCTGTCCATCGATACCAGCGAAGCCGAAAAAATGCCTGGCGTTTTCAAGGTCGTCACTGCCAAAGACGTCAAGGGGAAAAACCGCATCACCGGCCTTATCACCTTCCCAACCAATAAGGGTGACGGCTGGGATCGGCCGATTCTTTGTGATACCAAAATCTTCCAATTTGGCGATGCCCTGGCCATTGTCTGTGCCGATACGGAGAAAAATGCCAAGGCAGCAGCCAAAAAAGTTAAGGTCGAACTGGAAGAACTGCCGGCCTATATGAGTGCTCCTGCAGCCATGGAAGCTGATGCCATCGAGATCCATCCAGGTACGCCAAATGTCTATTTTATCCAGAAAATAGCCAAGGGTGGCGAGACCCAGCCGATCTTTGATAAAGCAGAAGTTACTGCCGAAGGCGACTATTATGTTGGTCGCCAACCCCATATGCCGATTGAACCAGATGTCGGTTTTGCTTACCACGATGAGGCTGGTAAACTGGTCATCCACTCCAAATCCATCGGTGTCCATCTCCACCTTTATATGATTGCGCCCGGTCTGGGTGTGGACCCGGAAAACCTGGTGCTTGTACAAAACAACGCCGGTGGAACTTTCGGCTATAAATTCAGCCCCACCATGGAGGCCCTGGTCGGTGCCGCGGCCATCGCCACCGGTCGTCCGGTTTTCCTCTGCTACGACTACTTCCAGCAACAGACCTACACCGGCAAGCGTTCGCCATTCTTCATGAACGTCAAGTTCGCCGCCGACAAAAACGGTATGCTGCAAGGCATGGAGACCGACTGGTCGGTTGACCATGGTCCCTATTCCGAATTTGGTGACCTGCTCACCCTGCGTGGAGCCCAGTTCATCGGTGCCGGCTATGACATCAAAAACATCCGCGGGGAAGGACGAACCGTCTGCACCAACCACGCCTGGGGATCTGCCTTCCGTGGCTATGGTTCACCCCAGTCCGAGTTCGCCTCCGAGGTGTTGATGGATGAACTGGCCGAAAAACTGGGCATCGATCCGCTGGAACTGCGTTATAAAAACTGCTACCGCAAAGGGTCGACCACTCCCACCGGGCAAGATCCGGAAGTCTATTCCCTGCCGGAAATGCTCGACAAGCTCCGGCCAAAATATGAGGCAGCCAAGAAGCGGGTAGCCGCCGGTTCCACCGACACCGTCAAGCGCGGAGTCGGCATCTCTCTCGGAATTTACGGTTGTGGCCTGGATGGTCCCGATACTGCGGAAACCGACGCCGAACTGAAGGCTGATGGCACCATCACCATCTATAACACCTGGGAAGATCATGGGCAGGGTGCGGATATGGGTACGATGGCCACTGCTCACGAAGCTCTTCGTCCACTCGATATCACTGTCGACCAGATCAAACTGGTGATGAATGATACCAGTACCTGTCCCAACTCCGGCCCTGCCGGCGGCAGTCGCAGCCAGGTTGTCGTCGGTCAGTCGGTACGTGTTGCCTGCGAAGAACTGATCAAGGCCATGAAAAAGGCTGATGGCTCCTTCCGCAGCTATGCCGAAATGGTTGCCGACAAGATTCCAACCAAGGTAAACGGTAAATGGAGCGCTCCTGCGACCAATTGTGACGAAAATGGCCAGGGCAATCCTTTCTGCAACTATATGTATGGCCTGTTTATGGCCGAAGTGGCAGTCGAAACAGCTACCGGCAAGACCACGGTAGAAAAGATCACCTGTGTTGCCGATGTCGGCAAGATCGTTAACAAACTGGTTGTCGATGGGCAGCTTTACGGCGGTATTGCCCAGGCTATCGGGCTGGCGCTTACCGAGGACTTTGAGGATATTAAAAAGCACGCAACTCTGGCCGGAGCCGGGTTCCCGTATATCAAACAGATCCCGGATGATATGGAGCTGATTTATGTGGAGACTCCTCGTCCGGACGGCCCATTTGGTGCATCCGGTGTCGGCGAATTGCCGCTTACCTCTCCGCATGCTGCCGTCATCAACGGCATCTACAATGCCTGCGGCGCCCGGGTGCGAAATCTCCCGGCTCTGCCGGAAAAAGTTCTGGCCGCAATGCCGAAATAGTATCGGTATTGCCTAAGATCAGTATCTAGCCAAACCACAGGAGCAGGTCACCGCTCCTGGGGTTTTTTCTCGTCTTTATCAACCCGGTTTGAAACAATGGATCAACTGCAACTGAGAGAATTGGAGGCCCGTTGCATACAGGAAGAACAGCCTTTCTGCACGGCAGCCTGTCCCATACATGTTGATGTCCGTGCATTTATGGCCAGTCTGGCCAAAGGCGATGTACGTGGTGCCCGGCGAATTCTTGACCGGACGATGCCCTTTCCCGAAATTGTCGGTCGCCTGTGCGACCAACCCTGTTATCCTTTTTGCAAGCGTGGTGAAATTGGCGATCCACTCGCCACCGGTGGCCTGGAACGCTACTGCGTGAGTAACAGTACAGCTGTGCTGAAATTACCCAAATTACCAAAAAAAAGTGGCCGGGTTGTCATTGTCGGCAGCGGCCTCTCGGCCATGACTGCCGCCCTGGATCTCTCCCGCAAGGGACGGAACACAACCCTCATCACCCAATTCCCTGGTCTCGGAGGGACACTATGCTATTACGCTGAAGACCTTCTTCCTCGGGAGACTTTGATTCAGGCCGAGGAGATCCTTAAAAGCTACGACGTTAGTTTGCAGACTGATGTCATTTTGACTAAAAAAGTCATCGCTGCGATGGTAACGGAATATGACGCCATTTATTTTGATTTAGACGAGCTCACTCGAGACCAGTTACCCGACAACTCCGGGAGTCCCAATGCACAGACCTTGGCTCTTACCCATGAAGGCAGCTTTGCCGGTGGAGGTACCGTATCTGCAGCAATCCCTTTTTCGGTCATCAAGCAGGTAGAAGATGGCCGCCGCGCCGCCCTGACGATTGAACGTTATCTACAGAAGGTATCGCTTTCCGCCCAGCGGGACATGGAGGGGATCAGAACCACCCGGATGTACACGGTGACCACCGGCATCCCCAAAGCCGCTCAAATCGTCCCTGTCAATGCAGCAACCGGTTATACCAGTGACGAAGCCAGGGAAGAGGCCGGTCGGTGCATCCAGTGCGAATGTCTGGAGTGTGTTAAACAATGTGTCTATCTGCGGCAATTTAAGGAGTACCCCAAAACACTCATTCGCAAGATCTATAATAATCAGGCCATCGTGCAGGGCACCAGGGCGGCCAATAAGATGATCAATTCCTGCAGCCTCTGCAGCCAGTGTACAACAATCTGCCCCAATGATTTCCCCGTGGCTGAAGTCTGCCGCACCAGTCGCCAAGGCATGGTACAAGACAACCACATGCCCCCTTCCGCCCATGAATTTGCCCTCGAAGATATGCGTTTTTCCCTCAGCGAGTTTTGCACCCTCAGCCGTCATCAACCTGGAACCTCAGCCAGCCGGTTTCTTTTTTATCCCGGTTGTCAGCTTGCCGGTTCAGCCTCGGAGGCCGTAAAAATCAGTTATCGGTTTCTCTGTGAGCAAATGGTCGGCGGTGTTGGTTTGATGCTGGGCTGTTGCGGTATCCCCGCCCATTGGGCCGGACGAGAAGTACTTTTCACTGAGACCTTGAACCGCTTTAAAACGGAGATTAAACAACTGGGTAATCCTGCCGTGATTACCGCTTGTTCGAGCTGTTTATCGATCTTTCAGGAATTTGCCGGGGAAATAGAGGTGGTCTCTTTCTGGGAGATACTGGACACCCTGCAACTACCCACTGTCATTGGTACAGATACGACCAGCAAACCTAACCTGCCACTGACGATCCATGATCCCTGCACCGCCCGACATCAGACAGGTTTACGCGCTGCTGTTCGCAACATCTGCACCAAGCTGGGACTGGATATTGTCGAAAACGATTTTAATGGCGAACTCGCCGACTGCTGTGGCTACGGTGGCTTGATGCAATTCGCCAATCAGCCTCTCGGCGGCAAGGCGGCTCAGGTTAAGGCCGGGCGGAGTAAACATGCAGGACTTGCGTACTGCGCCATGTGTCGCGACAATCTCGCCACTGCAGGTGCTCCGGTGGCACATCTTCTTGATTATATTTTTCCGGCAGCCTGCACAGGTGATCCTTTACATCGAAAAAACCCTGGCTTTTCCGCACGACACGAGAATCGGGCCCGGTTAAAAGAACAACTGCTGGACGACCTTTGGGGAGAAGCCACCGATTCAGTTCCTGAACATAAAATGATTCGTCTTGTTATGAGTCAAGAAGTGCTGGATCTGCTCAACAGCCGTCATATCCTCGAAGAAGATATTCAGAAAGTAATCTTCTCGGCAAACAAGACCGGCAAACATATGGTTAATCCAGACAACAATCACCATCTAGCCAGCTTCAAGCCGGTACGGGTAACCTATTGGGTCGAATATGAGGCCACTGATCAGGGCTATGTGATCCATAACGCCTACAGCCATCGCATGCAGCTGCCGGAGGTCCGTTCATGAGCACTTTTTCCTTTATTGAAACCACTTCCTGGCAGTGCGCCGGCTGCAACCAGCCCCTGCAGGCCACCAAGGTTGACGTCACCTATATGAATTCGGTGTTCACCGTTGAATTGATGGCCTGCCCGCAGTGCGGCGTTATTCTGGTGCCTGAAAAACTGGCCGTGGGTAAAATGCTGGAAGTCGAACAGCTCCTGGAAGATAAGTAACATGGTAACTCCCCTCTACGAACAGGATGAACTGTCTCTGGTCACCGGCGGCACCCTGCGGCCCGGCGGCATCGCCCTGACTACCGATATTTTGAATTCCTGCAGACCGACTCCCGGTTCCACCACTCTCGATGTAGGCTGCGGACCAGGCCACACGATGAGTCTCATGAATTCGTCTTTCGGTCTGCGGGCCACCGGCCTTGACCCTTCTTCTACCATGCTTGAAAGGGCTGCTCAAAATGTGCCAAACGCTGCCATCTTGCAAGGAGAAGCCACCGCCATCCCCTGCGTATCGAAGAGTTTTGATATGGTTATTTCCGAATGCGTCCTCTCTCTCACGGGCAATATAGACACAAGCCTCCGGGAAATGCATCGTGTTCTTCGGCCGGGCGGTACGTTGATTCTCACCGATATTTATCGCAAGAATAACAAGATTAAACCGGATCTGCCGAACCTGTACAGTTGCATCACCCATGCCCTGCCGCTGGAACACATTGAAACCGCACTAAAAAATGCAGGTTTTACCACGCACAGCCTTGTCGACCGCAGTGACCTGCTCAAGCAACTGGCCGGCCAGATCATCTTCAGTTATGGCAGCCTGGAAAAATTCTGGCAGCTGTTCATGGAGGAGAAGCAAGCCCGCCAAACCTGCTGCGCACTGTCTACCGCACCGCTAGGTTACTATGTGCTGATCGCCCAAAAAGGTGTTTGATATGAATGATACTTCCTTACAGATTATGCAGTTGGCTGCCCAGGGATTTTGTTGCAGCCAGATTATGATGCAACTGACCCTTGCCGATATGGGCGAGGTCAATGTGCCACTGGTGCGGGCCATGGCCGGACTCTGCGAAGGGTCGTCCACCGGCGACCTTTGCGGAGTGGCGAGCGGTGCTGCCTGTGTCATGGCTTTGTATGCAGCCAAGGGAAGTGTCGATGAAACTCCTCTCGACTGCTATCCCATATTACTGGCACAGTTTATGGACTGGTTTAAAGAAAATGCCACTTCCTGGGGAGGGATTCGCTGCGACGATATCGTCGCCTACCAGGGTGGTCAAAAACCGGAAGTCTGCGGCAGCATCATGACACGCGCCCGGGAAATGATTTTGCAGATCCTTACCGGAAATGATATCGATCCCAGCCTGTCAAGAGAGTAAACCGGTGAGTATTGTGCGTCCTCCTCAACGCCTGTCTTCGACAGCAAGTCTTTGCCCGGTTTGCCTTGCCCGCATCCCCGCCACCCGCGAGCAAGAAGGGGATGCGGTCTTTCTGGTCAAAAACTGCCCGGAACACGGCCCTTTTCGCACCGTGATCTGGCAGGGACCGGTGCCTTTTTCCAGCTGGCTGCGACCGAAAAAAGCTTCTGTGCTCCAAAAAACTTTCACCGCTGTCAGTGGAGGATGTCCATTTGACTGCGGCCTCTGTCCGGATCATGGCCAGCATACCTGCACGGCTCTTATCGAAATTACCCAGCGCTGCAACCTTCATTGCCCGGTTTGTTTTGCCGACGCAGGGTCGGAGACTGATAAAACGGACGACCCGTCGCTCTCCAATATAGGTTTTCTCTATGACCGGATCATGGCAGCTTCCGGGCTTTGTAATATTCAACTGTCCGGCGGTGAACCCACAGTGCGTGACGATCTTGCCGGCAATCATTACGCTTGGTCGGAATAAAGGGTTTTCCTTTATCCAGCTTAACACCAATGGCCTGTGGTTGGCGCAAGACCCAAACTATGCTCTTTGTCTCAAAAAAGCAGGGCTGAGTTCAGTCTTTCTCCAGTTTGACGGTCTGAGTCGCGACACCCATATCGCCCTGCGCGGCCGTGACCTTACCGCTATCAAGGAGCATGCTCTGCGCCACTGCCAGGCAGCCGGTCTGGCAGTGGTCCTGGTTCCGACCCTGGTTCCGGGGATTAACACCCATGAAGTCGGCGCGATTATCAATTATGCCACTCGCTTTGCCCCTACCGTACGCGGCGTCCATTTCCAACCGGTCAGCTATTTCGGCCGCTTCCCGGAAGCCCCGGCGGACAAGGACCGACTCACCTTACCGGAATTAGTACAATTAATTGACGAACAAAGCGGCGGCACTCTAACCGCCGAAAACTTTGCCCCACCTTCCTGCGAACATGCACTCTGTTCCTTCCATGGTAACTTCCTGGTGGAAGAAGATGGCCACCTTAAGCCGCTTGGCAAGCGACACAATCACCAATTAGCCTGCTGCGCAACCGGTGAACCCAAAGGAGATCTTCCTTCGGCTCTGAGAGGTCGTGAAAAAAGCGTCGCTTTCACCGCCCGACAATGGTCATTGCCTATGGCATCTGCCCCTCGTGCCTGCACATGCGAGGAACCAACTGCACAAGCCTCACAGGATGACCTGGATCGTTTTCTGGCACGAGCCCGCACCCATACCTTTTCTCTCTCGGCCATGGCCTTTCAGGACGTGTGGAATATTGATCTGGAGCGCTTACAGGGCTGTTGTATCCATGTGGCGTCACCGGACGGCAGCCTTATCCCGTTCTGTGCCTACAATCTGACTTCCAATATGGGCAAGCCACTCTATCGCGGGGTTATCAAGCAATGAAAATGACGCCTCTTGAAGCGTTGACCGGCAAAGCTATCGGCCAGACCACAATGCCTCTTAAACGATCTGACATTGAACAATACCAGAGAGATCGACTGCGCAATCGTATCGATTACTGCCTGCAGCATTCTTCTTTTTACCGGCGAATATTTGCCGACGCCAAGATCAACACAATTACCGACTTGAAGGATCTCACCAACTTGCCTTTGACCAGTGAAACTGACCTGCGCAACCATGGCATGGAAATGATCTGTATCAGCCAGGATGCAGTGGCCAGGATCATCACGATTCAGAGTTCCGGGACGACCGGTCCCCCGAAACGGCTCTTTTTCACCGTTGAAGATCTTGAGCGAACCCAGAATTTTTTCCATAAGGGTATGCAACCCCTGGTCGATCCAGGCCAGAGGGTAGCGATCCTGCTGCCGGGCACAACCCCGGACTCTACCGGCTATCTGCTGGCCCTGGCTCTGGAACGGATGATGGTGTCCAGTGACATCCTTGGCCTGGTCGATGATCCTGCACAGGCGGCACTGCGCTTAAGCGAAATCAGACCTGATGTTCTGGTCGGTTTTCCAGTACAGATACTGGCCATTGCCCAAATGGCTGCTGCTCTGGCTGTTCCCCTGGGCTCAATTCGTTCAGTCCTCCTCTGTTCGGATTATATCCCGGAAAGCCTGTGCCGCCGGTTGACCAAGTTGCTCGCTTGCGAAATCTTCACCCATTATGGTACGGTGGAAACCGGCCTTGGCGGCGGGGTTGACTGCAACGCACACCGGGGTACGCATCTACGCGAAGCAGACCTGCTGTTTGAAATAATTGATCCAGCCACGACCACATCCCTGGCCGATGGCGAGTGGGGCGAAATCGTCTTTACCACCCTCGCGCACACCGGCATGCCGCTGATCCGTTACCGGACCGGTGATCTGGGCAGAATTATCCCCGGCCCCTGTCCCTGCGGCAGCCATATTCAACGGCTCGACAAGGTCCTTGGCCGGATCAACCAGGCCCGAACCCTGCAAAATGGCCAACAACTTGCATTGCACGCCCTGGATGAAATCCTTTTTTCCGTGCCGGGCCTGCTCGATTTCCGAGCCGTCCTGACCACGGTAAAGCAACACGACAAATTCCTGGTCAATCTTGTCACCGTTCCCGGCAACGAGAGCGAAGTGCGCCATCAGGTTCATAAAAAATTGACTGGCTTCTGCTCCAACCGGGAACTGGAATTCGCCATCACCACCGATTCAACCACGCAAATTCATCGAAGCAAACGTATTCTCGAAGATAAACGACAGGAAAACAGAACATGAGAAAGCTCATTCAACACGTATGTACCTCCTTAAAAGACGGCGAAGATCTCGTCCTCGTCACCGTCTCCAGCCAGTCAGGTTCCACCCCACGGCTGACCGGGGCTAAAATGATTATTCGCCGCAACGGCAGCATCGTCGGCACCATTGGTGGCGGGCTGGTCGAAGCCCTGGCCATCAAGGAGGCCGGGAAATGCTTTACCAATGGCCACTCAATGCGCCATTCCTTTGATCTTTCCAACGACGACGCGGCAGTTACCGATATGATCTGTGGTGGCCAACTTGAGCTGTTCCTGGAATTGATTCGAGCCGATGAAGGCAACCAGGCAGTATTCCAATCCTTGCATACAGCCATGTCCTCGTCCCGCCGGGCTGTACTGGTTTGTCCACTCGATGCCAACAGCGGTGACCGGCGTTTTGTCATCGACCATAAAGGCCGGACCAGCCATGACGACGTACCGGAAAAACTCCTTGCCGCCATCAAACATATCCGCTCATCGACCTCGGGTTGCACCCTTATTGAGTATGAAGGGAGACAATACCTGGTCTCGTATTTCGCTGTAGGTGGGAATCTCTTTTTTATCGGCGCCGGCCATGTTGCCGCCTGTACCGCCGAGGCTGCCGCCCGTGTCGGCTTTCGCGTCATCGTCATGGATGACCGGAGTGAATTTGCGAACCCAGAGCGCTTTCCCAGCGCGGATGCGATCAAGGTTCTGCCTTCTTTTGCCGAATGTTTCAAGGGATATGATATTGATGAGGACTGCTATCTAGTCATCGTCACCCGCGGCCATATGCATGACATGGAGGTGCTCGAACAGGCATTGCGCACGAAGGCAGGCTACATAGGCATGATCGGCAGCCGTAAAAAACGCAACGCCATCTATACAAATTTAATGAATAAAGGTGTCAAAGAGGCGCAACTGGAACAGGTCCGCTGTCCAATCGGCATGGCTATCGAAGCCGACACTCCTGAAGAGATAGCTGTGAGCATTGTCGGCGAACTCATTTACCAGCGGGCAACAGGCAGGAAAGCGTGGCACCTCGTCTAAGCGCCATAATTCTGGCGGCAGGGCTTTCTTCTCGTATGGGTGCACTCAAGGCGGGTCTGCCCCTTGGGACAAGCACGGTGCTTGAGCAGTGCCTCTGCTTATTCAAGGATTGCGGAATTGTTGATCTGGTTGTCGTTACCGGGTATCGCAGTGAAGAAACCGGAGCGGTTGCCAAACAGGCAGGTGCACGCATTGCTTATAACCCTGATTTTTCATTGGGGATGTACAATTCAATTCGCACTGGTGTTCGCCAACTTTCAAGAAAGAGCAGCTGTTTTTTTCTGCTGCCTGTCGATATCCCTCTGGTGCGACCTGGAACAGTCAAACTACTAATTCGGTCCTTTTCGGCCCCGCTCGCCGGCAACTCCGGCAAAGGCCGGATCTTCTATCCAACCTTTGCCGGAGAGCGTGGTCACCCGCCGCTGATCAGCAGCGAGATGGTTCCCACTCTTATCAAAAACGACCAGCCCATGGGAGGATTGCGATCCTTACTGGCAAAGGTTGAAAACGAACAGCCGCAACAGGTTGTGGACATTGAAGTGCCCGACGGCAATATCCTCTTTGATATGGACACCCCGGAGGACTACACCACGGGTCTAGAGCGTTTTACCCGTCTCGACTATCCGACCATGGTAGAATGTTCGACTATCTTCAAGCTTCATCCCATGCCGGAAAGAGGTTTGGCCCATGGTCGTCTGGTGGGTCAGATCGCGATGACCCTCTGCCTGGCCATTGTCCAATATGGCCAACGGATTCTCGATCCAGAGTTGTGCCGGGTTTGCGGCTGGCTGCATGATATTGCCAAGGGTCACCCGAACCATGAAAAAGAAGGCGGCCGCTGGTTGCAGGAACTGGGCTTTACTCGCGCGGCAGAGATTGTTGCCGCCCATAAAGATATTGCCTGGCAACCAGGGGATGCCATCACCGAAAAAGAGCTGGTCCATCTGGCCGACAAACTGGCTCGGGGAGGCAGGATCGTCGACATAAAAGAGCGATTTGAGGAAAAATTAACTTTTTATAAGGACGACCCAAAGGCCGTCCGCGCCATTCATAGCCGCTACCAACGGGCCCGGCAGCTTGCTGCTGCCGTTGAGCTGGAGACCGGTCAACAGCTCGACAATATTCTTACCCACGCACTGGCCCCATGCAATCTCTGATCTATCTCATCCGCCATGGCGAAATTGACAAGTCTTCGCCTCGCTCCTTTCTTGGTCAGACCGATCTGCCCTTAAACGACAACGGCATTCAGCAGGCAAAGGCCCTCCGTAAACATCTACAGCATATTTCCTTCACCAGAGTCATCAGCTCTCCCCTGCAACGAGCTGTGCAGACGGCAGCTCTGGTAAGCGGAATATCGACTGAATCCATCCAGCAAATAGATGGTTTGAAAGAGATAAACCTGGGAGCCTGGGAAGGCCTGACTGTCGAGCAGCTCCAGAACCGTTTTCCAGGTGCGTACGAACAGCGCGGCCAGGATCTGGAATTTTACCGGCCTCAGAAAGGCGAGAGCTTTGCCGACCTCGCAAACCGCTGTTGTTCCGCCCTGCTTGCTCTTGCCGAAGCATATACCGGGACTCTCCTCGTAGTAGCCCATGCCGGAGCCAACCGGGTGCTCCTTTCCCGGG
The DNA here is from genome assembly GCA_963804605.1 of uncultured delta proteobacterium. Taxonomy (GTDB): domain Bacteria; phylum Desulfobacterota; class Desulfobulbia; order Desulfobulbales; family Desulfocapsaceae; genus Desulforhopalus_A. The sequence continues at coordinate 31,390 of CAWDRB010000018.1, forward strand.
TACAACAGAAGCCGTTGCAGCAAATTTTCGAGATTCCACAGAATTATTGTGGTGTTAATATCCTCAGCTGCAACGCAAAAATCTTAAAAGTAGAGGCCATTAACCTCCGAAATTTTAATTATTATAGCTCTGAATTTAACAACAAAGGTATTGAAATATGAATGTGACATCTATGGTTGAACTCTCTGCAAAAACAATTATTCCAGTAGACCAGGCCGTGGGAATGGTTCTTCCGCACGACATCACCGAGATAGTCAAGGATACATTTAAAGGCCGGGCATTTTGAAAAAGACATATCATCCGGGAGGAAGATGTGGCCCGTCTCCGCAGGCTTGGCAAAGATAACATTTATGTCCTCCAACTAACCAAAGACGAGTTCCACGAAAACGAAGCAGGTCCTGCGTGATAAGCTAACCCTTCTTGGATCTAAAGTTGATTCGGTTGGATTCGCACCGGACGACCCGCAGTCGATTGCGGCAGAAATCCACAAATGCCTTGCAGCCGATGCAGATTTAATTGTGACTTCCGGCGGGATGTCGGTTGATCCGGATGACGTCACCCGGCAGGGTATAAAGGAGGCGGGAACAGAAGATATTGTATATGGAACGCCGGTCCTTCCCGGGCCGATGTTCCTGGTCGGCCACATTGGACAAGTCCCGGTGGTAGGCCTGCCCGCCTGTGGCATGTTTCATAAAATCACCGTTTTTGATTTAGTTCTGCCACAAATTCTTGCGGGAGAATCTTTTGGTCGTAGAGAACATGCGGCTAAGGGGCATGGAGGGCTTTGTCGAAATTGCGAGCGGTGTCAATATCCGGTATGCAATTTCGGCAAATAAGCTGAGAGTCTGTCTTGACTGTCAAAAAAGCAGCCTGAGGTATTGATTCAATCCATCAGACTACCCCTACAACGACACATGCGCCATATTCATTGTTTCAATTTTTTTTCCGATGTGACAAGTAAGAACGGTGATTTCGGCGCTGAATCCACCCCACCAGTTCAATAGCCATTTCTATATTAAACTCTCTCAGCGGTAGCACGGTTTCCAGCAGCAACCTAAGCTGCGACGGCGTAATAACTGGTGCTTTTTTTCCCCAATCTGATTTTGAGGTGCCAGAGAAAGTAATGACCAAGCATACAAGTCAAAATATGGTGATGCCAGCCTGGAAATTTTCGCACCTCATATTGATCCATTCCCAGCTCGGTCTTTGTCTCTTCAAAGCATTGTTCCACTGACCAGCGGAGTCCGCTCAACCAAACCAAAGTTGGCAATCTGACACTTACCGGCGCATTGGAGATGAAATAAGAATATTGCGGTTCTCTGCCCAGGGTTCTGCGAATAAGCAACCAGACGGTCTTCTCGGGAAGTCCCTTGTAAGAGAGTACTATCCGCCTTTTGGTGAACTCATACTCTATTGGCCCTTTGGTTCCTTCGGAGACTTTTCGGCGATACCAGAAGAAGTTGTTGATTCCGGCGGCAAAGGTCTTGACTGAAAGGGGATCCTTGGTTTGGCCGGAGAGAATTTTCTTTGTCCGCACTTGACCGTTATATTTATATGTTTTTGTGATGGTGCATGGATTCTTCACCCAACAGAGCGTGTCTTCCGGTACCTGCAAGAGGTACGTCACTCTTATCAGGGCCTCAACTGCTTCGACAAATTCGGGACCGTTTGCATATACGGAATCAGCAAGCACATACCGGAAGGGAATTTGTTCCTGCTTTGCGATATCCTGCAGCATGTCAATGGCAAGTTGGGGTTTTGTTTTAAATTCAACTCCGAGGGGGAGTTTGCATTTCTTGCGTCTTTCTCTATATTCCTCCGTAAACCACTGTTCCGGAATATAGAGCCTTTTATCAATAAGAGCATAACCGTAAGCACTGGTGTAGGCAGCAAAAACGCCTACCTGGCAGTTGTCCACTTTCCCAACCGTGCCACAATATTGTCTGGCTACACCGATAGAGTCGTCACCTTTTTTAACGAAACCGCTTTCATCAAAGATAATTGCGCCATCGGGATGCCCAAGATCTTCGTTAACCAAACTACGATACTTGTACTCAATTTTATCATCATCCCAAGGTGCGTCGGACACAAAACGCTGCATCGCTCTGATCTTTCCTCCTTCCACAGCGATGGCAATTGGCTCAATAGACTTGCGTTCTAGTTGGCTGAACTGACCGGACATGTATCGAAAAAAATTATCTCGAGATTCGCTACGATGAAAACAATCTACAAAATTCTCGTGAAATCCTTTCAGTTCTTCCGCAAAACCGAGGACATCGCCCCGATCAAGCTCAAATTTTGGTACTTCGTACAAATAATCAGTTTGGCGAATCTCCGGCAACATAGTTGGCCTCCTCTCTGCTGTTTTTAACAAAAAAAAGCAGACAAGCTGGCCAGGTTCAAGATTTATTTTTCTGCATGTATCGTTGTAGGGTTAATGGGTTTCTTAAATTTTCATTTTTTTTGGCCAATTTCATAATTTACGCACTCTATTTTGTTGTAAGTATTTGTAATTCTAAGCTATCTGGAAATCTTCAGGCACTGCCTGAGATCCGCGTCATTGAAGAGAAAAGGTTCCGATAATTCGCAATTTTCTCGTCTACTATTCGGAGTTGATGGCTAATTTACTATCAAAACATCAACAGCAGCTGAATTCAGAGAAGCAATTAGCTCATATCAATAGGACAATACCGAGAATAAAAAGCATGAAGAACAGCTTCAGCCTGGCATGAAACGGCTTCTCGCCACTCTGGACGGGATCGAAGATGTGATCTACGCGGCGGATCCAAAATCCTATGAACTGCTCCATGTCGATGCGGCATTTACTGATGGCTGGGGAACAGGAGTTATTAGTAAAAAATGCTATTGTCATTAACAACCTCTGTCCCCGAGCCGGCAACTCTGCTGCTCTTTGGTACAAGCTTATCTGGCCTCGCTGGAGTTAACAGACCAAAGAGAAAATGAAACTACTCTTATCCGGGATTCTGAGGCAGCGTCAGAAATGGCTCTGCCTTATTGCTTTGTCGAGCCAAGAGATAATTCCTGATCAGCTTATAAGTCATCATCCCTGAAAAACATGCCCTGAAAGGAGCATTTTGGAATGTTTAACAGATCAAAATTTTTCCGGCAGATACTCCCCCTCAATTTGATAACAGTGCGGGGGAGAGCCAGTGATTGGAACGCAAACATTGTTTTTCTGTAGGTGTAACTTATCTTAGACCTATGAAAATTTCTCAGACAATCCTATCGAAACGTAGTTGGAGCATAGCAAGAATGGTTAGACGAAGTGCAGTGGTAATCATTGGAGTTCTGTTTTTGCCTCTGGTACTTTCAGCGGCATCGCTGCGGATCGAAGGCGAACGCGCCTGGCTCAAGGCTGACGATGTGCCACTTGCAAAGGTTCTGCAGCTCTTCGAGGAGCGTGGGGTGGAAGTGTTGATCGACCCATCGCTTACGCTACAACGCATTTCCGGTGACTGGAAAAATGCCAGGGTCGGCCGGCTCATCGCCCAGTTGGCCAGCCCGCACAGCTATATGCTTGAATGGAAATTAGAGAAAAGCCCTCTCGGTGAGCTTTTCCAAATCTCTTCCATACGTATTTTTTCTGACGGTAAGCAGTCAGTAGCCCGTCGCTTGTCATCGCAGGGAAAAGCGCTCGATGTGGTCGAGGGAGAGAATGGTGTCAAATACATCCGTGGAGAAATACTGGTTGGCTTTAGCCAAGAATCCTCCATCGAAGACTTGAAGACACTGCTTGGCAGGCTCAATGGAACCGTGATCGAAGTGATCAACCCGCCCGGTTTATATCGTATTAAACTCAACGACGACATGTCGGTTGAAGAGGCTATACGCCTTGCACAGGCACACGGCGGCGTTACGGCCACCGAGCCAAACCTGGCGTTTCCAACGATAGCAAGCAATATCCTTCCATTGATTGGAATCGGTGAGGGGATCAACCTCAACCTGCTTCCCGGCGAGACCGCTATTGCCGTGTTTGATTCCGGCCTCGATCCAGCCTACGCGAACTATCCCTTCATTCGCGGCACCTACGATGCGCTTGATCCCACCGCGGAAATCAGCGATCCCACTGGCCACGGCACCCTCACCTCCCTTATTGCGGCCGGCGCCATCACGCCTCTTGGCGCGAAAGCTGCCGAGAGCGGAGTTCCGATACTTTCCATTCGCACCTTGGACAAAAACGGCATGACCAGCTCCGACACTATTATGCGAGCCCTCGAATATGCCGCCAACTCGGGCGTGAAAATTGTCAGTATGAGCTGGGGATCGGAGGTTAACAGCCATTTTTTGGAAACCGCCATGAAATTTGCCACCCAAAACGGTATGACGCTCTATGCCGCCGCCGGGAACGAACCAACCGGCAGGCCAGTTTATCCGGCTGGATATGACTCAGTCATCGCGGTGGGGGGATTGAATCCCGATGGAAGCCAGTGGAAAAATTCCAACTATGGCAATTTTGTTGAGCGTTACGAACCGGCCATGGCCAACTTTAACGGTCTCTCCTATGCAGGCACCTCTATTGCCAGCCCCTACGCCGCTTTCAAGGCTGCGCGCGGAGCTTCAGAATAGGAATAAAGTCAGCGATACAACATTATGGATTTCTGTACCTATACCCAACACTGTATACCGACTGAATAAGCTCAAGTTCAGGCGAGACAGTGGCAATTTTTTTCCGCAATTTTTTGATATGGCTGTCAATAGTTCGATCACAGACAATACGATGGTCGGTGTAAATACGATCCATTAATTGGTCCCGGCTAAAAATCTGCCCCGGCCTGCCGGCCAAAATGCTCAGAAGCTGAAACTCGACAGCTGTTAAATCAAGAGCTTTCCCATGCAGGGTTGCCAGATAGCAGTTCTCATCGAGGACCAGAGGTTGATCTGTCTGGGGCGACGGGGAACCGCGACGTAGAACCGCTTTGACTCGTGCCACCACTTCACGAGGGCTGAAGGGCTTGCAGATATAATCGTCAGCACCGAGCTCCAGGCCAAGCAGCCGGTCGATTTCTTCCACCCGGGCGGTGACCATGATAATGGGAACATTGGAAAATGTTCGAATTTCTTTGCAAATCTCCAGCCCATCTTTATTCGGCAGCATCAGATCAAGAAGAATAAGATCCGGACTATTTTCTCTCACCCACGGGACAGCGAGCATCCCGTCTCCGATCCACTCCGTCGCATAGCCCATCTGCTGCAGATAATCACGGTGTAAATCGGCCAAACGCTGTTCGTCCTCTACTATCAATATCTTTTGTTTCATCTGGTCGTTTCTCAGGAAACTCTCTGTAACGGGAGTTGGATTTTTATCCAGATTCCGCCTAGTGGCGAACTGTCAGCATGAATTGTACCCTGATGGGCATCAACAATATTTTTACAAATGGCCAGACCAAGCCCTGCTCCGCCGGTATGACGGTTACGAGATCCTTCAACCCGATACAGGCGATCAAAGAGTCTTGCTGACTGTTCCGAAGACACCCCTGGCGATGAATCTTGAAAATGTATAAATACCAGATCTTTGCCGACTTCCACATTGATTTTTATTTCCCCTGGTGCATCGGTATAGCGTAGGCTGTTTTCGAGCAAGTTGGTAAATAACTGCTGGAGCCGATCGGGATCAGCAAGAAGAGGACAAGGCTCGTCTCTATCCAGATCTGTCAGCAGTTCGAGCCCCTTTTGGCTCATTCGCTGTTCAAACGATTCGATTGTGCTAATTAAAATTCCTGCTGGATTAACCTCCACCATCTTATAGTTCAATGCGCCAATATCGGACATTGTCAGTTCATAGAGATCGTTGACTATCCGTTCCAGATGGATGACTTCTCCATGCAGGGCCGCGATCGTCTCCGGTTCAGGTTGCCGTATCCCATCTTGTAATGCTTCTACCTCCCCCCGTAAGACAGCAAGAGGCGTGCGCAGTTCATGGGAAATATCAGCGACCCAAAGTTGCCGGTTTTTTTCGTTTTTCTCAAGAGTCATTGCCAAAATATTGAAATCATCGGAAAGACGGCCCAGTTCATCCCCTGTGGTAACCGGTATTCGTGTCTTGAAATGGCCAGCAATCAGTTTCCGTGTGCCGTCCGTCAGCCAATTGATGGGGCGCAGCAAATGGATGGTCACAGGAAACGTGAGCAAAAGAGACAAACCCACCGTCAAGATGGTTATCAGCACAAAAGACTCAGTCTGTTGTTCGACAAAAAGAAGGTCTCCGGAATGGGACAGCTCCTTTAACGGAATCAATCCCAGATATCCGATGGTCTTACTTTCAACAGTGATAGGCCGCATAGTTAGGTTCGTTCGGTGAACTTCATCAGGTGGGCCACCAATTATCCATTTCCTGTCAGCATCGAAAAGAACGATTCTCGGTCCTAAATCCCTTGAGGCTCTAGGGGGTAAAATTCCCGGAGGTGGCAGAGGAGGGTGAGATGGAGAAGCCACATCCCCTGCACGGCCATTTGATTCTTCTATCGGCCGGATCGGCGAAGTCTCTTCATGCATCCTTTGCCAAAGATGGTGATTTTGGGTAATAAATTGCCAGTTGCCATTACTTTCGTAATAGCCGGTTAACTGCACGGAGAGCCTATCCAGCTGGTCCATTTCCTGACTCTTAACGTAATTCAAAAAACCACGATCGAAGTTCCATTGCAAAAAGAAAAAAAGGCCGGCAGCGACTATTACGCTGGTCAGCAGGAGCGTCGCAAAAAGTTTGTGTTTGATTCTGAATTTCACAGAAGTCCCCTCGTTTAGTTTCTCCCTTTCTCGAGACAATGCAGAAATGGGTATGCTGAATCGGTTTATCTGGAAACATGATACAGAGCAAATGTGGAAGAAATATGAACAGGCACTTAAAAAAATAACATGGCTTCCATAATTCTTCCACATTTTGAACGTACTCTTGCAAAAGACAGGAGCAAATCAGCCAATGTGAGGCGCAAAGAGTAGACAATTAATAATTATGTAATGCAAAGACAACAAATGAGTGAAACAGCTGTTCTTATTATTGGCGGAGAAGGAATGTTCTACCTTGACCTGAAACAACACTTAAGCATGGATGGCATGGTGGTTAACCGGATTGAACATTTCCAGAAGGAAACTAATGTTTTTGAATTGTATCAACCACATATCGTCGTTCTGGATTGTCCAGCCAAAGGCGTCAGCAGCCTGATGTACTGTCAGGAAATACGAAGCCTTTATTCAGGATTATTGCTGATGGTTTCAGAACGGGAAGATAACAGCTTCCATAAACTTGCTTTAGATCTCGGTGCCGATTCTTCAATGTCCAGGGGCGATGGCGCGCCACGCATTGCCGCACTTATCAAGGCATTGATACGGCGCTTTGTCCCCTTGAAAGCAGATCAGGAATTGACGTTTGGTAACGTGACCATTGATGCTCAAAGGCGCGATGTTTTTATCGATGGACATGCTTTGGCACTTTCTACTATTGAGTTCCGACTGTTCTGGTGCCTCGCCCAAAAATCCGGTTGCGTTGTCTCCCGCGAAGAACTGCACAAAGATATGTATAACACGACCTACAATGGATATGACCGCAGCATTGATCTGTATATTTCACGTATTCGGCAAAAAATTGGTGATTTTCCAGCATCAGCAATCTGCCTCAAAACAGTTCGGGGTGTGGGATACCAATTTATTGATGATACAAAATGTTACAATCGCGAAATATTAGAGCTATAAAATCATCCGTCACGCCAGCCGATATATAACGCGGGATGGCCGTCTTTTTTCCTGAAGCCGAGGAATAACTCAATGTAAGGAGATAAAATGATCAGCAGTATAAACAGCTCCAGCAATACCATGGCGATGATGCGCAGCAGTCAGATGCAGCGACAACCCCAAGGTAAAGATGCCTTCCAGTTGTCTGATACGGATGGCAACGGTTTGGTATCCAGTACCGAACTTGAAACACTTGCTTCCGGAATTGCAAAAGTAACCGGCAGTACGATCAATGTGGATGAGGCCCTCAGCAGTTATGACGCCGACCAGGATGGTGGTCTAAGCGGAGAAGAATTATTGCAGATGTTGTCCGGTATGGGTTTTTCTCCTCCCGAGATGGCGGCCGGAGAGGATGGCAAATCATCGAAAATGCCACCCCCACCCCCACCACCGTCATCAGAACAGGTCACTTCCGCTTATTCGCAAAACAGTGGAGATGATATGCTGGCCCAACTCATGGATTTATTGCAAAACCAGGAGACCACCGACACCAGCACATACAGCTCTGTTAATGTAACATCGTGAGTCGAGGCAGTCGGCCTTAAAATGAAGTAGAGTAACAATATCAAATTGGCTTTGGTGTCCAGATGGCCCTCCCGCAATCCATCTTATCCTTTAGCTGTTATTGTTTTTCTCTCCTCATTCTTTCTTGTCTCAGCTTTATAACAAATACGTTTTTTTCATTGAAAACCACAAAGGACAACCTATGCATTATTCTGCATTTCAGCTTAACCAGGATTTTCTTACCATGCTCAGTGCAAGAATACATGCACTGAGAGCTCAATATGGCGACGATAAGATCTTCGCCAGTCTCTTCGATGATTATGCAATGTTCTCGAATAACCAACTCGCTGATATCATCGAATCGGCTTATTGGGCAAGCCAGACAGTAGAAGAAGGCAAGCAGATTAAGATTTCTATTGTTTTCAAAGAACGTAAACCCTCTGGAAACATCTTCCATTTCGACAATCCGCTCCCTTTGACCGCAAATAATCTCGTAAAAATTGGCTCAGCTCTGGAGAGTGCCTTCTCGGATATCTGCATTTGTGTCGGCGATGATGGACAACCACAAATATGGGGTTTGCGGATGAGATCACTCAATCACCTGACGACTGACCTCTGGATTCAAGTGCTGAGCCCCGGCAATATCCTGATCATCTGTAACGGCAAGGGCATCGCAGCACTGATCGGTAATCAGGCGGTATTCATTGATCCGACTAGTTTTTTTGGAGCAATGCTTGAGAAAGTTTTCACTAGTATTGAGAATATTACATTAAATGCCTTGAATTTTTACAGATTTAACACTCTTCTCTATATCGCCCAGGCAATGAGAGCCCATGAATGTGGCGGTACACTTCTCGTTGTACCCGGAGGCTATGCGTGGAAAAAATCGATCAGGCATCCGGTTGGTTATACAGGAGGAGTCAACATTCTCGAACCGAAATTTGTCTCGGAACCCTCTGCAGCGACCTTTACCTTGCACGACCTCTTCAATCTCTTTCAAGAAGCGACCGCAGCCCATGACGAGACCTTTATGAATACACGCACCCAGATAATCGACCAGTGTAATCGTATAGGACGTCTTACTGCAACAGATGGGGCAGTTGTGATGACCTATGATCGCTATATTCATTGTTTTGGTGCAAAAATTCAGGCTGTAAACGCTCTTGCCGGCTCAGACGCAATCAGTGTGATCCGGCCCGTTGAGGGAGATACGGCAGCAAAAACATTTTTTACTGATCTTGGTGGGACGCGTCATTGTTCAGCGGCTCAGTTTGCCTTTGATCAGCCTGATTCAATCGCCATTGTTGCCTCTCAGGGTGGCAATGTGTCTTTTTTTACCAGGGAGAAAACAACTGGTGAATTACTGGTCATTCAAAAAGCAGAACTTGCATTAATGTATGAAGGCATAAGCGGCGTGTTCTGGAATTTATCCAAATTCATAGAAAGTGATAGACCTGCAACAATGATGATGGAAAAGCTGTGTGCTTGATCATTTTGCAGGTACCTTGCATTAGCTACCCAACAAGGGGGTAGTTTTATCCTGCATTTGCTCAATCTTTCTCAATCTCTCCTTATTTCTTCCATATTTGGTCCTCAATTCAATACTACTATTACCTGTGATCATGCACCGCAGACTGTGAGCTCACCCTGGCTGCGGGACACTACTATTATTAACCAGTCACTTGACCGCAATGGAGATAACACATGAATACCTATCACCCACTGAAAGCTGCTTTACTCATGGCAATACTGGTCCTGCTACCGATCGCCGGTTGTGCCGCGGGCGATGATTCCAACAACGAACGACGTCAAGGTCCACCACCCGAGGCAATTTCAGCATGTGAAGGCAAACAGGTAGGCGACAGTGTTGAATTCACCGGCCGCAGAGGTGAAACACTCAAGGCAACCTGCAAGGAAATCAACAGCCAGCTGGCTGCTGTTCCTGCAGGAGGGCCGCCTCAAGGTGATCACAACAAACCGATGTAACTACGACGGCACCCCGCCATATCACGATTTTCCCGTCCTTGACGGGAGAACATGGAGTAAATGAATATGAAAAATGGAAATTATCTGGACGCCAGGGTCGTAATTCATTCAAAGCAAACAATGCTCAAGAGCTTTCCGCAGCAATTGAATGATACAAACAACATGCTCTGTGAACCTCTGGAACACCGCACAATTAAACAGAAACAAACGAACAATCACCGACTGGAATCAATTCAATCTTCAAGCAACAGAATCCTCGTTGTTGATGACAGCAACGTAAATACGGAGATCCTGGCGATTTTTCTGGGTGAATACGGTTACGACGTAGTCTCGGCAAGTGATGGACAAGAAGCCTGGTCTTTGTTTCAAAAAGAAAACTTCGATCTGGTGCTAACCGACATCTGTATGCCGGGAATGAGTGGTAATGACTTGGCGAATCACATAAAAAGCCTGAGGAAAGGATTACCGGTCATCGCAATGACCGGATCATCCTGGTTAGCAGAAGGCTGTTTCGACGAAATCATGACCAAGCCTGTTATGCTGCATGCTCTTCTAAACTCGATCAGAGTGCAGTTAATTAAAGTATCCGCGCTATCAGGAATGGATCCAGAAGACCGGTAATACCGTTCGGTAAGTTTCCAATATATCAATAACTATCATTCTGAAACAGTATGACGATAGAACATATAAGTGGCTGTATCGGTTGCGGGACATGCGTAACCAGCTGCCCGACAGATGTTTTGCGCCTGGACCCCAAGACCAAAAAGGCGATTATCAAATACCCGGCAGATTGTCAGATATGTCATTTATGTCGAATGTACTGTCCGGTTGATGCCATAACCATATCGCCGGAGAAATCTATACCGGTAATAGTGTCCTGGGGGTAATGATGAAGAGCCAAACAAACAAATTCAGTTTCTTGCCGGCGCTCATGTTTTTTATAAGTCTGCCGGTTTTTTTCTATGCGACAGGTGATTTTCCCAGGCGCACTGTATTAAAAGAAGCCATATCGCTTCTTACCCTCATTGGATTGAGCCTGATGTTGGCCCAGTTTTTTCTGACTCGCAGCGGCAATTCTCTGCTGCCCAGGTACAACATGGTCAAGGTCATAACAATGCATAAGATTATCGGCTATGCATTGTTATCTATCTTTCTGGTTCACCCGCTGTTGCTTGTCCTTCCCAGATATTTTGAAGCAGGTCTTGAACCAGCAGATTGTCTTGTTACAATTTTGCGTTCATACACTCATTATGGAGTTTTGAGCGGCATTTTTGCCTGGTGTCTCGTGTTCATTCTGCTGGGTACAGCGCTTTTCCGTAAAAAAATGCCACTTGCATACAAAACGTGGGTGGCTGTCCATAAGTGGCTGTCCATTACTTTGATCATTTTTGCCTGCTGGCATGCCATAGACCTTGGCCGTCATACCAATGGATTATTGTCCACTTATATCGTTTTTTTAGCTCTTTGCGGCATATTTCTGCTCTTAAAAGATTTTATATCACCAATAATTTTGCATTCAGGGATATCCAAATGACATCTGTATCGAAAAGCCAAACTCTTCTTTCTCGGCGCCATTTTATGGCATTAGGCACTGGTCTTGCCGGCATGGCAACGCTTTCTGCCCTGGGCGTTCCAACAGGCTGGGCGTCCAATCCAGCAAAAGTTGCTGTCGATGCGGTTAAACGCAAGGAAAACACCACCGATGTTTTAGTTATCGGCGGAGGAATGGCAGGATTGTTTGCCGCCGTCAAGGCACATGATGCAGGTTCAGAAGTGATGCTCGTCTCTAAAGGGCGACTGGGCTCCTCGGGCCAGACTCCCTTTGCCAAGGGCATTTTCACCTATGATGCAGCTACTGCTGATATCAGTCTCGATGATTTTGTCGCGAAGGTTTCCCGTTCGGCGATGGGCACCAATAATCCTGTCTATACCAGGCAAATGGCCGAACATTCAAAGGCCCGTGTCGATGAGTTGCAACAGTGGGGATTTTTCGATTCGCCACTGTATAACAAGTGTTTCAGCAAACCAATCAAAGAACGAAATATTCCGGTGCTGGAGCGTATCGTTATCACCCACCTGATTAAAGAGAATGGAAGCATCGCAGGAGCGGCCGGTTTCAGTATGGATTCCGAAAAAGTCCAGATCTTCAGGGCAAAAAGTGTCATCCTCTGTACCGGCGCCGGGGGCTTTAAACCAAACGGTTTTCCGATCTGCGACCTCACCCACGACGGCACTATCATGGCCTATACTATCGGCGCGAAGGTGACCGGCAAGGAATGGAATGACGGGCACCCCGGTCAGGCGACAAATGCTGCAGCCTGTTTCGATGGCTGGCATGGGATGTTTGAGAGAAAACCGGATACAGTAGGTGTGGAAGTACATCACGATTTAGGGGTGGATTTGAATTATATCGCCTACGTCAATGGAGGACCTGTGCAAATGGGGCCTCCAGGGAGCGAAAAAGCTGCTCTTACAGGAGGACCGCTCACCCCTGCCGAATTTGCCCGAACCCCCGGTGGCCCACCGCCTGGCGGCGGAAAAGCTCCGGGCCATGGTGGACCACCCCCAGGAAAAGACGGAGCCCCTCCGGGAATGGCCAGGATGCCTGTCGGCGGCTCCTCTGCCGGGATGTCGATTCATAAATCGGAAGGACTGGTGCCGATCAACGACCGATGTGCTTCAAACATCCCTGGTCTTTACGCCGCAGGGGATGCCCTAGGGTCCTATATGGCAGGGGCTATTTACACCCAGATCGGCTCATCGCTGGCCGGCTCGGCGGTACAGGGTGCAGTAGCCGGTACGGCAGCTGCTGATTACAGCAAGACGGTTGCATTACAAGAGGTTTCGAAAACGAAAATAAACGAACTGCACAACGAGATACTTGCCCCTCTTCAAAGAAAAGCGGGCTATAGCCCGGCCTGGGTGACGCAAACCCTGCAAGGTATCATGATCCCCAATTTTGTTCTGTACATCAAAAAAGAGAAGTTATTACAGGCAGCTCTGGCCTACATAGAAGAGCTGAGAGATCATCATATGCCGATGCTGCGAGCCGCGGATTTTCATGAACTCAGACTGGCCCATGAGACTGCCAATATGATCATCAGTGCGGAAATGAAACTCAAGGCCTCGATCATGCGTAAAGAGAGCCGTTGCAGCCATTATCGGCTTGATTATCCGGAAATGGATAATACCAATTGGCAGGCGTGGATAAATATTTACCAAGGTGCCGACGGCTCCATGCAGTTTGAAAAGCAGTCTTTTGCCAACTTGTGATCGGGCTGCCATCACCGTTTTTTAGGGCCGAAACCATTCGAGTGATTCAGTTGCCCAAAAAAGAAGCATGGCATCAATCACTTCGGGGGGCATGAGGTGTGTACCCTTGCAGCCTGCAGATTGCAGAATATTCCATTGAACCGATAATATATTCATAAAAAACAATTAGATACAAGTTTCAGCTCTTCAAATTTGCCCTATCTGCCCCAATCATATCGCATACGCTGATACATTCTCAACTATATATATGATATTCCGATTTGATCTATAGGATTTTTTTGTGTATACAGTGGCATGCTAACTTACTAAAAAATTACAACTCTCTGACAATGCACTAGAAAAGTACATTTGTATGGACACATTACCCTTTAGGCTCCATCCTGGTCAGGACCTCAAAATAGAACTCGATCGATTGATCGAAAAATATGAGATCGAAGCGGCCTGCATCCTAACCTGTGTCGGAAGCCTGGTCACCGCCGTCCTGCGATTCGCCAATCAGCAGACTTCTGCAAGGATTGATGGTCATTTCGAGATCATTTCGCTCACAGGCGTACTGTCGAGACATGGTTCCCACTGCCATATCGCCATTGCCGATGAACGGGGCACAAGTTACGGCGCGCATTTGATGGATGGCTGCAAGATTTACACAACCGCGGAAATCGTCATTGGCATCATCCCGGATTGCTCATTTTTGAGGACATTTGATCCTCAGACAGGATACCCCGAACTCGAAGTCGTTTCCCCATCACAAAAAAGGAGCCCGAATCATGAACCTCAGTAAACGTTTCAAAGAAGATTTCACCACGACCACCGTTGTGCTGATGTCCATTGCCATTGTCATCAATATTGTCGCCGGGCAATTGGTATCAATGCTCAAGCTTCCTATATTTCTCGATTCAATAGGCACCGTTCTGGTCGGCCTGCTCGCCGGTCCCTGGGCTGGCGGCCTAACTGGATTGCTTACCAACCTTATCTGGGGAATGATCACCTCTCCGGTAGCCGCAGCGTTCTCACCTGTGGCAATGGCTATTGGCATTGTAGCAGGGCTGTGTGCAAAATACGGTCTATTCAAGACCTGGTGGCTGGCAGTTATCAGCGGTGTAATTATTGCTGTTTTCAATGCTGTGGTCGCCGTGCCGATCAGACTCTATATGTTTGGTGGAATCACTGGATCCGGTGCCGATTTCATCACTTCCTATATGCTGGCACTCGGCAAGGACCTGTTTGGTTCGGTAGTGATCACTGTCTTCACCTCCAACCTTGTCGATAAAATTGTCACGGCGGTACTTGCCTGGGGTATCGTCAAAGCGCTGCCTTTGCGAACTACGGGCAGACTGCCCCGGGCAAAATGTGTCGTCACTACCGCATGACAAGAAGTAGCGGCGAATCTGGTTCCGCTTTAAGATTGGATAACAAACAGTTCCTGAGCGGAACCAAAAAAAATGCTGCCAAAAAAAACGACAACCACACTCTTCATCGACAAAGACTCGTGGCTCCAGCGTTTACATCCCTTCACCAAACTCTCCTATATCCTGTTGACGGGCGTGACTGTCTATGCGGGACCTTCCGGATGGAAGTATACTACCCTGCTCCTCTTGATCAATGCTGTTGTTGTCGCAAGTGGCCGGATTCTGAAGAAAGCAAGCCAGGCTCTGGTTAGAATTATGCTCCCCCTGCTACTGTTCATGATCCCCATCCACGGTTTTCTTTATCCCGAGAACAAGACTGTTCTGTTCGATGCGTACGGCATGACCATGTATCAGGAAGGGTTGATTTTCGCCCTCACTACCCTGTCAAAACTGACAGCAGTACTGATGGCATCATTGCTCTTTGTCTTTTCCACTCACCCTGCTGATCTCATTACCGCCATATCACATACAGGCAAATTTCCGACCCTGGCCTACCTTCTCGGCAGCCCCCTGCTTTTGCTGGCATCCATGCGCGAACGGATTGAAACCATCCAGGCAGCCCAGCGGGCGAGGGGTCTGCAGACGACAGGCAATGTTTTCCGGCGTTTCTACAGTCTGGCTCCGCTGATTCTTCCTTTGGTTATTGGTGCCATTGTTGAAGTAGAACAACGCTCGATTGCTCTGGAAGTACGTGGATTTAATTCAACCTGTGCCAAAACCTCGCTGCGGATACTCGCAGACTCGACATCGCAGCGCGTCGCCAGATGGCTGATGCTGTCGGCTGCCGCCGCTATTGTACTTTTTCGATGTATCAGGTGAAACATGGTCCAGCTTGAAACCGAGCTCCTTACCTATCAATATCCCGGATCCGGGAAACCAGCTCTTCATGAAGTATCGATCAAAATCCCGGCAGGCCAATTTGTCGCAGTCATAGGTGCAAATAATAGCGGTAAATCAACTCTATGTTATGCCTTTACTGGTGTTGTGCCCCATCTTTATCATGGACAAATGAAGGGCAGAGTACTCATTGATGGCACAGACAACACAGACAGGACGGTAGGTGAGGTTGCGCGCAATGTCGGTCTGGTGTTGCAGGTACCCGGCAGCCAGATGTCCGGGATACGGTATACCGTTTTCGAGGAGGTTGCCTTTGGTCTTGAGAATCGGGGTGTGGCAAGAGAAAAAATGCAAGAACGGGTTGAGACGGTACTGAGCCTCATTGGTCTTGAAGAGTATGCAACACGCTCGCCGTTTCACCTGTCGGGAGGCCAGCAGCAGCGTCTTGCCCTGGCGACTGTTCTGGCTGTAGATCCTGCCATTCTCGTCCTGGATGAACCGACGGCATTTCTTGACCCCCAGGGTGCGAAAATGGTCTTTGACATCTTGCGCCAGTTGCAGCAACAGGGAAAAACAATCATTATCACCGAACAGAAACTTGACCTGATCGCTGAATACGCAGACAGGGTACTTGCTTTTGACAGAGGACAGCTTGTCATGGACGGCAGTCCGAGAGAAGTGCTGACTTCACCGCTTATGCAAAGTATTAAACTCAACTGGACACGATATACCCAGGTTGCTGAATTGCTCCGGCAGAAAGGATTGTGGCCTGCTGATCTGCTATTGCCGGCATCACTATCCGAGACAGTTAACGGCCTTGCACCTCTTGGGAGAAAGCATGCTTCTTCACGTTGATGATCTATCATTCACCTACAGTGATTCTGTAGCTGCACTGCGCAATATCTCTTTTGTGATTTCTGCAGGCGAATGTGTAGCGCTGACAGGGCACAACGGTTCTGGCAAATCCACTCTGGTCAAGCATCTAAACGGCTTGCTCAAACCTTCTGCCGGTAAGGTATGGATAGCCGGCAAGGATACCACAATGGCCACAACGGCGCAGCTGGCTGGTCAGGTGGCACTGCTCTTCCAAAATCCGGACGATCAGATCTGCCAGCGAACTGTTTGGGATGAGGTTGTTTTTGGTCCCAACAATCTCGGATATCCGGCAAAAAAGATCAGATTGCTGGCAGAAGAGGCTCTGGCGCTTTTTGAGCTGACGCCTTTTAAAAATAGAAATCCCCATGATTTCGGCTACAGCGAACGCAAAAGAATTGCGATGGCCTCAATTGTGGCAATGGATACCCCCGTTCTTGTTTTCGATGAACCGACTGCAGGACTCGATCCGTATGAAATTTCACTCTTAATTGCCACATTAAAAAAACTGCAGGCTAAGAACAAAACGGTCATTATTATCTCACACGACATGGATTTTGTCGCAGAGAATATCGTGAGAGCAATATCGCTTTCTGACGGAAAAACGGTGTTTGACGGAAAGATCCGAGACCTCTTTAACAAAACGGAACTCATGACAGACAGCGGCCTCCTGCAATCCCAGATTGCACAACTCAATAAAGCATGTGCCCTGAAGTGTACCGCTCTTTCTTCATATGAATATGCTTCAGAGTTGGAAGGACGGTTGCGGCAACTCGTTAATAGCAAACCATACCTTTCAAATAACCCCACTTGATAGAGATGATGGTAATGTTAAGTTCCCCCTAGATACCTTTTGTGTTGTGTTTTTATGGTTTTACCGTACGCCTCAGCACTTAAAACTACGCGAAACATGTTGCTCTCAGATATCTTGATTCATCAGTCTTGTTGTTTTCATTTATCCCCTGCTGAAAATATTTTGCTCATGCGTTGAGTACAGACTATATTCTCCACATAAGGAAACACAGAATGCATATCTATGACTGAGAAGATTGGCCCAATTTCCAGAAGGACCATGAACGACTGGACGTCCAGCTTACAGCTGTTCGTTATAAACAGGGAAAACTGATCAGGCGGAGGAAATGACCATCTTTTTCGACTGGTTTAATCTTGGCCCCGAGCAGGAAACCGGGCGCTTAGAAATTCTCGTCATTCAAGATGCCTCGCGGCCCACCTCGTCACGCCGTCTGTCAGCAGCATCTTTTCTCTTAATCGCATAGGCATAGCGTTAAAATCTGCTTGGTTACTGTCTCAAAATGAGGAGTCCGTGTCATGCAACAATCAGAGGAAGATCGTCGGAAGCGTCTGAATGACTTGGTAGCAGAATTGGCAACGCTCGATCCCGAGCGGGATGTTGAGCGATTGCGGGCGTTGATGGACGAGGGCGCTGCCTTATCAGACCGCAGCATCGAACCACTTCGCTGGGCGGCCTTCCGTAGCAAGTATGCCTCGCTATCGGAGGCTGTTGATCCGGCAGCAGCCATTGCCGCGTATCGGGAGGCTCTCGATGTATGGGACTCCGTTACGGAGCGGGACAGCTGGCTCGCCTGCCACGAGGGAATAGGCTGGTTGTTGGCGCAGCAGGCGCCATTAAGCCCCGAACAGCAGCAAGAGGCAATCGAACACCTGGAATGCGTGGTCGGCGAACACTCCTACATGGCAGCACCACTTGCCGCCCTGTATCAATTTCACACCCTGGGCGATCCTTATGAGAACTGGAAGAAACGGGTTGCCTACCTGGAACAAGACGCGGCGCTCGTTGCCAGAAGCGAGGATCCGGTTTGCTGGGCTAGGACGCAGAACGCGCTCGCTTTCGCCTACCAGGAGGAACCGGACGCCGACTTCAATAAGGCGCTTGAACGGCGAATCGCACGGCACCAGCAAGCGCTCGATGCATTACCCGATCGCGCCGGCGACGTCTGGATCGAGACCTGTATCGCATTGAGCGAATGCTATCGCTTCCTGGGGGGTGACAATTCGGGCGGCAACCTTGAAATCTCGGTGCGTTTCGCCCGCGATGCGGTGAATGCCTGTCGTCCGGATCAAGATTGGCGCCTGCGGGCCGAGGCGTTACTCGGACTGGTCCGTGCAATTCTGCGTCCCGACCGCTCCGGCGATACCGAGCTGAGCGAGGCGGAGACGCTCTGCGGCCAGGCGGCGAGTCTCATCGACAGAACGCAGAGTCCTTCACTTATGGCAACCGCCGAGACATTTCGCGTCCTCATCTGCCTGGAACGCATCAAGGCCGGCGATGGTGCGCACGTCGCGGGGCTAGTCGAACACGGGGAAGCTGCGCTTGCCCTCCTGGACGCACCCGAAGCACTACGCAATCGCCGCGTTGTGCGACAGGTGGTCGCGGACGGACTCTTGCTCACCGAACAGTATGACCAGGCCGCCAACTATCTACGGGGAGCGCTGGACGAAGCAAGCGCCGCGCTCGCGCAAGCCAGCAGCCTTGCCGGGCGCATGGAACGGATCTGGGAATTCCGCGATTCTTCGGCACTGTTGGCCTATTGCCTGCTGCGCCTCGACCAGCTGGACGAAGCGCTCAAAGCACTCGATCTTGGCAAGGGCGTCTTCTGGCGGATGGACGGCAACGATTGGACACCGTCCGATCTGATGCGATTGATTCCTTCCGGCGGTGCGCTCCTGTTCGCCAATTTCGTGGCGTCTTCCGGCGTCGTGGTGATTGTATCCGAGCGCGGCAACAAGGTCATCTGGCTCCCCCGGTTTGGCCGCGACCAGCTGCTGGAACTGCAAAGAGGTGGTACCAACGCGAAGTCTCTCGGTGGCTGGCTGCTTGCCTACCACCAGCAACATTCGCAGCCCGACGCCTGGCGACAGATTATCGACGATACAGGTGGAATCCTCTACAAGCAGGTGTGGGCACCGGTATTAGACGGACTGTCGTGCCTGGGCGCAGCAGTAGGCGCAGAACTGGTCTGGTTCCACCAGGGTGGCAGCGGGATATTCCCCATGCATGCGGCTTGGCATACTGATGACAACGGGCAACGGCACTGGTTGGTCGACGACTATGTCATCCGCTACGCGCCATCCGTCGGCTCGCTGTTGATCGCCAACCCGGCGAAAAACAGTCGCGAGCAGGCGCTGCTGCTGGTGGATCCGCTGGGCAACCTGCCGTTCGCCGAAATCGAATCGGCCTGGGTTCGGCAGGCCCTCGACAGCATGCCCGTGCACGTCCTGCATGGGGCTGATGTAACGATGTCTGCCGTGCTTTCAGCCATTCCCCACGCCAGTATCCTCCATCTCGCTACGCACGCTCGCTTCGATCTGAACCGGCCCTTGCAATCCAGCATCGTCCTTGCCGGAGGCGAACAGCTTACCATCGAATCGCTATTGCCAACACTCAAGGAAAACTGCCCGGCCTTGGTGGTTCTCTCGGCCTGCGAAACCGCAGTCACCCGGGTAGCCTCCACTCCCGACGAGTCGCTCGGCTTCCCCGCGGCCTTTCTTCACGCCGGCAGCCGTAGCGTTCTGGCAACCCTCTGGCCGGTGGATGACACTGCGTCGGCGTTTTTGGTCGGGCGGTTCTATCGGGAGCTGCAGAGCACAACGACTTCTCCATCGCAAGCGCTGCGGAGAGCACAGATCTGGCTGCGGACAGCAACCGTTGGCGAACTGATGGCGCTCCTGCGGGAAGCCCGGGAATTACCGCCGCCAGTCGGTCCGCTGGCCGCCGGCAAACGCAGCGAATTCCGCAAAGACCCGCCGGACAACCGCCCGTACGCTGAACCGTGGTACTGGGCTGCATTCACCCTATCAGGACAGGAGTAACCCCATGTCAGACAACATTCAACAACTCGCACTGCTCGACGGTCTCCTTGGCAATTGGAACAGCGTGAAGATCAAGATGGGCGAGGCAAGCCCCTCCATGCAGACATCGTTGGGCAGAATTGCCGCCAGACTTGCCGCCGCGCCGAATACCGAAGCTATCGCGCTGATCCTCGACGATTTGCTCGATCTGCTGGAAGAGACACCGGCCTATGCGTTCGTTCAGGAACTGATTGCTCGTGCTCAGGTGGACTTCGGTCGCACGCGCGAATTCCATCAGCCCGATCCTTCCGTGATGGCGCCGACCGACGTATCCGCCCAACTGACCGACATCTCCGGGGCTGTTGGCCGGCAACTCGGTGAGGCGGTTGTCGTTGAGGCCGAACCTCACGAAGTCCAGGTTTTCTTCGCCACCAATCGTAAACGGGGCAACAAGGCGGGCGAGTACTTCTCCTCCGATCCTGCCGAAAAACTGGCCTACGGGCTGGCAATGATCACCATCCCGATCGATCGGCACCACCTGGGTAAGGTGGAGCAGCGGAGCTGGTGGAATCGGTTGAGCGACAAGAATGACCCACGGCGTTATGTCGTGCTGGGCGACCCCCAGGACCTTTCCGGGAGCGAATTCGTCGTGCGGCTGGAAAAAGACCCGGATGCCGCTCGCGGTTTGCTGGTTTTTACGCATGGCTATAACGTCACTTTCGAGGAAGCGGCGCGCCGGGCCGCCCAGTTCGCATTCGACATACAGTTCAAGGGCCGGATCATCCTCTTCAGCTGGCCGTCTCAAGGGGCGCTTCTTGGGTACGGTGCTGATGAGGAACGGGCGCTGCTCTCCGCGCCGGAGTTCCACGGATTCCTCCAGTCGATCGAGCACGGACCTTGGGGAAAGGTGCATCTGCTGGCGCACAGCATGGGCAACCGCGTCCTGCTCTATGGACTGGCCGGTGGTGCCTGGCCGAACAGGAAACTGGGACAGGTACTGTTCGTGGCGGCCGATGTCTACGTCGACCTGTTCAAACAACAGTTCCCGCGAATCAGCGGCAGCGGTGCAAACTATACATCCTACGCCTCGAAAAACGATCGGGCGCTCTTCTTCTCGTCGTTGCTTCACAAGGCGGATCGCATCGGTGCGATTCGGGAGATGCCGTTCGTAACCGACAAATTGGAAACCATCGACGCAACCGCGGTCGATACGAATCTGCTTGGACTTGGGCTAGGGCATAGCTATTTTTCCAACAAACGCAGCCTGATCACCGATATCGGCATTCTGGTCGGCGAAGGGCTTCCGGCCTCGCGCCGCGGCCTCTCCCTTGCGCCAGCGCCTCGCCATTGGTACTTTCCCAGGTAAGCGCCAACTTTAGCAAGCCACGATGCCCGTCAGTTCAGAGTAACAAACCCTCGGTAAACAGTGATCGCAATAGGCGTAGAGAACAATTACCGCGTCTTTGCCTCGTCTGGTTCCTGATCTGTTATTTCTATGTTATTTTTACCTCCCTCCCCTTTTCCTTGAACCTTGGTCCATTCACAGATATCCTTAGGAAGAGTTTTTTATGCAGCCGTGTATTTTCACTCGGTCCCCCTTGTTATAACCAAAACTCACGAAATACTTATGCCAAGACTCACCAAGATTGTCGCCACCATCTCTTCTATGAACTGTTCTGTCGCCTTTATCGAAGGCCTTTATAAGGCCGGCATCAATGTAGTACGTCTCAACACGGCCCACATGACCCACGAAGACGCCAAAGAGGTCATCGACAACACTCGGGCTGTTTCGGACAAGATCGGTATACTGCTTGACACCAAGGGGCCGGAGATTAGAACCTGCCGTGCTGACGAACCGCTGATGGTCAAGTACGGCGATGTCATCCGTATCACCGGTGCACCGGAAAGAAAATCTTCCGGTGACATCATATGCTTGTCCCACATAGACTTTGTCAGGGATGTCCCTGTGGGCAGCTCCATTCTTATTGACGATGGCTATGTCGCCCTCGCCGTCCTTGAAAAAGATGCTCAGTACCTTTACTGCTCGGTGGAAAATGACGGTGTAATCCGCGAGCGTAAAAGTATCAATATCCCGGCAGTGCATGTGAAACTGCCTGCTTTGAGCGAAAAAGACAAGGATTTCATTCGCTTTGCTGCTAAAAACGACCTGGATTTTATCGCCCACTCCTTTGTCCGCAACAAGGAAGATGTCCTTGCAGTCCAGGAGATCCTGGACGAAACCAACTCCCCGATCAAGATAATCGCCAAGATTGAAAACGCCGAAGGGGTCAACAATCTCGGAGAGATCCTTGACCAAGCCTATGGAATCATGATTGCCCGTGGTGACTTAGCTGTGGAAATCCCTGCTGAGCAGATCCCGCTGATTCAAAAAGGCATCATCCGGGACTGCATCGAACGCCGCAAACCTGTTATTGTTGCCACTCAGATGCTGCACTCCATGATCGATTCGCCCCGCCCGACAAGAGCTGAGGTCTCGGATGTGGCCAACGCCTGCCTGGATCACTCGGATGCCCTGATGCTCTCCGGCGAGACGGCAAACGGTAAGTATCCTGAGTTGGCGGTACGAATCATGGCCAAGATCGCGGTGGAGGTGGAAAGCAAGAAACGGGGCTACATAGACGTCGGCTACACCCAGGAGAACAAGGTGGCCGCCTACCTGGCCAAGTCCGCGGTTAAAGCGGCTCTTCGTTTAAACACCAAGGCAATCGTCGCCGATTCCCTCACCGGAACTTCGATCCGGGCTCTTTCTGCTTACCGAGGCACCAATGTCATTTATGCCCAGACTTACAACCGCCGAGTCATGCGCCTGTTGTCACTCTCTTATGGAGTCTATGCTGATTATATCCCTATGGACCTCGGCAACGGCGCCCCCCTGCAGCAGTCGATATGTCGCCTTATAGCTGAAAACCGTTTTCACGACGACGATCAGATCGTCATCCTCGCCGGCAGCTTCGGCCCCCGGCAAGGAGCAAGCTATATCGAGATCAGCTCGGCGGCCAACTTAAAACTCAAGTGCCACTGACCCTCCCTCTCTAAAAGAGAGGCATCCAGGGAATCAAAGACAGTAAATGGAAAAGGAGCAATGCTCCCAAATCAGAAACCAATCTGTTATAGTGTCGATGAATATTGATCTTTTGATAAATTTGCTTTTTCAGCCAACATTCAATGGAGGACGTATGGATTGGTATTCGATCACTTTCAGTGATAAAGATGAACCGAAACAGAAAATACAGAATGTTTTCTTGAAGTATTTCACAACAAGTGGGGCGCAGGAAGGGATGGGTGTTTTTGCAAAGCAGGTTCAAAGCCTAAACGCTACCACGTTCTATTTTACTCCTGCCGCTGCTGCTATAGCCAGACTATACGGAGCAGTTCACTGTGAACCGCCATCGAGTGACGACATCAAGCTTCTTTTTGGTCCTGACACATGTTGGAATTTATTACCTGATAGAGCTTGAAAGCAGAAAAAATAACCACTTTTATAGATGGAATAATCTCGAGTTTCAACTTGTCCCATTCTCCCCTAAGTTTCTGGAAAATGTAAAATCACAGGCGCTATCGGTTACATGTGCATCTAGAATACATATTATATTTTTTCCAAGGCAGAGTTCTGTCAAGTTCCAATATAAAGTGGAGAGAATTATGCGGCCATTACATTTAACAAGTTACCTGTCCCTGCTATTGCTCCTGCTTTCCTGCAGCACTTACGCCGGCTCTATTGGTAACACGATTGTAGGCAACGCAGGCTCAAGGCTCCTCGCCGAGAGTTTTGCAACATTCAATGAACCCTGGGCCATGACCTTTTTACCGGACGGCGATCTCCTTGTAACTGAAAAACCCGGCACTTTGCTTCAGGTTCACCTTGATGATAGTTCCAAGGTGCCCGTCAAAGGCGTACCCGAGGTAGCTTATGGCGGCCAGGGAGGTTTGGGTGATATAATTCTCCATCCTCAATACAAGGAAAACAGCTGGATATACCTCTCTTACGCTGAGCAGGATGCGTCTGGAAACAGGGGAGCAGCCGTTGCCCGGGCTCGATTCCGTCCTGCGTCTGCCTCTGCCAAACCAAAATTAGAAAACCTAGAAATCATCTGGCGGCAAAGTCCCAAAGTCTCAGGGAGCGGGCATTACTCACACCGGTTGGCATTTAGCCCAGATGGACATTTATTCATCACTTCCGGTGAGCGGCAAAAACAGTCACCAGCCCAGAGCTGGGAACAAAATTTGGGCAAGGTCATCAGGCTAAACGCAGACGGATCAGTGCCATCTGACAATCCGTTTCAGGACAAGGGTGAACTCGCGAAAACCTTCTGGTCTCTCGGACATCGCAATTTGCTTGGCATTGCTTTCGACAAACAGGGTAGACTGTGGACACACGAAATGGGCCCCAGGCACGGAGATGAATTCAACTTGACTCTTGGTGGAGATAATTACGGTTGGCCAATTGTGTCCTGGGGCGATCAATACTCCGGTATTCCTATTCCCGATCATGATACTCGACCAGAATTCCATGCGCCTGAGGTATACTGGGTACCAACTGTTGCCCCATCAGGTCTGATCATATACGACGGCTCTATGTTCCCAAAGTGGCAGGATAATGCCTTTGTCGGCGGACTCAGATCAAAATCACTGGTACGGATCAAGGTTGAGGGTGACCGGGCCGAGGAGGTCGAACGTTTTGCCATGGGCAGACGTATAAGAGAGGTTGAGCAAGGACCAAATGGTGCAATATGGGTTCTGGAGGATGAAGAAGGTGGTCGCCTGCTTCGGCTCACCCCACTCGAGTAAGCAACGAGATGGGAAGCATGTATCCCGCCAATACTATGGCCCGGAAAGTCACTCTCTGAATAATTTTTCCATTGGGTTGCAAAATTTCATAATCTCGATAAAGCAACGACTTGCTATTCTTACTGAAGGTAAATTGGAAGTTTGTTCAAAAGCCTATCAACATAAAAAGATGTGGTATTTTTTGCTGGCTGCCAACTACCAGGCAGTATGTCGGAAACCAGCAAAAAAACAACAAAGAAGGCGACCGATCCTTTTTATGACAGCATCAGTTTTTATCCCAGAGGGTGAGGATAGGACTCGCCACAAAAATTGATGAATACGTGCCGATAATGACCCCCAAAAGCAGGGCAAATGAAAAATCGTGAATTACCGAACCGCCAAACAGAAAGAGGGCCAGCAGACTTAAAAAAACTGTGAAAGAAGTGACAATCGACCGGGACAGCACCTCGTTGACACTGTTGTTGATCACCTTGAGTAAAGACGGAGTTTCTGATTTGTTCATGTTTTCACGGATCCGGTCGAAGATAACCACCGTATCGTTCAACGAATATCCGGCCAGGGTCAGTAACGCCGTGACCATCAACAGCGTCATCTCGATATTCATCAGCCAGCAGATGCCGAGCACGGCCAGGACATCATGAAAAGTGGCGACAGCCGCGCCGATGCCGAAGCTGAAGCTGAAGCGAAAAGCAAGATAGACAATGACCCCGCTCATCGACAGAACAATGGCCAGCATCGCCTTGTTGCGCAGCACGGCACTGACCGACGAGCCGATTTCCGTCTGGCTCTCCAAAGAAAATTTCTTATCGGGAAGCTGGCTATTGAGTACACCGGTAATCTGCTCGTTGAGTTCTGCGGCGATGACCTTGGTCGATTTTTTTATTTTCACCATCAACCGACCTTCGTTTTCTACTTTCTGCAAATCAATTCCTTCCAGCCCACTTTTGTCAAAGACCGTGCGGACCTCGGCCATGGTAAAATTTTTCTCGGTTTTATACTGCAGCAGAGAGCCTCCGGCGAAATCTACCCCCATATTGGCATTGCCCATCAGTATTTCAACAAAAGCAACCATTCCCAACAGTGCCAATGCCCCGGAAAAGCCGAAGGCGATCTTGCGCAACTTCATATAGTCGAGGCTTGGTTTTTTGATAAACTGCATAAAATTGAGACGCTTGATCAACTTTATGGGCAGTGAGGACGTTGAAGACCCAGTGCGAGTAATAGATAGAGGTGAAAAGATTGAAAATGATGCCCAGCGATAAGGTTACCGCAAAGCCTTTGACCGGGCCGGTGCCGAATAAAAACAGGGCCAGGGCGGTAATCAGGGTGGTTACATGGGCATCAATAATGGTCAGAAAGGCTTTGCTGAAACCGCCGTCAATGCTCGATTTGATCGATTTTCCAAGCGCCGATTCCTCGCGCATCCGCTCAAAGATGAGCACGTTGGAATCAACCGCCATGCCGACGGAAAGCACGATGCCGGCAATGCCGGGCATGGTAAGCGTTGCGCTGAGCACAGCCAGTCCGGCAAACAGAAACAGAATATTCAGGACCATGGCACTATTGGCAATAACTCCGGACAGGCGGTAATAGATGAGCATAAAACCAACAACCAGCAGGGCGCCGAGCATCCCGGAATAAATGCCTTTCTGGATAGAATCCTGTCCCAGGCTGGCACCGACCGTCATATTCTGGATGATATCAACCGGCGCGGGAAGCGCGCCAACCCGCAGAACGATGGCCAGATCAGTTGCGTCTTCATGGGTAAAACTGCCGGAAATCTGGGCCGAGCCACCGAGTATTTTTTCGCGAATGACCGGTGCGGACCGGACGATATCATCCAGGACAATCGCCATTCTCTTGCCGACGTTTTTTTCGGTGATATTACCAAATATCCTGGCCCCGGTACCGGTCATATCCAGGCTGACATAAGGCTCGTTAAAATTGCCACCGACCCGCACCCGGGCATCCTTGATCATCTCGCCGGTCATCAGCGTTTTATTCTGCAGGAGCAGCGGACGACTGGTCTCCCTTTGGGTGACCTTGTCAACCTCTTTTTCAAAATAGACGGAAGTGTCTCTGGGCAACCGGTTTTCCAGAAGCTGGTTGAGTTTTTTGATACTCTCACCATCATGCCAGACACCGGACTGAATGGTCTGGGCCACCAGTTCAGCGACATTCACGCCTTCGGAATCGGCAACAATTTTAAATTCGAGCTGGGCGGTATCGCCGAGCAGCTTCAAGGCTCTTTTCGGGTCTTTTACGCCTGGCAGCTGGATAACGATCTCATCATCGCCCTGCCGGATAATCACCGGTTCGGCGACACCGAACTGGTCAATCCTGTTGCGCAGGATTTCCAGTGACTGGTTGACCGCATTAGCCTTGATATAATCGAGTTTTTCCTTGGATAAACTGACCATAATACGGGGGAAAGTCCCCTCTTTTGTCTCGGTACGCACAACAACATCGGGATCTTCTTTAGCGGCGGCGATAACTTTTTCAACAGCGTTGGTGTTGGGAAGGGTAAATTGTATCGTTCCCGCCTGCGCTGCCTTGCTTTGCACGATGCTGATCGATTGTTCGGCCAGACGATCCTTTAAATCACCCGCAACCAGGCTGAGCGAGTTTTGCGCGGCCTTTTCAAGATCGACCTTTAAAACCAGATGCATGCCTCCCTGCAAATCAAGGCCGAGATGCAAGCCACCGGGGGCCAGATATTTTTTCCACCATGTCGGCGTCCCGGCATAAAACGATGGAAAAATTGTCATGAGTGCAAAAAGCACAAGAAAGAAGACGGCACCTAGCCTGAGCCTGAGTGAAGTGTTCATGGAACTCCTTGTAGATTACTGAAAAAGAAAAAAGATCAACCTTTGGGCAGGATACTCAAATCGTTATATGGAATATGTAATAATACAACTCTAGTTACTTACAATATGACTGTTAAAATATAAATAAAAAGAACAAAATTTATATGGGCAGGTACCAGATTTCCCAGTTGAGAACAATATAGATATGGCGCATTCCGTTATGCAATGATAGATCTGAATACTAATCATTCTAAAACTTGTACCTTTCGGTCCATTATAAATCAATAACTCAAGGATGTGGCAAACATTTTTCCGAAGAAAGCGTATGGACCACAAACAATTAAAAGCCCGCCTCCCCTTCCCGTTCGAGACCATCGCCGTAGCCGTCACTTGTTCCCCGAACCCTGGCCCGCTGCTTAGTGAAGCAAGGCAGCTAGCGCATACCTTCGGGGCCAAATTGCTTTTGATCCATATCGGCAAACATACTCCCGCTAAAGAGGCATATTTACAGGAGACATCTCAAAAAATTGGTGTTGGACAAGATGTGAAATGTATCTGGGCTGATGGTGATCCGATTGTTTCACTGCTCAGCACCTGCAAAGAAAATATGGTTGACCTCCTGGTGCTTGGAGCTTTACGGCGGGAGACAATGTTCCGCTATTATCTGGGCACCGTGGCAAGAGGTCTGAGTCGGCGTGCCAAATGTTCTCTTCTGTTGCTCACCGAACCAAGGGTTAGTGGAAGTAAATTCGAAAAGATCGTGACTGATTGTGTTGATCACCGGAAAACTATACCTACACTAATCACTGCTTTTTATTTTGCCCACCGGGTTGGCTGCTGCGAGATGCGTGTGGTCAAACAGGTGGACCAGGCAGGTCTGGCAATGGCGTTGTCGGGTGACAGCACGACCGGCGAACGATCCTCTGTAAAGGAACAGCTTTATAATGAGGCGGAAGATACGATACGGAAGAGAATCGCCGATTGCAACACCGGGGAAATCAATGTTATCACGGAGGTACTTTTTGGTCGACCAGGTTTTGTGATCCGTAAATACGCCGAAGACTGTCGAGCTGACCTCCTTGTTATCAATTCCCCGGACAGCAGGTATGGACTGATGGATCGGATTTTCACCCATGACATGGAATACATCCTTGAACAACTGCCCTGTAATATTCTCATTGTTCACTCACGACTTACCAACGACACCTGATTTCCCCTCAATTACTCTGCTATGGTGAAACTGAGTCAAAATGATCTGGTAATCTTGTTGCTGGCGATCAGTATTATGCTGATTTTCTCGCGCATTGCCTCAGAGTTGGGTAAGAGAATCGGCATGCCGATGGTCATGGGAGAGCTGCTAGTCGGGGTTGCTCTCGGGCCTACCGTGTTCGGCAGCATTGCTCCAGGGATGTACACAACAATATTTCCTTTCACGGAAAACGGTCATTTCTCAATTGCTCTTGACGCAATATTGTCGTTGTCAGTGATATTGCTTCTCTTCATTACCGGCCTGGAGCTGCGTTTTTCCCTTTTCCTCAGACATGGCAAGACGGCTGTCTCAACCGGTTTAGGCAGTATGGTTCTTCCTTTTATGTCAGGTTTTGTTCTGGCCTGGTTATTTCCACACTGGTTTTCAGTAGTCGGAAATGGCCCAACCCATCTTCTCTTTTCTTTGTTTCTCGGGACAGCAATGTCAATTTCTGCCCTGCCGGTTATTGCCAGAATTCTCCTCGACATGAAGCTCCTGAAAACAGAGGTCGGTGCGGTGATCATCGCTTCCGCCGTCTTAAACGATGTTGTCGGCTGGATAATTTTTTCCTTTATTTTGTCCATGGTAAATAAAAATAACGGTGGCGGAGGGGTCACGCAAAGCCTTGTCTCGATTGTGGTTTTCGCTATTTTCATGCTGGTTGTCGGGCGGTTTGTCTTGAATCGCACCCTGCCCTGGATTCAGACGAAACTGAGCTGGCCGGGCGGTGTCCTGGCGTTCAGCCTCAGTCTCTGCCTGCTCTGTGCCGCGTTTACTGAATTTATCCACATTCACGCTATTCTCGGAGCCTTTATTGCTGGACTCGCTATTGGTGACTCCGTCTATTTTCGCGAGCAGGCACGGGAGATTATGCACCAATTTGTTACCAATTTCTTTGCCCCGTTATTCTTCGTTTCCATTGGCTTGAAAGTCAATTTCATTGAACACTTCGATCCAACTCTGGTGCTGGTGATCCTGCTGCTGGCATTTGCCGGCAAAGTTGCTGGTGCCGGCATCGGAGCCAGACTTGGCGGAATGTCTTCCCGAAAATCTCTGGCAGTCGGTTTCGGCCTCAACGCCAGAGGAGCTATGGAGATTATTCTTGGCTCCCTGGCGTATGATGCAGGGCTTATCAATAATGCGGTTTTTGTTGCCCTCATTATTATGGCCCTCGTTACCAGCATCACCAGCGCACCACTGATGCGCCTTTTTCTTGAAGAGAAGCCTTTAGCTTGAAAATGCGGGGAGATGAGGAAGGGCTTCTAATATTCATAGGCAGATATCCAGTCGTATTGTCGGAGTGGGCAAAATATTTCGGCGCAATGCGTTACGACGAAATAAATTGGGAAAAATGTAAAATTCGATTAATGTTAAAGCCTGACCAAACAAAATCACCGGCTTCCAATGCCTCCTCCAATTTTGAATCCTCTTTGATCCTCCAACAGACGCTTCAAAAGGCGTTACAGGCAAATCACCAACGTTCAAGCCTTTCAAATATAATGACTAAAAAAGCCGCTGATATAATCCGGCAGGAGCGAAATAATGGCCTTCTCCTTGTTTCCCAGGGCAATCCGGTTCTACGACATGCTTATCGAGCAGAATCAAATCCTGAAAAATGTCGCTGCTGATCTCGAATATATTTTTGAGGATTTCACCACAATTGACAAAGTCTTTAAGCGTATGGATGCAAAGGAATCAGAAGCTGACGAACTCTGTCATACAATTTCCCGGCAGTTGTCGCAGACTTTTATCACCCCTATTGATCGAGAAGATATCTACCAGATCACTATGGCCCAGGAAGATTCCATCAATTTTTTTAAAAATATTGCCGCCAGAACCCGGGTTTCGGGCATTTCCTATATCCGCTTTCCAGCCAAGAAAATGGTCCATAATGTGAAGAAGATGGTCAATTTTACCGGAGAAATGATTGTTGGCCTTCGTGATAAAAAAGATGTTACGCCGTTCGTCCGTCAAATAAAAAGCCTGAAAGGAGAATGTGATATGCTCCTGAGTACTGGTTTGTCCGAGCTGCAGGATGTCGAAGTGACTGAATTTAAGGGCGTTCTTGATATAATAAAATGGGTTCAGGTCTATGATCGGATTGAGCAGGTAATCGAGAGGGTCGATGACCTGTCTGATGCTATTGAGGAAGTGGTGTTGAAAAATGCTTGATATCCCGGTACTTCTTTTCATCATCGTATTTGTCGCTTTGATATTTGACTTTACAAATGGGGCACATGACTGCGCCAATGCCATTGCCACTGTGGTTTCAACCAAGGTGATCTCACCTCGAGCAGCTGTTTGCATGGCTGCCGCACTGAATCTGGTCGGAGCACTGCTTGGCACGGAAGTGGCAAGCACGCTGGGAAAAGGTATAGTGAATACCGATGTGGTGATGGGAAGCCAGATTCTGGTGTTGGCTGCTCTAATTGGTGCGATAGCCTGGAACCTGCTTACCTGGTATTATGGCCTCCCCTCCTCATCTTCTCATGCCCTCATTGGTGGACTGATTGGTGCGGCGGTGACTCATGCCGGTTTTATGAGTCTCAATTCGGCAAGTATTTTTAAAAAAATACTCCTGCCGATGATTTTTTCTCCTCTAGCCGGTTTTGCGGTCAGCTATTTGGTAATGATTGGTCTGATGGTTATTTTTTCACGGGTAAACAGGAGATCAGTCAACAAAAGCTTCAAGAAATTGCAGATCATCTCGGCGGCATTTATGGCCACCAGTCATGGCTTTAATGACGCCCAGAAAACTATGGGTGTGATCGCCCTGGCCCTCTTTCTTTTTCATAAAATTGATGTCATTTATGTGCCCTTGTGGGTGAAACTTTCCTGCGCATTGGCGATGGCGCTTGGCACAGCCCTTGGCGGGTGGAAAATTATCAAGACGATGGGCCATCGTATTTTTAAACTCGAACCGATACATGGCTTTGCAGCTGAAACCTCTGCCGCTATGGTTATCACCGGGGCATCTCTTTTTGGTGCACCAGTTTCCACAACCCACACAATTACCGCCTGTATATTCGGAGTGGGATCCACCAAACGTTTGTCAGCTGTTCGTTGGGAGATTGCCGCCAATCTGGCGGTGGCCTGGGTTATCACAATTCCGGCGGCTGGAACAATTGCCGGTCTGAGCTATCTTCTGCTTGAGTTTTTCGGGTTTGCCAAGTAGGGGAAATCCGAAAATAGGAGCAAACTCTATGAAAAGGATACCAAAATATTTTGCTGAGATATATGAAGAAAATGTAAGTTGCTTTTGTATACTGGCCGCAATACTCGTCCTTTTTCTCGACTATCTTACTGGAAAGAATATTGAATTTCCAATTCTGTATGCTCTCCCGGTTGGAATTGCAGCCTGGAATTTAAAAAAACCAATGGCGTATGCCTCATCCATAATACTACCTCTTACGCGAGCAGGATTTCTCTATCTATGGAATGACATTCAAACCGTCCCAGTTGTTTTAATTAATACCTCCATAATAGTTTTTGCCTTATTAGCTTACGCGTATTTGATTTCCAAAACTGCCTTGCAAAAAAAATCCCTGGAAAAGAAAGTAAAAATATTAACAGGGATTTTACCAATCTGCTCTGGTTGCCTAAAGATACGAAATGAAAAAGGTGAATATGAGCGCATTGAAAAATATGTCAGCGAACATTCGGAAGCACAATTTTCTCATGGTTTATGCCGAGATTGTGCGAAAAGACTTTATCCTGATGCGTATGCAGCGATTTATCCACAGAAAGATTGAGCATTTAAGTCACCTACAAAATCACCCAACGAACGCATACCGAGTGGGATATCTTCCGGAGGGCCGGTTTAATGCAGGATAGAGAAGTCGGCACCCTTTAGAAACAACTATTTATCATCATTAACTAATTGGAGCATTGGAGAAAAAAATGATGTACTACGAAGAAGCACTGAGGTATCACAGGGAACCGCGACCGGGGAAAACCGAAGTGATCCCTACCAAGCCGTTTATAAGTCAGGCCGATCTGAGTCTGGCCTATACCCCCGGGGTGGCGGCCCCCTGCCTGGAGATCGAAAAGGATCCTCAAAAATCCTTTGAATATACCAACAGGGCCAACCTGATTGCGGTTATAACCAACGGCACCGCGGTGCTCGGTCTCGGTGCTATTGGCGCCCTGGCCAGCAAACCGGTTATGGAAGGAAAAGCCGTACTGTTTAAACGATTTGCCAATATCGATGTTTTTGATCTGGAAATCGATACGACTGACCCGGACGAATTCATTCGCACGGTGAAGTTGTTGGAGCCGACTTTTGGTGGCATTAATCTGGAAGATATTAAAGCCCCCCAGTGTTTTTATATCGAAGAACAGCTGAAAAAGCAGATGTCCATTCCCGTTTTCCATGACGACCAACATGGCACGGCAATCATCTCGGCCGCGGCAATGATCAATGCAGCGGCGCTTACCACAAGGAAGCTGGAGGACCTGCGCGTGGTTATCAATGGGGCGGGAGCGGCGGCCATCGCCTGCGCCCGGTTGTATGTTCTGCTTGGGGTATTGCGAGAAAACGTGATGATGGTGGATACCAGGGGCGTCATCTACAAAGGACGCACTGCTGGAATGAATCCGTACAAGGAGGAATTCGCCAATGATACCGACCGTCGAACCTTAGCGGATGCGGTACGAGGGTCGGATCTGCTGGTTGGCCTTTCGGCAAAAGGCGCCTTTACGGGGGAACTGCTCTTGCAGATGAACCCGTCACCGATCATTTTCGCCCTGGCCAACCCGGATCCGGAGATCGATTATGACGAGGCAAAAGCCGCACGACCTGATGCGATTGTCGCCACCGGCCGATCCGATTTCCCAAACCAGGTCAACAATGTTCTTGGCTTTCCCTATATCTTCCGCGGGGCACTGGATGTCGGTGCGACCTCGATCAACGAGGCCATGAAGGTTGCGGCCGTGCGAGCCTTGTCCGAGCTTGCCAGAGCAGATGTTCCTGATGCGGTAATCCGAGCCTATGGTGACAAACCGATCCGGTTCGGAGCCGATTATATAATCCCCAAACCGTTTGACAGTCGTGTCCTGCTGAAGGTTGTGCCGGCAGTGGCCGAGGCCGCAGTGGAAAGTGGTGTAGCCAGGATTGCACTCCCCGAGCGCACAATGTATGTGAATAAATTGGAGGCCACCCTCGGTCCGGAACGCGAACTCATTCGCAAGATCATCATGCGTGCCCAGCAGGATCCCAAACGTATCGTTTTGCCGGAAGGGAGTTTGCCAGTGGTCATCCGGGCGGCCTACCATACTCTGCACGACGGCATTGCCAAGCCGGTGCTGCTGGGGAATCAGGAAAAAATCTCAGCCATCGCCGACAGCCTGCAGATCCCGCTTGCGGGCATCGAAATCATTGACCCTGATCAAAATCCTTACCTGGAATCATTTGCCGCTATACTTTTCCAACTGCGTCAACGTCGAGGCTGGCCGATGCGGGAAGTACAGCGGCAGCTCAAGAACCCCTATGTATTTGGCGCCATGCTGGTGCGCGAAGGGCTGGTGGATGGTCAGGTCCACGGGGTAGCCGATTCCTACCCGAATGCCATCCGTCCGGTGCTCCAGGTCATCGACCGGCGGCCGGGCGTGTCCAAGGTTTCCGGTCTTTACCTGATGATCTCGAAAAACCGGACCCTGCTGTTTGCCGATGCCACGGTCAACATTCACCCCAATGCTGAAGATCTGGCCGAGATTGCGATCCTGGCAGGCGAAGTGGCGCTCTTCTTCGATATGGAGCCTCGAGTGGCCATGCTCTCGTTCTCCAACTTCGGCAGTGTCCGCCATCCTGAAGTGGACAAGGTGACCGCGGCAATAGATATTGTCAAACGCCGCAGGCCGAACCTGCTCATCGATGGGGAAATGCAGGCGGATACCGCTGTGGTCGATACGATTTTAAACAAGCGATTCCCGTTCAACCGGTTGGGGCAATCGGCAAATGTCCTTATTTTTCCAGATCTTACCTCTGGAAACGTCTCTTATAAGCTACTCGATCGACTGGGTGGGGCCAAGGCCATCGGGCCACTCCTTATGGGTCTCAGCAGGCCTTTCAATGTGGTCCAACGGAACAGCGATATGGAAAACGTGTCCACCATCATCGCCTTTACCGTCGCCCAGGCCCAGAATCAGAAGAATTTGGGGAGCATGGAAGAGTGATCTTGGTTTTGGGCTTGAAGATCCTGACTTTCACCTCACTAGAAGGATTTCGATGCAGGTGTTCATAGAGCTGTTTCTTATGTATAGTCGTTTGGGAAGAGCATTACAAAGGGTCCATACGATCTTAAAAAGAGATCTATGCGGCAATGAGAGGAACAGCATTTATCAGGCTAAATTGAATACCATTGCAGTACCCAGAGTAACAGTATAAGCTCCTCGGTTAAAAAAACATTAGCATTTCACAAATTATTTTTTTCGGAACTCGATAATAAAAGCTACACGTACCTTCAATGAAAACCAACCGGCCGCCATTCAGTACACTGCCTCGCCCCTGGGATCGAATTGTTCCTCATATTGCCATCGTCATGGTTTGGGGTATGCTGTTTGGCCTGGTTTTTCTGCTTCGTTCTTTCTTTCTTTTGCTTTTTCTCACCTTTGTTTTTTCTACGATACAGGCGAATGGGGTGGCGCGTCTCGAAAAACACATCAAGAACCGCACTCTCCGGGTAGTTCTTGTAGAAATCTTGTTCCTCGTCATACTCAGTATGGTAGGTGTATTCCTAGTGCCCAAGGTGAAAGTGCAAACGGAACTCTTTATGAGCCAGTTCCCTTCCTATCTGGAACGGGTGGATAAGGAGATTCATGAACTGAGCAGCAGATATCCCCTGCTCGGCGAAATCCTTCCGGAATTAGTCGTCGAAGCGCCGGATAGTAATAAAAAGGTGGTGGAAAACAATGCTCAGGAGTATTCGCCATCCCGATCTATGCTCCAGGAGCTGCTCAAGGTCGGTGGGGAATCCGAGGGCATCGAAAATGTCAATCATGTCCTTGGGACTTTAGGCAATATAGGCGGAAAAATTGCCGCGGTTACCTCAACTTTTCTCCTTTCAATACTGTTCTCATTTCTTATCCTTCTCGATCTGCCAAGGCTTGCGGCAAGCGTTCGTGAGTTGGAAAACACCAAGCTTCGATTCATCTACCTGAGTGTTGTCGATGATATCCGTGACTTCTCTCAAGTTTTGGGCAGAGCACTCGAGGCTCAGTCGATCATCGCCACAGTCAATAGCATCTTAACCGCCATAGGCATAACAATGCTCGGAATTGGCGAACATGTGGCCTTTCTTTCAGTGATCGTTTTTTTCTGCAGCTTCATTCCGGTCATTGGTGTTTTCATCAGCTCAGTACCTATCTGTCTGATCGCTCTCCAGACCTCTGGAATTAAGGTTATGTTTTTAGCAGTGCTGCTTATCACTTTCATACATCTGATTGAAGGATACATACTCAATCCAAGAATCTATGGTTCATATATGCGGATCAATCCGGTTATTATCCTGATCATCCTGACCATAGGCGGGAAATTGTTTGGTTTTTGGGGTTTGCTTTTAGGCGTGCCATTTTGCACATATCTTTTTGGTTACGCCATTCGTATCAGAGACAAAAGATAGCTCCGGCAAGCGGAAATAAGCCGGAAATCTTTAGAACGATTTTATCGATGTTTAATCGGGCTCGGTCATATACCGTGAGAGATAGAGAGTCTGAATAATGATAAACACTACAGTCAAACCAAACATGCCGAAAACCTTGAAGTTGACCCAGGTATTGCGGTCAAAATGGCCCATGACGTAGAGGTTAGCCCCGCCCAGGACAAGAAAAAAGACCACCCAGACAAGATTCAGCCGCCGCCATACCGGTTGAGGCAAAGTAAGGTTGGAGCCCATCAGTCGCTCGACAGCAGTCTTTTCACCAAAGATCTGACTGATCAGAAACGCCCCCCCGAAGAGCCAGTTGATGATGGTTGGCTTCCACTTGATAAACTGTTCGTCATGAAGATAAAGAGTCATGCCACCAAAAATGACGATGATCACCAGAGTGACGAGTTGCATGGTAGCCACCTTATGGGTGGTATACCAAGAAAAGGTGACCTGCAGAAAAGTGGCGGCAATGGCAACTCCGGTGGCAACATAGATATCAAAAAACTTGTAGGCAACGAAAAAAGACAGCAGCGGAAAAAAGTCGAAAAGCAGTTTCATGGAAGTTATGGTGATTCGGTTGTCGAAAGGACTCCTACTCAGACACTCCTGATTTCATGACCAGCAAAACATCGGCGGCAATGCGCGACAGTCCCGGCACCGCCGATGCTCTGCAGCAGACAAATCACTTTGCCAGCAAAATAGGCATGCCCATGATCGGCCAGATGACCGTCACCATCAGCCAGACGACAAACATCAGCACAATACTCGCCAGAACACCGTAGCGGAAAAACTCGCCGGCGGTAAACTGCTTGGAGCCGTAGGCAATGGCGTTCGGTGCAGCCCCGATTAACAGGAAGAAGGGCATTCCGGCAGTCGCCAGAGCGGAGAAGAAGATAACGTCACCAGCCACACCGAGGTATGGAGCAACTACCAGGGCTACCGGCAGGGAGATGGCTATTGCCGCCACGTTCATGATAAAATTGGTCATGACCATGACAAAAAAGGCAATGCTCAATATAAACAGGATTGCCGGCGCCTCTTTAAATAGTCCCAGCCAGTTGACCGCCAGCCATTCGGCAGCATGGGTCTGCCAGAGGCAAAAACCGATAGACATCGCCCCGCCGAAGAGCAGGATGATATTCCATGGAATATCTTCAAGATCCTCGACCTTCAGGATATTGAAAACAAAGAACAACAGAGTTGAGGACAAAAGGATGGCCGTTTTGTCTATGGTCTTTAAGGCCGGGACAAAGTTTTTAGCCGCGATGAGGACGATGACGGAGAGTACGATGACCAAGGTCATTATTTCGTTCCTGCTCCAATTGCCCAGATCAGTATACATCAGTTTGGCACGTTCCTTGAGTCCGGGAATCACTGCTTTTTCAGGCTTAAAGAAAACCATCATCATCGCCCAGATCAACCCCACCATGATCCACCCTAGCGGGAACAAATAATAGGTGAGTTGAAAAAAACTGATTTCGACCCCGGACATCTCCTTGAAAAAAGCGATACCCACAGCAGCCCGGGCCGAGCCCAGCAAGGTTATGATACTGCCGGCTCCGGCTACGTAGGCCATGCCGATAAAAATACCTTTACCAAACTTGGTTGGCTTATCATCCTCGGAGTAGAGGGCGTTTATCGCCATCAGGAGCGGGAACATGGTCGCTGCCACCGCAGTATGGGCCATCAAGTGCGTCAGGGCGACGGTCATGACGAAACAGCCGAGATAGATCATGCTGGTTCGCTCTCCGACAACCGATAGCATTTTATAGGCCATCCTCTTGGTCAGTCCGCTCTTGGTGAAGACCAGACCGATAACGATGGAGCCAAAGATAAAGAGAACCGAGGGATCCATAAAATCCTTGAAGGCAACATCCGGCTTACGGATGAGAAACATCGCTTGAATCACCCCAATGGCTATACCGGTAACACCAATTGGCAGGACCTCGAAAATCCACCAGGTGGCGGCGAGGGCAAAAAGCGCCAAGGCCCCCTTCCCCTGTACTGACAAAGTAAAATGCTTGCCCATTGGGTCGATTGCATCCGGCCAAGGGGGAGCATAATAGATGATACTGAACAAGGCTACTCCAAGAAAGAGGAAAAAGACCCTCTTCCAGTCAAACGGGGTTTTAACCTCCACTGCTTCACTGTATGTTGATGACATAGTATACGCCCTTTCTAAGATATTTATGGTTTATTGTTAATTGATATCAGCGTGTCCCCGATGGCACCAAAAATCTCGGCCAACTTGACCACTCCGCAAAGCATCCCCAGTTCTTCAACCGGCAGAACGGTTTCCCCGCCCATGACCATGATCGACATGGCCTGGATAAGATCGGTCGAGGCAGGCAGTACCCTGATCCCCTTTTCTATAACAGACGAAACCCCGGCGTTGAGGTGATTAACCCCTTCTTTAATAAGGACTCCGTTCAGCAAAGTTGACAGATCACTGTACTCCAGGGTTCTTCCCTCAAAGGGCTTAATGCCGGCTGAATTAAGCAAGGTAGAAAAAAGTACCCGTAAAATGCCTTGTTGGGTGACTCGCCCAACCAGGCCGCCCTTGTCGTTGACTACCATTAATTCATTGAAACCACAGGGGCCGGAACTGCCTATCGGACAGAACGACCGCAGTTGTTGAATCGCCTCCTGGACCGTGCTGTTTTCTTTCAGACAGGGAAAGCCGGTCAAAGGAATCATGATATCTCGTATAGTTTGTTTTTCAGTGCTCATTTGCTGTCTCCTTCTGGTAAATTTACAGCCTTGGCTTTAATCGTTGAAGTGCACAATCTTGACCAACGATCGCGAAGCACATGTTACTACCAGGCTTTGGTATGCAAAATCTTTTCGATCTCTTTGACGCTTTTATTTTGCAGGATGTGCAGGCGTTTGTCTTTGGCTCCACTGATTTTATCAACCAGTTCGGTAATGTTGACCGGTTTCTGTAAAAAATCCTCTGCCCCGAGCTTCATTGCTTCGATACCGGCCCTAATCGAACCCTCCCCCGTGAGCATGATTATCTCAGCATCCGGTTGCCTGGCTTTTATCCGCTTCAGGGTTTCCAGGCCGTCTATACCTGGCATAGACAAATCGAGAACCACAAGATCAAAAGCCTGCTTGTCTACTATTGCTACCGCATCCTTTCCTCTTGTCACCGTGGTGACCTGCATGCCGCGCACTTCCAATCGTTTCGCCAGCGTCGTCAGGAACGACTCTTCGTCATCAACCAGCAGCACCTTCGCCTTAATTATTTCCGCCATAGCACAATCCCTCTCTCAATTGAGTAGAATGGTTCAGATGCGCATCGAAACAACGCACCCTGGTTTATAAATTGCTTTTCTGCTTAATATTTTTACGAAGTTCATCAACACTGGTGAATTGGCATAGTAAAGGTAAATACGCTGCCCTTACCCGGACTGGACTCAACCCAGATCGTGCCACCGTGAGCCCGGACTATTTCCTTTGAGATAGCAAGCCCAAGTCCCGTCCTGCCGCCTTCGTGTTTATTGACCTGGACGAATTTCTGAAATATCCGGGCCTGGTGCTCCGGTGGAATGCCGATGCCGTCGTCTTCAACGGAAATATGGATATTCGGGCCGACCTTTTTCGCGCTCAGACGGATATAGCTACCCTGGTCAACATATCTGAGCGCGTTGGACACAAGATTGGAGAGAACCCAGACAATCTTATTGGCATCCGCCCGAACCGACGGCAGATCTTCCGTATTATCAAGATACAGGAGAACATTCTTCATGTTGACCTGCCCTTTAAAAGTATTTCGCGCATGCTCAAACAAAGCGGCAACCGGGATACTCTCAAACTCCAGCTCGATTCTGCCCGCCTCTATTTTTGACAGATCGAGCAAGTCGTGGACCATTGCCTTCATCCGGTGCACTTCATCGTGGGCGGCCAGTAGAAGCTCTTTTTCTTTTTCAGGCAGGAACTGAACAGCATGTTCGAGAAGCAGGTCGATGCCCATGCCCAGGCTGGTAAGAGGCGTACGCAATTCATGGGAAGCTGCCATGACAAACTCGTTTTTAAGCCGCTCCACCTCACGCAGCTGAGTAATGTCCTTTAACAGCAGCACAACTCCCGCGGGTTGGCGATCGCTTTGGCCGATAGCCGTGACCGAAAACAGGTAATGTCGGGTGCTTCCCTCCACCTGAAAGGTGGTTATCCGCAAATCTTCCGGAATATCCGGCGGTTTCCCGGTGGTAATAGTTTCGGCGATTATCTCGCAGATATTCTGTTCGGCGAGGATCTGCTCACAGTGCAGAACATCTTCTTCACCAAATTCGATATGTAAGATGCGGCGACCAGCCGGATTGATGCCGGTCACCCTGTGCTCGGTATCAAATACCACCAGGCCATCCTCGATACTGGCAAGAATTGCATCGGCCTTATTTTTTTCGGCGATGATCCGGTGGACATTCATCAGGTGATACTGGCGCAGCTGCGCAGTCATCCGGTTAAATTCCACCGCCAGCTGACCAAGCTCATCGGTGGTCTCCACCGAGAGTTGCACCGAATATTCACCGGTGGTGATTTTCTGGGCGGCATCAACAAAACGCCGCAACGGCAGAACCAGTTTCTCAGCAAAAACCAGGCTGAAAATAAGGGCGAGGATGGAAGCGGTGGAAGCGACAAATATAGTAGACCAGATAGCCCGTTTGGCAATTTTTCCGGCTGTATCACTGACCGTGTACATGGTCTGTTCATTCATATTTCTAAGCTTTATACAGGTTGCCCGGACCTGGCTGAATATCGGGGAAATAATGTTGTTATAGGTCTCAAGGGTCAGGGCATATTTCGCCCCATTTTGCTCCGGCACTCCGGTCAAGAGCAGGAACAGGTCGCGGTACCTGCCGTACAGTTTTTCGATATTGACTATCACTTCCGCCTCACCCTGCACGGTGATACTTTTTCTGGCCTGTTCCAGCGCTTCGAGAAACAGCGTTTCATTGTTGTGATATTGGTCGATGCCGCGGTCAATGTCGCCCATGAACATAAGCAGCATGCCGCTGTCCTGTCTTGCCAGGGCATCCTGCATTTTTTCAACGGCGAGGATACTTCGATAATAATCATGCAGAATGGCATCGGTCGTCCGCCCGAGTGACCATAGATTGAGGATCGCCCAGGTAACGACCAGACCCATAAGGGTCAGGGCGACCCCATAGCCGACTAATATTTTCTTTTTAAGATTCATCCAGACACCCTCTGTACCGGCACAAACAAAGCCTCAGTGAATAGAATTATTCTAGCAAATATTATGCCACTCTCTGACAGCCAGACAATATGGGATACTTATAAAAAACGGCGTGTTACTTATTGAATAATGAAAGATTTTTCAGCTGGGACATTGCAAAATGCAAGGTCGATAATACCAATGGTCACAGCAGGCTGACGGGCCGTAGGGGCGGGTTCCAAACCCGCCCTTCTGACTAGATGCCGTAGGTCTTACGCCTTCGCCATAAAGTGGCCTGATCTATGCCGAGAATGGTTGCCGCTTCCTGGATTGAGGATGTTTTTTTCAGGACTTTTTTGATGTGGAGTTCTTCAATAGTCGATAAAGGCAACAGCTCGCCGAGCGTTGGAGAGTGCGCGGAAGGGACCACCTTTTCCGGCAGGTCGTCGGCGGTTATCTGCAAACCACTGCCTAAAATCACCGCGCGCTCGATGGCATTGCGCAGCTCCCTGACATTGCCGGGCCAGGAATGCTCCAGCAGCGCTCTTTCAGCACCTTCGTCAAAACCGGTTATACTCTTATGGTTAGCCAGGCTAAAGAAGGTACAAAAGTCCTGGGCAATGGCCATGATATCCTCCCGCCTTTCCCGCAGAGGTGGAACGTTGACGCTGATAACATTGATCCGATAAAACAGATCTTCACGAAATCGGCTTTCCGCAACCCGTTGTTCGAGGTTGACATTGGTTGCGGTTACTATTCTCACATTGGCTTTTCTGGACAGTGATTCGCCGAGGCGTTCGTATTCCTTATCCTGGATAAAACGCAATAATTTTGCCTGAATAGGCAGGGCCATGTCGCCAATTTCATCTAAGAACAGCGTTCCGCCCTCACAGGCGGCAATACGCCCCGGGTTTTCTTTCACTGCCCCGGTAAAAGCGCCCTTGGCGTGACCGAACAATTCGCTTTCAAGAAGTTCACTGGGTACTGCAGGGCACGATACAATCATCATCGGTTTCTTCGCCCTGGGGCTGGAATTATGAATAGTCCGGGCAAAGAC
The DNA here is from genome assembly GCA_963804605.1 of uncultured delta proteobacterium. Classification (GTDB taxonomy): domain Bacteria; phylum Desulfobacterota; class Desulfobulbia; order Desulfobulbales; family Desulfocapsaceae; genus Desulforhopalus_A. Next base: position 74,599 of record CAWDRB010000018.1, read on the forward strand.
CGATTTGCCGGTGCCACTCTCACCACGCAGCAAAATCATCGCCTCCGAGAGTGCAGCCTTTCGGAGCATCTCGAGTACCCCCAGCATTTCAGGGTTCTTACTCTGCAGCAGGGCATCGGGAGCAAATCTCCGGCTGTCTTCTTTTAAAACAGTTATCTCATTTTCAAGATCACGAATATGCCCAAGTGTGCGCACCAGAAGCTTCACCTGGGCACTGGTAAAGGGCTTTTCAATATAATCAGAAGCCCCGCTGCGCATCGCCTGGACAGCACTCTCGATGGTCGCATTGGCAGTTATGACAACAATTTTCAACCAGGGCGATTCGGTCAACAGCGGCGGGATGAGATCCATCCCGTTTTCGCCGTCCAGCCTGAGATCAATGAAGGCAATATCAAAAGAACATCTTCTTCCCTCTTTGAGGGCATCCTGCGAGTTGGCGACAGCGACAACAGTATGCCCTTCGGTTTCAAGGCAATACGAAAGGGTTTTGCGAATATTCTTCTCATCATCAACAACCAGGATGTTGAGAAGTCCCTGGGAAGAAGTCATCGATCACAGCCATCGGTAGAGAAATTGTGTAATATCCTTTCTATCTGTTGACACTACCATATATGTTGTTTCTGCACGACGTTTTAACCGATCGCATGCAACATTTTATATTGCACGATATATACGACAATTCCGGAAAAATAACCCAATGCGGCCAGACCGCCGATTTTTTTGGCGTACCAGAAAAAATGAATCTTCTCCAAACCCATGGCGGCAACGCCCGCAGCCGAGCCGATAATGAGAATAGAACCGCCGGTTCCCGCACAATAAGCCATAAATTCCCAGAGGAAACTGTCAGGGGGATAGGTCTCCATGCTGTACATTCCCATGGATGCAGCAACCAAGGGAACGTTATCGACAACCGCACTGGCAAGACCAATGAGGGTGACAATGATATCCATGCGACCGACAGTTTCATTGAGCCATTGCGCCAGGGAAGCGAGAATTTGGCTGTGTTCCAGGGTAGCAACTGCCAGCAGTATGCCGACAAAGAAGACAATGCAGCTCATATCTATTCGTTTTAATGCTGAAACCAAGGTGAGATGCTCTTTATATTCATCAAGCTTGTTGCGGTGCAGTATCTCTCCAACAAGCCAAAGAATACCCAGGCCGAAAAGTATTCCCAGAAAAGGCGGTAAATGCGTTATCGATTTGAATATCGGCACCGCTACCAGGGTGCCGATGCCCATAAAAAACATAAAATTTTGTTCGGCTACAGTAGTCTGGATTTTCTTGCCGTTCCCATTATTCTTTGGCGCAAAGACCACCTTCCCCCGCAGGACAAAAGTCATCAGGGTTAAGGGAACAATAAGACAGGCAAGTGACGGAAGAAAAACACCCTTCATGATATTCAGGGTGGTAATCTGACCGCCAATCCACAGCATGGTGGTTGTCACATCACCGATAGGCGTCCAGGCGCCACCGGCATTGGCGGCAATAACGATGATGCCGGCAAAAAACAACCGGTCCTTGTGCGGTTCAATCAATTTTTTCATGAGCGAGATCATGACGATAGTGGTGGTCAGATTGTCAAGGATCGAACTGAGGAAGAAACTGACAAAGCCGACCAGCCAAAGCAGGGTCGTTATTTTTTTGGTTTTGATGCGGGAGGTAATAACATAAAAACCGTTATGGGCATCGACAACTTCGACGATAGTCATGGCCCCCATAAGAAAAAAAACAATCTGAGCCGTGGCTGCCACAGATTCATTCAAATTTTCGGCAATATGATGCGGGTCATCGCTCATTACCGCATAAACCGTCCACAAGAGGCCGGCGGCAATAAGCGCCGTGGCTGATTTGTTGACTTTCAGTGGATGTTCCAGGGCAATTGAGGCATAGGCAATGACAAAAACAACAACCAGGGTAGTAAGCATGTATTCCTCCTTCGAATCTCTCAATTTTGTTTTGTTCAGCTGATATGTTCCCTGCATAACGACCACAGCCCTTCTAGCAATTTTCATTCCAATAGTTAATCCATTGATTCTATAAGATATTTTTTAATTTATTTGTGAACAGGATTGAAATTTGAAATCTCAAGGGCAAGGAACCTTGAAAAATGCAAGGTGACAGAAGATGCCCCACCAGTTTCCAGATGTTTTATGCGTTTGCTCTATTAAGTGGCTTGATCTATTGCTAGGCGGTGAATATCCATTTACATCGAGGACACAAACGCAGCCTTGGCCGAAATAGACACGTACAGCCGGGACAGGAAAAAATGACCATGACTTTGGAAAATAACTGGCACCACCTCCCGGAAGACCAGGTTATTATAGATTTGGCGAGCGATCGGGACACGGGCCTGGACGAAGAAGAGGTCCGGCGGCGCCTGCAGCGCTTCGGGTCCAATACCCTGTCGAAGCAGCAGGGCCGGAGCACCTGGATACGCTTTCTGCTCCAGTTCCATCAGCCGCTCATCTATATCCTGATCACGGCAGGATGCATAACATTTGCCTTGCGGGAATGGGTTGATTCCGGGGTTATTTTCGGAGTAGTTTTGATCAACGCTGTCATCGGTTTTTTTCAGGAATCCAAAGCGGAAAATGCTCTTGCCGCCCTGGCGGACACCATGGTTGCCGAGGCGACAATCCTGCGGCAAGGTGAGAAAATGCGTATTTCAGCAACTGGTCTTGTACCCGGTGACCTCGTTCTGCTGCGTGCCGGCGACAAAGTTCCTGCCGATTTACGGATACTGCAGGTTCGCGAATTGCAGATTGATGAATCAGCCTTGACCGGCGAATCCATGCCGGTAGAAAAAGCATTGCAACAGCTAGGCCATGATACACTTCTCGCAGACCGGATAAACATGGCTTATGCATCCACCATGGTCACCCACGGCCAGGGAACCGGCATTGTAACCGCAACCGGTGACCAGACGGAAGTGGGTCATATCTCCCAACTTATCTCATCGGCGCAGGACCTGGCAACGCCGCTCACCCGAAAGATTGCTCATTTCAGTCAGCTGCTGCTCTACGCCATTTTATTTCTCGCCGGGATAACCGTTGCCATCGGCCTGCTGCGCGGCCAGCCGCTCTTTGCCATGTTTATGGCAGCCGTGGCGCTCGCGGTGGGTGCCATTCCGGAAGGACTGCCGGCAGCGGTAACGATTACTTTAGCCATTGGTGTTGCCAGGATGGCCAGACGCAGGGCAATCATCCGTAAACTGACGGCAGTGGAAACTCTCGGCAGCACCACGGTGATCTGTTCAGATAAGACCGGGACGCTGACCGAGAATCAGATGACTGTGCAGGCGATACTGGCCGGAGGGCACTCCTACCGGGTCAGTGGAGCCGGTTATGCCCCTCATGGCCAGATTGTAAGGCATGAGACTGATGATACGGCCATAACAGTTGCCCTGCATGAGTGTTTGATGGCGGGTACCCTCTGCAACGATAGTTTGCTCCAGGAGAAGAACGGCATCTGGCTGGTTCAGGGTGATCCAACAGAAGGCGCATTACTTGCAGCAGCCGGCAAAGGTGGCATCAAGGAGAAGCAAACGCAGACAAATCATCCCCGTCTTGATTCGATTCCCTTTGAATCCAAACATCAGTATATGGCTACCCTGCATGATCCTGGCGCCGGCAAGCCAAACATTGTCTATGTTAAAGGCGCTGTGGAGGAGATCCTTGCCAAGTGTACGCGAGCCATGAGCACTGACGGCGACTGCACACAATTACAACCAGACAATGTTCTACAGGAGGTCGCCGACATGGCTGCCCAGGGACTGCGCGTGCTGGCCTTTGCCCGCAAGGAACTGACAGAGGATACAGGCGAGATAAGCCATGACGACCTTAGCACAGGCTTCGTCTTTCTCGGCCTCCAGGGAATGATCGATCCGCCGAGAGACGAGGCTGTAGCCGCAGTCAAAATCTGCCGGCAAGCGGGAATAAAAGTAAAGATGATCACCGGCGACCACCCGCACACGGCTGTTGCTGTTGCCGGACAGATTGGCCTGTCTGTTGGCGATCTTGATGCTGCCGGCCCAAAAGCAGTCCTGACCGGTCGGGACCTGGCAAATCTCTCAGACGAAGAATTGAAGCATGCGGTGGAAGAAACAAGCGTTTTTGCCAGAGCCACTCCGGAGCAGAAAATTCGACTGGTCCGGGCGCTGCAGGCCAATGGGCATGTAGTCGCCATGACCGGCGATGGGGTAAACGATGCCCCGGCCTTAAAACAAGCCGACATTGGCGTCGCCATGGGGATAACCGGCAGCGACGTATCCAAAGAAGCCGCCGACATGGTGCTTACCGATGACAACTTTAGCTCCATCGAGGCTGCAGTGGAGGAAGGACGGGGGGTGTTCGACAACCTGACCAAGTTCATCGTCTGGACCCTGCCCACCAATATGGGCGAAGGCCTGGTTATTTTAACGGCTATCTTTCTCAATATCACCTTGCCCATTCTGCCGGTACAGATTCTCTGGATCAACATGACTACCGCCGGTTTTCTTGGTTTGACGCTGGCTTTTGAGCCAAAGGAGCCGGATATTATGCAGAGGATGCCACGCGATCCGGACACCCCTATTCTGACCGGAGAATTAATCACCAGGATTTTGCTGGTCGGCACCCTGCTGCTCATCGGCGCCTTTGGTCTTTTTGAGTGGGAACGAGCCACAGGCGCCTCTCTGGAAGAAGCACGGACAGTTGCAGTCAATACCTTTATCATCATGGAACTCTTCTACCTTTTCAACTGCCGTTCCATGCGCAAATCAATTTTTCAGCTGGGCATTTTCACCAACAAGTGGGTTTTTGGCGGCGTTGCCGGCATGCTCCTTCTGCAACTTATTTACACCTACCTTCCCCTGATGCATACATGGTTTCAGAGCGCTGCTATCGGTATTGCCTCGTGGACACGGATTATACTTGCCGGACTCATAGCATATATAATAGTTGAATTGGAAAAGAAACTGCATCGCAGACAACCTTCAAAAGACTAGATAATCAACATTTTATGAATCAAATAACAATCAATATTTTGTTTATCCTGATCGGCTTTGTCTGCCTGATTTTAGGGGCTGAAGGGCTGGTTCGCGGTGGACGGTCGATCGGCATGCGGTTTGGCCTCACCCCACTGTTTATCGGCCTGACCATTGTCGCCTGCGGCACCAGCGCACCGGAGCTGGTTGTCAGCATCAGCGCGGCATTACAGGGGAAAGGTGATATCAGCGTGGCAAATGTTGTCGGGTCAAATATTTTCAATATTGCCTTCATACTCGGCATTACCGCCTTGATTGCGCCGATCAGGGTGTCGCTGGCCGTCATCAGAACGGATATCCCCATCATGATTGTTGTATCTATGATTGCTTTCTGGCTGATCAGTGGGGTTACCATCAGTAGAATGGCCGGCTTTTTTCTGGTGGCAGGCCTGTGCCTGTATATCGCCCTGACCTACTATCTGACCATCAGAGTAAGCAGCGCCAGTATCAGAGCGCATGAAGAAGACGAAGGTCCGAGCGGCTCCTGGCTGAAAGACATCGCCTTTATCCTCAGCGGTATCGCTTTGATGGTCCTTGGCTCGAACCTGCTGGTCGATTCTGTATCCATCATTGCCCGGGTACTTGGCGTCAGCGAGGCGGTGATTGGCCTCACGGTGATTGCCACCGGCACCAGCCTGCCGGAACTGGCCACTTCCGTCGTTGCCGCCCTAAGACGTCAACCGGATATCGCGGTCGGCAACGTGGTTGGCTCTAACATTTTCAACATACTCGGCATACTCGGCGTTTCCTCGCTTATCGCCCCGCTTTCCGCGCCGGGGATCAGCACTGTTGACAGAAGCGCCATGATGCTCGCCGCTGCCTCCCTTTTGCCTCTTGCCTGGACAGGTATGAAAATTCAACGCTGGGAAGGGGCATTCTTGCTCGCTGGATATGGCGTCTACCTCTGGTGGCTGTGGCCATGAGTTCGTTGCGAAGAAAAATTGACCGGATTAATGTGCTGTGGTCACGGTTGCTCTATCAAAAAAAACAAAAGAATGTTACAAAAACATGGCAACTTAACCCTGGTAAAACACTACTATTAAAAGGAGAAAAAAATGAAGACATTTTTCGGATCACTGGTGATGTTGGTGCTATCCCTGAACATCTGGGCCTGTACGAATAGCCAACCCAACAATGAACTCAACGTGGAAAGATCCAATGTTATTTCAGCGACTGCTACAGTCGAAGCAATCGACATGAAAACAAGGATGGTCACACTGCGAGACACCGAAGGCAATATCAGAAAGGTTCATGCCAGTGAAAAAGTGGCCAATCTGCCGCAAGTCCGCGTAGGTGATAAGGTGACGCTGGATTATATCCAGTCACTTGCGGTCCGGATGGCTGAACCGGGTGAAGTAAAAAAGCAAGCAGTTGGAATGATCGAAGCGGCAAAACCAGGAAGTAAACCCGGTGTTTTCGGAGCCGCTGAAATAACGGTATCAGCTACTATAATTGATATTGATAAGGTGAACGAAACAGCTGCGCTCAAGGGACCAGATGGTGAGGTCATTGTCGTGAAGGTTCAGGATCCGGCCAATTTAAATAAGGTCAAGGTCGGTGATACCATTATCATCACCTATACCGAAGCATTAGCCCTGTCTATTAAAGGATCAACAGAATAGTTATTGTTTTTTAATGCTGGTCTATGTTGCTGGCGTAATCGATAAATACCCATTCGACAGGACGACGTGGTTCGTCCTGTCGAATGGCAGTTGATCGCTATTCAGTTAATTTTAATTCTTAAACGAGGTATTAAATTCTCAATCGACACATAACAGATAAATTCCTCTCTATCTCAGCAAACCCCGCCGCGAATCGTGGCAAAAAGTCCATGACCAACCGTCCATAGATTTCGCCCTTGCCGGTGAAATGTCTTGAGCCCTACCCTAGCCGACTCAGCTTTCGGAACACTCTCTTTGAGAGTAATCTGTTCCCAGGCCTCGTTGTAAAAGAAAGAAATCCAGGGCCTGAATTTGAATTTGTCCAATGATCAATGTATTATTAAAAGAAGAATATATTTTCACTGTTAGTAACTATCGTTTGCTGAAGATTATCATGCAAAGGAGTTAGCCGTGTCATCACAATCAGATCCATCTGACAGTAAAGCCGGGATAAACCAATCGCACAATGTAAAACTACTTTTCTCTGAAATACAACGTGCACTGGAAGATGGAGATTTCGAGGCAGCGGAGAAACTGCGTGATAAGCTTATCGAAACTGATCCTATGGCCATCAGCGAGGCAATCAAGACTGCCGAATTGATAGAAAAAGAAATGTCAGCGGCAGTCAATAAAGACCACCTGGCGATCTGGCCCGAACTTTATGACCAACTTACCATCGAGGAGCGGAACTGTCTTTTCCATAGTCTGAAACTGTATATCCTTCCAGAAAAAAAGATGTTACTCAAATACGGTTCACTGAATAACCGGTTGTTCTTTATTGAAAAAGGCAGAGTTACTGTTGCCATTCCCATGGAAAAAAACCAATTTAAGGTATTGGCTCAACTGGGTCCGGGCGATATTCTGGGTGAATATACTTTTGCGACCATTGCTCTCTGCTCAGCAACAGCAGTTACCAAAACACCGGTGCAGATACGCTGCCTGGATGGCAAGAAAGCCGAAAACTGGGAAGAAAAGCATCCGGGTTTGTACGATAAACTTTTGGAATTCTGTAGAAAACATGGAAGAATCGATCTGATATCAGATAGAAAGGCGGACGAAACCCATACTCACCCAAGGCACCCGGTAGGTGGTCGTGTAAAGGCAACTTTGCTCGATAAGAACGGACAGAAAACAGAAATGAACTTCAACGGTGAGTTAGAAGAAATCTCCCGATCAGGGACCTCATTTTCTATCCACTGTAATAAAAAATCAATTATCAAACAACTCTTGACGAGATCATTCTTTCTTGACTTTACCTGCAAAAATAAAGGAAAAGACATCAACTTTTCCAGTGTCGGAAAAGTTGTTCGCGTTTCCTTTTTACTCTACAATGATTACCTGCTTCACATAGGTTTTCACACCCCTCTGCCGGAAAATCTGGACGCACAGCTGGCGCCTTGATAGGCGGGATACTGCCTTTTATCACAAACCTTTAAAAAATCGGTCATCGTGGTTAATATGATGGCATATGGACCAAAATGATTACAATTCTACAGGATACTTATGTGAATACCCAACTCCACCAGCAGATATCCCATCTGGATGCGATCGATCCAGATAAACGATTCGACACCACTCCTGGCCAAGTGCCGACGGAGCTTCCAGATGCCCCTTGCTGAGGGCCAAAACCTCCTCCACGGTCCAGTGGAAATGAACGTCCTGGTTATGTAATTCTTCCTTTTGTCGAGAGCTTTGTTGATACCGTCACCGGTCCGGTGCCGCGCGTGGCAGTCGCCCTCACCTGGCGTGACAAACTCGGGACTATCGGCGCACGAACTGGTTTTTCCCGTAATAATTATAAAATAACTCCAGGCCTTTACTGTGTTGGTGAAGCAAATACCACATCACCGGTGCTGGTTACTGCCAACTATAAGTTAAGTTTTGATGCCCTGCGTAAAGAGCTCGGGGGTATAAACGCCTGGCTGCTGGTAATTGATACCCGCGGTATAAATGTCTGGTGTGCCGCCGGCAAAGGTACCTTTTCTGCTGAAGAGATTGCCTATCAGGTCCATAAAGCAAATCTTGACCAGGTTGTCTCCCACAGAGAATTGTTGCTGCCGCAACTCTCAGCCAATGGAGTTGCTGCCCATAAGCTCAAAAAACTTTGCGGCTTCAGGGGACAATTTGGGCCGATTACGGCAACCAGCTTACCAAAATATCTGCAGGATGGAGAGGCCGATGAAGACATGCGCACTGTGACTTTTACCTTGCGCGAACGGGCCGTCCTCATCCCGCTGGAAATCTGTATGCTTTGGAAACCATTGGCTGTCGCTGCTGTGGCTATTTTCATCCTGTCGGGATTCTCACCGAACTTTTTCTCCCCTGACTTGGCGGTCAACCGGGGTATGTTAATGGTCTTCACTACGCTGACGGCAATTCTTGCCGGGGCAGTAGTCACTCCTCTTTTTTTGCCATGGCTGCCGTTTCGTCAGTTCTGGCTGAAAGGCGCAATGGTTGGGACTCTGGCCTCATCCTTGCCCCTCTTCATTGCCTGGCAATCGACGGGCAGCATCGAAAAGATCGGTATCTGCCTATGGACCATTTGCTGTGCCGCCTATCTGGCGATGAACTTCACTGGCTCAACTCCTTTTACCTCTCTTTCTGGGGTAGCCAAAGAAATCCGCAGAGGTTTGGTATTTCAGCTTAGCTCGGCGGTTGTCGCGCTGATATCCTGGATTGCCGCTCCGTTCATCTAAATAAACAGGAGAACTTTTGTGCAACGTTTTAGATATCTTGATAACACAGCAATCCTTCAATTATCTGAGGATAAATGCATCGGTTGCGGCAATTGTCAACTGGTCTGCCCACACCGGATTTTCCAGATTTTCGAAGGCAAGGCCAAAATTGTCGACCCAAATGGTTGTATGGAATGTGGTGCCTGTGCCAAAAATTGTCCGACTGCAGCCATCTACGTAAACCCCGATGACGGATGCGGCTGCGCTTCCTATATAATTAACAGCTGGGTTGCCAGAATTCGCGGGAAAGCCCCATCAAGCTGCGGTTGTTGAGATTTAACTTCTATTAGGTATCAGAACACCTATGCTTTCAATCTCAAAAAAAACCCATCCGATTGTTGGGCTGATTCCGGCTGCAGGCCTGGCGAAACGACTGGGGATGGCTCGTGGCAGCAAAGAACTCCTCCCCATTCAGGCCGGGTCTCCGCATGGCCTGACTCGAGTTGTCAGTGATTACCTGCTTGAACAAATGGTTCATGCCGGTTGTCAGCGAGTTTTCTTCATAATAAGACCTGGCAAATGGGATATTGTTGAACATTTTAGCCACGGAGCCAACTTTGGTTGTTCTATCGGTTATCTGATGATGGATGCCCCCTATGGACCGCCATTTACTCTCAGTCAGGCTATCCCTTTTATTGAAGATTCATGGGTGCTGACCGGCTTCCCGGATATCCTGCTTGATCCTCCTGATGTTTGTGCCCAAGTTGTACACCAACTGCACGACTCGAACGCTGATATTGTTTTAGCAACATTTCCCAGCGGGCCGGAGGACGGATGTGACCTGGCTGAAGTCGATGCTGCAGGCCATGTTGTTAAAATAGTGCCGAAAGAATATAATCCAGTTTGGCATGAAGATAGCCGAACCTGGTTGATTGCTGCGTGGCAGCCTTCATTTACCAAGTTATTCGCCGACATTGTTCACAAACTAAGGAGCATAGCGGACGCAATGCCGGTCGGCAGCAATCCGGAATGGCCTTTGGGCGTCATTCTAATGGAGGCATTAAAAGCTGATATGATTATCGACGCAGTGCATTTCAAAGAGGGACGCTTTCTGGATATCGGAACACCAGAACGTTTGGCCCAGGCCACTGAATTTATTGCCAGGCATAATGAACGCTGAAAAAAAACTCCCGGCAACCTCACCGATCAGTTTCTGGCTGGTGCCCTCAGAGTCCAGCCGGCCGGAGCTGACAACGCTCATCAATTTTCTCGCTGATAGATACAACGCTCCCCGCTTTGTACCACACGTCACGATACTGGTCACCCAATTGGCCAATGATGAGTCGCCGTTGCAAATCCTGAAATCTGCAACTCAAGGATTTTCCCCAATCAAACTCGAGTTCCTTGAATTGATACATGGTCCTGATCGCTTCAAATCGATTTTTGTCCGGCTGAACTCCGAGCCGATTGAGCCCCTGTTCGCTGCTATTCGCGCCTCCTGTCGACATCCTGGAGACTACCAGTTAGACGCTCACCTGAGCCTTCTCTATCTGCAACTACCGGTAACAGAAAGGATCTCGATACTATCGGCGTTACAAATGCCGCAGGGCCCATTTCTCTTTGATACTGTCATCGCCGTTTTACCGGGTAGCAATCAGAACTGTTTTGATGATATAGAGCAATGGAGATTTATTGATCAAGTTGTTCTGACTCCGTCTCTTGCCTGTCCCCCAAATAATGGCAACAGCTGACAGAGGCACAGGGCGACTCTCCTTCCGGCGGTGCCCCTCGGCAAAACCACCACAGGAGCAGACCTACGATAGTGACGGATACGACTATGGCGAACAACCCGATTCCGGATAAAAATAAAATCAGGCAGATTGTGGCGAGCAAACTTACCATTATCAGCATTTTTGGCGATATTCTACTTGTTCCTTGCATTTACCCCTCCGCATAATATCCACACTGTGAGTGTATCCTCTCTCCATGTTTTATTTATTTCACTGAAATTATTTGCTGTTGTTCAACATTTTTTGGATATAAACATAAGCTGAAACTCTATTTGAAAAGGCTCTTTTGTGCAAACAGGTTGAAAGAAACATGAAAAAGGCTATGCTATTTGGGTGAATCTCTTCTCAATGCCATCACGCAAACAACTACTTGGAATTCAAAAAAAAGGTAAGAGTTATGACTATATACAAGTCTAAATCGGGTCAAACCGCCCTGAAGGTAAATGACGAAATTACTTCTATCTTTGGTTCATGCTTTCGCCTGAATTCGAATCAATGGCACCATGTCGGCGATACTGAACCTATTGACCCTTCAGTCGAAACTGAAGTACTGGAAGGTATGTTTAACGAGATGGTCGAAATATTGGACAAACAAAAGTTTGATTTATCAAAAAGTCTTGCTGAACTGAGCGAGGAGGAGTTGCGATAATTTCAAAAAGCTCAAAGCAAAAATCATCAGGAGAGTAATTCAATGACCCCGGAAATACTTCTGGTCCTCGGCATACTTCTCGCTGTAATCGGTGTGCTCGTTACTGAGATCATGCCGCTTGAGGTCTTAGCCATGTTGGTTCTGGGGATACTGGCCGTTACCGGGCTGGTGAGTCCGACAGAGTCCCTGGCCGGATTCAGTAATCCTGCGGTAGTGACCATCTGGGCAGTATTTATTCTCAGTGGAGGGCTGACCCGCACCGGTATTGCCAATATTCTCGGACGAAATCTGCTGAAGGTTGCCGGAACAGGTGATGTAAGAATGATCCTGCTTATCATGGTAATCGCCGGTGGATTGTCTGCCTTCATGAACAATGTGGCAGTGGCGGCGCTGATGCTGCCGGTGGTTATGGATATTGCCAGGAAGACCGGCAAGTCACCTTCTATTTTATTGATGCCCCTGGCTTTTGGTTCCCTCCTTGGCGGTCTCACCACCATGATTGGTACACCACCCAATATCCTGGTCAGTGAAGCTCTGCGTACGCATGGGCTTACGCCATTCGGCCTGTTTGATTTCACGCCGGTGGGGTCGATCGTTATGGTAGTCGGCATGCTTTTTATGACCTTTATCGGCATACGGTTGCTGCCGAAGCAGTCACCATTTGCCTCGGAGCAGAAAGATGAAAAGCAGATTATCAGTCAATACCGTATCCAGGAACGGCTTTTCAGAATACGCATTCCGAAAAACTCCGCTCTGGTTGGGCGTACCCTAGCCTCGAGCCATCTTGGTTCCAGGCTTGGTCTCAATGTCATCGGTATCAACCGGGGGCGACAGACCTCGCTGGCTCCGGATGCATCAGAAAAAATTCAGCCGGATGACGAACTTATTGTCGAAGGCCGTCTTGATCGTATTCAGGAGATGAATAACTGGGGACAATTGCTGTCCGAGAGCATTCATCCAAACCAGAACCCGCTGCTGGGTTTTGGTATGCACGTGGCGGAGGTTCAGCTTTCAAGCAACAGTCCGTGGCTTGGAAAAACGCTTTCCGAATTGGGCTTTCGTAACCGATATAACTTGAATGTGCTGAAGATTTTACGCCTTGACCGGGAGATCAGCATGAATATCAAGTCCCAGCAACTGAGCGCCGGGGACGTGCTGGTTGTGCACGGAGTTTTCAGCAGTATTGAACAGCTTGCGGAAGTAGAAGGCATCATCCCACCGGTTGTTCTTAATGATAATGAAGTGAAGGAGAAATACGAAAGAGAAAAAAAAATTCGCCTTTTCAGTATTCCCAATACCTCACGATTACTGGGCATGACAGTTTCTGAGAGTTGCCTCGGTGATGCCCTGGATGTGCAAATTCTGGCAATCGTTCGCGAAGATAACAGCGCCGTGGTTCCGGCTTCAAATATGATATTTGAGCCGGGTGACAGGCTTGTGGTCTCCGGGATGTCGGATCTGGTGGGGATCCTGCTCATGCAGGGCCTTGAAGCGGTTTTCGATAAAGACCAGGCGGCTGTAGAAGATGTATCAATCCTGGTAAGCGATACAGTAGGTCTTGTCGAGGTGATTCTCTCTCCTTACTCGGTTCTCGGTGGCCAGACCTTGCAGGAGATCAGTTTTCGTGAAAAATATGGGCTTACCGTATTAGCCATCTGGCGAAAGGGTGCAGTGTTACGCACCGGGCTGCGTGATCTGCAATTGCAGCTCGGAGATGCCCTGTTGCTCTTCGGGGACTGGAAAAAGCTCTCTGTTTTGGGGCGAGAGCCTGATTTCGTGGTCCTCACCGAGAAAATGCAGGAAGCTGCTCGGGAGGAGAAAGCGAAAACGGCGCTTTTCATCATGGCAGCTGTGCTGCTGCCGGTTATTTTCGACTGGGTGCCGATTTATATTGCGGTCGTCATTGGAGCTGCCTTTATGGTCCTGACGAAGTGCCTAACTATGGAAGAGGCGTATCGCTATATTGAGTGGAAAGCGGTATTTCTGATTGCAGGAATGTTGCCGCTTGGTGTAGCCCTGGATAAAACCGGCGCTGCATCTATGGTTGCCGAGAGCGTCATCGCCGTCCTTGGACCCTTTGGCCCCTATGGAGTCCTCTTTGGCCTGCTCAGTATTACTTTTATAGCTACCAGTATTATACCAACCGCAGCCCTGGTGGTCCTGATGGTGCCAATCGCTCTCAAAACCTCTGCCGGGCTGGGTATATCGCCATACCCCTTGATGATGGGGATTGCCATGGCCGCTTCTTCAAGTTTTACTTCGCCCATCTCGCACCCTGCCAATGTACTGGTCATGGGCCCGGGTGGCTATAAGTTCCTGGACTATGTCAAAGTCGGGGTGCCTCTCACTTTAGTGATACTGGCCTTGCTGATGGTCATTATTCCACTCTTCTGGCCATTGGCGGTATAAGTCTTGGAAACTTGCTACAACGAAAAGGATAAACAATTTTTACGACTCCATCTTGTTTGACAGATAGTCAATTACCACCTTTTCCAGGGCCCTGAAACAGCCAAAATAGAAATGATCGGCAAAGTCGACAAGCTCGAAGCGCGAATCTGGATTCCAGCCAGCTAATCTCTTCTTAACGAGTTCAACCGGTGCAATTTCATCCTCTTCACCGGTAATGACCAACTTCAATAGAGGGAGTTTAAGATTTTCCTCATAAGGAAGAAGAGCTACCGGCGGGGAAACAAAAATCTCGCAGGTGATCTCTACCGGTAAGTCTTTCATTCGTGCAAGTACCCACGCTCCGAAGGAATAACCAACAAGGTGGATTGATGTTATACCTTGACTGCGTAAGAAGTTGACTGCCGCCAGGATATCTTCCTGTTCACCCCTCCCCTCATCGTAATCACCTTCACTCCCCCCTACTCCCCGGAAATTAAACCTCAGCGTGGTATACATCTTTTTATTAAAACTTATTGCAAGGGATTCAACAACAGGGTTGGACATATCACCTCCATAGAGCGGATGCGGATGGGTGATGATTGCTCCTTGTGTTTCCGACAGTTTATTATACATCCCTTCCAGGACGAACTGTTGTGATATAAAGGTAAACTTCTTCTCCATTATTGCCCTTTTGATGAAGGTTGAGAAAATTCAGTTCAATAGAGGTACGTCCATCCATATGATAAACATTACATTGCCCTTGGCGGCAATCTCTTTCAACTTCTGCAAGAAACTTCTAAAAAATTAATTTGGCTGCATGGATGTATTACCTATCATGTATTATCTTGAGGTTGAAACGACGCAGCATGTATACATATACATGCCGTTAATATTCTAAAGAAAGGAGACAAATTATGAGGGTTAAGGCAATCAGCTTTACATTGGTGGTTCTTGCGGCGACAATTCTGTCTGTGACCATGGTTTCCGCCAGGGAAGTTCAAATACTTCGTGGAGATATCTGGCAGGGCATGAATGTCGATGAAAAGGTTGCGTTTATCTGGGGTGTCGGCCAGGTTGTGCTGGTGGAAAATGAGATTATGGCGGAAATCCCTGAGCTGAAGGTGGATAATTTTTCCGCCAAGGTAGCCGAGGGCGTACCGGATGATATGAGCGTCAACGCACTGATCGCAAGTGTCGACTCGTACTACGAGACCCATCCAGACAAGAAGAGTATGCCTGTTATCCATGTTATCTGGGATACGACAATTAAACCTAATCTTACAACCGGGGTAGGTGGGCGTCCCCTTAAGTGACATTGAAGAAATTATAAGAGACACAACAGCTGTTTATAAGATGACCTAGGGAGTTCTATATGAAAATTTTGAAAGTAGCGGTAATTATATTGGCCATAACTTCAGTTTTTGGATGTACGGATATGACTTCAACACAACAGTCGACTCTACGCGGGGCTGCCGTGGGTACCGCCGCCGGCGCAGGCGTCGCTGCCATCGCCGGCGGCAATGCCTGGACCGGTGCAGCTGTCGGTGCTGGAGCAGGTGCCCTGGGCGGATATTTAACCGGCAGATAGTAAAGGCAATACTCCGATGGGGCCGAAACTTGACGACACCATCGGAGTATAGCTTCTAGCTTCTCGTCGGCAATAGCGAAAAACGGATTAATACTCCTCTTTTTTCAAGCGGCTGCCCTTTCAACAAGGAGGTTATCCAACCAATCCGGATCCATCTCCGGTACTGATGAAAGCAGGAGCTGGGTATAATCGTGGTGCGGCGGCTTGAGGATGTCGCTCTTGGCCCCCTGTTCGATGATGCGGCCTTTGTACATAACAACAATTTCATCGGCGATAACCTTGACCGTCGCCAGATCATGGGTGATAAAGAGATAGGACATACCAAGTTCGTTCTGTAACCGTTGGAGAAGATGAAGAATCCCTTCTGCGACCAATTGATCGAGTGCTGATGTAACCTCATCGCAGATAATTATATCCGGATTGGCAGCAAGGGCACGGGCGACACAAATCCGCTGTTTTTCCCCGCCGGAAAGTTCAGCAGGATAACGATTCATATATTTCTCAGGCAGTTCGACCATATTGAGCAATTCTTTGATCCTTGCTTTCTTCTCTTTACCTTTCAATCCAAAATAGAATGACAGTGGACGACCGATAATCCTTTTTATTTTTTGGCGGGGATTAAGTGCTACATCAGGCATTTGATAGATCATCTGCATGCGCCTAAGACAGTCCTGGTCTCTTCCTGCAAGATCCGGTGACAGCGTTTCGCCATCAAAGGTGATACTCCCCGCATTGGCCGGGAGGAGCCCGGTGATAATTCTTGCTACGGTGGTTTTGCCACTCCCTGACTCCCCCACCACCGCCACGGTTTTTCGTCGCCTGATCTTGAGGTTTATGTCTTTAACGATGTTATTATTTTTTTGATATCCGGCAGAAACATTGCTGATCTCCAGAACTACATCAGGATCTTTTTGCTTCCTTATTTTTTCTTCACCAAGAGACCTTACCGCCAGAAGCCGCCTGGTATATTCTTTTTTCGGATGATCGAGCATCTGACGGGCCGGCCCCTCCTCCACAAGACTGCCGTGGCGAAGAACCATTATGCGATCAGCAAGCTGGGCAACAACAGCGAGATCATGGGTGATATATATGGCACCGGTGTTCATTTCGCTGATAACGTCTTTGATCGCAATTAACACCTCAATCTGCGTGGTGACGTCCAAGGCCGTAGTCGGTTCATCAAATATAATGATATCCGGATCGGTCGCCATGGCCATCGCCACCATGGCTCGCTGCAGCTGCCCTCCTGACACCTGGTGAGGATAGCGGAATCCAATTTGTTCAGGATCCGGGAGATCCAGCCTCCTATAAAGATCAATGGCTTTCTCCACCGCCTCTTTGTAGGACATAATTCCATGCTGAACCGGCCCTTCAGCAAACTGATCGATAAGTTTGTGGGCAGGATTAAAAGAGGCGGCTGCGCTCTGGGCGACATACGAGATACGGGATCCCCGCAGATCGATCTTCTCTTTGGCAGAAAGCGAGAGCAGATCCATTCCATCAAAATCGATGGACCCCGAAGCTAAGCGGCAACCAGTCTGGGCATAGCCCATGCCCGCAAGCCCCAAAGTGGATTTCCCTGCCCCGGATTCGCCGATAAGACCCAGGACCTCACCACGCTTTAAAGTCAGGTCCATATCGTTGACAATCGGTCTCCACTGTTCGCCATCATATCCTTCAATATTGAGTTGTTGTATATCAAGCAGCGGTTTAGGTCGTTTTATATCAATCAAGTGTGCCATAAAGTCATATATCCTTTTTGATTTCCAGCTATTACTTAATAATTGGCGATGCCAAACCAAAGACAGTTGAGCAGCACTATGTACGGAGCAGACTGCTTCTGTTTAACATCCAGTCCACCACTAAATTGACACCTATAGTGAGAAAAGCTATAGCTGCTGCGGGGTACATCGGAGAATAAATTCCAAAAGAAATGGCTCCTGCATTTTCGCGAACCATGGAGCCCCAGTCGGCTGTCGGCGGCTGGATACCCAGACCCAAAAAGCTCAAAGAGCTGATAAACAGGAAAACAAAACAGAATCGAAGGCCAAATTCGGCGATCAGTGGCGGCATGGCATTGGGCAGAATTTCATAACGCATCACCCACCACAGTCCCTCGCCACGCAACCGGGCCACTTCAACAAAATCCATGACCTCAATATCCATAGCCACGGCTCTTGACACCCGAAATACCCTGGTGGAGTCAAGTATGGCAATAACGACAATCAGGGTGGGAATTGATGTTCCCATGACTGACAACACCATGAGCGCGAAAATCAGCGTGGGAAATGCCATGACAACGTCCACCAGCCGACCAAGCATCTGGTCCACCCAGCCGCCAAGAGTAGCGGCCATAAAACCCAGGGTACAGCCAACTGTGAAGGAGAGCATGACGATTGCAAAAGCAATAGAGATGGTATTTCTCGCGCCGAAAAGCACCCGGGTAAGCATGTCACGTCCCAGCTGATCTGTGCCAAGCAGGTGCTGGTGGCTCATCGAATCCCAGACCTCGCCGACAAATTCGGTCTCTCCGTATGGTGCGATATAAGGCGCCAGTAAAATTGCACACAAGTTGATCAGAATAATCAACATGCCGATCCGCGCACTAAAAGGCGATTGTTTTAATAACGTTAACATTTGCTGCCAATACTCCTCATCTAGGATTTCTCAACTTGGGATTACTGAGCATCGACAAGACATCGGCGGCCAGATTCAAACAGACATAGGTTCCGGCAAATATCAGCCCGCTTGCCTGCACCACCGGCAGATCCCTTTTGGACACTGCATCTACCAGCAATTGGCCGAGTCCGGGATAAACAAAGACGACCTCCACCACCACAACACCCACCACCAGATAGGCCAGGTTTAATACCACCACATTAATAATAGGCGACAGGGCATTGGGTAAGGCGTGTTTCATGATAATCCGCCCGCGTTTGATCCCTTTTAATTTTGCCATCTCAATGAACGGACTGGAAAGAACGTTGATAATGGCAGCCCTGGTCATACGCATCATATGGCCTATCACCACCAGACTGAGCGTCAGGCAGGGAAGAAAGATTGCATGAAACTTTTGCAGTAACGACATGTCATCATTGATGGCGCTGATGCTGGGAAACAGAAATATCTGCACTGACAAAAGGGCGATCAGAATATAGGCGACAAAAAATTCCGGGAGCGAAATGGCGCTTAGAGTGACAATTGATATAAACTTGTCAAACCATGAATCGCGGTAAATTGCGGCAAGCAGGCCGAGAATTATCGCCACCGGAATGGCAAATAAGGCTGTCACTCCTGCGAGAAACAGACTGTTGGCAAATCGCCAGCCGATCACCTCTGCAATGGGTCGGCCATTAGCCAGCGAAGTACCCAGATCTCCTTGCAGGAAGGATCCTATCCACGAAAAATAGCGAACATGTGCCGGTAGATCCAGCTTCAAACCTGTACGGAACGCTTGTATTGTTTCCGGGGTGGCATTCTGGCCGAGTATGGCTTCGGCCAGATCACCCGGCAATGCTTCTACCCCGACGAAAATCAGCAGGGAAATCGCCAGCAGCGTGAACACCCCGAAGACAAGCCGTCTGGTGATCATTGAGGTAAGTGTATTCATAGAATCGGATTCAGTTCTCTTCTTCAATCACGAACACAGCAGAGAACTCCAGACTTTCCGGCTCTCCTGCTATGTTCACTAAAGCAGGTGTTTAAACTTAGGACGCAAACCACCACCGCTCAGGTGCCCGGAGACCGTCCAGTTCCCAATTCGTACCCAATGGGCCGTGGGCAACCTTGTCGGATGTCGCGGCAAGGTCCGCGGCAAACATCGGCACGACAACACCACCTTCATCCCGAACAATATTTTGCATTTCAACATACATATTTCGACGTTTTTCCTGGTCGAGCTCTCCTCGGGCTCCCACCAGCAACTCGTTGAACCGTTTGTGTTGCCATGAAGTATCATTCCAGGCGGCATCTGCGGCGTATGCCGTACTGAACATCATATCCTCGGTTGGCCGTCCACCCCAGAACACAGCACACCATGGCTTCTTCATCCAGACATTGGACCAGTAGCCATCATTTGGCTCTCTAACTACATCGATGTTCAGACCTGCACGGGCGGCAGAATCCTTATACATGACCGCAGCATCGATTGCGCCGGAGAATGCGGCTTCCGAGGTGTGGAATTTGAACACAGCATTGTCAATGCCTGCTTTCTTCAAATGAAATTTGGCTTTATCCGGATCAAATTGCCGTTGGGGGAGTTCAGAGGCATGGTAACGGTTAGCGGAGCTGATTGGATGATCATTACCCACGGAACCATATCCGCGCAGGATGGTATTGAGCATCTGTTCGCGATCAACTCCATACTTGAGAGCCATTCGGACATCATTGTTGTCATAGGGGGCTTGATTACACTGCATGGCAAAGGTGTAATGCTTAAATCCATTTTGCCTCAGCACCTGAATCCCTTTGGTTTTTTTAAGGAGATGAACTGTTTTCAGCTCACAACGGTTCATCATGTCGATCTGGCCGGTTTTAAGTGCATTGGTCCTGGCGTTTACGTCATTTATTCCCAGGGTTTCCACTTCATCAAAAAACGCGCGATCGCTTTTGAAATAGTTGGGGTTTCGGCTTGTTAAACAGCGGACACCAGGTTCATATTTTTTAAGGATATAGCCCCCACTGAAAATACCGTCGGTAAAATCACTGGTCTTCGGGGCTATAATGAGATGGTAATCACTCAACGAATAGGGGAAATCCGCATCAGCGCTTTTCAGGACAAACGAGATGGTATACTTGTCTTCTTTTTTGATCTCCTCGATGGAATCGACAATCACTTTGGCCGCAGACTTGGTGTCTTCTCCCCGGTGGTGATTGAGGGAGTGAATAACATCATCGGCATCTAAGGTTTTTCCATTATGAAACTCAACCCCTTTACGCAGCTTGAAATTCCATACTTTTGCATCGGCTGA
This sequence comes from uncultured delta proteobacterium, assembly GCA_963804605.1. Lineage (GTDB taxonomy): Bacteria > Desulfobacterota > Desulfobulbia > Desulfobulbales > Desulfocapsaceae > Desulforhopalus_A. The sequence continues at coordinate 95,343 of CAWDRB010000018.1, forward strand.
GCTGTCCCAGCTTTCAGCCAGTTCCGGTATAGCATTGTTCTTATCATCGATCTCAACCAGACAGTTGCCAAGCTGACCGTTGATAATGATCTGGTTCATCATGTCGGTGCTGGAAGCAGGATCGATTGTATCAGTAGTGGAACCGCCGGATATACCTATGCGCAGGCGCCCTCCGCGACGGGGCTCTGCGGCTGCGGCAAAGGCGTTGCTGCCAAGAAGAGACTGCGAAAGAGCTGCTGTCGCACCTAATGCTGCCGCCTGGGCGATAAATTCTCTTCGTGAGACCTTTCCTTCAGAAAGCAATTTATTTAATAGTTCCAATCCAATCATAAAATTTCTCCAATTTGAATTAATAGATTTTTTATCTCTAGCTATAACGCATAAGGTGTAAAACCAAGGCTCAGCAACGCCAGCAATGGATATAACTGAACGGTAGAGATAAGAGAGTTTTCACCGGAATTTGTCCTGAATAATAAGCGCATTGGCTTTTTAATCGATTTGGTGAAAGCCCTTTACGCCACAGATCTTTCTATATCAGAGATGTTAAGCGTGTTGTCTATTGTCTCGGTGAGTACACCGGTCGACAATATTGGTGCTGCAGGAATTTCATCATCTACCATTAACGTACCCAGGAGTTGCAGAGACGTCAGTATCATGTTTTGTTGCCAATCTTCAAGATTTTCAAATTTCTCAAGAAATCTATCCTGCAAAGGTGATGGTGCCGCTTCAAGCAGTTTTTTGCCGGCATCCGTTTCTTTAACCAGAACACAGCGACGGTCCCCTGTATCTTTCTGACGTTGAATAAGTCCTTTACGTTCCAGACGATTTAGAATATCGGTGACGGTTGCCTGTTTGAGGCTTACCCGCTTGGCAAGCTGGGTCACGGTAGTTGTTTCTTTACCCTCAATTTGCTTCAGGATAATAAGCTGTGGAGTCGTGATTCCATGCTGCATGACCAATTGCCGGGAGTGCAGGTCAATAGCCTGGATGATGCGTCGCAGGCTGATCAGCACTTTATCTGAAGTAGCTGCTTGATCTTTTGGATTGATGTCATGGTTGTGATCTCTTGTAGCGCACATTTAAATAGGATACAGTGAAAAATATTGGTAAATTAAAATCATCAATATCAGAAAAAAATATTAATATATGTAATTACGTACACATAAGATAAAAACATTTTTCATACGAAAAACACAATACATAGGACACAATATATTGTCAAATGAGTTTACGAAAATAAAAATACATTGTTTGATGGATAGATTCACGTGAGGTGAGCGGGAAGATAAGAGAAACGATACGCATTCCGGCAGGTAGGCTCATAGAAATAAAAGGGAAAGAATGGCTCATACAGATGACGGGAATTCCCAAAAAGATCGCTTAGGTATCAGCGGTTGCCGCAGAACCATGAAAGCGGTGGTGACCAAGGGCAATGGTGGATACGATCAACTTGAGTACTGCCAGGTGCCTCTTCCTGCACTCGCCGAGGGGGAAGTTCTTTTACAAGTCCTTGCCGCCGGAATAAACAACACCGAGATCAACACCCGTCTGGGCTGGTACTCCAGTAATGTCACAACAGGTACGAAAGCTTTGACCATAGCCGAAAAAGAAAAAGCAGTAGTAAAAGCCGATGGCGGTTGGAACAAAACCACACCATTCCCGTTTATTCAGGGGACAGATTGCTGCGGGCGTATTGTCGCAGTTGCCGCTGGGGAAAACCAAAGCACTCTTGGCTTACGTGCACTGGTGCGACCATGCATTCGCACCTCCGGTTGGAAATCACTGGAACATATGTGGATGGCCTCAGATTTCGATGGCGCATTTGCTCAATTCGTCAAAGTGCCTGCCGGGGAGGTTTTTCCGGTCAAAAGTGACTGGAGTGATGCGGAACTTGGCACGATCCCCTGTGCTTATGGAACTGCGGAAAATATGCTCCACAGAGCGAAAGTATCCAAAGGGCAACATGTGTTGATTGCCGGAGCCTCGGGGGGGGTCGGGTCGGCTGCAGTGCAATTGGCAAAGCGTCGCGGGGCCAGGGTAACAGCAATCGCGGGGAAAGAAAAAATTGCGCAAGTACAATCTATCGGGGCGAATCATGTTGTTGCCCGTGGTGATGATCTCGTTGCCGTCCTCGGCGAAAAAACAGTAGATGTTGTTGTCGATAATGTTGCAGGGCCAGCATTTGCCGGGATGCTTGAGGTGCTGAAAAGAGGCGGGAGATATGTGTCATCCGGTGCCATTGGCGGTCCACTCGTAACACTTGATATGCGCACCTTTTATCTGAAAGATCTCCAGATGATCGGATGCACCGCGTGGGATGAACCGGTTTTTGCCAATCTTATTTCCTATATTGAAAATGGCGAAATACGGCCGCTCCTGGCGAAGACGTTTCCCCTTGAACGAATTGTCGATGCCCAGCGCGAGTTTTCCAAGAAAAAGCATGTGGGGAAATTCGTTTTGCTCCCGCCCCCGCTTGATGACCGGCAACTCTCCTTCTTTGTTGACCAGATTTAATAAGAGATAACTTTGTCGCTTTCTTTAATCAGATCATATAGGACTTTCTGCGTCGCTCTTTTGTGATAGCCTTCCTCCACACCGTGGAGGTCCATTAATTTACCTCAAGCAAAAAGCGTCCCTTCTGAAAGGGTAAATATTTTTGCCAGTTCTTTCAACGGAAATTGTGTGGAATCGGATTCTTCATATTTCACAGAGGGGCCATTAAAAAAAATTGTGACATCCTCCATTCCCTCAAGCATCATGTTGGCTAACCTGAAGGCATTCCAAATAACCTCTGGGGTGTTTTGAGAAATAATCATGGTAATATTCATAAGTTGTTCTCCTTAATTTAGACATAATCCCGTCTGGTTATAGCAGATATACAGCCGTGCCGAGACTCAGCTAAATTCATTTTATAAAGGAAATCAAGCTAATGTCTGCGGATCCCGCAGATAAACCTCTTCCATCCTTTTCTGTCGTTTAATTCGGCCTAATGATAGTTTCAACTATCATTCTACTGTTTTTTTACCTGTATTGAAAAAGTACCTGGCTGTCCTATTGTATTAGGCAGATCAGGCAGTACTCAATTGACAGTAGACAAACTGTCTGATGATCCTGAAGGAATTTGGCTTAAATAAAATCCAGTATAAGTAATTAAAACACATTTATTCAATATAGAGAGGTAGGCCATGAGAGGTGAAATTATTTCGAAAGAGTATCAGAATATGGTATGGGTCAAGGATGAGAATGGTAAAGACTTTGCCTGCTATAGCCATGATATCAAAAATAGTGATCAACTGACCAATGAAGAAAAATCCAAGTGCCTGGATACCAGCCAAGTACTCGGTGACAGTTGGTAGACTCTGTATCACGTTAAAGGGCGACTAGTTTTGCCATCAATAAAAAGAGGGGCTGGATATATTTAACAGCCCCTTTTGCTGATGTAACTTTTTATTTTTGCTTTAAAAACTGCTGTTTTGGTCAATAACCATGGCAATCTACTTAATGGAGGTATGCAGGCCGAATGACCACATCAGACCAGTATGCTGATATCCTACAAAAACTCTGTGACAGCCAGCCCTTGGCCGTTCTTGCTACCGTTGCAGGTTCAGAACCCTATACCAGTCTGGTGGCCGTTGCATTTTCCCACGATCTCCGCAACCTGTATTTCGCCACTCCCCGTGCAACCAGGAAATGGCATAATCTTTTAACCAACGCGAAGGTGTCTTTTCTTATAGACAACCGATCCAACCAGGTAGCAGATTTCAGGCAGGCTGCGGCAGCAACTGTGATCGGTACAGCCAGGGAGTTAACCGGAGGAGATCGTCAAGATGGCCACCATCTCTATTTGGTGAAGCATTCACATCTCGACGATTTTTTAGCCGGTTCGGATTGCGCGCTTTTTCAGGTCACAGTAGACAAGATTTACCTGGTAACCCGCTTCCAGACAGTCAAGAAATTTGATTTCTCAACATAGTTCAAATAGTTAATAGTCCAACTCCACCGGTTATTCCCATGAAGACTCTCACAGTTGCCGCAATAGTTACCCTTCTCACCACTTCATGCGTTTCTCACCAGCACGGCGGTGATCTGCCGGCTTTGCAGACTGTAGCCAAAGTCGACCTTGCCCGGTATGTCGGCCTGTGGTATGAGATCGGCCGTTACCCGAACAGCTTCCAAAAGAACTGTCAGAATAGTACTGCCATGTACACCGCTCGTCCAGACGGCGATATAGATGTGCTGAACAGTTGCAAAAACCAACAGGATGGCAGTTTGCTTGAGGCTAAAGGGCGGGCCTGGGTGGTTGACTATGCCAGCAGTGCCCGGCTCAAGGTGTCTTTTTTCTGGCCTTTCAGGGGAGACTATTGGATTATCGACCTCGGACCGGAATATGAATACGCGGTTGTTGGCACCCCCAATAGAAAATATCTCTGGATACTCAGTCGCACCCCGGAAATGGAGCCTGAGGTTCTTAGCCAGATCGTACAGCGGGTCGAGAAGCAGGGCTTTATTGGCGCCAAACTGGTGTTTGATTAAAGGAGGTGCTTGCCATGAACATTCTTTTCTGGCTGAAGCTTTATCTGTTGACCATTCCGATCTTTTTTGTGATTGATCTACTATGGCTTGGCTTTGCAGCCAAAAACTTCTATAAGACTCAACTACACCATCTGCTCAGCCCAGAGGTGAACTGGTCGGCAGCCCTTCTCTTCTATTTCGTATATATAGTCGGCATTCTCTTTTTTGCTGTCCGCCCTGGTCTTGAAGCCGAATCTCTCGCCAAGACCTTTCTTTATGGAGCCCTCTTTGGCTTTTTCACCTATGCAACCTATGATCTCACCAATCTGGCAACCCTGCGTGACTGGCCAGTTATCGTGGTCATAGTCGACATCACCTGGGGCACCCTGCTCTGCGCCCTGGTTGGCGGTGGCTCTTACCTGATAGGCTCATGGCTCAAGTAGCTGCATTGCCTTACTGGACAATCTCAGCTTCAGTAACAGCCGGTTTATGTAGGTCATCAGCCCCGTGGAAACAGAAATTTCGCTATCCGATGCACCTTCAGCACGAAAGAGCAGATCGAGGATGTGGAAGGTTGGGATTATGCGACCAAGAAACCCTGTACAACCTGCGCAATAGGTCACCAGCCTGCGACCTTCACTTTCCTGCCGCCGTATTTCCGTCCACCCACTACTGAATCCGGATTCGATCCATCCTACCGCTCCCCCCTCACCGCAGCACAACGATGTTTTTCCCCGGTGACGCATTTCCACCACAGTATACCCCAAATCGACGAGCAGGCCCCGGACGGCCGCCTGCACTTCAGGATAATCACGCAGCTGGCAGGGGTCGTGCAGAGAGATCTCGCCATTGCTGTCCGCTGCAGCAATCTTTACTCCCACCTGGTGATAAAAGACTTCGTAGACGGTCTGAACCAATAGCCCTTTGCCATATTCTCGGAATATTTTCGTGCAGCTGGGACAAACGGTCAGCACGGTTTTGACCCCTCGAGCACAGAGTCGGTGCAGTAGTTCACCAAATACAGATTGAAAGTGCCCGTCACACCCCAAATCATGGGAGGGCTTTGCACAACAGGCCAGGATAATCCCAAGCGATGGGAAAAATCGACGGAGTTGTTGATATATCTGCCAGGTGACCGTCGGCCGTGAACCGGCAAAAGCACATCCCGGGAAGAAAATTGTATCACAGCGCTCAGGCAGGCCATACCAGGAGAAAAGACGCGATCCCCCCAGAGCCTCATACCGGATGAGGGATCGGTAGGGTGCGGCTTCGAAAGAGCCGGATTCGACATGATAGCGCCGGATCTCCAGAAACAATGAACAGGGATCAACCCTCACCGGACACACTGCTGTACAAAGCCCGCAAAGGCTGCAATGATATGCCATCTGTCGTTGCTGCAAAACATTGCAATAAAACAATGTCGATATCTTTTTCGGGGTGCCGTATCGTGACAGAAACGCGCAGTTTTGCACGCAGACTCCGCAATCGTTGCACCTTTCACGGATATCGAGGAGCATCGAAAGTAATGGCGATGAGGAGGTCAAAATCGAATCGAATAGTTACGAGACCATAAACACGGAGGAACGCTGCCTTCGGGGCAAAAGCAAGGACTTAACCCCGAAGGCGGACAGAGCCATTATTTCACAGAATCGATTGGATAGCCGGCCCCTTTCCAGGCAAAAATCCCGCCCGGATAACGGAAGACATGAGTGTAGCCAAGCTTTTTTGCCCAGGCGGCGCCGTTGTGGCTGCGGGTGCATTTTACAAAGCCGCAATAAATGACGATCATCCTGTTTTTGTCCGGTCCGAGCAGGGCCTTGAAGTCCGCCTCTGTCTTGCCGGCGGTTTCTTGCATATCCCACTCCTGCATCGGGGCGATCGGAAAAAGAAACTGCTTCGCGCCAGGAAGGTGATTCTTTTTGTAGGAATCCTCATACGGCATGGTATCGATGATCAGAATGTCTTTCTTCGCATCGATCATACCCTTCAGTTCATCGGTAGTGACGATACCATAACCGCCCTGCTGCACCTCCCGAAGCAGTTTGACCGCTTCCTGCTCCTTTTCAACTTCTGCCTTGAACTTGTCGGTACCGAAGGCGAAAGCTGATGCACTCATGCCGACAACGAATAAACCAACCATAATTCCGCACAAAAAGTTTTTTATGTCCACCTCTTATTCTCCTCTATAAACAATTGATATTTCATACGACCGGCCGCCTGCGCACACGATCGCGACTCCAATAGATAAAAAGTACCGCAACCATCATCACCGCATCCCGAACCAGGGCAATCTTGAGCCCCTTGTATACCTGCTCGGGGTCTTCCGGTCCAAAACAACCACAATCGATATCCAGTCCCAGATGAATTCCATAAAAGAGAACGGCGATGAACATGACCAGCATCACGCCTACCGTCAGCAGGCTACCGCGCAGGCCGAAGACCAGACCTATACCAGCGACCAGTTCGATGATAGGCAGCAGCAGCGCAACCGGGTAGATCAAGACATCCGGCAGCAGACCGAATCCGGCGATGACCTCGGCGAATCGTGATGGATCCACAAGCTTGACCGACCCGGAGTAGACGAAGATGCCGGCAAGGACCCAGCGGACGGCACATTCCATTAACAGAAAAAAGAGGCCGGTCTCAATCAGTCGGTTGCTGTCTTCTCGGTTAATCATTTCTGGTCTCGATCAGAAAGAGGGTATGGTATCCATAAATACAGAGACTCACTAAATTGGCGTCTAGACTAGGCCAATTGAAGTGCCGTGTAAAATATTTTTTCTCTATGATTTACGAAGAAATAACAGGAATTACCTATTTAACGATCAGGTAATTCCGATGGAATAGCGATATATGAAAGATTTGGTGATAAGGCTGATGAAAGAGGTAATAGTTTCTTGCGGTTGCGGAGGTGCGGGAAAAAATATTAAGGTGTATTCTAACATCCAGGCCTGGCGGCAGCTTTTTCCTTGGCCAGCACGATTTTTTCAAGTAGTTCTTCAAAGTCAACCGGCTTGAGGCAATAGTCGAAAGCACCCTTTTTCATGCCGCTGATGCCGACATTGAGTGACGCGTGGCCGGTCAGAATAATAATTTCCAGTTCCGGCTGTACTTTCTTCATCTCCGCCATGCACTCGATGCCGTCCAATCCCGGCATGCTGACGTCCATGACCACCACATCAAAACTGTCCTGGTTCAGGAGATCGAGGGCTTCCAGGCAGCCACCCGCGGTGGCGAAGTCGATTTTGCGGCGTTGAAAAAATTTGGCCATTATTTCGCGAAAATGCAGCTCGTCGTCGACCAGCATTGTCTTGTTTTTTTTATCCATGGCTTGGTTCCAGAATTGTTGAGGTTGGCTTGGGGGTGATCATTTCGTCAATGTCCCTGGCAAACTTGTTCCGGTATTGTTCCACCGCATCCGGTTGGTTCATCACCATGTCCAGCTGCCTGGCGTGGGTGATGAGGTAGCCGAGAATCTGCAGACGCTTTTGCAAATACTCCAGAGGCTGTTTTTTTATCCTGGCCAGCAGCGCGTCGGATCGCAACTCGACGCGGAAGTCATAGCGCTGGAGAATGTCGGCGAGCAACTTTGCCCGCACCGCCTTACGGCGCATATCAGCGGCTCCACCTTTAAACCTGAAGGTTACATAACTTTCGGTTAAGAGATCGCTGAGATAGGCCTCGACCATGGCATAATGATAGCCCAGCCGGACACTGAGATTACAAAAATTGTGCGAAATCAGAAAGTAGTTTTTGGTCGTCAGCCCCGAGGGGACCGAGGGGTCAAGATCGGGGCGCATGGCCGATTGAAAAATGATCGAACCGAATCCCTTGGCACTGATCGGCGGTGGACCCTCCCAGGGAAAAGCCGAGATACCGTACCAGATCGCCTGCATAGGCACCGAGACGATATCCTGGATGCGCACCGATTTACTGGTATTGTCCAGACCCTCGCGAAAACCATCGGCCAGATCGATCACCCACCATTCAAGAGGAACATCACCGATCAACCGCTTGGCTGTTCCCTTATCAAAACGATGCTCCTTGCCATAATTAAACATCTCCGAGACTGATTTTTCATGACAGAATCGGGTTATATCGTGCAGGGTTTCACACCAGGTGGATTTAAATTGCGACGACGCTGGATCGCTTAGGTTAAGCGGGGTAATATATTGCAGAGCTTCGGTAACAATTCTCTGCACCGGACTGCCCGCCATGATATCTTTTTTGACAATGTTTTGGCGCAGCAGATCTTCCCGCCGCCCATGGTATACAGCTCGGGCGGAACTATTGACGGTTATCGTCCGGCCGGTGGCCAGGGCGGTCATCACCCCATCCAGGCTGAACAAAGCGGGAATGCCGAATTCCCGGGAGACGGTGGCTAAATGACCGGCTTCCGTACCATTTTCGGCAATAACCGCCGAGGCCCTACCTAAGAGCGGTGCCCACTCCGGCAGAGGGTGTCTGATGACCAGCACAGCATCTTTAGGAAAGTGATGTTTCTGCTCATCGGAATCGACCAGGAAAACCTCGCCGCAGGCGATACCGCCGGCGGCACAGATGCCGCCGAGAAGAAACGGCGGTTCCCCGGCGTCGCTCGGTGCAGCCGCCGCCTGGGTGTGCTGCGGTTGTTCTTTTTTGCCCGCGGGTATTGGTCTGCTCTGGAGAATAAAAAGCTCGCCCCGCGCATCAAAAGACCATTCGATATCCTGGGGCTGACCAAAATGTGTTTCCAACTGCAGAGCCGTTTCGGCCAGTTTTCTGATCTGGCTGTAGGTGAGTGATGCACCACTTTTCCCCTGGTTCACCTTGGTACCTTTGCCCTGCCGCATCTCACTGTAGACGAGCGGAAATGGTTCCTCACGGCTGACCAGGTACAAATCGGTTGCCGTGGTGCCGTCAACAACCCCCCTGGCAATGCCCGAGGTAGCATTGATCCGCATAACGGTACTCTGCTCTTCCCCTGGATCGCGTGAATACATGACACCGCTGATAAGGGCATCGACCATGATCAAGCAACCGACGCACATCTCTATATCTTCGTGCCGATAGCCTCGTTTTCGTCGATAAGCAATGGCCCTGGGGCCATATTTGCTGGCGATGACTTTTTTGTATGCTTCGCTGAGCATGCTCCTGTCAACATTTAAAAAAGTGCTGTACAGCCCGGCAAAGGAGACCCCGGCGGTATCTTCACCGAGGGCGCTTGATCGTAGGGCGACTTTGCAGCCAGGGTAATTTTTACTTTCCAGTCGATTGTAATGCAGGTGCAGTGATTCTTCCAGATCCGGCGGCAAGGGTGTATCCATGACGATTTTCTGCATGTCTTCGCAGGACTTGTAGAGATCGTCAAGATTTTCCGGGTCAAGCACCTGCAGCAGGCGGTTGATCTCGGCGATATGGTCCGGAGTCAAGAAATGTCGTGTTGCCGAGGCGGTTATTACAAAACCCGGTGGTGTGGCTATTCCGGGCAATGAGGAAATATCACCGAGATTGGCCATTTTTTCCCCGGCCTGATCTCTATGATTTCGCCGGACTTCATGCAGCTCCAAAATAAACGGACCCTGGTGAAAATCACGTTTTCGTTCAACTATTGCATTTATTTCATTGCTTATTTTATCAAATATCCTCTCCAGCTCGGTATATTTACCACCCGACATCTCGAGGATATTTCGGATCATTTTATAGACGTTGATCAAAATGGTCGAAATCTTCGATCGAACAAAGGCCATCCGATAGCTTTCACCACTGTAATAAACTTTTTCCAGTTCGGCCATGGCCTGCAAGGCATTGTTGTTGGCGGTGAGCAGGCTTCTGAAATTCGCATAGCGCTTGGCAAAGGCGGTGCGCAACTCTTCGGGACTGGAACTCGGCTGCGCCTCGGGGAACAGGCTCTGTTTTATGGCATTGAAAATCCAGTGCATTCGCGGTGTCCCTTCTCTGCCCGACAAGGCGTGTGACGGAAGATACCGTCACACGCCGCCAGGCGGTGCCGAATTATCGAAAAATTAATGGCCGATCTTCAATCCCAGCCCTTCGAACAGCCACATTAGACCAAATCCGTACCAAACCGTGTAGAACACGTAAAAAAGAAGCGCGGCGACGATCAGGCCGATGTTGTCCCGGTAATTGCTGGCGCTCACGCCATAATAGTTATAGGCGGGTTCCAACACCTTGGAGCGGACGGAGCTGAAGGCCTTGGCCTCCTTGAAGTTCTCCTGCGCCGTAAGCGATTTATCTATCGCCTTGAATGCCGACCACCAGTTGTACAGGGCTTCTTTCTCACTATACCCATATTTTGCGGCGACCGGCGCACCATCATTATGAAACATCTGATCGGCATCGGCAAGGGCGCTTTTCAGCATCAGGCTCATATCCCCTTTGACCGCCACTTCCTTGCCCGAGGCTGTAGCTTCCAAACCGCTTACCTGGAAGAGTTTGGCCGTATTTATCGCCTGCTTATCGTTGTCCATTTTAATCTTCACATCGATCATCTGACCGGCATAATTGTCACTGGATTTAAGTGTTTCCGGGATAAAATACGATGAGCCCTTGGAGATCGTGTTGAACAGATTATCCATATAATCAAGCCCATTGACCTTGCCCGGAAAAATCGGCGTGAAGATGGCTGCCAAGAGGATAAAAAAACCTATCAGCATCACAATTCCTCTTATTTTCAGCTTTTTTTGCATACTCATATCAGTTACCCTCCCATCTCGGTTTTTTCAGTTGGTAATTTTCGGGGATCGTATGTTTCCAGACCAGCAAAAGAATCTTCCGACCTCAATTCGTCGATGTTTTTGAAAAAAACATAAAATACCCAGATGGTAAAGGTGCCGATGGCCAGGAAAAACAGGGAATTTCCGATTGTATTGAGCATGGCTCCGGTACTTTTGCTGATCTGGAGATAGCCAAGGCTCTGTAATTTTTCCGGCATGGCGAAGAATCGGTTGATAAAACCGGCAGATACCGCCAGGGCAAAAAAACCGCGAATCATAACGCCCGGCACCACTTTGGTGACGAGCGAACCAATCTGTACGCCGATCAAGGAGCCGAGCAGCATACCCATAGCCAGGGTATAGAAGACAAAACCAAAGAAGGCATACTGACTGAGCGAACTGTAGCCGGCGGTAAAAACGATCTGGAAAATATCCGTTCCGACCGTGGTCATCGAGGAGACACCAAGGCCGTAGACAAAGATCGGGAAGGTGAGAAAACCACCACCGACGCCCATGATGGAGGCAGCAAGACCTACAATGAGGCCGCTGATCACTAAGAAGATCGCCGATATTTTACGGCCACCGGGGGTGACACCCTCGTCAAAAGTAAGCATTGGCGGCAGGTGAATGGACTGCAGTCTTTTTCCCATCGCCGGAATCTCTTCTTCCCGCGCCGATTTTTTCTCGGTTTGTTTCGTTTTTGCCTCCCCTCTTCGCGCCGTCCAATAGTCCATCATGGCATAAAAAGACAAGAAACCAAGAATAAAGACATAAACCGTGGTAATGAACAGATCGCTCAGGACCGGGTTCAGATCGTAGAGATACCGATTGAGCATCCCGCCCATGGTTGCCCCGGCAATCGAACCGATCAGAAAGGTAACCGCCAGAGGAACCGAGATATTACCCATTTTACGATGGAGAACACTGCCCATAATTGCCTTGGCAAAAATATGAAACAGATCGGTGCCCACCGCCAGGATTCCTTTGACGCCCGCGCTCATCAAGGCCGGGGCGATAATGAAGCCGCCGCCCGCGCCGATGCAGCCGGTAATGAGACCCGCACACAACCCGACAAAAATTGAGGCAAAGAAAATAACATTGGTGTAATGCGATGGCATATATGCAGTCTTGCCGCCGATCAATTTCGGCAACCCAGCTCCGTCACCGGCGGCTATAGCAATCCCGCCGATGACAATCGGCAGGAGCAGAAGAAAAAGCACGCCCATTCTTTTCCGGCTGCGCAAAATATTGGTTGATGCTTCCAGGTCCCAGCGCGCATACGCCTCAGCCCCTTTGACCATCATCTGATAAAATTCTCTTGGGTAGCTCATGTGAAATTCCTTTTTTCCATAAGATTAATCTCAAAGACCTCTAAAATTTTGCCCCTGCCGATTCTTTCACCGTCAAACCGGCATTGACATATGCTTTTTTAACAGTGCCTGGTCGATTTTTTCCTGATGTAACCTTTTCTTCTCATAGGCTTCGCCGAGTTTTTCCAGAAGCGGGTCCGTTTCGATGGGTTTCATCAGGTAATCGAAGGCACCCAGTTTCATGCCTTCAATACCCGATTCCACCGAGGCGTGTCCGGTCAGCAGCACCACCTCAACCAGGGGCTTGATGCTGCGGATGTGTTTCAGGGTTTCAATGCCGTCCATGCCCGGCATCTTGACATCGAGCAGCACCACATCGGTGCGGCTATGTTCAAGAATTTCCAGAGCTTTCTCGCCGCTCTCAGCACTCTGTACATGCAATCCTCTTTTGGTCAGAATTTTAGATGTCATATCCCGGAACTCATCCTCATCGTCTACTACCAACACGTTAAAATCTCTCATAATTCACTCTCCTTAATAGTATAAAATAGGTTGCAGAAGCAGCCCATTCCCGTCATTTTGGCGTCCCGAAACTGATGACCGGCAAAACAATGGTAAAAATGGCGCCCCCACTCTTTCGGTTTTCAACGCTGATTGATCCTCCAATTTTTTTAATAATGTCATAACTTATATAAAGTCCGAGGCCGGTTCCCTTGCCTGGATCCTTGGTAGTAAAAAAAGGATCGAAGATCTGCTTGAGATTTTCCGCGGGAATGCCGGGGCCACTGTCGGCAAATATCATCTCGATTTTGCCGTCGTTTCTCAGCTTGGATCCGATCTCGATTTTGCCACCCTGGCCGACCGCATCCATGGCGTTATTGACCAGGTTAAGAAAAACCTGCTGCAGTTGCGGCCCATCGATCATGGTTACCGGCAGGTTTTCCGCCAGATTTTTTTCGAGGGTAATATTGTTATAGCTGGCTTCACGCTCGACAAAGGAAACAGTCTCCTCGACCAGCTCATTGATCTGCACTTTTTCTTGCTGGTTGGACATTTTCCTGGAAAAGCCAAGCAGGCGGTGAGTTATGGTTCCTGCCCGACGGACATGATGCTTAATCTGTTCGACTGCCTTTTGATATTCCGCCAGATTTTTAACAAGCGTTGGATCTTCATCCGGCAACAGTTCGCCGATCCAACCGGCCTGGTTGGTAATCATCTGCAGGGGATTATTGATTTCATGGGCTATTCCGGCAGCCAGACGACCGACGGTAGCCATTTTTTCGACCTGAACAAACTGCAGGCTGAGGGCAGCGTACTCCTTGTCCGATTTCTCAAAATTCCTCGATAGAACGATGCTGACGAAGGTTGCCGCAGCCATGGAGAAGAGCGAGATAACAATGACAACGAGAATGATTCTGTCTCGCAGGCGGAGATAGAAGCCCAGTGAATCGGCAATGTTGGCTTTTAAAATCAACAACCAATTTCCCTTGTCCACCGGGCGAGTAGTATAAATATCAGTATCGGTGATAAGCGATGCGGGTTTGTTATCAAAGGTAATGAGTTTTTTCTCCGTCTCGGTAAGTTTCGTTCTTCCAAGCAGGCTCGGAGTTTGAAATTCTCCGGCATGGTTGACAACAAAGGCATCACCATGAGGGCCAAGCTGGGCGGAATGGAGCAGGGAGTTAAAAATGCTTGAATTAATAGTGGCCCGGAGCACATAGTTTTTCAGAGGATCGGTGACAGCCACCACAAAATGCGGCGTATTGCGAAATCCGGTAAAGACATCGCTGACGTGCATGCCGCTGATCAGAGTTTCACGAAACCACGGGGCTTCATGGTAATTTTTGCCCTCGACCTGAGCCCGGTATGGACCGACATAGGCATGCTGCGTCCCGGTGTCGTCGATGACCTGGAGATCAACAATATCGCTGTTGTTGTTCATCGCCAGAAACAACTTCTCGACATTTTGCGGATCGAAAAAGAAATCTTTGGAATAGAGGAAAACAACCCTCCGGAGCATGTTGATCTTGTCGCTCAGGAACTGGGATATAAACTCTGAACGGTGTTCAATAGTGCTGGCCGCGAGTTCATTGAGTTTAATGACATTTGTTTCTTCAACAGCTTCTTTCATTATCCAGGCAAAACTGACAATGGGCACGATGCTCAGGCAGAAAAAAGCAACAAGCAGCCTTTTGGTGATAGTATCGTAATAATTTTTCTTCCTTTCCATGGCCGCCTCTTCAGTTATCAAAAACCTGACGCAGTTGAGGCAACAATTGCTCAACCGGCTGATTATCACGAACGATGAGATGAGGGGCTGGAAATTTGCCCAGGTCTCGCGCAACATCGTTCTTGATCGAGTCGTCAATAAACAGAACCATTTTCTGTTCCGGAAAATTCGCCAGCAGATTGAAGGTGTTGAGAGTCTCCCGGCTGTAGGATTTAACGAAAATCACAACCAGATTTGGACAAAAGGTGAGTAAACTCAGGTCAGCCGCCCTTCCAGCGGTTGATGTCTCGACGAGAATATTGCAGTTGCCAGCTAAAAAATGACATATCTGGTCAAATTTTTCGCACTTATCCTGGAATTCAAATTCATCGCCGGCAATGAAAAGGATTTTTTTAGTTTTTGGAGGCAGCAGCGATGTTGCAACAGGCATGCTGTTTTGAACCAGGAACCAGACCACTTCGGCAGCATCGACAAGTTCAGGTCCTGTTGGTTCCGATTTCTGTATCTTTTCGGCAAGCCATCTTTTTACTTCCTGGTTGGAAACGCAGCAGGCCGCAGCTATTTCGTCTATCGTCAGGAGACGTTGCCCATTTTTACTGCTGTGATACCACCCTCTGATCATTGCCGTGTTCCCTGTTGAAGTCTGATGTGAAAATGCAGCTTTCAATTCTAAGAGGGAATACGCAACCGCCGTGCCACGATTACCAATAGCCTATAAAAATATTTTTTTTGCTTTAGAATCGGAATGTTATTACATTTCGAGGGAATATGTTTTCAGTTTGGAGCCCATTTTATCTCGTTCCTCTGGGGGAGAGCGTCCAGATCCTTAACACCTTGTAAAAGGAACTGACACCACCTCCGTCGTAGACGATTGTTGATTCCACCGGGTTAATATGGGAATAACTCAAGAAAACCTGCTCTTTCAACCATTGCACACATCTTACTATCAACCGGTGCCAGGTTAAACAATCGATGGCATGTTAATTGCGATGACATTCGCAGACGGTCTGGTCAGCAGTAGTGAAGAAAATCGATGCTGAAACAACAATTGACACGAAGGGACCATGCATGGCAGAGGTTGGCAAAAAACTCGTTGTTCGGCAGATCCTCGCTTATGAAATCCTGGCTTTTACCCTGATTGTTGTTCTGATCTGGCTCGATGAATTAATCGATATACCATATTTGTTGTTTGGTGCGGTAAAGACTACGGTGAACTGGGAGGAAGCACTGTTCGAAACTTTTCTTATCGCCTTAATAGCTGGGGTAATTCTCTGGTACACCAGGGTGTTGCTGGTTAGAATGAAATATCAGACAGGCAAGCAGTACTGACCACAAAAGACACTCGCAATCAGATTTTTGACAACGAAATTTTCAGAGGACCGAATTGTATCAATGCGATCCCGTGATGCCTTGCATATTGTGGTGACCGATATCAATCACAATGTTCGCGATTTTCTCCAACGTGAACTGGACAAAGAAGGGTATACCGTCGCCAGCGTCAAGACTGGTATTAACGCATACGAACGCATCTTCAGTTTACTGCCCTTAGACCTGATAATTCTGGATCCACAGTTATTCGATAGTTTCGACCAATTATTCATTAATAAGATAATCCGTCGACGTCCCTTGCTGCAGCTAATTATTCATACCTATGCAGATTCGATTCCGCCTGTTCAACCAGGCGATACGATTCATATCGTTGAAAAAGATGGTCAGAGCATCGGTTCCATAAAGTTAATAATTCGTCAATTTTATCAACATCTCCTCGAAAACAGTCTCTCTTGATGTTTATATTCTACTGCCGGAGAAAGTCGTACCGACCCAAGAATAATGGCTTCAATTTTCCGATCAACAGTTATTATTTGCGGCTGTGGCGCGGTTGAGCCAAATAGTTGAATGATATGCCCACTGCTCCTGGCGGTACCGCGAACGTTTTCTGAAATGTGCTGTCTTCTCCCCACGAACTGTCGACACGATATCCTGAATAATAGATCATTTTTTGCTGCAATACGGTTCCGTTTGCATCGAGGAACAGAAGGCGAACTTCCAGTGAATCAACACCTCCGCGATAATTTGCATTTCCTATCAGGGTCATATCTTCGCCAACAATGCTATAGCTATATTGCAGCGTCAATCCTCCGGATTTATAACTGCCATGATTTTTACCTTCATTGGCAAAGAGAATTCGTTGGTCAAGTGATACCACATGGCCTACTGTCGCACATCCTGAAAAACCAAGTGATAATAAGATCAACGAGAACAAAATAAGGTTTTTGTTAAAAAATATACTTGCATTTTTCATTAGTAACCTCTCTATATTTATAGTTTTTTCAATTTATTTGGTTTCGATAAGCCGACCCTCATTGTTATACCGGCATTGTCCCTACCGCAATTTGAATTTTTCTATTTTGGCATGCAGGGTTGGCCGGGATATGCCAAGTAATTTTGCGGCATGAGACCGGTTCCCCTGGGTCACAATCAGGGCTTCCTGAATCAAAAGAGATGCAACATTATCGAGACAGGAGTCAAACAGTCTCTCCTGCTGTTCTCCTCGCAGCAGAGAGCGCACCCATGGCTTGATATCCCCGACAATTGCCTGGTTTGCCGACCCACCACCCTGTGCTGCCTGTTCCTGGTTAAGGGTAATATCTTCCGGCAACAGAGGTGCACCTCTGTTGAAAATCAAGGCTTTTTTCACACTGTTCGACAGCTCTCTGATATTTCCAGGCCAGTCGTATTGTTTTATCTTATGCAGTGCATCGGCGGTAATACCGGGATTGGTGATGGACATTTCGGCCGACAGTCTGGCTAATAGATAGTCAATCAGGGCATCGATATCCTCTTTACGATCTCTAAGAGGGGGCATGGTCAGGGTCACTACCCGCAGACGATAATATAAATCCTCGCGAAATGTTCCCTCGGCTACGGCTGTTTCCAGATCCCGGTTGGTTGCGGCAATAACCCGGACATCAACATCGATCGGCTCTTTGCCGCCCAGCCTTTCAATACTGTTTTCCTGCAGCAGACGGAGGAATTTAGACTGAATGCTGAGCGGCATGTCACCAATCTCATCGAGAAAGACCGTCCCACCTCTCGCTTGTTCGATTTTACCGACTCGCTTGTGTACCGCGCCGGTAAATGTGCCTTTTTCATAGCCGAACAGTTCACTCTCCAGCAGCGTCTCCGGAATAGCCACACAGTTGACCACCACATAGGGCTTATCCGCCCGGTTGGAATGATTGTAAATGGCCCGCGACGCCAGCTCTTTGCCGGTTCCCGACTCACCCCTGATCAGAACAGTGGCATCCGTTGCCGAGACTCTGCCGATGGCCTTATACACCTCAAGCATACTGCTGCCGCTGCCCACCAGTGCCTCCCTGCCTGAAAAAATTTCTCCGCCTGGGTTGACGTCAACCGGCGAAGACATGCAGTGTCCTGCAGCCACGGCTTTCTCAACCACCAGGAGCATTTCCGGAACGTCGAACGGTTTGTAGATATAGTCAAAGGCCCCTTTCTGGATAGCCCCGATGGCAGTTTCCGTACTGCTGTATGCAGTGATGATAATGACCGGAAGCTTGGGAAACAGGTCGTGGAGCACCTCAAAGACCTCCAGGCCGCCCATGTCCGGTAAACGAATATCGAGGATAACCAGGTCCGGCGGATCTTTCTTGACAGCCTCGATTCCTTCTCTGCCGGTAAAAGCGTTCACCGTCAGATACCCTTCCTGGGACAGGATTTTGGCAAAACTCAAGCCCAGCTGCTGGTCATCGTCAATTATCAGAATCCGATTCATGTTCGTTCCCCCCTGTCGGCAGCAAAATGACACATTGCGTCCCCTCGCCCATATTGGAGGAAACAATAAATTTACCGTTGTGCTCCCGCACGATTCTCACCACGATGCTCAGGCCAAGGCCCGAACCGTCTTCTTTTGTGGTAAAAAAGGGTGTCGTCACCTTATCGATTATCGTCTGGGGGATTCCAGGTCCATTGTCACTGACGGAAATGGCCATGACATCACCAAGCTTCGGATGTTTCTCATGGTGCTCGGCGATTAAAATTCGGCCGCCACTTTCCATCGCCTCACAGGCATTGATAACCAGGTTTACCAGTGCTTCCTTGATCCTGTCTACATCCACTCTGACTAAAGGCAGATCGGGTTGACGGTTGTAGCACAGTTCGACATTGTAGGCCTTAAGTCGATATTCCAGAAGGGTTAACACGGAATTGATCACATCACCCAGATGACATTCCTTCAACCGCAGCTTCGGCGGCCTGGCAAACTCGAGAAAATTTTCAACTATCCTGTCAATCCTGGCAATTTCATCGGAGATAACCTGCAGATCTTCTTCCTGTGTCTCGCTCAGCTGGAGGGAACGCCCCAAGGAGAACATCCGCATCTTTATTGAAGTAAAGGGATTTCTGATGGTATGAGCCACCCCGGCCGCCAGTTCGCCAACCATCACCATACGTTCAGCCTGGAGAAGATTTTTCCGGCTCCTGGCCAGTTCGTTGCTGGTCTCGCCAAAATCGCGCATCATCCCCTTGAGCGAATGGGTCAACGAATTCACTTCATCTTTAGAGCTTTCCTGAGCAGAGCTGCCCGTTTCAAGAGCCAGTCCCCGGATAGGTCCGAGAATATGGCGGTAGAGGATAAAAAGAAAAACACTGCCTAACAGGGTGAAAATGGCGATGGCGATAAAGGCGACTGCGCGCAGGTTTTGCGATAGGAGGTTGCTTCTTTCTTCGGTTTTAACAATAAGCCGCCATTGATTTTCGCTAAATGCCCGGCACAGCCCTAAAACTCCGAAAAAAGCGTCTCTTTGTTTCTCGTGCAGGCTGGAGATGCTGCCATGAAAATTGTTGTTTTGGTAATTATCGATGGCAATATCTTTGGCCCGGGCGTAAAGGCGGTATTTATCGGCAATAACCCTGAGTGCCTCGCGTTGTTCGGTTGTAAGTTCCAGGAGCTGGGCTTCTTCGATAATTTGATAGAAAATTTGCCGATACTCGCCGAGCAACTTGAGCCATTTTGCATCGCCGTCGACCAGGTAATAGGTAAGAAGCCCCTTCTGATTGGCCAGCGCCAGCTCCATATCCTGGGCGGTTTTATACAGGACAAAATCCTTATTGACCATTGACACCACCATGGTATCGATTTGGTGGGTATACCAGAGCATACTCCCGCCGCCAATCACCACTATGATGGCAATTGCACTAAAAATAAGGCCGATTTTCGACCTCAGACTTAAAGCGGCCCACATGCCTTTCTCCTTGATGGTGTCGTAAAAACGCCTCATTTTGGGGTTTATACGATTTTTTAATTCACTTGTAACCAAACGGCACCAGGCTCCTCAGGGTGCACTTTTTATCTGCGTCTTTGTCAAATGTTAGCTGATGGTGACAGGAAAGCGCACAATCAGCTGGCTATCTGCACAATTGCAGGATGCGGCAATCCGGTCAAGAAGCAGCTTCTGATCACTGTCGGGATAGGCGGCAAAAGGCTGTTCGACGGCGCTCTTGAAGGTGAAATAAATGGCGATATCCGGAGCGGTGTCTCGTACGTCAATAGCGAGGGTGCTGTTGTCCTCGATCAGCTTAAATAAAGACTGCAAGGTCAGGTAGATGAGTGATTCAAAAACAATCAGGTAGCTGGAAAAGGCGATATCGGCAGGACATTGCAGGGTTGTGTTGATATTTTTCATTGCTGCCTGGCGGTCTGTCAGGGCGACCATCAAAACAAGGGTTTCCCGGAGGTTGCCATGGGCGAGATAGCTGTCCGTGCTATGGGCAAAACGGTTGAGATTTTTCATGATGATATTTGACCTCTCGACCTGTTTGGCGATGGTCTGGGTGACGGAGCGCACCCGCTCTACCGCCACCCCAGTCCCCTCTTCAGCCATTTGCGCAAAATCATCGAGGAGTCCGGCATTTTCATTGATTATCGACAGGGTATTTTTAATCTCATGCGAGATAGACGCGGAGATCCTGGCAAAGACCTGTACGCATGTTCTGTCGGTAGTTTTTTCCATAATAGTTTCTGCCTCCAGCTGTAAGAATATGAGTTGCACACCTTGGTATTAACCGACCCGGAGGCAGTCTAATCCTGCATTTTTTTGCTTTGTGCTGTTTTTGACTGAAACGCATCCTCAATTTTGCCGATCAACAATTTGAGATCAACCGGCTTCATGATATAGTCGTAGGCTCCTAATTCCATGCCCTGTCGTCCGGCTTCAAAAGAACCATGGCCGGTCAAGATAATAACCGCGAGGTTAGGGTATTTTTCTTTTAAGCTGGCCAGAACCTCCAGGCCATCCAGGTCAGGCATCTTCAGGTCCAGTAGCAGGACATCCGGCGTATCCTGATCAATCGCCGCCAGCGCTGCTTTCCCGGAATTGGCCATAGTTGCGGCAAATTTTCTCAGGTTCAACCGGGCAACTATAGTAGAGGCAAACTCAACCTCGTCATCGGCAATCAGTACTTTAAGATGATCTTTGTCAATTTGTGTCATGTTCGTCACTCTGTAGAGGGAGAGTTATAGTAAATGCGGTGCCCTGACCAACATGTGATCGTACGGTAATGTCACCGCCCAGTTTTTTCACTAAACCATAAGTTATTGACAAGCCAAGACCGGTACCTTTACCCGTTTCCTTGGTGGTGAAAAACGGTTCAAAAATATGGGGCAGGATGTCATTTTCTATACCTGAACCATTGTCCTGAATAACCACCCGCACTTCTCCTGCAACCATGTGGGTCATGACAGTTACCTGTCCATCCTTATTGATAGCATCTATGGCATTATTGATAATATTTAAAAATACCTGCTGCAGTTGGAGATGATCGCTGGTTATGACGGGAAGGTCTTCCTGCAGTTGGAGTTCGAGGTGTATCCGATTGTGCATCATAGAATTCTCCAGAAATTGCATCACTTCCTTGATAACGTCATTCACCTGCAGGACCTCATTATGGACATCAGCGCGTCTGGCAAACCCAAGCAGGCGATGGGTGATTGCCTTGCATCTCTCGACACTCTGGTCAATAACCTTAAGACAGCCCTCAATTTCTTTTTTATATTCAAAATCGGGCGAAATAAGGATTAAATCTTCTGCAAGACCGGTCTTTTGATTAATGATCGCCAGCGGGTTGTTGATTTCATGACCGACACCTGCCGCCAATC
Source organism: uncultured delta proteobacterium (assembly GCA_963804605.1). Classification (GTDB taxonomy): domain Bacteria; phylum Desulfobacterota; class Desulfobulbia; order Desulfobulbales; family Desulfocapsaceae; genus Desulforhopalus_A. The sequence continues at coordinate 117,285 of CAWDRB010000018.1, forward strand.
GACCGATCGAGGCCAGCTTGTCGGTGTGCTCGGCTTCCTGAAGCATGGTCATCTGCATTTTATCGGCTTTTTTAATAAGATTCGTCAGCATGGTAACCAGTCCATAAACAATCAACAGATTCAGAACCAGGCAGGAAAAAACAATAATCAGCAGCCGGGAGCGAAAGGTCATCCAGTCCAGGTGATGGATATATCTTTTTTCAACGAGTATCACCGACCAGGGCGTATTTTTGATTTTCCCCATGGCATAAAAAATATCTTCTCCCTCCCCTGACACCCCCTGTTGCAGGCCGGGCTTGATATCGGTGATAAGCTGAGTGAGATTCTGGCCATAATATTCCGATGAAGTTTGCAGGTAACCAGCATCGTCGACCAGAAAGAGATCATCCGATGCATTGGTCTTGATGGTATTGACAAAATTCTGCAGGGTAACCGCATCAATGGTTGCCCGCAGCACCCAGGTCTTTTTGGTTGTTGGGTCATGATTGGCAACGGCAATGGCAAAATGCGGCACATTCCGATAACCGGTATAGACATGACTGATATATACGCCTTTTTCCATCACCTCCCTGAACCATTCTTCCTTTGAATAATCGGTTCCTTCAAGATCGTATGGTCCGACATAGGTTTGCTGGATACCGGATTGATTTATCACTCCCAGATCGGCAAAAAACTCGTACTGCCTTTTGATTCTGGCAAACAGTTCCTCCAGGTTATTGCCGGTGGTGAGTTCCAGATAACGATTTTTACGAGCAACAAACACCACCACTGATTTAAGACTGTCAATCAGTGCGGCTATCGCCTGGCTCGATCCGGTCAACCGGGCTTCCAACTGGCCTCGTTCTTCCTTCTGCAAGAGATCTTTGTAGTTGTAATACCCAAGACCTGCAGTCATTATGACCGGCCCCATGGCAATCGAAATCATAACCAGAAAAAGAAGCAGCCGAAACTGGTGGTAATTTCTCTGGTGCAGGCCAAAATTTATTGAGTCCTTAAATGGATTCGGTAGTATTTTATGCAGAAAACCTGATAATGCGCTCATAATGTCAGCGATTCATCCTTAGTAGAAAGTAAAATTTCTCCCTGCGACAGGGTTCCGGCAACAGCTTTGTCAACGGCTGTCCGCCAGTTGCCTATAACAGCATCCAATACGATCACTTTTTTCCAGACCAGAAAGTTGTAATGCACTTCTTCAATTCCACCGCAGATGATGTTGGTGATATTTTCTTCGACAGCCATCTGACACAAGTCCTCATCAGATGACCTTTCCATGATGATCATCTTCGGTTCACCGATAATCTTGGTTTTTTCAAATCGAACGATCAAGACCTCCGTGGCCAGATCAAAACGGGGGGCAATAAAATCGCCCTGGATGAGAACCATCATTTTTTGCATCTCCTACTCCCGCTATTGTTGCAATCGATATTTTTTCATCTTGCGCCAGAGTTTCATCCTTCCCCAGCCAAGTTCTTCGGCAGTTCTGGTCCTGTTGCCTCGATACTCTTTGAGAATATCGACGATTAACTGGCGTTCAATTTCCGACCAGCTTTCAAGGGAGTCGGAATCAGCTGGGTAATTTTCCCGGTCATCAATCAATTTTGTCTCGGCGACAGTTTTTCTTGGGCTTAAATCCCCCGGTGGAATCCTGTCGACGGGCTGTTCAAAAATATAGGGGGGAAGATGATCGGTATTGATTTTTTTCCGGGTGCAGACATTCACCGCATACTCGACAATATTACTTAACTCGCGGACGTTGCCGGGATACTGGAAATTGAGCAGTGCTTGCATGGCTTTCGGGGCAAAACCAACAATAGGTTTATTGAGGACCTTGGTGAATTTTTGCAGGAAATAATCGAGCAGGTAGCGAACGTCTCCTTCTCTTTCTCGAAGAGGCGGCAGATGAATCTGCAGCACATTGAGGCGATAAAAAAGGTCTTCACGAAATTTATGCTTGCGCACCTGATCGCGCAGGGGCCGATGGGTCGCAGCAATAATACGAACATCGACACTGATTTTATTTTCACCACCGACCGGAACAAATTCCCGATCATCGAGAACCGAGAGCAGTTTCACCTGCAAAGGCAGCGGCATATCACCTATTTCGGTCAGAAATAATGTCCCCTTGTCGGCCAGGCTGAACATCCCCGGTTTATTGCGGGTGGCCCCGGTGAAGGCTCCCTTGACGTGGCCGAACAATTCTGACTCGAGCAGGCCGGGAGGAAGAGCGCCACAGTTGATCTTTATAAATGGGAATCTTGCCCGAAAGGATTTCTGATGAATGATTTCGGCAACCTTGTCTTTTCCAGTGCCGGTTTCACCGGTAATCATAACGGAAGTATCCGTCTGGGCCAGCAGCAGAATCATATCAAAAACCTTCTGCATCTTTGCACTGTGGCCAATCATCTCCATTGATGAATAATTGATTAAGCCCGAGGCATGTTGCATTTCCCGGCCGGAGATATCTTCGACAATGACCAGCAGGCCGCAATGTTTGCCGGTAGTGTCATCCAGGACCGCAATGGAGTATTGAATCGGAATCTTCCGTCGATACGAATTGATGATATCACCGGTTATGGAGACCGCCATTCCGGTCTTCATAACCCTGTTGTACAATTGTCCCCTGCTGTTGCCGGTATTGGAGCGAACAATCAATTCACCATGAATCCCGGCGACACTGTCGACGTTATAGCCGGTAATCGCCTCCATTAGCCGATTTAAGGCAATGATCCGGAAATTTTCGTCGAGAATCATTGCTGGATGCGGGATTCCTTCCAACAACAGGGGGATATTGACATCAAAGGGGAAATTCATTGCATTTCTCACCATTTCTTTTCGTTTGTCAGGAACTCTTTTGTTCTATCCCCCTGTAAACCTACTCCATTATCAGTCAATCCGGCCATACGCCAATCAACCGCCGACTGGAATCTTGACCGCCATACCCATCAATGGCCAGATAACCGTAATCGCCAACCAGACAACCACCATCAGCAAAATACTGGCTGGTACCCCATAGAGGAAAAACTGACCGGGAGTGAACTGTTTCGAGCTATAGGCAATTGCATTTGGCGCGGCTCCAACCAACAGGATAAAAGGCATTCCAGCGGTGAGCAGGGCGGAAAAAAGGATGACCTCGCCAGCGACACCTAGATACGGGGCAATGACCAGGGCAACCGGCAGCGAGATGGCAATCGCTGCAACGTTCATGATAAAGTTGGTCATGATCATCACAAAAAAGGCCATGCCGAGGATAAAGACGACGCCTGAGGAATCTTTAAACAGCTGCAGCCAGTTGATCGCCAGCCATTTCGCCGCGCCGGTATCCCACAGGCAAAAGCCGATAGACATGGCGCCGGAAAACAGCAGGACGATATTCCAGGGGATGTCCTCCAGGTCTTTGATACTAAGGATATTCAAGACAAAGAAAGAAATGGTCGAAAGCAGGAGGATACCAGTTTTATCGAGTTTAGCGAGTGCTGGAACAAAGTTTTTCAACGCAATGATCAGGATAACCGAAAAAACTATCACAATTACCAAGATTTCATCCTTGGTCCATTTTCCCAGATTATTGTACATGGTCTTCGCCCGCTCTTTTAGGCCAATAATCCGGTCCTTTTCGGGTTTGCAGACAATCATGAAAAAGCCCCACAGCAGAAAAACCATAAGCCAGCCGATCGGGAACATATACAAGGTGAGTTGAAAAAAGGAGATATCAACATTCATGATATCTTTGTAAAAACCAAGCGCTACCGCCCCGCGTGCCGCGCCGAGCAGGGTAATGATACTCCCGGCTCCGGCGACATAAGCCATACCGATAAACAGCCCTCTGCCAAAGCGGGTCGGCCCTTCTTCATCAGTATAGAGGGCATGAATGGCCATGAGCAGGGGAAACATAGTCGCGGCCACTGCGGTATGGGCCATAAGATGGGTGAGTAATGCGGTCATCACAAAGCAGCCAAGGTAGATCATGCTCGTCCGTTCACCGATAATGGACAGCATCTTATAGGCAAGCCGCTTGGTCAACCCGGTCTTGGTAAAAACCATGCCAATCACCAGTGACCCAAAAATAAACAATACTGAAGGGTCCATAAAATCCTTAAAGGCAACCTTCGGATCACGGATGAGGTAAAGAGCCTGGAGAGTACCTATTAACAAACTGGTCACTCCGATCGGAACGACCTCAAAAACCCACCAAACTGCAGCAAGCCCGAAAACAGCCAGGGCCCCTTTGGCCTCTCGATTCAGCTCGAAGCTGACGCCGAGCGGGTCAATGGCTGCGGCCCAGGGAGGAGAATAATAAATCCCGAGGAAAAGTCCGATGCCCAGCAAAATAAAGAAAATACGCTTCCAGTCAATCCGCATTAGTGTTCCAGGATCAAGCTTATTAACCCCTACCAGATCGGAATTCTCCGCGGCATCCTTTGAAATCGACATAATATTCACCACCTCTATTGTATTCCCGCCATTTGGCATGAAAAAAAGACGCAACAATCCTCATTCCGCAGAAACCTCCTGCGGTTCCTCTCGTTTTATAATCGAACTCGTGCTGCTTTCTTGATCGCCAGGAAGCCCTCCCAGGCAAAATCATGTAAAAAGAGTGAGTTACCAGGATTTAGTCTTGAGAATGTTATCGATTTCCTCCATCGATCGCTTCTCTAAAACCAGAATCCGTTTGTTTTTCATTTCATCGATTTTAACGAGAAGCTCCTGCATATCGACCGGTTTTTCCAGAAAGTCCTCTGCGCCGAGTTTCATTGCTTCAATCCCTGATTTGACGGTTCCCTGGCCACTCAGCATTATAATTTCCGCATCCGGGTGATTTTCCTTAATTTTTTTCAAGGTTTCCAGACCGTCCATGCCGGGCATGGCGAGATCAATTACAATGGCATCATAATTCTGTTTGTCCACCAGATGCACGGCCTCTTCCCCGCGGGTTGCCCCGGTTACTTTCAGACCGCGCATCTCTAAACGCTGGGCGAGGGTCTTGATAAATTCTTCCTCGTCATCAACCAGCAACACCTTGGCTTCTAGTTTTTTTTCCATCGTTGACACCCCTCTCATAAGTAAAATATTTATAAATAGGTTCTTTCTATTAAGAAAATCAGTGTGGGGTTCATCAGCTTTGGGCAGCAGGAACATTTTTTTGCGCGCCGTGAACCTTATCATTGGCCGCCTTGATGGTTGCGGAAAGCTCTTCTATATTGACCGGCTTATTCATGTAGGCAAAGGCCCCAAGTTTCATACATTCTTCCATATCCTTGGTTGTGCCATGACCGGTGAGGATGATTATCTCGATTTCCGGAGCAATTTCTTTGGCCTGGCGAAGCACCTCAATGCCATGCAGGCCGGGCATTTTCAGGTCGAGAACCATGACTTCAGGACGATCTTCAACGATCATATCCAGGGCCTGCTGGCCATCATAAACGCCGTAGGTACCGACATCTCGACTGATCAGTCGCTGGGAAACCGTCTGGACAAACTCACGCTCGTCATCGACGAAAAGGACCTTGGAGGGTAATTCGAATTTTTGCTGCCGATACACCGATTCGACATAGGTTTTATGCTTCTCAATAGAAATTTCGCGAATACCAGGCACCTGCTTGACAAGATCTGTCAGGTCCTGTTTCAAACCATTAAAATTGAGCACGCTGTTGTGGATGATCAGCGTAATATTACCGTCTTTGACTTTGGTGCCCATCTTATGACCATTGGCCAGAAGCAGATTTTCAATTTCGGCGGCCATTTTCATATCTTTGACGGCGCTCTGGGACTCTGGGGTACGCAAGACTGAGGTTCGGTGAAAGCAACCGAGGATTTCCTTGGTTACCTCGCGGTGGTCTTTTGCTTCCACCGGCACAACCAGATCATACAAAGTGCTGTCGTAGGCTTCTTTGGCAAAGAGAAAATCGGTCCAGCTATAGGCACTGATGTCATGGTTGCGGATCTTCTTCTTCGCTTCCCCTTTACTCAGTCCCATCTTGATCCCACGTTCAATCCGCCCTTCTTTCTTATCAACCACCAGCACCCGCAGCACTTCTGTAACTTCTGCAGGGACAAGTGACGTAAGAAAACCATGGAACAGATACTGTTCTGGAGCGGCAAGTTTTTCAGTGAGAACCATGCGGAACATGTTGACTGCTTTCTCTTTTTCAAGGGTGAATTGATTGAAGACTGATGTCCTGTTGTACATCATCTTTTTCAGACGTTCCGGATCGCCGCCGAATTGAGCGACAGTGTCGACAAAGAGGTTTTCGTCTGTGTAGACTTTCAAGGCAAGAGTACTCGATAATTCGCCTATAATGCCTGAATCGAGCGTCGACAGACATGGAAACAACGCTATTGATGACATTTGGTTCCTCCCTGATAAAACGTTTATTTTATGAACAGTATGATTAACTGAAAATCCAATCACTCCGGTACTATCTGCACCTCTCTTTAAGCATTTTTCATGCCAAAATCATTATTACACAATATGACGTGATTACAGTTTGTTACACTCCGATACAGCCAGTCAGTAACATTGTATCTATATGTAACACATTATCAATAAGTATAGGTATGTATCTTTTTGTATCTGTAACATTTTTTTCCAATGCCGAGATAACAGCTCAAAAAGCATTGAAAAAGCAAATTCCCACCTCCAGCGCCGTTTCGATTCTGTAAAGTGGGCAATGTGTCAGCTCTCTTTACAGGTTGGAAAGGAAGCTGTCAGTGCTGCACGCTATTTTCTGTGCAAAGAGAAAACTGGCAATAATGAAAAAAGAGTAAGAATATCGCCCAAAGGCACACAAAACCCGCCATGCAAGCTCGTGGCACGCTAATTGCTCTTTTTAATATTGAGCGTTGCCCTGGTGGGTGAGCTATGAAGACAAACTGCCAAGTGGTCTTCAAGGCAAAGGAGAAATTGCTGTTTTGGTAAATATATGGGAGTGAAGGGGGTTGAAATGGCTGAGATAAACAAAGTTATGGCATGTGTGGATTTCTCCGACTATTCCAAGATGACCATCGAAAAGGCTCTGGAGGTTGTTAAAGGGTTGCCGGCGGAAATTGTCCTTCTCAATGTCATCAACAATCGGGATATCGATGCAATCAGGGTGGTAAGTCCTTACTTTCCTGGAGGTTTTACGGTTGAAAGCTTTATTGAGAAAGCGATTACTGAACGTCGCCAGAAAATCCGGGAGATGGTTGAGCAATATTTCCCCGACGATAAACACCGCATGCGGATTCTTATTCACGTCGGCATTCCATATGAGGCCATATTAAAAGCGATAGACGAGGAAAAAGTCGATCTGGTTGTTTTGGCCAGAAAAGGACGAAGCAATCTCATAGGTACTCTTCATGGATCCAATGCGGAGAAAGTGTTCAGACATTCACCAGTCCCGGTGCTCAGCGTGAGGAGCCGGGAATCCTTCAGCCGGAAACGCTAATTGGGAGAAAAGACAATGGAAAATATAAGTAAAATTATTATCGGTATTGATTTTTCTGTCTATTCCGCCAGGATTATGCAATATGCTGCAGGCATAGCTGAACGGAATCAAGCTGAGCTTATTGCGGTAAGCGTTATCAATAAACGGCAGATAGATTATATAAAGGAAATATGCAAACATCAGGATCCCGGCACGATTACCCTGGAAAAATTTATCAATGACGAGACCAGGAGACGGACCGTCAATATGGAGGATTTGTTTCGTCAATGGGTACCGAAAACGGTTACTGTCAGAACATCTATCAGGAGCGGTGTCCCTTTTGAAGAGATTCTTCAAGCGGTTGATGATGAGGAGGCTGATCTCGTCGTCATAAGCTCAAAAGGGAGAACAAATTTTAAGGATTTTATGTTTGGCACCACTTCAGAAAAGATTTTCCGACATTGCCCGGTGTCGTTGCTGAGTCTAAATCTACGGGAATAATGCAAGCACCACAGCAGTAACATAATTTTCCAGCAAATAACTCAAGATATTGAAAAAGACATGGCTTAGCAACGGCGCGTGATTATGTATACCGAGGCAGAACTCGAGAACAGCCTGCAAAAATCCGTTCTTTTCAGGGATGTCGATCCAGAAGAACTCGACCGGATTATTGATGCCGGCTACTGGCGGAACGTCAAACAGGGAGATTACGTCTACCGTCAGGATGAAAATAATCACATTTTTTATATCGTTGCCGACGGGGAAGTAGAGCTGACCTTGAATGCCGAAGGGGAAAGCCAGTTCATTGTCGGTCATATCGGCCCGGGCGGCCATTTTGGTGAAACATCCCTGTTGACCAACAGCAGGAACCGTTTGAATGTCCGGGCCATGAACGACCTGTCGCTGCTCTGTTTTGACGCCGACACCTTCAATTCAGTGCTGCTGAACAACAACGCTGTTCAGCGGCAACTGAGCATCGCCCTGGCCGACCGTTTGCGGGTGTCTTTCCATGATCATGCCCGGGCTCTCTCCAAATCAAAAAAATCCCGCAAAACTGGCGATGACAATCTGGATTCGACTTTTTTTTCGGAAACGAAACCGTCGGTGGGCTCCGAAAAATTGGTTCTCGACAGTGAACGTGGTGGACCACGCCTGGTCGAATCAACCATTGCCCGACAGATCAGAAAAGCGGTCAAGCGCTTCAGCAATAATCTTGCCCCGGTACTCCTCACCGGTGAAAACGGTACCGGACGGCGAATGCTCGCCTATGAGATTCACCGGGCCAGCGCCTACAAAGACGGTCCGTACACAGAAGTCGACATCCGGGAAATCGACCCGGCACAGCTGGAAGTAGAACTTTTCGGGTACGAACGGGATTCATCGGCGTTTTCTCAGGTCGACCAGCTGGGAGTGTTTGAACGGCTGCAGGGGGGCACCGTCGTCCTCAATAATGCCGAATATATGGAACCGGATTTTCAAAGGCAACTGGCCAGGATCATCAGTAGAAAAGCCTTCTGCAAGGTGGGTGGCGTCATCAAGGTTGCTCTGAACTCGCGAATTATCCTGATCTGCCAGGACAGACCCCGTCAGGAAGACGGCCACAATCGCCTCCTTCCCTCTCTCTATTCCCTCGTTGCCGACCAACATTTCCGGGTAGCTCCCCTGCGTGGACACCGTCGCGATATTCCACGCCTAGTGCAATACTACCTCAAACGCTACAGCCTGCAGTACGCCAAAACCATTAACAAGGTGGACGAGCAGACCATGGGCATGTTCATGAACTACGACTGGCCGGGGAATCTGACCGAAATGGCCAGCGTGCTGCAACGCGCGGTTATCTTAGGCAAAAGCAACGAACCCCTCAGCCACCAGAACCTTCTCGGAGTGCCCAAGTCCGAGGGCAAGTGGGAGTTCAATCTGCTCCGGCTGGCCCCCATTCGGGCCTTTCTGACGAGTCCGCTTTTCCCGGTGTTGCCCAGGGTAATTGTCGGTATTTTTTTTATTGCTGTTCTGGCTATACTTTTTTTTGGCCCGGTCGCCGGTGAAAAAAATATCGGCCTGACGTTGAGCTGGGTGGTAGGTTGGCCGCTGCTGATTTTTGCCTTCTTTTTCCTCGCCCGAACCTGGTGCAGCGTCTGTGGCTTGTCCGTGCCCGGTTGGCTGGTGCAGAAAATCCTCAAGCCACAGCGACCGACACCACAGATAATTCGACAATATTCCGGTTGGATAATGACTTTTCTCTGCATCGTCTTATTCTGGATCGAAACCGCGTGGAATGCCTATGCGTCGCCGCGACTTACCGCCTGGATCATCCTTACTATCACAGTGAGTGCACTTTTTTTCAGTATGTTTTTTAAACGCCGGGTCTGGTGCCGGTACATCTGTCCGCTGGGCGCAATCAATGCGCTTTTTTCCATGCCGTCTATCCTTGAACTGCGCGCCAACAGACATGTGTGCATGAATCGCTGCGTCGATCAATTGTGTTATAATGGCGACGAGCACGCAATCGGCTGCCCGATGTTCCGCCACCCCTTTCTGGTTGACAACAACCGGGACTGCATCCTCTGCGGCCAATGCATCAAGAACTGCAAACTGAACTCGATACACCTCAATCTCCGCCTGGCTCCACAGGAACTGTGGAACCTCCAGTCGCCACGCCTGGAAGACAGCGTCCTGGTGGTCAGTCTGGCGGCTATCTTTTATCCGTTTGCCATCAATCAGAAATTTACCGGTTTTTCGGACCAGCTGACCAATATACTGCATGGGCTGGGAATGCCCGACAGTCATGTCCTGGCTTTAAGTATCTTCTTTTTTGGCTGCATTATCATTTATCTGGGTGGCTACGCTGTTATGTCGCGAATTATGGCTCATCTCACCGGCAGCAGCTGGAAAACAACGGCCTCCATCCTCGGTTACAGCATGATTCCGCTGGTGCTTGGTGCTTTTATGGCCGCACACCTGGAAATCTTCGTTGGCGGCATATGGCTGTTACCCGCCAACCTGCGAGATATAATCGGTTTAGGCGCTCAGTATAACCCGGACCGCTTGATAAGCACCGATGCGACTTTTATCCTCCAGCTCATCACCATCGTCGGCAGTCTGATCGCCTCACTCTATGCAACGCAGCGAATTATCAAACGGCTGATGGTTGATCGTCAATACAGGCCAAAGATATTTTTGCTGCCTGCTTTGTTACTCTGTATATCGGCGATTGCCTACCTCAAGTTTGCCTGACCAGATCATTTTGAAGAGAGAAATGTTCTAAAAAACTGGTCCATTCAGGACCAGCTGAATGCACGTTACTTTCGATTACTCTCTTGTCACCCCGTCACCTGATTGCTCCAGTTCTTCTGCCGTGATCAGGCGGTAACTTGTACTTCGTCCTCCGCCCGGATTTCGAATCAGAATGTGGCGGTCAACGAGTTCCCGCATATCCCTCAATGCGGTGTCCGATGAGCATTTGCCACGCTTGGCATATTTCGATGTGGTCATGTGTCCCTTAAAATTGTCGAGCATGCGATTAATAATAAGGCGCTGTCGTTCATTCACCGGATCAGCATTAATCAGGTTCCACAGTTCCACCTTAAAGAGAACCGAGGACAGTGTATCTTCTGCATTAACAACAGCGCGCGAAAAGCAATGCAAAAACCAGGACAGCCACGATGTAATATCGACACTGCCTTTTTGCTGTCTCTCAAGCTGTGTGTAATATGCTTTGCGTTCCTGCTCAATTTGTCTGGACATAGAATAGAAACGGCTGGACGTCCCATCTGCCCTTGCCAGAGCCATATCCGCAATTGCCCGCGCAATCCGCCCATTGCCATCTTCAAATGGGTGAATAGTGACAAACCATAAATGGGCAATACCTGCTTTAAGCACAGGGTCAAGCTTCAGGTCAATTTCAAACCATGAGAGAAGCGTCGTCATTTCCGCATCAAGCCTGGATGCTCCCGGCGCCTCATAATGCACCGTTGCACGCCCTATTGGACCAGACACAACCTGCATCGGGCCTGCTTCTGCTGGTCGCCAAGCACCAACGGTAATGCGATGCATACCACTTCGACCTGCCGGAAACAAAGCCGCATGCCAGTCGAACAAGCGTTCCTCTGTCAAAGCCTGATCAAAGTTTTGCGTTGCATCCAGCATCATCTCAACAATACCTTCGACATCGCGGCCAACAGGTTTGTCGTTTTGTAGAAGAATACCTAATCATCAACGATGCCGGGTTCGAAAAGGTACTCGAAGGGTTTCTCGCGTCTAACGAGACAGAGGCGACAATCGAGGACAAGCTCCACGGAACGCGCAACTTCGCGCGTCTCTCTCCTTGGAGACAACGTCTGGCCGTGGTGGCCGCCGCCCAAAGCGGTGATTGGACACCGGTATTCAAGCCAAATCCTTGTGACGATTTTTTGGGGGCCATCGCTTTCTAAGCCGACCGGTATCAATAACCTTCGTACCAATTATGGTTTACTTGGTCGGAAACTGCACACTCGGTTTCCGGGACAAATGTCAGATGTCTACGTGCTCGGCTATCCTGATCCGACTCACAAGCGTGTTGGAAACGAGATTGAGCTGTGTCAAGAGATTCTGGAAGACTTGGTAGGTGCAGCCCAAACTGGTGTAGCGGGTCACGTTGTGACCTCGATTCGTGGGAATCCAGCACCCGACCTTGAGATCGGACGGAGTGAGCAGAAAGATCTAGTGTCCCTCATTCAAGCGCCGCTCAATAATTCGATCAAAAATGGTGCCGCAGACAATGGTTGGTCATTCGTGCCAACTTCCTTTGAGTTTGCCAACGGCCATGGCTACTGCGCCCGTCCTCCTGTTCTGCGACCTCCTCCGGAGTCATACACCTTTGTGCTCAGGAATCCTTACCCAAATCCGGTTCCACAATCAGACACAGTGAGTTCGTGGTTCCGCCGCGCTGGGCACAGTATGCTCGCTCAGGGCCCTTTGTCATTTGAAGGTATCTGTGGGATCTATTGCGTCAGCCTTGCAGCGAAAACCCATGGAACGATGCATCCCAACGAGCTGGGTCACCAAGCTGCCAAGCGGTTGTTGCTTTCCCATCTGGTGCTCCCTGTGGATGTTCCTGGGAATCGGTATGGTCGACACGAACAACAGCCTCGCTGAAGCAACAAACTACTTGGATGGTATTGTAAACGATTCGATTGCTCCAGCAAGTGACATCGATGTCTTTATGGTCGACTCCGCGCGCTTGCAACCACCCAGCAAAACTCAATCATCTGAGCGATTGGAACTCGATACCACACCATCAGCATCAGGTATGCAGATGCTTTCAATTCGGTTAGATGTTCTCAATAATTGGCAAGGACGCGTACGGTTCTTCGACACAGATGGAAATTTGGTCGCGGAAAAAGATAGATCGTTGGGTGGCGGTGTGCATCTTGATTACCCATTGGTCGCAGAAAACCTCGGGACCTACTATGTAGTGATCTCGTCGAACGAAAAGACAGATTTCGACCTTATTACCGGCACTGGCGTAGGTGGTGGCCGTGGGGGGCATACTCATTGAGGGTCAGGAGAGTGCTGCTGCCAATAGCTACAATCGAATAGAGTCCACTGCGGTGGTAACCCAAAAGGACCAGTTTCATAAACAAACTGGAGTTGATCACCGGTTGAAAAAAGCTTAAGGATTGCTGCGTCAATTGCTTGTGTGCGGGGTGTAGCTAATGCTTTCTCAAATTCATACCTATCCATCATCTCCAGTACTAGCAATAGCTAATGAGATGAAATTTGGTTTACGTCAAGTCCTATAAACTTGTTGTTTTGGTTCGTTCCGATGGATGTCCTTCGTAAATTAGGTTTGGTAACTTGATGTCCGTATCAATTTTAACAGAAGATGCGGCCGTATTGGTACGTGTCAGAAATTATGTCTGTAAATGCAATCAAGAAGTTGTCTCAAAAGCCTATCAACATAAAAAGACTTTCTTGACCTTTGGAAAAGCAAGCTTTTCCTGACATCAAAAAACATTATAAAATCCGAAATTGTTCTAGAGAACGTATTTGCTGGAAACTTCTGGTTGAGTGTTGGACGAAGCCGCTCCGCGGCGGGAGAAAATTGCTATGTAATTGCCATGTAGTATACTTAAGTAAGTACTCAATTCCGGGTGCTTACAACGAGACAGGAGTTTGTATAATATCCATGATTCCGAATAATTGGAATATTACTTTTTATTCTTTCTAAACCTTGCTCCGGCAAGACCCGCAAGACCTGTTCCAAATAGGAAAATAGTGGATGGCTCTGGTACTGGTGATGATGCTCTTCCGTTGCTCGTTATATTTCTTAGGTAAACGGTTGGGTTAGTCTCAGTTCCCAACTCCTTGAGTCTGAATATGATTTGGACATTCTCACCCGTAGCCCACGTGGGAACATAGAATGATGCAGATGCCCAATCAACAGAAGAACCACCTAACTTCAACTCCCATTTAAAAGTTTCCCACTCAGTTCCGTTAAAGAATAGTACTTCAAAGTTTCCATGTGTTGGCTCTGTACTCATTTCACAAAAGTAATCAAATGTAACGGTATCTTCTAATGTAATACTTTCACTAAGAAAATATTGTGCTTTCGTAATTCTTCCATCATACCAAGGAATAAAATCTTCCACATGCGCAGCCCAGTACGAAAGATTGGTTATAAATTGAGCGCTTTGTATATCATCATCATTGGTGAAATTATAAAGTGTATTGACATCAAGTACCGTCACAACATTCTCATTCCAAAGTGTTATAAAGTTAATATCAAACAATTGTGTAGCATTTGGAGCATAATCTGCAACGCCAACAGTAGGAACAGGTATTCCCTCTACGTCTTTCGTTAAATAATGATCAGTAATACTGTAGGATCTCTGATTTCCATCAACACCCGAGGGTACTGGTGCACCAAGTGCAGATACATTGTTATTCAGTATATCATTAGTAGCCATTCCACTATATGTACCCCCAACAGCACTTAATATTTGCTGATTCCAAGTATTCCAGCTTCTATTTTCTCCTATTAAAATGACTCTTCCACCTGAAGATACATATGAAATAAGATTGGCTATTTCTGTATTTGACAAATTTCCATTGAATGGATTTTTTAGATTATCTCCTCTTTGATCTACCCAAATCGTGTCGTAATTTAGCATTAAATCCAAATCTTCAAGTTCATTCACAACATTAACATGATTGTCGCTTGCATCGTTTAAAATTCTAGTGAGATCGCCATACTGACTTCGACCGTATCCAAAGTTTGTATTATCTTCAACATCTCCTAATTCCTCTTGAGTTGGAGAATTACCGCTACTCGAAACTAAAATTGTGGTAGCGTTTGAGTTAAAAGTCCCCCCAAATATCACAACCAAAACCATGGTTTTCAATAATTGTTTCATGCATCCCTCCAAGTGCTGAGAATAATTTCCTTACCTATTCTATTACACCAAGAAATTACATGCAATAAACACTCCATGAACTTCGTTTCCCGGGATATCGATTCATAACTTGTTTTTATTGTAGAGGTTTGTATTAAAGCGATAATTTGAGAATAAACATAAAACCAATTTGTTTCCGCTTTTCAGGAAAAACTAATCCAGAAATAAGGAAAACATCCATTTGAAATACAAGGTTAAATATTACATAGTGGGATCTTTAAGAAAAAGTTATTCTAGAAAATATTTGCTGGTACCTTCGACAGAAGCGTTAGGCGACTTGGTTGATACTAACTGACGACCAATCTGTCTCAACCTCCAAAAAGCCCGGTATGACACCCACTGTCATACCGGGTTTTCCGTTTTTTACCTCCTCACACCGGAACTATTGGTTTTCATCCCTTAAAAAACCTACCAAAGCCAAAGGTTTCAGCTCTTACTTTATCTTTGTGACCTTTAGGACCAAGCAATAGCCAAAAGCAGACCTGATAATCATATAAAAGGCACCTCCAGGAGACCGGTTCATTCGGATCTCCCGATATCACCACTAATGGTGATATAATGAAAGAGGGATACAATAACCAAGGAGGTACATCACCCCAGGCCATTGTTAAATCTGTTCGACAAACCATCTTTCTATGATTAAAAAACCAACTAGAAATATTTGGTAATTAGTGTCAGTCGGATACGTTTCTTATGGTTAAATACTTTGCCCCCAACAGAACCTGTTTGCTACACCCCACATTTACAGAATTGCCAAACCGAGTGGAAACCTGTCGGTACTGCGTGTTTATTCGTATGTAAGGATAAAAAGTTGTTTATCAGGAATGAGAAACCATCAGACATTGAGGCTATCGCCGAAGTCACCAAGGCTGCTTTTGAGGATCATCCTTTACGTCAGCAAACAGAGCCAGCTATCATTCATGATTTACGTACTGATGAGGCACTAACCATCTCGCTTGTATGTGAAGTAGAAGGTCAAGTTGTTGGCCACATTGCCTTTTCGTCAGTTACAATTTCAGATGGGACACCTAACTGGCATGGCCTTGGCCCGATATCTGTACTGCCTGAATATCAAGGAAACCGAATAGGTACAGCTCTAATCACGAATGGGTTATCTTTACTGAAATCTATGAGTAGCAAAGGCTGTGTACTTGTTGGAACGCTGGCCTATTTCAATAGGTTTGGTTTTTGGAACCACTCTCAGCTCATCCATGAGGGAACACCACAAGAAGTATTTTTGGCAAATTCGTTTGTTGAGAAGGTGCCAAATGGGACAGTTGAGTACCATCAGGCATTCAATCAGTTGTCAATGATTGAAAAAGATGCCATTGCCGATGTTATCATCGACTATGCTATTGCTGGTATAAAGGTTGATCTTGCTGACCCTGCGATTGGGTGTCTCCTTGAAAAGGAAATTTTGACTGAAATGCCTGATGGGAAGGTTATGATACGACCTTCCGCAATTGCTAAATATGACAACTACTTAGCTCAGATTAGTCAGTTTAGAGCTACAGAAATGAGCCGTGTTCATAAAAATCCGATATTGGCGGCCATTAAGCATGGAAATTGATAAGTCATAGATTCAAGATTTGCCCTGGCAGCATCTAATGACAACAATCTTCTGAAGATTATTCCTGTAAATGTCACCGGAACATGATAAAAGAATCGTCCAAAATGGAGCATTTTGAAATCTAAAATATTCCAGAAAATATTTGCAGGTCAATTTGACATAAGCGTCAGGCGACATTGTTGATACTAACAGTCTAGTGTACAGGCTCATGTTAAAGTCAAGTTGTATTCGGCAAGCAACTCCTTCCCCATCTCAACCAGCCCTTCAACTTCACTCGGGTCAACAAAACCAGCTGTCGGACCAACAGAAACTTACGCCAATTATGACGAGGGTTTTTCAGCAATTCATAAGCCGCATCTTTCTTGAAAAGCAAACTACCATTGGTCACCATATCTCTAAAAAATTGTTCCCTTCAAAGGGAAGATTAAAAATCACAGAGAAAATTGTCAGAGGCTATTACTAATCTTGACAAACTATACC
The DNA here is from genome assembly GCA_963804605.1 of uncultured delta proteobacterium. GTDB lineage: Bacteria > Desulfobacterota > Desulfobulbia > Desulfobulbales > Desulfocapsaceae > Desulforhopalus_A. The sequence continues at coordinate 134,171 of CAWDRB010000018.1, forward strand.
TCAATCAACACTTCAGTTTGACTTGGTTGATTGGATGAGTATCTGTTATCAGTATAAAGGGAGCAAGCTCTCCTTATCGCCGCAAGACTGTGCGATTGGCAGGATAAATGCTTTCCTGACCAGGTTTTTCTCCCAGCTGACATACTGTACTGACATAGCGAACATAATAATCACTGGAACACTACCATGGTAATCCCTTCACCGCCCAATATGCATGCCTTGTCTGTTCTTATCCTCACAGGCGCAGCTCTGATTCTTTTCACCAGGGACAAGATACCGCTTGAAACCTCGAGCCTGATGGTACTTGTCTGTCTTGCGGTTGGCTTCGAGATCTTTCCTTTTCAAATGGAGAACGGCACCCTGCATGCCGTCGATTTCTTTCATGGTTTCGGTCATGAAGCCCTGGTTGCCGTATGTTCACTTATGATCGCCGGCCAGGGAATTGTTCGAACAGGGGCTCTTGAGCCCGTTGGCCGAGCAGTAGCCAGGTTGTGGAAGGTGAGTCCGTCTATTACCTTCTTCATGACTCTGCTGGTGAGTGCCTGGATCAGTGCATTTATCAACAATGTTCCGGTGGTAGTGCTGTTTCTGCCGATCCTTATCACGGTTGCGGTGCGTACCGGTATCCCGGCTTCTTCTGTACTCATGCCGATGGGATTTGCCACGTTGCTTGGCGGTTCAAGTACCACCATCGGCACTTCAACAAACTTATTGGTGATATCCGTCGCCGCCGAGATGGGTCTTGAACGTATGGGAATGTTCGATTTTATTTTGCCCGCAGCAATTTCCGGCACAATTGGTATCCTTTACCTCTGGCTGTTGGCACCACGGATGCTACCCCCTCGGGAACAACCACTGATTGACACATCCCCCAGGGTCTTCGTGGCTCATCTGGCAATCCTGAAAACTAGTCCTGTGGTCGACCAGACCCTGGCAAAAGCTCTAGACTCGACCGATGGGATTATGAAGGTCACCGGGATAGAGCGTGGCAGTGGCAAATTCATCCTGCCGTTTCCCGAGGTTGTCCTGCAAGCCGGGGATCATCTGGTCATCCGGGACACTCCTGATCGCCTGAAAGAGTTTGAGAAAGTGATCGGAGGAACTCTCTACCCCGAAGATTCTGAAAAGAGCCCCGTTGATGGCGAACATCCTCTACGGGCCAATAACCAGCAGATCGCCGAGATAGTCATCGTGCATGGTTCGGGTTTACAAGGCCGGACACTTTCCGGTTTGCGGTTTGCCGAACGGTATGGCTTGATCATCCTGGCCCTGCATCGAGCGGGGCAAGACTTAGATAGGTATCATAACGAAATCAGTGATATCCGCCTGCAGTCCGGAGACGTTCTGCTCGTTCAAGGACCGTATGAAGAAATAGCCAACTTAAAGAAGGCAAAAGAATTTCTCATCCTCGATGCCACCGCCGATTTACCCTATACCAGCAGGGCACCCCTGGCCATGGGAATCATGATGGCTATCGTTGCAATCTCCGGCTTTGGTATACTGCCGATAGCCATCGGCGCACCGTTGGGAGCGCTGGTTATGATTTTGACCGGCTGTCTCAGTTGGCGGGATGCAACCAGTGCGCTGAGCACCCCGGTCATACTGATTGTCACAGCAAGCCTTGCTCTTGGTACTGCCCTGCTCAAAACCGGAGGAGCCGAATATCTCGCGGCGGTTTTTATGGCTTTTGCCGGAGATGCCTCGCCAACTATCGTAATCAGCGGGCTGATGCTGCTCATGGCTGTTCTTACCAATATTGTTTCCAATAATGCGGCGGCGGTAATCGGCACACCTATCGCCGTTTCTATCGCTACCCAGATGGGGCAGACACCGGAGCCCTATGTTCTTGCGGTACTTTTTGGCACCAACATGAGCTACGCCACCCCGATGGCCTATAAAACCAACTTACTCGTCATGAACGCCGGCAGATACACCTTCAATGACTTTTTAAAAGTGGGAATACCGCTCATCATCCTTATGTGGATTGTTCTTTCTTTTTTATTGCCGGCTATTTACGGCTTACGCTAAGGTGTACTTATGCTTGGCGAGTGTCTTTGAACACCTGAAATCACACAAGAAGGTAATCGTAAATATTTTGAAAAATGGCAGTGTTTATCTGGGTCCAAAAAGAACGGTTCGCTCCCCGCAACGCAAAATATTGTTCATGTTTCTGCCATAGCCTATCAGTGTGGTGGCGCTGCAGCTATCCTTGGTTGTCTTAATGAAAGTGCGGTTTGGCACAGCACTTTTATTGTCAGTTCCGGGATTAGATATTTTAAACTCATTCAAGAGATAAATGGCTTCAGCGTTTGTATTCCACACAACATCACCCGGTTGCAGCAAAACAGGTGCAGGTTGAGACCAATGGTTTCCATCAAAATATGGCATGGTCAGAACAACAGGCCGATAATCCTCATGAAAAACCGAAATCACCCCAGCTTCCGCTTCAATTGTGCGCCGCGCTTGTGACAGTTCGCCGACAAAATCCACATCAAAACCGGGTCTGACGCCAAATCGATTAAAGGCCCTGGCCATCTCAAAAAATGTTCCAAGAAGCATTACATCACCGACGAAATGGGTACGTTCATTTGACAGGATAACGTCATCACCGTAGCGCTGCAGCACCCGGAAACCTGCAGGCGATAGACCACCGTTTTGATAAAACCGGTTAGAATATTCAGTCGATTTAAGCTCACGCCCGGCAAGCAGCTCTTTCGTGACAGCCATAAATTCAATGAGAGAAGGAGCAGGAAAAGGGCGGGTTGCAAAACGCGTTAACCGCTCACCTAGCGAATGCATATTCATTTCTTGCGGTGTCAAGGTCTGAAACAAAAATCCATCACCAAAAATGATTTTGCAGACCTCAGAGAATGGAATCACCTTCTCTTTTGACTTTATGGTGACAGCACTGCCATTGCCAAGAAGGTCCTTCTCTCTTGCCACAAGCACAGTAAGAGGATCATTCTCGCACGGTACAAAAGCTTGAAGATAATGTGTCATGGTTCTCCCTGCCCGTTTAGGTGCAAATTTTCTAATTTTTATATGCTTGAAGTGATTTTATCCGACCGCCCGCCATCTTGGTTCTTGGTAGAAGTTTCATTGAAAAAAAGTTCCAGCTAATCTTAGCCTGAAAATCGGAGAGTAAATAGAAAATAATTCCGGTTTCTCAAACTCTTATGTTCAAGATTTCGGAAAAATACCGTTACGACAATGTAACACTCAAGACATCATACTGATGTTACGCAATAATAATAACACAACCGGAAGGACTGATTTTTGCATTATATTGATATAAAATCAAAGTATTAATGATAAGCAACTACTTTTGCTTTCTCTGTTGGGTTCTGTCTCTATTGCTCTTGCTTGCGGCAGAATGAGGAAAAAACAATAATCTACCCAAGGAGTTGTCAAATGGAAGAATACACTTTTAGCGCAGAGTGGAAAGAGGAAACTCAAAATTTCGCCGCAAAATGTTTTGAATACCCTTGTTTGATCTGGTTTGCCGAGACTGAAGACAAGGCTATTGAAGGAATAAAAAACATTACATCCACCGTTGAGAGCCAATTTGTTTCATACCTCCACGCCCAATGATGAATAGCGCGGTGCATTGAACAACGAGGCAATCAACAAAAACCAGGAGAGCACCCGTAATTTTCTTGGCAGTGTCTGCGGTGTGGTCTGTTTCCTGCTGAGTGGCTGTAAAAAAGAGGCCTGACTCCTCTAAAAAAGAAAAATCAGGCCGAAGGTAAAGAACAGAGTCTAGATTGAAATTTCATTGGTGAGGAAGTTAATTGCTTCTCTGTCAGTCAGACCATATTCTACAGAGAGGAGAACTCCGGTTTTTTTATCGGCGAACCACCAGCGGCGGCACGTTTTATCGATAAAGAGCGACAACCGATTGGTAATGGCAAGGAGTCCCTGTTTCTTTGCCAGTTTGATGATGGCTTTCCCCTGCTTTTTAAAATCTTTTTCAGAATGTACACATAGGGTGGTCAGTTTCTTTTCCATATGAACCTCCTTGACTGATTTTGTAGTTTGCAAGCTAAATGAGATCGGCTACATGATAACATAACTGTTCTACCCCCAACCAACGTAGACATTTATACTTCTGTGTTCGAAAATCATCACTGCTTACAGTATATCCTACCTTGAATGCCAAAGCTCAAAGTATAGGATTATTACTGGCTATAACCAGTCAAGCCTGATCATTTTCTCTTTATATTGGACACTTGTCAGCAGACTATTTCCCAAATTCCGGCAAAAACCCTCATAGTTTTGTTTTTTTTTCGCCGGAGAGGACATTCCCGTAGAGTTTGACCACGCAGTCAGGACAAATGCCATGGGTGAAAAGAGCATTGGTGCGGTCCTGTACAAACTTCTCTACCTGCTGCCAGTACCCCTCATCATCCCTGATTTTTTTGCATGAGCAGCAGATGGGCAAAAAGCCGCTCAGCACCTTGACCTTGTCCAGGGCATCCTCCAATTCCCGGGTTCTCTCCTTGACGCGGATTTCGAGCTTATCCTTCGAGTCGCCCAGCTCCTCCATGGTCTGCTGCACCGTATTACGTGTTTGTTCCAGTTCCTCACCCATAGTGTTGAACGCTTCAATGAGATCATCAAATTCATCATAGGTACGGATTCGAACTCTGGCATAGAGGCGTCCCATGGCAATCTGACTACAAAGTTTGGTCAGTTCCTTGATACGTATGCCAAGACTGCGCGAAAAGTAAAGACTGAACAGCAAGGCCAACAGAAGCGATCCCAACAGCGATACAAGTCCGGTCATCTGAAGACTGGCCATTTTCTGATCCACTTCATCAGCCCGCATGTCGATACCGATGAGATACTTTCCCTCACCGTTGCGCAACGGAGAATAACCGGACAAAAACACTCCCCACTCATCCTTGTAGGGCTTGTCATCCACTGCGGGATCATAAAAGGCATTGGCCATGGTCTCCGGTGCCTCTGTGTATTCTTGGCCGGGCATGGCTTGTCGTTCAGTCTCGTCCGAATCGACCACAAAGAGTAGACGACCCGCTTCCTTTCTCATGACGTACAGAAAAGCGATATCCGGATTTGATCGACGCAGACGACGCAAAGTAGTCAACGTCTGCAGGTAGATCTCCGTATCCATATCCGCTTTCGTTCTGATTATTTCCAGATCTCTGGCATCAATGCTCTGGCTCAAGAGGGCGGCACTGTTTTTGAGTCGGGAACGCAGGCTCTGCATGAGGCTGTCTATCGCGCTGATGTAGAAAAATGAGCCAACACTTCCCGAAACCAGAATGACTGCCAGAAAATGACTCAAGAACAGTTTATGGCCGAATTTCAATCGAAGTCGCGGGGCAGACATTTTTGAGTACCTCTTGAATTATTCAGTTACCAGTTCGGCGAGCAAGTCCCTGGCAAAATCAAGATCTGGGTCAAGAGTGAGTGCCAGGCTGAGAAACTCAATTGCCGACTCTTTCTTGCCAATTTTATGGTAATTGACGCCAAGATTGGCATAGTCGATTGCCGAAGCGGGGTTCAGATCGACAGCCCTTTGAAAGTGGATAATCGCTTTTTCATAGGCCTGCTTTTTAAAAAAACAGACGCCGAGCGTGTTATGCAGATCTGATCTCTCTTCGTCTTGGTCCAGTCCATTATAGAGGATTTTAATCGCTTTTTCATATTGGCCAAGTTCCTTTAAACAGCTGCCCATATAGGAATAAATATAGGGCAGGTCTTCTGCCTCAGGCTCCATTGCCAGGGCTTGCTCAAAGTGGCGGAGAGCCGATTCAGGAAAACCCATGTCGGAAAAATTGCGTCCACGATAGAATTCGAGGTAATAGGCTTTCGGCAGAAGATTTTCCATCTGCCCCAGTTTTTTCTCGAGAAGATCGGTATCGTTAACCAGTTCAACGAGCAGTTTTGCTGAAAAAAGGCCAACATCGTTGATCATTGATCGCTCCCGAAAATGAGCACCCGGAACGATGGTATATAACGCTGGAATGTTCAGGCCTTGATGAGTCACATCGATCATCAGTGTATCCATGCCGATTTTTTTTAAGGCGGCGAGGCAATTGTCTATCTCGACCTTGATATTGTTATGCGATAGATCGGCCATTTGGTCTATCGTTACGGTTTCAGGTGAATCGGTAAGATAAGCGACCTCTTCCATGGCTTGTGGTTTCGGCAGTCCTGAGGCGATATAATTTGCCTCGGTATTGAAATCTCCGGCTAGCTGGGCGACTTCGGTGACGGCCCTGATCAGCGCTTTCTCCGGGTTGGGAGTTGTACCGGCGGTATAGACGATTTCACTTTTTTCAGGAAAAGTTGACCGGTCGATAGCCAGTGCGGCAACAGTGCAGATCCCGGTATTAAGAGTAAAATCATTGAGATACAATTCTATCCTGTTGTTGCGGAATTTTTCAATAAGTTCAATGGCCACAGGATCCTGCAGAGAGTCAGGATTAATTTTCGGGGTCGCATTTTTTTTATTGTTAACGACGGAGCAGACGTGCCTTTCGACAATCTCGCAAATTCCCTGCAGGGCCGCTTCCTCGTAGGTATTGCCAGCGGAAGGGCCATTGAATTCATTGATAGCAAAAAACCAGGAAAACGGGATAAGCACATCGTTTCCAGTGGTGACATTGGTGCCCCAGGCCCACTGCATGGGAATGTTATCGAGTAATTGTCCCAAGAGTTCAGCGGAAGAATGGGTGTCGTGCACCGAGGCCAGCAGATAATCCAGATCTAGCACCGGATAGCCGGCACGGATCATAGCCTTGTAGTCTCCAGCGAGGAAATTGCCGGGATTATTTTTATAAGCAAAAAACGAGAATCGTTCGGCAAGCTCCATGCATGCAGAGGCTTCCGCCTGGAGCGGCGAAGCGCCTTTGCCCATCTGCTTCTTCGTGCCGGTCAGGGCCAGGGCATCGTCACCGCAGACACTGAAAAAGACCGGAATATCAAGACGCCCGTTGTCGATCCTGCGCACTTCATTGAGTATTTTCAGATCAAGGGACTCGACCCTTGCATAAAAATTTTTCAAGGTTTCCTCAGGACTTATGGCTTTGTCCTGATCAATCGTGAAAGTTTTGAGACAATCTTTGAATCGGATTGATTTCTTTTTCATTTTACCCTGGCATAATTGTAACGTGAAATGGGTGCTTCAACCGGAAAAATCTCCTCCGGCTCAAGTTCTCCAGGTCAAGCATTGTTTTGATTAAATTCCCGGCTGATATGGCACAGCAGATCATTATACTTCCTGCTTCCTTGCAGGTTAACCGTACGGGAAAGGTCCTTGTTTTGTACTATAGTCAAAAGCAGCCGCTCCTCAGGAAGTATTTCGATCGCCCGGCTGGACCACTCTATTACTGAAAGCCCCCCAAGGTAAAAATACTCCTCGAAGCCGAGATCTTCAGCCTCGCCGGCATCCTGCAGGCGATAGAAATCCATATGATACATTGGCAGTCGCCCCTGGTACTCATGCAACAGAGCAAAGGATGGACTGGTGACATAACAATCATCCGGCACCTCGAGCCCACGGGCGATGGCCTGGGCAAGAGCCGTTTTACCGGCACCAAGATCACCATGAAGACAGACAACGTCCCCCGGCATTGCCCGACGGCCAATGATTTGGCCTAGTTTTTCGGTGTCACTGAGCGTGTGCAGCTGGATCTGGATCGTGTCCACAGATACCTCCCGGTTTTGATCAATTAACCGGCAATGTATGCCATGTCTCCATGGGAAAAGCATTAAAAATCTATTTTCCTGTAGAAACGACAAACCCCGTCCAGGGTTGATTGAACATCAATCCTGAACGGGGTTTACGCTTTGATGATCTGTAGTGCGCCTTCGATCAATTCATCCTGTCAACTTTATCAGCCTGCAATCCTTTATCTGTCTTGGCGATGGAAAACTCAACGGTCTCCCCTTCTTCCAGACTCCGAAACCCTTCACCCTGAATAGCGCTGTAGTGAACGAACACATCCGACTCACCATCCGGTCTTTCGAGAAAACCATACCCCTTACTTGCATTAAACCATTTCACCTTACCCTTGACACGTTCTGACATACTGCACCCTCCCCAGGAAATAGCGGATACGACCACAGGTATGTCATTATCCAATGATCGCATCCCTGTTAAAGATTATGTTCCTAACACTTAGAAACATAGAAATATATTATCAGAAAAATGACCAAAAAGTCAACGCCGAACAGTCCTTTCTTGCGCAAAAACAATAGGTTCGTCTTTATTGGACGGCACCAGTATTTTTTTATTTTTTCAACCACCATGTCATAAGTAATTGAAATGGATCATAATAGAGCGGCAGAACCGGCGGAGCGAGAAACGTGTCCCGATAGCTCAATCGATATACCGGCAGATACCAGTTGGGAATCAGGTAATATCCATACCAGAGGACTCGATCGAGAGCGCTAGCCGCGGCGGCCAGGTCTTCCTTGGTCTCGGCATAGATGATTCGATCAACCAGACCATCGACTGCCGGGGATCGTATTCCGGCATAGTTCTGGGCACCAACTCTGTCGGCAGACGACGAATGCCAGTAATTACGCTGCTCGTTGCCCGGTGACTGTGACTGGCCATAGACGGCAACGATCATGTCAAAATCAAACGTTTTCAGTCGCTCCACATACAAAGTTTGATCAAGAGTCCTGTAGCTTGCCTGGATACCAAGTTTTTTCAGATTTTTCACATAACCGGCCATGACCCTTTCGAAGGCCGGGGAAACAAGCATTATATCGAAAATAAACTGTCTGCCCTGTTCATTGGTAAGCACCCCGTCTTTTACTCGCCAGCCGGCTTCAGCTAACAGTTGCTTGGCCTGCAGCAGATTTTTTCGCATAGCCTGTTGATCGTCTGTGATGGGGGTGGACAACGGCGTGGTGAACACCTCTTGAGGCAGCAGATGCCGGTACGGTTCGAGGTATTCCAGTTCCAAACCCTTGGGAACACCCTTTGCCGCCAGGTAGGAATTGCTGAAAAATGAATTGTTTCTGGTGTATTGATTATGAAAGAGCGATTTATTGATCCAGGTGAAATCAAGGGCTAGCCCCAGTGCCTGCCGTACCCTGGCATCCCGGAAAAGCTCACGTCTGGTGTTCATCAAAAAACCCTGTATACCCGCATTGTTCAGATGCGGAAAGGTGTTTTTGACCAACGAACCGTCGGCGAACTTTCTGCCCTCCATATCCCGAGCCCACTGTTTGGCGATGTTGATGGAGATAAAATCGAACTCGCCGGCCTTGAAAGCCTCAAGGGCAACTATCGGATCCTTATAATATTTTACGATTATTTCATCATAATTAAACATCCCTTTTCGAGCTGGATGGTCTTTCGCCCAATAGTGCATATTTCGTTTGTACGTAATCGATTTGCCAATATCTACCTTGGCCACGACATACGGACCGGAACCTATCGGCAAGGTCAATTCCCGTTGTTCTCTGGCCTCACCAAAGCCATTCTGGTCATGATATTTTTTTGGCAATATATTTATCTGCGTGGCGATCATGTGCAATTCTCGATTGGGTCGTTTAAAATTAAAGCGGATTTTTCTCTCACCCAATAAGTCGTAGTCGGCAATATCGGCATAATAATAATTAAACTGGGGATGGACCTGCTCACTTTTCATAAGATCAAGCGAATAGGCGACATCTTCTATGGTTACCGGGCTGCCGTCAGAAAACCTGGCCAGTGGATTGAGGGTGAAAATAACCGATTTTTTATCAGGCGCAACCGCGATATCTTCGGCCAATAGGCCATACTGGGAGAACGGCTCATCCAGTCCGGCAACAGCCAACGGCTCAAAAACCAGCGCCTCCAGGCCGTATGGCGATGAACCTTTCAAGGTAAACGGATTCATCTTGTCAAAACTGCCAATATCATGCAGAATTAATGTTCCACCCTTCTCTGCATTGGCCGAAGCGTAGTCAAATTGAGCAAAATTTTTAGCGTATTTCAGACTACCATCCAGAGATACGCCATGACTGCACCATGCCTGGTCAGCCTGAAAACTTAAGGAACTAAAAAAACTGAGAAAAAGGGTTATAAAAAAAACATGGGGAAAGGCTTTATGTGATACCATTGATTAAAGGTCTCCTTTATAATGCACCGGCAGCAATCCTTTGCTGGCAGCGCAGTGGGAATGCTTATAAAACCTGGTAATATTACCATCATTTGTGTATTGTGTCTAACTTTGCTTAGACAGCAGGAAGCTGGTTGTCTCCAGCACATGCCGATCAAAAGTGACTCTACCACAACATACCTCCCCCTACTCCGGAGCAAAAAATGGGCAAGACTATAGCCGAAAAAATATTTGCCGCGCATCTGCGGGATACCCCTTCCCCAGACAACATGATCCTTGATCTCGATGTGGTGATGTGCCATGAAATCACTACTCCCATAGCCATCATGGACCTTATCGAAAAAGGCATGGACAGTGTTTTTGACACCAGCAGGATTAAAGCGGTTATCGATCATGTAACCCCTGCCAAGGACTCCAAAACAGCCACCCAGGGGAAAATTATGCGAGAGTGGGCCAAGCGGCATGGCATCAAGGATTTTTTTGATGTCGGTGCCAACGGCGTCTGCCACGCCCTTTTCCCCGAAAAGGGGTTTGTCCGCCCTGGTTACACCGTTATCATGGGCGATTCGCATACCTGCACCCACGGAGCCTTCGGGGCCTTTGCCGCCGGGGTCGGCACCACCGACCTTGAGGTAGGAATCTACAAAGGTGTCTGTTCTTTCCGCGCGCCGCAAAGCATGAAAATCAATATCACCGGCACCCTGCAGCCGAGGGTCACGGCCAAAGACGTTATCCTGACGATCATCAAAAGAATCACCGTCAACGGCGCTACGGACAGGGTCATTGAATTTACCGGCCCGGTGGTTGACGCTTTTTCCATGTCGGCAAGAATGACGCTGTGCAATATGGCGGTCGAGGCAGGGGCAACCTGCGGAATATGCATGCCCGATCGGGTAACGGCTGAATACCTCTGGCCGTTTATCAAAAGCGATTATCCCACTATCGACGCGGCTGTGGCGGATTATAAACAATGGCATTCCGACCACGACGCCGCCTACAGCGAAACTATTGAGCTGGATATCAGCTCCCTGGTTCCCCAGGTAACTTTTGACTACAAACCCGATATGGTCAGGGATCTCTTCGAGATGGCAGGAAATCCGGTTGACCAGGTATATATTGGATCATGCACCAACGGCAGGATTGAAGATTTACGTGCTGCCGCAGAAATTTTGCAAGGAAGAAAACTCGCTGATGGGGTGAGAGGGATCGTTACCCCGGCAACACCCCTTATTTACAACATGGCCCTTGACGAAGGCATTATCAAAATATTTATGGATGCAGGGTTTTGCGTGCTCAACCCGACCTGCGGCGCCTGTCTCGGGATGAGTTCCGGTGTCCTGGCCGAAGGTGAGGTCTGCGCCTCAACCACCAACCGTAATTTTAATGGACGGATGGGCAAAGGCGGCATGGTTCACCTGATGAGCCCGTATTCTGCGGCAGCAGCCGCTGTGACTGGCGTACTTACCGATCCAAGAGATATAAAGTAACTACAAGCAGAGGTGGTACAAAATGAAGGAATTTGGCGGTCCGGCAGTTTTCCTGGATAGAAGCAATATCAACACCGACGAAATCATCCCGGCGAAATATCTCACTGAAATTTCCAAAACGGCACTCAAGCCTCATCTCCTGGAGGACCTGCTCATCGACGGCAAACCCTTCAATCACCAGGCCGAAGAAATGAAAAACGCCCGAGTTGTGGTGACTCGTGACAATTTCGGTTGCGGCTCTTCACGGGAGCATGCTGTCTGGGTCTTTGAGGTAAACGATATCAATGTGGTTGTCGCTGCGAGCTTTGCCAGAATATTCAGGCAGAATATGTTCAATTGCGGTATTTTAGCCGTAGAACTTGAGCCAACCCAGCTCGATACCCTTTTTGCCATGAAGGGCAGGCTTACCATTGATATAGATCTTGAAAACGACCAGTTAACAGCTTCTTCGGATGACCCTGAACAAAAAAAGGTTGTATGTTCATTTGTAATCAACGCGTTCGATAAGCAACTGGTCGCGGCCGGAGGCTGGCTGGCCTATGCCGATAGTCACTATTGATGGACTCGTAAAAACCTATAAACCGGAAGCCTGGAGTTGCTCAACCACCATTTTCTGGTCAGCGGTCAGCTCTTTTGGCACCTTTACACCAATTTTGACGTAAAGATCGCCCCGCTCACCCAACGGGCCGACTGGTAAACCATAGCCCCTGATGCGCAACTTGGAATCTTGCACTGTGCCGGGGGCCACATTGACCATAAACTTCTTGCCTTCCAGGGTCTCTACTTCCATTTTCGTGCCGAAACAGGCTTCACTAAAAGAGATCAGCTTCTGAACCACCAGATCATCGCCGCTTCGGGAAAACACATCATTCGAGGCAATAGAAACTTTGAGATACAGATCTCCGGGAGAACCGCCGTTTTTAGACACCCCGCCTTTTCCCTGCAGGCGCAGTTTTTTGCCTTCTTCAATACCCTTGGGAATCTTGACGGAAACATTGTGGGAACTGCCGTTTTTTCGTAGCGTGATGGTTCTTTCCGCACCGTTCAATACTTCTTCAAGGCTGACAGTAATCTGATAGGTCATATCCTGACCTTTCTCCGGAGCTGCATGGCATCCCCCGCCGCAGCCACCGCCATTCCCCTGACTGAAAAATGAGTTGAATCGGCCGTTTCCTCCCCGGGCGGAGTGAAAGCCTGCCGAAGAGCCTGCACCACCCACCCCGAACTGACGGAGGATATCGTTTATATCAAAACCACGGAAAATGTCTTCCTGAGAATATCTCTGGTGAAAACCATTGGAACCATAGAGGTCATACTGCTTTTTTTTCTCAGGATCCGACAGGACAGCGTAGGCTTCGCTGATTTCCTTAAACTTGTCTTCAGCCTGTTTATCACCCTTGTTCTTATCCGGATGATACTTAAGCGCCAGTTTTCGATATGTTTTTTTAATTTCAGGGGGGGTGGAGTCTTTTTTTACCCCAAGAGTCTCGTAATAATCCATAGCGACAATCAATCTAAAGGAACATAAGCAAAGAAACACATCTGTATATTTGTGCTTCAACAATAGGAATTGTTATGTACACAGTCAACCATCTATTCCTGGACCTGGCAATGTTGCCTGAAAATAAAAAAGGAGCACATTCCCCCCCAGGAACACTACTCCTTTTCTTCATCTCACGCCTGCCTGACATTTTCTAGAAAGGCACATCCTCACCGGTACTGCCCCCTCTCGACCAGTCATCCGGAGGCTCCTGTGGCGGTGGTGGTTCCTGGAAACCGCCTCCGCCGCCATCACTTCCTCGCGGAGTCAAGTTTTGAACAGTGTTTGCAATAATTTCAGTAGTGTATTTGTCATTACCACTCTGATCCTGCCATTTCCTGGTCTGCAACCGGCCTTCAATGTAAACTTTCGACCCTTTTGACAGATAATTGCTGCAAAATTCAGCGCTTTGTGCCCAGACAATGACCCGATGCCACTCTGTTTCCTCCTGCGGATTCCCTTCCTTATCTTTCCATTTCCTGCTCGTCGCAACCCTGAGAGTGGCTACCGCAGTTCCACCTTGCGTATAGCGTAATTCTGGGTCGGCGCCTAAATTTCCAATAAGTATTACCTTGTTTATCATGAGACAATCCTCTGGCTGTATTAACATTAAGGAAGATGCTCCTATCCTCTCTCGATTCGTGTATAGCCAATATACGATACCACAAAGAAAGAACAAGATCAAAATAGCACAACGGTCATACAATCAAGAGAGCGCAAATATCAGGACGAACGCATCGCCTGATCGAGCATTGTCGGCAGGCCGCCTTTTTGTCCGGGAATAAAGCCCATCACTTCCTGCCAGATCTCATCACTTTCCATGCAGAAATAGATGCAGGTCGACTCCGCCGCATATTTAATCAACTGACGGTAGATATGTTTATAAAGTGCAACCCTGTTGGGCCGGAAGTATCGCGCTTTGCCATCCAACCCCTGAATAAATTCATTATAATAGATTCTCGATGCCGGAAAGCGCGTAATGCCTATTTCCTTTAAACTCGGCAAAAATCGCAAGGCGCCAATTGAAATCCACACTATCGCCTGGGCTGGAACAACCTCATAAAGTCTCTTGATAGTTGCGGCATACCCCTCCTGCCAGCCCGGATGATAAATGACAGGATCAAAATGAAAGGCCAGTTTATAGCCCCATTCGGCACATTGTCTTGCTGCACTCAATCGCTCCTCCAGTGTAGCAGAGCGTATTTCCTGATTTTTCATGATGGATGGGCTGTTGAGCGACCAGGCAATAACAGTTTTGCCACTATGTTTCAGATCGGCCAGATTGTCGATAGCACCGCTTTTGGTTTTTAGCTCAAGCACCGCGTTATCGCAATTGGCGATAAAGGGCACGAGCTTGCCGCTCAGCTGGGTCAGCCGATCAATTGCCAGGGAATCGGTGAATTCTCCAGTACCTATGCGAAAGAACTTCTGCGGATTGGCCGAAAGCGTGGCCGTAAGCTCGAAAAAAAGTCGATCGATATTCACATAACAAGTTAACCATGGAGTATTCAGATACGCCTGCAGGATGCAATATACACAATCAATCGGGCAGTTTGTTCCGGTATTGAGGACCTGATAATCACAACACTGGTACTCCCGCGTTCCCGGGCATGGTTTGAAGAAAACGCCCCTGTTGCTGCAGAGATACAATTGCCGTTTGCCGGCGGTAAGATTCTCCACATAGGCGTCGGCCAGATTATTTGGTTTTTGTCTCTCCGGGACCACCGTCCAGGGAAGTTGAACCCGACCGATGATCTCTTGAGTATATTCGAGTTCCAGACAGGATTCTTCAATATATAACTTGTTGATATAGTACGATGGATCCTGCCAGCTATGGTTGTGCATTTATCATTCCTGGAATTTTTTCATTGCTGTTTTCTCATATTTCTCAATCAGCTTGAGATAAAAAAAACCGAGCTCTTTTTTACCATGTTTTATACAACCGTTGCCGAAGATGGTCGCCTTTGTTTTAAAAGCATGAAAAGCCATCTGGTAAGAACGATGGTCAAGGGTATCCGCGTCAAGCAGCTTTTTCAGGCTGTCTACCCGCAACCGGTCCATACCGCAACGGTACAAAAAAGATACCTGATCCTCGCGGCCACCTTCTTTGACGGTGAGTGGTTCATCTATCAAGAGAAAACGATATCTGCAGCTCACCCGCAGCCACAGATCGTAATCCTCGCAACATGGCAGGGATTCATCAAAAAGTCCAACAGTATCGAATATTTCTTTTTTCATCATCACGGTGGACATGCCCACAGCGCAAAGCTTTAAGCAATGATCGAAGATATCGCCATGTCGGGGAATATGCTTTTTCTTCTGATTCAAATGGCACCCTTTTCTTAACCATTTTTCTCGCGTATGACTGATCCGGTAACGGCAATGGGCGGCAAGAGCTTGATATTGTTTTTCAAGTTTGCGTTTATGCCAGTGGTCATCAGAATCGAGAAAAGCGAGAAAGGGAAACTCTGCCGCCCGCACCCCGACGTTGCGTGCCGCTGCCGGGCCCTTGTTTGTTTGATAAAATATCCGGATGGATTGTTTGGTCGAAGACGAGAGTTTATTGAGTACTTCCCGGGTCTGATCCGTCGATCCATCATCGACGATAATAAGCTCGGAACACAAGAGAGTCTGATCGAGCACCGAGGCAATGGCACGTTCAAGGAACATGGCCCGATTGAACGTTGGAATAATCACTGATACCGGACACCTATTCATTTTTCCTGGCGTATACGAAGACCTATAAAATAATTATTACATATGGCACTTTCCCTAGTCTATACTGTATACTACCAAATTAAAAAAAAAATACTCCTTCCAACATGGAAGTTTCAACTATCGATTTAGACGGTTCCAGAATGACCACTGAAATACTTATTAACGCCACAAGCTATGAGGTACGCCTTGCCCTTGTAGAAGATGGCAATCTGAGCGAATTCCATATGCAGCGACCTACGGAAAAGGGGCTCATGGGCAACATTTATAAGGGCAGGGTTGTTCGTGTGCTCCCCGGTATGCAGGCCGCTTTTATTGATATTGGTCTTGATCGAACCGGTTTTCTGTATGTTGACGATATCTGTCTCGCTGGGCCTGTTGCTACTGATGTCTCTGATACATCCGATTATAATCCCTGTATTACCGATTGCGCCATCACTCAAGTCCACGTCCAGGGGCTGCGGATAGAAGATGTCCTCCATGAAGGACAGGATATACTGGTCCAGGTCAGCAAAGACCCCATAGGCACCAAAGGTGCCCGACTCACCTGCCATATAACCCTGCCATGCCGCAACCTGGTGTTTATCCCCCAGACCGATCACATAGGAATTTCGCGGAAGATTGAAGACGAAGAGGTAAGGGACCGGCTCAAGAACCTCATTCAGGCAATCAGGCCCGAGGGAACAGGATTTATTGTCCGTACAGTTGCCGAGCATGCCACCAGAGAAGAACTGGAAGCGGATATGGAATTTCTCATGCTCCTGTGGGACGATATTGTCGAAAGAGCAGAAAAAACAGAAACTCGATCACTTATCCATAAAGATCTCGATATAACATTACGTTCCATCCGGGATTTTTTCAGCACCGACGTTGACAACCTTATCATTGATGATCCCGTTGCCCATGAAAAAATTGTCGGCCATGTAAAGACCTTTGCTCCGCAGTTGCTCGAAAAAATTTCGCTGTATCAAGAGAGTACCCCTCTCTTTGAAGCGTATAATATCGAAGTGGAAATTTCTCGGGCCATCGAGAAAAAAGTATGGCTCAGATCCGGAGGGTATATCATTATCGAAAGCACCGAAGCGCTGTCGGTCATCGATGTCAACACCGGAAGATATGTCGGCAAAAGCGATCTGAGCGACACAATTTTCAAAACTAACATGGAAGCAGCCGTGGAGATTGCCTACCAGTTGCGTCTGAGAAATATTGGCGGCATCATTATCATCGATTTTATCGACATGGAAAATGACAGCCACCGGGAGCAGTTGTATACGACTTTCAAAGAGGCCGTAAAAAAAGACAAGAGCCGAAATAATATCTTGAAACTCTCTGAATTCGGCCTGGTCCAAATGACCAGAAAACGCATCAGTGAAAACCTGCACCAGCTGATGTGCGAACCATGCCACTATTGTGGTGGCGAGGGAATGATAAAATCCCGCCGGACCATCTGCTACGACATCTTCCGAAAGATCACCAGAAATGCCAAGAAATATAAGGGTAACAACGTCACCCTGCAGGTGCACCCGAGAATTGCCAACTTGCTAAATAACGAGGAAGAGCTTACTAAGGTAAAGGTAGAAAAAGAAATTGGCAAAAGGATTATCGTCGCCCCATCCAAGGAGCTTCATATTGAAAAATATGAAATTATATGGCAGAGATAAGCCTCTCCTACCCCCTGACGGCTCCTTCATTTAAGAAAAGGAAAATGTTGTCTTATGGTATTTCGTAATAAACAAAAATCAAGAGGATCCCGTTTACTGTTCACCAGCTTTCTGATCATGCTTCTCGTTGCCGGAGCTGCTGTTTTTATTCTTTTTTTTGAAGGTGAAAAACCGGTTATCAATCTCCAGCAGTCCAGTGCTTTTCTTGGCAAAGAAGGTGTCATCAAGTACACCATCACTGACGGCAAAAGTGGCATTCACACTATTTCTGTGTATGGCACCCAGGGCAATGTAAAAAAAATGCTCCATTCGGTTACTTTTCCCAGAACCAAATATACCGGTACAATTGGACCTTTGGAAAGCAGCGAAACGGTCACCTTTGATGTACCGAAAGAAGGTTTTACCGAGGGTGACATGACTATCTCCGTTGAAGCGACGGATTTTTCTCTACGAGGCTGGCTGACTGGAAATCTGGCTATAGCTTCCAAACAGGTCACTGTCGATACGGTGCCACCACAAATCCAGCTGATCCACAGCGAAAAATACATCTCCCCAGGCGGTAGCGGCATTGCTATTTATCGTCTTTCAGACAAGGACAGTCGGAATGGGGTCAACATGAATGGTTTGTTCAATCCCGGATTTCCTGTCGGCAGCGGCAAAGACAGTATCTATATTTCTTTTTTCGCACTTCCCTTTGATACCGAAAAAATTGACACCCTAAATGTTTCCGCGACGGATTCGGCCGGAAACAATACAGTAGTGCCTTTTACAACCGTCTACAAAAAGGCCGATCAGAAACAAGATACCATTGCCATCAGTGATGGTTTTTTAGATGCAAAGATCCCCGAATTTCAGCAACACTATCCGGAAATGCAAGGAGAATTCATCAACAAATATCTTTATGCCAATTCAACTGTAAGAGATCAGAACAATTCCAAAATCAGCGAACTGTGCAAGAACCCGTGGCCGGAACGACTCTGGAAGGACCATTTTGCCCGCATGCCCGGAAGTTCGCGGGCGGGATACGCTGACCACCGGACGTACTATTACAAAGGACAAGCCATTGATCAGCAGGTCCATCTGGGTATGGACATAGCATCAACCAGCAGAGCTGAAGTACGGGCGGCCAACATAGGCAAAATTGTTTTCTCAGACTATCTTGGCATTTACGGCAATATGATACTGGTCGATCATGGACAGGGCGTTTTTAGTCTCTATTCCCATCTCAGTCAGATAAATGTGGCCCCGGGAGATATGGTTGACCAGAAAACCGTTCTTGGTTTAACCGGTACAACCGGAATGGCAGGAGGCGATCATCTGCACTTTTCCATGTTGGTTAACGGCGTCTTCGTAACCCCCAAAGAATGGTGGGATCAGCATTGGGTTGATGTGACCATTGAGCACCCAATCACTGATTTGAAATTTTAGCGATTTTTTGCAGCATTATGGAGGAATATGAAGGCAAGCCTCTCTGTGCCGGGCGGCTGCACAGTTAGTCCTCAATTTCGTAATCAGGATGCCTACAGAGTGAACAACGAAGCGTCTGATCGTGTTTGTCGAAGCACCACTCCCATTTCTTCTCATTGATCATGGCTTCTTCTTCAATTCCACAGGTAATACAAACCCATTTATCACCATCTTCAGTTGCAAACAAATGCATGATTTACCTTCTCTACGCCGGCAGCGTGTCTTTTGGGATTAAAATTCTTAAAAAATACGAAAAAGTGGTCGTCTTTCAGCTGGAAAGAACCAGATCTTTATACCGCATTTCCATGGAAAATACAAAACCAGCTGATTACTTTTTTATATCTGCGTTCCCTGTGGCACCATGAAATATCCCTTCAAAGTTCCACGACTTCTTTATAGCTACCTGGCAACGGAAATGCTGGGACCTTTTTTTGCCAGCTTTCTGGTAATGAATTGTGTCTTCTTTCTCGCCAAACTCATCCCCTTTCTCAACTTCGTTCTCGAACTTAATATCGGCTTCGCCGATTTTATCCGTCTTTTTTCGTATCTTTTTCCCAATATTTTCCTGTATTCGATTCCCATGGCCGCATTGCTGGGGGTGACTATCGGCTTTGCCAGACTGTCCAGCGATTCGGAGATTCTGGCTTTAAAAGCCAGTGGAATCAGCATGTATCAGATTCTGCCTCCGGTTATAATTGTCACCTCTCTCATTGCTGTTCTGACCAGCTTTGTCTCGATTAAATTGATACCACTCAGCGCCGTTTCAATGCGCCAGCTCTCCTATCAATTATTAAAGGAAAAAATCCGCAATGGTATCAAGGAGCACGAATTCACTGAAGCTCTCGGGGATGTGGTCGTCTATGTCGATGCCATAGATAAAACTTCCGGCCAGTGGACTAACGTTTGGGTCTCCGACATGCGACAAGTCGACAATCCTGTTGTCACCATGGCATCTTCCGGCAAGATGAACAGCAGCACCGACGAGATGCTGGTCTCCATAGAACTCAACAACGGCAGTTTGCATAAACCCGGCATGAGCAATGCCCAGATCATCCAGTTCGATCAATACCGTATTAATATCCCGCTACAACTCCCTGAAAACAGTGCTTCACGGATGCAGAAGTCTGCTCTGACAATGAAAGAATTGCTAGACGATTCGCACCTGCCTGAGGGTGATATGACCAACAGCCGAAGATTACTCATAGAATTCCATAAACGTCTGGTCCTGCCGGTGGGGTGTCTCATGATCAGTCTTCTCGGACTGCCTCTTGGATTGCAGGCAAGACCTGGAAAAAAAGCTATCGGTATACAGGCTGGACTGGCAATTTTTATTCTCTACTATGTTTTATTCACTATCGGAAAGTCCTTGGCAGAAGAAGGCGTTTTCCCAATATGGCTGGCCATGTGGAGCCCAAACTTTCTGTTCTTTAGTCTCGCCATATTCTGGATAATGCGAGTTTCTAATGAGCAGCCTCTTATCCCTGAGACGGTCAGGCTCTTCCTGGCGAAAATGATGACCGCAATTCTGTTTCCGCTGAAAACTCTCAGCCGGCCATTATTGTCTAAACTCAGGGCATTGTATAAAAAGACTCATCTTAATGATAGAAAATGAACTGAATCCTTCCGACACAACCAGTTGATCCAGAACTGGAGGAGAGCTTATGAAACTGCCCACAGCCCAGGAGATGAAAGATCTCGATCGTTCAGCAACGGAAATTTTCGGCATTCCCAGTGTTGTTCTCATGGAAAATGCAGGTCTTGGCACAGTGCGCATGATTGAGAAAGAGTTGGGCTGCTGTAAAAATACTTTCGCCCTGATATTTGTCGGTCCGGGAAATAATGGCGGCGATGGTCTGGTTATCGGCCGCCATCTCCACCAGCGTGGATGTCAGCCAATTTTCTTCTTTCTCGTCAGTCCTGATTCCCTGAAAGGCGACAGCGCCGTTAATCTGCAGATCATCCACAAGCTCAGGTTGCCCTTTCATGTGGTGGACAGCCCAGCTAGGGTGGAAACCATCCCGGTCCTGTTGAAACAGTTCGAATCACGGGGTCTGCCTTGCTACGTTGTCATTGATGCCATCTTCGGCATCGGCCTTTGTCGTGAAATAACAGGTCATTTTGCCGACACGATAAACCTGATCAACTCGCCTAATTTCAGCCATGCATCCCCCATCGTCGCCGTTGACACTCCCTCAGGAATGGATTCCGATACCGGCAAGATACTTGGAACCTGTGTTCGGGCCGATTATACCGCGACCTATTGCTGCGCTAAACCCGGTCACTTTATTCACGGCAGTTCTTCGTGGACAGGCAAGGTGGAGATTATTGATATCGGAATCCCTCCCGAGGCCATACACCATGCCGAAATATCCACAGAACTGGCCACTGCGGAAACCTGTGCCACACTTATCCAGCCACTTAAGCGAAAAAAAGCCGCCCACAAGGGCAGCCATGGTCATCTGCTTATCTTGGCCGGGTCACGCGGCAAAACAGGAGCTGCCGTTCTTGCCGCCCGGGGTGCACTGAGAAGCGGTGCCGGGCTGGTCAGTCTCTGCGTCCCCCATGATCTTAATATTATTTTCGAGACGGTATTGATAGAGGCAATGACTCTGCCCCTGACCAACAGTTCACAATGCCTGTCGATGGGCGATTGGCCGGCAATCTCCGAACATATTAAGGCCAAGCAGGCAATCGTCATCGGGCCGGGTATCGGTCTTCTGCCGGATACTGCAGAACTGGTGCTGCAAATCTACCATACGGTGCAATGTCCGGTTATTGTCGATGCCGATGCCCTGACCATTCTGGCCACGCATCGTGACAAACTGGACGTCCCGGCCGGTCCACGAATATTCACCCCGCATCCCGGAGAACTCGCTCGATTACTGGACAAATCTGCCGCCGATATTCAGGAAAACCGCCTCGACGCCGCCATCCTGGGGTGTAATCTTTTCAAAAATGACGTTCACGATACGGTGATGATTGTTAAAGGTGCCGGGACGATAATTGCCGACGGTGGCGGCTCGACCACTATCAATACCACCGGCAATCCCGGGATGGCTTCCGGAGGAATGGGAGACGTTTTAAGCGGGGTGATAGGCGCACTAGCCTGCCAGGGACTTCCCCCGTTACAAGCTGCAGTTGCCGGAGTCTATCTGCACGGCGCCGCCGCGGACCGGCTGTATGATCTGTCCGGTGCGGGCTTTCTCGCTTCCGAGGTTGCCGATATGATTCCATATGTGGTCAAGGAGCATCTTCCACACAAATGAAGCAAGATGGCCTCGTAAAAAAATCTTGCGTAAAGCAGGTGAAGAGTTTTTACAACACCATCACCATTCTATTGGCTGCAGGTGGTGCAGGCGGAGATATTCGTTGCATTTGACAAAAACATTTGAACCAAGAAAACCTCGATGGGCAGAAAGAGGCGACGGGTGACTAGTTGCCAGGACCAGATGTTTACTCTGGTCGATGAGTGTCGTTTTTTTCTGGGCAAATGCCCCCCAAAGCATAAAGACGACATGTTCTTTTTTACGTGAAATTGTTGCAATAATATCGTCGGTCAGCTCATGCCAGCCAAGCCGGACGTGGGAATTGGGGCGCTTGGCCAGTACCGTCAGGCTGGCATTCAGCAGTAGAACGCCCTGCTCGGCCCATCTGGTGAGATTACTGTCGACACTGACCAGTTTGCCCTTATATACGCTGTTATTGACTTCCTGCAAGATGTTGCGCAGAGATGGTGGAATGGGAATTCCCGCCTTCACGGAAAAGCATATCCCATGGGCCTCGGGTCCTTTGCCCGGGTGTTCGTTAAAATATGGATCTTGACCGATAATCACGACCTTTGTCGCTGCAAGCCCTGTCAGCCGCAACGCCGTAAAAACATTCTCCCGCAGCGGAAAAACACGACTTTTTTCCGAACCTTCATACGCCTGTTTGACCAGCTTTTTATGCCACCCCTGCTGCATGAGAGGAACATTTTCCTCCCAGAGAACCGCTTTAACTTCAGGTTCCGGTTTCAAGGTATCCGCCATAACACCCCAAAAAGCACAAGGCTTCACTCGACAATGTTGCCATCCATGCCGTCATTTTTCGTTTTATAATGCATGCCCTTGATCATTTCCACCAATTGATCCAGAGATGCTGTCCCTGTAAGATTACACTTTTCCAGGACCTGCTGACCCATTTTTTTATAATAACACTCTTCGGCATTAAGAATGGCCTGCATCCCACCGTTTTTTATGAGAATAGCCATACCCTTTTCCCCATCGTTTTCATCGCCGGAAAGTATTATCCCGGCGGCCCTCTTTTTAAAGACGGTGCTGACAGACGCCATAAGAATATCAACAGGTCCGCCTTTGAGGGATGCTTTCGGCACTTTCTGCAAGGTCAATTGGCCATTGTATGGTTTAATGTTCATATAGTCGGAACCGGAGATCACGTAGCAATTCCCGCCTTCGATATTTACTCCCTCCCTGGCGCGTATAACTTTTACCGCGGAAATAGCATCCAGATATTCGGCAAAACTATTAACATGGTCAATATTTTGATGAATGACGGCAATAAGAGCACCTCGCATATTGTCGTCAAGTTGAGGAACTATCTGCAGTAAATTAAAAAAACAACCTTCTCCGCCGCCAAGCACCGAGACGCAGTTATTCAACTGATCCTGCGACAGAGTCGCAGGACTCAGTTCAATGGTGTCGCCGCATTCTGAACAGGTTATATTTTCAATCGGCTGGGATTTCAACACCGAGATAACCTCACGGTTGCCGCATTCTTCACAAAAGACAACCCTCTGCTCAACATCCGACGCACTGCCTGCCGGCCCCGGAGGTGAGAAAACCGGCTCTTTGGCCTTCAGACGTACAGCAGCCGCCCTCTTCACCTTATCAAGAATCAATTTCTTGTAGGTTAACAGGCTGCTTTTTTGAAAGATAAAATCTTTGCAGACAAAATCCACCGCGCCATTTTTAAGGGTGTCGAAACACCGGGCAGTCCCGCTTTCCGTCAGGCTTGAAAAGATGATGGTCGGGGTCGGTCTGTGAATCATCAGATGCTGGAGGGCAGTCATGCCATCCATCAGGGGCATTTCCATATCCAGCAAAATAACATCCGGGGACGTCCGCAACACCATATCAAGGGCTTCGATGCCATTCTGGGCCTCTCCGACAACAACGAATTCGTCACAATCATTGAGAATATCTTCTAAAAATTTCCGGAAAACAAGAGAATCGTCAACAATGAGAATTGATATTTTGGAAGGAGGGTTCATTTCTTTTTCTGGCTGCATATAAACAGATCCATTGTCACATTACCCCAACAGAAATGCCGGGTACAGGAAGTTCCCGTGTTTTTAGGTTTGGTACAGCCTGTTTTTCTCTATATAGAGCATAACAGCTGGCGGCAGAAGTCGCACGACCGACTGCCCTTTGCCGATCTTAGCCCTTATTCCCGACGAACTCTGCTCGTCCGGCATTCTTTCTAATATATAAATATCCTTTTTCCCATCTTCTGCATGCCAGAGGCCTTGACCTGCTGTATATTTCAGGTTTTTCAACAAATCGGCAAGTCGTTCATCTATATATCCCTGCCTATGGGAAAGGATAATATGCACCGAGCATAAAACTTCCCGATGCGTTTTCCAGCTTAAGATATCCAGAAAGGCATCGGCACCGATCATAAAATATAACAGGTAATCACCGTGGTAATATTTCCGGTAATGGTTCTGCAGCACACGCAGCGTATCGATAGTATACGATGGTTTTGGCAAAAGTTCTTCAATGGCATTACATTCAAACCCCTTCCTGCCCTGAATTGCCAGCTCGAGCATCGCCAGCCGGTGCCTGAACGAGCTTACGGCAGTGCTGTTTTTGTGTGGCGGCTCTGCTGCGGGAATAAAAACCACCTTATCCAGTCCGCATTCTAGAAGTGCCGACTCAGCCAGCTGTAAATGTCCGAAATGCACGGGATCAAAGGTCCCGCCGAGTAAACCTATTTTTTTCGGGATCACTCTCTGACTTGTCCCTCACCAAAAACAACAAATTTTCGAGTTGTCAGCTCCTCAAGCCCCATAGGACCGTAGGCATGCAGTTTAGTGGTGCTGATACCTATTTCCGCACCAAGACCGAGCTGCCCGCCATCGTTAAAACGGGTGGAGGCATTGACCATGACCGCCGAGGCGTCAATCTCGGCAATAAATCTCTGGGCGGTGCTGTAATTCTCTGTAACGATCGATTCGGTGTGGTGAGATCCATATTTTTGAATATACTGTTTGGCCTCGGTAAAGTTCTGCACCACTTTCACACAGAGGATCAAATCAAGGAATTCGGTCCCCCAGTCATCGTGCCCAGCGGGTTTAATGCCAGGGGCAATCGTCACACTCTTTGGGCAGCCACGTAGTTCAACACCTTTTGCAACCAGTGCCTGCACGACCTGGGGCAGAAAAATTTCGGCGATATCAGTATGGATAAGCAGTCCTTCAAGGGCATTGCACACTCCGGGCCGGTGGGTTTTAGAATTGAGCACCAGCGGAATTGCCTTGTCGAGATCGGCGTCTTTATCGACATACAGATGGCATACCCCTTTATAGTGTTTGAGAACGGGAATCCTGGAATTTGCCGCGACAAAGCGGATCAAACTCTCGCCACCACGCGGAATTACAAGATCGATATCTTCCTCAAGAGCAAGCAGATGGGTAACCGCTTGCCGGTCGGTGACGGGAATGACCTGCACCGCATTCATGTCGATGTGATGCTTGGTGAGAGCTTGCTGGAGAATATCCGCCAGCGCGAGGTTCGAATGGATAGCTTCGGAACCACCCCGCAAAATTACCGCGTTGCCCGTTTTGATGCAAAGAGCCGCGGCGTCCACAGTTACATTGGGACGAGATTCATAGATCATGGCGATCACCCCAAGAGGTACCCGCATTCTCCCTACCTGAAGGCCATTGGGCCTTTTCGCAAAATTTTCTATTTTGCCGATCGGATCCGGCAGAGCACACAGTTCCAAGAGTCCGGTGATCATTGCATCAATGACCGCATCAGATAATCGAAGGCGGTCGAGCATGGCGGGCGACAAGCCTTTTTCAGCACCGGCGGCAAGGTCTTTGGCATTCTCCGCCTGCAGCTGCTCTCTATTCTGCGCCAGCAGATCAGCAACAGTGGTTAAAACCTCATCTTTTGTCCTTGTTGCAAGTGCCATCAGACTTGCCGAGGCAAGTTTCGCCCTTTTGGCCAATTCGTCAATTGTTTGTTCCAATTCCATAAACGTACCCAAGATGTAGTGTATTCATTTGTATAGCTTAGAGAATGACCAGATTATCTCGGTGCATCACCTCGTCACTTTCTTTGCTCCCCAGTATCTGGACGATCTGGTCGGTACGTACGCCTTTTATCTTGCGTAGATCTTCCGAGCTGAAGTTGGTCAAACCGACAGCCACCGGTTTTTTCTGCATATCCAGGCACCTGACCGGATCACCTACACCGAATTGGCCGTCAACTTCGATAATACCCGAAGGAAGAAGGCTTTTGCCGTTTTGGCTGATCGCCTTACAGGCACCCTGGTCAAGAACCAGGTGGCCCTTGGGTTTTAAGACGTAGGCTATCCAACGTTTACGGCTCTGCATTTTTTCCTGTTGCGGCAGGAAGAATGTACCGATAACTTCGCCGGAAAAAAGATGTTTCAGGATATCCGTCTGTCGACCAGGACCGATGAAGGAGCTGCCGCCGCAGGCAGCCACCATTTTGGCGGCTCTGATCTTACTACACATCCCGCCCGTACCCAGAACACTTTTACTGTTGCCGGCCATGGCCATGATCTCGTCGGTAACCTCAGCAACGGTATAGATGGCCCTGGCGTTTGCATCGGTCAACGGATTGCGATCATACAAGGCGTCAACATCAGTGAGGCAGATGAACATATCCGCCTCAATCAGATTTGCCACCAGGGCGCCAAGGTTATCATTGTCACTAAATTTCAACTCCTCGGTCGATACCGTATCGTTTTCATTAATAACCGGAATAACGCCATATTTAAAGAGGGTAAGGATGGTATTCCGAACGTTGAGATACCTTTTTCGATGGGCGAGGTCGGAATGGGTGAGTAGTATCTGGGCTATATTCTTACCATATACGGCAAATGATTCATCATAGTCATGCATGAGCCTGGATTGGCCGACCGCGGCAAGGGCCTGTTTTTGTTTGATCGTCAGTTCCAGGCCATCGCTTATATGGATTTTTCGTCTTCCAGCGGCGACCGCCCCGGAAGTGACCAGGATCACCTCCCTGCCGGTATTATGCAGAAACGATATTTCTTTGGCGAGATTATCGACAACCTGCTTGTTGATCCCGTCTGCACCGGTCAAGATCGCGCTGCCGACCTTGATAACCACCCTTTTCGCCTTATCGAAGAGAGTCTGCCGATAATACAGTCCGTCTTCAATTTCTATATTCGAATTCATAGATCGTTGAACCCGCTTCAATAAATGACAATGAGTAAAAGGAAGAAGATTTTACCTTGATCCGATCAAGTGAGTGAATGTGGCATTCAAACTTAGTATACCCTGTATTACTCTTTTTTTTCACCTTGTTCCAAGGTTTCGACCACAAGTTCTTTCAGCGCATCAATTCCTTCTCCGGTCATTCCCGAGACAGTGATAACTTTTTGCCCCATCTGTTGATAAAAATGAGCCAATTCCTCAAGTTCTGCCTCTTCGATCAGATCACGTTTATTTAATACCAGAATTTGTATTCTGTCGGCGAGATCTTCTCTGTAGAGAAGCAGTTCATTGGCTATAATGGCAAAATTCTCCTTGATATTTTCGTCAGCCGCATCAATGACGTGCAAGAGCATGCTGGTGCGCTCTATATGGCGAAGAAATTTGTGACCAAGCCCGACCCCATTATGAGCACCTTCAACCAGCCCGGGGATATCGGCAATAATGCAGGGTTTGTAGAACTTGTGCTGCAAAACTCCAAGCTGCGGCTCCAAAGTGGTAAAAGGATAGGATGCTATCTTCGGGTTGGCTGCCGAAAGCTTTGATAAAAGAGTCGATTTACCGGCATTGGGCAAGCCTACCAGACCAACATCAGCGATAAGTTTGAGCTCGATTTTTAGCCAGAATTCTTCACCGAGTTCACCGTTGGTTGCGACCCGCGGAGTACGATTCGTCCCGCTGGCGAAATGTGGATTTCCCAGACCTCCGGCTCCCCCCTTGGCGATGACGATCGACTCTCCGGCCGTTGAGAGGTCGGCAATAATTTCGCCGCTTTCATTATTTTTTATCACCGAACCAACAGGAACGTCAACGAAACAATCTTTTCCTGAGCGTCCGTGCATATCCTTGCCCTTGCCGTGTCCGCCCCTTTCCCCTTTAAAATGAGATCGATAGCGAAAATCAATGAGTGAGTTGAGAGAGTTGGTCGCCCGGATAACGACACTGCCGCCCCGCCCCCCGTCGCCACCATTTGGTCCACCCCGGGGAACAAATTTTTCTCTGTGAAAACTGACACAGCCATTCCCGCCATCACCGGCTTTCACAAAAAATTTTGCTTCGTCAATAAATGCCATAAATCTCCCCGCAGGGTATTGATACCTGAGAACTGTATAAAAAAAAACTCGACCATCAATTGAGATTGAGGCCGAGTTCAAACTTGCCGAGTGAAGTGTGTGGTACACTTCATCCGGGAACGATATTTGATAAAATCAAGCTACAGGATAAATGCTGACTCGTTTTCTATTTTTACCAAATTCCTCGTATGTCACGACACCCTCAATCTTGGCAAAAAGCGTATAATCTCGTCCGCAGCCAACATTGGTTCCCGGATGAATGACCGTGCCGAGCTGACGAACCAAAATATTACCAGCCTTGACTACCTGTCCGCCGAATCGTTTGACTCCGCGCCGCTGGCCTGCACTATCCCGACCGTTTCTTGAACTGCCACCTGCTTTCTTATGAGCCATCTCTTACCCCTTTTCTGCAACACAAATCATGTTAATATACTGGTGTATCCGTAATTTTTCGCGGCAACGACCCGACCATTACGCGGAAATGTCTTCAATCTTCAACGCAGTATACGATTGTCTGTGGCCATTTTTTAACCGATACCCTTTGCGGCGCTTTTTCTTGAAGACAATGACTTTTTTTGCCCTTCCCTGTTCGGCGATTTTTGCGGTCACTTTAGCGTTCTCAAGAACAGGTTGGCCAACTTTTATCCCGTCATCACCAACAACCATGAGAACATCAACTAAGTCTATATTGTCGCCAACATTGCCATCGAGTTTTTCCACCCGAACCTGATCCCCGCACGCAACCTGATATTGTTTTCCGCCTGTACGAACTATAGCATACATATATGAACCTCTTTGAGTGAATCTTCTCGAGTACATCTGCTCTATTGTTGAAATAGCCAAATAATTTTACAAGAACAGAGCATTCAACCGTATTGTGTTCCTAATGTCAACACAATTTAGAGTTTATCTTCTTTTTCTGATGCGTACACCGTATCGCTTAGACGTATTGAGCCGTACACGCAGAAATCAATTGAAGAGCATGCGAATGCAGTTATACAAAATAACTTTAACAGACATCAGGCTGCTCTGGCAACCGGGAAGAACCGTCCTTTGCCGGCTCTCACCCGGAATATTCCAGACGGGCTTTTTCCTTTGCTGTGCGGATTGAACACGCTCTGGCAAAAGCGGCTTTTTTGCCATGCTTAGAGATGGACACGGAAGTTTTACCCTGTTTCCCCTGATGGGTGACCCAACTGACTTCGTACCGGTTCAGCTTATCGTTGAGCCGGACACCGACAACCCCCGTCCCGGAATTGCTCACCGTTACCATATGTTTGTTGGTACGAACCTTGCCGAGCTTCTTCTCTGTCTTGTCACGCCAGGAAATGGCCGACAACAAGCTGGAGTAACGCCCTCCACACTTTCGGTCAGAAAAAAACTTGGAGTGAGTCCTTCCTAAAAACCTCACCCTGACATACCAGCCATGAGTTCTTTTGGACTCCTGGTCTATCCTGGCAATATCTTTATGCTTTTCAAGAAGCAATTTTTGCTTTTTGTCATCTTCCATAAATATACCTCTATTTTTAAGGACATCTGTTGTTCTATGAGGAACGCCTTTCCCCCATGCAACTGCACACCAATAATCCCAATGTACATTTTGCAAAAAGATGGTATTCTTGACAAGCAAATGCACAAAACCTGACAATACCTTCCAGCAGAGCTAAATAGTTCTTCAGGGACTGAATGTCAACCCCTATTTTGGCCAAGGTGATTGAAAATAGTTGTTATTTTATCAGCTTGTTCAAATTTCTCGCGAGTTTCTATCACTCTCTAAAGCCTAACATAAGAATCAAATGACCAAAAATCAAATGACCGATTGCGAGCTTCTGTTAGCTGAGCTCATTTCAACCATCAAAACCCTCAGGGGGGAAAACGGTTGCCCCTGGGACAGGCGGCAGGACTCCCTCTCCCTGCTCAAGTATCTCAGATCAGAATGTCAGGAACTTGTCACTGCAATCGAAAACGATGACCATAATAATATATGTGAGGAACTTGGTGACCTTCTCTATCTTATAGTTATGTTTTCCGAAATAGGCAATGATCAGGGTAATTTCCACCTTTCCGATGTTCTCCATACCATCAATGAAAAACTTATCCGCCGTCACCCTCATGTTTTTGCCGGCCAATCCTATGAAAATGAAGAACAACTCGCTGCCCAATGGGAAGCAATCAAAGCAGAAGAAAAGAAAAAAAATACTGTTTGACACATCTCTCCTGCCTATGTAATATAGTCAGTTTTTTACGGGGAAGCAAACTGCAGAGTTCATTTTCCAGATGCCTTTCCAGTAAACCAATAATAACAATGTGTTATTATGACCTTCTTGCTCTCTACCAAGAATAAATCAAGGTGTGGGGGCCGAAAATTGCGGGGCTGATACAACCGCAAAAACCATACGTCCACGAGGAGGAACGCATGCGCAGGTACGAAACGATCTTCATTCTCCGCCCTAATGCCGGGGAAGAAGAGATTAACCGAGTTGTCGAAAGCACCAGTAAGATCATTCTCGATGAAAAGGGAACTATTATCGAACTGGCCAGATGGGGCATGAAAAAACTGGCTTATCTCATTAAAAAAGAGAGCCTTGGCTATTATGTCTATTGTGACTACGCTGGTACCCCGGCAGCTGTTTCAGAAATCGAACGAAAATTCAGAATTGATGACATGGTATTGAAATATCTGACCATCAAGACTGCAAATTCCATCACCGAAGAGGGCATAGAAGAAGCCAAGCTTGCGATATCAGCCAAAGCGAACGCCCAGCTCGAGAATGAGGAAACAGATACTGACGATTCTGATGACGCTGATAACAATAACGAAGAAGACTCTGAGTAACAACTACTCGGAAGCATCTCAAGATCTATACTCCCGGAGGGTATTGTCATGGCACAAAGACCGCAAAAAAAACTCTTCACTCGCAGAAAATCCTGTCGCTTCTGTGGTGAAAAAGAACTAGTTGTTAACTATAAAGACGTAAAAACGCTGAGAAATTTTGTATCAGAGAGAGGGAAGATTATTCCTCGCCGCATAGTTGGCACCTGTGCCACCCACCAGCGTCAACTGTGTGAGGCTATCAAGCAGGCGCGGCAGATCGCTTTTCTGCCCTATGCCGGATCATCGCAAGGATAATTCATAAGGTATCTGCAGGGAATTCAAGGTGGCCAGCCAGGAAAATCAACAGCCGAAGATAGGTGGAATTGTCCGGACAATTCTGTTTGCTTCCCTGGTACTTATTCTCCCCGGCATACAATGGTCACTTTTTGGCTGGCTGTATATATTTTTGCCCCTGGTGGGTTTTTATACGCTGGCCCGCTACGGAAGCTTCACGGGCAAACGATTGCTGGGTATTGCCGTCGCCGTCTCCTTTGTAGCATACCTGTTGCTGAAAAACTTTGAACTTTTCGTTTTTTCTTTTGCACTGTTACTTTCCGGGTATGCTCTATTTTCTTCGGCGGAGAGGCGGGATTCTCCAGCGGTAAGTGGTCTGAAAGGATCTCTTGTTCTTGCCGGCAGCTGGATTCTTATCCTCGCCGCGCTGTCTATCGGTTCGGATATGTCGGCATATGGACAGTTTTTGAGCTCTCTGGATGAAGGAATTACCGAGGCGCTTAACTATTACCGGCAGAATAACGACATTTCAGCAGACACCCTGGTGATGCTTGAAACAACACTCCACTGGATGAAGGTATATATCCCCAAGGTAATGCCTTCCATTCTCGGGAGTTTTATCCTCGCTCTAACCTGGTTTACCATGGTGCTTGGTAATATTCTCGTACCAAAAACCGGCGGCAGTGCACCGTGGGTAAGCTATCAATTATGGCAACTGCCGGAGAAAGTTATCTGGCTGGTTATCGGTGCCGGCTTATTAGCTCTACTGCCGATTCAGCTTTTGAGAACCATCGGCGTTAACGTTCTCGTGTTATTAAGTATGATCTACTGCTTTCAGGGCCTCTCCATAGCTGTTTTTTTTATGAATAAATGGAAAGTGCCTTTGCTGCTCAGATCGTTTTTTTATGTAATGATCATTTTTCAGTCGTTTGGTACTATACTTCTGCTTGTCTTCGGGATAGGAGATATCTGGTTTGATTTTCGCAAACTGAAGCCAAAAGAAGTAAATCAACCCCCCAGTAATTAAAAGCCGGTACAGTGTTATTAGCTGGCTGGTTTATAAGACCTATTTTCATAGGAGTTTAATAATAATGGAACTTATATTAAAGGAAGCAATCAGCTCTCTCGGCCTGGAAGGTGATGTCGTAACTGTCAAACCTGGATACGGCCGTAATTATCTTCTGCCCCAGGGCAAGGCCGTTCAGGCTACCGCGGCTAATCTCTCCCTTCTCGAAAAAGACAAGGCAGCCATCGAAGCCCGACGTGCCAGAGAGCAGAGACAGGCTGAAGAAACTGCCAAAAAGATTTCTGGTCTGACCTTAGTTATTGAGCAGCTTGCCGGTGTTGACGAACGCCTCTTCGGTTCTGTCACTACTGCCGATATCTGCACCAAACTTGCCGAGCTCGATGTGGAACTGGACAAACGACAGATTCTATTGAACGAGCCGGTCAAGACCCTCGGGGAAACAAAGATCCTGGTGAAGGTCGGTTTCAACGTGACCGCAGAATTTACGCTCAACGTGGTACCTATCCAGGCAAGTTAAATCTGCCGGATTATTGGCGGCGGTATTCGAAGATAAAAACACACCTGGAGGCTTGACCTTCATGGTGTGTTTTTGTTTAATGACCCCTAGCTTTCTTACTTGTACCTGCCAAGCTAGACTTCTTCCTTTGACTCATGATGAACAACTTCGAGAATATACCCGACCCTGCCAGATCAATAGTTCCCGCCGGTATACCGCCGCAAAATGTTGAAGCGGAGCAGGCGGTCCTCGGCTCTATTCTATTGAAGGCGGACCTGCTTGGTGCTGTTCTTGAAATCCTTACCCCGGAGGATTTCTATAAAAACACGCATCGTCTCATTTACGATGCGATGATTGATCTCTTTGAGAAAAATGAACCACAGGATCTGCTCACCGTCGCCAATTTGCTTAAGAACACCAATAAGCTCGAGCAGGCAGGTGGACCAACGTATCTTGCCTCGCTCACCTCGATTGTACCGGTGACTGCCAATGTCACAAGTTATGCTAAAATCATCCGCGACAAATCGATACTGCGCCGGCTTATCTCGGTCAACACCAACATAGCTGCCCGATGCTATGAAGAGCAGCATGATATAGACATTCTGGTAGATGAGGCAGAACAGGCCATTTTCGATATCGCCGGGTCCAAAGGAAGCCAATATTTCACCCACATTAAATCGATTGTCCCAAAAGCTTTTAATACGGTTGAGCAGCTCTACAAAAGAAAAGAATTCATCACCGGAGTCCCAACCGGCTATAACCAGATTGACAAGATGACCGCCGGGCTTCAGCCTTCTGATCTTATAATTATTGCCGCCAGACCCTCCATGGGCAAGACTTCCTTTGCCATGAATATTGCCCAGCATGCCGCCCTGGTCGAAAAGACCGGAGTGGCGGTGTTCAGCCTGGAGATGTCCAAAGAGCAGCTGGTAATGCGCCTGTTAAGTTCGGTAGGGCGAATAGATTCCCAGCGCATCAGAACCGGCAATATGCACGCTGACGACTGGCCAAAACTGACCAGGGCTGTAGGTATGCTGTCGGAAGCGCCCATCTTCATCGATGATACACCGGCCATCTCGGTCCTGGAAATGCGCGCAAAAGTACGCAGGCTTGCGTCACAGCACGACATCGGTTTGATCGTCGTCGATTATCTCCAGCTCATGCGCGGGCGAAGCACGGAAAACAGAACCCAGGAAATCAGCGACATCTCCCGCTCCTTAAAGGCCCTGGCCAAAGAACACGCCATCCCGGTAATGGCCCTGTCGCAGTTAAACAGGGGCCTGGAGAGCCGCACCGATAAACGCCCCATGATGGCTGATCTTCGCGAGTCCGGCGCCATTGAACAGGATGCCGATGTTATCTGTTTTATCTACCGTGATGAGGTCTACAATAAAGCAGAAGACAATCCGGAGAGAGGCTCCGCCGAGATCATTATCGGCAAGCAGAGAAATGGACCGACCGGCGTTGCACGATTGACATTTGTCAAAGAATTTACCATGTTTGAAAACATGAGCAGCTACGAAGAACAGGAAGGGTTCATTTAAACAAATCTTTGTACGCCGGATCCTCCCGCCCCTTTCCGTCAGAAAAAAATTAACAACTGTATTTTGAGGCAAGACAATGACCGAAGACAGCGCCATTTCAAATAAATACGATTTCAGATCCATTGAAGCTAAATGGCAGGCAGTGTGGCAAGACGGTGAGGTGTATAAAGTAACCGAAGACGATTCGAGAGAAAAATATTATCTGCTGGAAATGTTTCCCTATCCATCCGGACGGATACATATGGGACACGTGCGCAATTATTCAATAGGCGACGTCGTGGCAAGATACAAACGAATGCGCGGCTACAATGTCCTCCATCCCATGGGCTGGGATGCCTTCGGCCTGCCGGCGGAAAACGCCGCGCAAAAAAATAACAGCCACCCCGCCACCTGGACCTACGAAAATATAGATTACATGCGCAACCAGCTGCATCAGCTTGGTCTTTCCTACGACTGGAGCAGGGAAATCGCAACCTGCAACCCGAAATATTATCAATGGGAACAGCTCCTTTTTATCGAAATGTTTAACAAGGGGATCGTCTACGAGAAGGTCACCACGGTTAACTGGTGCGAATCCTGTCAGACAGTTCTCGCCAATGAGCAAGTTATTGAAGGCACATGCTGGCGCTGTGACGATCCGGTATATCCCCGAAAAATGAACGGCTGGTTTTTTAAAATCACCGATTACGCCGAAGAACTGCTTCGCGATCTCGACCAACTTACCGGCTGGCCAGAAAAAGTACTGACGATGCAGCGCAACTGGATCGGCAAATCGACCGGCCTTACCTGTGATTTTGCCGTCGCTGACCTGGATTGTAAAATTTCCATTTTCACCACCAGGCCGGATACCATTTATGGCGTCACATTCATGTCCATTGCCGCTGAACATCCGCTGCTGGACACTCTTATTGGCGGCACCGATCGCGAGACGGAAATTCGCCGCTTCGCCGAGGAAATTATTACCCAGAAGCAGCGCCAATCAGTTGAAGTCGTACCGGAAAAAGAAGGTATTTTTACCGGTCGTTATTGCATAAATCCTTTCAACGGCGAAAAACTGCCCATATATGTGGCTAATTTCGTTCTGATGGAATACGGCACCGGTGCAGTCATGGCAGTACCTGCCCATGACCAGAGGGATTTTGAGTTTGCCCGAAAGTATGGGTTACCCATCAGCCCGGTGGTCATCCCCGAAGACACCGAACTTGATTCGTCAACCATGGAAGAGGCATCAACGATACCCGGAGTTTTGCAAATTTCAGGTCATTTCAGCGGCATGAATTCTCTTACGGCACAAGCGAAAATAATTAAATTTGCCGAGGAAAATCATTTCGGTTCCGCGCACATCACCTATCGGCTGCGTGACTGGGGCATCTCCAGACAACGCTATTGGGGAGCGCCCATCCCGATGATCCATTGTGACAGCTGCGGTGTGCAGCCCGTGCCGTTAGCGCAGCTGCCGGTAGTCCTGCCGGAAGACCCCGAGGTCGGCAGCGCCTGCCTGCCATTACACAAGCGACCGTCATTTATCGTGACCAACTGCCCAAAGTGCGGCCAGGCAGCCGAAAGAGAGACCGACACCATGGATACCTTCATGGAGTCCTCCTGGTATTTCGCCAGGTATGTCTGTGCGAGGTATACTCAATCCCCCATTGACCAGGAAAAAGCTGCCTATTGGTTGCCGGTCGACCAGTATATCGGCGGCGTGGAACATGCTATCCTGCACCTGCTCTATTCGCGTTTTTTCACCAAGGTACTGCGCGATCTTGGCTACCTTGACATCGACGAACCGTTCACGAACCTGCTGACCCAGGGCATGGTTATTAAAGACGGCACCAAGATGTCCAAGTCGAAAGGTAATGTTGTTGATCCCAACGATTTAATCCAGGAATATGGTGCCGACACGGTCAGGTTGTTCAGCCTCTTTGCCGCCCCCCCGGAAAGGGATCTGGAATGGAGCGCCCAGGGAGTTGAAGGATCTTCCCGCTTTTTAAACCGGGTATACCGGCTGATACTGACCAGCACCGAAATCCTCGGCTGTGCTCCGGAGATTCCCGCACAACTGAGTGCGCAGGGAAGAATTCTCCATCGGAAAACCCATCAGACCATCAAACGGGTCACCGAAAACATTGAACAGAATTTCCACTTTAATACGGCGATCAGTGCAATGATGGAGCTTTTTAACCTCCTGTCCGCATCGGTTGGAGAAAATGCCCAGGAAAAAGTCGAGCCACCTGTTGTCCGCCAGGCGATTTCCATGCTGTTGCTTTTACTTTCCCCGATGGTGCCTCATTTCGCCGCAGAAATGTGGCAGAGGATCGGCAATGCCGAATCCATAGAAAAACAGCCGTGGCCTCAGTTCGATGCGGAAGCAGCCCAGGAAGAGCTCCTTACCATCGTTATACAGGTGAACGGCAAAGTCCGTTCACGGCTTGAGGTGCCTGTCGATGTCACCGATGAATTTCTCATCGATAAAGCTCATTCTGACGAGAACACGGTCAAGTTCATCGACGGAAAAATGATCAAGAAGACCATCGTAGTCAAGAAAAAGTTAGTTAATATTGTGGTCTGACACACCTGGATTTTTTGAAACAGGAGATGCGCAGTGAAAATACCGTGGCAATTCATCGTTCTGCTGATTCTGACCGCAGTGGTTACTGCCTGCGGCTACCATAACCCCAATGTCTATAATGGTCCGTCTAAAACCATCTATATGACCGAATGGAAAAACAGAACCAGTGAACTCGGCCTTGATTCACAAATATACAGGTCTTTGACCAGATGGTTTCAAAAAACGGCGGCCCTTGGCACTGTACGTAATAAAGAGGGTGCGGATCTCATTCTTGCCGGGGAAATTATCTCCCTCGAACTGCCCAGTTTAGCCTATGGCGAAAACAGCGTAACGAGTCAGGTTAAAGTGATCCTGCGGGTCCGTTATATCCTCAAAGATCTTGCCTCGAAAAAGATCGTGATAGAGGTGCCTAATGAATTCTGGACCGAAGAGTATCTGGTCTCAAAAAACAGTTCCACCAATCTCGACAATGAGCAAAAAGCTCTCGAAACCATCATCGAAAACCTGTCGAGACGGATATACCAACGCACCATTTCGGAAATACCCAAATTATAAGCTAACTTTTTCGACATCCGGGCAGCACCGAGCCCCGATTTTTCGGCCCCTGTTTTTTGTCTTTCTTCGTATGTCATGCTCCGTATAGGTCCACTGTCATTTGCTTCGCCTTTTGTTCTGGCCCCGCTCGCCGGATATACCGATCTGCCGTTCCGCCTTCTTTGTCGCAGTTTTGGCGCCGGGTATTGCGTCTCTGAGATGATCAGCTGCCATGGTCTCGTTTACCGGCAGGCCAACACCCTGAGGATGCTCGCCTCTATCGCCGAAGAAAAACCCGTCGCCTTCCAGCTATTTGGCGCAGACCCGGAGGCGATGGCTGAGGCTGCCGAAATTCTCGCGTCCTATAAACCGGATATGCTTGATATCAATATGGGCTGTCCGGTTCGAAAAGTCACCAGAAAAGGGGCCGGCGCAGCACTGATGACCGATCTCAGCCTGGCAAAATCAATCCTGGCTCAGGTAGTGAAAAGAGTGGCACTGCCCGTTACGGTAAAAATCAGATCGGGAAAAAACAGTCACTGCATTAACGCGCCCGCCTTTGCAAAAATGCTCGAAGATACTGGGGCCGCCGCCATTACAGTACATGCCAGAACCTGGTCACAGGGCTTTTCCGGCGACATAGATTCGGACATTATCAGGCAGGTTAAACAGGCTGTCTCCATTCCAGTTGTCGGCAATGGCGATGTCCTCTCCTGTGCGGAAGGCCGGCAGATGATGGAGGAAACCGGCTGTGACGGGGTAATGATAGGACGCGGCGCCCTGGGCAATCCCTGGGTTTTTCAGGATGCCGGGCGACCAGCTGAGGTTGGGGTAATTATGTCCGTTGCCGGCACACATCTTGCCCTGATTGAGAAGTTTCTACCGGCGGAGAGAATCCTCGGCTACATAAAAAATCATATGTGTCGGTACTTCAAAGGATTGCCGGGCAGTTCGGCGCTTCGACAAAGGATTTTAGCAGCACCCGATCTGAGAACATTAAAACTGTTACTTGACCCAGATCGCCTGTAATACGAGAGCGTTACTCCTGGAGCTTGACTATTTTTCTGAGGAGGTCCTTGCTCTCCTCCGTTCTTCTTTCCGACAATGTTTTTGAGCGAAGACCATTTTTTATATTTTGCTCAGCTTCCTTCAATTTCCCCTCATATAAATAATATTTACCGAGATAAAAGCTCGCATCCCCTGACTGATCCTGGTCCGAGGCAATTTGCCCCAATTCAAAATAGACTTTGGCGTATTCCGGTAATTCATAGCTGACCGCCTGGAAATATTTTTCGGCTTCACTGCCACGGTTGGTTCTATAGAGCAGTTTTGCCAGAATAAAAGTGGCGTACATATCCAAACTATCGGCCACCAAAGCCTCCCGGAGAATTCTTTCGGCTTCACCAAATTGTCCGGCAGCAAAGAGGGCAACCCCCAAGTCGGTCTTGAGAATATTCTTATCTGGAAAATGCGCGCGCACTTTTTCCAGCAAAGCTATGCTTTTTTGATTGTCGTTCTCATTTTGAGCTATCAGCGCCAAACCGTAATCCGCCATCACCTTCCTAAATTCACTGGCCCTGCTGTCGGCAATAATACTGGCAAGATACATCTTGAAATCCGAGGAATTCTTAACTTTGGCCAGAATACGATATTTAAAACGGATAAACTCAAAATCGTCTGAATTTGCGGGGGACGCCGGGTTATTTTTACGATCATTTTCAACCAGCGACTGGATGGTATTAAGTCGTTCCTCAGGGTTGGGATGGGTAAGCAGATATTGCGGAGGTTTCTCACTCCGATATCGGGCTATCCGTCGCATCGATTCCAGCATTTGCAACTGTCCTTCCGGATTCCGATGAAGATTTTGTATCCAACCATAGGCCATGAGATCGGCTTCTTCCTCATCCTGCCGGCTGAAATGCAGGCTTAAACTTTGCCCGGTGGCCAGCGCCCCGGTCAACAGCACCGGGGTAGCTGCACCACCAAAGGCCAGTGCAGCGAGAGCCAAACCCATGGAGGCGATGGTGGTATATTTACCTTTTTCCACCCTGGAGGCGAGATGACGTTTAACGATATGGCCGACTTCATGGGCCAGAACAGAAACCAGTTCGTCCTCGGTATTCATGGTTTCTATCAAGCCGGAATGGAAAAAAATCAACCCCGACGGTGCGGCAAAAGCATTGAACTCTTTGTTGTTGATAACAAAAAAATGGTAATCGAAATACTGGATGCCGGCGACTTGCAGTACGGTCTGACCAAGCCTGGTTATATACTGGGTAATATCAGGATCATCGACCAACTCGAATGCCGATCGTACTGAATACAATAATTTTTCACCCACTTCCCGTTCATCACCAATGGTAAATGCCGAAACCGTCGTCACCGTGCTGAACTGTAAAAACACCCCAATCAGCAACCAGACAAAATATTTAGTGATACTTTTTTTCATGACTCCTTCAGCCATTGAACCGTCCTGCGAAGGCCCTCCGCGGTAGAAATAACCGGCTCGTAACCCAGATCCTGCCTGGCATTCGTCAGAGAAAAATAATGTGACTTAGCGAGTTGCTCTGCAAGAAACCGGGTCATTCTCGGCTCTGTTTTCCTTCTTACCAATAGGTAGAGTGTTTCCATGACGCCCCCCAGCCAGAAGGCAACCGGGAATGAAATCGACGCCTGCACCTGGGCGATACCCATCGCCGCAAACAGCTCATTTATCCAATCCCACAGGTTTACCGGTTCACCTTGACTGATGAAGTAGGCTTTACCGGCAGCCGTCCCTTTCCCGGCCAGGTTCCCTGCAGCCAGAATATGCGCATGGGCTACATTATCAATATAAGAAATATCAACCAGATTGGAACCGTCTCCCACTCTTTTCAGCTGTTTTTTCCGGCCGGCGGCAAGCAGTCGCGGGACAAGATGGGGATCACCCGGTCCCCAGATAAGGTGAGGCCGCAGCGCACAGGTTTTTAGAATCGCGCTGTTAGCGTTCAGGACAATCTTTTCGGCCATAACCTTGCTTTTTGCATAATGACACAAGTACTCATCGGCATAGGCCAGTTGTTCATCTCCACCTCTAATGTCAACCCGGTTAAAGACCACTGAGGGTGTAGAAGTATAGACCAGCATCGGCACCTTGTTTTTCCGGCAGCTTCCGACAACATTTTCGGTGCCGAGCACGTTGGTTGCATAATAATCCTCCCAGGATCCCCAGATCCCAGCCAATGCGGCAACATGAAAGACAATGTCGACATCTTCTGTGGCTTTTTGCATCAGCCCGGCATCGGCGATATCACCAACGATACATTGGCCACCTAATTGCTCTATCTCTGCATAGCGGTGCCGTCCGACAACTGTTGTCTCAATGCCCATTCGGCGTAGCCTTGAGACGACAGCTTTGCCGACAAAACCGCCACCGCCGGTAACCAGGGCTCTCTTTATCAAACGGGAAAAATCTTCTTCTGTGCCCATAGTGCCAGTTTCTCGCGAAATATTTTGGCGTTGTGCCGGATATCTACCGGAAAGTTTTTATGCACCAGAAAATAGTTAATTTCACTGGTAAGTTCCGACTGAGCGGCCCTTTCTCGCACTTGTTCCAGGAGCTTTTTCTCGTTGATTTTTTTGTCTTTTTTCGGCTCGACAACAATAGCCGGAATACTCCTTCCACCCTCTTCAGTACCATCCACAAGACCAACCAGAGCCGATCGATAGACATCAGGATGTTCATTTATTATCGCCTCACAGGGCACAGAGAACAAAGTGCCCTGGGCCGTTACAACCCGATGAGCACGCCTGCCGCAAAACCAGAGACGCTGCTCCCCATCGACATAACCAACATCGCCCATCCTGTGCCAGAACGTGTCATTATCTGGTATTTTTGCCAGCCTGGTTTCCTCCGGATTATTTAAATACGCCCTGGTAACCACATCGCCCCGGACGATTATCTCGCCAATCCGGCCATCGGCGACCAGCATTTCTTTGGTCAACCCGGCAAGAGGGGCATCAGAGATGTCAATAATCTTTATCTCAACACCAGGCAACGGCCGACCGACACAGGTTCCCAGTCCCTGCCGGCTTTGCTGCCAGGTCTCTGCGATCACTTCACGTCCTTCGATTGAGACAATCGGCAGGCTTTCTGTCGCGCCATAAGGGGTGAACACCTCAGCGTCGTTGGGCAATATGTTTTGCACTCTCTGCAGCAGTTCACAGGGCACCGGGGCTCCGGCCATCAACACCTTATTGAGAGAAGGAAGGACTATCCCCTGTTCAAGGCAATACCTGCTCACCACGTTCCAGATGGCCGGAGAGCCAAACGAATAGGTGACCTGATATTTGCGGATAGAGGCAACAAATTTTTCCGGGTCTACTTTGGCAGGCCTGGTCGGGTCCATATCGGGGATAACGGCACAGGCGCCAAGGGCCGCGGAAAAAAGCGCAAAAAGCGGAAAAGCTGGTTGATCCACATCGCCCGGGCCAATGGCATAATATTCTTTAATCAGGCGCAGCTGAGCAGAAAAGATTGAGTGTTCATAGCACACCCCTTTCGGAGGTCCGGTCGACCCGGTCGTAAAAATTATCGCCGCAAGGTCAGTTTTGGTTGGTTGATAGACCGGATAGTCTAAAACGCTCTCTTTATTCTTTAAGATATTGGGGCCCAAGAGCCTGAAAGAACTGCCGCAGCAGAATGTTTTTACCACCGACTTAAATGGCTTGGGGAACATTTTTGAGAACAGAACGGCCTTGGGAATGCCTACAAGAAATTTTGGCTCAACTCTGGCAATACAGCACAACAAGTTTTTATAACCCATTCCGGGATCGATAAGGACAATAGGGCTGCCGATCTTAAACAATGCCAGGGTCAAACAG
This sequence comes from uncultured delta proteobacterium, assembly GCA_963804605.1. GTDB lineage: Bacteria > Desulfobacterota > Desulfobulbia > Desulfobulbales > Desulfocapsaceae > Desulforhopalus_A. The sequence goes on from CAWDRB010000018.1 coordinate 176,835, forward strand.
ATAAAATCAACCGATGGACGCACCATCAATATGGTGATATCTCCAGGTCGCAGACCTGCCGAAGAAAAATAGTCCGCATAGCCGTTGGCCCTGCAGTTCAGTTCATTGAAGCAAATCTTGTTGCCGGCCCCTGCCTCGATAACGGCCGTCCTCTCCCCCTGCTCTCTGGCTGCGCCGACAAACGTTTCGGCTATATTGATTGCCACCCTGCTGCGCCTCCTAGAAATTTAATACCGAAAAAAATGACTTGACCAGGGGGACGATTTCTCCGAGTTTATCCTCCAGAACATAATGCCCGCCATCAGCAAAATAGTGATGTTCAGCCTCGGGAAACCTTTTTCGCCACTCGGCAAAAAACAGGTCATTAAAACAGAAATCACCTCCTCCCCAAGCAATAAGCAGAGGTATGCCTTGAGCCCGAAGAAGCGGCAGTTTGCTCTCAAGGTCGACCAGGGTCGCATAACTCTGATGCCGGGGATCAAGCGGGATATCCCGGACAAAGTTATAGACCGCGACTCGATTGTGCCAGTTGTTATACGGGGCGAGGTACGCCTTTGCCACATCCCCGGCCAGTTTCTTTTTGACCGCCATAAACTGTGCAGGCCAGGCAAAACCGTTGAACAGGCGGACAATTATCTCTCCGACAACAGGCAGTCGGCACAGCCTGATACGCAGGGGTATCCTGGAGGAACGAAAGGCGGCAGTGTTCATGACCACGATTTTATCGATGCTGTCGATGCGGTTCACTGCGCTCCCCATTCCTATCGCGCCTCCCCAGTCATGGACAACCAGGGAAAAACGATCAATGTGCAGATGCGTGAGCAGATTTTCCAGGTTTTCTATATGTTGCACCAGGCAATAGGAATAATGCTGCGGTTTATCGGAGAGCCCGCAACCGATATGATCAAGAGCAATAACCCGGTGATTTACCCGTAATGCGGTGATCAGATGTCGAAAATAATAAGACCAGGTAGGGTTGCCATGCACCATGACGATAACCGGCCCGGTTCCTTCATCAATGTAATGCATTCGGCCGCAGTCCAACTGCAGGTAGTGCGACGAAAATGGATAGTCAGGGTACACTGTCTTTGCCACCATAATAATTTTTCATTGAGAGCCGCTGCAGCACAGCCCCATCGACAAACCGTCAATACTTTTTCCGGCAGCTTGTGTGTCAACTGTTTACCATCTTTACCGGGCACAGTCTATCTTTGATCGCATCGTTGCCGAAAGGGGCGATGTCGTGAAATCAGCACGGAAAAATCCTGAGAACAATTCTTATCCTATTGCTATCTCTATTAATTTCAAAATATTTTATTGCCTTTCCAAGACAAACATGCTAAACGAATCAATTGTTGTGATACAAATGTTTTGTATAAACGATTTAAGGAATGGCAATCCAAAATTCGGCTGCCGGCAGTTTCTTTATTTCAGGACAACAAAGGATGTCTGACCAGTGAGTGGTCGGGAACAGATTAACGGTTCGAAATTGAACTGCGTGCAAAAGGAGTAGTACAATGGCAGAAGGTACAGTAAAGTGGTTTAATGATGCGAAAGGTTTTGGTTTTATCGAACAAGATGGTGGGCAAGATGTTTTTGTACATTATTCCGCTATCAAAACTGAAGGCTTTAAGTCCCTTGAAGAGGGTTCCCGGGTATCCTTTGAGATAGTTGACGGGCCGAAAGGTCCTGCCGCCGATAACGTTCAAAAACTTTGATTATCTTTATAGCAAGCAGCAAGAGCCCCCTGAGCATTCAATGTTCAGGGGGCTTTTTTGTTTGACAGTAACTACATGGAAACAAGCGGAAGATATTCAGGATTCCACCTGATCCGGTCAATGAGGGTTCTCATCCTTGCCTCATCATTGTCATGCTGAAAATCGCTGTACACACAGGGCCTGCTGACCCCTTTTTCTACAGCGCACATGGCCACTGCAATCGCTACTGTTACCGCTACTTTACGGATATCACTGATTGGCGGCACCAAGGTGCCTTTTTCGAGTTGTTCCGGCGTCATCATTTCAGCAATTGCCCTGGCCGCGGCGGTAAAAAACTCCGGCAAAACTTCCCTGGCTCCTGAAGCCAGCACTCCCAGCCCAACACCTGGAAAGACCAAGGCATTATTACACTGACCAATATTTCCGGCCTTGTCCAGTTCATCCATAGTAACGCAAGGGTTGCCGGTGGCCACCAAAAGCCCTTCCTCGCTCCACTTGACGATATTCTGACAGAAGACCTGTGGCGTCGAAATATGCTGAAAGAGTGGCAAAACCATTGGTTTACTGGTGTTTTTCCTGATCTCTTTGATTGCTTCATCGTTAAAAAAGAAGTCCTGACCGGTGGTGCCGATCAACATGGTAATCCCAGCCTTATTGATAATTCCAGGAATATCGATTCGGTCAATCTCACTGAGCCATGGGTGACTCGCCTTATCTTTGGCAAATTTCTTTTTATATCGCTCCAAGGTTTTTTTGCTGACCAGCAGTCCTTTTGAATCGATCATGAAGATACGATTGAGGGCATCTTTTTCAGAGAGACCTTCAGCGATCATCGAATTCATGATCTGCTCACCGATTCCGACCCCACCGGCACCGCCGCCATGAATAAGAATTCGCTGATCAACGAGATTTTCCTTCTTGATCTTGATCGCCGATAAAATTGCCGCCAGGGCGATTGCCCCGGTGCCCTGGATATCATCGTTAAAGGAGATCAGTTCATCGACGAAGGCATCTCGAATACTAAAAGCGTTCTGCTGCAAGAAATCTTCCCACTGACACAGGGCATTAGGAAAGACATTTCTGAAGGCCCGGACAAACCTGCCGATAAACGATAAATATTCCTCACCTTCCAACCGCCTGTGCCGCCAGCCGAGATATTTTTTATCGGCCAGGAGTTTTTCGTTATTCGTTCCGACGTCAAGGGAAATGGGCAGACAGTGCCAGGGAGCAATTCCTGCACCCTGCGTATAGAGCATCAACTTTCCGAGACAGACGGCAATTCCACCGGCGCCCTGATCGCCGATACCAAGCACTCCTTGGTTATCGGTTACCACAGCGACCCTGATATCACGATGGGCAAATCGGCGCAGGATATCTTCAGCACCGTCAATATTGCCTGGATAAAAATGCAGCCCGTTGGCCTGCCGGAACATGGAGGAGTATTTCTGGACGGCCAGACCGATGGTCGGGGTATATATTATTTTTATGAAATTTTCGATGTCACTTTTTATAAGAGCGTGAGCGAGGGTGGCGTTACGGTCAAACATCGACCGGATAAAGATAAATTTTTCGATATCGTCAACTTTCTCATTCACCTTTAACCGTGAGCCTTCTACCTGTTCCTCGAGATTTCGTACGCCCGGGGGAAGCGTTGCCTCCAAGCCCAGTACTTTTCTTTCTTTCTGGCTAAATGCCGTACCTTTATTTATATAACTGCAGGAGCGAGCCGCGGCCCCGCTGGCATAAACAACGATCTCTCGTGTGTTGCCATACTCATCGTATTTGAACCTGTACAGATTTGTTGACATTCCGAGCCCCCTTCATCGTCTCAAAATAAAAAAGTGCAATTGACAAGTACTCTTCTTTGCTCCATAATGGCCGGCCATGGAACTCTGGCAAAAAATTTTACATAACAGCATAACCACCCTCGATGGTTTGCATGAGCATGTGGCTTGTGATAGTAACGCATTACCCGATGTAATAGCAAACTTTCCAATGCGCATAAATCCATATTTTTTAAAATTGATCCAGCAGCCCGGCGATCCAATCTGGAAACAGGCTGTACCCGACCTTACGGAAATCCACGAATACAATGCTTCATCTCCTCCATTGTGGCAATTTTTCCTGGAGAGCTTGCTTATCTTAGCCAAAAAACGATATAATTTTTCTAACCCAAAAGCTCATTGCCAGCAAATCATCAATCCCCTCGAAAAATAACCATGAACAAAGATCAACTGTTGCAGAATATCTTAAAGTCAGATGAGTTGCCGACTCTGCCGACGGTTGCCACGCAACTGATTACCCTGACCGCCAGAGAAGACACTACCCTTGCCGATATCGGGGATTTGGTGTCCCAGGATATTTCTCTCTCCGCTAAAATTTTAAAGGTCTCCAATTCTGCATTTTACAGTTTTCCACAGCAGATTGGCTCGATCAAGCAGGCTGTCAGTATCCTTGGGATGAACGCGGTGCGCAGCCTGGTGTTGTCTTTTTCTTTTCTGACCATAAAAGGCAGGAAGGTCAAGAGCCGCTTTGATTTCGAAAAATTCTGGGAAAAATCCCTGACCTCAGCGGTTACCGCCAGACTCATTCTCGAGAAGGTAAAAGGTGCCTATACCGAAGAAGTCTTTGTTTCCGGCCTCCTGCAAAATCTTGGCGAGCTTATCCTGGCAAGATCCTTTCCGGAACAATACGATAAAGTTCTTCGGGCAGTCGAGGACGATCAGCACGACACCTTGACCGCTGAAGAAACCGTTTTCGGCATGAATCATACCCTGGTCGGGAGGGAAGTTGCCAGAAGCTGGGGATTTCCGGAAATATTGCTGATCCCCATCCAATATCATCATAATCCCGGCGATTATACCGGCAAGAATGCGACCGTCCGGACAACGGTTCGAGCGGTCTATCTCTCCGATCTGTTGATGAATATTCTTTTTTCAGATAAGCCGGAAGTCTATCACCAGCAGTTTCGTAAAGAAGCCAGTAAATTGCTGGGACTTACCTCTGACAATATTGAATCGATTCTCGAACAGGTACACATAAAAGTAAAGGAGGCGGGAACGTATTTCAATCTCAAGATTAAATCGCCCCAGTCGGTGCAGGAAATTCTTCAGGAGGCAAATATTCGTTTGAGTCTGATCAACCTCGACTACGAACAAATGAATCAACAGCTTATCCAAACCAAGATTCATTTGGAGAAGCTAACGAGAGAGCTGGAGGAAAAAAACAAGAAGCTTGACAACCTAGCCAATATCGATGGGTTAACCGGGATTTATAACCATAGATACTTCCAGAATGTTCTGGAACAGGAATGCAAAAGAGCCACCCGGAATAATTCCTCCCTCTCGCTGCTGCTCATTGATATCGATCACTTTAAAAAGGTCAACGATACCTATGGCCATCAAGTGGGTGATTTTATTTTAGCCGAGTTTTCCAGAACTCTTCTCAGCAACATCCGCCAGTACGATGTTCTCGCCCGATACGGAGGTGAAGAATTTGTAATTATTCTTCCCGAGACAAGCGTTGCCGATGCGTTTATTGTCGGCGAGAAATTACGGGCTATTATCGAGTCTGCAGTTTTTCAGGACAATCAGGAAAAATATCAGGTCACTGCCAGTTTCGGACTGTCCGGCAGCATCCCGGCCACCGAGGACAACTTCAACAAAAACACCTTGATCAGTCAAGCGGACCAGGCCCTCTATGAAGCGAAAGAAAAAGGCCGTAACCGGGTCGTCGGCTATAGTCCCAAAAAAAAATGGTTCGCCTTCTAAGCCAGGTAAGATTGGTTCACATCATATTTTCTGGATCGACATCGATGGCCAGGGTGCACTCTTTTCCAACCAGTTCCTGGCGGACACCTTTTATTGCGGTGCATAGCGCATGCATTTCCTCGGTATTTTTTCCTTTTAACAGGATCTGCCACCGATAGTTGTCCTTTATCTTGTCAAGAGGTGCCGGTGCCGGACCAAGCGTTTCAATAGTAAATTTTTCTTTTTTAACCGTTTGCCGGCAAAAGCGGGCAAGGCGTGCAGTCGTTTGCTGGACCTCTTTTTCCACCCTCCCCTGCAGTCGCAGAGCTGTCAGGCGCAGATAGGGCGGAAAGGCCGGATGGCGGCGCAGCTGCATCTCGTGGGCAAACATTTTGGAGTATTGATGGTCTCTTGAATAAATGATCGCATAGTGGTCCGGACGCATAGTCTGGATAATGACCTCTCCCGGCTCATCCCCCCGCCCCGCCCTGCCGATTACCTGGGTTATCAGCTGAAATGTCCTCTCAGCCGCCCTGAAATCAGGCATACTCATCCCGCCATCGGCCCAGACGACACCAACCAGTGTGACATCTGGGAAATGATGCCCCTTGGCAATCATCTGCGTGCCGATGAGGATATCGATTTCTTTTGCATGCATTTTGGCCAGGATAGTTAAAAACTTTTTCCTGTCGGAGGCGCTATCGGAATCAAGTCTCGTCACCCTCGCCTCCGGGAAAAGGGTCACGACCTCCTCCTCCACCCTTTCGGTGCCGAATCCGGCCGGTACCAGGTCAGTGGATCGACATTGCAGGCAGACGCTGTTATGGGCCATGGCATAGCCGCAATAATGGCAGATAAGCTGACTGCGGCTTTTATGCAGGGTCAGCGACACATGGCAATGGCTGCACTGCACCGGCGTGCCGCAGTCCCGACATAACATGACTGTTGAGAAACCTCTCCTGTTCAGCAGCAGGATACTTTGTTTGCCGGCCACAAGATTTTTGGCCAGTTTTTCATGCAGCTCCTTTTTTATGATGCCTTTGTTCTCTTTTGCCTCATTTTTATTGAGATCGATGACGGTAACCACCGGCAGCGTTCGATTGCCGACCCGCTCCTGCATGGTAAGAAGGGTATACTTGCCCGACTGGGCGTGGGCAAAACTGGTAACGGAGGGAGTTGCCGAGCCCAGGATAACCACGGCGTCATGATGTTTAGCCCGCAGTACGGCCAGATCACGGCCATGATACCTGAAGCTGTCGTCCTGCTTGAAACCGGCATCGTGTTCTTCATCAACAACGATCAGGCCGGGGTCCCGAAAGGGCGCGAAAAGAGCGGATCTAGCGCCGATAACCACCTTGGCCTTGCCGGTCAGGGCCAGATAAAACTGATCGAAGCGTTCCGCCGCCGACATCCCCGAATGCAACAGCACCACGAGATCGCCAAAGCGTGAGAGCAGATGCGCCTCGAGCTGAGTGGCCAGCGCGATTTCAGGCACCAGAATGATCACGTCCCGGCCAAGCGCCAGGGTCTGCTCCGCCGCCCGCAGATAAACCTCAGTCTTGCCGCAACCGGTAACCCCATGGAGTAAAAAGGGCTGGAAGACTCTGGCTTTTATCGCCGGGAGGATGCCAGCTAAAACAGTTTGTTGTTCATGGGTAAGTAAATCGGGTCGGGGGTAGTGCTGCAGCTGCTCCCCGAAAGGACTGCGCAAGATTCTTTCATTGGAACGGACCACCAGCTGCTTTTTTTCAAGGGCAATTAATGCTTTGGGGGCACCGGCATAATCGTGCCGCAAATCTTTTAAGCCAATGCTTGGGCGGTTTTTTTTTTGGCTGAGCTGTTGCAAACTATAGAGTGCTTTCACTTCTGAGATCTTCAGGGCAATCCCAGCCTCCCGGCTGATTTTTTGCTGATACTCTTTTATGCCCATGCCATCAACCTCAATGACTGCATGCGGCAAGAGAGGAGGCGAAGACAAGCCATAACAGATCTCGCTCTTTTGCCGAACGCCATCTTTGGCCAATACATGTATGACAGCGATGGCGCCTTGTGCAACAAGCAGATCAACCGACTTTTTTGCCTGCCGGTCACGCAGTATCTCCACAGTCTCGGCAGCACCAAGCTCACCCTGGCTGCTCAGCTCATGTGCCCATGCAGGTACTTTTGACTCAAAAAAAGCGAATAACTGATCGGCAGATGCGTTTAAGCTCAGTCTTTTTTCGCTCTTTGGCGTAAGTCCACCCGGCAAGGCTGTCTTGATGACCAGCCCGAGCGGATAATGATAATAATTGGCAACCCATCTAAAGAACGGAACGCTGTTTTCATGAAAGAGCGGATACTCATCAAGAAAGGCACCAATTGCCCTGATTTTATAGGTAGTTTCTCCTAAAATCGGTACCCTGGCGAGAACATATCCGGTCACCTTGCGGTTGCCGAGCGATACCTGCACCCGGCGTCCGACAAAATTTTCGCCAGGCGCGCCGGGTTCAGGTAAACTGTAGGTTAAAGTCTGTTCCAGAGGGGCAGCAACAGCGACCTCCAGATGCATCATAAATCGGCGACAACCTTTTTCATATGCTCCATCAATTGCTTGCCCAAAGCCGGGTGCCTGAGTCCATAGGCGATAATTGCTTTCAGATAGCCCATTTTATCCCCGGCATCAAACCTGGTTCCCTCAAATTCCATGGCATACATCCCCCTTTTTTTAGTCAGGGCCAGCAGGGCGTCGGTTAACTGGATCTCACCACCATGGCCGGGAGTGGTCTTGTCCAGGATATTAAAAATCTCCGGCATTAAAATATATCTGCCGATAATTGCCATATTTGAATCGGTTGTGCCAGGCGCTGGTTTTTCCACCATCCGAGTTACTTTAAAGGTTTTGTCCCGCTCAATTTTTTCTCCTTCCACGATGCCATATTGAGGGGTTTCGTCCATAGGTACTCTCTGGATAGCGACGATTGATTCGCCCACCTCGTCGAAAAGATCGAGGAGCTGCTTGGCACAGGGAGTCTTGCTGAGAACCATATCATCGCCCAACAAAACCATGAAAGGTTCGTCGCCGACAACATTCCGTGCTGTCCAGATTGCATGGCCCAGCCCAAGTGGTTTTTTCTGGCGGACGGAGACGATATCTATCAAATTTGAAATATTGTTCAGCTCTTCCCCCAGAACCACTTTATTTTTTTCTTTCAGGACTGAATCGAGATGAAAATTAAAATCAAAATGATTTTCAATTGCCGATTTTCCCTCGCTGGTGATAAAAATAATCTGATCAATTCCTGATGCGACAACCTCTTCGACTATGTATTGTATAGTAGGCCGATCGACTATAGTGAGCATCTCTTTGGGGATTGCCTTGGTGGCCGGCAGGAATCTGGTCCCGAGACCGGCAACAGGAATGACAGCTTTTCGTACTTGCATAGTAACCTCAATTTTAGGTAACAGAAAACCGGCTGGTATGGTATCTACCCTCAACAAGGGGGAAATAAGCCTTTCTCTCCCCCGCCAGCGGGCCAAATATCTAACCGACACTTAACACATTTTTCAAACGACATCTTTATTTTTCATGATTTATTTCTATCCTGACAACCTGCCGATAACCGACCACAAAGACACCATCATTGACCATATCAGAAGCCATCAGGTTATTGTTATTGCAGGAGATACCGGCTCAGGAAAAACAACCCAGCTCCCCAAGATGTGTCTAGAAGCCCTGCCCGACAACAGTCTGCTTATCGGCTGCACCCAGCCGCGGCGCATTGCCGCATCCACCGTTGCCGGCAGAGTAGCCGAAGAACTTGGCGACGCCGGTGCTATCGTTGGTTATAAGATTCGCTTTCATGATTATACGACTCCTGCGACAAAGATCAAGTTTATGACCGACGGCGTACTCTTAGCCGAAACGCGCCACGACCGTTTGCTGTCGCAATATGGCGTGATAATAGTCGATGAAGCCCACGAGAGAAGCCTCAACATTGATTTTCTGCTTGGTTACCTCAAACAGCTGCTGGTCAAGCGCAGGGATCTCAAGGTCATCATCACCTCGGCGACTATCGATACCGCCGCCTTTGCCGGACATTTTAACGATGCACCGATCATCAAAGTTTCCGGGCGCACCTATCCAGTCATCGTTCGTTACCATCCACCGGCAGAGGACTCGTCCGGCGAAAAAGACGGTGAACTGGAGCACTGCGTGCAAACTGTTTACGAGCTGTTCTCCCAGGAACGCAAAGGCGACATCCTGATTTTTTTGCCGACGGAACGTGATATCCGTGACTGCTGCCAACTGCTCGAAAAAAAAATCCCCCAGGCTGTCGTTCTGCCAATATTCGGCAGGCTTCCAGCCGGCGACCAGAAGAGGATTTTCCAGAGCTTCAGCCAGGTAAAGATTGTCGTCGCCACCAATGTGGCTGAGACTTCGGTCACCGTACCCGGCATTAAATATGTGGTCGACAGCGGACTGGCCCGCATTTCCTACTATAATGTTCGAGCCAAGACAACCAGCCTGCCGGTCAGTAGAATCTCCAGAGCCAGCTGCGACCAACGCAAAGGCCGCTGTGGTCGGGTGTCTCCCGGTCTTTGTATCCGTCTTTATTCCGAAGAAGACTACAACGACCGGGCTGAATACACCCTGCCCGAGGTAAAACGATCCAATCTCGCCGAGGTCATTTTACAGATGATATCACTTGATCTGGGCGACCCGGAAAAATTTCCTTTTTTAGATCCTCCCTATAAAAATTCCATCCGCGAAGGGTATCGGTTGCTACGCGAACTCGGTGGTATCGACGCTCAGAAAAAATTGACCAGACGGGGCCGTATAATGGCCGATCTGCCAATCGATCCCTGCATCGCCAGGATTATCATTGAGGCCAAAGAAAACAACTGCCTGGGGGAAATCAAGATAATTTCGGCGGCACTGGCCATTCAGGATCCGCGTATACGTCCTGCCGACCATGAAAAAGAAGCCGATGCGGCCCACCAGCAGTTCTCTCACCCGCACTCTGACTTCATGGTCCTTCTCAATATTTGGAACCAGTTCCACCAGGCCGACGAAACAGCCAGGTCATGGTCAAAATTGAAGAAATATTGCAAGACCTACTTCCTGTCATTTCAGCGGATGCGCGAATGGTTCGATCTGCACAGCCAGTTAAGCCGGATAATTGATACCAGAGACGGTTTTACCGATAACGTCGCCGACGCTTCCTATGAGCAGATCCATAAATCTTTTCTGGCTGGTTTTTTACGTAATCTGGCCTTGAAAAAACAAGGCAATCTATACCAGGGTACGCACAACAAGGAGTTGATGATCTTTCCCGGATCCCATCAGTTCATGAAAGCCGGTCAGTGGCTGGTGGCCGCATCGTTTATCGAGACCAGCAGGCTGTATGCTCTCACCGTTGCCACCATTGAATCCGAATGGATCGAAGCGGTTGCTGCGCACTTATGCAAATACTCCTGGTCAAATCCCCATTGGCAGAAAAAGACCGGCCAGGTCGTCGCCGATGAGAGGGTGTCGCTGTTCGGCCTGGTTATTGCCGGCGGCCGGCAGGTGAATTTTGGCAAAAGGAGCAAAAAAAATATTGCCGTCGCCCGAGACATTTTTATTCAATCGGCCCTTGTGGCCGGTGAAATCAATGGTTCCTACCGATTCCTCTCACACAATCTGGCCCTTATAAAAAAATGGCAGGATGCTGAAGAAAAACTGCGGGTGCGAAATATTATCGCCGATGCATTGACTTTGCACGCATTTTACGACCACAGAATTCCTACTGGAGTCTATGACCAGACGACCCTCAAGCGTTTTCTGCACAAGACTCGGGACACCTCTTTTCTACAGATGCAGGATAGTGATGTGTTGCGCCGGCGTCCCGAAGAAAAGGAGCTGGTCGATTACCCACCCACACTCACCATCGGCACCCTGCAGCTGCGCCTGGAATACCATTTCGAGCCGGGCTCGGAGAAAGACGGCGTCACCTTCCGAATCCCCTATGATTTTGCCGCTACACTATCACCTGAACTCTTTGAATGGCTGGTGCCCGGCCTCCTCCATGAAAAGCTGACCTTTCTTTTGAAAGCACTGCCGAAAGGCATCCGGAAAAATCTGGTGCCGATCAGTGAGACGGTGAACAGCCTGCTCGACGATATGAACCAGGGCACCGGATCACTTTACACCGCGCTGGAAACATCGATTTTAAAGCGGTTCAAGCTGCTCATTCGTCGCTCTGACTGGAGTGAAGCCCTGCCACTCCATCTGCAGCCGCGATTTCTTCTGTTTGACGATGCGGGCAATGCCATTCGTACCGGACGTAATCTGCGTGAACTTCTTGCTGCACCGGCCGCAGGTGAGCTCCCAGTCCAGCAGCGGACCTTGCGGACAGCGGAGCAAGAAATTATTGACCGCTGGGACAACACCACCCATATAACCTGGAATTTTTCGGGTCTGCCTGATACTATCCCAACCTATACCCCGCTTGGGGAGGTGGCTGGTTTTCTCTATCCGGTGCTGCTTGCCGAACCGGAATCCAGCCGAGTGAGGATTGCCTTTGAAAAGGATCCCACCATAGCTGAAAAACTCAACAAAAATGGCACCTTGTATCTTTACACGCTTCAGTTCAAGACGCAATACAAGGCCTTGAAACAACTCTGCACCACCACTCTTTCCGGTCCTTCTGCCATCTGGCTGATGCGTATCGGCAAAACCCGCAAAGAGGTTATCGACAAGCTGCTTGATGTTATTCTTATCGCCCTTTTCGGCCCGGTTCCCGGAAAAATTATTGCTGCGGAAACGTTTGCCCAAACCGTTAAGGAGATCGAACTTCGCGGTTTCTATGCTGCCGGCCAGGATATCTGTCAGCAAATCATGACGCTTGTTCGCATGCGGCGAACCGTGCAGGACACCCTGCAGAAAATTTTCATGCAGCAATCGAAAAACTTGCTTTTTCCAGCAGGCAAAAAGGCTGATTTTGAGAAACACCTGGACGATATTTTCCCAGTCGATCTCTTTCTAGAACCTGCACCCATTGATTTTCAGAACATCAACAGACAGCTGCAGAGTCTGCTCATACGAATGGAGAGATTCCAGGCGAATCCGGGAAAAGACCGGCAGAAGGCGGAGCAGCTTGAACCGTATCTACACAAGGCACATCAGCTTCTGGTAAAAAAAGATGCGCTTTCCGAAGAAGCTCTTGAGCAGGTCACCCGGTTCAAAGAACTCATCAATGAATACAGGATCTCCCTTTTTTCGCCGGAGTTAAAAACCCGTGAACCGGTTTCACCTAAAAAACTCGATCAGCAATGGAGTGTAACACTGGCAAAGTGTTGAGGGAAATAATGAGCAAGGTTACCCTGGGAGTATTACTCTGTCTTTCGTCGCTGATCTTATTGCACCGCCATCATGCGGCTCTCGGTATCATCATTTTCATTGTCGGCATCATTCTGATGAATCGATGGCAATGGCCAAGGCGATAACACCCGGTTACATAAACAAAACGGTACTGGTTATATGCTTTAGGCTGTCCATGGAAAATGGTTTAGGCAAGGTGTTGATAAAACCGTATTCTCGACAGTTCTGCATGACGGGATCAAGGATCATACCGCTCATCGCGATAACTTTAAGATCACCATTCATCTCATGCAGCATACGGCAGGTTTCCACTGCCGACTCCTCGTTTTTGTCGGAGAGAGCAAGAATAACCAACGGCAGGGGCAGCAATGAATTGGCGGAGCATTTTTGCACTGCATGAATCGCCCCGGCACGATCACCAACCGCTTTAACCGAAAACCCGAGATACTCCAGCATGATTCTGCCTATCTCAACCATCTGTTGATCAGGCTCTATCAGTAAGACTGAGAACCCCTCACCCGGTAGAGTATGCTGAGCTGCAATGGTTGATTGATTCACGGCCAGCGCTGGAAGATAAAAAGAAACAACAGTCCCCTGATCGAGTTCAGAGTTGACCACGACATATCCGCCATGGTTGCGCAGGATCGAATAAACAACAGTAAGACCGAGCCCCATGCCTTTATGCACGCCCCGCTCCTTGGTGGAATAATATGGATCGAAAATTCTGAACAACTGATCGGGGCTGATCCCCCGGCCGGTATCACAGATATCAATCCGGACATACTTCCCGGCTGGTACATACTGACCGGCCATCAATTGCGGAGCAGCAAAACCATCCTCGCCAATAATGACTTTAAGGCTCTGTCCTGGTGGCGATGCTTCGACTGCATTCTGCAAAACCTTGATAATGGCCTGGGATAATTCTTGTGGATCTCCATAAACAAGAGAATTGCCGACGGTAACGTTTATCCGGCACTGACCAGTTTTTCCTTTAAAAAAACCATCTACCGTCTCTTTTACCAGAGATTCCAGCTCTATATTTTCCCGACTGACTATACCAAAATTAGAAAAACAAGATATCTGCCGGGTAAGATCCACCGCCACCAGCGCGGCTTGCTTCGCTTTTTGCAACAACTTATTCCGGTCCGCAACGCTCTGGTTTTCACCATGCAGGCTGACGATGTCCAAGTTACCGCATATTACGGTCAGCAGATTATTAAAATCGTGGGCTAATCCACCAGCCATGCAACTCATGGCATCCATTTTTTTAACGAGTCTTAAGGCATTGTCCAGTTTCCTTTGGTGTTTTTCGACGGTAAACTGTCTGGTGATATCACGCAGGATACAAAGACCAAAAATGGTTTCCTCTTCGGCTATCGGGATAAATGAAGCGGTTATTACTCGGTTATCAAGAAAAAGAGGAGCATCTTCAAAAATATCGTATTTTTCCATTCCCCGGGCGATGAGCTGCTGTCTGGTCCAATCGCCAATAGCTTCATTGAAAGCTCCCCAATCGAGGGCATTGAACAGAGGCAGGCCGATAATTGTTTCTTCCCGGCATGACAGGATATTCAGTGCGGAAGCATTGGCGGCGACCACCTTGCCCTCAAAATTCACCTCGATTATCCCTTCTTCAAGATTTGCAAGTATCCCGGAGAGATGGCGTTTTTCTAATAAAAGCTCACTCGTGGTGTCCGATGGTTTCAAGCCTTCGGGAATACGGGCTGCCATCCGGTTCGTCTCAGAAGATACGGTGTTCCGAGCCTTATATGTTTCCAATGCAGCCTGGAGGTGTTGGCGAATTTCCTGCAAATTACCTTTGGCGATACAAATATCGCAGGGAATTTCCCGGATAATTCTCGCACGATCTTCCAGGACAATAGCCGACAAAACGACAATAAAGACTTTCTGGTGTTTTTTGGTGTTGCGCAGGATTCGACACAACTGCTCGCCGCCGACCATCGGCATGATAAGATCGGTAAAAACGATATCCGGCACAAAGTCATCAATAATTTCCAGTGCGGCAAGGCCGGTGCCGGCGGTTTGCACAATACAGTCTTCCTGAGCAAGAATAGCTGAGACCGCCCGCAGCAGGACGGGATTATTGTCTACGACAAGGGCTTTTATTTCCATAGATACTCCCTTGGCCAATGGACCAGTTGTATTGAACACCAGTCACTTGCAGCCACTCCCTGATTGACACGATGAGCCTGAGCATATTGACGGGTTTGGTGAATGGCGCGTATTCATCACCAATGATAAGAATTTTCATCCTTGTATTCGAGCGGGTAGTCAAAAACGAACGTTACGCTATTTCTCTGAAGACAACTTCTTTGAAGAAGTCAATCATATTTCGCCGTCTGTCGACCATTTTCAATTGTTCCGGGATCAGATCAGTCTGATTAATTTTCATAACCGACATTTTATACTCGATATGCGTGGCGAATCGATTGTCCACATACCACGCATACATAAGTCCCATCAACAGGCCCGGGGGCGTAAACCCTTCATGCTTATTGACCAGTCGGGTGTAATGGTTTTCATCATCAGTAGGACACATCCGGGCAAGCAGGAGAAAGGTGTGGAGCTGTTCTTGATTGAAAAAGCAGACTCTGTCGTTTTCGGCCTTGAGAAAAAGGTGATACACTCTGCCGAGATGGATTTGATCGATCTCAATCTTTTTCATCTCTTTTTTCTCGGCATAGTCACCAAGCAGAGATTCTCCCAGGGCGATCATCAATGCCACCTCGAGGTTGTGTCTGCTGGCAACCTGGTCTCCTCTGATTTTAATGCACCTGTCGTCAAGATCAAAAAAAGAAAATACATTATCCCATTGTTGATCCCGATGCCAGTGCTGTCGGTCGATGCAATGCAGCTCGGTAAAATAATCCAGATGCCTGAGCGGGATAATCGGATGATCAAGAAAGATATCGGCAAGAGTCGATTTTAGCGCCTCTTCTGCGATATGGTTTTTTCCCCCGAAAAAGACCACTTTGAGGTTCTTCAGTCGCTCCATAACGCCTATATACCGCTGGAAGGGCTGGATTCGCGTGCTCCCGGGCGGCTGATACGATGTCGGCAGCGGTGCAGCGTCAATTCCGGTGTCATCCAGGGCACCGCAAAAACAGCTTCGTCCGTTATACAATCCTTTGATGGCCAGAGCGAGTGTATCCGGGTCATGCTGGATGACACCTCTTTCGGCAAGAGCATCCAGCGAATACACGCCGCATTCGACCGGAATATAATTACTCTTGGCCAACTGTTCCTTGTCTAAGAAAATCGGTACTTTTCCTTCAACCGCATACATCTGCAGAACGGAGGCAGGAATATCATGCAGTGACATGCACAACACCTCATTGAAGAGCCCTTTGGTACCTCCGGAAATGTTTTTTTCATAGGCCCGGATCATGTCGGAAACATGGAATTTTCTTTCCGGGTCGGCAATGGAGAGATCGGTTTCGCCGGCCTGCACCCAGAGGTTGGAGACGAGTACCTTCAGTGCTTTTCTATTGTTCCGCACGGCGTCGGCCAGGCCCGGGACCTTGAACACCGGAATAATCGAAGAATACAGGCTGCCCGGGGCCAGGATAACAATATCGGCGGCGCGAATGTCCTCGAATATTTCATCATAAATCCGCACGGTATCGCAATAATCCACAGCGACACTTTCAACGGGAAAACCTCTTTGGGCCGCACTCATTTTATGCTCGCCAACGATCTCAACGCCATTAGTATACAGGACACGAAGCTGGGCCGGGGTAGAAGTGCATGGGAGTACAGCCCGCTCCCCGGCACCGAGAGCTGCGGCCATCTCGTTCAATCCGACAAACAGTGCCTTATGCAACAGGTGCTGATTGTGAACCAGATCAATATTTGTCATCGACGGTTCAATTTCCCGATACACAACAGCCGCCAGAAGAAGATTCCCCAGGCAATGTGAACGTTTCAAGGGAGCTGCTAGTCTTGGATCGCGGAAAAGATGATCGAACAAAGAGCTGAGAAATTGCTCAAATGGCCTAGGGAGAGCGCTGAGCTTTTCTTCAATGACCAGAAAATCCGGACGATTTCTTGTAAGTGGTCCGATAAAGCGCCAGTTGAAGACAACAGATAGAATGGCAGCCACCCGGCTGGCCTCCATCGCCCCAATATTGTATCTTTTTTGTAAATTGGCCAACTGAATAGACGACAACAGCACATGCCGCATGTCACCAACTGCAACTATTGGCAGATCTTTTAGTAACTCGCCGGTCGATCCACCGTTATCGGTAATACAGACGATAGAACGTGTTTGCGGAAAGATCTCTTTCAGGCCGATAAAAGGCTTCTGTCCCCAACTGGCAAGCCGGGAATCACCGCCGATAATATTAGATAGCCCCGTTCCTCCGCCGAAAACCACGACCTTGACGTTTTCCACACTTTCCGCCAGCAACTCCTGCCGTAAAGCCTGCAGCTGGGCTTTGGCAGCCGAGTGCGCTACCGCGGGAACACCTCGCAGGACGAGATCGATAATTTTCTCTCGTAAATCCTCCTGCGGCAGCAAGTCCAGGGGAGAAAGATGAATTTGCCGGATTTGTTGAACTTTCTCTGCTATCAAACCAAACCTCGATACAATAGATCAGATTAATATATGGTCTGCTGATTATGGCCAAGAAACAAAATATTACGCTTTGTCAAGCAGATACTTTTCCACCCGGAGAAGATCTTCCGGGGTATCCACCTCTATCGAATCATGCCTGGTTACCGTAACCTTTATTTTGTAACCATACTCCAGGGCCCGCAGTTGTTCGAGCTTCTCAAACTTTTCCCATTCTCCTTCCGGCAGAGCGACAAAAGAGAGCAAAAAGCCTTTACGATAGGCATAAAAGCCCAAATGTTTATAATACGTCGGCTTGATTTTTTCGTCTGGATTTCGTTGAAAAGGAATCGGCGATCTTGAAAAATAAAGCGCATAATTATCTTTGTCAAAGACGGTTTTGACATGATTGGGATCTTGTATTTCTTCAGGGCGGATGATCTTGTAGATTAGCGTTGACATCGGCAAAGCCGGATCGTCCAGCAACGGCTGGGCTACCTGCTCGATTACCTCCGCTGGAAAAAGCGGCTGGTCACCCTGAATATTGACGACCACATCATGCTCGGAAATCTTCAGAATCTCCGCCGCCTCAGCCAGCCGGTCCGATCCGGACACATGGTTTTTCCTGGTCATCACATATTCCCCGCCGAATTTTTCGACACACTGGGCAATGCGCGTATCGTCGGTTGCGACAACCACCCGGGAAAGTATGTTGACCGCTTGCGCTCGCTCCACTACATGCTGAATCATCGGTTTACCGGCAATCCTGGCCAGCGGCTTCCCCCGAAAACGATTTGACTCGTAACGAGCAGGTATGATTGCTATGACTTCTGTTTTTTGTTTTGACATGGTATGTTTGGCGGGTATGCAGTTTCTGTACAAGACGTGGAAAGGTTGATTCAATCTTTGGTAATTTCTCAAAAAAATGAATAGCTCATGCTTTCACTCAGTGCAATATCTGTTTCATCTACAATAGATTCATCGATAATTCTACAAAAAGCGATGGCATTGGCGGCAAAACTCAATATCCCTTTTATCGCCTCGCCTGAACAGCGAACCACTGAATATGTTCTGGCGTATACTCCCAAAGGCCTGCAACTCCTGCATATGCCGCTTGATAGCCAAAAATCAACCTGTCTGCTGTTTATCGATTTTGTGCATGGAAAAAACGGTTTCCGGCTAGCCAAGGACTACACCAGTAAACAACCGCTCGCCCGCGCTGCCGGCCTTAAACCCGGTTTCCGGCCGTCCATCCTCGATGCTACAGCAGGAAATGGTGCCGATGGCTTTGTCCTTGCCAGTCTTGGCTGCAGGGTAACGATGTGCGAACGATCGTCAATCATCGGCGCGCTGTTGGAGGACGGCCTTGACCGAGCGGCTGAAGCACAACAAACTTCCGCAATCATCGAACAGAATATTAAACTCGAACTCAACGATAGCCGGGATTATCTGGCCAAAACAAACGAAACCTTCCAGACAATTTATCTCGATCCGATGTATCCTGATCGCCAGTCATCAGCTCTCAACAAGCAAATACTGCGAATAATCCGCGCCCTCGTCGGCGGTGATCCGGATAGCGCAAACCTTCTCGAAACGGCGCTCTCAAAAGCCGAAAACCGGGTAGTTGTCAAACGACCGCATAAAGCCCCTCTCCTCTCCAGCCTAAAGCCTTCCCATGTTATCACCATGAAGAACAGCCGCTTTGATGTGTATTTGACCTTCAACGCCTGATAAAGGCAGAATCTATGAAGTTTTTACGACACTTTTATTTGTGATAGACTCGTGAAACTTATTAGAATTGCCGGGATGGACTCTGGAAAAAGTTCGATATACTAGGCGTAGTATCTGAAACGTCGATTCGGCAGTACATGCAGTACGGCGAATCGTCGTTTCAGATCTACAACGACGTAGATCTGGCTTTTTACGAGTCCATCATTTGTGGTATTGTTCGCCGGCCTTTATGGTATGAGCCCTATACAGTTGTTCTACTAGCAGCATCCGTGCCATATCGTGGGTAAATGTCATTTTTGATAGGGATATGAGCAGATCAGCGGCGGCAATTACCGCCGGTGCGTGACCGTCCGGCCCGCCGATCAGATAGCATATCTGTTTTTTTCCCTGCATTTCCCACTGATCGATTTTTCGAGAAAAATCTTCCGAGGAAAATTGCTTCCCCCGTGAATCAAGGACAACAACCGTCGCACCTGAGGGTACCGCCTGCAGAAGGAGTTTTCCCTGCTCTTCGGCGCTAAGAGCCTTATTTCGCCCTCGCCTTTTTTCCTTGAGAATGGTAATTGAAAAAGAGGTGTAGTGCTGCAGACGCGAGGAGTATTCCGCCACGCCGTCTTCAATAAATTTGTCCTTAATTTTTCCAAGAAAAAGCAACTGATGTTTCATCGTTGCAGATCAGCAGAGTATGACAGACTCATCCATCAATTTTCTGAGGATTTGACAGAACTTCTCGTAACCGATGTCTTTTTTTATACCGGGGCAGGAATCGGCAATAGTATGGAAATTGTTTTCATCCGACAGGATAGATGGATGCAGAGGCCATTGTCCGCATCGCCATGGTCGACCTTTATGAACAGTACAGCCGTCTTTATAAAAAATGCAGTGACCATCAATGATCTTCATCTGAACTGTCCTGCCGCTCAGTCGCCAGTATCGTTGCCGCACTTCTTCTTCTGAGCTGTCGAGCGCTTTAATCATCCGTCTTTGATCATTTTCATCCAGCGAAACTGTTGTCTCGCCGTGACAACAATACCCACATCGTTTACAGGAGAAGATCTCCGCAGTTACAGTCATTGCCTGCCTTGTTGTCATATCATTGCTTTTTAATAGTCGCTTTTATCCGATCAGGCATTACCGATAACATCCTCAAAGGTTGCTATATCTATTCCATATTGCATTGCGGCGGCCTTCCATTTAAGCTCATCGGGGATGTCGAAAATAATGCTGTCACTGGCAGGCAATGTCAACCACCCGTTATTGAGCAGTTCATTCTCCAGTTGGCCCGGTCCCCAGCCGGTGTAACCTAGGATAAATAAATAGGTGGCAGGCCCACCGCCCCTGGCAATTTCTTCCAGGACTCTTATCTCTCTGGTCAGAGAAACCGTCGCACTGATATCCAGCTTATGTTCCGTTGTATAATCGGATCGATACAAGATAAAAGCCGACTCTAAATCAACCGGTCCGCCGATATGCACTGGTGCCAGTTTCTTTTCGGGAACCGGTAAATTCGCCCCTTGCAGGATTTCAGCCAGAGAGAAAAGATGATTGGGCCTGTTGACGGAGACGCCCATCGCTCCTTCTGCATTGTGGGCACACATATATATGACGTGCTCCTCAAAGCGAGGATCGGGCATTTGTGGAGTGGACACGAGAAAACTTCCCGCCAGAGAGGAACTTCCAGGGTTCGCTTGTTCATTCATAGCTCTATTTCCTGAGAACGGGATGTCTAGGTAAGAAATCAGCTTTAAATCTCGCTATAATTCTATCAAACCATGGTTATCTACGTCAAGAGTCGAATGTTAAGAGAACATATCTACTCTGAGGGGAGATTGATCATGACAAATCATCGATTATACCATACTATTAACAACTGGACGGAGAGTGTACAACCTTTATACCGACAATACCGGTCAAAGCCAACTTGAGCGAACGCATCATGAAAAGCGATATAGAGAAAATTGTGAGCTGTTGTCACCATGATCCGTTTCACTATCTGGGAGCACATTTTTCCGGCCCCCATGACGAATCGGTAACGTTGAGAACGTTCCAGCCCCATGCATCTCATGTTAAACTGCTGCTGGAATCAAAAACGCATGACATGGAATGCATCCATGAGGATGGTATTTTTACAATTACCCTGGAGACAAAAGATTTAAAAAATCCATATTTAGACCCTGATACATACCAATACGAAATACATTTTTACAACAAAACAGTATGGACAACCAATGATCCCTACAGATTTACGGTACAACTGGGCGAGCAGGATATTTTTCTCTTTAATGGTGGGAAAAATTACAAATTATATAAACACCTAGGCGTGCATCGCGACAATATACACAATATCAGCGGGACCATGTTTCGGGTATGGGCGCCAAATGCCCAGGCGATCTCCGTTGTCGGCACTTTCAACAGCTGGGATGCACGGGTCAACCAGATGCGCAGCCTTGGCGCATCCGGTATCTGGGAGCTCTTTATTCCCCACTTGCAGGAAAACGAAATTTATAAATTTTCGATAAAGACGCAACAGGGGCACATTCTCGAAAAATGTGACCCCTTCCAGTTTTATGGCGAATTGCGACCGAAAACCGGATCGATTGTAAAATCAGTGAACAGCTACGCCTGGCAAGACCAGCAATGGCAAAAAAACAAGCACAACACCTCACCCTATGACGGACCACTGTCAATTTATGAAGTACATCCCGGCTCCTGGCAGAGAGATCCGAACGACCCGGAGCGGTTCCTCACCTATAAAGAACTTGCCGACAAATTAATTCCGTATGTCCAAAGGCTCGGTTTTACCCATATCGAACTTTTACCGGTTATGGAGCATCCACTCGACGAGTCATGGGGGTACCAGGTTACCGCACCGTTTAGTATCAGCAGCCGATATGGCACGCCGGACGAATTCATGTATTTTGTCGATTGCTGTCACAAAAATAATATCGGGGTGATTCTTGACTGGGTACCGGCCCATTTCCCCAAGGACAGCCACAGCCTCGGCCAGTTTGACGGCACAGCACTCTACGAACACGAAGATTATCGGCGGGGCTCGCATCCGGAATGGGGCACGTATATCTATAATTACGGCAGGAACGAGGTGAGTAACTACCTCATCGCCAATGCTCTTTTCTGGCTGGATGTCTATCACATTGATGGGTTGCGGGTCGATGCCGTAGCATCGATGATCTATCTCGATTATGCCAGAAAAGATGGCCAATGGCTGCCCAACTGCTATGGCGGCAAAGAAAATCTCGAAGCAATTGAATTTCTCCGCCATCTTAATTCCATCGTTTATGACATCTTTCCCAACACCCTGCTGATTGCCGAAGAATCGACAAATTTTTACGGCGTATCCAAACCAACGGACCAGGGTGGACTTGGTTTTGGGTTCAAGTGGAATATGGGTTGGATGAACGATATTTTAAACTATTTCACCAAAGATCCACTCTATCGAAAATTTCACCATAACAGCCTTACCTTTTCGATCATGTATGCCTTTTCGGAAAACTTCATCCTGCCCCTTTCCCACGATGAGGTAGTCCACGGTAAGAAATCACTCATCGAGAAGATGCCGGGAGATATCTGGCAAAAATTTGCCAATCTCCGCCTGCTTCTGCTGACCATGTGGATGCATCCCGGCAAAAAACTGCTCTTTATGGGAGGGGAATTCGGCCAGTGGTCGGAATGGTATTGCAAGAGAAGCCTCGACTGGCATCTCCTGCATGAAGGTACCTACCATAGCCGGATGCAGCAATTTGTTACCGAGCTTAATGTACTTTATAAAGCCCAGCCGGCCCTCTGGCAGCTTGATTTCTCCGGCGAAGGCTTTCGATGGCTGGATCTGGAAGACAGGAACAATTCCATCATATCTTTTGCCAGATATGGCAAAGAACGTGAGAATCATCTTGTGGCAATTTTTAATTATACGCCGCAGACATTCTCAACGTACCGAGTGGGCTTACCCGAAAATTGCCGATATCGAGAAGTATTCTGTTCCGATGCCGCCCGATTCGGCGGCTCGGATGCCAGCAGCAAAAAGGAGTACAGTCCTATAGAAAGTCCTTTTGCCCAGGCACCATATCATACAATGATGACGATCCCCCCGCTGGCTGGAGTAGTTCTCGAACCAATCAGAGAATGATGGTGTTGTAAAAACTCTTCATCCGAAGTCTGCGCTTATCTGCTTCGTTGTTGCAAATTTTACTATCATTACGACGTACTCTAGTACGCCGAAATAATAACAAAATTCACACGCCTCGAATATAAAGTTTTTTACTTAACCATCGTAGTTGTTAGGTTTTTACGAAATTGTCAGAGAATAGATTTATTCAAGAGGTACACAATATGCCGAAAACGACGATTCATCCCCCAGGGGATAAGATGCAGAAAGCGATCAAGGACTTTTCGCAACAGTTGGAGGAAAAACCTGCGATAGATCGCCGGAAGTTACTTGAAAGAGTTGTTATAAAATTCGACTTGTCGCCGAAAGAGTGCGATTTTCTCGAACGCCATTTCACAACGGAATAATTTTTCATCCCAGCATCTTTTTTTCCTGCAGGGCTTCATAATAGAGGGCGACAGTCTTTTCACACATTATTTTTGCGGTGAAATGCGCCCCAACCCACATTCGCCCCTGTTGGCCAATTTCTTTGGCTTTTTGCGGATCGGCAAGGGCCTCGTTAATGGCCACCGACATCGCTGGTGCATCCAGCGGCGGCACCAGCCAGCCGGTCTCTCCCGGCATAACCGTCTCCAGACTGCCACCATGGGCAGTGGCGACAACCGGTTTTCCCATCGCCATCGCTTCGATAGCCACCTTGCCAAAGGCTTCCGGCTTGGTCGAAGAGGCCGAAACAACTATATCGGCCAGAAGCAAAGCAGCGGGCATATCGCTGCAGTGGCCGGGGAGCAGGATCTTCTCATCCAGGCCATGTGCATGTATCCGCTCCCGCAATTTCTTGGTAAATTCCTGCTTTTCTTCGGTATCACCAAGGAGCAGACAGACAAAATCACGGTTTTTTATCAGGGCAAGACTTTCAATGAGGATATCTTGCCCCTTCAACTGGGTAAACCTGCCGGGAAGGATTATAACAGGTCGACCTTTGTGGCCACTCAGCAACTTTTTTCGTAAATGCTGCACGCGATCATCTGAGACTGCTTCGGGTGAGAACGCTTTGTCATCAAATCCACCATGGATCAAGCTGATTATTTGCGGATTGACCGGGTAGTTGTCGAGTATATGCTGTTTTATGGTTTGCGATACGGCAACAACCCGCTCCCCTTTGGTCATGATGGCCGAGTAGTGGTTTATGGAATGAAAACCATGAAACGTGGTGATAAGCGCCGGTCTTTGCGACTGTGGCAGCAGTTTCCAGGCCAGATAGCCAACCCAGGCCGGTAAGCGTGAGCGCAGATGCAGCACATCAACCTGCTCAGCAATAAGAAAGGTGCGTAATTTCAATATATATTGCAGGCAGCGTACGCTCTTTTCTCCGATATATGGCCAATTGATATGTACACAGCCGGCTTGCTCCAGTTGTGCAACCAGTCGCCCACCGCCGGAGATAACTATGGACCGGTGGCCATGGACTGCCAGGTAGAGAGCCAGGTCCAGGGTTTCCCCCTCGACCCCGCCCTCGTCCATTTCCGGCAGAATCTGGACTATGGTAAGTTTTCCGGCCACCATTTCTGTAAGATCCGCTCAGCACATCGCTGTGCTTCGTTAAGTTCTCTCTTGTCGCCCCAGGCTATATTGCCCTGCTCCCATGCGGCAAAGGGCGTCACCAGTTTCTTCTTAATCAGGATATGTTCATTTCTGCCAAATTTTCCGGTCTTGCGCAGCCATTGCATCGGCAGAAGTCCCACCCGACAGCCGGCAGAGACGGCTTCGTAGATCATGGAAATCGAATCAGCGGTAACCCAGACGACACTGTTTTTGTCATATTGCTCTTCTATCCAGCCGGCAGGAGTCTCTCTATAATCAAAAAATTGCATATTGTCATGTTTATGCACAAGCCCGGTAACCAGATCCACTGTATCCTGCGGAGTCCTGGGAGAAGAGGAAACCGTCCAGCGTTTGTCGGTGTCGAAGCTGACTATTTTCTCTACCATCGCCACAATCTGCCGACTGTTCCAATGATGGCTTTTAGTATCTATCCCGCCGAGCAAAATCAGGCCGCATTCCAGCTGATGGGTTCTTTTATTGATCGAACAATTAGGCGCACCGACGGTCAGCATGATATTGCCTTCCTCAGCTATTCCGTCATGTTCCGGGACAAAACAGAGATCAAAGCGATGCTGCAGATAAACAGGCGGCATCATGCAGATAACCGCAGGAATGGCATATTTTTTCTTGTAGAGCAGCATCGGCAGATGGGTCCGGCTGCCGGTGCCAATCAACAGATCAGCCTTGTCGATCTGCGAATCAACCGGACTGCTGGTGTTTCCCGGCAGAAACAGACGACAGGTCTGCACTATTTCGTCAAGCAGGGAAAAAGGTCCAAGCTTAATCGGGACAATCTCGAGCGGGCATCTGTGCCGAAGGGCTGAGATGATGCCCATGGTCTGTTTTTCATGACCGGGTCGCCCGTCAAGCAAGGCAACTATGCGCAGCTCTTTCGGAGGTTTATTGGGTATCACTGGACGAGATTTGACACAATGATCGACTTGTAGAACTCAAGATCTGGTATGACTGCCCCGCCAGCAAAAATGACAAACGGGTATTCCTGCTATTGTCTGACATGTTGCACGGGTTGACCAGGAGGCGGCGGTCGACGCCCCCCACCGGCAAGCTTGACGATGATCTGGTTTGATTTTTGTAATCGCCTGGTCATGGTCTTAAAAAGATAGTTGGAAACATCAGGATATTTTTCAATTATTTCCTCGAGTTTGTCACCTGGAAAACGTTTCACCGTCGATCTGCCCTGGGATATAATCGATGCGGTTCGATGTTCCCCGGTAATCGACGCCATCTCCCCGAAATATTCACCGGGTTCGGTAAGTTCAGCAATTTTCTTGCCGCCTTTAATGACCGTGAGACCACCGCGAATGAGTTTAAAAAAATCTATGTCTTTATTCCCCTCCCTGATAATGACATCTCCGTCCTCGTAGTGCTCTTCATCAGGGTTGACCATATACGCGGGAAGACTCTCCTTGTGTGCTACTGTCCGTCGCAGGGCTTCCTCGATACTGGTGATCCCCACCCTGACTTTCTGCAGGGCGGCCTCACGCAACGGTGTCATCCCCTCTTTTACTGCTATTTTTCGCAGCTGGTCTTCAGGAACTTCGGCACTGATCGCCTTAGCCACTTCTTCGGTTATTTCCATCAACTCGAAAAACCCGACCCGACCTTTATAGCCCAGATTATTGCACTCCGAGCAGCCGTTCGGCCCGTATATCTTCAAATCGGCAACTTCATCATCATGGAAACCTACCTTGATCAGTTCCTCTGGCGTATACTCGACAATTTTCTTGCATTTTGAACATAATTTTCGGCCCAACCGCTGCGAAAGCACCATGGTCACGGAGGAAGCAAGCATATAGGGCGGAATGCCAATATCCACCAGACGACCGATCGTCGCCGGACTGTCGTTGGTATGCAGCGTAGAGAAAACGAGGTGGCCGGTCATGGCCGCCTTGATGGCTATTTCCGCGGTCTCGATATCTCGTATCTCACCGACCATGATTATATCAGGATCCTGCCGAAGAAATGCCTTCAGAGCGGCAGCAAAGGTCATGCCCACTTCCTGATGGACATTGACCTGGTTGATGCCTTTAAAGTTAAATTCGACCGGATCTTCGGCGGTGAGGATTTTGATATCTTCACTGTTCATGGAGTTGAGGGCGGAATAGAGGGTGACCGTCTTGCCCGAGCCGGTCGGTCCGGTAACCAGGAGCAATCCCTGGGGGTTGGCGAGACATCTTTTCAGCATCTCGAAGGTCTCCACCTCAAACCCCAGTTTGGTGAGATCGACATTCAGCGAGGATTTATCGAGAATACGCAAAACAACCGACTCTCCGTACAGCGTCGGCAACGATGATACCCGGAAATCGACTGACCGATTTTTGCCCATGCGCATCTTTATGCGGCCATCCTGGGGAACCCTTCTTTCAGTAATATCCAGGCCGGACAGAATCTTCATCCTGGCAACCAGAGCATTTTTGATGGTCAGAGGCAGGTTCATCGTTTTAAACAGGGCACCATCCTTACGATATCTGACCTGCATGCTTTTTTCATAAGGTTCGACATGGATATCCGACACCCCGTCCTGGACGGCCTTGATCAGGATACCATTGACCAGTTTGATAATAGGTGCATCCGAGGCGGCGAACTGTTCGCCGGTTTCATCGATGTCATCGACTTCCAGCTCAAAATCATCGGCGGCTTCAGCTACGATCGAACCAAAATCATCGACATGGGTAATATCGATTTCATCTTCGACCTCTTCTTTGACACCTAAAAAAGACTCTGCTTCATCGTCATCAATGCCGTAATATTTCTGGTATGCTTCAACAATGTCCCTTTCTGTCGAGACACAGACGGATAATTCCATATTGACCAGATTCTGGATCTCCTCCACCGCAGTAGAGTTGGAGGGTTCCGACATGGTAACCTGGAGGGTGCTGCCGGCCACACGCATGGGAAAAGCTAAATATTCTTTGGCCTGCTCATATTTAAACAGTTTGAGGGCATCCTTTGCCGGCGGTTCGTTTTTAATGACAATGGCGGGATAATTATGCTGACGGCTGAGAAAGGTAAAAACGGTGTTTTCGTCAATATACTCCAACTGCCGCAAAATAGTACTGAGACGACCGCCGCTTTTCTGCAGTATTTTTTTGGCAGCCTCCAACTGCGTCGGGGTAATATAGCCTGCCTTGCTTAACAGCTCGCCAATTTTAATTTTTCCCGCACCCGACTGATCCTTAACGGTCTGCTTCATTGAGGATCTACGTTGTGTTCCTGCACTTCGTATTGCCATAACCGATAACCATTAAAAATGTAGAATTGTGAACCAAGGCAAAAACGGCTCAAAAAAAACACACACACTTAAAATAAACCACACAAACCGTCTACTTAAAAGTTTTTCCTGTGAATAAAGATGAATAACACAAAAAAAATCTTCTTATCTCAATTTTGCACAGGAGATAAGAAGATTTAATGGTAAATCCTATTGCAATGTCAAATTAATTGCAAGGCAAAGCCAATAGGTCTATAAAAGCATGGCAATCACCCCTTCCAGAAAGGTGACATTTCTCTCAGAGATTTAATAATGGCAGGCATTTTTTCTACTACAAAATCAACTTCTTCTTCAGTGTTGTAGACACTGAGGGAAAACCGGATAGAGCCATGCGCGGCTGTAAAAGGAACCCCCATCGCCCGAAGGACATGGGAGGGTTCAAGAGAACCCGACGTACAGGCGGAACCAGACGATGCACAGATCCGGTGTTGGTTCATGTGCAGGAGAATTGCTTCCCCTTCGACATATTCAAAACTGATATTAGAGGTATTGGGCAGTCGAGCAGTTTTGTGTCCGTTCAGCATGGACTTCGGCACTTTTGCCAACAAGCCCGCCTCAAGCTTATCACGGAGCTGTCTCACCCGGCCATTTTCCTCAGCCATTTTCTCTCCGGCAAGCTCACAGGCACGGCCAAGAGCGACAATAGAGGCAACGTTTTCGGTACCTCCCCGGCGACCGCTCTCTTGATGACCACCAGTTAAAAAAGGTACAAAAAGAGTCCCTCTCTTAACGTAAAGAACTCCTACGCCTTTAGGGGCATGGAGTTTGTGACCCGATAACGACAGGAAATCAATATCCAGTTTCTTCAGATCTATGGCGATCTTGCCGACTGCCTGCACGGCGTCGGTATGAAAAAGAATCCCTCTCTGCCTGGCCATCGAAGCCATTTCTTCAATCGGGAAGATAACGCCGGTCTCGTTATTGGCCCACATCACACTGACAATAGCCGTATCGTCGTTGAGAGCAGCTTCATATTCGGCCATATCGAGCATGCCTTCCGCATCGACTTTCAAACGAGTCACTTTGTATTTATGGCCGGTTACCGTCTGCAGATTGTCGCAAAGATTTTTCACCGCTGGATGCTCCACCCTGGTGGTGATCACATGCCTTTTTTCGGGAAAAGTCCGGAGGGCTGAAAGGATCGCGGTAGAATCACTCTCGGTGCCGCAACTGGTGAAGGTTATTTCTTCGGGCTCAGCACCCAGCAGTGTCGCCACCTGCTTACGTGCTGTCCTGATTGCGCTCCCTACCTGTCCGCCAAAGGTATGCATGCTGGACGGATTACCGTATGATTCCGTCAGATAGGGCATCATTGCCTCAACAACTTCCGGTGCGACCTGAGAAGTTGCGTTGTTATCCATATAGACGATTTTTTCGTTTGCCGAGGTCATTAATTCTCTTCCTCCACGATCAAACTTTCCAAAACAAGTTCGCGTAATTTCTTTTCGACATACTCTTTGATGGTGGTTTGCGATTTTTGGCAGCTTTTACAGGCTCCACGCAGGGAAACGATGACAAAATCACCATCCACATCAACCAGCTCAATATCACCGCCATCTTTTCTGAGGCCTGGTCGTATTTCTCGCTCAAGGACTTCCTCTATCTTCTTTATTTTCTGCAGCGAGGTCATTCTCTTTGGCTTTTCTTTTAGATTAATCGGCGTTGCCGACGCTTTACCGCTGACAGTATTTTGCAGAATCTCCCTGAGTTTATCCTCACATTTACCGCATCCGCCACCAGCCTTGGTAAAATTGGTAATCTCTTCGACAGAACGTAGGCTCGACTCTTTAATAGTCCGAATAATCTCGAGATCGGTGACTCCGAAACATTCACAGACAATTTCCCCTTGCGCCATGGGTAATATAAGGCCACGGTAGTCGGCGATTGCCGCCTCCAGCGCTTCGCGTCCCATCACCGAACAATGCATTTTTTCCTTAGGCAGCCCACCCAACGCACCGGCGATATCTTCATTGGTGATTTTTGCGGCTTCATCCACCGACATTCCGGTAACCATCTGCGTCAATACAGACGATGATGCAATAGCACTGGCACAACCAAATGTCTTGAATTTAGCTTCGGTTATAATATCGTTTTCATTTATTTTAAGCGTCAGTTTCAACGCATCCCCGCAGGCCAATGAACCAACATCTCCGGTACCGCTTGGCTTCTCAATTTCCCCCACGTTCTGCGGATGAAGAAAATGCTGCTGCACTTTGTCAGTATATTCCCACATAAACAACTCCTGATTAAAATAGAATAGTAATTTTTTGCTACAGTCTGACAATAATACCTGAACAGCAAAAGGCAACCAGCCTGGCGAGGTGCTTTATAAAATTCCAATCTCGGTCAGCATCGCTTTTGCGGCGGCAACAAGTTCTGTTGTGCCATCTGACGTTCTGGATTCAACATAAAAACGGACCTTTGGCTCTGTCCCGGAGGCACGGACCATCAACCAGGAGCCATCGTCAAAAACCATTTTCCGCCCATCGAGGGTAATGACCTTGCTGATGCGTCGGTCCGTCCCACCGATAGCCACCATACTGCCCTGGCCATACTTTTCAAGACCAGCCAGCAGGGATTGCAATTTCTCGCCTTTAACACGCACCTCAATCCCATCTCGAGCCGGATAAAAAGCGCCATATTCGCTTTCAATCTTATGCAGATAATCACCAAGATTCATCTTGGTTACCAGCATCATCTCAAGGGCTAGGAGCAGACCAATGTACGCATCCTTTTCAGGGGTATGACCGATTATCGATATCCCGTCCGATTCCTCGAAATAGACTAATGCCCTGCCGATTACCGGTTTAAAATTCTTGAAACCGACACTTGGTTCAAAGAGTTCTTCGTGAAAATGTTCGGCGATACTGTTGGCCAGGTTCGAGGTGGCAACCGTTTTGGCCACCATCCCTTTCTTCTTTTTATATTCATGCAGAAAATGATAGGCCATGGCGCCAAACTGGTTCATGCTTATTTCCGTGGTTCCGTCGGTAAAACGAATCCTGTCACCGTCCGGATCAATTATCGCGCCCAGTTTAAGCGGTTCTTCTCTTTTATTTATGACCCGGACGACTTCGAGCATGTTGGCAGTCGATGGTTCCGGAGCCACCCCGCCAAACGTCACGTCACTCTTATCCCGCAGCAGCATCAATCGTTGACTGGAACAGTTATTGAAAAGTGCACGGATATGCAAGCGACTGGCGCCATGGACGCAATCAACGGCGACGACTATATCCTTCTGGTCCAGGAACCCATTAATTGATGCATCAAGATCCAGGCCGTGGGTGTGGTGGTTCTTTTTTACCAGGCTTTTCCAGCAATCGAGCGACTGAAATTGTTGCACACGACCAAGAGCTGTGCGGCATGGAGTTGTGGTGTAAGAAAACAGGCCATCAGCAAGAGCGCGGGCGTTGGTGGTAATCCTTTCGGTAACTTCCGATGCCGCAGGTCCGGCATCGGCGGCATTAAATTTGTATCCACCGTATTCTAGAGGATTGTGTGAAGGAGTGAGGTTAATGGAAAAGGCTGCGCCCTTCTCAAGAACCGCCGCAGAAAGAACCCCGGTTGTCGATTCCCCCGCGTAATGCACGGTAAAACCGGCACCGGTAAGAACAGCGGCTACCTGACAGGCCAGAAGCTCACCGGCAAACCGGTTATCAAAACCGAGCACACAGCCGTGCTGCTTTGCTTCAGCCAGGCTTTTTACCCCAAGCAGAGCAGCAAGGTCAGTTTCGCTGTCGACTGCCCGATACATCTGGACAATTGCCGTCGTAACCAGGGCAACAGAATGACAAAAAATATCCTTGCCGAGTTTTCCCCGCCAACCAGAGGTGCCAAAGGCAATCAACTGAGACGGCTTACTGTTGTTTTCCTGTATTTCCCGACGCAAGAGTGCATATGCCGCATCAATTGGCTGTTGCCATGCCTCCCCTTCAGTTTGTTTTTTCGCAACCAGTTCTTTGATCAAACCAAAATAATCACTGCCGGCATGGTCTCCTTCAACCGTGAAGCGTTCGAACAATTGATGCGATTTTTCAGCGATGGACATGCTCTTCCTCCATTTCAGATCAGCAACCAGTCTCATGGGTGGTGTCAAGAGACTTTAACTCTTTGATAACACTTGACACCTTACTTGATTTTTTGGGCCTTATCGATAAGCATGATAGGAATATCGTCTCTGATTTCATATAAAAGCATACATTTTTCACACACTAACCCCTTATCGTCTTTGAGCTTCACTGGCCCCTTACACTGGGGACAGGCCAAAATTTCCAGCAGGTCTTTATGAATCATTGGTTCCTCTTGTTTTATTGCTTCTTATGGTAAGATTTCCGGCAAACCTTGAATACATCAAGTATTATCTTCGTAAATGATTGAATAAATGTGTTGAATTTGATATTTACCTGAAACCGATTATGATTGCATAGAAATTCTTCTTCATCCTTCCGGATTCTTCACTTAACCGAGGAAAATTATGAAACAACAAATAGGTTTTATTGGCGGCGGTCAGATGGCTGAGGCTCTCATCAGGGGAATTATAGCCTCGGGACTATATCGGGAAAACGATATCCTGGTAGCCGAACCTAATGATTTCCGGCGTGACCATCTGGAACAGACCTACTCGGTTAAAACCTACGAGAGTAATGTACCGATTTTTGACAACTGCCGGATCATCATCCTTGCCGTCAAACCGCAGACCATGAAGGCCCTGCTGCAAGACTGTCGAGAGCGGGTGCAGCCGCATCACATTATGATAAGCATTGCTGCCGGTCTGCCGATTTCTTTTTATCTGAAAACCATTGGCAAGACCGATACGAAGATTATCAGGGTCATGCCCAATACACCGGCATTGGTTTTAGAAGGCGCATCCGCTCTCAGCAGAAACGACAATGTCAGCGACGAAGAATTGCGGGCTGCAGAAGAAATCTTTCTCGCCGTTGGTGAAGTCGTTATCCTGGACGAGGTACATCTTGACGCGGTAACCGGACTGAGCGGCTCCGGTCCTGCCTATGTCTTTTCGTTCGTAGAGGCTCTCGTTGACGCCGGAGTCAAATCCGGACTTACCCGGGTTGTCTCCGAAAAACTGGCACTGCAAACCGTCTCCGGCTCGATAAAACTGCTAAGAGAAAGCGGCGAACACCCGGCTGCGCTGCGGGGCAAAGTTACTTCTCCGGGCGGAACGGCTATTACCGCCATACATGTTCTTGAAAAGGTCGGCTTTCATGGCATTATTATGGACGTTGTCGAATCTGCCGTGATCCGCTCAAAACAACTGGGCAAAGTAGAATGAGCCGAAAGACAACACCCTTTCGCACAGAGACAAGCCTCGTAATCGGCACCGTCGGCATCATCACTAAAATAGCTGATGCCCGATCCGAGAGTTATGCACAAACCCTATCGGACTGGCTACGGCAGCGAGATATTAGCGTCTCTCTCAATGAAATCACCCCGAGTCTTGACATGCTCATCGTCCTCGGCGGGGATGGAACCCTTCTGCATATCGCCGAAAAAGCTGCGCGACACGCTATCCCCGTACTGGGCATAAATCTCGGCAATCTCGGTTTTCTGACCGAACTGACGGAAAAAGAAACTTTTCAGGCTCTTGAACGTATTCTCGCGGGGACATTGATCATTGAAAACCGACTTATGCTCAAGGCCCGACTGGTCGCAAAACAACAGACAACCAACTATCGTTATGCTCTCAATGACGTCGTGATCACTAAAAATGTTCTCGATCGCCTGCTCCGTCTCTCAGCAAAAGCTGACGATGAATATATCACCACCTACAAAGCGGACGGCTTGATATTTTCCTCCCCAACCGGATCAACCGCCTACAACCTGTCTGCCGGTGGACCGCTGGTGTATCCGGGGCTTGCCACCATTACTGTTACGCCGATCTGCCCCTTCATGCTGAGCAGCAGGCCGATCATTCTGCCGGCGGATAAGCGGATCAGGACCCGTTATGAAGCAGGCGCCGACACCGAACGGGCCCAGATCATCATTGACGGGCAGGCCTTCTGGGAAATGCGCGATGGCGATGAACTGGAGATCGAAACCGCCGGACAAGCTCTGCAGCTTATAGTCTCCTCGACCCGCGATTACTTCACCATCCTGCGCACCAAACTGCACTGGGGCGTTTCCGGAGACAAAGCCTGAACCGCCTCACTTTTTCTTTTGAATCTGGTATTTTTTCATCTTATACTGGAGAAGACTCTTGGTTATGCCCAGGTTCTCAGCGGCTCTGGCCTGGACATAATCGGTTTCCATCAACGCCTGAGTCAGCATTTTTTTCTCGATAGCATAGAGAACCTCATTCAAATCGGCATTTTCGGGAATTATCTGCCGCAGATCAACATCCTGTCCCCATGCTGGGCGCTCCTCGCTGTACAGGGTGTCCGGCTGAACATCTTCTGCTTCAATAACATCACCCGTGCACAGGATGGCCGCCCGCTCGATAGTATTTTCCAGTTCCCTGATATTGCCCTCCCAGGGAAGCTTCATCAGCAGTTTCATGGCGTCGCCTGATATCCTCAGTGCCGGTTTAGTCAGTTCCTTCCGGTACTTGGCGATAAAAAAATCGGCCAGAAGGCGCATATCGTCCATCCGTTCGCGCAACGCGGGTAGATTTACCGGGATAACATTGAGACGGTAAAAAAGGTCCTCTCTGAAACGCCCCCCGGCAACTTCCTCCCGCAGGTCTTTATTGGAGGCGCTGATAATACGGACATCTACTTCAATCGTTTTGATACCGCCAACCCGCTCAAAGGTTTTTTCCTGAAGAACCCGTAATAATTTGGCCTGCAGGGCAAGGGGGATTTCACCAACTTCATCAAGAAATATCGTCCCGTTGTCAGCGAGTTCAAAGCGCCCTTTACGCATGGCGACCGCCCCGGTAAAAGCACCTTTCTCATGGCCAAAGAGCTCACTCTCCAGCAAATTGTCCGAGAGTGCCGCACAGTTGACAGCGATGAATGGTTGCGATTCCCGCGGGCTGTTCATATGGATGGCCTTGGCGACCAGTTCCTTGCCTGTACCGCTCTCGCCGGTAATCAACACCGATGCATGGGTAGGAGATACTTTTTCTATAAGCTGATACACTTGCAGCATTTTCGGATTTTTGCCGACCATCCCGCTGAAGCCGCTTTTTCCTTTGATTTCATCCCGCAGTCGGGTGTTCTCCCGAATAAGGGAATAATGCTGTGCACCTTTTTTCAGGGTAATGATCAGCTCATCATTGGAAAACGGTTTCGCAAGATAACTATATGCCCCGGCCTGCATTGCCGTGACTGCCTTGTCAACCTCGGCAAAGGCAGTTATGACAATCACCGGCAAATCCGGGTTTTTCCCTTTAATCTTGTCCAAAAACTGCAACCCGTTCATACCGGGCATCTGCATATCAGTGACGACAATATCGAGATCTACATCATCGATTATTTTCAGTCCCTGCTCCCCGTCAGAGGCGGTGAAGACCTCAAAACCTTCATCTTTTAACAGCTCTGATAAGACGATGAGATAATTCGGTTCATCATCTACTACCAGGATCGAATACATCGTCATGATTATCCTTCTAAAACCTTATGATTATTGTTATGCCGGTTTTCTTTAACGCGTTGTTTCATATCGGCCAGCAGTTGCGCTGGAACGGAAACATTTTTGCCGCCGGCAAGAGCTGTTCCGGGTCTGATACTGCCGTGGTAATCGCTTCCTCCAGTCATCAACAAACCATATTTTTCAGCAAGAGCTATAAGCCGTTTTCTAAATGGTCGTGAGTGATTGGGATAATACACTTCAATTCCATCCAGGCCCATATCGCGCAATTGCTGTAATGCAAGGTCGAGGTTGTCAACCGATTTATCGAGTTGCAGAGGATGGGCGAGAACCGCAATGCCTCCAGCTTCCTGTATAATTTTGATGGCCTCTTTTGCCTCATAGATAAATCTGGAAGTATAGGCCAGGCCTCCCTGACCAAGATATTTTTCAAAGGCCTCATCCATTGACTGGACTAAGCCTTTCTCCACCATGAGTCGAGCTATATGTGGCCTCCCGGTTTGACCGGAGCCTGAGGCCTTTTCCAGTTCACGCAGGTGGATAGTAAGACCAAGCTGATTGAGTTTGACAATAATTTTTTTATTTCGTTCGACTCTGCCAACCTGGAGCTGCTCCAGGGCAATATGCAACTGCTTCTGTCGATAGTTAAAGAGATATCCGAGTAAGTGCACGTTGTGGGTACAGTATTTAACACTTAATTCAATCCCGGGGACGACCTCCAGGCCAATACTTCTGCCCTCGGCAAGCGCCTCATCAACACCTTCGATAGTATCGTGATCAGTAATCGAGATCGCTGACAAGCCTTTTTTATGCGCATAATGAACAAGCTCAACAGGACTCATTGTCCCATCTGAAGTTGTCGAGTGGATATGCAGATCTATGGACATTATTTATAGTGACTGTGAAAATGTGCCGAGGTCTTAGGGAAATGTCGATTTGGATGGAACAATGTACCAGTTTACTCCCTCAGTTGATAGTAGAAGTTACTATTTCATGCCGCAACCTCCCCGTTTGCCCCTAAAAAAAGTCCCGCGCATTTATGGATGATAGCCCCTCAAAATCATAGAATTCTCTTTACTTTTTCGCTCACCGTCCGATACAGTTTCTATGCTATACATCGTTCAAAGTCAGCGGAGACTCTCTATGCGGTCGTTTTATATCTGTGTTCTGGCCATTTTCCTGCTCTGCAATTGCAGCAGCCGAATCCCGGAACCGATCAGCTATCCCTATTCACAACAAAAAAAAATGCAGGCGGCTTCTCATTGGGATGTGCTGGCATTAGATCTGGCCGGTCGCATTAACAAACAGCTTATCCAGACCAACAACCACGACAAAGCAATCTTTGTCAAGCAGACCTGCGGCGACGAGAACTCTCCCTGCCAGGCTAATGCGACAAGTACTTTTAATGAGGCATTTCACGATTTACTGATCACCAGTCTTTTTGGCTATGGCGTGCCGACCAAAAGCCGTGCCGACCAGGAAGCAATTGAGGTCTGCTATAAAGTACAGATCGTTTATCACAACACCGATCGAGTCCGCACCTTGCAGCCGGGCCTGCTGACCGCGCTGTCCGCTGCGGTCGTAGTCTTACACAATGCGCCCGCCGAGTTGATAATCCTCGCAGCCGGAGTAGGGGCCGATATAGCCAATACCAGCATGGTGGCCAGCAGCCATTACGAGGTAATTATAACAACTTCAATAATAACCGATAATCAATACCTTTTCAGGGCGTCTGATATCTACTATATTAACGAAAAAGATTTCTTCCAGTACCAGGAGAATATGCCCCAGACAAAAACTATCAAGCTTTCCGACCAAAAAAAGCCTGGGCAACCGGATAACCTGGCCCAACGACCAGCAAACACCACTGCTCTTGCCAAAAGCGCTACCGGCACAAAATCTGTATCTGAAGCAACACTCTAGAGAATACTATCGAGAATAATCGCGCCATGCCTGGAAAAAATATGTTAAATCCGTTATCAACCCAGTTCAGGGTCGCTCGATTTTTCCTCCTTGTTCTGCTAAGCAGCATGCTGTCATTGATTAGCGGCTGCTCTTCCTTGAACTGCACCAGACTGGGAACTCTGTTTGGCAACAATACCAACTTGATCCGGTTTTCCTATAACATCGCCGACCGTCTGGTGGAAAGGGCCATGCCGCCGCTCATGCCGCGTCAGGCAAATATGCCCGTTCTGGTCACCACCTTCGTTGACAATAACGATTTAGAGCAAA
Source organism: uncultured delta proteobacterium (assembly GCA_963804605.1). Taxonomy (GTDB): domain Bacteria; phylum Desulfobacterota; class Desulfobulbia; order Desulfobulbales; family Desulfocapsaceae; genus Desulforhopalus_A. The sequence goes on from CAWDRB010000018.1 coordinate 214,748, forward strand.
CTTCGCAATTTGGCCGGGTACTTCAGGAACATATGGTATCCAGGCTTGTCCAGCTTGGTTATACTGTCAGAGAGATAAAGCTTGCCAACACGCTTCATGTAGAACCTCGATCCGGGGAGACAATATTAACCAGAGACCTGACTCAGCTGAGTCTGGAGCAGCAGGCTCAGGCCATACTCGTCGGGACAATCTCCAGGACTGATCGGGTCCTGTATATATCGGCCCGGTTGATAAATCCGGACAACAAGAATATCCTGTCAACTGATGACTCCCGGTTGTGTATGGACGATGACATTCTGGCAATGTTCTATCTGCGACGCGGGGACAGTATCGACCAGCCAATCGCTGAACCCGGGCAACCGATCCTTAATTCGATTTTTTAAATATCCAGATGATGCACCTGCAAGGAAAAACTGTCCTTATCCCCGGAGCTTCACGACCAATTGGCCGAGCGATCGCCCGGAAATTTGGCGGCCATGGGGCGAGTCTGATACTGCCGGTGTATGATTGGCCGGAGTCAATCGCCGAAATGGAGCAGGAGTTTACGGCCGTCGGGTACAATTTTTTTATCTTCCCCGCTGATCTACGCGACAAAAAGGCAGTGGTACAGCTCGGTGACTTTATTGATAACCGAACAGGGTCTATTCATTTTCTTATTAATAATATTGAACGCGGCGGCATGCCTGTGGTCCATGGCAGCTACGATTTACCCCATAATAAAGACCAGTGGGACATAGAATTCGATACCACGGTGAAGGCTAAATGGCTCCTTTTTCACCATCTCTTCCCGCTTCTTAAAAAAGAGCGCAACGGCGCCGTGATAAATATATCGTCGATCGCCGGGATCAGCGGGCGCAGCGGGCCGGCGGCAGTCTTTTTCAATGACGGCTACAGTGCCGCCAACCGGGCCGTACAATCTTTTACAGAGACCTGGGCCCGGCAGGCAGCTCCTATTGTTCGAGTCAACGAACTCGTGCTCGGCCTGATAGAGAGCAGACATGGGGAAGGCACACGCGGATGGTCCAGTCTTTCAACACAGGAAAAAGAAGCTGTTTATGACAACATACTTCTTGGCCGCACCGGCCTTGCAGAAGAAGTTGCCGATGCTGTCTATTTTTTGGCGGTGGACGCCACCTATATTACCGGGGCAAGTCTGCGAATGGACGGCGGCTTTATCCTCGGTGGCAGCAAAGTTCCACCAATGCCGACAGGAATTCTCTGAAAGGGAAAGAGATAAGGCCGGTTATCGAATCTCTACCTTATGATGCTATCTGGTATTGAGAGCTCGCCGGGCAATTTCCGCTAACGATATATCTTGCATTTCGTTATTCAGAAAGAGATGTATTTTTTCCTTATTGCCTTCAAAACGCGGCAAATTGTCGACTTCAGCCGCAACACCCAGCGAGCCCAGACACCAAAGCGCTAAGCCAATTACGTAAATATCCGGAGACTGAAGGTAGGCGCGCACATCATCGACAATGCCACGTTCGATCATCTCGCTTTGATGCTCCTGACAAAGTCGGCCGATACCCCAGAGCAGTCCTCGTTGGAGCATAGGCAGCTCCAGGTAATTCCCGTCCTCAAAGAGACCTTCGCCATCTTCACGCATATATGAAATAAGCATATGCAGATATTCATGGCGAAGCACCGTGCTGTGACACATAATTTCCGCCATCGCTTCAGGTGCCCCCCAGCCTATCCCTCCAGACTCATCATTGAGTGACCAGAGGAAACGGCGCATCACCACCCGAGCCGCCTCCACATCTTTTTCGGCAATGGACGGGACCAGCCACCCGAAACAAAGCACCGCATTCCATCGCACTCTTTCAACAGAGTGACAAAGAGCAATAAACAGAGGATTAAGTAGACTATGCGCCGGGTATTTTCCAAGATCCGGCAGTATCTCAGCCAGACTTGCTTTATGCAGGAGGGTCAGGACCTCGTTTTTCAACTGTCTTCTGCTCATTGTCGACTTACCGACGGGTGTCATCCAAACGCTGCATTCCTTCCATGAGCAAGCCCATAAAGCCGCCAAGGACATCGAGCGATCTTTCTTTTATTGTCAGGCCCTGGGTGAAATTAAACCGCCCGGTGTCAAGCGTAAGCACCTGGTAGAAAGCTTCTCTGCCCACCAGGCTATCCAGTTCGACATGGACCAGCTCACCCTCGTTGAAGATGACGATGGCTCTTTTCTCTTCACTCTCAATATTGAGTTTACCGGTTTTTTGATTGGCATTGATCATCTGGCAGAGTTCAACAGGCGATATATCCGAGAGCTGTCCTACCATGCCGGAAGCCAACTCTTCAGCCCGCTGCATGTTCATTTTGGTAATCCGGCTGACAAGCAGTTTATAGAAAAATATCTGGAGCGCTGGGAAACGGTTGAGCACATGACGAAAGTTCTTTTGATTCATTACGGCAACTTGACATGTTTCAGCCGTCATAATAGTCGCAGAGACCCGATCTCCGGAAAGCAGACTCATCTCACCGAAGACTTCGCCTTTCTGCAATTCGGCGATCGCAATCCCATGGTCATCAATAACTTCTGCCTTGCCGGACAAGAGTATAAAGAGCCGATCCCCCGGATCGCCCTTTTGGGCAATGGGAAACTGCCAGGGAAATTCATTAAGTTCAAGCAAAGTGGCCAGATCAAGCAGATCTTCGGGAGAAAGCGTGGAAAAAATGTCTACGGATTGCAGAAGTCCGGCAAAATTGCTGCTTCCCTTGATCTTTTCTCTTCGCTCGGCGGCGGCCAGCAATTTCATTTGCAGGGTTGCAAAGCCTTTGTCTTTTTTATATTCAAAACGGATAAGTCCGGTGCAGCCACCACATTCGAATTTGGCTTTTTTATTCATCCCCTGGGAATAATTTTCATAACTGCTCCCGGCAGATGCAATGTCAATCAGCTCCTGTGCGAGGGTTAAGCATGTCGGTTTACTCGCTGGCAAAAACAGGATGCCTTCACTTAACTTCAATTCCTCGCGAACATTGTACAGAGGACAATGATCCTCCTCTGTTATGATGAATATTCCGTTTCTAAATTGCATAAGTATCCTGTTAATCCGATCTGCCAAACAACAGATAGATGACAAAACCTAAAACTGCGGCTCCCCCAAAAATAACCGGCAGAATTTTTTCAATCTGTATTTCCCCATTTACCAACAGAGAATTCATATACGGCGTGCCGGAAACCCACCAGATGGCGACAAAGATAGTTGTAATAATAAGATCTTTCCATTTTTTCTTGAAAAGCATATAGCCAATCATCAGACCAAAGGGAAGAATAAACCACGGGTTGGTAAAGAGGCCAACGAAATCTACATCTTTAATTTGCTCTTGCAGGTGCGTTGCAACAAACCAATCTTTGAGGCTCGTAAAAATTTGCATATCTTTTATCTCCAATGTAAAGAGAACGTTATTGTTTGTTGAATGGTGTTTGGCAACACAAGAAGTATAGCATAAATTTCCGGCATATTACCTATACTAAAATTGCAATTATGTTCCAAAAAGCCCAATTGCCGCATAAAATATTGCGATTAAAACCGCCTGCTTTACTGTATGGCGAAAGAGACCCTGTTGACAATGGATTCCGGAGATCCCGATGAGTAAAAGAAAATCTAATATCATATTAATCGGAATGCCTGGTTCCGGAAAAAGCACCGTTGGGGTAATCCTAGCAAAAATGCTGGCTAAAAGATATCTTGATACCGATATTTTATTGCAGAATATTGAAAAAAGAAGCCTGCAGGACATCGTTGATAAAGAAGGTCATATGACGCTGCGGGAAATTGAACAGAGGGTGCTGCTCGGCATACACTGCCATAACCATATCGTGGCTACAGGCGGCAGTGCCGCATACAGTGAACCGGCAATGATGCATCTCAAAAAAGATGGCCTTGTTGTGTTTCTCCATGCAGACCTGCCGGCTCTCGACCGGCGTATCCATAATTACCAGACCAGAGGCCTGGCGAAACGTCCCGATCAAAGCTTTAAGGATCTATTCGAAGAGAGGCTGGTGTTGTACGAAAAATACGCCGACATAACCGTAGAAAGCTCAAGTCTGACCCAAGACCAGGTGTGCGATGCTATTGTTGATAAAATCTTGCTCAACCCCCCGCAGGTCTCCTGCAAAAACTAGTTCGCCGCCTAAAGAAAACTGAGCCCCCACTTATGACCCATACAGGGCTCTTGCATCTAATGGAAGGCACCATGCCCCTTTCTGCACGCCTTGATCGCGAATTCAAAACAATCAGCGCCATGGTGAAAATCTATTGTCGCCAACATCACGATCATCCAGTGACTCGCGCCGGGGAGCTTTGCGAGGATTGCAGCCAGTTTCTCGAATATGCCGGACAAAGGCTTGCTCATTGTCCATTTGCCGAACAAAAACCAACCTGTGGCAATTGCACTATTCATTGTTATAGACAGGAAATGCGGGCGAAAGCAAAACAGATAATGCGCTATTCCGGCCCCCGAATGCTATGGCGCCACCCGATAATGGCCTTTTTCCATCTTCTCGATGGCCGGAAAAAACCACCAGGAGCCGGTTAAGAGTTGCCGGTAATCCTTTGCACCGCTTCCTGATAGCGCAATCTGGTCTTCTCGGTGATCTCTTTGGGCAGAGGTGGTGGAGGCGGCGTCTTATCCCAGCTTAAAGTAGAAAGGTAATCTCTTAAAAACTGTTTATCAAAGCTCGGCTGCGACCGCCCGGGCTGATAGTGGTCTACCGGCCAGAAACGGGATGAATCGGGAGTGAGCACCTCATCAATCAAGATAAGCCGGCCATCAAGCTCGCCTAATTCAAATTTTGTGTCAGCGATGATAATCCCCCGGGAAAGCGCATAATCAGCGGCTTTTTTATAAATCGCAAGGCAGATGCCGGCGATTTCTTCGGCTCGGCCGGGACCGACGATCTCCTTCATTTGGGCCAGGGAAATATTTTCATCATGAGCACCAAGATCCGCCTTGGTCGATGGAGTAAAAAGTGGTTCGGCAAATTTATCCGACTCCCGCATTCCCTGAGGGAGCTGAAAACCACAGACCAGCGAATTTTTTTTATAGGCGCTCCAGAAGGATCCCGAAATATAGCCGCGAACAATGCATTCTATAGGCAACGGCTTGGTCTTTTTCACCAGCATCGACCGCCCCTGCAGCTGCCTGGCATACGGTCTGCATATTTCTGGATAGTTGTCGACATTCGCGGTGATAAGATGGTTTTCAACAATATCCTTCAAAAGGTCAAACCAGAAAAGAGACAGCTCCGTCAATATGGCCCCTTTTCCGGGGATGGCATCATCCATAATGACATCATAGGCCGAAATTCGATCTGTCGCGACCATAAGTAATTTGTCATCATGGCCGGGAATGTCATACATATCACGTACTTTTCCCCGGTGTTTGAGGATCAGATTGGGGAAATCGGTGGTGAGTACCGGTGTTGTCATGGTGCGCTGCTCCTTAAAAATTTGTGCATTGAGTTGTTTGGTTGTTTTCAGTCACCGACTTGATGATACAGCGAACAAGCGGGATTGTCATATTCCGTAAGTTCAGCCGTCAGCGAGCCAATAATAATTTTCGAATTTATACGGACCGGAACCCGACATATATCGTCAGTGTACCAGATCACGGTGTCACCTTGTTTATCATAGAGACCCTTAAAGGTCATAACCGGCATGATCGCGACTGTTGTCACCGGGCCAATAATGGTCTGCGCAAATTTTTTTTGGGAAACGGCATGGACGACAACGTTTACCCTTCGTTTATCAGCAAAGGTCGGAACCACAAATCGGCCCCCTATGGTAAAAGGCATCAGGCGACTGTTGAAAAAAGACGAGAATTCGTTGTTCGTCTTTCCGTTGACGAAATACTCTCCTTCCAGCTGGCCGTTTTTCGTATACCGAATATATCCCTTTTGCTGATCATATTCGATCACCCGATGCGCCCGGTATTTATACCCCTCTTTCTGCCATACCTCATAATGATAGGGCAACCTGTCCGGGCCCTTAACCCTGGTTACATGTATATCCTCAACTGGGTAAATAAGATTCAAGGCGCCGTTTTCTGTTGAGACGGTGGCCCTGATTTCATAGCCGTCTTCAACCCCCGGCGTGACATTGATATTCAGATGCAGTTCACCGATCTTTATCCCGCCGGTCCAGGAGATATCATAGACAAGCTTTTCATGTCCGGAATAACCGATCGGCAGAAGCTCTGCCTCAATAATCCCTAATGGCACAGCAGATGAGGTATTGAGTGACGAATCAGTATCTGCCGACAGGACTATTGCCGCCTGCAGGAAGAAGCCGACCAGCACAAGGCCTATATGCAGGGTCGGCCGAACCATCACTTACCAAGCGTTACAAGTGAAAGCCACGTTGCAACAAACAGGGTAACGCTGATAAAGCCGTTCATTGAAAAAAATGATGCATGAATGCGGGATAAATCTTCGGGCTTAACCAGCATGTGTTGATAGAGCAAGGCGGCGGATGCCAGAACGATACCCAGGTAGTAAAAAATATTCAAGCCTGCTTGGTAACCGGTCAGGGTAAAGAAAACAAAAGCCAGGATGTGAAAGCCGCCCGCCAGGCGGAAGGCATTTTTTTTTCCCATCCGTGAGGGCAGTGAATGGAGCCCTTCCTGCCGATCAAAATCGGCATCCAGACAGGCATAAATGGTGTCAAAACCAGCCACCCAGAAGAGAACCCCTGCAGAGAGGACAAAGGGATAACCAGTCAGACTGCCCTGAACGGCGACCCAGCCGCCTAAGGGAGCAAAAGCCAGAGCCACGCCAAGAATCAGATGACAAAAAAAAGTAAATCGTTTGGTAAGAGAATAAAAAAGGGTCAGGCCGAGGGCCAAAGGAGACAGGAGCAGGGTCAGCTGATTTAAATTCCAGCAGGCATATAAAAACAGCAAACCAGATAAAAAAATCATTGCCCAGGCTTCACCGAGCCTGACATCGCCTGCCGGCAGAGCCCGCTTCGTGGTTCGGGGATTGGCTTTATCGAACCTGCGGTCAACAACTCTGTTAAATCCCATGGCGCAGGTCCTGGCGCCAACCATCGCGACGATAATCCACAGCAATATGCGGCTCTCAGGAATACCCCGTGAAGCCAGTAGTGCGCCGGTCAAGGCAAACGGGAGGGCAAATACGGTCAATTTGAACTGGATCATTTCCAGTAAAATCGACACTTTTTTACCAATGACAGCTAATTTTTCTAACAGAAGAGACACTTCTCTTGCTCAATGAAGGTTGGCAAAAATTTTTAACGGGAGGGCCGTCTTGTCTAGATCTCCACGTTTTATCAATAGGTCAAAAAACGTTTCCAGAGCTTTACGTTTCTGCTCACCAAGATCGTACTCTATGGCGCTGAGGTATTGGTAACATTTCTTTTTGGACATGGGTATTCGCTGAGCGGCAAGGGCGCATATTCCTTCGAGATCTCTTTTCCCTTCATCCCGACACCTGAGCAGTTCCCGGTGTATTTCAGCCAGCATCTCAGGCTGCCCGGCGCAAAATTCATCGCGGACAACGCACAGGGCAAAGACAAAAGGCAGTCCGGTTTCATGTTTCCAGATATCAGCCAGATCGTACTCATACAGATACGTCGATTTCTCAGCCAGCCGCAGCGCATCATCGCCAATGGCCAGCACTGCTTTAAAACTTTCATCAACTGTACCCTGCAGGTCGCCGGTCGAATAGCATGGACGTACCCCTTGAAAATCTTCAAGAATGATCTTCACCAGACTGACTGAAGTCTCCGACTGAGCACTGAACAGGACAGGTGCCTCATTAAGTTGCTTCATAGGCACATGGGAGAAAAGAAAGACTGAGCCGACCGGACCATTGGCGCTTATGGAAAGACCCGACAAAATTTTATATTTCTCCGGATGACGGCCATATTCAAAGCTGGAAACAAAGCCCATATCGATGTCTCCATCCGCCAATTTCTTATTAAGGGTGGTTGGAGGTGCCTCTATGAGTTGCCATTTTTCACTATGTACCGAATTTTTCCATTTTTCATGGATGGGCGCAGTGTTGAGGTAATTGACCATGCCGATCCGGGCGATGGTTTTTTCCGACTCTTTCATATGCGGCACCTTTGTTGTTCTACAAATTCACAAACATTAGAGATCCACTGGATTTCAGCTGGTTTGCCATTTACGACCAATACGTCAATTAGTTTCGAGCTCTCATTGCAGCGGAGTAGATCTGCCGATGATACATGGATAAATTCCGCTTTTTTACCCACGGCCAGACTACCATAGTCAGCGTCATGCAATAGTGCTGCCGCCCCACCCGTTGTCGCCATCGCCAGAATATCTGCAGGCGCAAGATGAGGGTTATGGGTTGCCAGTAACTGCATTTCCCGCCAGATATCAAGTGATTCATTCGAGGCGGCAGAATCACTGCCCAGCGCCGGCAGCAGACCAAGAGCTACCATCTGCTCCACCGGTGCCTGCCCGCTTCCCAAGAACTGGTTGCTGCCGGGACAAAGACAAATCCTGGCGCCACTCTGCTTGATGATCTGGAGTTCTTGCAGCGACACATGAACACAATGGACGAGCAGGGTCTTGTCATCGAGCAGGCCCAAATGAGCGAAGTACTGTATGGTACCGGAAAACCCGTTTTCAGAAAAAGGAAATACGCCATCCCAGCTATTTTTCTTTTCCAGAAAGTCCCGAAAACATCCGGTGCCCGCTTGAACGAATTCGCGTTCTCCCGCACATTCACAGGCATGGACAGAAAAAACATGCTGGAGCCGGTTACATCTCTTTTTTATTTCTTTGAGCAGATCAGGGGCGGTTGAATACGGTGCATGGCCTGTGGCTACTGTCTGCTCATCGAGCTGCATCAGGTTATCCAGAGCCATACAGCAAGCGTCCCTGTTTGGTCCGAGAAATTCCAACATTCTGATCACTGTTGGTTGCACATCGCCGCCGGTACAATGCAGCGCATTATAATATTCATTGCCGATATCGCCAATAAGCGCCACACCCGCATCATACTGCAGCTTCAGGGCTGCGGTAAACGCTGCGACGATTTCTTCTTGACATTCTTTTTTGTTCGCTCTCTGTATGAGCAGCTCGTCAATCCAATCGGTGAAATTGTTGGCAGGCAGCAAGGGCAAATTTGTGGCAAGATGCGACAGTTCCAAGTGCATATGCGCATTGACCAGCGCCGGCATAAGCACGCAAGAGTATTTTGTTTCAGGATATTGCGGATATTTGGCCACAATATCATCTCGTCTGCCTATATCAATTATCCGACCATCAGCAATTGCGACACTGCCGGCTGGAATAACCGATGTAGCCACGGGAACAACCCACGGGGCGGAGATAATTACCATAACCCTATCGTACTTTTCGATGGTAAAATTTAGACCTCTGCGACAAGAGTGTAATCCATCAGTCGCTGCCTCGGCTGAAAACCGGCATCAGCTACAAGCCGCCTGATCTCCGGTTCGGACAACCGGAAACTGACCCCCGCTGCCGCCACCACATTTTCCTCAATCATCGTGCTGCCGAAATCATTGGCCCCAAAGGAAAGTGAAAGTTGCGCAATTTTCGGGCCTTGCGTAACCCAAGAGGCCTGAATATTGGTAAAATTGTCGAGATAGATTCTGGCCAGTGCCAGCATCCGAAGATAAGCGAAAGCGGTTGTTTTTTCAAGCTCAGCCAACACTGTATTCTGGGGTTGAAACGGCCAGGGAATAAAGGCGGTGAATCCATGGGTTCGATCCTGCAGTTGGCGCAGCCTGCGGAGATGCTCCAGGCGCTCGGTTGTTGTTTCCACATGACCAAACATCATCGTGGCTGTAGTCCGCAGGCCCTGGTTATGGGCCTGTTCCATCACCTCAAGCCATTGATCTGCCGTGCATTTTCTCGGTGCCGTCAGTTGCCGCACACGCTCGTTGAGGATCTCTGCCCCACCGCCGGGGATTGAGTCGAGACCCGCAGCAACAAGTCTTTCAATAACTTTTTTTACGGGTAAGCCGGAAATTTCAGCAAAATGATAAATTTCCGGGGGAGAGAAGCCGTGCAGGTGTATTCCAGTGGCCTTGATGAAGCGAACCATCTCTTCATAGTATTCCAATGGTTGCACAGGATGCAGACCACCCTGCAGGAGTATCTGGGTACCACCGAGCGCCTGGGTTTCCCTGATTTTTGTGGCCAGTTCATCGAAGGTGATCAGATATCCAGCTTTGCTCTCCGGAGGCTTGAAAAATGCACAGAATTTACAGGCGGAGATACAGATATCGGTATAATTGATGTTTCTGTCAACCACATAAGTAACGATTTTTTCCGGGTGTTTTTTCTGCCGGATGGTGTTGGCAAGAACACCCAGCTGCAGCAGATCGCCCTCTTTTTCCAACACCAGATAGTCATCGTCACTGATCCGCAGACCCTTAGAAACCTTGTCAGCTATTTCAAATATCTGCATGTTTTTACGCTATTTTACTTTACTTGTGCACTTCAATGATATTGTACAGCGTATCCCGCTGGACAGGAACGCGACCAGCTTCTTTAATTAACCGAATCAGAGTAGAACTGCCGATGGTCTGGTCCGTTTCGGCACCGGCCATATGGGTGATAATCTCTTCTTTTACCGTTCCATCCATATCGTCAGCACCGAACGACAGAGCAATCTGGGCCATTTGCGGGCCAATCATCACCCAATAGGCCTTGATATGGGGAAAATTATCGAGAAAGATCCGGGCAAGTGCTACATTTTTAAGGTCATCGATTCCGGTTGTTCTCGAAAGATCAGCCATAGCGGTATTTTTCGGATGAAAAGCCAGGGGAATAAAAGCCAGAAAGCCGTGTGTTTCGTCCTGCGCTTCACGAAGTGCCTGAAGATGTTCAAGACGCTCATCAATTGTTTCGATATGGCCATACAACATGGTGGCATTGGTATGCAGTCCAACCTGGTGGGCTATTTTAGCCACCTCAAGCCATTTGCTGCCGGACAGTTTCTTTTCACAGGTCAGTTGGCGGATGCGCGGATGAAAAACCTCCGCCCCACCGCCCGGCAGAGAACCAAGCCCGGCATCTATCAGCATACCGAGGGTTTTTTCTACCGACGTGCCGGCCACTTCGGCAAAATGGGCAATTTCCACACAGGTGAAGGCCTGGATATGCAAGGTGGGTCGAACTTCCTTGATCCCCTGCAACAACTCGAGATAATAGGTAAAGGGAAGATCAGGATGAATGCCGCCGACCATATGCACCTCGGTAATCGGTTCATCAAGTCGGTCCCTGACCTTCTGTTTTCACCTGCTCAACACTCATCTCATAGGCGAGATCGGTGTCTTTCTCCCGACCGAACGCACAGAATTTACAGAGGTTGGTGCAGATATTGGAGTAATTTATATGCTGATTATAGATGAAGTACGTGTTATCGCCATTCAACCTGTTGCGGACGATATTGGCAAGGTAGCCAAGAGCCAGAATATCATTGCTGTTGTACAGTGCCTGACCTTCGGAAAAGCTGATTCGCTCCTGTGCCTTGATCTTGTCGAGAATTGATCCGAATCCGGCTCTTTTGATATAATTTTCCACAATAAAATAAAAAGCCGGGTTGAAGCCCGGCTTTTTCGAAATGCAAAAGATGATTAATCTATGAAAAACTTAAGTTTTTCTCGGCGGCTGGAGTGACGTAACCTATTCAGGGCTTTCTTTTCAATCTGCCGGATTCGCTCTCGGGAAACATTGAAAAGCTTACCGATTTCTTCAAGGGTATATTCCGCCTTCTCACCAATACCAAATCGCAGACGAATAATTTTTTCTTCTCGTTCACTGAGGGTTTCGAGGATATCATTCACCCGTCCGGACAGTTCCCTGGTCTGAACTGCATCGTAGGGGGATTGTGATTCCTGATTTTCCAGAAAATCGCCCAGGGTGGAGTCATCATCACCTACCGGCGTTTCAAGAGAGATAGGTTCACGGGATGCCTCCAGAATTGACAGGATTTTGTCCATCGGCAGATTTGTCGCCTTGGATATTTCCAGAGGGGTCGGTTCTCGACCGAGTTCTTTGAACAGCGCATAAAACGCTTTGAAAAACTGGCTTCTCAACTCAAGAAAATGTACCGGCAGGCGGATCGTTCTGGTTTTATCGAGAATAGCCCGGGTTATGGCTTGGCGAATCCACCAGCTGGCATAGGTCGAAAATTTGTTGCCCTTGGTATAATCGAAGCGAAAGACCGCCCGCATCAAGCCAAGATTGCCTTCCTGAATTAAATCCGCCAGGGTGAGGCCTTGATGCATATATCGTTTGGCTATCGAAACCACCAGTCTCAGGTTGGCCCTGATCATGGTGTCCTTGGCTACTTCAATGGACCTGCTGTACGCTTCCAGCTTGGCCTGCAGCTCAAACAGTTCCCTGATATCATTATATTTTTTTGCGGCACTGATGACATTATACCGCATAAAATTAAGCTGCTGCTTTTTCGGCTTGAGGGTTGGATCCCGTTTCTCCCAGAGATCAATCCGTTCACAAAGCACCTGGATCTCCCTGGTGCCCGAGGTATCTTCACGAATTGCCGCAATAATAGCCTCAAACCCTTGCCGAATAGTCTTGCTGTACTTTGCCTCTTCTTCCGGGGTCAACAGATCGAAACGGCCCATTTCCCGAAGATAGGTGGTGGTCGTTTCTTCCGCTTCATGAGTCTCCTCATCAGGTAGAGTCATCTCGTCCTCTTGACTGGCATTAGAGGCAGAGTTGTCGTCTCGTTCCCAGATTTCTCCGGATAAAGTACGCTTCTCACCATTTTCTTCAACAGTCACAATTTCAATTGAATGCGCACCGAGAAAGTTGAAGATAGATTCAATCTCATTCGGATCTTTTATCTCATCCGGCAAAAGTTCGTTCAAATCATCAAAGCTAATACAGCCTTCTTCTTTTCCTGCTTTTATAAGATTTTCTTTAAGTTCAGGCAGCACCAGACAACCACTCCATTTCTTGAATTAATAAGACTATCTATTGTTCCCTTGCATGAAGTGCATCGTCGCAATAGTTTCGAGAGGATCAACAAAGCGATTTGTTAAATGATTTTTTAGGCAAAAAAAAAGCCGACGAGAAAGATCTCGTTAGCGTGTAGTAGTTTTCAAAAGACTACACTATTACAGCATTCGATAGTAAAAATCAATTTTTAATATGCGCCGTTCCGGCAACTCGGTAAATATCTCCCCACTTTTATTTTATGATCTTATATTATAGCATCGATCAATTGAGATACAAGGAACACGAGTTGTTTTATTTTCTGATCACCGGCTCAACTCAGAGCTGGGGATAAAACGTTTTGATGCCGGGTAATTTTCCCCTTGTGAGATACAAAAAATGATAGACCGACGAGCCAGTGGTATTCTTGCCCATATAACCTCTTTGCCGTCAGCTTATGGGATTGGTGATATTGGCATTTCCAGCTATAATTTTATTGATTTTCTGGTAGCTTGCGACCAGAGTTATTGGCAATTTCTGCCTACAGGCCCAATCCATCCACCATTCGACTACTCCCCCTACATGAGCAGTTCCGCCTTTGCAGGCTCTTGTTTATTGCTGTCGCCGGAGCTTCTTTTTGCGGCAGATCTTATCTCCCAGTCAAGTCTTGCTGGTCATCCGGATTTTTCACCGTATCTGACGGACTATCAACAGGTTGAAGAATATAAAAAAAAGCTATTGCAGGAAGCATTTGGCAAGTTTTATCCAGACAAATTTCCCGGATACGCAAACTTTCTGAGGGCCAATACGTGGCTTGATGACTATGCAATTTTTATGACCGCCAAAGAAATCTACAACAATGCGGGCTGGTTCTCCTGGCCAAGAGAGCTTTCTACCAGATCAGAGCAAGGGCTTGAAAATATCCTTGATCGACACGCCGAACGAATAAACTATTATCGTTTTGAACAATTCGAATTCTTCCGGCAGTGGAATGTTCTCCACGATTATGCCCGGGAAAAAGATATCCGGTTGTTCGGCGATCTGCCTATATATGTAAGCTACGACAGCGTCGATGTCTGGGCGAATCAGGAGATTTTCACTTTAGACAGGCAGACCCTTTGTCCAACCCACGTGTCCGGTGTCCCTCCGGACTATTTCAGTGAAACGGGACAACGCTGGGGAATGCCTCTCTACAATTGGCAGAGCGACAATAATCAAGTGCAGGAAAAATTGATGCATTGGTGGACAAAGAGACTGGCTCACCTGTTTACCTTAGTTGATATTGCCCGCATCGATCATTTTCGTGGGTTTGAATCTTATTGGTCGATTCCAGAAGAATGCCCTACCGCTGTTGACGGTCAATGGCTGAAAGGGCCAGGTAAAAACTTCTTCACCCGGATAGCCGCTAACCTGGGTCCAATCAATATTATCGCTGAGGATCTGGGCATTATAACTCCCGAGGTTGAAGCATTGCGTGATGACCTTGGTTTCCCTGGGATGAAGGTCCTGCAGTTTGCTTTTGACGGCAATCTCGACAACAGCTTCCTGCCCCATAATTTTACCTCGCCACAGAATGTCGTGTATACCGGCACCCATGACAACGACACCACGGTCGGCTGGTTTCTCAGTGATAGACTCGATGATCGGCAGCGGGAAAATATCAAATTGATTGCCGGCAGAGATCGCCATGATCAGAGGGGGAGTCACCATGATTTAATCTTTTTAGCCCAATCCTCCATCAGCATACTGTGCATCTTCCCTCTTCAGGATATTTTAGGCTTTGGCGGTGACTGTAGAATGAACACCCCTGGCGTTGCCGAGGGAAATTGGAGATGGCGGTGCAGTGGTGAGTTCTTGACCTCTGCAATAGCAGAACAGCTGCAGACAATAACCCAGCGCTTTAATCGCGGTAATAGAGAGCGGATGAATCAAATAGAGCAGTCACCATAAGGTGCCTTGCAAGTAGAAAAACGAGATTTTTTCAGGCAACAAAGTATTGACAAGCCCCGCGGTCTCAGTTATAAGACAGCACCATTTGGCCCCATCGTCTAGTGGCCTAGGACACTGGCCTCTCACGCCGGTAACAGGGGTTCGAGTCCCCTTGGGGTCACCACTAGTAAATTCAAGCACTTATCGAGTCTCTCGATAAGTGCTTTTTTGTTATCCCCCACACCCTCCCCCACTGTCCTTCGTAAATATTCATACTTTCGGAAATTATTGACAAATTTACATGCGCCTGCCAAGCTGTAATCATGATGAAAACGTTTGGAAATCTTGTTTTGTTCCTATGGTCGAAGTTCAATATCACTTCGAATCTCGCTGCCGAGAACCTTGCACTTCGCCACCAATTGGCCGTAATGAAACGGACAAACAAGCGACCGATTATTCGAAGGGCGGATCGGCTCTTCTGGGTTTTGCTTTCCCGAATTTGGAGTCCTTGGCGTAAATCTCTTGTCATAGTAAAGCCGGAGACTGTTGTTCGCTGGCACCGCAAGGGTTTTAAGCTTTTCTGGAAATTCAAATCCAAAGGCCCAGGAAGACCAAAAATCGATCATGGAATTCGTCACCTTGTCAGAAAAATGGCTATAGCCAATCCGAGCTGGGGTGCGCCCAGGATTCATGGGGAATTGCTCCGGCTGGGTTTCAATGTTTCCGAACGAACCGTATCGAGCCTGATGCCCCGGCGTCCGCGGAATTCAAAGCCGTCTCGGTCCTGGCGGGCTTTCCTGAAAAACCATGCGGGCAAGTGTTCGATTGATTTTTTCACTGTTCCGACAGCCTCCTTCAACATCTTGTTCGTTCTGGTGATCCTCTGCCACAGCCGACGCAAAGTCGTACATTTCAATGTGAGCTCAAATCCTACGGCCGACTGGACTGCCCAACAGGTCGTGGGGGCCTTCCCCTGGGATACGGCACCAAAGTATTTGATGCGGGATCGGGATGCAATCTATGGCGATTTTTTTCGCAATCGAGTGAAAAACATGGGTATCAAAGAAGTGATCTCGGCCCCGCGCAGCCCTTGGCAAAACCCGCTTGTTGAACGAGTGATCGGCTCGATCAGGCGAGAGTGCACAGACCACGTCATCGTCTTGAACGAAGCTCACCTGAAAAACATTCTTTGTTCGTATTTCCAATATTATCATACCGACAGAACGCATTTGAGCCTTGGAAAAGATACGCCCAACGGTCGGCCGATCCAACCCAGACCTGCTGGTAAGTGCAAGATAATCGATTTGCCGCGGATGGGTGGGCTACATCATCGATACGAGTGGAAAAAAGCGGCCTGAAAACATAAATCGTTCTAATATCAAAAGCATCGAACGGTCTTTGCTGATCTGTGCTCAGAATCGACCTCAATCAAAGATTTCGCCTTGAAATCGTTTGGTTCAAATGAACCTGACTCCGGATAATTGCATTCAATCGCTACACAAAGGATGATGTATTACGACAAATTCGCCACGGATTAATTTTTGCGAAGGACATGGGCAATTTTCAACCCTGATTGACATTCTGACGTCTGGATCAATAATGTTAGCAGGAAGCCTTTGATTCAGTGGGTCAATAGATAAGGCAGTAGAGATAATATGCCTGGACTGGCACGTGGAAGCTTATGCAGTAAAACGGAGAAAATAATCTAATGCTTGAAATGCTCATCATTGGCGGTGGTATCCACGGAGTTCATCTGGCGCATTGTTTGCTGCAACAGACCCATATGACACACGATGATATTCGAATTCTAGATCCTCACGAAGAACTGCTCCATGAATGGCGCCGCTGCGCCCGAAATTGCGGAATGAAGTATTTGCGTTCTTCCTCGGTGCACCATATCGATATCCATCCCTTCTCACTGCGTCGGTACGCCGCACTACCAGAAAACAGAAAAGACACCAATTTTATCGTCCCTAAAGACAGGCCGTCCGTGGAATTATTTGATGCGCATTGCCGGATGGTGGTTGATGATCATCAACTGGAGTCTATGCATATAAAAGGCCGCGCTTTAGAACTTCAAAATAAAGTCAAGTATGTAAGAGTTGTGACCGCGGAGGAGACGATCAACGCTCGATTTGTGCTACTTGCGATCGGAATGGGTGAACAACCCCTGTGGCCGACTTGGGCAGTCCGTCTCAGAAAAATGGGAGTATCGGTAAATCATGTGTTCGATCCCTGTTTTTGCCTCGATGGTTATCAAGCCGACGGTCCGGTTTCGGTTATCGGTGGCGGTATCAGTGGTGGACATATTTCTCTGAGAGTGACTGAAAAATTGAACGCTGACGTGTTGTTGATTTCCCGAAAGGAGGTTTTCGTCAGTAATTTCGATTTTGCTCCAGGCTGGATAGGTCCAAGGTATACGGAAGGGTTCTACCGTTCACCGATTGAACAACGACGTCAGCAGATAGTGGCCGCCAGAGCCAAAGGCAGTGTTCCCGGAGACATGAAACTTGAGTTGGACAAAGCGGCGGCACTGAATCAACTCACCTTCATAACTGACGATATAACCGACGCGAAATGTCAAAACGGAGGCGCCTTGCTGATTGGACGGCAAGGTCGATATGATTGTCAAAGAATTGTTCTGGCCACGGGCTTTAGGGAAAAACGACCCGATGGCGGTTTCATGAACCAGGCAGTTAACGAATTCAACCTAAAAACAGCTGCCTGTGGATTTCCGGTGATAACGCCATCCCTCCAGTGGCATGATCGGATTTTCGTTACCGGCCCCCTCTCTGAACTCCAAATTGGCCCTGTGGCAAGAAACATCGTGGGGGCAAGACATTCGAGCAGTAGAATCACAGCGGCTTTCAAAAAGAAGTCGGTACCTCGGAGTGCAATTTAACCTCATTTTCGCAAATCTATTTATTCTGACTGAGTGCGATCACGCAAAATGATGGACATTTCTTCCAACAAGTTGATGGACGGGGCTTTGCCCCGGACCCCAAGGTTTTTTAAGGCATAGGGGCAACAAATAGCCGGAAACGCGACAGGCAGAAAAAGAAAGGGAGCCCGAAGACCCCCTCTTTTTCGACGACTATTCGCCGCCCATTCGGTTATCCCTCAGCGGGTTGCTCCTCAGCAGAGCCCGCCTCCGTTTCACCGAACCTCTTCTAATTGATATTACCAAACCATCCTGGTATTTCACGCCGGTAGTCGTAGCGTGGTCTTGCGTTTTTTTATAGGCTGCTGGCGGGAAAATACCTCGAGGAAAAGTTTTTCATCAAGCTGCCTTAGCTCTTTTTGCGCACCGTTGATCAAGAGTTCCGCCGCCATGTTATTGAGGACACGAAGATTTCCCGCCGCATGGTCTACGAGGGTCTCCTTTAGTCCCTGGGTCATGAGATGGAGAGCCCCTGCCTGTGCCAAACCATGCTCAAGATAATCGAGAAGAATTGCTCTGTCGTACGCTTCAAGTGTCAGGCGAAGCTTAATCCTGCTCCCCAAAGAAACCAGAGCTTCAGAGCGAAAACGTTCCGGCAATCGTGTGTCTCCGCAGAGGACGGTAGTAAGCAGACACTGGGAATCGAAGTTGGCACTGCCAAGCAAGCGCAATTCATTGAGGCAACCGCTGAGCATTTCCTGGGCTTCATCGACGAGCAGTACCGGCTTAAACAGGGTGGCCTGGGTGTGCTTCAGCCATCGTTCCCGCAGGGCTTTGAAGCCACCATAGCGATTGGCGGGTGAGAGGTTGACGCCGAAGATATCACCCATTTCGCGATAAAAATCGCCAAGACTGCTTTGGGGCCGGCCCATCACCCCGACAACCACATTGTCGAGTTGGCGAAGGCGATGAGTAATAAGTTGCAGACATTTCGATTTACCGAGTCCCGGTTCGCCGGAGATGAGGGCAAAGCCTCCGTCCGTGACCAGGTTCTCGAGCCGGAAGAATATGGAATCCATTGCCGGCGGTAACCACAGCGAGTCAACCGGTAAATTTGCCTGAAAGGGATTCCATTTTAGACCGAACAGGGCCAAAAGTTTTTTGTCGTTCATCGCTGACCTCATTTGTCTTCGTCTTTGGGAAGATAGGCGGCGGGCAAACCGGTTGCCGCATAGTCCTTGAGTAATTTATTTAACAGGGGAGCGGCGGAATCATCCTCCACGGAAGCAGGCAGAGAATCCGGTACCGCCGAGATAGTGCGGCGCTTACCCTGGCTGTTTTTGGTCTTATCCAACGGATGGATGGTGGCCAGCAGGAGTCCGGTGCGCTCATCGACCAAATAGGCCCGGCTCAGATCCCAGCCCGGGAAACGAACATGTAGTCGATCAAGGTGACGAAATCTAGCAGGCACCTCGAAGCGGACACCGCTTATCTGCAGAGTTCCGTCACTTTTCCGTTGCATTCTGGTCTCCCGGACGGTAAAGGCCAGTCGCAGGACATCGCTGGCGGGACTGGGTCGTGAAACGTCCGGCCCCTGCAGCAGCCGGTCCAAAGGGAAGTGGCGATCTTCTGCGTGACGCGAACGGTTGTATTCCATCTCTACCCAGGCCTGAGTGGCCCGATTCAGGTATTCAAGGCTCAGAGTAGTGCCGGAAAGCATGGCGATCAATCGTCCTTCAAGTTGCCCCCAGAAGCTCTCCTGTTTGCCGTTTTGGTATGGACTATAAGGTAACGTAGTTTCGTGCTCGATCCCCAATTGCAGAAGACCGTTTTTTGTCTCGCCGGCAATCATCGCCGAGCCATTGTCGGTCATCAGGCTACGCGGCAAGCCTCGCTTGTGAAAGGCTTGCGTCAGGCCATGGATGAGTGATTCAGCGGTTCCGTCAAGGTACCACTGGATATGACAGCAGAGCCGGGAACAGTCATCGATGACACAGAGAGCTTTTGGAGTATGCCAAACGCCTTGGTTATCGATAATCCGTCGGCTGCCGGAGTGAAAATCTAGGTGCCACAGGGCATGGGACATGGGGCAGATTCATAGCTGCGAACTTCACGTTGTTCGAGACGTTCGGCCGCCCGACGCTGTCCCGCCGTCTTCGACTGCTGCTTCTTGATCCATCCCCGTCCCTTCATCCGCCTGCGCACAGTCGAATATGATGGCACCTCACCCAGGTTCCGGTTCTCACCAACCAAGGCGACAAGGTTGTCGGCGTGCAACTGGTAGCTCCAATGCGGGAATTTACGATACTGCTCACCGAGTGCCGCCAGCAGCCCGGCACTCATCGCCTGTGCCTCGCCGGCATCCACG
>CAWDRB010000019.1:0-430434 GCA_963804605.1 uncultured delta proteobacterium
AGAATACCAGTGCCGCTCTTTATGCCGCTATCGGCTCCGCCAATATGCAGAGGATTCCTGAAGCAAAAGAATACTTCGCCCAAAGCATCAGCAATTCGCCGCCGATGAAGGAAGCGCTGCTCAGTTTTGCCGCATTCAGCGAAAATAACGGCCAGAACGACGCTGCTCTCAAGCTGGTCGAAAAATACCACTCTTATTACGGAGAGACCCTCGACACAATGGTGGCAAAAGCCAGAGTCTTAGATAAACTGGCGCGGTCTCAAGATGCTACCCGGCAGTATCGAGCGGTTCTCGCTTCCGGTTTTCCAATGCGTTCCGATCTGAAGCAATATATAGAAGGTCGGTTGGCTGCTAAAGAGCTTAATTAAAATACAAAATGGAATCTGATTCTCTCTTAAAATTTTCAGTCCAAGAGGTTTTTATGAAGTACCGACAATATTGTTTTTTTCTCAGTAGCCTCTTGCTACTCTCATTGATGCTCAGCTCATGTGCAAGCGACACCCGCCCCAAGGACCAGAGTGCCGGCCTGGTACAGGAAGCAACGCAGCCTGCCACCCAGGCCGCAACAGTAGCTGCACCGGCCATGCCTGCCAGCCTGCCGGTTAGATATCAGTCAGCTTCCTATGTCGTGGACAAGGACACAAAAGAAGACATCACCATAGCGGAAGAAAGCAAAATGAAGGTTGGCGCCCGGATCACCTCTACCCGTGGCCCGCAACCTCTCTGGGATATTATCAAGCGCCTGGCTGCCCTCAAAAACATGAATGTCTCCTGGGCCAGCGATGTCGATAAGAATGTGCTGGTCGATGTGAACATCAGCGCCAATGATGATTTACGGCGCCCTCGACAATATGCTCCGGCAGGTTGACTACTATCATGAGATGCAGGACTCGACCATAATTGTCAAGTACAAGGAAACCAGGCAGTTCCATATTGCCATGCCGTTTATCAAGCAGGCATTCCAGACCAAAACCGGCGGCGATGTATTGGGCAGCACGGGTGGTGAAGACAATACCAATGTTGTCGGTGAGATTACTTTAAATACCGACGGAGTGGCGGTCAATAAGCATAAAGACGGCACGCCTGGCGGTATTGAATTCGATACCTGGAGCAGCATTGAAAACAATCTTAATGCTATCCTCAATATCTGGACCACAGAGACAGTTGATAGCATCGATACCCGTAAATCCGATGTAAATACCCCGGTTAGTACACCTCCGGAGACCACCACATCTGACGCCACTCTTTCCCAACAGGAAGCAACTGCGACATTTCGTCGATCTAGTGGAGGCAACACCTATTTTATCGACAAACCTGTCGGTTTAATTACGGTCACCGCCCCTCGCCCGCTGATGGATAAACTTGATCACTATTTCAGTAGCTTAAAGAAGGAGTTATATAAACAGGTCACTATTGAGGCAAAAATAATTGAAGTCCATCTTACAGACGTTTCCAGTCTCGGCATCGACTGGTCTGAAGTCCTGAAGAATTTTCCCATAAGCGGCTCGGTCGAATTTGGTGCCAATGGGCAAGTTTGGCCGGGTTCTGGTCAATTTGTCTCAAATATTTCTTTAGATCCGGCGAATTTTACTCTTTTTCTCAATGCACTCAATGAACAAGGCGATACAAAGATACTGTCAAATCCTCGGTTGAGTGTTATGAACGGCCAGCCGGCATTGTTGACTGTAGGTCGAAATGTAACCTATATAGATGAAATTACCTCGGATGTTTCAGGTAATGACAATGGAACGATATCTTATACTGCAACAACCTCACGCGCCCTCTCTGGTGTAGGCCTGGCGTTGACCGCCAATATTCTCGATAACAATGAGATCATCCTTAATCTTGTTCCCGTTACCTCGGAATTGGAAGAACCTATTGAATATCGTGCAGTTGGTGATGGGGAAGTTGGATTACCGATAATCAATGTTCGGGAAATGAGTACCACGGTGAGAGTCAAAGACGGCGATATGCTGGTTATCGGCGGACTTATCAGCGATTCAAATGATAACACCAGCGCATTTGCCCCCGGTCTTGGGAGTATTCCTGTTCTGAAGTATTTCTTCGGCTATGAAGAGAAAAAACATTATAAACGTGAGTTGATAATTCTGTTAAAACCACGCATCATTTAATTTTTTCAAATATGAATCTATTATTTTCAGTAGGGAGAACAAATATGGATAGGCTGAAATATCTCGCCATCGGAGTTTTAGCGTTATTGTTAGCCGGTTGCGGAAAAGGGCAAGTTGTCGTAGAAACATTGAACGTTGCTGAAGGGCCTTCCGCCAGCGCTGCAGGCAATTGCAAGAGCATCGTTATTTTGCCGTTTGCCGATTACTCCGAAGGAAATATTGCCTCCGCCCAGCGCAGAAATCTGCTGGTTACCGAAGCCCTGACCGATCGCCTGGTCGTCAATGGATTCAGTCTGCCGATCCAGGAAGACGTTTTTGACTTTCTGGTCAGTGAAAATATCGTTTATGTCGATACAAGTTCTCTTGCGGCTGAACTTAACAATGAATGGTCCGATGCGATGAAGGCTCAGATCAAGACATATATGGCCCAGGTCGAAAATGATAATGCACGAATTGCCGGCAAATCTTCAGGAACTCATGGTTTGGATGCACAAACCGTCACCCAGATTGGTCGTCAATTTAAAGCCGATTATATAGTCAGGGGCCGCATACTTGAATTCAAAACCCGTCAAGGGACATCATGGTCCCCATCGAGAAGAGGACTCCTGCCCGTTATATTCGAAAGCACCGGCAGGTCCGTTTTTGGTTATGTCAACTCAGACGCCTATGACAATAGAGATGGTTCCCTCACCGCCGATCTCACTCATGGCCAGGGACCGGTAGACGGTGAGGGTGCAGTACAGATAAGAATGTGGGTACAAGAAGCAGCCACCGGCAATGTTATCTGGACCAACCGAGTAAAAGTCCAGGTTTCTCCTGAATCGGTACTCGCTGACAACCAGTACGACACTCTCTTTGAAACAGCTATTGATAAAGGCGTAACAACTCTCGTCGATCATTTTGTAGCTTACGGTCTGTAAATTCTGCTGTAACATATAGATTAATAAATGCAAAAGGGGATGTCGGCGTTAAGCCGACATCCCCTTTTGCATTTCTGAGCTTGTTGATTAATTTTTCACTTCTTCTTTTTTCTTCTGGGCATTCTGAAAAAGGGCCATAAAATTAACCGGCTCCATTAAAAACGGTACGAAGCCGCCATCAATTGAAACCTGGCTAACTATTTGCCTGGTAAAGGGGAACAGCAGGGTCGGACAGTCTACTCCAAGCAGCATGGCCATATGTTCATTGGGAATATTTTTCAGCAAAAAAGCCGCGGCATGCTCTATCTCGAGAATAAATAACACCTTATTATCCTCTTTTGAGGAAACTTTTGATGTAATATGCAGGCTGACTTCCCAGTGGTCGGCATCAATCTGCTTATTGTTGAGCTGAAGATTTACTTCTACCGATGGGTCCATTTTCTGCCGATCAGTAAATACCTGCGGCGCATTGGGGTTTTCAAATGATAAGTCTTTGATATACATTTTCTGCATTCTGAATTGTGGCTTTTCTGCATTTTCGTTTTCTGTTTTATCTACCATGATACTCCTTGATTGAGTTGATATGCACTAGTCTAAGATTGATGATGCTACCACCATCATACAATGTCTATCGAGTTAGTATTAGAACGTACTTCGCCGATTGAGGCAAGTCTTCTGCGCAGGTTTTCAGCAATCAGGGCAAAACCTGTTGCAGAAAATGGCCGGTGTAGGATTTTTCTACCCTGGCTAAATCCTCGGGTGAGCCAACCGCCACAATCTCGCCACCGCCTTCTCCTCCTTCCGGCCCGACATCGATGATCCAGTCGGCGGTTTTTATTACATCAAGATTATGTTCGATGACGATGACGGTATTGCCCTGGTCAACCAGAATATTCAATACATTGAGCAGGTGCTGGATATCGGCCGGGTGCAGGCCGGTAGTTGGTTCGTCAAGAATATAAAGGGTCTGGCCGCTGCTTCTGCCGGATAATTCCTTGGCCAGTTTGACCCGCTGCGCTTCGCCGCCGGACAGGGTCACCGACGACTGTCCCAGGGAAATATAGGTCAGTCCCACATCATACAATGTCTGCAGTTTATGTTTGACCGGGGGCACGTTCTGAAAAAAATCAAGCGCTTCCTCAACGGTCATGAGCAGCACATCCTGGATATTTTTATCGCGGTATTTTATTTCCAGGGTCTCGCTGTTGTACCGCCGCCCACGGCATGTTTCGCACTCGACATAAATATCCGGCAGAAAGTGCATGGCAATCTTGTTGACCCCTTCACCTTCGCAGGCCTCACACCGTCCGCCCTTGATATTAAAGCTGAACCGGCCGGGTTTGTAGCCCCGTGACCTTGACTCCGGCAGGCGGGAGAACAGATCGCGGATCGGCGTAAAGACGCCGGTATAGGTTGCCGGGTTGGAACGGGGCGTTCTGCCTATCGGACTCTGATCTATATCGATTATTTTATCAATAAGATTGAGACCGGTGAGCAGCGTATCATCAATTTTAAAGCTGTCGAATCTTTTGCTTAAACCCGCTTTTGCCATGGTAAATAAAGTTTCTATAACCAGGGAGCTTTTCCCTGAACCGGAAACTCCGGTTACACAGGTCATTGCCTTTAATGGAAAGGACGCGGTTATATTTTTCAGATTATTGGTGGTGCAATTGTGCAGTTGCAGACACTGTTTTGCGCCAAGGCGAATCTTACGCCTCTTGGTTGGGGTCGGAATCTCTAGCCGCCCGGAAAGATACGCGCCGGTCGCCGAGGATTCATTTTCGAGCAGTCCCTGGACATTGCCACTGTAGACGATATCGCCACCGTGAATGCCGGCCCCGGGCCCCATATCCAGAACATGGTCGGCGGCGAGAATGGTGTCAGTGTCGTGTTCGACGACAATTACGCTGTTGCCGAGATCACGCAGCTCGAGCAAGGTATTGATCAGTTTCTGGTTGTCACGCTGGTGCAGTCCGATACTCGGT
The DNA here is from genome assembly GCA_963804605.1 of uncultured delta proteobacterium. Lineage (GTDB taxonomy): Bacteria > Desulfobacterota > Desulfobulbia > Desulfobulbales > Desulfocapsaceae > Desulforhopalus_A. The sequence continues at coordinate 5,038 of CAWDRB010000019.1, forward strand.
TCATCTAATATATACAGCACTCCAGCCAGGCGTGAGCCGATCTGCGAGGCAAGACGTATCCGCTGGGCTTCACCGCCGGACAAGGTGCCCGCCCGCCGCTCTAAAGAGAGATAACCCAGGCCCACGTCGCGCAAAAAGGACAACCGGTCGTTGATCTCTTTAAGAATCGACTGACCGATGGTCTTTTCCCTTTCGGTGAAGGGCAGCAAAGGGAGTTCGGCAAGAATCGTGTCAATCGGCAGGCAGGTGAGCGCATAAATTGACCATTTACCGACGTGCACGGCCAGGGCCTCGGGCTTGAGTCGAGCCCCCAGGCAACGCGGGCACTGCTGTTCGTTCATATATTTGGCCAGTTCATCACGCACCATCGGCGACAGGGTCTCGTGAAAGCGACGGTCCAGCTGGGGGATAACCCCTTCAAAAACTTTCACCGCCGACATAGTGCGTCGGCCGTTGCGATAATGGAACTGGATCTCCTCTTTGCCCGAGCCATAGAGGAAGGTATCCTGCACTTTTTTGGTTAATTTGCCAAACGGCGTTTTCATGGAGACGCGATAATGTCTGGCGACCGATTCCAGCATATGGCCGGTGTAGGATTCCTCATTGCGCCAACCCCAGGGAGCAATCGCCCCATCGCTGATCGACTTTGCCGGATCGGGCACAATCAGCGCTGCATCAAAGAACTGTTTCACCCCCAGGCCGCCGCATTCTTCACACGCACCTTGCGGATTGTTAAAGGAAAACAACTGGGTGGAGATCGGCGGCATGGAGATGCCGCAGGTATGGCAGGCGGCCAGTTCACTGAACAGACGTTCCGAATTGTCACCTGGGAAAAGCACCAGCAGAAATCCATCGGTAAGCTTAACTGTGGTACTGACCGATTCAGCCAGACGACGGCGAATGGATTCTTTGATGACCAGTCGATCGACGACCACTTCGATGGAATGTTTCTTGTTTTTATCAAGCGCGGTGACATCGTCTGCATGGAGAATATCGCCGTTCACCCGGATACGCACAAACCCTTCCTTACGGATGCGGGCCAGCAGCTGCTCGTGGCGCCCTTTTCTTTCGGTGACCAAGGGTGCGAGCAGGACTATTTTGGTACCTTCGGGCAGCAGCATCAGGGCATTGACCATATCCTCAATGGACTGCGCCTCTATCGGCCGGCCGCATTGATGACAATGTGGATGACCACAGCGGGCAAACAGCAGACGAAGATGGTCGTATATCTCGGTTACCGTGCCGACGGTAGAGCGGGGGTTTTTGCTGGTGGTCTTTTGCTCGATGGAAACCGCCGGCGACAGGCCTTCCAGGGAATCGACCTCGGGCTTATCCATCTGGCCGAGAAATTGCCGGGCATAGGTGGACAGCGATTCGACATACCTGCGCTGACCTTCGGCATAGAGCGTATCAAAGGCCAGCGTAGATTTGCCGGAGCCGGACAAGCCGGTAAAAAGCACCAGGGCATTGCGGGGCAGATCGACATCAATATTTTTCAAATTATGCATTCGCGCACCACGAATGCTCAGTGTTTTTGGTTCCATGAAAAAAAGAAAGGAGAAGAGGAATTTCAGGCAGCTATCTACCGAGGAGGTTATAATGATCCACTTTTATACACCGGTCCATAACCACCATAACTCCCTTCTTGCGGGCAAGTTTGGCCGCTGCTTCATTGATTATCCCCTGCTGCATCCAAATCGCCCGGGGCAACGGCCGCAGCTTAAGGACCTGCTCGACAATCGGCAGTACATCCTCAGATTTTCGGAAAATATCGACAATATCGATTGGCTCGGTAATCGCGGCAAGATCCGCATAACAGGTGCGCCCGAGGATCTCATTCTGGCCTGGATTCACCGGATAAATGGTATATCCGGCATCAATAAGATACCGGCCGACCATATTGCTCGGTCGGTTTTCTTTGGGCGACAGGCCGACAACGGCGATGGCATTACTCTCTTGTAGAAGACAGGTGATATCCGCTGTTGGCTGGAGGGAATCGAGGGTCTGCATTGGCACACACGGTAAAAGGAAAATTTCAAGCTCTAATGTGGGGATATAATGATGACCCCATAGACAAAAGTCAAGATACCAATTATATACTACGGAGCGCATCACGGAACAAAAACCTTTCCCAGAACAATTCTGCAGCGTATGAGGAAATCGAGTGAACTTTCAAGACATCATTTTAGAATTAAATAGATATTGGGCCGAGCAAGGCTGTGTCATCCAGCAACCCTATGACATGGAAGTCGGTGCGGGGACGTTCCATCCAGCCACCCTGCTCCGTGCTCTTGGTCCCGAACCATGGAAATGTGCCTATCCGCAACCCTCCAGACGGCCAACCGACGGACGATACGGCAATAATCCAAATAGATTGCAGCATTATTACCAGTATCAAGTAGTTATTAAGCCCTCACCACTCAATGTGCAGGACCTCTACCTGAAAAGCCTGGAGAAATTTGGCCTAAACCTGCTTGATCACGATATCCGTTTTGTTGAAGATGACTGGGAATCACCCACCCTCGGTGCCTCCGGACTTGGTTGGGAGGTATGGCTTGACGGCATGGAAATAACCCAGTTCACCTATTTCCAGCTGGCTGGGTCGATTGATCTGCATCCGACAACAGTGGAGATTACCTACGGCCTGGAGCGTATTGCCATGTACCTGCAGGGTGTCGAGAGTGTCTACGATATCGCCTGGAACGATACCGTCAGCTACGGCGAAATTTTTCATCAGGCGGAGGTCGAGTTTTCCACCTTCAACTTTGAAGAGGCCAATGTCGAAAAGCTCTTGATGTTTTTTGACACCTATGAACAGGAAGCTCACAAACTGGTCGACAAAAAACTCATTCTGCCGGCTTACGACTATTGTCTGAAATGCTCACACACCTTCAACCTGCTCGACGCCCGTAAAGCAATCAGCGTCAATGAACGGACCAGGTACATCGGCCGGATCAGAGGTATTGCCAGAAAAGTCGCCGAGGCATATGTTGAACAGCGGGCGGATATGAACCATCCTCTCTGTAAGGCCTAGAAGGGCGGGTTTGGAACCCGCCCCTACGGTCTGCCAACCTCTCTCGAACCTTTTCAACACTTCCAGCCATGGTTTAATATCGGGTCTAGCAATGCTACCGTGAATCAGACTGGGACGGATCGCCTTCTGGCATTTATCATTCGCTCAAATTGCTCCTGTGCTTCAACGCAACGGGTTGCTACCGGATACGCTTCCAGCCTTTTCAGGCCAATTTCTTCATCAGTTATTTCACAATAACCATATTCGCCGGCCTTGACCCTGTCCAAAGCCAGCTCAATGTCCTGCAGCAGCTGGCCATGTCTTTCTCTACTAATAAAATCGACAAAAATTTCCGTTTGCTGAGCGCTCTGGTCGAGTGTATCCGCCGGCCGCGCATCATTGACCTTCAGATCTTCAAGAAAAATTTCCGATTTCACCAGTAATTCCTTGCGCCATAAGAGAAGCATATCTTTAAAATAGCGAGGATGATTATCACACATATACTCTTCGTCTTCCGAGGGCTTATAAGTCTTTAATATATTCATATGCATTGCCGATCTCCTTCTGGGTTGCGGGGAGGTCATCCCATCCTGGATAAATATTGCCAAATCAGTTGCAGCTTTTTCCGCCCGGGAAGAGATTTCACAGGCAATCCTACTATACTTCTCCATTGTTATGGTCTTATTAGTTTTTCGTATGAAAAACCCTTGTATCAAGAATGATTTTTATTCAGTCAGGGTCGTCCTGGCAGCTTTACAAGTTCAACAATGGGTTGCCGCTGTTCCAGGACCGCCGTGAACACTTTGATATCTGAGAAAGAGCTTATCCATTTTGCGAAACCAATAGGTGTCGTTCCAGAAATGAGCCAAAAAGCCATCCGCCAATCTTAACCCATGTTTTACAAGATCAGCATAAAACCCATCTTTTTTACTCCATTGAGCAGAAAATATCCTGTAATTTCAGCTTCAATTGTGTTAGGAATTAAATGTAGTGCCATATTTATTGTTTTGACTATTGCCTTTCTCGGCGAAATATGTCAATGATCAGGCATGTATATTCGACAGACAAAAACCAGCACCTCGGTAGCAGGCGAAGCCTATTACATAGTGCTGGTCGCGCCGTCGGACAAAATAGAAAAATTGGCACAGCGCTACGCAGCACAGTTGGTAGCTGCTCCACAATCTGGTGATCAGCAAGAAGAGGTGAAGCCGGTAACCTTTGCCGAAGTGGATGTTACTTCCCTGGAGTTGGTCCGTTCCCGGTCGATTGGGGTAGAGCATGTGGGGCTTGCGATGCTGCAATGGCTTGGGCTGCCAGAAATTCTTAGCTCAGCTGGTTTTAATGGTATCGAGCAGGCAGCGGCTCTAGGCAGCATCATCGGTCGAATGGCTGAACCTGGCAGCGAACTGGCTACCTGGCAATGGTTGACTGAACGAAGTGCTCTTGGTGAACTCCTTGATGCGGATTATGAAGCTATGTCACTGATGCGGTTGTATAGAACTTCAGATCTTCTAGTGCGGCATCGGCAGACAATTGAAACCGCCCTGTTTTCAAGCATCAATCATCTGTTTTCCTTGCCGACAACCGTCACACTTTATGCCCTGACCAACAGGTATTTCGAGGGTGAGGTGGCCGGCAATGCTAAGGCCCGTCGTGGCCATTCCAAAGAAAAGCGCGGCGATTGCCCCCTGTTGACTCTTGGCCTGGTGTTGGATGGCAGCGGCTTTGTCAGACGTTCAAGGATATTCGAAGGGAGCGTGTCTGAGACGACAACACTTCAATTGATGCTTGAAGGACTGGAAACCCCAAAGCGTGCGATGGTGATTATGGACAGGGGCATCGCCAGCCAGGCCAATATTGACTGGCTGGTCGAAAAACAATATCGGTATCTAGTTGTCAGTCGTGAGCGAGCTCGTCAGTTTACGGCAGAGCAGGCGGTGCCAGTATCCTCGGCCTCAAGGCAGACTATGCAAATACAGCGGGTTCTGCGTGAAAATGGCTTCGAAGTGCGGTTATATTGTCATTCCCAACAAAGACAAGAGAAAGAAGATGCCATGAATGGTCGTTTTATCAAGCGATTTGAGGCAGGTTTGCAAAAGATCGCCGAGAGCCTTACAAAACCAGGAGGCACCAAAAAGCGGGACAAGGTTTTGCAGCGAATCGGCCGACTCCAGGAGAAAAGTTGCGGCACTGGCCAACACTACCGGATCGATCTGGTCCACGCTGAAGGCGGTGAGGTGGTGACTGCCTTGAACTGGGAACGGACCCCGGTTGAGGGTACGCGATTGACCCATCCCGGCGTCTATTGTCTTCGGACCAACGAACTGAACTGGGATGAAGTGACGTTATGGCAGACATATACCATGTTAACTGACCTGGAGGCGGTATTCCGCAGTCTGAAGTCGGAGTTGGGAATGCGTCCAATTTATCATCATAAAGAGGAACGCGCCGAAGGGCATTTATTCATCACGGTTTTGGCATACCAGGCAGTTCAGGCTATCCGGCGGAAATTGAAGGGCGGTGATATTAACGACAGTTGGACCTCATTGCGCAGAATATTTTCAGGACAGCAGCGAATAACCGCTACCTTCAGACAAAAAGACGGGCGGACGCTCCATATACGCAAAACAACTGTGTCTGAACCCAAACTAAAAAACCTCTACGATGCTCTCGGGATACATTCTTCCCCGGTGGGCCTTCGCAAAATGGTCAACTGATGCAAAATAACGCGAATGTAGTGCCACTGGAAATATTTTATGGCTGTATGTGGCTATATTTTTTAGATATTATTTTTACTGTGTTAAACTTGGGCTAAGTCCCTTGCTTTTTCTGGAGGAAAAGCCAAATACAATGAGGCGGTTGTATGCGTATTGAGGTTGTCCATAATCAGAACCACCTTCTCGGCATCTTGATACCGTTCTTCAAGCATTTCTCTGATAAAATGCGCCCAGTCAATTTGGGTCCGTCGTTCAGTGATTTTTACCTTTCGCCTCCCTCCAAGCGGTTCTACCTCAATAAATATGTTGGCAACTCCATTGCGTACTCGATTCATCCATGCACAACACCGGAATCCTTGGATCGTACGAGCGGGCATAAACTTCAAGAACATCTTCCATCGCCGCTACAAAACTGGCGTTTTGGTCTGGCGGTATTTTCCAATATTTGCTTTAGTGAGGCTTAAGTTCATCTTTTTTAAAGTATTACATACCGTCATCGGAGAAACGCTCTGCACAATATTCAGCTCAACCAACTTTTCAGCCAAAAGTCGAACGGTCCACCGACTTCTGCCTTCTGGGGTTTCCGAACAAGCCAGAGCCAAAAGTTGTGCTTCAAAATCTCCACCGAACTGGATCTCACGTGGAGGTGTCATCCGTTCTTTACGTTCAATGGCGGCAGAAAGACCTTGATCGACGAATCGCTTTTTTAAATGTTCCAGGCTTCGAGAGGTTATCCCCAAAGCTTCTGCAACATTCTCAACAAACCACTTGGGACCATTTTCACCTGCATCGAGGAGCAGCAATGCACGAGAATATAATACGGTGCGAGCAGCTCTTTTGCCTTTAGTAGAAATAGACTCTAATTCCTGTCGTTCCACTTTGGTTAATGTTACTTTGTATCGCGGTGCCATGTCGTCCTCCCTGTTATAGGCTATAAGAACGACAATAACACATATTGCGTTATATGCGAATATTTAAGATATACACTGTACTAGTTCTTAACTGTGCACCCATCTTTCATCTTTCACTTCAGATGCAAACATTGAATTCTTGATATACATGCTGTTTACGTAGTAACATATTGAATGATCATCTCTAATGGTTTAAACTGGGAGTTTCGGAGATAAATGAATTTGCGGGTGCAAATCCTGGCTGAGGATTTAGACCGCAGTCTCCTGAAGCCCCCCCCCTCGTACACATGCTGGCCGAAGGGCGATTCTTTCTGTATGTGATGTGATTATTGTCTTAAAAGTGGAAAGATCGAAATAAATCCACTTTCCAATGTTTTTGAGGCACAGATCGAACTAGAAGGAGGTATGGATAAAATGAGGCGTGTTCACAAAAAGTTGAATAGCGTTGAATTGGTGAAGACAACTATTTTCATATTGTTAAGCTTTTTAAGCTTAACAATTCCATGTCTATCTCTTGCAGATGCCCCTTTTTTTCGTGATGATTTTGCGGAGAATGAGTTAGCAAATGAATGGACTGTTCGAGATGGGTATGCCATCCAAAATCCATTGGATACGATAAATCACGCTAATTTCATTATGACAGGCTCACACCTGTCGATTTCATTTCCTGACGGTTTCGAACATAATGGGTGGTGGCTAGAGCACGCACAGGTAACAAAAAGTTATCAAGGCGGTGGTGTCTATGAAATTAAGGTGGATTCTGATTTTGACGGCAGTCAACAATTTGGCCTCGTCTTTCAGAGTGCACCTGGCACATTTATGATGTTTATGCTCTATTCGGATAGTACCATCTGGGGCTACGTTGAGCGTTTTGTTTTTGATGGTTTGTACCAAAGTAAGAATACTGTTGTTGGATATGATACTAAGCTACCTGTCCCACATTCTGGCCCGTATTACCTACGCGTCACTGTAATAGACGACCCAACACCAAGCAATCGTCAATGGCGCTTTGATTATTCTTTGGATGGAAATTATTGGATCAATATTGCTGACAACGTACTGGAAACCAATGACACGCATAGCAATATTGGTATTATTCAAGAGGTTGGTTTATTTGCCGGAAATCAGCCCCCTGACTATAGTGCCTTTGATGCAAAATTTGATTATTATGAGACATCTCCTTTACCTGAGCTGTACGTTTCATCACCTTCAAATGTAATTGCCGTTGGAGGTGACAGACAAGTTTTCCTGACTTGGTCTTCTGTCGCAGATGCTGTAGGGTATAATATATATAGATCAGATACACCTAGTACAGGATATAGCTTAGTCGAAACAGTTACTGGAACGAATCACACAGATAGTTTGCTGACTAATGAGGTGAAATATTACTATATTGTTACTGCATATGCAGGTGTGTACGAAAGTTATCCCTCCTATGAAGTGGTCGCTCTTCCAAGACCCCCTAGTGAAATAGTTGAATTACCACCAGACGGATTGATTCTTAATTTAAAGGCGGATGCACTTCCTTCTCTGTTTACTGTTGGCGAGAGTGTGACACAATGGCCAGATGCTTATGCTCGACCTCTCGGAGCCTTTGCTCATGATTCTTATGCTCCGACACTTGAAACAGGAGCATATGGTGGTAAAGTTGTCCGCTTTGATGGCAATGGTCAGTATTTATCCTTGCCTGAAGGATTTAAAGACTTCACCAATGGTCTCTCATTATTTATTGTATCCAGCCCAGCATCTCTTCAGGATGGGTTCAAATACCTTGCGCTGGGTAATGGGGCAGACCGGCAAATGATTGTCTTAGGTAGAAATGGGACAAGTTCCGGCTTGCAATACTTTACGAATAATAGCAGCGCTAGTACGCGCTGGTTTAACACCGTTGATGCACTATTTGCAGGATGGACAAGCGTTATTAGTGTCGTGCAAAGTGGTGGAGCAGTAGATGATATTATAACCGCCACTATTAGCCGAGATGGTGTATCTGTGGGCAGTGGCTCCGTCTATGTACCCTCTGTAGCCACACGTGCGGTTAATTATATCGGTAAAAGTTATTGGGACGAAGGTTATTTTCAAGGCGATATCGCAGAGATCATTTTGTATAATCGATCATTGTCAATATCGGAACAAGAAAGTGTCAACGCTTATCTAAAGAATAAATATGTCAGTTTTACCCAAGATAGTGATGGGGATGGATTAAGTGATGTAATCGAAAACGGGTATTGCACACTGACCAATGATGCTGATACCGATGATGATGGTGTCGTTGACGGTATTGAAGATACCAACTTTAATGGTATTGTGGATGAAGGAGAAACGAATCCATGCAGTCCAGATAGTGACGGAGATAGAGTTCAGGACGGTACTGAAATTGGTCTCACTGCTTCTGCTATCTCAATCGATACAGATTTGTCCGTCTTTATAGCCGATGAAGATACAGCAAGTGTGACTTATCCAACAATTCCAGATACCGATGGTGATGGATTTACCGATGGTGAGGAGGATAGTAACTATAACGGGATGGTAGAGCTTGGGGAAACCGATCCAACTACTAAAATGGGTGATGTCGATGGTAACAGAATTCAGGATCTGACAGACCTTATTCTAGCGCTTAAAGGAATGAGTGGTTTGGAAAATGGTGGCAGTTTTGCAGGAGATAGAAATGGCGACATGAAAATTGGTTTGGCGGACGCAATATATATTCTGCAGAAAGTTGTGAGCGAATCTGATTAAATAAAGGAGCAATCCACCAGTTTTATACTGGTGGGCCCCAGCTAAGCTTTGCATGTATGTCAGTGTCAGTGTTAAAAACAGGACACTTCCTTGTCCTCCGGGTTGGCGAGTCGGAAGGGTAAAGCAAAGGAGGTATTCAGTGAGTTAACTAAAAAGTTAACTCATGCAGTATGGCAGTGCAAATATCATATGATTTGGTGTCCGAAATATCGTTTCAAAATAGCAGCTGGTGATGAAGAACTGGCCAATGAATTGCTCCCAGTTTTTGAAAAATACTTGACTGCTTTACAGAGAAGGGTGTATCCAAATCAACGATGAACCTGCACAAAAATGCCTGCCGTGCCATAGGTGGATTTATCATCAATCAAATGTTCAAATATGAATGGGATGAACTTGAGGAACCCTGGAATGGGGAAGAGATAATATTTCGATATGTGTATGGATTTGATGGCCCATTAATCTTTCACGACAATGAAAGATTGCAAAAAGAAATCGACGCAACCAGCAGAAAACTCTACAATTTCATTCTGAAAGGAATAGCATAATTCTTCCAAGAGCGCTTACCTGTTCGGGTCGAGTGGACAGGCAGTAAATCGACTATTTGAGTTTTATACTATCAAATCAGATGACTTCCCTCTTGATCAACCATACTTCTAACACCTTCACAAACATCACAGGAAATAGAAGGATCTGAACTCTGGTCAATCAGTTTCAATTTCCCCGCCAGGATGGTGTCCATTTCGCCCTTCTTGCAATTGGCACAAATCCAAATTTCCTGATATCATGATCGAAATGGAGCATCTAGACACTTCCAAAAATTCAAGAATATTTCCGAAAAAATGGCTCCAAATGGAGCGGATTTGATTATTGATTGTACAGATTATCCACCGAGCTTGTTACTCCATTCTTCCAGCAACTGATGCCCGATATTAGTTTCCTCCAATCGTTGAGATTGACGACAGTGATCTTTATTCTCACTTAATGTGGGCAGGTGTCATTATTGCTGAGCTTGCAGGACGATCTGCCTTGATTATGTTTTTTTGCCGGTTGGCAGAGGGCAGTCGCAGGTCCATGGTAGTTCCTTGGGTAGAGAGGATGAGGATACGCGGTTCGTCATCGATTGTGACCGGCTGTGGCAGGAAGTGTAGCTGTAGCAGGGCCTGAATCTGCCTGGGCGCAAACGACACCCCTTGGTACTCCGCCTCAAGAACAAAGGGACAACCGTCCTTCCAGTCGGAGCAGCCGTAGGCCCGTTTCCCCTTGATAACTTCTTTGCCGCAGAGTGGACAGTTACCCCAGCGCGCGGGGTCAAGTTGCTTGGCGGAACTGTTCTCGACCACAGGGAATGGATGTAATCACTGATCCCGGCCATAAAGACATCGGGGTCAAGTTGACTACTCTCAATTTTCTTAAGTTTTTCCTCCCACTCCCCAGTCATCTCCGGTGACTTCAGTAGGGGCTCCTGGATGAGGGCGATCAAGTAGCGGCCCATGTCGGTGCAGCCCAGTTGTTTTTTCTCACGCTCGATATAGTTGCGGCGGAGCAAGGTTTCGATGATGGCGGCCCGGGTGGCGGGCGTGCCAATGCCGCGCTCTTTGAGTGCCTCACGCAGGAAGTCGTCTTCAACAAACTTACCGGCAGCCTCCATGGCACCGAGCAGCGAGTTTTCAGTGAAGTGACTGGGAGGTTTGGTTTTGTCTTCGCGCAGGGATGGCTCATGCGGGCCGGTTTCTCCTTTGGTAAAGGCCGGTAGGGCCTGGTCATCGGCTGCATCTTGACCCATCTTCTTTTTCGGGAAGAGAATGGTCCGCCTGGTTCAACAACCTGAGTTCCTTTGGCCTGAAAATTTACCTGCTGGCAAACACCGTCAACCGTAGTCACATTTTTGATGCAGACGGGGTAGAAAGCGGCGATGAACTGGGTGGTGATGGCGTCATAGACAAGCTGATCATTAGCCCAAGTTTAGCAACAGAGCTACATTTAAGAGTTATGTTTGGCTATTTTCGCTCCATTGGTGTCGAAAAAACGTTGATATATCAGATGGAGCAATGTTAGGAAGTGAAATGTAGTGCCATAATTAATAAAATAAGTGTTGCGTTTCCCTGAATAGTATGGCTATCATTGCGGCTATGTATATTCGACAAACAAAAATCAGCAGCCGTAGATCAGGAGATGCCTATACCACTTTCCGCCTGGTCGCCTCGGAACGGATCGGTGGTCGGGTCAAGCAGCGAACCATTCTGAATCTGGGCGCGAACTTCAGTGTGCCAAAAGAGAAATGGCCGGAACTCTGCACCCGGATTGAGCAGATCCTTGCCGGGCAGGGTTCGCTCTTTCCCTTGACGGACGATATAGAACAGGAAGCACAGAACTATGCTGCGCTTCTGGTCACCAAGGACGGGGCCAGTGAGCGGCAGGATGAGAATGGCAGCAGATGTGACTATCAAGAGGTGGATGTCAACTCCCTGGAGTTGGTTCGTCCTCGGTCTATTGGTGTTGAACATGTTGGCCTTGCTGCCCTGGAAGAGCTGAATATGCCGCAAATTCTTGCGGATGCAGGATTGAATAAGGTCCAGCGCGATACGGCAATCGGTAGTATTATCGGCAGGATGGCTGAACCTGGCAGCGAATTGGCGACCTACGGCTGGCTAACCGAGCGGAGTGGTTTGGGCGAACTTTTGGCTGTTGATTATACCGGGATGCCGCTGATTCGGCTGTATCGAACGTCTGATCTTTTGGTCAAGAATCGGCAAACCATCGAATCGATGTTATTCTCGAGGATCGGAGAGTTGTTTTCTCTTGAGACAACGGTAACTCTATACGATCTGACCAACACCTACTTTGAAGGAGAGGTTGCCGGCAACCATAAAGCCAAACGAGGGCACTCCAAAGAAAAACGATCTGATTGTCCATTGGTAACTCTTGGCCTGGTCCTGGATGGCAGCGGATTTGTTCGCCGATCGCGCATGTTCGAGGGTAATGTTACTGAATCCGCCACCCTCAAGGAAATGATTACCGGTCTGCAGGCTCCCAAAGGAGCAATGGTGATCATGGACCGAGGTATTGCCACCGAGAGCAATATCGCCTGGTTGGTTAATCAGGAGTATCGGTATTTAGTGGTGAGCAGGGAAAGGAATCGCCAATTCGATATAGACCAGTCGGTCGAGGTGGTGAACAAATCGGGCGGGTCCATCCTGGTTCAGCGGATCGTGAACGAAGAAGGGACTGAGGCACGATTGTACTGTTATTCCACCGAACGAGAAAACAAAGAGGCTGGAATAACCAGCCGATTTGTCGAGAAGTTTGAAAGTGGATTGGCAAAATTAGCCACGGGTCTGACCTTACCACGAGGGGAGAAACGTCACGACAAAATTCTCCAAAGGATCGGTCGGCTACAAGAAAAAAGTCACGGTATCAGCCGGCATTACCGCATTGACATCACTCGGGATGCAACTGGCGATAAGGTGTTGGCGCTGTCTTGGGAAAAAGTACCGGTTCCCGGGACAATATTGACCCACCCTGGAGTCTATTGTCTGAGAACCAATGAACGTGACTGGGATGAAAAAAAACTCTGGCAAACCTATATCACCCTGACCGATCTGGAGGCGGTTTTTCGGAGCTTGAAATCGGAGTTGGGGTTACGACCCATCTACCACCACAAGGAGATTCGTGCCGAGGGCCATCTTTTTATTACTGTGTTGGCGTATCAGGCTATTCAGGTTCTAAGGCGTAAATTACGAGGACATGGGTTCAACGACAGTTGGTCGACTCTTCGACGAATTTTTGCCGGTCAACTGAGGGTTACAGCCACCTTTAGACAAAAAGATGGTCGTACTCTCCATGTTCGCAAGACCACAACACCCGAGCCTCAACTCAGTCTGCTTTATGAGGCCTTGGGGGTTTCGGTATCCCCGGGAAACATACAAAAACTGGTGATATGAACACAAAATACGAGCTTGTAGTGCCAGACGAACTTTTTTGCGAAGATAACATCCTGTTTGTAAACGATATATTTTTTGCTTTGCTAAACTTGGGTTAGTGGTTATGAAGCCACCGATTTTTCGGTTGGCAGTTTTTGGCAATGGGCCTATTCAGACCTCCAACAAAACAACATCAGAGGAATATTGGCTGAATTTATCGTAGCAAAAGCCCTAAATATCCCCTTGTCTGTTCGTAATACCTGGGATAACTACGATCTGAAAACACCAGACGGTATTAAAATTGAGATTAAATCAGGGGCATTTTTGCAAGGTTGGGAACAGGACGAATTATCAAAAATTGTTTTCACTGGCCTATGTGGCCAAGCATGGGACACAGAAAATAGTCGACGTGACGGTGATGAACAATTCAGAGCCGACATCTACATTTTTGTCGTACAGAATGCCAAGAAACACGATGAGTTTAGCCAATTAGACTTGGCTCAATGGGAATTCTATCTGCTCCCACACAAGGTACTCCAAAATAGGGGCACAAAATCAATGTCATTAACTGCACTGAAAAAACTTGTCGAGCCTGCCCACTTTAGTGATCTGAGTAGTTCGGTGAACAATCTAAAGCAGGAAATAGTAATATAACGAATAAGGATAGATTGAGACCGAGAAGCGATCCACGAGATTTATCCGTATTCGTTTTACAGCTGTAGCAGGTAGTAGACCCAAGATTGTCCAGCAGTACGTCCATTTCTGCGTATCAATCCTCAATCTACCTGGCAATTTCACGCAGATCATCGCGTTTTCGCACGTGACGGCTTTATCAATGGCGCTTTTTGGGGCTTATCAAGGTAGTCAACACCCTCTTTGTGCAATTCCTTCAGCTTCGCTTCAATCTTTACGCACAGAGTTTCCAGCACCTTGATGCGCGCAAAGTCTTTGTCGTTGGCTTCCACGAGCGTCCACGGAGCAAGCTTTGTGCTGGTTCGATCCACCATGTCACACACAGCTTGTTCGTATTGAGCCCATTTTTCACGGTTGCGCCAGTCCTCCTCGGTAATCTTGAAGCTCTTGAATCCAGTCTTCTGCCTCTCCTCGAATCTGCGCAGTTGCTCATCCTTGGTAATGGTCAGCCAGAATTTAACGACCAGCATTTTGTGCCTGACCATTTGCGCCTCGAACTCGTTTATTTCGCTGTACGCCCTCATCCAGTCAGTCTCTGGGCAGTATCCCTCGACGCGTTCCACCAGCACCCGACCATACCAGGAACGGTCAAAAATAGTCACACGCCCCTTCCTCGGGAGATGCCTCCAGAATCGCCACAAATACGGTTGAGCGCGTTCTTCCTCAGTGGGGGCGGCAATGGGTATGACCTGATAATAGCGTGCATCCAATGCAGCCGTAATACGGCGAATGCTGCCGCCCTTGCCTGCAGCGTCGTTACCCTCGAATAACGCAATCACCGACATGTACTTGAACTTGGAGTCTCGCGTCAGTACGTTCAGTTTGCCCTGGTATTTTTCCAATTTGACTTTGAATTTGTCTTTGTCCAGGACCTGCGTCATGTCCAGGGTATTTAACAGGTGCAGATTGTCGATGGGGGGCATCAAGGGTGGTGCCAGAACCTTGAGCGGCGGCGCTTTTTCCTGTTCCAGTCGATCCTGGATTGCCTGGAGAATAACTCTGCCTACGGTCAGGTTGCGGTAATTTTTATCCTCACCTTCCACTATCAGCCAGGGAGCCTCAGCTGTGCTGGTGTGACGGATAATGTTTTCATGGACTTCTTGGAATTTGTCATAGGCCTTAAAATGTTTCCAGTCCCGGTCGGTGACTTTCCAGCGTGTCAAGGGGTTTTTTTCCAACGCCTTCAGGCGTTTTTCCTGTTTATCCTTTGAGAGGTGCAGCCAGAACTTGATCAGCAGGGCGCCTTCGTCCACCAGCATTTTTTCCAGGAGTTTGGCTCGCTCCATACTTTGTTCAAGATCGGCCTCCTTGGTGATACCATATACCCTGTTTAGGATCGGCCATGTGTACCAGGAACCAAGAAATACACCAATTTTCCCCTTTGGCGGAAGTGCTCGCCAGAAGCGCCACATCATGGGGCGATCGAGTTCCTCGTCGGAGGGTTCACCCATGCCATGAGTTTGAATGTGGCGTGGATCCATCCATTCGTTGAGCAGGTTGACAGTTGCACCACGTCCCGCGCCATCCAATCCACCGATCAGAATAATCACCGAGAACTTGACTGATTTCACCAGTTCAATTTGTGTATTGAGCAGGGCCTCACGCAGGGGAGGAACTTCTTGCCCATAAACGGATTTTTTAATTTTGTGCCCCAATTCCGCTGATTCAAACATATATTTTCACCTTTTTTAGGTTGGGGGTTATCTGTGTCGACGTGACCTCAAGAGATTGCTCCCTTAAGATATTTCTACTATATTTCTACTGCAAAATAACCCGAAAAGTCATATTACAGAAAGAGGATCTTTCCTTATTATCAACGGAGATATCACCCAGGTGCAAGGCATGTCTCTTGGCAAGCTTCAATTGTAAACCACTCTTGGTGGGTTAAGATTCTTCTGAACATTTAACCTTGATCATGACCAAATATCACGATCGAAATCGAGCATCCTGGCACTTCCGAAAATTCAAGAAAAATCCCAAAATATTGGCGTAAAATGGAGCGGTTTCAATTATTGAGTCGAGTCGCCCGGGGGAATCGCACCCCCAGGCTCTTACAGTTCCGGACGTGAATCTCTCGACTCATCCGGCTCTTCATGTCCACCCACGAAGGTGGGTATTGCATTACTCGAAGGTTTCTTCCATTTCTGGTTGACCAATAAGTAAGTTTCAGACATGTTACCCCCTTCGCTCCACCTCCATTACAGTGGCTTCATCACTAATACGAGGTAATCCGCCCCTGTGCTCCGCATCGGTACTCTCATCCTTGTGGATCCTCCGCTTGGATTTTTCCCTTAACATCAGAACGACAGGTTCCCACGTTCCACACCAAAGCCAAGATCATGTTCACGCCACCTTTATGCCGGACGCCGCCCTGGCAGTAAACAGGTTTCCCCCGAGCTTATCCTGGGATAGAATTAGCTCCCAGTTTGGACGACACCCTTAATCTTTCGACACCTCATCAGTGGTTCGCTTGCGCTCGTCTCCATAATCCATACCTGATAATCATATAAAAGGCACCTCCCGGAGACCAGTCCAACTGGATCTCCCGATATCACCTCAAGTGGTGATATAATAAGATAGGAGTAAAGCAATAAAGGAGGTGCCTTATGAGACAATTATACACCGGAATCGACCTTCATTCAAACAACAGTCACATTGGGATTATCGATCAGGAGGATAAGAGGATCTTCCATAAACGCTTACCAAATCAGGCAGATGTTGTCCTTGCAGAATTAGAACCTTACAGAAAAGAGATGGTCAGCATCACAATTGAATCCACCTTTAACTGGTATTGGATCGTGGATTGCCTCTCGGATGTTGGTTATACAGTTCACCTGGCGAATCCTGCCGCCATGCAGCAATATAAGGGGCTCAAATTCCTTGATGATAAACATGATGCATTCTGGTTGGCTCATATGGACAGACTTGGCATTCTGCCGCAAGGATATATCTATCCCAAAGAGGTGCGCCCGATCCGTGATTTGTTAAAAAAACTCGGACATCTAGTCAAGCTTCAGACGTCATTAATCAACAGCCTGCAGGGAATTATATCGAGAAATTGTGGGTGCAGTCTCAGTGGTCAAAAAATGAAGCAGATCAATACAAACCATATAACGCCACTTCTGGCAGATAATGAAGATCTAGCGCTCTGCGGCGAAGTGTCAAAACAGAGCATTGACTATCTGAGCAGTCAGATTATCAAAATTGAAAAAACCTGCCAAGACAGGTTGAAGCTGAATCCCCAGTACACGGGGCTTCTCACCATTCCCGGTATTGGCAAGATTCTGGCGCTGACCATAATGCTAGAGACCGGACCTATCGAGAGGTTCAAGAAAGTGGGCGATTATTCTTCCTCTTGCCGGAAAGTACCAACTACGTGGCTGAGTAACAATAAACAAAAGGGTAAAGGTAACAGCAAAAATGGCAACAAGTACCTTTCCTGGGCTTTTGCCGAGGCTGCGGAATTTGCTCGGAGGCATGATGACAAGGCTAAGGCGTTCTTCAATCGAAAATCGGCAAAAACTAAAGCAACGGTGGCTTATGCCGCATTATCACATAAACTGGCACGAGCCGCCTTTTACATCATGAGGGACCATGTTGAGTTTGACAGCAAAAAACTCTTTGCCTGAAATTCGGCCGGAACGGTGAACTTGAGAACGGGTTGGC
The DNA here is from genome assembly GCA_963804605.1 of uncultured delta proteobacterium. Classification (GTDB taxonomy): domain Bacteria; phylum Desulfobacterota; class Desulfobulbia; order Desulfobulbales; family Desulfocapsaceae; genus Desulforhopalus_A. Next base: position 22,697 of record CAWDRB010000019.1, read on the forward strand.
GAAACCATCATATCTGATTGGCAACCGTTCCGTCCGATTGAGTATCAGTTTCTTTACCGCCTATACTGTGAACCACACAAGGGTTGGTTATAAGCCATGAGATCTGAACAAACAATTGGACACAGTATGGTACCAATAATTTTCTGGGATCGTGGAAGCGAGCACGGGAAATGTGGGAGGGAAGAATTACTCCACTACGAGATTTTTTGAAGGTCTCTTCGTTCCGCAAGCCTTCTCTCCCACATTTCCTAGATCCTGATGGGTGACTGGTGCGGTGAGGATATCACCGACACATTGAGTTGAAATAATGGGTGCGATAGAGAGCAGGTATTCTCCAAGGCTAGAGGCTGTATTATTAAATTTGTACCCTTACAAGGAAAAAGCTCTTTTTTCCTTAATGGGGAATACTATTCCTTGACAAGGGGCCTTTTAATGGGTGATCCGGTCCTAAGCCGGGCCTTTTCCTTAACGCTCACCACCATGGCTCTTTACCACAGCAGCTTAAGGTGGTTTGAAGCCTGCTCCTGCAAGCCGACTCCGAGGGACCTACCCTCATCTTTAGTGTAGTTACGAGCAAATATCACCTGCTCTCGTGGCACACTGCTTCCAGATTATGTTTGTCGATCACTTCGGAGAGAGCGTTAGGTAACCTGCCTGATATCACGACAATATCAACATGCTGCTGAGCACTATCACTTGCGAATGTCCGTAAGACGAGATCAAAACTTATTAGTGGCAACTGTCAGATTGGGTCTCGATTTTTTTTACATTTTTAAACGACACTACCACTGCTTCATAAACCAGGGTTCCCGCCCTCCGGTCAAGATTTCCACTCCATCGGCTGTAACCAGAAGAGTGTGCTCAAACTGGGCGCTTCGCGCCAGGTCACGGGTTACAGCAGTCCATTTATCGGGCCAGATGACACATTCAGCGCACCCGGCATTGATCATCGGTTCGATGGTGAAGGTCATGCCCTCTTCCATGATAGTGGAATTATTCGGCTCGAAAAAATGGGCGACATATGGGGCCATATGAAAGGACTCGCCGATTCCATGCCCGGTAAATTCGCGGACGATGCTGTAGCCGTGCTCTTTGACCAGCTTTTCTATGACCTGGCCGATAGCTTTGAAATGTTGTCCCGGACGCACCAAGTCCATTGCCTGCAGTAGACACTGCCAGGTTACCTCGACTAATTTTCTGGAATCCTCGTCAACTTCTCCGACAAAAACGGTCTCTGAGCAATCCCCGTGCATCCCATAGGCATAGACGGTGACATCGCAGTTGATGATATCTCCTGCAACCAGCGCCCTGCTGTCGGGAATGCCGTGCACCACCACTTCATTGATCGAGGTGCAGATCGATTTAGGAAAACCCATATAGTTTAAAGGACTCGGATAAGCATCCAGTTCGATAGTGCGATTATGGGCGATCCGATCAAGCGCGTCTGTCGTCACGCCCGGTCGCACATTGGCAAGGACGGTATTGAGCACCTCGCGAGCAAGCTCTCCCGCTTTGCGCATCCGCTCAATCTGATCAAAATTTTCTTTTTTGCACGATGATCTGGCCGATGTGGGGGCACCGGTATCGGCATATTCGGGCCGACCGATATGATCCGGAACAGAATTAACAGGGCTTATTCTGCCGGCGGTGACCGTCGGTTTTCTCGGCACATCGTTTTTCAGAGCGGGAGGAGAGGTCTCGCCAAGTTCATCGGTAATCAGATGGCATTTTTTGTATTTTTTTCCGTTGTTGCACCAGCAGGGATCGTTTCTTTTGGGTAATTTCACATCTCACTCTCTTAGCCTGGTTCGTTTCTTTTAATAAATGCCTCAAGCGCATTTCATTTTGCTTCGTTATTGCTTTGCAACCTTTTTTCTGGTCAGTTTTACAATTGAAAACTTGGAAAACCAAGGGAAAACCACTACTCTGTATTATTATCAACTTTAGAATTAAATGAAACGTCTCTTTGCCCACCACGCAGGCTGAACATATGGTACAGTTTAAACGATCCGAACTTCAAGCCAAGATTCAGGAAGGAAACTTTCAGAGCGAATCACAGGTGTATCTTTTTTTTGGTGAACGGTTCCTGTGCAAAGAGGCCGCCGATTCTCTCCAGGACATACTGCTTCGACAACAGCCAGGAGCCGTGCACGCTGTAGATGGAGACAGGGAAGATCCCGGCCAGACCCTGGCCAGATTGATGAGTTTCAGCCTGCTACCCGGCCGGCAAATTTATCGCATCGCCGATAGCCGCATCTTTCACAGCAAGACTGTCGTCGCCGAGATATGGGCCAAGGCGGTCCAGTCCTTCCAGGCTGGTCGCCCCGGACCTGCTGCCCGCCATCTGCAGGCCATGGTCCAGGCAGTCGACCAGAAAATCGACGGGCCTGCCCCGCTTTCAGAAATTACCGCCCAGGAATGGAAAAAAATCTTCGCTTTTGACAAACCTTCTGAAAGCCTGACCTGGGCCGACAGCCTCCTCGCAGAATCACAAGAGATAACAACAAGTAACACCGCCAACCTGGTCGACCGCTATATCGAGGCGTTTGACAAGGGGCTTCCAGGGGGCAACATTCTGCTGTTAACCGCAGAGACAGTGGATAAGCGCCAGCGCCTGTTTACCTATGTCAAGAAAAAAGGGACCATCGTCGACTGTTCGGTGGCATCCGGCTCAAACGCCGCCGCCCAGAACGAGCAAAAAGCAGTCCTGCAGGAGATGATGGAAAAAACATTGGGGGAATTCGGCATATCAATCGATCCCCCGGCCGCGGAGCTTTTTTTTGAACGGGTCGGATTTCATCCAGTGGCTGTTGTCACTGAAATCGAGAAACTGGCCCACTTTGTCGGCAACCGTACGGCGATCAACCGCAGCGACGTGGACCTCATGGTCGCCCGCAGTAGGGAAGATGCGCTGTATGAATTGACCGACGCTTTTAGCAAAAGACAGGTGGGCAAAACACTCACTCTTTTATCACGGCTTTTAGAACAGGGCATGCACAGTCTTGCCATTCTTGCCACCATGCGTAATTTTCTTAAAAAACAATTGATCTACAGGTCCTTGCAGTTGCTCCCTTCGCCGGTCTGGCGACGCGGCATGAACGCCAAGGAATTTCAAGGCCGTTATCTCCCTGAGTTGAAAGCACAGGGAGAATGGATTGAACTGCTGCAGGGCCACCCATTTGCCCTGTTTATGAGTTTCAGCAAGGCGTCCGATTATTCCTGTTCCGGCCTGAAGCGATGGATGGCTATGCTGCTTGACGCCGAATTTCGCCTGAAGGGCTCCGCTGTCCCGGCACAATTGGTGCTGGAAGAACTCTTTCTTGCCATGCTGCAGGGATCGCCCAAGTTTTCCTGAGAGGAAGTGTATGCCCTATTGAAAATGAGTAAATTATTATTATGGTAATTGTCATTCAGGGAGTATCGTACCCCGGCAAGTGAAAATAAAACCGGGACTCTTTTCAATACTCCCCTTGACGGGTAGAAGTACTTTGAGTCAGAATTAAATCATTTAATAGACACGTACTACTGTAGAACCATGGCAGAAAATAAAAATCAGCGAGAAGGATCGATTCTTACTGAAGACACGACTGAGATAAAAGAACCGCGGCTGTACAAAGTGCTGCTGCACAATGATGACTATACTTCCATGGAATTTGTCATTGCCATACTTGAATCTGTTTTTCACAAGTCAGCCAATGACGCGACGAGAATAATGCTTAATGTGCACAACGAGGGGGTAGGAATCGCCGGAATATACACCCGGGAAATTTGCGAAACAAAAATCTCGATTGTGCACCAGCTGGCGAAGAAAAACGAGTTTCCACTGCGCTGTTCGATGGAAACGGTCTAACAGGTGAAAGAACCCTTTTACCCAACTATATGCGGAAATTATGCTGAGCAAAACACTGGAAAAATCCCTGATACTGGCCATAAGAGAGGCAAAAACTCATAATCATGAGTACGTGACCGTTGAACATATGCTCTATGGTCTCTTACACGACGAGCTCACCAGTTTTATCATCAACGAATGTGGTGGCTCAACCCAGGTGCTAAAAGAACGCCTGGAAAAATTTTTCCTCCTGGAAATCCCAAAGTTCTCTAATAATGACACCAGGGAACCTGCCCAGACAATCGCCTTTAATCGAGTGCTCCAGCGGGCTGTAGCCCATGTTCAAAGCTGCGGCAAGCAACAGGTTGACAGTGGCGATGTGCTGGTCTCCATCCTATCTGAAGAAGAATCCCATGCGGTCTATTTCCTTACTTCGGTAGGCATTGGTAAAATGGCGGTGGTTAATTTCATCTCCCATGAACTGCCTGCCGATGGCTTGCAGAAAGAGCCCTTTGCCACCCCGCCGGAAGGTCCAAATCCGCAAAAGGGCACCAAAGATGCCAAGGCGCTTGAGGAATTTACCGTCAACCTGGCCGACTATGCAGCCAAAGGCAAACTCGATCCCCTCATTGGTCGCAATGAAGAGATCGGCAGGATCATGCAGGTGCTGTGTCGGCGCAAAAAAAACAACCCCCTGCTCGTTGGTGAACCCGGGGTCGGTAAAACCGCCATGGCCGAAGGCCTTGCCCTGCGCATTTATGAAGACAAGGTGGCCAGGGGAAAAGGCGACAAGCCAAAAGTTCCGGATCTGCTGCAGGATGTGGATATTCACCTGCTCGATATGGGCACCCTGGTGGCCGGCACCAAATATCGCGGCGACTTTGAAAAGCGGTTAAAAAGTGTGGTCTCGGCGATAGAGCAGAAAAAAAACGCCATCCTATTTATCGACGAAATGCATACCATTGTCGGGGCTGGCGCCACCAGCGGCGGCTCGATGGATGCGTCCAACCTGCTCAAACCGGCGCTGCAGGCGGGTATCTTGCGCTGCATCGGCTCGACTACCTATGAAGAGTATAAAAACCAGATTGAGAAAGACCGGGCACTGTCCAGACGGTTCCAGAAAATCGATATCGAAGAGCCATCAGTTGACGATACCCATCTGATCCTCAAGGGCTTAAAGGATAAATACGAGAAACATCACAATGTCCGCTACTCGCAGAGCTCACTCAAGGCCATGGCCGAACTTTCCGACCGGTATATCAACGAGCGTTTTCTTCCCGATAAAGCCATTGATATCATGGATGAAGTCGGTTCCTTTTTTCGTCTGGAAGGGCGGCAGGGTACCATGGTTAAGATTACCGACATTGAGAAGGTGGTCTCGCGGATTGCCAGAATTCCGGCAAAAAGCAGTACCCTTTCAGAGATCACTGAGCTGAAAGAGCTGGCAACAAATCTTAAAAAAGTAGTCTTTGGCCAGGATGAAGCCATCGAAGTGGTAACTACCGCAGTCAAACGCTCCCGGGCGGGACTTGGCAATCCCGACTCACCCACCGGAAGTTTTATCTTTGCCGGACCGACCGGGGTCGGTAAAACTGAGGTGGCCAGACAGCTGGCGAGCACTCTTCATGTGCATTTCGAACGTTTTGACATGAGTGAATACATGGAGAAACACGCCGTTGCCAGATTGATTGGCTCACCGCCGGGTTATGTCGGTTTTGATCAGGGAGGCCTGCTCACCGAAGCTATTCGTAAACATCCCTATTCGGTATTGCTGCTCGATGAAATCGAAAAGGCTCATCCAGATATCTTCTCCATCCTCCTGCAGGTGATGGATCACTCAACTCTTACCGACAACTCAGGGCGGAAAGCAGATTTCCGCAACGTTATAATCATTATGACGACCAACGCCGGCGCAAGAGAGTTAGCCAGTAGAAGCATTGGTTTTGTTACCGGCAAAAAAGGCAAGGACCAAACCGCTGTCAATAAGCTTTTTGCTCCTGAGTTCCGCAACAGGCTCGATGCAATTGTTACTTTCAGCTCTCTGGATAATGAGGCCACCGAACGAGTTGTCGACAAGCTGATTAGAGAGCTGGAAGGGCAACTGGCCGAGAAACGGGTTAGCATCAAGCTCAGCGACCAGGCTCGAAAATATCTGGCCAAGAAAGGCTATGACCCAGATTTTGGTGCGAGACCTCTGCGACGCCTGATTATGAAAGAGATAGGCGATACCCTGACCGAAGAGATCCTGTTCGGCAAGTTACATAAAGGTGGGGAAGCATTTGTCGATGAAAAGGATAAAGAGCTTATTTTTAGTTATACTAAGTGACCAGGAAAACCACCTGTCAGCCCATTAGCGAAAATTCTTTTCTTCGCTTCACAGCCATACAACAGTAATTTTTTTTGATACTGCTGTATGGCTTTTTTTCTTTCGCCATATACGCTGCCGCCCATTTACGAAAACTTCATGGTGTTGTATACAGAGTTGTATCAAATACAAATACATGCAGTTTCGACCCCTATTTCTGTAGAAAGTTGACAAATCAATGAGGAGGAACGGCTATGAGCAACTGTATCTTTTGCAAGATTATCGCCGGGGAGATCCCCAGTAAAAAACTCTATGAGGACGATGACGTTCTGGCATTCTGGGATATCTCACCGCAGGCTCCCGTTCACTTTCTGGTAATCCCCAAAAAACACATTCCGAGTCCAGTAGATGTGACAGAGACGGACGATAAACTAATCGGTAAACTTATTCGCATAGGATCACGGCTGGCCAAAGAAAACGGTACCGGCGATGCCTTCCGGATAATTTTCAATAATGGCGCCAAGGCCGGGCAGGTGGTTTTCCACATCCACTTGCATATTCTTGGTGGTAGGGATAAGCCTTGGGCTCTTTAGTGACGTAGAAATTCTTTCGGTGCAGTTCCGAAAGAATTTCGTGACGGAACTTATCCCGCGACGCTTTTGGGCGGGATTAGTGACATAACCCACTCAGCTGATTAATAAAAGGCGTGACGGAACCTACACCCCTCAAGGGGGTACTCAACAGAGTCCCGCGACGCTTTTGGGCGGGATTGGTGATTTGACATCGCCATTGATTATCCCGTCTTTTCCAGCCGGATTGGTCCTTTTGTCCAATGCATCATTAACCGTCTGCCATCATCACACACTAACAAGGAACAAGCATGGAACAATGGTTTCGTGAATTTTCACCCATCATGCAGGCCCTGATCGGGACCCTATTTACCTGGTTTGTCACCGCCCTGGGGGCCGCCATGGTCTTTTTCTTTAAAAAGATTGATCGGAAAGTGATGGATGGACTGCTTGGTGGTGCGGCTGGGGTTATGATTGCCGCCAGTTTCTGGTCACTGCTGGCACCGGCCATCGAAATGGTCGAAATCAGGGGCGGCACTCCCTGGGTGGCCCCTCTGATCGGCTTTCTCAGTGGCGGACTGTTTCTCTGGTGCGCAGACAAGATCCTGCCTCACCTCCATCCAGGATTTCCTGAAAAAGATGCAGAAGGTATCAAGACCGGCTGGCAGCGCTCTGTGCTTTTGGTTCTCGCCATAACCCTGCATAATATCCCGGAAGGATTGGCAGTTGGGGTGGCTTTTGGGGCTGCGGCTGCCGGCCATCCGGCAGCTTCACTTGGCGCGGCTATTGCTCTCGCCATCGGCATCGGCATTCAGAATTTCCCAGAAGGTGCTGCTGTCTCCGTACCTTTGCGCCGGGAAGGTATGTCACGCACCAAGAGTTTTCTCTACGGCCAGGCTTCCGGCATGGTCGAACCAATCGCCGGAGTTTTAGGTGCCGCGGCCGTTATTATCATGCAGCCGATTCTTCCCTATGCCCTCTCTTTTGCCGCAGGGGCAATGATCTATGTTGTCGCCGAAGAACTCATCCCCGAATCCCAGGCAGGGAGACATTCCGATATCCCGACCATAGGAGTAATGGTCGGTTTCGCCATCATGATGACGCTTGACGTCGCGCTTGGTTGATACAAGATGGATGAATTTGCCAGGGCCTTCGTCATCTTTCTGCAGGGTTTTCTGCCACAAGACTTCTCCCTGCAATCCCTGGTTCTGTTGCTGACGATAACCGCTCTGCTACTTTTGCTGGTCACACTTCTGCTAATATTCAAAATATCCGGGCTGCTCAGAGTGCAGCAAAACATGGCAACAGGCTTGAGTGCCGCAGAAAAAAAACTAGCTGATGCGTTGGAACAGCATAACCGCCTGGCTATTCAAGAAGCCAAACTCCTTACCTTGTTAACCAACGAGAGAAAACACGCCACAGAAAAACTGCAACTGCTTGAAAATGCCCGGGAAGAATTGCGATTGCAGTTTTCCGGCCTGGCCCAGCAGATCTTTGATGAAAAAAGTGTCCGTTTCAGTGAATTGAACCGGGAAAAATTAGACGCCATTCTCCAGCCGTTCAACAGTCAACTGACTGCGCTGAAACAGGAAATTAACGAGATCCATCGCCATGACAGCCGTGAACGGTTTTCTCTGAAAAGTGAAATTATCCAGCTCCGTGACCTCAATCAGCAGGTGAACAGGGAAGCAGTCAACTTGACCAACGCCCTGAAAGGCGACAATAAAATTCAAGGCAATTGGGGAGAACTGGTTCTCGAACGGGTCCTGGAAAAATCCGGGTTGCGCCGCGGGCTGGAATACGATACCCAGGGCGGTTTTCGTGATAACAATAACCGTCTGCTGAAGCCTGATGTGGTTGTCCACCTACCGGAAGACAAAGATATAATAATTGACTCCAAGGTATCGCTGGTCAGTTGGGAAAAATATGTCAACAGCGACGATGAGAATGAACGTAAAATCCATCTCGCCGCAATGATCAAAGCCATTCGCGAACATATCACAGCTCTCAGCAAAAAAAATTACCCCGAGCTGGCCGGCATCCATTCCCTGGACTTTATCCTGATGTTTATGCCGATTGAGGCGGCATTTTCCACTGCTTTTTCCCAGGATGACACTCTTTTTATTGAAGCACTCGGCAAAAATATTATTATTGTAACGCCGACTACCCTGCTGGCAGCCCTGCGAACGATTGAAAATATCTGGCAGTTTGAACATCAGAGCAAGAATGCCCTGGAGATCGCACGACGGGCAGGTATCATGTATGATAAATTTCGCGGTTTTATGGAAGAGATGGAAAAAATCGGTAAACAACTGGCCACCTGCCACAGTACCTACGACTGCGCCTTCCTGAAATTGACCAGTGGCCGTGGCAACCTGGTCGCCCAGGCAGAACAGTTGAAAGAACTTGGCGTTCAGGTTAAAAAAGAGATCCCAAAATCGATAACTGAGCTGGCTGAACTCGAGTTGAAGAACTGATCCGACTATGGGGTTTTTCATTTATTAATGAACTCGTAAATAATAATGGAGGGACTGGTGCTGTTACATCATCAATTTATAGACATTGCCAAGCAGTTTAAGAAAAAAATGGCTATCAATGATCTGACAACCAACCGGGAACTTACCTATTCTAAATCTCTGATAGCCTGTTTGATTCTGTGCCGTATTTTTCGTCAGCTCCACCCCGGTTTTATCGGCCTGATGATGCCGACTTCGGCCGGCTGCATTCTAGCCAAGATTGCTATCCTGATGAGCGGCCGGACCCCGGTCATGATAAACTATTCGACCGGGGCGGAGTACAACGCCAAGTATGCCCAGGGTAAATGTGACTTCAAGACTATCATTACCTCCAAGGCGTTGTTGGAAAAAATCGAGTGTCCCCATGTGGACGGGATGATTTATATCGAAGAAATAATGACTTCGATCACTTCCAACCAGAAAATCAGGGCGGCTCTGACTGCGGCTCTGCCCGCTCCCATCATAAAAAAAATGGTGCACTGCGGTCATGAAGACGATACAGCGGTCATCCTGTTCACCAGCGGCAGTGAAAAAGACCCCAAGGCCGTGCAGTTGACGCACAAGAACATTCTGGCCAACGTCAAATCGGTTGCACCGATCTTCAGTTTTACCAGTGACGATGTCTTTCTGTGCACCCTGCCTTTTTTTCATGTCTTTGGCCTGACTGTGGACCTCTGGGTCCCCATATCGTTTGGTATGACCATGCTCACCTATGCCAATCCGCTTGATTTCAAGAAAGTCTGCACCATCGCCAGAGAGCATAAGGCGACCTGCCTGGTCGGCACCCCATCTTTTTTCTGGGGCTACCTGCGCAAATCGGAAAAAGGCGATTTCAACACGCTGCGCATCGCCCTGACCGGAGCCGATAAATGCCCGGAGGCGCTTCGGGAAGGCTTTAAAAGCAAACATAATATTACCGTTCTCGAAGGCTACGGGGCAACCGAATGCTCGCCGGTTATTTCCACCAATACCATTGCAGCCAACCGACCCGGCAGTGTCGGCAAACCGATCCCCGGCATCCAGGTGCGGATCGAAAATTATGAGACCGGAGAGAAATGCGCCCTGGGCGAAGACGGCCGTATCCTCGTTAAAGGCGACAGCGTTATGAAGGGATATTTCAATGACTTTGAGCAGACTTCCCTGCATATCCGCCGCGGCTGGTACGATACCGGAGATATGGGCAACCTTGACGAAGACGGATATCTCTGGCATGTCGGTCGCCTGAAGCGATTTGTCAAGATCGGCGGCGAGATGGTCTCGCTGGTCAAGATCGAGGATGTGCTGGAAAAATTTATGCCGGAAGACAGTCACTGCTGCGTGGTGGAGATCCCCGATGCCATTAAAGGAGCCCGGATCGTCGCCGTGGTGACAACGCCGCTGGAAGAGAAAACCGTCCTCAAGGAGATGGCGGCGTATCTCCCAGCCATTGCTCTACCGAAAATATTCCTGGTTTGGGAATCGCTGCCAAAGATGGGCAGCGGTAAAATCGATTTCAGGACTATCTCGGAAATGGCCCGGGAGCAACTGACCCGCAAAGGCATTTCGTAAAAAAAAGCCAAAGAAAAGAAAAAGGAGCGCGCTCCTGTCTTTTACTGATCAGGAGAATAAGAAGTGCATCTTGCACGCTCGACGATCACCACAAGGGAACAGCATGCAAGCGGTATCATCACCCTTTTCCATCCCCAATATTCGACTCTTTATCGCCTTTCGCGTTTTCTTCAATGCCCGGTTTTACTATCCCGTCTTCACTATTCTTTTTCTTGATTTCGGTCTGACGATTGAGCAGTTTGCCTTGTTAAATACCGTCTGGGCAATCACGATCGTCTGTGCCGAAGTACCTTCCGGGGCTCTGGCCGATATTTTAGGGCGTAAATATCTGCTGGTCGCTACTTCTCTGCTGATGCTACTCGAGATGGGTCTTATTGCGTTTATCCCTTTAGGCAACAGTAGTCTTATTTTCTGGGCTTTTTTTGTTAATCGAATCCTGAGTGGCCTGGCCGAAGCGATGGCCAGTGGGGCAGATGAGGCCATCGCCTACGACACTCTGGTCGCCGAAGGCAATCCGGACGACTGGCCGAAGGTACTCAGCCTGCAGATGCGGCTGCGCTCCATTGGCACTATCGTCACCATGACCATCGGTGCCCTGATCTACGACCCAAGTGTCGTCAATCATGTGCTCAACTGGCTTGGCGCCTCAGTTATTGTAAAGCAGCAGACCACTATGCGTTTTCCGATTTACCTGACTCTTATTTTAGCCGTTTTGACGACAATCATCGCGTTGCGCATGACGGAAGATAGAAAAGATGGCGAGGATGGTAATTTCAAGACCATCGCCGCCTTGAAGATGACCTGGAATGCCGGAATCTGGATTGCCCGAACCCCATTTGCTTTGGCGATCATCCTTTTTGGTATGTGTTACGACCATATACTGCGCATGATCGTCACCATGACCAGCCAGTACTATCGATTGATTCAGCTGCCGGAAGCCAGTTTCGGAGTAATCGGATCGGCTATTGCCCTGCTTGGCTTGCTAACGCCGAAAATCGCCGAATATATGATTGAAAAAAATACGCCAACAGTCAATATGTGGTGGGTTTTTGGCATCAGCCTTGCCGGACTGATCGGCCTTACCGGGTTTTTCCCCTATTGGGGCGTGCTGCCGATGACCCTCATCCTTGTCGCCATGATGTTTGTGTCCATTTTTACCAGTCACTATCTCAATCAAATTACCGCATCCAACCAGCGGGCGACGGTGTTGAGCTTTAAAGGGATGGCCTTTAATCTTGCCTACGGGCTGATTGGCTTTTTGTTCGCCACGCTGATGCACTATCAGCGGACCACCGAGTCAACTGCCCATCCCGACTGGTCGCAATCGGCTGTTGAAGATCTCGCCTTTCAAAATGCCATCGGCTGGTTTCCGTGGTATACGCTCGGCTGCATTATCCTGACCCTTATTTATTGTCGATATCGCCTGCACGGGAACAACAGCCGGCAGGGGGAAAATCCTCTTCGCGGGATGAGCGATTAATGGTGCGCATTGCCAGAGTGACAACGACTGCTTGCAGAGATATCAACGAGCCTATATAGTGGTGCACAGAAAAAGTAATTCGAGGGAGGTAACCACGTATGCTGAAACGATTTTCGATATCACTTGAGGAAAAATTGCTGGATATTTTCGATGAACATATAAAAGCCCGCAGTTACAGTAATCGTTCTGAAGCGATCCGCGACTTGATCCGGAAAACTTTTATCAAGGAAGAATGGCAATCGGATAAACAGGTCATGGGCGTCATCAGCCTGGTCTATGATCATCACCAGCATAAACTGCAGGAAAAAGTCACCCTGGTGCAGCACGATTACCATCACCATATCGTCTCCACCACCCATGTCCATATGGACCACGACAACTGCCTCGAAGTTATCGTCGTGCGGGGAAAAGCCAAGGAAGTCCAGGACCTGGCCGATCGGCTTATCGCCCTGCGCGGCGTGCGTGACGGCAACCTGGCCATGTCCAGCACCGGCAAGTCCCTGCATTGATGCCACCATGTAAGCCATAAAAAATCCCAAAGGTAGTCAGCCCCGATGAAAACACCATCTTTTGTCTCCGTCCATGGCGGCCATAGCGGTCAGTTTTGCCATCATGCCACCGATTCCCTTGAAGAAATTATCCTGGCATACATTGCCCAGCAGTTTCCCTGGGTAGGAATAACCGAGCACTCCCCGGCAATCAGTGAGGAGTTGCTCTATCCGGACCAGAGGGCGGCTAACCTGACTCCGGAGTTTCAGTTCAACCGTTTTACCAGCTATATGCAGGAGTGTCGGCAACTGCAGCAGAAATATAGCGAAAAGATCAAAATTTTTGCAGCGATGGAGATAGAAACCTATAGCGGTTATGAAGAGTTTGTGCCTTTTCTGCTCAAAACTTTTCAGCCTGATTATATCGTTGGTTCGGTCCATTTTGTCGATGATATGGGATTTGATTATTCCCAGGAGCAATACGATAAAACAGTTGCCGCCGTAGGCGGCATCATACCCCTGTACTGCAAGTATTTCGATCTGCAGCATGCCATGATCAAGCTACTCAAACCCTCGGTAGTCGGCCATTTCGATCTTATCCGAATTTTTGACCCCGGCTACAAAAAGAGACTTATGGAACCTGAGATCATCGCGCGGATCAAAAGAAATCTGCAGCTTATCGCTGAGCTGGATTTAATCATGGACTTCAACCTGCGCTCGCTCTTGAAAGGTGCTGATGAACCGTATATTTCCCGCAGGGTCCTGGAAATGGCCCTGCAAATGGGCATCACGGTGGTACCGGGTGATGATTCACACGGCCTGAGCTCCGTTGGTGCAAACATGGACAAAGGGGTAACTCTGCTGGCAGAGCTGGGCTGTGACACACACTGGAGACAGCCAAAGTTAATCGCCTACTGATCAGTTAATTTTCGGAGTACTTGTCAAAACATGTATCTACCGAATTGTCGCAATCCTACATTTCAGTAGATCCTCTTGTCCCTTTTGTAAACTCTGGGAAAAACCTTTTCTGCTGTTCAAGCTCAGAGCACTTATGCTTCCGGGCTCTCACACTTCATGGTACCTTTTTTGCATTCCTCTTAGCATTAAGAGGAATGCAAATGCCCCCAACTTACCACATAATCGACACAACCCTGCGCGAAGGCGAACAGACTCCCGGCCTGCTCTTTTCCCTTATGGAAAAAAAGCATATTCTCGACGGTCTGGTCAAAATCGGGATAACCGAGGCGGAAGTGGGAATTGCATCGCCTCTGCATCCCTGCCCCGAATCACTGATCAGTTATTGCCGGACCGTCCATCCACATCTTAAACTGTCGCTGTGGAGCAGGTGTAAGAGTGAAGACATCATCCACGCTGCAAAGCTCGCTCCCGATATCCTGTCAATGTCCGTGCCGGTGTCTGATATGCACCTGCAGGACCGACTGCAGAAAGATCGTGTCTGGGCGGAGCAGACCATGACCAAAAGTATCGAATTGGCAAAACGGATGGGACTGGCGGTGTCAATCGGCTTTGAAGACGCGACGAGAAGCGACCTGAAGTTTTTAGTGCATATGGCGAAGGTGGCTGCACACCATGGCGCAATGCGTATCCGCATTGCCGATACGGTGGGCATCGCCTCCCCCACTCAGTTTACCGCAATTATCGCCACCTTGACAAAAGCGCGCATAGGCTGCCTGCTGGCTGTGCATACTCATAACGATTTTGGTATGGCAACAGCCAATGCCATTGCCGCGCTTGAGGCCGGGGCTTCATCCGTTGATGCCGTCGTTTTAGGTTTAGGTGAACGGACCGGCTGCGCCAGGCTTGAAGAAGTTGTCGGCTATCTCAGTCTGGCAAAGAAAGTGCAGAGTTTAAAGGCCGAATTCCTTAAACCACTGGCCCGCTATATGGCAGCAATCACCGGCAGGAATATCGCCGGCAACCAGCCGGTTATCGGGGAGGATATCTTTACCTGCGAAACTGGTCTGCACCTGCACGGGCTGCAAAATAACCCGGAAACCTATGAACCGTTTAATCCAGAGAGAGTTCAGGCTGAACGTAAACTTCTTTTTGGCGCTAAAAGCGGCCGCCAGGCAATTCTCCAGCGGATGACCCAGCTCGATACTGCCTGTTCCGACCAACTCTCGGATAAGGCGATAGAAAAGATCCGCGCAACAGCGGCCATACTCCGGCGACCACTCAACGACGCGGAGCTTATTCGACTTCTGTCGGCTTAAAATACCTTAAACAAGGGAATAGGTGAAGGACAAAGCGCATCCATTTGCGCCAGATCTCGTTCATTGCAGTAGCCTTTGGCAATATAGCCGTTAGCCAATCCTTTGGCCGTGATCACCTGCAGGTGGGTATGGTAGAACCAGTTGCCGTTTTCATGAAAATCCCCGATTTCGGCGAAGGGCTCGCCCGCGGCAAAAGTTCTCTCGATCCCCGGCAGACTGCTACGCCGCAAATGTCCGTAAAAGCTATAGAAGCTTTGAAAATACGGGCTGTCGTGGCGGAGCAGGACAAAACCACCGTAATTGCCTTCGCCACTCTCATACCCGCTCTCGGCAACAGTGCCTGCAAGCGGTGCATGGAGCGGTGTACCAAGGGGAACAATAATGTCGAGCCCGAGATGGACAAAGCGTTGTTCGGCGACCATCTGCGGACAGTCGGCCAGTAGCTTGGCCCTGTTTTCCAGGTAGGCGGCCACGCCCCAACTATGCTCGGCGCCCATCTTATCTTCGAGAATTTTTTGGAACTGCCGTTGGTCGCGCATATCGGCTGCACCAAAAAGACGACTGGAGCCGGACAGATCGGCAATATAGGGATCGCCCTGCAAATCCTTAAAAAGGGGTTTAATCTCGATTTTGCGGCTGTACAGCAAAAATGGATAGTGCATATTTTTCTCCTTACGACAGGGCGAAATCGGTGGTTTTCAGCAGTCCGGTGACCGGCACGACCGGTCTGCCGTCAGCATCTTCGTCAACCGCCTCCGGCCAGGTAAAATCAATCGATAAACCTTTAAAATACGATATATCATAGGGCAGCAATTTTACCGAGAGCTCCCCGGCGGTACCGATAATGGTCGAAGTCAGGCCAAAATCCACCTCCCCGAGTATAGTCCTAATTATATAGCGTGGCACTTCCCGCCCGCTGCCGTCGCGGCGGACGCGGGTGGCAATATCCACTACATCATAGAGCGCCACCGGATTGTCACCATTCCATGTATTCTGGATCGGCAGGCCGGCAACGTACAGATGATGAAATTCAACGCCTGCATTCCGGCAATTATAGGCGAGAAGTTGAATGCTGTCCGGTGAATCGTTGATCCTACCCAGAAGCGGTGTATTGTTATAGACGGTTATTCCTTTGTTTTTCAATAACATTGCCAGCCGGCCATGCTCAGCCCGAAATTCATCCGGCACCAAAAACTGGGTTTCAATTTCCAGCCGCTTCGGGTTGGCAATGCTCAGTTTATTCAGGCTGGCCAGTTTATCGATAACCTCGGCGGTAAAGCGTTCCGGCTCATAATTAAACATCAGACTGCGCAGGCGAATAGCATTGACATGGGCGATATCCTCCAGTACCCGGATGATTTTTCCAACCTGGAATAACGATTCCACCCCGTCTTTCTCAGAGACGAGCAGCACATCGGTAATGCGCTCATCACTTCGAATATAATACAAATCCTCTTCGGAACAGTTGACATCAACCTCAACCCGGGTTTCATGCACCCGGGAAATCGACGACGATCTGGTCTCAACCAGAGAAGGAGTCAGGGTTTCCCCACTGCGGATCTCCGCCATAACCGCTTCGGTCGTTTCCGGCTGGAACATGCCGCCGCCAAGGCGCAACGGACGGGAACCAAGAAAGAGGGCATCGTCACCCAGTTTGGCCATATACTGGATATCAATGGTCCCCTCTTCGTTGACTCGGATATTCTCCAGCTCATTGGCGATGGGGGCAAACTGCTTGAAATAATCCGGGGTATAGGGGCTGCGAATCCAGATGAAGTTATCATTTTCCGCAACCGGCTCAACCGCCCAGCCGCTTGAATTCCAGTCAATCTTGCCAATCGGCGTGGCGGTACAGATTCTCGGCACGACCCGATCGGACAGATGCGCCCGCAGGTAGCTGCCCGCCTGCAGACCTTTGGCAATGGGCGACCAGTAGACGCTGTTGCCGTGGATGGGACTGCATGGAATATAGATATAATGCAGCTCGGCCCCGGCACCACGCAGCAGACTAAATAACCGGACCAGTTCGGGTCCTTCATCGTTGCAGTCTTTGAGAAATGGGGTCTGGACATAGACGGCGATGCCGTTTTTGACCAGCTCGGTGATAATCAGCAGGCACTGCGGGGAGATCTCGTCCGGATGGATAAAGTGGGTGGCGATCTCCATCCGCTTGCCGCGCTCCTGCAGCTCGAGGTTCTTGCGCTTGAGATAGTTGAGCAGCTTCGCCTCATCACCTAGAAAAAGATGCGGATAGTAGGCGATGGAGCGGGTCGCCAGACGCAGGGTCTGCACATGCTCAATCTCCATCAATCCATCAATGGCCCCGGCCATATTGGCCATATTCATAAAAGGATCCCCGCCGGTGATGACAATTTCTTTAATCGCCGGAGAATTCCGCACATGCTCGACCGCCGCGGCGACCCCCTCGGTGGTCGGATTGGTCTGGTTGCGTTCCTCTTTATGCTTGCGAAAGCAGAACCGGCAATAGACCGGACAGCCCATGTTGAGCAGAAAAATCACTCGGTTCTGGTACATCTGCTCCAGGAGTCCCTGATGGAACTGGCCGATCCAGGTATTGGTATGGCCTATAGTATCCAGTTCTTCGACAAAGGGCAGATATTGATAGGCGACACTGCCGGAAACCCGCATCTGGCGGACCGTATGCATCGACAGGCGCACCGGATAGGTATCGATCACCTTCTGCATGTCGGCCCGGTCAGCTTCTTGCAGCTTGATATTGGTTATTTCTTCGAGTTGCCGGGTATTTTTTATCGAAATATACCTGTTGCCGGGCAACACCACCTCGAGGATCGCCATCAGCAGCAGATGCGGCATCTCGATAGCGTTGATGCTGATTTTTTTGGTCCCGGCAGCGCGGCCAAGCTGCTCAAGCAATTCAGTAAAAAAACCGCAAACGTCATCACTATACCCACAGGCCGCAAGCAGTCTCTCCAGCTTGGTCGGGCCATCGCCGGTCTGGATTATTTCAAAGAACGGCCGGTCGATCAACGGACGTACCGCCAGATGTTCTAAAAAGCCGACTAATGCCGTCTGCAACTCGGCAAGTCGGATCTGATTTTTCTCCCCTGAATTCTGATAAACAATTCCGATCTCTGTGTCATCCGGCATCATTTTGTGCCCTCCTGTGGTGTTGAATGAAAATTAGGAATTGACATTCAAGGAAAAATTTGCAACTTATACTATAATAGTAAACAACAAACTATTATAGTGCGATATTAATTCATCCCAAATCAAAATGTCAAAAGGAAAATTCTACTTTTCGAAATCCCTGGAAAAAGGCCTGAAAATACTGGCTCTTTTTACCAAGGACAGCCCTGCCAGGACGCAGAGTGAGATAGCTAAAATACTCGGCCTCGATATGACGACAACCTACCGGTATATCAACACCCTGGTGGAAATGGGCTATCTGGAAAAAGACCTGAAAACCAAGGTGATCCGGCCTTCCCTGCACTGTCTGCTCCTGTGCATCAATTTGCTGCACTCGATAGACAATTTCCAGATGATCAAAGAAGTGGTGAATCGGATCAACCGGGAAGACAATATCAGCATTGACGTGGTGTTCGCCGAAAACGACACCCTGATGCGCATCTATCATAAGGAAGCGGCGGAGACCCTGACCTACAGATTGCCGGAATTCTCCACAAACAGCCTGCACAACACGGCTCTCGGCAAGGCATATCTATCCAGCCTGCCTGATGAGCTGATTGCCGAAAAGATTGGGGCGATGGAACTGGTGGCCAAAACCCCAAAGACCATTGTCGATAAAGCAAAACTTTTCAAAGAAATAGAAATTACCAAAAAGCGCGGCTTCGCCATAGCCGATGAGGAATATCTTCCTGGGGTACTGGCCATTGCCGCACCGCTCTATGATCCCCTCACCGGCCTCGGTATTGGTGCCGTGTCTTTTGATTTTTCGGTGTTGCAGCATACTGGTGCCGCAATAATCGCGGCTTATAAGGAAAAGATCATAGCAACGGCCGAGACTCTTTCCAAGCTTTTGCCGGCGGAGAAAAAAACCGGGTAAGTCGTACCCACCATCAAAGAGCCATTCTCAATCACAAGAGACCAATGAAAACTAACAGCTGGAAACCATGGGCGCTGCTAGCGCCGTCAATGACTGCAGTCTTTCTTCTTCTGGTCATCCCGGTCTGCTTCATCATCGTCTACAGCTTCTGGCTGCGGGCCCCCAGCGGCGCCGATATCCCGGCCTTTCAGCTGGGCAATTACGCCAAATTCTTTGAAGATTTCTTCTATCCCAAGATCCTTCTGCGCACCATCCGCATCTCTTTTGAGACGGTTTTTCTGTGCATCCTCATGGGCTATATCCCCGCTTATTTTTTCTACCGCAGCACCAGTCGGCATAAGCAGATTTTTCTGCTGTTGATAATGCTGCCCTTCTGGGTCAGCTTTATCATACGCACCATGAGCTGGATCAACATTATGGGCGACACCGGGCTCATTAACCATTTCCTGCTGCAGCTCGGCCTGATTGAGACGCCGATTTCCATGCTCTACAATGAATTCACCGTTTTGATGGGTCTTCTGATGTACCTGCTGCCATTTATGGTCTTAAACATCTATGTCAGCCTGGAAGGAATTGATAAAAGCCTGCTTGAGGCGGCCCGCTCCATGGGCTGCACCGAGTGGCAGGCCTTTCGCGAAGTGACCCTGCCGCTCAGCCTGCCCGGGCTCAGCGCGGGCTCTCTTTTAGTCTTTGTCCTGACCGCAGGTACATATCTGCCGCCGATGATCCTCGGCGGACCGGGCAACGATATGATCGCCAATCTTATTTTCAAGCGGGTCATCGGCACCCTCGACTGGCCCTTTGGCTCAGCTATCAGCGTCATTTTACTGGCACTGCTCTTTATAATTGTCTGGTCCTACAACCGTTATCTGGGGATCAACCAGATCTTTAAAAGCTTTCAGGGAAAGTAACCGATGCGGCAAAAATCCATTGGCTGGAAACTCATCAGACTGCATACGATTCTGGTCTATATCTTTATGTTCACCCCCATCGTGGTGGTCATCGTCCTGGCATTCAACCCCAAGCAATTCGGCATCTTTCCCATGGAAGGTTTTAGTTTTCGCTGGTTTATCAAGCTGGCCCAGAACGATTCGATCATCGACGCCTTCAAGAATTCCCTGATCCTGGGTGGACTGACCGCGGTTATCTCGACCGGGATCGGCATCATGGCCGCGCTGGCCTTCATCCGCTTTGATTTTCGCGGCAAGAACACCCTCAACACCCTGCTGCTCTCACCGATCATGATTCCCGAGGTGGTGCTGGGCGTTGCCCTGCTGCTATTCTTGCGTTTTCTGCAGCAGCCAAAAAGCTTTGCCTTACTTCTTATCGGCCATGTCGTTTTAACCCTGCCCTATGTTTTGTTGATCGTCCAGGCCCGCCTGGTCGGCATAAAAAAAGAATACGAAGAAGCGGCTAAGTCCCTGGGAGCCAATGGTTTTCAGACCTTTATGGAAGTGACATTTCCCCTTCTTCTGCCGGCTATTCTTGCCGGGGCGCTTTTTTCCTTTACCATCTCGTTTGATGACATTACCGCCACCCTTTTCTGGGCCACCGCCGAAAACCAGACGGTTCCGGTGAAGATCTTCAGTATGCTGCGCAACTCAATCAGCCCGGAAATAAACGCCCTTGGTGCGGTGATGATCGTGATGACCGTTGCCACCCCCTTGCTGGCAGGCTACCTGTCACGCAAGTTTGCGCAGAAAAGAACCTAGCAATTTTCAATCAACCTTTGCACAAGGAGAACCAATGACCACAGTAACGAAAGAAAAACTGGACAGGGTATATGACGCCTATAAAAGTGGCCAACTCAGCCGTCGTCATTTCCTTAAATACCTTGCTCTGGCCGGCGCCTCCATCGGCCTTGTGGGATCGCCCTTTGGCCGTGCTGTCACCGATGCTTTTGCTGCAGCCGACTCAATCCGTTTTGACGGATGGGGCGGTTCAACCTCCGAGGCCTTCCGAAAATACGCCTTCGAGCCTTTTACCAAAGCAACCGGCATTAAAGTTATCGATGGCGAATTCGGCGATATGAATTCCTACCTGACCAGAGTCAAAGCCTCCTATCCGCCGGGCGGCGAGTTCAATATTGCCCACTTGAGTGGCATTTTTGATTATGCCCGCTATGCGGAACTAGGTTTTGCATCGGTTCTGGACGAAACAAAAATCCCCAATCTGCAAAATGTCATGGCCGCGATGATAAAACCCCTGCGTGAGATCACCAAAGGGACTCTCTCGGCGGTGCCTTACGATCTTGGCCAGACCGGGATTGCCTACAACTCAAATAAAATCAGTAAGGAAAAGGCCGAAAAGCTCGGTGCTTCTCTTCTATGGGACAAAGAACTGAAAGGCAAGCTGGGCAGCTGGGGTGGCGATTTCAGAACTAATATGTGGTATGCCGCCCTGCATACCAACCAAAGCCCCAATAAGATGACCGACCTCGAGGCCATTTGGGCGGCCCTGCGTGAACAGCGCGACCTGGTCAAAAAATACTGGAGTTCCGGAGCCGAGCTAATGAGCCTGCTCGCCAACGAAGAAATCTATGCCACCGTCGCCTGGTCCGGCCGGGTCGCCGCGCTGCAGCAGGAAGGCCATCCGATCGGCTACCTCGCACCCAAAGGCACCTACTCCTGGATGGAATATCTCTTCGTTTTAAAAGGAACCGATCTGGAAGTGGCGCAGAAGCTGCTCAATTTTATGCTTGAGCCGGCAGCCGCCATAGCCGTATCGGAAGGACAGAATTATCCGCCGAGTCTTGATCCGACAAAGGTTACCCTGACCGACAAGATCAAAAAGATGCCGGCTTTTGACCCAACCGGCAAGCTGGAGGGCTATCTCTTTGCCGACCCGGCCTACTGGAACGCCAACCAGCTGGAATGGACGGAGAAATGGGACCGCATCAAGGCGGGAAGCTGATATTTTTTTTCTTACAATATGGGCCGGATACTCTCCATTACCAAATTTCCGGCCCTTGAGTACACAATATAAAAAACAGGGAGATTAAGTACCTTGGCTACCGGCAACAAACAACCTTTGGTACGGTTCAAAGGCATAATGAAGCAGTTCGGAAAGGTTACCGCCGTGGAAAAAATGGATTTTGATATCGAGGAAGGCAGCCTGGTAACCCTGCTTGGCCCTTCTGGTTGCGGCAAAACTACTCTCTTGCGCATGGTTGCCGGGCTGGAAGAGCCGACCGAGGGTGATATTTTCATCAAGGGAGTACGGATCAACGATACCCCAATCCATAAACGCAATCTTGGCATGATCTTTCAAAATTACGCTCTGTTTCCGCATAAGACCATCTACGACAATGTCGCTTTTGGCCTGAAATACCGCGATGTGCCCAAAAACCAGATTCGGGACAAAGTCATGCAGGCCTTAGAAATGGTCCGGCTGCCCGGAGTCGAAAAGCGGATGCCGAGCCAGCTCTCCGGCGGACAGCAGCAGCGCATCGCCATGGCCCGGGCCATCATTATCGAACCCGATGTACTGCTGATGGATGAGCCACTCTCCGCTTTGGATGAAAACCTGCGCGAAGAAATGCGCCGAGAAGTGGATAACCTTCAGAAACTGCTGGGTGTCACCACCATTTTTGTCACCCATGACCAGCGTGAAGCACTGTCCATGTCGCATAAGATCCTGGTGATGAAGGACGGCCGCAAACAGCAGGAAGGCGACCCACAGACCGTCTATAACCAACCGGTCAACCATTTTGTCGCCGATTTTCTTGGCCACTCCAATTTTATCAAGGGCGAGATCGTCGATGTCAACACCAAGCATGTCAAGGTGAAAATCGAAACCGGTGATCTGCTCATTGCCGACAACAAAGGCACCTTTAACATGGGCGATCGAGTCGAGCTGGTGGTCCGTGCCCAGCGTTTTGATCTTTTTGACGAAAATGAATTCAGCCCCAAAGAAAGTATGAACTCCTTTGCCGGCCGCATTAAGGACCGCAGTTACATGGGAGGAGAAGTCAGTTATTTTATTGAGTTGGGAACAGGTCGGGAGATCCATATCATCAGCATGATGCGCACCAGGATTTATGATATCGGCGAAAAGGTCAGCGTCCAGGTGGCACCACATCATTGCCATCTCCTCCCCATCGAAAATTGATGGACTCGTAAAAAGCCCGATCTACGTCGTTGTAGATCTGAAACGGCGATTCGCCGTACTATTTGTACTGCCGAATCGCCGTTTCAGATACTACGCCTAGTATATCGAGCTTTTTCCAGAGTCCATTTCGACAATACCGGTAGATTTTTACGAGTTTATCAAAATTATTGGCTTCGTATAAAAGGATCTCTATGTATACGCTCAACCGGGTCAAAAAAGGTTTTTCCGACCGCTATCCCGACCCGTTTATAACCATTGACTCCCATACACAAGGGGAGCCGACCAGGCTGCTGATCGGCGGTATCGGCGAGCTGCCCGGCAAGACAATCATAGGAAAACGGGATTTTTTCGCTTCCCGCTATGACCAGTTGCGCCTGCTGCTTACCCAGGAACCGCGCGGGCATCGAGATATGTTCGCCGCGGTGGTGACCGAACCGGTCAGCCCACAGGCTCAATTCGGCCTCATCTATATGGATGCCAAACGCTACCCGTATCTCTGCGGTCATGCGACCATCGGTGCCGTGACCACCCTGATTGAGACCGGCGCAATTGAGGCGGAAAACGGTGACACGGTTATCACCGTCGACACCCCATCCGGCCCCCTGCAGGCCCATACCCGGGTTGCCGACGGTCGTGTGCTCTCGGTCGGCATCGACATGGTGCCATCCTTTGTCCTGAAAACCGATTGTCCAATTGAAGTACCCGGATTTGACCGGATTAGCATCGACCTGGTCTGCGTCGGTGGATTTTTTGCCATGGTATCGGCCGCATCCATCGGCATGGAACTCATTGCCCAAAACAGCCACAAGCTTATTGACCTGGGCATGGCCATAATTGATGCAGCAAACCGGCAATTGCAGGTCTTTCATCCAGAACGTCCAGAGGTGAACAGTGTTGATGTAACTGAATTTTATACCGAAAACCCTGAAGATGAACAGGGAGGAAGCGGTACAAGCGTGGTCATCTATGGCCAGTCCCATATGGATAGATCTCCCTGCGGTACCGGCACGACAGCAAAGATGACCTTGCTGCATCATAAAGGCAAGCTCAGCCTCGATAAAACCTATCGCAATGCAAGTCCTTTAGGCACCTTTTTCCAGGGAAAAATAATCCGTGAATTGCCTATAGGCCAATTTGGCGGTATTATAGGGCGTGTCAGGGGAAGCGCAACAATCACTGGCCAGCATCATTTTGTCCTTGATCAAAACGATCCCTTCCAACAAGGTTTTCTCCTGTGAGCCTATGAAAGCAAAGCAACACCCCGGGATTGTTCTCTACAACTGTTGTCTGGCCAGCGGCTATGTCGACCAGCCAATTCTTCCAACGACGAATGCCTTGGCTATATGCCGGGAATACATTATCGCTCTTGGTTCCAGCAGCGAGATGCTCCGGCTGGCAGGACCAGATACTGAAAAGATTGACCTTGGCGGTCGCCTGGTCGTCCCCGGATTTTTCGACAGCCATATCCATTTCTACGAATGGGCTTTGAAGCGCCGAGACCTGCAACTCGGTGATCTGAGCAGCCTTGAAGACCTGCTTGCCCGTATAGAAAAAAATGCTCAAACACTTGCCTCCGGTCAATGGATCATGGGCCAGGGCTGGAATGAAACCGAATGGAGTATTCCACACCAGCCCAGCCGACAATGTCTTGACAAGGTTGCCCCGAATCATCCTGTATTACTGTGGCGCTGCGATCTCCACCTGGCCGTCGCCAACTCGGCGGCACTGCACATAGCCGGGATAGACACCGCCACCCCGGATCCACCCGAAGGCAAAATTGAACGGGATGAAGCGGGAGAACCCACCGGCATCCTGCGTGAACTGGCCATCAATCTGGTGCGGCGGGTTATTGATGCACCGGCGGCCAGCCAGGTGCTCGATGCTTTTAGAGATGGTATAGGCGCCCTGCACCGCCTAGGCATCACCGGTATTCATGATATACGCCTGATGGCCGATAGCGATGGTGCCAGCTCTTTTCAATGTTTCCAGGAACTTGAGCATCAAGAAGAGCTCGATCTTCGCTGTTGGATGAGTCTGCCCGGCCATCAACTCGACAATATCATTGCCCTTGGCCTTCGTTCGGGTTTCGGCAGCGACCGGTTGCGCGTCGGTCATATAAAATTTTTTTCCGACGGCGGCATGGGGGCACGTACAGCCTGGATGATTGATCCCTACCTTGATGCCGAACGCGGCATGCCGCTTATGGATATGCCGCTCCTGGCCAAAGACATCGAAAAGGCTGACCGGGCAGGCCTTTCGGTTATGGTTCATGCCATCGGCGACCGCGCCAACCGAGAAATAATAAATATATTCGAAAACTTAAAGGAACAGCGCAGGAAAAGTCCGACACCACAGGGGCCTCTCTATCGCCACCGTATCGAACATGTACAGATGATCCGTCCGGAAGACCTGAAGCGACTCGGCAGGCTCAACCTGGCACTTTGCGTCACCCCGGTGAATATGATTCTGGACATTAATCTCATCGACCACGTCGTCGCGGAAAAGGGGCAATGGGCCTATGCCTTCCGGCAGCTGATGGACACCGGATCACCGGTAATGTTCAGCTCCGACTGTCCGGTATGCACCCCTGACCCACTGCCGGCCATTCATGCCGCGGTCACTCGACAGCGCTTTGACGGCACACCTGAGAAAGGCTGGTACCCCGAAGCCCGGATTAGTGTCGCCGAGGCATTGAACGCTTATACCTCTATCCCGGCAGGGGTTCATAATACTCCCGTTCTGGGAACTATCGCTCCAGGAAAAAAAGCCGATCTGGCGGTGCTCAGCCGGAATATCCTCACCGGGCCATCGTCGGCAATCCCTGAAACAAAAGTGGATATGACCGTTTTCGATGGCCGGATTGTCCACCGACTTTTTTAACAGGAGAACGTCAATAAAACAGCGTATCACCTCTGTGCTGTTTTTTGGGGCTTGGGAGCCATCACATATCCAGCAACTGCCGAATCAAGCTGGAAAAATCGCGTCGATCAAGCCTGGTCAGTCCATATTTCTCTGCCTGCTGCATGGCCTGCCGGTATTCTTTGGCGGAAATCGTTGTCCCAAGTTCAGCAAATGCATCGGCTCTGCCGCATGGTCGATACTGGTCCATTATATTCACATAACAGTTGATCGATATTTCTTCAGCCAGAAACCGGAGAATGGCGTCCGTCTCGGCACCACCGCCGGGCATCAACAGGTGGCGAACCAGCAGTCCCCGTTCAGCCAGCCCTTGTCTATTGATCTGCAGATCGCTCACCTGCCGCTGCATTTCACGCAGGGCCATTCGGGCTATCTGAGGATAACCTGCAGCCTTGGCATATCGCCTGGCCGAATCAGCGGTCCAAAACTTAAAATCCGGCATATAGATATCGACAATGCCATCCAGCAAGCGGAGCTGGGCCACACTGTCATAACCACTGCTGTTATAGATGAGCGGGACTGTGAGACCACCTGCAATTGCGAATGGCAGTGCCGCTAGCAACTGCGGCACAACATGGCTGGGGGTAACCAGATTAATATTATGGCATCCCTGCTCTTGCAACTCCAGCATCACCTCGGCGAGTTGCCGGTCATCAACCACCTGGCATTCGCCTTCGCCTGAATGACTGATATCGTAGTTCTGGCAGAACACACAGTGCAGATTGCAGCCGCAGAAGAAAATAGTCCCGGAGCCATGCTCGCCAACCAGCACTGCCTCTTCACCAAAATGTGGGCCATAGCTGGCGATCTCGGCATAGGTTCCGGTATGACACAAGCCCTGCTCACCGGCCAGTCGATTCACTTCGCACTGACGCGGGCATAAGCAACATTTTTCCAGCAACACGCGGCTCTCGGCAATCCGGCGTGCAAGCAGGCCGGATCTTGAAGCTGCAATATATGAGCTTTCCATCATTGATTTACTCATAGATATATGAATAAAAATAGTTCCGGCATGCTTAATTGCGGCAGCATTAAAACCTGGATGGAGCAAAAGCGCCTGACGCAACAGCCGGTTTTCTGCCACAGACAATTTCCGCCACCAGCTGTCCGGTTCCGGGCCCTAAAGAGAGGCCCAACATGGCATGACCGGTAGCCAGAATGAGGTTGGTGTACTGCTCAGAGCGACCTATGATGGGCAGCCCATCCGGAGTCGTTGGCCTGAGCCCTGCCCAGGTCGTGACCGATTCCGGCTGCCGGGGAAAATTCAGATAGCGACGTGCGGCACTCATAATGGTCTGGATCTGCCAGTGGCTGACCGACATATCAAGCGCACTCAACTCGAGACGACCGGTGAAGCGCAGCAGATCGCCCATGGGCGAGGCGGCTATCCTCTGCTCCCCCAGCAACAGGGCGTGGCGAAAAGTTTCGGGCGGGGCGGCCATAGTGATGCTGTATCCTTTCGCCGCCTGTACCGGGAGGTTCATCGGCAATCCCCTGACTACTTCAGGTGACCATGATCCGGCAGCCAGCACGATCTCTTCCGGGCAGAACTCACCGCACTCCGTCACAACGCTGCGCACATGTTTATCGCTTATCTGCAGTTGCTGAACCGGACAGTGTTCATAGATTTTGGCCCCCAGTACCCGCACGCGCGCTGCAAGTTGTTGCAGGAAAAGACCGGGATTCAAATTTGCATCACCTGGATAAAGTATCCCTCCTAAAACCGCATCTGCTACTGCCGGTTCAAGACTACGCAGCTCTTGTTGCTCGAAAATGGTGGCAGCAACCCCATGGCTGCGCAGCAGCTCTGCTTCCTCTTTTCCTCCTCGTAAAGCAACCGCACGGCAGTAGAGAAAAAGCAATCCTTTTTGCTGATAATCACAAACGATCCCTTCATCTTTGATCAATTGTGCAAAATTAAATGCACTCAACTCACCAATCTCTTTCAGAGGCGCAATTGCCCTGTCGACATTGCTTTTATTACAATTCCGGGCAAAACGGAGCAGCCATTGCAGATACTCGGGAGCAAAACTGAACTGCATAGCGAAAGGGCTGGTTGATGGACGAAGCAGCCACTTGATAGTCTGCGAAATCACCCCGGGGCCAGCAAGCGAAATGATATGGCTTGGCACAATATGCCCGGCATTGCCGGTTGAACTGCCAGAGGCGATGCTGCCGCTGTCAATAAGGGTGACCTTCCGCCCGGCTTGCAACAGATAATAGGCACAGTTCAGGCCAATAGAGCCACCGCCGATGATCAGCACATCAATCTTGTCACTCATCTTCTTTGCTGCTCCCTCGATCAGGAAATACCACAGGCGAAAGGATCACGTGGGTCGACCAGCAGTTCCCCTCTGGCCATAATCCATGCCTCCCCGGTAATTGTGGGAATGAGCTGCTCGCCGACCGGCTCGATCCGGCCATCAAAAATGGAACCGATTATGCTCTGCTGCCGCCATATCTGACCGGCCGCAAGTTTACCATCGGCATAGAGACAGGCCATTTTGGCACTCGTTCCCGTCCCGCATGGTGATCGATCGTAGGCATTACCGGGACAGAGAACAAAGCTCCTGCTGTCAGCCTCTCGGCTTCTGCCAAAAAGTTCAATATGGTCAATTTCCTCACCATTACTGCCCCGTATTCCCCGGGCCGTTATCTGGCGACGTATCTTCAGGCAAAACGCAGTGAGATATTCCAGGTTAGAGGCAGCGATATCAAGACCATGATCATGCACCAAAAAGAACCAGTTGCCCCCCCAGGCGACATCGCCATGGATTGTTTTCCCGTCAATTTCGAGGGGGATATGGGCAAGAAAACGAAATGCCGGAACATTTTTTATTGAAACACGGTTGGGATACCCGCTTTCACTCGGATGCAAAGTAGCTTCGACAACTCCCACCGGGGTTTCAACCAGCACCAGTCCAGGCTGAATCCTGCCGAGAAAAGAGAGGGTGGCTATCATCCCGATCATACCGTGGCCGCACATGCCAAGATAGCCGACATTATTATAAAAAATAACGCCGAACTGGCAACTTTGCTGTATCGGCTCAACCAGATAGGCACCAACCAGGACATCCGAGCCGCGCGGCTCATGTAGAATTGTTGCCCGCAAGGAGTCGTGATGCTGCTGCAGATACGTCAGTTGGTCGGCGACTGAACCGCGAGCAACGGGAAAAGGCAGCTCAGGGATCAGCCGCGTCGGCTCACCGCCGGTATGAGAATCTATATAATCTATTGATTTCATCTTTTATCCACTGGCAGCAGTCCTGTAAATAGTTTTTGAAAGGACGACTTTTCGCTTTTGTTAAGAGGCAACAAAGGTCGGCGAGGACTGCCTACCGGAATGCCCAGCAGTTCGCAGCCGTATTTGATCTTCTGGGTATAACTGCCGCTTTCAAGGCTGCGCAACAATACCAGAAGCGCCGACATCATTTCCCTGGCAGCAGGAAAATCCCCAGCAAGGGCTGCATCCAGCACCTGGCGGTGCAGGCGGGGAGCACAGCAAACGCCGCCGCCAATCCAGCAGGTTGAACCCCAGAGAAAATAGTCCAGGGCCTGATCATCGCTGCCGCAGATCATCTGGTAGCGATCTTTGTAGCGAAGATGGAAGTCATACACCCGGGACATATCGCTGCTGGCCTCCTTGATCCCGACAATGTTCTCAATTGTTGTCAGGCCATCCATCACTTCGTAGCCAATTTCCGTCCCGGCCCTCCAGGGAAAATTATACAAAATGATCGGGATGCCCACCGATTCGGCGACAATCCGGTAATGGGCCAGTAATTCCTGCTGGTTGGGTCGGGAGTACGGCGGCACCGCGACCATCAGCCCATCATAGCCCATTTCCTCAGCAGCCTGACTCAAGCGGATAACGTCGCGGCTGGCACCGCTGTTGGTCCCGGCAATCAGCACCGCCCGATCCGCCACTTTTTCTTTGACAAAACGAAAGACAGCCAGGCGCTCTTCGTCATTTAATGCATACACCTCCCCCGTTGTCCCGCCGGGAACAAAACCAGCAACTCCTTCCGCCAGCAGGAATTCGATGAGCTGCTCCAGGACGGGGAAATTGATATTTTCGTTATCATCAAAGGGAGTGACCAAAGGGGCATATAATCCAGTATATCGCACAGAAAACTCCTCCAGATTATGCAGAGATAAGAAATGAAGCAGATATTGGCTAAGACCTTGTTGACTAAGATCCTTTGTTACCGCACAACACCTTAGTGTAGAAGCTAATTCAAATGAAGAACTTGTCAAATTTCCCGAAGCAATTGAGTCGACCGGCAAAGATGGTTATCCTTATTTGATACACATATAATACCATCGATACAGAGAGCAGGAATAGCATGAAAAACCCAAATTATCCTTTTGTATCTCGAATATTTCACGAAAATGATATTTTCCCCAATAATGAAAATTTACCCCTGGTGGTTTTAAAATCCCCGCTTAAGGATGTCCGGATTGCACCGGAGATTTTTGAAAAACTTTTCACTGATCACGGCTGGCCCGCTGCATGGCGTAATGGTCTCTTTGATTTTCACCACTATCACTCCAAGGCACACGAGGTACTTGGGGTATACTCAGGGTGGGTGCGTGCCTGTTTTGGTGGCCCCCAGGGAGAAATTCTGAAGGCGGAGAAGGGAGATGTCATTATAATCCCCGCCGGGGTTGCCCACTGCAACAAAGGACAATCATCGGATTTCATGGTGGTCGGCGGGTATCCTCTCGGCCAGCCCAGGGACATGATGTACGGAAGACCAGGTGAGCGACCACAAGCTGATATAAACATCTCTCGGGTTTGCATGCCGACTATGGACCCGGTTTCCGGCAATGATGGTCTGCTTTTTGAGCTCTGGAGATAAATTTTTCTCTCTTCTCTTTAAAAAGCGTAGGTGATGTTTACCCCGCCAAAGAGTGTGGTGTCTACGGCATCGTCAGGAAGGACATCATCATCAAGAGAGTCGGAGTAGTTAACGTTGACGCCGATGCCCAAGGCCTCAGTTACATCGTAATTCACCGACGCACTCAAGACATAGTTAAAAAATCCACCGTCGACACCACCGGCATAAAACTCAGCAAAATCTTCACCCGCGTAACCAATTGATCCGGTAAAGTTCAGGGTCGTTGGTTCATTGATGCTATAGCTATAGCCAATCCCGGCGTTAATAAAGAAGTCATCTACCTGATCGAAGTCATAGTACAGTTTGGTGGAAACGGAGAAGCCCTCCCCAACTGCCGCATCCAGCCCGGCGAACACCTCGGTTGTGCTATCTGCTCCAGATGGGAAGAGATATTCGATAATGCCGACACTGACGTCAACAGGGCCGAAGGTATGGGTGTAGGAACCAGTCAGATCGACCTCTGAAAACTCACCGCTATCGACTGCGCCATCATAATCATCCAAGTCAAAATTGCTCCATACATTGATGGCAAAACCATTCTTTGCAACATCCAGACTCGGTTGAAGGACAAAACCGTCATTGAAGGTCAGGCCACGCCAGACATAGGCCGTGTTCGTATCAAGTGCGACAGTAACATCCGCTGCACCAGCATATGTGGTGAAATTGCCTGATAAAAGGGTTGCAAAAACCGGCACGAAAAGAATTTTTTTCATACTCTCTCCTGTTGAGAAAACGACACCATCTAATTTTGTAATGGATTACAGCACAGCAGGCCAAGTTTCAAGTAATACTGTGTACCAATATTTACATTTTTGCAGCAAAAAAGTTGTGAAATCAAATACTAGAGGGTAGCCTGAGATCGCATTTAAGTCAGCGGAAAAGCTCACTGTCATTGTATTCAGCTTTCCTCTGCCTGGATAAGACCAATCCCCAATACAATCAGGAAAGGAGTTACATCGATGGCACAGACATTCAATGCAGGCAGCTTTATCGGACGCTGGTTTTTTGCTCTGATTCTGGTGCTGGGAACCTATAATCCCACCACGTATTCCTACGTCGGCTGGGCGCTTGACAAAGGGACTCACTTTGGACCGGTGGTTGCACTGGTGGGCCTCATCCTGCTCATCGGCTGGATCGTATATATCCGTGCCACCTTTCAGTCTATGGGCTGGCTCGGCATTACTCTTGGAGTTGCCGTACTGGGATGCCTGGTCTGGTTTATGGTAGACCAGGGCTGGTTCAGTCTGGAGTCACAAAATGCAATCACCTGGATAGTGCTGATAATACTCTCACTTATCCTCACCGTTGGCATGTCCTGGTCCCTGATCCGGCGAAATATGACCGGTCAGGTCGATGTGGACCAGCTCAACCACTAACCCTCGGCGATTGTGGGGACAGTATTCAACTTTGTTTAAATACCTTTGAGGTCCCCATATTTAGAATCCGTTCACTACCGGGAGGAAGTGGGCAATGGCAAAATAATTGGTGGTGCTGTCGAAATCTCTTCAACGCCCAAATTTTCCGTTTTTTTCGTTAAAGCCAAAGCTGCCTGGTTCTTTTCTAAAAAAGCCTGTGGTTCAAGAGTCAAGCCGGCAGCAAAGCGCTTTTGTTCTTTTTTCATAGTCCAGTAGATATAATGGCCGGCCACTGGGGCCACCAATCGAGGCTGCCAGCCCAGGGTGGTGTAGATATCTTTGAGAAGATCGGCAAGTTGCTGGTGCACAACCTTATCGTGGCGATACCACTTTTTCATAGCCCAGACGGCACCTGCATACATGGTACGCAAGGGTTTGACATCTGTGCGGTAACGGTTCCGTATCCGATTGTCGGGATGAGACTGGTAGCGCTGCCAGCCCTTGAGGATGGTCCGGATAAGCCGGAAGAGGCTGGGACCATTGACCTTGAAATCCTGTTCAAAGGCTTCAGTCAGTATCTTTTCCTCCGCACCTGCCGGAATATGCGGATGGCGATGATTGAAACGGAACTGGCCATGGCTGTCGGAAACCTTAAACTCTTCAGGCGGCAATAAAGTTCCCTTTTCCTTTAACTCGGCATAAAGAGGAGTCCCCTGGTTGGCGGTGTAGAGCATGAACTGGTGGAAATCGGTACCATGGGAGACAGCATAGTCGATGACCGCATCGATATTTTCCGGAGTATGCTCCTCCAGACCGATGATCGATGAGCCGAGAACCCGGATACCATGCCCCTGCAGCTCTTCAATCAGCGAACGTGTTTCTATGCCCGCAAGCTTGGCATACCGGCTTTTTTTGCCCTCAAGCCCCATCCAGACCCAGGAAATACCGAGTTCGACAAGTTGTTCCATCCGATAGGAGCGCAAAACTTTAGCCGAGCTAAAGACATACAGCGCCCAGCTCTTGTTGTGTTCCTTCATCTTCTCAAGCAGACCCAGAGCCCGCTTCTGGTGGAGGAGGAAATTTTCATCGAGAATAAAAAACGAGCTCACCTGTAGCTTTTTCTCCAACTCGGCCATCACCGCATACAGCTCTTCTCCGCTCTCATAAAAATTATTGAATTTACCCTTGCCGCCAAAAAGAGCAGAAGTTGAGCAGAAGTTGCACCCCATGGGGCAGCCAACAGAAGGTACTACAATGGCTGCGGTATCTCCGGGTTTGTCCGAGAGTTTCTGACCCAGTATTCTTGCACCAAAGGCCGAGGCCACCGCCGGATGCTTTACCGGACTGCTTATCTCCTGTCCCAGGTATTGACGAAACCATTTGATGCCGTCGCCGCGGACAATATGAGTGGCATCGATCAGGGTGTCGATCCCTTCCATATTGCTGATATGCCCGCCAACTACAATAGCTGCCTTTGGCTGATAGAGGCGAATCAACTCGCACATTTTCTTCACTTTGTTAACATTGGGGATAATCGAACTGATACCTATTATATGATAGCGATTGGCACGAATGGTCTCGATAAAAAGATCCAGATCCGGAAAATCGAGCAGAGTGCAGGGTGCCTCGATATTCTCCTTGATCATCAACAACCCGAACGAGCGGTGAAACATCCGCAGGGAGAAAAC
The DNA here is from genome assembly GCA_963804605.1 of uncultured delta proteobacterium. Lineage (GTDB taxonomy): Bacteria > Desulfobacterota > Desulfobulbia > Desulfobulbales > Desulfocapsaceae > Desulforhopalus_A. The sequence goes on from CAWDRB010000019.1 coordinate 56,684, forward strand.
TCCCTGTACGCGGGTGACCTGGTTGTGGTACAGTTCCATCGGATTGATTGTACTGCTGCCGTATTCGTCGTCCTGGGCGTACGGACCAAAAACACTAGTTAATAAAATCTGTGCCTTGGTGCCGAGATGATGAACGGGATGATTATCTGTCATGGGTCTGCCTTAAAAATGATAAATGTTTACAGTTTCAGGTTGTGCCGGAATTTTACTATTTCCGGCGTACCACTGAGAAAAATGAAAGAAAAGAATTGCTAATGGCAGAGTAACTCATTAATTTAATAGTAGATAGTCAAGCGAGACGAATGACAATTCTTTTACAAAACAGCAGGAAGCAATGAAGCGCTCCATCTGGTTTCTGCATCCTATCGCGATTTTTGTCTTTTCCATAATTGCCCTCGGCCTTTCTCTTTTCCTGTATATCTACTGGTATGTGGAAGTCAGTTCCGGCCTCAAGGCCGTCATAGAAAAGACCAACCTCGATCCACAGCAGTTCGAATCCTGGCAGACCTGGGTGGTAATCATGGTCCTGTCGATTCTGGTGGGGATCATCCTGCTGGGCATTTTTATAATTTTTGTCTATCAGCGAAAGACCCAGGCCCTCTATCGGTCACAGTACAATTTCATCAACAGCTTTACCCATGAGTTGAAGACCCCGACAACATCTCTGCGGCTCTACCTGGAGACCTTTGCCAAGTATGAATTGCCAAGAGACAAACAGCTGAAGTATCTGGATTATATGCTGGCAGATGTGGGAAGGCTCTCCGACAACATCAACTCCATTCTCAACCTGGCCAGAATCGAAACCAAGACCTTCAGTGGGGAGTTGATCGTTGTTGATGTCGCCCTCGAGGTGGAGGAATTTTGCCAAAAGAATGCACAATTGTTTCGCGGGAGTGAGATCGTCATTCATCAGCAGCCCCAAAAATGCTACTATTGTGCGCTCAATCAGGGACTTTTTCAGATGCTGTTGATGAACCTGCTGGCCAATGGGATCAGGCACAACGAAAGCGATTGCCCACGAATTACTATTTCCTTCAGTCAGACGGATAAAAATGTATTGATCTGCTTTACCGATAACGGGATCGGTTTTGACAAGTCCCAGAGCAAGAAAATCTTTCAGAAATTTTTCCAAATCGAGCGTGCGGATTCACACCATGTCGGGGGAACCGGTCTGGGCCTCTATATGGTCGAACAGGTGGTCAGGTTCCACAAAGGCAAGATAGCCGCCCAGAGTGACGGGATTGGCAAAGGAGCGCAATTCACCCTTTCTTTACCCAGGCAGACCCCCACGATTATTGGGGAAAGAGGCAACGAGTGAATGAAATAGTCAAAAAACGCATCTTAATTATAGAAGATGACCGCCATATCGCCGAAGGAATCGAGTTGAACCTCAACCTGCAGGGCCATGAGGTGAAGGTCGCGCAGAATGGCATCGAAGGCCTGGAAGGCTGGAAGCAATGGTGCCCCCAATTGATCGTGCTTGATCTGATGCTGCCGGGCATCGACGGCATGCAGATCCTGCGAAACATTCGCCTGGAAGATGAACGACTGCCCATCCTCATCCTATCGGCCAAGGTGGACGCCGCCGATAGAGTCGATGGCTTTCTCGATGGGGTCGATGATTATATGACCAAGCCCTTCAGTCTGGAGGAATTTTTACTACGCGTCAATCGCCTCCTGACCAGGGACCAGTGGCAGAGGGAACAGGACAATTCCCTGAAAAGTCCAGGAGAAGTCCAGAATTTGTACCGGTTTGGCGCCAACACAATCAATTTCTCCACCGGTCAGGCTACATGTTGCACAGGAACCATCCAACTAACCGAGCAGGAAATTAAATTACTCAAACTATTTATTGTCAACAGAGGAAAGCCCCTGTCCCGCAGCCGATTACTGGAGATCGGCTGGGGTTACAGCAAGGGCACATCGACCCGCACCGTCGACAACTACATCGTCCGGTTTCGTCGTTACTTTGAGGAACATCCGAAAGAACCAAGATATTTCAAAAGCCGACGCTCTCTTGGTTATCTGTTTGATCATGAATAATGGCGTCGTAAAAATTCTTCATCAACGTCTGATAAAAGCAAACTTCTGTCCGCCGATACTGGCTTCATACATTAAGCCACCCTTGGTGATAGTAAAGATTGCCATGCCATAGTTGTAACCGGCACTTCTGATGGCAGCGTTGTTCATGCCGCCACTGGCTGTCGCCGAACTGCCCCCGGTATTGGCAGAGACGCCAACTCCAGCGGTCAATGCGGTCGCCTGGGCGGCTGCACCGAATTCAAAAGGACCTTTTATAAAGGTGATGAGCGCTCGTTTGTCCTGAAAGAAAATCACCTGACTAAATCCAGCGCCGCCCAGTTGAAAGCCGATGGTTGCCTGGGTCATCGTTGAGTCACCGATATATTTTCCTTGTTGATAAACACGCCCTTCCCCGTAGGCTCCACCAACCACAAATCCCGCTTTGCCGATGGTTGGAAAGAGTGCATAACCATAGGCACTTTTAAAGATGGCTGAGATACCGGCATCTTCAAACATCCTTTTTGCGTCCGCATATGGATCTGCCCAGGCAGTCGTGCCGATAAGAGATAGTAACAGGGTTACAAGGGTAATTCTTACTATGAGCTTCATAAGTGTCTCCTATTGTCGAAACGGGTATGCGTACTCATCTTCTTTGTTATTAAAAGCTATTCAATTGCAATGAATCCATAGGTGCCGCCTCTGTCGGTCTTTTTCTTCCCGGTATCACAAACAAACAGCAGATAAGAAGAACCTTCATGAGAAACTGTGGTTAAGCCTTCAATGTTTTCCATTTTTTTGACTTTTTGAATATCAAGCCTGCTCGGTCTAGTATCTGACAGCCCATCCCATGCCCATATCCGTGAATGAAGTTTATATTTTTTATTCTCTGCCTCACCTGCGATCAAGTAGCGATTATATTTCTTATCATAGGTTATCGCCCGAATGCCGGCGCCTTCCAGATCTAATGTTATTATTTTATCGTCGAAAATGGGATCATGTTTTTTACTAAAAAGATCATAAGGATTCATGAGAGACAGGATCAGTGCTTGGTCTTCATAGACCGGAGAACGCAGACCGATAAGCAATATATCTTGAGTTGCATTAAACGCCAAGCCCTCAATATTGATATCATCAAGCTGCTTGTTCTCCAGTTTCAAAGAGTCGTTAAGTTGAGTGCGGATGAATGGCAGGAGGTTGCCAAATGTTTCGACGTTGGCTATTTGATCAGCTTTTATGGTCAGCTTAATGAATTTATCACGAGTCTTTGATTGTAAGCCTTTCTTTGATTTCGAATGGGAAGAAATAAGCAATATCTCATCATTTACTCCTACTGAGACACCCTCAAGATCTTGAACTTTTACTAATTTTCCTTTAAGAGGTTCCGGCGATAACGCTACTTCACCTTCGTTTTCAGTGAGTGAAAAAAGTTGCAGCGGGTGATCACCTTCATCTTCAACAACGATCACCCTGCCATCAGATAAAGAAGCTGCTCCCGAAGGTTCATAAAGGTTCGAGAACGATACTACAGATTGTGACCAGGCAAGATCTGCACAGAGGACGATACAACTCAAGGATATTGCAGCAAACAGCATTAAAACCATATTATTTGATGTTTCCATTGGTATATAAACTCCAGAAACGCACATATATTGTTCAAACAAACCAGACGACCTCCTTCGATGCAGCTGCTCTGCTCAACTGGTATTGAACCAGAGCTTGATTAACACCTGAAGTGCTGGTGGTTTACTGCCTTGGCCTTTTACCGAACAGACTATATCAATTTTACCATGCTCCAATGATTCTGTATACGATTTGCTTTTCGATGGAGCCATATAAGCCTTCTGTCACTGCTCACCCTGCCGGAGCAAGGCTTTTAATACCCTGGTATTTTTCTTCAGTAAGGTCTCTGATCAAATGTTTGGTAAAATCACCCCAGCATTGTTGTGAAATATACCGAATTGTTGCTGTGCCAAAGGGTCTATGTTAGTGTTGTTCTCAACAGTTTTTTGAGCTTTTGAAAAGAACCGAAGAGATAGATTTTTTTTCAATCCCCCAAAATGACAACGTGTTACGCGAGGTTCTATCTCCTCAGCAGAATGGGTGAAAGATGACAGAGCATTTACAGAACTATTGCGGCAAGATTCTTAACGGCGGATTTTCAACAGAGCTCTGTCAGAGACTCTCAGAATGCCTGCATACGCTGACTGCCCTGGATAAAATGTGCACGCCCATAATTCCCTACATCGCCGCATGGCATGGGAATGGAGAGATTATCTGGTATGAATATGTCGGAACACAGTTTTTGACCATCCTTAACTGTCAACCGTCGGAGGTCGTCGAAGTCTTTAGGCAAAGTATTGTCGATCGCCGACTGTATCGCTATGTGGGACAAGAGGCTAAGGTTGAGGAAGAAATTGTCACCAGAGAAGAGTTGCGAGGCGATCAATACGGTCTGCGCGAGGAAGTGAAAAATGACGGTGTCGTTGAATGTATTTACCAGTTGGCCCTGCCTGGAGAGAGAAATATATGGCTGAAGGACCAGGCCATGATTGAAATATTTCCTGGTGATGAGATTTGTCTGTCGATTGGCTATCTGACCGATTATACCAAAGAAATGGAACAAAAGGAATTACTGGAAAAATTCGGCTATTTCGATGAACTCACCAAGCTGCCGAAACGGTCGATCATGCAACGTATTATCGAGATGAATATCGGCAACCTCCATCGGGGCTACATCAAGGACTTTGTTTTTTTTCTGTTGGATATTGATCATTTTAAAGCAGTGAATGACACTCATGGCCATCAAGCGGGAGATAAGGTACTGGAAAGTTTGGCGGAAGTAATGTGCTCCACCAAACGGCAGGAAGATCAGATAGGCCGCTATGGCGGAGAGGAGTTTTATGGTTTTTCCATCTGTGGCTTGAAGAATGGGTTACAGTTTGCCGAGCGTTTGCGATCGGCGATAGAGGCCACCGATTTTGTGTACAACCAGCAGCGGATTCCGGTGACAGTCTCCATCGGCTTAGTGTCCGCCAGTCAGCTGGCAGATTTCGGAACAATTACCATGGAGGAGTTGATCAGGGTTGCGGATCAGCGGTTATATACGGCCAAGCAGGAGGGACGCAACCGGGTAGCCGGCGAGGGCGCAATCCACCTGCCCACCGATTTTGCCAAAAACTAGTCTTCATTTACCCATCCTTAACAGCAGCCTGTCCAATGGGTGGCGCAATATAAATTCATAGAAAAAAAGATAGAGAAACGCCACCAAGTAAGAAACCAAGATGCCATAATAGGTGCCCAACCATGGGAATACGCAATAAACTGTCCATGAAAATATTACTATTGCCAGCAATCCCCAATGGAATTTCCCGAAAAAGGGCCAGGATGGTTTGCCCGCCATAGTGATAATGCAGGACCCAGACCGTTGGTAAAACGGTGGTTGGAAAGGCGGCAAAAATCCCTGACCACCGGGGACCGACAGTTTTAGCCATCGCCGTAATTATAACTATAACTGCAGCTGCAAAAAAAGCTCTTGATGCGAGAATAACGGCTGTTGTCGGTACTCTCCGGCTGATTGCAGAGGACGGAGTAAGCCGAAAAAAGACCGCGACCCCGGCAAAGATACCAATGACGACGATGATACGAAGCCACATCTGCTCCTGCAGCACATATTGTAGAAAAAAAGCTGTCGCAAAGAAACCGGACAGGCCCAAAAAAGTCGGTATGAGCAGTGAGAATACCGAACCTGACGTCACTCGTTTGCCACTCTGGCTGTAGAGAAGGCAGAACACGAGCATCGCACTCAATCCCTGGATAGCCCAGGGAGCGCTTTCTGCGGCAAAAAGGGGCCCCTGTTCAATACCTGTGAAAAAAAAGGTGAGACCTGCACCAAGGGGGAAGCCCAGCAGGACTCCTGCAAAACGGGTGCTTAACTTTTCGGCAACCAGGGTAATGGTGATAACCATTCCTGCCGAAAGGCATATTTTGCCAAGAAGCAGCACCAAAGCAAAACTCATACGAGACCTAAAAACCGAGGGATGAACAGCGAAAGAGAAAGGAACCGTTGGTGATCGTTGATAATATCATGGATTTATAAAGTATTCTTATAGGAGGGTCAACCGTTAAAAGGCCGAATGTGCTACGCAGGCAGATATTTTCCAACGCACCGCAGCGGTGAATGCTGCGTTTAATTTCTATTGCTGCGCAGGGGAACCAGGGGGAAGATCAACGAAACGATTCATAACGATTGAGGCCGTATTTTTTAATCCGGTAGCCGATCTGCCGTTCCGTCAGGCCCAATTCCCTGGCCGCCCGCACCTGAACCCAGCCGTTGCGCCGCAACGCAGCTTCAATCTCAATCCGTTCAATATCCTGCAGAGATTTTCGGGTAAACGGCGGCTGACGATGCTCCTTTTTACCATCGGCCTCCACCATTTTTTCCGGCTGCAACTTTTCCACTCGGAACAGACTAGGCGGCAAATCGTTCAGCCCAAGCCGGTCTCCTTCGGCCAGGATCACCATACGTTCGACCAGGTTCTGCATTTCCCGGACATTGCCAGGCCATGAATAGCCAATGAGGAAATCGAGCAGATCGGAAGTGATTTTAATCGTTCTGCCGTTACGCTCATTGCTCTGGCCCAGAAAATGGCTGAACAATAAGGGGATATCATCTTTTCTGTCGCGCAGTGGCGGCAAGACAATGGGTACGACATTGAGACGGTAATAAAGATCGGCACGAAAATCGCCATTGGCGACCGCCTGCTCCAGACTGACATTGGTTGCCGCGACAATCCGCACATCGACGGTAAATGTCTTCGAACCACCAATTCTTTCAAACTGCTTTTCCTGCAGCACCCGAAGCATTTTAGCCTGCAGAGTGAGCGGCATCTCACCTATTTCATCAAGAAAAATAGTTCCCTGATCGGCAAGTTCAAACCGTCCCGGCCGCGATGCATGCGCACCGGTAAAGGCCCCACGTTCATGGCCGAACAGCTCACTTTCGAGCAGCGTCTCCGGCAGTGCGGCGCAGTTTACCTTGATAAAGGGATTATCCTTGCGGCGGCCACCTTCATGGATTGCCTTGGCGACCAGCTCTTTGCCTGTCCCGGACTCACCCAACAAAAGAGCGGTCACCGTGCTGCTGGAGATCTTGTCGATCATGCTGAACACCTCCTGCATCGGCTTGGAGTTGCCGATGATGAAGTGTCCGCGGTGGACATGGTGCAGTTTGGCTTTCAGTGAGGCATTTTCTTCAATCAGCTTGGCCTCTTTCTTTTCTATCTCCCGGTGCAGGGTGACAAACTGGGCAATCAGGGTCGCAAGGACGGTGAGAAAGCGAATATCCTCTTCAAAGGACACATCATCGGCGAACAACCTGTCGACGGTCAGTACGCCCTCGGGATGGCCCTTGACCATGACCGGAACGCCGAGAAAAGAGATCTTGCTTTTCCTGACTCTGGTCCGTGCCCCGGTGCGGTTAAGAAAAAGTGGTTCGCTGTTGATATCGGGCACGACAAAGGGCGAGCGGGTCTGGAAAATTTGCCCGCACACGCCTTCATCCGGGCGGTACACACCGCGCATCTTTTCTTCTTCGGACAAACCGCAGGACGCCTTGATCATCAGCTTCTGCTTCACCTTGTCGTAAAACAGCAGCGTTGCCCGCTCCATTTTCATGGTATCGTTGAGGACATCGAGAATCCGTGACAGGGTACTCTCCAGATCGACCGCCGTACCTATCAGCTCGGTAATCCGGTGCAAAGCCAGCAGCTCGATGCCTTGAATTTGCGTAGGTTCGTTTGATAATTCTCGCTTCTCTGCTTCCAACATTTATTTTTCCTCTTTGAGCTTTGGCTCGTTCTCTTCGAGCCCATTGGTTACCGAAGAAATCAATGCAATCGCTGTTCCATGAATCTATCATTATGATATTATTGCATTTATATTCTCACCGCCAACTACTTATCCTTAGCCTAGCCATATTTTCCACAACACATTTGTTGGTGCGCGCAATGGTTTATTACATTTTTGTTGTTTTGTTGTTTATAAAAAAACCCTCACTCCAAATTCGACAATTGCTTACTTTTTTGTCACTTTCCTACGCAAATGCGTAGCTCTTCCAATCGTGCCAAAACGAGGACAAAAAGCAAATAACACCTTTTAATATATTGTTTTTATAATGTTATTTTTCATAATTCCAAAGTGGCACACCCTTTGCTCAAAGAGTTGCAAGTGTGACAGTAGATGCTCAACAAGACAAAATTCACCACACATAAGGAGATTGTGATGAGAAAGGTGGCAATTTACGGCAAAGGCGGAATCGGCAAATCAACCACAACCCAGAACACCGTGGCCGGCCTGGCGGAAATGGGAAGAAAAGTAATGGTCGTCGGCTGCGACCCTAAGGCCGACTCTACCCGGTTGCTGCTTGGTGGACTGGCCCAGAAATCAGTTCTTGATACCCTGAGGGAAGAAGGCGAAGACGTCGAACTGGAAAACATCCGAAAACTTGCCTATGGCGGCACCTGGGCAGTTGAGTCAGGTGGACCGGAGCCGGGAGTCGGCTGTGCCGGTCGCGGCATCATTACCGCCATCAACATGCTTGAATCCCTGGGTGCGTACGAGGAAAGTGAAGGGCTTGACTACGCTTTTTACGATGTTCTGGGCGATGTGGTCTGCGGCGGCTTTGCCATGCCGATCAGAGACGGCAAGGCAGAAGAGATCTATATCGTTGTCTCCGGTGAGATGATGGCCATGTACGCGGCCAACAATATCTGCAAGGGGATCATGAAATTTGCCCAGTCCGGCAGTGTCCGGCTCGGCGGTCTTATCTGCAATTCAAGAAACGTCGACAACGAAAAGGAAATGATTCAGGAACTGGCCAAGAAACTCGGCACGCAGATGATCTATTTTGTTCCCCGGAACAACGACGTGCAGCGTGCCGAGATCAACCGAAAGACGGTCATCGAGTGGAATCCCGAGGCGCCGCAGGCTGACGAATATCGGGGACTCGCCAAGGCGATTGACGACAACAAGCTTTTCGTTGTCCCCAAACCGCTGGAGATAGAAGAACTGGAGCAGCTGCTGCTTGACTTTGGCTTACTGGAATCTGTGTAACAATTACTATTTTTAAGGAGAAAACGACAATGATGATCATGATCAGAGCCATAGTTCGACCGGAAAAGGCAGACGATGTCCTCGCAGCGCTCATGGATGCAGGATTTCCGGCAGTGACAAAATATTCGGTCACCGGCCGGGGAAAGCAGCGGGGCATCAAGATCGGCGAAGTCACCTACGATGAAATCCCCAAGACCATGCTGATGAGCGTGGTAAAAGCCGAAGACAAAGATTTCGTTATCAATACCATCATGGATGCCGCCCGCTCCGGGAATTAAAGGGGCTTTCGGCGACGGCAAGATTTTCGTCGCCAATGTCCAGGATGTCTACACCATCAGCTCAGGAGTAAAAGAAGATGCCGAGGCAGAGGTGGCGGCATGAAAGAGGTTATCGCCGTTGTCCGGATGAATATGATGAATAAAACCAAGGCGGCCATTACCGCCGCCGGTATAAACGCTTTCTTTGCCCATGAAGCCCAGGGTCGAGGCGTTGGCTTTGTCAACCGCAAACTGATCAAGGGCGCCGAACAGGGCTACGAAGAAGCGGCAGCACTGCTCGGAGAAAAAGGCAACCTCTATCCCAAACGCATGGTAACCATCGTCGTCAACGATAACCAGGTTGACGATGTGATCGAAGCAATTATCTCCACCAATCAGACCGGCAAAGCGGGAGACGGCAAGATCTTCGTTCTGCCGATAGCCGACAGCGTTCGGGTACGAACGGGTGAAACAGGTATAAAATCAATAGGATAGCAAAATAGGTTCCAGGGAGACACATCATGGCAAAAGCACACAAACTGGTGCAGTGGGAACCCCACAATATCAAGGAAAAACTTCTGGAAAAATATCCGCCAAAAGTTGCCCGAAAGCGCGCCAAACAGATAATGATCAACGAAGCAATGGAGAACACCACTCCGGAAATTGTCGCCAACGTCAGGACCATTCCCGGTATCATCACCATGCGCGGCTGCACCTATGCCGGCTGCAAGGGGGTCATCATGGGGCCGACCAGTGATATCGTCAACCTGGTGCACGGTCCAATCGGATGCAGTTTTTACGCCTGGCTGACCCGGCGTAATCAGACCGATGGCATTAATGACACTGATGCCAACTACATCTCGTACTGCATGTCCACCGATATGCAGGATTCGGATATCATTTTCGGCGGCGAAAAGAAACTGGCCGCGGCCATCCAGGAAGCCTACGACCTGTTTCATCCGAAGGCCATCTCGGTTTTTGCCACCTGTCCGGTAGGCTTGATTGGTGATGATATTCATCAGGTGTCGAAAAAAATGCGCGAAAAGTTCGGCGACTGCAACGTTTTCGCCTTCAGCTGCGAAGGATACAAAGGTGTCTCCCAGTCGGCAGGGCATCATATCGCCAATAACGGCATTTTTACCCACGTGGTCGGTACCAGCGAAACGGAGAAAACCGATAAATTTAAAATCAATCTGCTGGGAGAATACAATATCGGCGGGGATGGCTTTGAAATCGATCGGATCTTCCAAAAGTGCGGCATTACCAATATCTCCACTTTTTCGGGCAACGCAACCTACGACAAGTTCGCCTCTTCCAACCAGGCCGATCTCAGTTGCGTCATGTGCCACCGCTCCATTAATTATGTAGCCGACATGCTCGAAACCAAATACGGCATTCCATGGATCAAGGTCAATTTTATCGGCGCCGCGGCAACGGCCAAGTCCTTACGAAAAATTGCCCAGTATTTTGGCGATGCCGAGCTTACCGCAAGAGTTGAAGAGGTCATCTCTGAAGAAATGGTGCCCGTGCAGGAAGCAATAAAAGATGTATTCCCAAGAACCCAGGGAAAAACAGCCATGATCTTTGTCGGCGGTTCAAGGGCCCATCATTACCAGGAACTGTTTAAGGAAATGGGCATGAAGACGATTTCCGCCGGCTACGAATTCGGTCATCGTGATGACTACGAGGGACGCGAGGTTATCCCAAATCTAAAAGTCGATGCCGACAGCAGAAACATTGAGGAAATAAAGGTCGAACCCGATCCGGTCCTCTACAAGCCAAGAAAAACCGCGGAAGAGATCGCCGCTCTGGAAAAAGACGGACTTGAGTTCAAATCCTACGATGGGTTGAATCCAGACATGAACCCTGACACTCTGGTCATCGACGACCTCAACCAATACGAAGCGGAAAAACTGGTGGAGTTGATGAAACCGGATCTCTTCTGTGCCGGCATCAAGGAAAAATATTCCATCCAGAAACTGGGTGTACCGATGAAACAGCTGCATAGTTACGATTCCGGTGGACCATATGCCGGCTTCAAAGGTGCGGTCAATTTCTACGCCGAGATCGATCGACTGGTCAACAGCAAGATCTGGAGCTATATGAAAGCGCCATGGCAGGAAAAACCGGAACTTTCCGCAACCTATGTTTGGGAATAAAAAATTGTAACTGTACACCGTGGGCCGACAAAAATCTGTATAACATCCGAACTGTAAACGTTCACCAGTGCCGGAGATGCGCGAAAGAGGTCCCTGAACTATACTATTGGTACGTTTAGGGGCCGATGACAAAACAGATTCGGTGCTGGTGGACGTTTACAAAAACTTCAGGAAGGTAAGACAATGTTACTGAGACATACACCAAAAGAAATAACAGAGCGAAAGGCTCTGATGATAAATCCGGCCAAGACATGCCAGCCGATCGGCGCCATGTACGCCGCCCTGGGAATAAATGGATGTCTGCCCCACAGTCACGGTTCCCAGGGATGTTGTGCCTATCACCGATCGACCTTGACCAGGCACTATAAAGAACCGATCTCCGCGGCGACCAGCTCCTTTACCGAAGGCGCCTCGGTCTTTGGCGGCCAGGCCAATCTGGTGCAGGCTATCGATAATATTTTCACGGTTTACGAACCGGAGGTCATAGCCGTCCATACCACCTGCCTGTCCGAAACAATCGGCGACGACCTGCCGCAGATTTTCGACAAGGCTAAAAAAGATGGCAAAGTTCCTGAGGGCAAGACGCTTCTTGGCGCGAATACCCCAAGTTATGTCGGCTCGCATGTAACCGGTTTTTCCAATATGGTCAAGGCCATGGCCGCCATGGCCGAACCTTCGACCAAGAAGAATGGTAAAATCAACATCATTCCGGGCTGGGTAGAACCCTCGGATATGGAGGAAATTAAGAGGCTGGCCGTTCTGGTTGGGGCAAAAATCAATATGTTCCCCGACACCTCAGGCGTACTCAACGCGCCGCTAACCGGTGAATACAAGATGTTTCCGGAAGGCGGGGCCAAAATCGGCGATATTAAAAACAGCGGCAGCAGCATCGGCACCCTGGCCCTGGGCGAATGGTGTTCAGCAGATGCGGCAAGGTTGCTCGATACCCAGTGCAAAGTGCCCTGCTCGGTCATTGATATGCCGTTTGGCCTGCAGGCGACCGATCGCTTTGTCGATGCCCTCAGGACCATTGCCGGCACCTCGGTACCCGACGAGATTGCTACGGAAAGAGGTAAGCTGCTGGATATGATTTCGGATATGCACCAGTACTTCTACGGCAAGAAGGTGGCACTGGTCGGCGATCCCGATCAATTGATCGCAATGACTGAGTTTTTGGTATCTATCGATATGTGCCCGATCCATATCATTACCGGTACCCCCGGCAAGAAGTTTGAGAAACGCATCAAGGAAATAACCAAAGACATGGGCCACAAGGTCAACGTCAAGAGCAAGGGCGATATGTTCCTGTTGCACCAGTTGATAAAAAACGAGCCGGTTGATTTACTCATGGGCAACACCTATTGCAAATATATTGCCCGCGATGAGGATATTCCTTTTGTGCGCTGGGGTTTTCCGATTCTCGACCGCCAGGGGCATCAGCATTTCCCGACGGTGGGATACAAAGGCGGCATGCGGTTGCTGGAACAGATCCTCGGGGTATTGCTGGATCGCAAGGACCGCGATGACTCCGAATCGCAATTCGAGCTGGTTCTTTAGTGACTTAGAAATAATTTTCTTGGGTTTTTCCAAGAAAATTATTTCGTGAAGGAACTTACCCCACAATCTTTTTGGCGGGGTTAGTCTTGTAAGGGCAGCAGGATAAAACCTCCTGCTGCCCTTACCAACTCTTTTTTGGTGAAAAAAATGAGTGTGATATCTCTTGCCAAGCATAAAAACTCTTGCTCTTCTCAGAAAACTGACATGACGATAATCCATCTGCCTATCGCTCCTCAGGTTGTCGCCAGGACCAGATTTTCTCCCCCGCCCCCCAGCCGTAACCTGAGCATAATGGTATCAGAGGCGATGACCTACCTGGACCAGATAATGGAGGAGGAAGAAGGATCTATTGAGATGGTGGCCATTACTGGTCCAGGAGACCCGTTGGCAACTCCGGACATCACCCTGCATGCGATTGCGCACATTCGAAAAACTTACCCTCAGTTAAGAATCGGCCTGAAGACCTTAGGCATCGGCAGCGATAAATTGGCCAGTGCCCTCGCCCAGGCGGGGGTCGATTATGTTGCGATGCAAGTGGATGGGGTTCGGGCCGCAATTCTTGAAAAAATTTATGCATGGATCAGGCCTGGTCTAAAAACCCTCAAAATAGCCGATGCCATTACCCTGCTTTTACAGGAACAGCGCAACGGTATCCCGGCATTAAAGTTTCACAATATCGCCGTATCCATTCTGACCACCCTCTACCCCGGCTACAATATCGACCACGTTCCTAAAATCGCAGTGGAGATGATGGAGCTTGGCACCGACAGCATATCGCTGATTCCTTATAAACCGGAACCGAGAGTCGAGGTTGACCTGGATAGCCCAAGCGCTACGCTCATCTTGAAAACAGCGGAAAAAGTATCCAGACACCTCCCCGTTGTCGAACCGATTCTCCTGCAGCCAGCAGCAACTTTAGACCAGAAAAATCATCCCGGCCTGCCGCCACATCCGAAACCGACCAGGGAACGACCGAATGTTGCCATCGTCAGTTCCAACGGCATAGAAATTGACCTGCATCTTGGTCAGGCGAACCGCTTTGTGATCTACGGTCCCCGGGGCGAGGATGACTTGCCTTGCCTGCTTGAGACCAGAGAGGCACCGGCACCGGGAGCAGGCACAAACCGTTGGCAGCAGGTGGCGGCAATCCTTAAAGATTGCTTTATCCTGCTTACCGCCAGCGCCGGAGAAACACCCCGCCAGGTTCTTGCCGCAAGCGGTCTTAAAGTCAGCATTGCCGAAGACAATATTGAAGGTATTGTCGATGTGTTATACGGCGGGGGTAAGAAATGCAAAAAATGATGGCGTCGTAAATTTTGAAGCTGGTCGCCATGCGTCTCATGGCAACCAGTTGTGAATAATTCCAAGAGATAAAGGAGTACACAATGGCCCTACCTGAGAGGCAGATTCTTGTTTGCCAGAGCTTTCGCGCAAAAGGCGATCCCAAGGGAATCTGTCATAAGCAGACAGACGGTTTTTTACAGTATATCGAAGAGGAAATCCTCGATCGCGGCCTGGATATGCAGGTTGTCGCTACCGGTTGCCTTAAGCAGTGTGAGTCGGGACCGATTATGGTTATCCAGCCGGACAATTTGTGGTTTAAGGGCATTGACAGCGAGGGAGCCATTGATGCAGTACTGGACGGACTTGAAGATGGGGACCCGCCAGGCGATTACCTGATAAAATAAAAAAACTTTCTTAAAACATCCCATGATCCAACCGGCGCAACAACAAGATCTTGACGGCATGGTGTCGCTTCTGCAGCAACTTTTCGGGATCGAAAAAGACTTTTCTTTTGATGCCGAAAAACAGCGAAAAGGACTGGAACTTCTCCTGCAATCACCAACGGCCATCATCATGGTGGCCAAAGAGGACAACGCCGTCATCGCTATGGGTACGGCCCAGTTGGTCATTTCCACCGCCGAAGGAGGATCGTCGCTGCTCATTGAGGATGTCGTGGTCAAGCCGTCCCGGCAAAATCTGGGCATCGGCGGACGCATGATGCTGGCGCTTGGCGACTGGGGGTTGACTAAAGGTGCCTGCCGCATGCAGCTGCTCGCCGATCGAACAAATGCTCCAGCCCTCGGATTTTACACGCACGAGGGCTGGCAGAAGACGCAGCTTATCTGCCTGCGAAAATTTCACCGTGAGAGTACCAGGACATGAATATTGTACAAATTGATAACTGGCAGGACTACCGCCGGGATGGTGAAAAATTCCTGCATACCGCGACAGCAGCACACCATAAAAAGAAGAAGGCGTTCTCGACGGACACCCTTTACAATGTCACCTGCATGGCTATCGAGAAACTCATTATGGCTTTTTTAATGAAAAATGGCGACCTGGCGGAAAACCACACCATGGCCGATCTTCTCAGGGCGCTACAACTCCATCTCGGCGAGCTGCCGGATTTAGCGGATAAGCTTATGTATCTGGATACGTTCCAGGAAATATGTTCTCTCGAAAATTTTACCATCCATATCCCCAGTGAGGAAGATGTAGTGAAAATGCTGGCCATCGGCGAAGACGTGCGAGCAGTGCTGCATCCTTTTCTCTATGACCAGCAATCAATGTTTAGCCAATAATCAAGGAAGACAACAAAATGGAAGAGGAGAATATCGTGACGAGCAACGCACCTGTTCCTTTCAGACCACTGGGAATACTCAAGAATCTTATGGAAGATCTGGGCTTTGAAGTGACTCACTGTTACGAAGACCTGGTCTTCGTTGAGCACAATGCCTTTTTATTACGCATGGAAGAAAAGGGCGAAGAGGTGAGTCTGGTGTTCAATACCGAATCGGATATCAATAAGCGAGATGAAATTGCCGACCAGTTTGCCATTGAAGGCAAAGTCCATAATCTTATCATCTCTCGGGCGGGAACGTACCAAATGACCCCCAATGAAACTGATGGAACTATCACTCTTGAATTTCAGGAGTGATGACGGGGTGGTCGTAAAAATTCCCCTTCTTCTTGTAAATACGGTTCAATTTATATACTATCCTGTTCATTCTTTAACGCACGCAAACTTAAACAGGAAGGAACCGCCATGACCAAAGATTATTCTCGCTATCCACAGCAGCATCCCGATTCAACCGGACACTTCGGCGTATATGGAGGATCGTATATTCCTCCGGAGCTGCAGGAGGAAATGGATAAAATCACCAAGGCGTATCTCACCATTAGCAAAACCCATCGGTTTATCGAAGAACTGCGCTCCATCCGGACACACTATCAGGGACGACCAACCCCCGTATATCACGCTGACCGCCTGTCGCAGATATGCGGCGGCAGCCAGATCTACCTTAAGCGCGAAGATCTCAATCATACCGGCGCCCATAAACTCAATCACTGCATGGGTGAGGGTCTGCTGGCCAAATATATGGGGAAAAAGAAGTTAATCGCCGAAACCGGCGCAGGACAACATGGCGTGGCTTTAGCAACAGCCGCTGCCTACTTCGGTCTTGAATGTGAAATCCATATGGGCGAAGTAGATATTATCAAAGAAGCGCCCAATGTTATCCGCATGAAACTGCTTGGCGCCACGGTGGTTCCCGTTTCTTTTGGCCTCAGGACCCTGAAAGAGGCGGTCGATTCAGCCTTTCAGGCCTACCTGAAAGACCCGGTCAATTCTATCTACTGCATCGGCTCAGTAGTTGGCCCCCATCCCTTCCCGATGCTGGTGCGTGATTTTCAGGCCATAGTCGGCATTGAATCCCGCGCGCAGTTTCTGGAAATGACCGGAGGTTTACCCGATGTGGTCTGCGCATGTGTTGGTGGGGGCAGTAATGCCATGGGAATTTTCTCCGGCTTTATCAAGGATCCTGTTAAACTGGTCGGCGTCGAACCAGGTGGCCGTTCACTCAATCTGGGCGACCACGCAGCCACGGCAACGTTCGGCAAACCCGGTCTCATCCATGGCTTTAAATGCTATCTGCTGCAGGACGAAAAAGGTGAACCCGCTCCGGTATACTCTATCGCCAGTGGACTCGATTACCCCGGTGTGGGCCCGGAACACAGTCTTCTTAAAGATGAAGGAAGGATCAGCTACGAAATAGCCGACGACGTCGAAGCACTTGATGCTTTTTATACACTAAGCAGCGTTGAAGGGATTATTCCAGCCCTTGAAAGTGCCCATGCCGTCGCCTACTGCATGAAATACGCCAGGGAAATGAAACACGGAAGCATTCTGATCAACTTGAGCGGGCGAGGTGACAAAGACCTCAGCTTCGTCACGGAGACCTATGGTTTCAACATTGACGAAGCGAAGAAAAACCTGAAATAAAATGATACGCACCGGATCGACTGTCTCCTCTTGAGGAGACAGTCGACACCATCATTTTTTTGATATTGCTGTTATAGGCTGCGTCGATAAAATCTTCCCCGGCATACGCTGCTCAACCAACTCCTTTAATTTTATGGCTATTTGACCTTTGGGGGTATTTTCAGCGACGACATGCGAAAATTTGATGGTAATCGGATCAGCGGATTTCCAGCCATTTCGTGTCATCGATACAATGTATTTTTCGTACGTTACCAACAAAAAAACTACCTATCTCGAAACACCAAATAGCATCTACCGAAGTATTATTTTGGTCGTACGACCAAAATAATACTTGCCAACCTTCCCCCCCGGCATTACGTTATGAGCAAATACTCATAACTGGAGCAACGCATGCCAAGACCAAAAAAAATGCGGCTCGTTACCGAATATCCATTAATGTCCGGCTACCTGCCTGAAAACATGCCGCCCACCGGCACTGTCGATTTATCAGTGGAAGGCATGGAAGCCATTCGGCTGAGCGACCTCGAAGGCTTGTCACACGAGGTTGCCGCCGAGCAAATGGGTATATCGAGACAGACCTATGGCCGAGTTCTGGCTGAGGCACGTAAGATTGTCGCCGAGGCACTGATTACTGGAAAAAGAATATGCTTTGGTGGGGGCATATTTACGGTGCAGGGCGGTCATCGACGACGGCGGCAAAGAGGTCGTCAATAAATTGTCCAGCGATTTTTCAGGTTTTCCCTGGAACATTTAATGGAAAAAACTCAACTGGAGGTACTATCATGCCACAAGGAAACGGCAAAGGACCGAATAATTCCGATCCTCAAGACAACCAACAAAATAAACAGAACAATACCAACAAAGGATGTACTCCCGGCGGCCGTGGACTAGGCCGGGGTGGTGGCCAGGGCCGCCGGGATGGAAGCGGCGGTGGCCATGGCCGGGGCGGTGGTGGTAAAGGCGGCCGTCGCAATCAAAGTTAGACTCAGGGTATAACAGGAGGTACAATCATGCCAGGATTTGACAGAAGCGGTCCAATGGGTGCCGGAGCAATGACCGGCGGAAGAAGAGGATTTTGCAGCACTACCGATAGTGCCGATGCTGGTGCCTCTAGCACAGGATACGGGGCCGGAAGAGGTTGCCGCCGAGGCCGTTTTTTTGCCGGCGGGGCAGGTCGAGGTTTTGGTGGGGAAGGACGCGCAGTATCTGCCCCTATGCGCTCTGCCTCTTCGCAGATCGAATTGGAATACCTTACCCAGGAAGCGCAAAATTTAGAAAAGAACCTGCAAATGATTAAAAAACGAATTGACGATTTGCAGCAGAAGTCGGAATAAGAACATCTGATTGTATTTTTTGCCACAGTGCGAAAAAAAAGCGCTGCATTACATCCTCAGGAAAATGGATAAAGATGTAATGCAGCAGCTGAACAGTTTGAAGGAAAAATTACAATGCCCACCTGTGTTAACCACCCTGATCGAGAAACCAGCTACCTGTGTCTAAAACACAACATCGGATTATGTCAAGAGTGCCTAGCCTGCAGTGACCCGCAGCTGTTTTGCAAGTTTCGGCCAGCCTGTGTAATCTGGTTTATGACCAAAAAAATCGAGGGGATGGACGCTGGTGCCAAAAAGGTAAGAACATAATCCTCACCTTTCACTGACAAGAAGAACAGCCCGGCTCTACTGGAGCTTCCATTGCGGATTTCTTTTTGCCAAAAAAGCGGCGACTCCTTCTTTTGCATCATCCGTCGTGCACAGCCGGGCAAAAGCCTCATTCATATACTGGAACTGCTTCTGATAATCCATATCCTCGGATTGATAAAAGGCGCTCTTGGCAATCTGCACGGCGAGAGGGCTTCTCTTGGCCAAATCTTCCGCCCAGTCCAGGGCCGCTTTGTCGAGCTCTTCATGAGGCACAACTTTATTAATCAGCCCGAGTTCCATTGCCTCCTCAGCTTTTAACAGATTGCCATAAAGAAGCAGTTCCAAGGCTTTTTTGCGGCCCACGCAACGGGCCACCGGCAGGATCGGTCCAACACAGTTGAGACCGACGTTGATGGCGGTAAGGCCCATCTTTACCCGATCCGAGGCAATCACTAAATCAGCCGCCGCCGCAAGCCCCATGCCGTTGGCGGTGGCAACACCCTGTAGCTGAGCGATGACCGGCTTTTTCATGGTGGAGATTGCTACCAGAGGATTTTCCATCCACTCTATCCACTGCCGATATTGTATCGCCGTTTTGCCGGTAAGCTCATTGACATCAATCCCGGCACAGAAAGCCCGCCCGGAACTTTTAAGAAGAATAACCCGTACGGTGCTGTCTGCTTCCATAGCCAGCAGCGCGTCATGTAGATCTCCGGCCATCTGGCTGGTGAAAGTGTTTAACTGCTCTGGACGATTGAGGGTAATTATTCCAACATGTTTGTCGGTTATTTCAACAAGTACGGTTTCAAACACCATCTGCACACCTCCTACTCTGGTTGATAATCATCTCTGCGGGCTCATTCAGCAGAGAATTCCGGTAAATATCCACTGTAGAATTCTTCCATTTTACTGATTTTGTCAAGGAGGTAAAAACCTACAAAATAGGCGATCGTCCTTCATTTTTGTAGCATTTGGTAGAAGCCTAGTACAAATCGATTCATCTCACCTCAACGATTCTCATATAAAAATCCGTAATAACAGCCAAAATACAACAAATACTCATCTGGCATACCCTTTGCTGAAGAGAAGGTAAGACAAGTTCTCAAAGTACATCAAATTAGATAATCTTGAATGGCTAAGTAAAAAACTTCATATTCGAGGCGTGTGAATTTCACTATTATTTCGGCGTACTAGAGTACGTCGTAATGATAGTGAAATTCGCAACAACGAAGAAGATGGAGAGTTTTTACGACGCCATCGAATAAAGGATGCGAATTATGAGCACAGCCCCTCTTTTAAAAGACCGGTCAAAACAAATCCACAGAAAAGGTTCCGCTCCTTTTGAAATTGATTGCAACAAGGAAAGCCTCGCCGGAGCGGTGAGCCAGCGGGCCTGTGTCTTCTGCGGCTCGCGGGTGGTCCTCTATCCTATTGCCGACGCCATCCATCTGGTCCATGGCCCGATAGGCTGCGCAGTCTACACCTGGGATATCCGTGGCGCACTATCGTCGGGGCCCGAACTGCATCGGTCGTCTTTTTCCACCGATCTACAGGAGCTTGATGTCATCTTTGGCGGTGAGAAAAAACTCGCCAGGGCCCTTGATGAACTGATCGATCTGCATCAACCAAAAGCCGCTTTTGTCTATTCGACCTGTATCGTCGGGATTATCGGTGATGACCTGGAGGCGGTCTGCAAAAAGGTTTCCGCAGAAAAAGGCATTCCGGTGCTGCCGGTGGAATCGGCCGGTTTTAAAAAAGGCAATAAGCGCGGCGGCTATGAAGCGGCCTGCAACGCCATGTCCCGGCTGGTCGGCATGGGCGATATCAGCAATATTTCCAAACATTCCATTAACATCCTCGGCGATTTCAACCTGGCCGGTGAGATCTGGCTGATCCGCGAATATTTCGAAAAGATCGGCATCGAGGTGGTGGCCAATATCACCGGCGACGGCAGGGTGGCCGATATTCAGCGCTGTCATGGCGCGGCTCTCAATGTGGTCCAGTGTTCGGGCGCAACCATGGATCTGGCCAATATGCTCAAAGACGGTTATGGCATTCCCTCCATCCGGGTTTCCTATTTCGGCATCGAGGATATGGCCGAAGCCCTCTACTCGGTCGCCCGCCATTTTGGTGAGCCGGAGATGCTCGACAAAGCCCGGCAGCTGGTTAAAGAAGAGCTGGCCACCCTGCTGCCGGAACTGGCCGGATATAAAAAGGCCCTGACCGGTAAAAAAGCGGCTATCTATGTCGGCGGCGCTTTCAAGGCCTTTTCGCTGGTAAAGGCCTTCCGGTTGATCGGCATGGATGTGGTCATGGTCGGCTCCCAGACCGGCACCAAGGAAGACTACGTCGAACTCGCCGAGATAACCGACGAAGGGTGTATCATCGTCGACGATGCCAACACCCTCGAACTCTCCTCATTTTTAAAAGAAAAAGACGTCGATGTCTTTGTCGGCGGCGTCAAGGAGCGGCCCATCGCCTATAAACTCGGTGTCGCTTTCTGTGATCACAATCATGAACGAAAAGAGATGCTGGCCGGTTTCCAGGGCATGATCAATTTTGCCCGCGAGATATACGGCTCGGTGATGAGCCCGGTCTGGAAATTTGTCCCGCGCAGAACCAAGGAGACCTCGTTATGAGCAAGATGCCCAGTTATACCGCAACCACCAACGCCTGCAAACTCTGCAAACCCCTCGGTGCGTCCCTGGCCTTTCGGGGAATTGAAAACTGCGTCCCTTTCCTGCACGGTTCCCAGGGGTGCGCGACCTATATGCGACGCTATATCATCAGTCATTTTAACGAGCCGATCGATATCGCCTCGTCATCGCTGGGCGAAAAACAGGCGATTTATGGCGGCGGCGCCAACCTGAAACTCGGCCTGAAAAATGTCACCACCAAATACGCGCCAAAGATTATCGGCGTGGCAACCACCTGCCTGACCGAGACCATCGGCGACAATGTGCCGATGATCCTGACGGAATACCATAAAGAATTCGGCACCGCCGATTCTCCCCTCATTGTCCATGTAGCAACCCCGAGCTTTGCCGGCACCCATATGGAAGGCTTTAATGCTGCGGTAAAGGAAATTGTTGACCAGTTAACCGTCGAATCGGAACCAAATCAAACCATCAATCTTTTCAGCGGCTTTATCTCCCCCGCTGATATCCGCTATCTCAAAGAAGTGTGCCACGACTTTGGTGTCGATGCGACGATTCTTCCCGACTATTCAGATACCCTCGACGGCCAGGCGCAGAGCGATTATCCGCTTATTCCGGAAGGCGGCACTCCCCTTACCGCAATCAGGACTATGAGCGGGGCGAAAGCGAGCATAGAACTCGGTTCGACTCTGCCTGCCGAAACTGGCGGCAAAGTGCTTGAGCGTAAATTCGGCACCAAGCTATACCAGACCGGCCTGCCGATTGGCATCCGGGCAACCGATGCTCTCTTTTCTCGACTCGAAGAACTGAGCGGCAATGAGATTCCGGCCAAATACGCAGCGGCCAGGGGAAGATTGATCGACAGCATGGTCGATGGCCATAAATATATCTTTGGCAAACGAGCGGTAGTCTACGGCGAAGAGGACTTGGTCGTCGGGATGACCTCCTTTCTCGCCGAAATCGGGATTCATACCGTGCTCTGCGCCTCAGGCGGCAAAAGCGGCAAATTTGCCGCAAGTGTTGCTGCGGCTCTGGATGGCATGGACTGCGAGCTGCCTATGGTCAAAGAAGATGTCGATTTTTTCGATATCGAAACTCTGGCTAAAGAACTGCAGGTCGATCTGGTCATCGGCCACTCCAAGGGCTATGCCTTCGCCCGAAGGGAAAATCTGCCGCTCATTCGCGTCGGTTTTCCCATCCATGATCGAATCGGTGGGCAGCGGATTCTGCACCTTGGCTATCATGGGGCCCAGGCCCTTTTTGATCTTATTACCAATACCGTCATCGACCGCAAACAAAGTGATTCGCCAGTCGGCTACAGCTATATGTGATGTTACATACAAGGACTTATCATGAAAAATTCCGAAACAAGAGATTTTCGCAGCCACCCCTGCTTTAATGCCGACGCTAAAGGCAAATTCGGCCGAGTACATCTGCCCGTAGCCCCCAAATGCAATATTAAATGCAACTTCTGCGACCGGAAATATGATTGCGTCAATGAGTCGCGACCGGGCGTCACCAGCACTGTGCTCTCCCCGGAACAGGCCGGAGTTTATATGCAGCGGGTGCTGGAAAAAGAACCACGGATCAGCGTCGCCGGCATCGCCGGGCCGGGCGATCCTTTTGCCAATGGACCGGAGACCATCGCCACTATGCGGACAATCCGGAAAAATCATCCGGAAACCCTGCTCTGTGTCTCCTCCAACGGTATGGCGATCGGCCCCTATATTGAGGCCCTGGCCGATATTGGCGTGTCCCATGTAACTATCACCGTCTGCGCCGTCGATCCACAGATCGGCCAGAAAATTTATTCCTGGGTGGAAGACGGCAAAGTGATCTATCGCGGCTTGCAGGCAGCGGAGCTGCTCTTATCACGCCAGCTTGCAGCGATCAAAAAACTGAAAGCCCATAATATTACCGTTAAGGTCAACTGCATTATCGTTCCCGGAATTAATGACCATCATATTGAAGAGGTCGCCAAAACCATGCAGGAGCTGGGTGTCGATCTGCTCAACTGTATGGCTATGTTCCCCAATATCAACACCCCGTTTGGCCATATTGCGCAGCCGGATAAGCAGCTGATGGAACAGCTTCGCAGCAAGGCGGAGGAGTACCTGCCGCAGATGCGCCACTGTACACGCTGCCGCGCCGACGCGGTGGGCTTGCTGGATGATGACCGAACCGAAGAATTCAGAAGCTGTCTCACTGCCTGTTCATCGCTTAAACCAATGCCGGCCCAGATGCGACCGTATGTCGCGGTAGCAACAGAGGAAGGCATCCTGATCAATCAACACCTGGGCGAAGCTCGCACCTTTGAGATCTGGGAGCAAAGCGAAAACTCCTATCGCAAGATCGAGGATCGTCAGGGCCCAGCTGCGGGCGGAGGTATCAAACGTTGGCATCAGCTGGCCAAAATCCTCGGTGATTGCCGGGCCGTGCTGGTCAGCGGCATAGGAGCAACCCCTTTGGATATTCTCTCCAAGTCGGGGGTGAAACCGATAGAAGCAGCGGGATTTATTGAAGAAGGGTTACAGGCAGTTTACCAAAACAAAAAAACATCCTCCCTCAAAGGAAGAAAAACATCCTGTGCTGACGGCAGCTGTAGCGGATCGGGCGGCGGTTGCGGATAATTATTCTCTTTTGCAATTGTGTCAGGCAAAAAGGTGATTATTACTATCAGTAAGCTTTTTTCCTGTTTGCGCCCGGAATCAATTTCTGATAACCGAATGCCTGACACACTCACCTAAAGGAGAATATTATGAAAGATGCCGGAAGTCTACATCAAAAAGTTCAGGGTCTGTGCGACTGTTTTGCCACCAATGATCCTCTAAAAGAAATGTCCAAAGTAAAAAAGGATAAGGATACCGATGAGGCGGCATTAAAATGGATTGCCCTGGCTATTTTGCACGGAATTAATAGTAATGCTAAAGAAATAACCATCTCCAACTCCAAAAATGAGGGCCCAAAAGTTACTGCCGAATACCGAAAAGCAGAACTTCCTTCACCCGGAGCCCCTATTGCCGCAAAAATCATCAAAGCAATGCGGGAAATTACCCATCTTGATGAAGGCAAAGCAAAAACCACATTGGCCTTCGGCATTCAGAACAACAGCATGGATCTGACAATAAAATCCAAGCTAGAAGACGGCGACGAGAAGATAACAATAAAATTCCCTTGATAAATTATATGGTTAGTGTCCTGTTTTTGTTCCCATGCGGCGCATGGGAACAAAAAGGTTGTATTTATACATAACAACAAGGGGTTTCATGCTGAAGATACTCGGCAGGAAACCCCTTGTTGTGTTTTGCCATATCCATCATTATCATTGCAGAAAAACAGTATAATGATCTGCATAGACTTTTCGATATTGTTTTCTGACCAGCTGTTTTCAGGCATCTCTCAACTGTAAGGAGATAGAGCATGCGAATTGGTGTACCAAAAGAGATACATACTGGTGAAAAACGTGTAGCAACGACACCGGAAGTAGCTGAACTTTTAAAAAAGATCGGCTTTGAAATCACCGTTGAATCCGGTGCAGGCGCAGCGGCAAAGTTTTCCGATGACGCCTATCGCGCAGCAGGTGTCGAGATTGCCACAGATACCAAGGAGCTATATAGCGATTGCGACATTATTCTCAAGGTTCGCGCCCCGGAAAACCATCCGGAACTTTCAGTCAACGAACTTGATCTGTTTCGTGCAGGGCAGACCCTGATCAGTTTTATCCAGCCGGCGCAAAACCAGGAACTTTTGCAAAACCTGGCGGAGAAAAAAATCTCCGTGCTGGCCATGGATTCCATCCCGCGCATTTCCCGGGCCCAGAAGATGGATGCGCTCAGTTCGATGGCCAATATCGCCGGGTATCGCGCTGTTGTTGAGGCAGCACAGCACTTTGGCCGTTTTTTCACCGGACAGATAACTGCCGCCGGCAAGATTCCCCCGGCAACTGTGCTGGTTATCGGCGCCGGAGTAGCCGGTCTGGCTGCAATCGGCGCGGCCAGGAGCATGGGCGCCATCGTCCGGGCCTTTGATACCCGCCCCGAGGTAAAAGAACAAGTCGAGAGCATGGATGGCGAGTTCCTGATGCTCGACTTTGCCGAGGAGGACGGCTCGGGCGAAGGCGGTTATGCCAAGGTTATGAGCGATGAATTTATCAAGGCCGAGATGGAGCTTTTTGCCCGCCAGGCCGAAGAGGTCGATATAATTATTACCACCGCGCTTATCCCCGGCAGACCGGCGCCGGAGCTGATCACCGAGGCCATGGTCAAGACCATGAAGGAAGGCAGCGTCATTGTCGATCTCGCGGCCGAAAACGGCGGCAACTGCAAACTCACCGAGGCCGATAAGGTGGTGGTAAAACACGGCGTAACCATAATCGGCTATACCGATTTGCCCTCACGTCTTGCCACCCAGTCCAGTCAATTGTATGCCACCAATCTTCGCCATCTCCTCACCGATTTAACCCCGGAAAAAGATGGGGTGATTGCTGTTAACATGGACGATGAGATAATTCGTGGGGCCACGGTTATTAAAGATGGGGCAATCACCTGGCCGCCACCGGCACCTAAACTTTCGGCTGCACCTAAAAAACCTGCGGCTCCAGCCATGGAAAAGCCGCTCGTTGCCAAAAAACAAAGCTCTCTTGGTCTCTATCTGTTTCTTGTCTTCGGTACCCTGGCCATGTTCGGCTTGGGCAGTGTAGCCCCTCCCGCTTTCATGTCCCATTTTACAGTTTTTGTCCTGGCCTGTTTTGTCGGGTATATGGTCGTCTGGAATGTAACACCGGCACTGCATACGCCGCTTATGAGCGTCACTAATGCGATCAGCAGCATCATCGTCATTGGCGCACTGCTGCAGATCTCCTCGGACAGCGCCCTGGTCGTGCTGCTCGCCGCCGTTGCCCTGTTGATTACCAGTATAAATATCTTTGGCGGCTTCGCCGTTACCCATCGCATGCTGGCCATGTTCAGAAAGTAGGAGGACACCTATGTCACAAGGAATTGTCAGCGTCGCTTATATCGGCGCAACTATCATGTTTATTCTCGCCCTGGGCGGTTTGAGCCGACCAGAGACTTCGAGACGCGGGAATTATTACGGTATATTGGGCATGCTCCTCGCCCTTCTGGCTACTATTATCGGTATTGTTTCGGACAACTATTTTATCCTGTTTCTGGGTGTTGCCGTCGGCGGTTCCCTCGGTCTGGTACTGGCCAAAAAAGTCAAGATGACCCAGATGCCCGAACTGGTCGCGATCCTGCACAGTCTCGTCGGTCTGGCCGCAGTGCTGGTCGGGTTCGCCAATTTTATCGGCCATAGCACCGAGCTGATCGGCATCGATAAAACCATCCACGATGTCGAGACCTACCTGGGTATCCTCATCGGTGCTTTAACTTTTTCCGGTTCGATTGTCGCTTTTCTTAAATTAAGCGCCAAAATCGGCGGCAAACCAATGCTTCTGCCCGCCAGGCACTGGCTCAACCTGGCCCTGCTTGTCGCTGCCATCTGGTTGGGCAATATCTTTGTCAACCAATCAGCGCTGGGTGGCGGTACATTTCCTCTGGTGTTGATGACGATTATTGCCCTTGTTTTCGGGGTGCACATGGTCATGGCAATCGGTGGTGCCGATATGCCGGTAGTTATTTCCATGCTTAACAGCTATTCTGGATGGGCGGCGGCAGCAACCGGCTTTATGCTGAATAACGATCTGCTTATCGTCGTCGGTGCGCTGGTCGGCAGCAGCGGCGCTATCCTGAGTTATATTATGTGCCGGGCAATGAATCGAAAATTCATTGCGGTTATAGCCGGCGGCTTCGGCACCTCGGGCGGGGCACCGGCTGCGGGTCAGGAAGGCGATGTCGGAGATATTGTCGCTATTGACGGGGCGGAGGCAGCGGAATTGCTAATGAATGCCAAAGAAGTGATGATTATTCCGGGTTACGGAATGGCGGTTGCCCAAGCGCAACATACCGTGCATGAGATCACCCGCAAACTGCGCGATAAAAAAATCAATGTCCGCTTTGGCATCCACCCGGTTGCCGGCCGTATGCCGGGACACATGAACGTGCTCCTTGCCGAAGCCAAAGTGCCCTATGATATCGTCTTTGAACTCGATGAGGTCAATGACGACTTCCCAAATGTCGATGTCTCACTGGTTATCGGCGCCAACGACATTGTCAATCCTGCAGCCCAGGAAGTGCCGGACAGCCCCATTGCCGGAATGCCGGTTCTGGAATGCTGGAAAGGCAAAACAACTATCGTCTTGAAACGGTCCATGGCTACCGGCTATGCCGGGGTTGATAATCCGCTTTTTTATAAAGAAAATACCCGGATGCTGTTTGGCGATGCCCGGGAAAGCCTGGATGGGGTCTTGAAAAACTTGAATTAATGCAGCACGCTGAGAGGCAATACCTGCAATTCTTTTATTGTCTCTCAGCGCTTGTTCTGCTCTGCCTGTGTTATTTTATCGATCCTTTTCTGGTGTCTCCCCCCCTCGAACTCGGCATTCAACCAGGCATCGACTATTTTAACCCCTTCTTCTTCGGACACCATTCTCTGGCCTAGGGCAATCATATTGGCATCATTGTGCTCTTTGGTCAGACGGGCACTGTCGACATTCCAGCAAACTCCACAGCGAATTCCCGCTACTTTGTTGGCGACCATCGCCTCGCCATTGCCACTCCCACCAAAAACCACCCCGTATTCACAGTCACCCTTTGCGACACTTTCGGCTGCAGGTCGGCAATAATCTGGATAATCGACAGCTTCTTCACTATCGGTCCCAAAATCGATTACCCGATAACCGGTTTTGATTAAATGGGCTTTTATACGTTCTTTCATTTTATAGCCCGCATGATCCGTTCCAAGGGCAATCTTCAGCATATCCAGCTTCCCTAATATGTATCAAGGTGCCAATCAGCATGCACATTCATTGAATATTATCTGTGTGTCGGGTCAGAGGCACCTCCTGCATAGGTACACTGTTTAAAGTCCATTGGTTTGTGACATTTTTTGCAGACGTGTTCACGATCGAACTCATCAGAAAAAATTTCGACTTCTGCACCGCAATTATGACATTTACAGATGAACGATTTCAAATTCTTAAAAGATTCAAATCCAGGGCAATGACTACTTGGCGTATTCATCCTGTTCACCTCCAATGGTTGCTTGATTTACACGAAAAAAAACTTCGCCAAACGTGATGTTTCTGCAATGTATTATTAGATTTTTTAAGGACTGAAGACAGCAAAGTCAAGGGGCAGTTCGCTGCTGATCTTTATTGGACCGCCATGACGGGCAAAAAAAATAGCTGAAGCCCCTTGATAGGGGAGCTTCAGCTATTTTTTTCATGCTTTTTTCCAGACAATTATTTTCCTGAAGAACCCAGGAAAATAATTGGCCCAGTCACGCACCAATTTCTTTCAATCGGTAGATTGAAAGACGGTTACATCATTCCGCCCATTCCACCCATGCCGCCCATGCCGCCCATGCCTGGAGGCATTCCGCCACCACCACCAGCACCTGGTTCCTCAGGCTTTTCGGCGATGACGCACTCAGTGGTCAGCAACATACCGGAGACCGAGGCAGCATTCTGCAAAGCGGTTCTGGTCACTTTGGCAGGATCGATAACACCGGCAGCAATCAGGTCCTCATATTCTTCGGTTGCCGCATTGAAACCCATTGCACCTTTTAAGGTCTTCACATGCTCGACAATCACCGAACCTTCACGACCGGCATTATTGGCGATCTGACGGATAGGCTCTTCCAGGGCACGAAGAAGGATGTTTTTACCGGCTATCTGCTCTCCCGGTAATTTCAGTGCCTCGAGAGCCTTCAGGCAACGGATATAGGCGACGCCACCACCGGGAACCACACCTTCTTCAACGGCGGCACGGGTAGCATTAAGCGCATCTTCAACCCGGGCCTTTTTCTCTTTCATCTCAATCTCGGTGGCTGCACCAACATTGATAACCGCTACCCCGCCAATCAATTTGGCAAGACGCTCCTGAAGCTTCTCACGATCATAGTCAGAGGTGGTATCATCGATCTGGGTACGGATCTGCTTGACGCGGGCGGCGAGTTTGTCTTTATCACCGGAGCCATCGATAATGGTGGTATTGTCTTTATCAACGGTGATACGCTTGCAGGTACCAAGATCGTTGACAGTTACGTTCTCAAGCTTGATGCCGAGGTCTTCAGTAATGACCTGGCCACCGGTGAGAACGGCGATGTCTTCGAGCATTGCTTTGCGACGATCACCAAAACCAGGTGCCTTGACTGCCGCAACATTCAAAGTACCGCGAAGCTTGTTGACAACAAGAGTGGCAAGCGCTTCCCCGTCTACGTCTTCTGCAACGATAAACAGACCTTTACCCATCTTGGCGACAGACTCGAGTACCGGCAGAAGATCCTTCATGCTGGACACTTTCTTTTCGACCAGCAGGATATAGGGATCGTCCATGCTGACTTCCATGCGGTCCGGGTCAGTGACAAAGTAGGGAGAGAGATAGCCGCGATCGAACTGCATACCTTCAACGACATCAAGACTGGTGTCCATTGATTTTGCTTCTTCGACGGTGATTACGCCCTCTTTACCAACTTTATCCATAGCCTCGGCAATGATTTTACCGATGGTCTCGTCGCTGTTGGCAGAGATGGTTCCAACCTGAGCGATCTCTTTCTGCTCTTTGGTCGGGGTGGCGATTTTGGCAAGCTCGGCGACAACAACTTCAACACCTTTGTCAATACCGCGCTTGATTTCCATCGGATTACCACCAGCTGCCACCAGCCTGACACCTTCACGATATATCGCCTGGGCCAAAACGGTTGCAGTTGTGGTACCGTCACCGGCAACATCGGAAGTTTTCGAGGCAACTTCCTTAACCATCTGAGCGCCCATGTTCTCGAACTTGTCCTTCACCTCAATCTCTTTGGCGACAGTGACACCGTCCTTGGTAATAGTGGGCGCACCATAAGATTTTTCGATAAGGACATTACGACCCTTGGGGCCGAGAGTTACCTTTACCGCGTCTGCCAGGATGTTCACCCCGGCAAGAATTGACTCGCGGGCTTTCACACCATATCTTAATTCTTTTCCAGCCATTATTTTATTCTCCCTTTTTCTTGTTCTACTCTCTTACGAGATATTTTTATCATGGACAAATACAATTTCCGAAACAACCACGGGATGATCTACTTCTCCAGGATCCCCAGGATATCGTCTTCGCGCATGATCAGATAATCTTCTCCATCAAACTTCACATCGGTGCCGCCATATTTGGAGAACAGTACACGGTCTCCAGCTTTAACCTGCAAAGCAACCCGTGTCCCTTTATCGTTTAATTTTCCGGGTCCTACTGCGACAACTTCTCCCTCTGCCGGTTTTTCCTTGGCACTGTCCGGAATAATAATGCCGCCTGCGGTTTTTTCTTCTTCAGCAAGTCTCTTTACTAAAAGACGATCATTCAATGGACTAATTTTCATTACTTCCTCCTAACGCTACTAATTAAATGGTTCAAAAAAAAGGGCCCATCGATTATATGTTTTCATGGAATCCCAACGTTATGCTGCCTTTTTGACGGGCAGGTATATCAAACTGGGCTAGAATATAGGGTTTGAATTTCAAAAATCAAGGGTGACGGACAAAAAAAACGGGCGGGATTCGGCGGCTTCAAAGCAACACAATAAAACCGCCGAATTACTTATATTTCCTAACTAGGCGACACGTACAACCCAATGAAAGGGATCTTCCTGATTACCTTTCTGAATGGCCTGAAGTTCATTCAGTAATCTGGTCGACAATGGACCTGTCGCAGAGTTATTGATCACATAGCTGCGGTCTTTATACAACAACTCCCCGACAGGGGAAATGACCGCCGCAGTGCCGGTGCCAAAGGCTTCCTGCAATTGCCCACTCTCATTTGCGGCAAGAACTTCATCGATGGTAATTCGTTTCTCGACAACATCGACTCCCCAGCCGGCGGCGAGTTTAAGTACCGAATCCCTGGTCAATCCCCCCAGGATCGATCCTTCCAATGGTGGAGTTATCAGTTGATCGCCGATTTTGAAAAAGATATTACTGGTCCCAACCTCCTCGACATATTTATGCTCACAGGCGTCCAGCCACAGCACCTGGGTGCAGCCGGCTTTTTTGGCAATCTCCGACATATACAGGGAAGCGGCATAGTTCCCACCGGTCTTTGCAGCGCCAACGCCACCTTTTACTGCCCGAACATACTCGTCGCTCACATAAATTCTGGTTGGCTTGCAACCTTCCGGATAGTAGGCCCCGACAGGACACATAATGATGTAAAAATAATAGACCCCGGATGGCTTCACTCCAAGAACGGGTTCGGTTGCGATCATCGTCGGCCGGATATAAAGCGACGCTCCTTCGCCTTGAGGTACCCAGTCTTTTTCCAGATAAATGAGGGCCTTGAGGATTTTGACCATCTTCTCTGCCGAAAATCGCGGCATGCACATCCGCAGGGCGGAATTATTCATGCGCTCGAAATTATCTTTGGGCCGAAATAACAACACCTGATTGTCTTTACCCCGATATGCCTTAAGGCCTTCAAAGATCGCCTGTCCGTAGTGAAAAACCATCGCCGCAGGATTCAAGGTAAAATCATGATATGGACAAATTTTGCTGTCATGCCAGCCATTTTCCCTGTCCCATTTCATTAAAAACATGTGGTCGGTAAAATGGACGCCAAAACCAAGCCGGTCCGCCGAAGGTTTTTCTTTCAATCTCTCTGCCGGCGCTTTTTCCAATGTAACTTCAAGATCTTCCCACATAATCCCACTCTCCCTGATACGACTTGTTTCTCTCACTTATTTTTCTTTGCTTAATCCAATGAAGGATATATACTTTGCAGTCACAACCTGAGCGGCAAAGTATTGGAGCTCAGCTTCACCATAACGGAGCAGAATACCTCAGCCGGCAGTTTTATTGCAACTCAATTTCTATTTTCCTGCTGTGGCCGATAATCAGCATCAGCTTTTTGCAGTCTATTTCCCGGCAAACGATACAACCTATGAGTGACACCAGGCCAGCACTTCCCTCTTACCACCAGCCGCCAAGCCCGGCAAGCCTGAAGTACTTTCTGCTGGTCTTTATTATTTCGATTTTCTTCTTCGGCCGCATTCTCTGGCCATTCTGGTCGATCCTGGTGCTGTCTTTTCTGTTGACCAATCTGTTTAGGCCTCTGTACGCCTTTGCCAGCAAAAGATTACCGGATACCCTGGCCTCAGCACTCACCTGTTTACTCATTATCGCTATTGTTTTTATCCCGCTGGTGTTTTTTGTCTTTGCCCTGACCGACGAAGCACTCAACCTTATCAGCTGGGGAAAAGACAGTCGTGTTGTCTTGAAATTACAGGTTTTTCTGCAGGAAAGCCCGTATGTTCTGCAAATCCAGCAACAATTGAAAGAGTTAGGCGTTACGTTCAACCCCACCCAGCTGACAGACACCTTTTCCTATCTGGTGAAAAATGGCGGGCTGTTCCTTTATACCCAGGCCAGCGGTTGGGCGGCCAATATCCTGCAGTTTCTGTTTCTCTTTTTTATCATGATCCTGGTTATTTTCTTTCTGCTCATGGATCAACCAAAATTAATCGCCTATATGATCCGCATTTCTCCTCTTCCCGAGGATGAAAACCATCTGTTGATCGCTAAATTTGATGAAATCGCCAATGCGATCCTCAAGGGAAATGGTATCTGCGGCCTGGCCCAGGGTATTATAGGGGGAGTTTTGTTTTCCATCCTGGACCTGAACTCGCCACTGCTGTGGGGATCTATCATGGCAATCCTCGCTTTTCTGCCGATCTTCGGCATCGGCCTGGTCTTGATTCCAACGGCGCTGTTTCTCACACTGACTGACCGGATGGGTGAAGGTATTTTTGTTTTTATCATCTATATTTTTATTTCCGGCACCTTTGAGTATATCGTCAAACCCAAAATGGTCGGCACCCAGGTAAAAATGCACACGCTGCTGGTGTTTCTGTCAATCATCGGCGGGTTGAGCGTCTATGGCATCCTCGGCATCATTTACGGTCCGCTGATCATAACTGCTTTCCTTACCCTGTCGGATATCTATCTCAAAAGGTATGACCAGCGCATAGATCGGATGTAGAGAGCGGACAAGCTCCTAAGTGAAGTCGATGGGAATAACATCCCAACAGGTCACCATATCTCTTGACCAGGTGACGACCCGGGCCTTGGCATCCTGAGAGACGATGATGCCCAGAACATCGCGGAGCTTGTGGCAGAGATAATAGAGTGACCGGTGCCTCGTGCCAACGCTCTCCACCAGTTCCACCTGACGGCGAGCAGCTTCGGGATCAAGGGCCAGAGCGACACTGCCGCCCATCTCCATGGTGCCTTGGATAATGCCGCCAAAACCTATTAATTCCAGCCCTTCAGTAGTGACCACGGCACCATCCACCCCGGTAAGCCGGGCTATAAAACGGGCGAATTTAAAAATCCGTTCATCCAACTGCGCCAGTTCTTCTGTCTGCAGAGCGACATAATCCTTCCATCCGGCTTGATAATCAGGACCAAAAAGCCTGCCGCAATTCTGGGCCAGAACCGCCATAATCTGCAGAACAATTTTTCGCAGTTGATTGCGGGCTCCATCCTCGGCAAAGCGGTATTTAAGATCAATATAGGGATTATCATGGGCGACCAGCGCCTCCATCCCGGCCGGGAAGGAGATTATCGTGCCGCCATGACCAGAACGACGCATGGTGCTGATAACATGTTTAAAGAACTGCAGATACAAGGTGGGGACAAAAAATGGATCGATCTGCGCCCATCCGCTCTGAACGGTATCCTGATTTGCTTCATGCAGTATGGCCAGCTCATTGCGTACTTGAGCGAACCTTTTGGCCACCCACTGCGACTGAAAAACATTGGTAGCCGGTGCGGTAATATTGCCGCCACTCAACTGGGCCAGAATTTCCTGACCGCGGCAGACAATCAGGCGCCCGGACCCAACGACATTAATCCCGAGAGCAAGCGGCAAAGGAGTTGCTTGTTTGCTGCCACCGTGAATGACATGCATCCATTTGGAGCCCGAGTGAATCAAGCCCCAAATCTGCAAGCCATCCGAAATCCGATAGCGGATGCCGATGAGCGAATTATTATAATCCGTCGACGGCCCGAGCTTTAGCAATTCATATTCGTTATAAGGTCTTGGCTTGGAAAAGGTCAAGGTAAACAGTCCTTTAGACTCTCCATTACCATCGCCGTCAATATCTTCCGGTTCACACAGCATTATCCTAAAACGCAGGCCGCGTGCTTCCTCCTGCATCTGGCTGACCTGATAACAGGTGGAAACCAGCTCTTCCAGGGCGGCAAAGTCCGGCAGCTTCTTATAGCCTGTCCGACCACTGTCATCACCAGGCTGACCAAGCCGCCAGAGAGCCAGAAGCTCAAAAACCAAGTCTTTTGGATATTTATGAACCATGGAGCATACTATTTATAAAAGGAAAACATTATCAGTTTACCAAGATTACGACAAACGCCTGCACCAATGAAAAAGTGATAGAACCTAATTCAGCAATGGTCGAATCTTTTCTGCCGGCAGTTCTTATGGGAACTATAAGAGATTACAGAGGATAAGTAAATAATTTTATTGCAGAAGTTGCATAGGCTGGGAGAACATGCGAAACACACCAACAACCCTATAGAATATCACTTTATCGGCAGGCCATAAAACGGATTATGAAGAAGATATTGTGAATTTTGGTAAAATTTAATACGCTGCAGGGACTTTTAATAAATACCGTCAACCACAGTTTACATCATTTTCTAAGTATATAGGAAAAAACATGCAGATTCTTGTAGCCTACCGAGGTACCAATGTCGGAAGAGATCTCCTTCTTTTGGCGATCCAACATGCCAAGGCTTTTGGCGCGAAAATTCAACTCGTTACCTCACTGCCGGGAGGAGAAAAAACAACCAAGAAAAAGATTACCGAGGCAGAAGAAAACCTCGCTGAAGCAGGAAAAAAACTAGCAGAACAAAACATTCCATACGAATATCATCTCCTGATCAGAAATAAAACCGCCGGGGAGGATGTTGTCGCGTTTGCAGCGGATAATAAATGTGACGAAATTATTATCGGGGTGAAAAGTCGTTCTAAAGTCGGCAAAATTCTTTTTGGCCATACCGCCCAGCATATTATCCTTAAGGCGCACTGCCCGGTAGTCTCCGTAAAATAAATTGGCGTCGTAAAAATTCTAGCTATGTTTGACGGGATTTTTACGATAGAGCTCGCTGGGCACACCTCGCAGATATATCGCTTCGAGGTAAGAAAGCTTTCTCGGGAGTTGTGCCGGAGCTCCCCTGGCGACGAGAAAGGTTGCCGTTTTACCAGTTGCCAGCAGCCCAAGATCATCAATGCCAAGTAGTCTTGCACCGTTGCTGGTTGCGCACTGAAGGGTTTCGGCTAGACTGTAACCGGCCTTTTTATAGAGCTTCATCTCCTCAACCATCGATTCCCCGTGCAGGACCCCGAGACTGCCGGCGTCGGTGCCCAGAGCAACATTTACCCCCAATTCCCTGGCCTGGGCAAGCTGCTCAATCTGGTGGTCGAAGGTTTTTTCAATCACCTGTCGATCCGCTCCTTCCTGGGCGGCGTGGATATTTATCCCATAGGCTTTCATAGTAAAAATTGTTGGCACCCAGAAAGTGCCTTTGGCAGCCATCAGTTGGAGATTTTCCCTGCCCATGAAAAAACCGTGTTCGACAGAATGGCAGCCACCCTCAACGGCAAGCCGCACCGGCAGCCTGCCGTTGGCATGGACCATCACTTTTCTGTTCTGCCGTTCTGCTGCCCGCACCACCGCGGCTATCTCTTCTTGAGTAAACTGCGGCGGCGTCTCCCGGCCGAATATTTTCAAGCTGTTTAATCCAGAATTGACGAGCTTGACTTGATCAATGGCATCATTATCGCCGCCATATGTTGCAGCCAGATCTGCCCCCTCCTCGGGACACCTGCCGATCAACGCCCCATACCGACCCTTTTTATGCCAGGCCTTACCGGAAACTTTCAGGACTATCTCCTGATGCATTTCCTGTTCTGTTCGGTAGCGCAGGGCAAATCCACCCCGATCACCACCATCACGGACGGCAAGCACTCCATGGGAGAAAAGATCATGGAGATGTCGGCGTATCACCGGTCGCATCTCGTCATATCCTGCGACTAATTGCCACTCCCGGATTTTTTGGTCGGTCGTACCGGACATAAACAGATGTACATGGCTGTCAACCAGCGGAGGTATGATGGTGCAATGCGAAAAATCGACACATTGCGCGGCTGGCGGCCTATCATTGGTGGAGTACGGTTCAATTGCGGCAAGTCTGCCGTCGACAATTTTCAACAGTACTTTTTCCTGAATAGGCCCGCCGCTGCCATCGATCAGCCAACCAGCCAGAATAAAGGTGGTCTTGTCCATTTTCAAGCTGCCTGGCGTTATGCCGCCGCTTTCGCCGCTGCCTCGACCCCTTTACTGAAATCGGTGGGAATATTCGCTGTTCGAGATGCCAGCTCCCGGTCGAGCATCAGCAGGGCATGGACGTTGTCACCGATTAATTTCAACTGGGCTATGATATCGTTGTCGTTTTCTTCCTCTTCGACCTGCTCGATAACGTACCATTCAAGAAAAATCTGGGTCGCATGGTCCTTTTTACTCTGGGCCATCTCCATCAACTCATTGATGGAACGGGTTATGAACTGTTCATGGGCCAAGGTCTGGGTGAACATGTCGAGCTGCGAGGAGAACTCAGCCGGCGGAGCTTTAATGGCTTCAAGGATTACATCCTCCCCCTGACGCTGTACATATTCGTAGAGCTTCATAGCGTGAAACATTTCTTCGTGATATTGTACCATGAACCAGTTGGCAAAACCTTTCAGGCCCATTTTGCCAGAATAGGCGGACATCGACATATACAGGTAGGCCGAATACATCTCTTTGTTTATCTGTTCGTTGAGGGCTTGCGCCATTTGTTTGTCTAGCATGAGAATCTCCTTTCTCCTTTCTATTATGATAAAACCTGGCTGACTGCCTGGTATCATAAGCACTAAGTAGAGACAGGCAAGCTGACAGTCACCTGATAAATGCAGGGATTACTCACTCCATTTTTTCTTTGCGCCTAATCTCTCCATATCAATGAGATACTGGTTTGATCTATCGAGATAAAAGGATAATGCCTTGGAAAAATTTTTACCGACCAGGCCATCGACAAAAAACTGACTTATCTCCCGTTGCCGGTTGAGGACCAACTGCGAACGATAGAAAATCAGCCACTCCTCCCTGGTCATTTTCTGCACCATCGTTGCCAGGGCTTTTCCAGCCCGCGGCTGGTACATCCAGAAATACATAAGATCCAGGGCGTTGACAATAATCAACCGTTCCTGTTCCCTGGCCTCATAATTGAGCGTCTGCATCATCATCTTCGGCGACTGTAGCATCTCGAGGACATCTTCCTCAGGAAACTGCAGATCCAGCCGGGAAAAAACGCCAAACAACTGAGAGATCTTCATCCGGTAGGCTTCGAGTCGCAGCCGGATATTGGCCTGACGGTCGGCCAGCCCTTCGATTACTGCAGCAACACAGTCCGAGGCGAACTTGGAGATGATCGCCGCCCACTTCTGCAAGGGTCCGGAGATATCGGGGATTCCAGCCAGTTGCATTGCCAAACCTATCGCTGAATTGAGCAGAATGGCCAGGGGAATGGCCAGGATCGAGCGGAAAAAATTGCCGACCGCGGCAGATCTGGGCAGCCCGCGAAAAATGTTATGTGAAGAAATATAGATGCCGTTGGCAAGCCCCATAACCGAATAGAGCAGTACTGGATTAGTCGCCGTGGTTATGCCGAACATCTCGTCAAGCAGCAGAGTTTTCACCAGGTAATCGAGGAGCGGAACAGAAAAGCCGGTATACAGCAGCGAATCGGCAATGCGACTCCAGCTGACCAGGGAATTCCATGGCAGTAGCGGGGATCGGCGCAGCCCACCACCGCCCAGAACTGACTGAATGATATTACGCGTGCCGGTAATGCCAAACCAGATAAAGGCGCCCAGATAGGCAAGCAGCCACCAGTCCTTGGTTAGACTGAAGGTAAGAAAAGCCGGGATAAAACCCAGCACTACCTTCAAACTGTTTTTCAGATTGGTATTGAGATATTTCCAGGGATGGCTCAGTCTCTCCTTTGCCCTTCTATCGACGACCAGCTTGCCGTTTTCACCGTACTTTCCCAGCCCGCCGAGGGTGGCAATATTACCCTTGGTCGGCGGATGGACCAGAAAACTGTCAAGATCCCAGTCATTCCAGCATCGGCACTTTGCTTTGTTGACAAAAGGCAGCCACGCCACAATACTTCTTCCCGGTGCCGCCGAAGCCTCACGGCAGCGGCGGTGAGCATTTTGGGTCAACAGGGCAGTGACCGGTATGAGTGAGCGTTTTTTCTGGACCACCCCATCACGAACCGCCTTTCTTGCTCGGGCGGGCAGGGTTTCGAGCACCACCATGCCCATCCCATGCTGATGTTCTGCCTGACCGGTCGATCCGGAACCGATACGGGACCCCAGGGTACGTTTTTTGTAATAGTTATGAAAATTTTCCAGATTATACAAAATATCCATCAACTGTATTTTTCTTTCCTGCATCTTGTCGTCCTGCGCAAGCTCCTCCTGGGTTTGCTTGCCTTCGGGCAACTGTTCAAGACGATTCTTAAGACGAAGACGCTGCTCCTCATGATCCCAGATGATAGCGCGAATCACCCTTTTGAGACTAATGACATTGTCTTCATTCAGGGCCTGCTGCAGCTCACTTATCAGAGAGTAATACTTTTCAGGGCTTGTCAGATCAACAGCATCACCGTTATAGCTCCCACGATGAGCAGCAACATTTGCAGTAATGCCGTGGACGGCATTTTTGAGATTATATGCCTCAACATGGCTAATCATTCCTTCACATAAATAGAGCAATTCCAGAGTATCCTGTATCGACAAATTGCTCAGATTGAGGGTAAACTTTGAACTTGAATGCAGAGACAACAGCCTGCTGAGCAGGGTATAAAGATCCAGCCGGAGCAATTTGGGCAGCTCTAAACTTTCCTGTGGGTGGCTCGGGTCATGGACTTCCGGATTACGCGATGGCAACAGAAACTGGGCAATTATATTTTCGACATCCATCTGCTGCAGTTGCGCAAGACGTTGCTGGGTTATTTTTGCTGTGCCTGCAGCGGATTGTGGCGAGTTCTGCTGGAGGTCATGGATTTCCTTTTGAATAGTATCAACAAGCGCGTTGTGGATAAACCTGGCAAGATGCAGTATTGATGGCTGTCCCGATCCGACAAAGCGAAGAAAAGCATCAGGCTGCAGAGGTTCAAGAGAAAGCTTCAGGTCCCGGTTGAGGGTGTCGCGATGACGAACATTAAAAACTTCGAACATCTCAAAAACATATCTCTGCTGGTAGTTCGAGACCAGACGGCCCTCCTCCATCAGCTCTATGACCGCCTCTTCCTTAAGAAATTTAAGGAAGGCTCGATTGTCATTGAAGCCATGGGGTTCCCAGGTAAACCGGACATATTTATCGCGAAAACGGCAGGTCATCTCAATACCGACCTGAATTTGGATATCCAGGATAGCACTGGCTTCGATCAACTCTTCAATCACGTCGGAGCTGACATAATTATAATAGACCACGGTAAGATAGCGGATGCCCTTGATCCACGCGTCCATGACCAGGTGGGTGGGTGATTTTCGCCCTTTGGTGTTCGCATCATGGACTCGATCGTCAAAGGCATACTGGTTCCACTCTTCCGGCATTTCCAACAGGTGGTATTTGGCCAGTTCCTCCCGCACCAGTCGGGGATTGCCGGTAGAAACCATCCGGAAATCATGCGCCAGCTTCAGCTGACGCAATTCATTGTTTTTTACGCGCAGCAAATCCTTCATGATCTGCAGCTGCACTCTGGCCGTATTTTTCTGGAAGAAGGTGGTCGATGAGAGAGAAACCTCATCACGGACAACGCGTAAGGCTCTGATCCGATCCCGGGCCCGGCCTTTTTCAAAGGAACCCAGGAGACTGGCGATGGCGTATGCTATTCTTAATCCGCGGGGAGCTGCCATCTCCTTGATGCCATGGGGATGCATGTGCTCAACAAGCAGGGAGCGCAGTTCTTTGGAGCGGCTGCCTTTTTCCAGCACTTCCTGAACGATATTAAGAAGCTGGTAATCGTAAGAATCAAAAAATATCGCTGCAGGTTTTTTATCCATCATGTGCCGTAGAGTTTGAGTGCAGATATAACCAAGGATACTAACAACAACTATTATATCTTGTTTTGATGGCGTCGTAAAAACTCTTCATCTTCTTCGTTGTTATAAATTTCACAATCATTACGACGTACTCTAGTACGCCGAAATAATTGTGAAATTTATACGCCTCGAATATGAAGTTTTTTACTTAGCCATCGCAAATTTTAGGTTTTTACGAG
Source organism: uncultured delta proteobacterium (assembly GCA_963804605.1). Taxonomy (GTDB): domain Bacteria; phylum Desulfobacterota; class Desulfobulbia; order Desulfobulbales; family Desulfocapsaceae; genus Desulforhopalus_A. Next base: position 97,875 of record CAWDRB010000019.1, read on the forward strand.
TCCATCTGGTTGAGCATCCCCAACAAAAATATATAAAATTCATGCTGGAATGTTCCAGTTTTTTTCATTTCCCGGTAGAGTGCCAGCCAATACCCTTTGCAAGAGCCTAGGACATGTCACGAGGTGTGGCAAACACTCTTTGCATGCGAAGACCTCTATCAGGATACTGCACTATGAAACAAGAAACCAGAATACTTGGTAAAATCTGGCCGGAAAGAGACCAGACCAGCGCGACCACCATCAATCCACCCATTTATCGCGGTTCAACCGTCCTTTTCGACGGCTACCAGGAGATGATGCAGGTAGGTCGACACGAATACGAAGGTATCACCTACGGAACCGACAGGCTGCCGACCCAGCGGCAATTTGAAGAGGCAATGCGCCAACTCGAAGGTGGTGCTGTAACCAGAATCTTTCAATCAGGTATCGCCGCCATCCAGACAGCGCTGCTGGCCTTTACCAAAAGTGGCGACCATATCCTGGTCGTCGATAACGCCTACGGCCCCGGCCAGCGATTCTGCAAAAAGGTACTGAAAAAATTCAATATCGATTTTACTCCCGTTCCGGCCAATGTCGGCGCAGACATTGAGCAATACATCAGACCCAATACCACCTTGATCCTTCTTGAATCACCAGGGTCGATAACTTTTGAAATCCAGGATATCCCGGCAATCACCGCCATCGCCCGACCAAAAAATATCATCACCGTACTGGACGCCACCTGGGCCACCCCGCTCTACCTGCACCCTTTCGAACTGGGAGTAGATGTGTCGATTCATTCAGTTACCAAGTATATTTCCGGCTATTCCGATGTACTGGCTGGAACGGTGACCGTTGGTGAGCGTTACGCTCAGACCTTTGCCGATTTTTACAAACTGATGGAAATTTACACCCCGGCAGAGGAATGTTATCTCGCCCTGCGCGGTCTGCACTCCCTGGCCACCAGATTACGCCAGCACCAGCAATCGGCGCTTACCATTGCCAAATGGCTGGAGAGTGTTGCCGTGATCGACCAGGTGCTCCATCCCGCCTTGCCAAGCCATCCCGAACATCACCTCTGGCAGCGCGATTTTACCGGCTCTTCCGGGCTGTTTGCCTTCACCTTCAAAAAAGACTACGCCGACGACCAACTGACAGCCTTTATCGATTCCCTGCAACTATTCCGGCTCGGCTATAGCTGGGGCGGCTATCAGAGCCTGCTCACCGCGGCGAAGATCGTACGGGCCACGCCATCGAGATATGCAGGCAAAACGATTGTCCGCCTCAATATCGGCCTGGAAGACTGCGAGGACCTTCTCCGCGATCTTGAAAAGGGTTTTTCGCTGCTGCACGCTTAGCAAAACCAACTCGTCATCTCGCTCAAATAACTAATCTAACCACTCCATTTATCTCCAAAACAACCACAAACTGACGAAATATGACAAAGTAGTAAAAAGGAGTTGATAATTTTTTTGTTGATGGTATCAACAATAGAATAATATTGATAATTTGCATGAATTTTTCATTCGTGCTATTGTTTTTATAATAGTTTTCTTGCCGAGTGCCTGGACTTGAATAGTTGCTTTATGATACATGGTTTAGGATACATAAACGAAAATTAGCGATTCTGAGCTTTAATATTTACTCGTCTAACACGTACTATCAGGTCAGGGTGCATGATCAGCAAAGATAACACTTTCTCTCTCATCCAAGAATCCGGCAATCTACCAACTCTTCCAGCAATTCTCATTAAACTGCTTGCGGCATGTGATGACGAGGATACGCCGATGGCGGAAATTGCGGCGATAATCAGCAAGGACCCCGTGGTCAGCTGCAAAGTCCTGCAACTTGTCAATTCAGCTTTTTACAGTTTTCGCTATTCCTTCAACAGCATAGAACAGGCGGTTGTCTATCTCGGTGCAAACACTATTAAAAACCTTGCTGTAACCATGTCGGTTCACCAGGTCTTCGCCCGTAAGAACTTAGCCAACCTGAAAAAATTCAACATCAACGTGTTCTGGTATCACTCATTGATGTGCGCCACCCTCGCCCGACGCATTGCCCAGAAAATTGGTTTTATCAACATTGACGAAGCGTACCTTGCCGGGCTTCTCCATGATATCGGCAGATTGATCCTGATTTCGACTTTCCCTGCAGAACATGAAACAATTCTGGCCAAAACAAAGGACCCACAAAACACACTTATGGGCTGAAAAACAGCTGCTGGGGGTAACCCATGGTGAAACGGGCGGCTGGTTGATGCTGCGGTGGCAGCTGGACTCCATGCTGGCAGATGCCATACGATACCATCATGAACCCCCGGAAAAAATCAAAGAGGCTTTTCCTCTGGTCAGAATTATTTATACAGCCAACCTTCTCTGCCGAAAGGACGACGTAAGTGAACAAAAATATGCGGATGTCGATCTGCTGACAGGTCTTGACCGTTCCGCCATAGCAGAAATTGTAGAAGGTGCGGAAGAGGAGGTGGAAGAGATTGCCTTTAATCTGGAGATAAAGGTTAAAAAACCGTCTGAAGTCAAGGATTCCCTTCTCAGAAAAGGCAGCAAAACTCCAGATGACAGTAAAGACCCAGCCGCTCCAGGGCACGTTGAGGACGCTCCACCATTGGACAAGTCTGAAGAACAGGAAGATGCTCTGCAGCAAGCCCTGACTGCTCGGGTAAAAAGTGTCTCCCTGCTGTCAAGTTTTCTTGAAAACCTGGCCCACGCCTCAGATGCGATAGAAATAATCGCTGCCGGTGAACAGGCGATGAGCATGCTCTTTTCTATTGAAAAAGTCCTGTTTTTCCTGCCTGACAATAATAGCGTCCTGCTGAAGGGACGAACGTCTCCGGTGAACAGCCTGTATCAAGCGAGCCAGGGATTGACCCTTACGGTACAAAAAAGCTCAAGCCTGATTGTGAAAACCTATCACGAAATGGCAATAGCCTCTCTCGCGGTTGATACGCCTGCGGATAATCTCGCCGATCGACAGATCCTGACTATATTCAACAGTGAAACAGTTCTTCTGGTGCCACTTATTGCCGATAAAAAACCCGCTGGAGTTGTTCTTCTTGGCCTGCCGGAAAGAGGGGATGTACTTTCCCAGGCTGACTACAAACTGATCCAGGTCGTCATCCACCAGGTGGCACTCAGTCTGCAGATGGAGAGAATGAAGGAAGAAAAAGCGGCCGAGCTGAATGCTGCCCGGATGGCCGCAGTATCGATGACGGCAAGAAAAATTGCCCATGAGATAAATAATCCACTTGGTATCATCAGCAATTATATTACTTCGATAAAACTCAAGAATCCCACCGATGAAGTAACCCAGAATGAGTTGACCATAATCGACGAAGAGATCCAAAGAATCTCCTCAATGATCAGACAGCTGGACATATTCTCCAAAGATCCGGGTTTTCATTTTGAGGAAACCGATGTCAATGCTACCATTGAAAGCATTATCCAGCTTCTCAATTCAGCGCGCTTCGCCGGGCCTGAAATAGTTATTTCCTTCCAGGCTGATAAAACGCTTCCCCACATCATTACCTCAAAAGACGCAATCAAGCAGATCCTGATCAACCTGCTTAAAAATGCTGGCGAGGCAATGCCAAATGATGGCAGGATAACGGTAACAACCAGGCAGCCTGCATCAGAAACGACTGCTGATAAGCAAGGCATTGAGATAACTGTTGCCGATACGGGACCGGGATTACCAGCCACAGTAACCAACAGACTCTACACGCCCTTTGTCACCACCAAGCAAAATGGACACTCAGGCCTTGGCCTGTCAATAGTTTATAAAACCGTGAATGACCTCGGCGGTACAATTTCGCACACCAGCAATCCAACAAAAGGAACCTGCTTTTCAATATTTCTTCCCAATTCCGGCCAGAACGAGTTGCAAAGGAGAATGCAATAGCCATGCAATCGAATATTCTGCTCGTAGACGATGAACCTCGATTTATTGACAGTCTTCATGATATCCTAAAGCATTTCAATTACAAATGCACAAAAGCCCCGAATGGAACTGAAGCCATCAAACTGCTGAAAACAAATAAGTTTGATTTGGCCCTGCTCGATGTGGGTCTGCCGGATATCTGCGGCTGTGACATTGTAAAATCGATTAAAACCTGTAACATCCGCACCGCTGCGGTCATGCTGACCGGCATCAGCACGGTCGAAACTGCCGTAAAAGCAATGAAGCTTGGTGCCTATGATTTTCTCAGAAAACCTATCAATCACGAGATTCTCATAAAAACCATAGACAAAGCACTGCAACACAATAAGCTGACAAGCGAGCTTCAGGTGAGCGAACAAAGATACGAAACCCTGGCGGAAGCCGCCTGGGAAGGGATTCTCATCCATGAAAACAATCGGATCATCGAAGCCAACAGCCAGTTTCTGCAGATGTTCGGTTATACCCGTGCAGAGCTGTTTCAAGGCATAAGACTGGATAATATTTTTTCCCCGACCTCAAGAGAAATTGCCTGGAAATTTATAGCGCAGGAAATTACCGGCAGTTTCGAACTCTCCGGCATGAAAAAGGATAGGACGGAATTCTTTGTCGAGATCAAATCCCGGCCAATAACCTATCTGAATAAACCACGACGGGTTTGTGTAATCAGGGACATTTCAGAACGGGTCAAGGCCGAGGAAGAAAAACTCGGCCTGCAGAAAAAGCTGGCTAAGGCTAATAAACTCAGTGCGCTGGGACTAATGGCCGGTTCGGTAGCCCATGATCTGAACAATATCCTTTCGGGAATTGTCAGCTATCCCGACCTGCTGCTCACGCAGATGAGCGAAACGGACAAATATTATGCCCAGATCAAGAAAATCCAGGAAGCCGGCAAGCGGGCAGCGGCGGTAGTCTCCGATCTGGTGACCATAGCACGGAATGGGGCGTCGCCTAAAACGATTGAAAATCTCAATGAGATCATTCTCGATCACCTCAACTCACTCGAACACCTTGAACGGCTGGCGGACTTTCCGAATACCATAATTCAGACCAGCCTCCATAAAAATCTTTACAACACCAGCTGCTCCTCACAACACCTGCACAAAATTCTCTTGAACCTGATCGGCAACTCCCTGGAAGTAGTCGAGGGACAGGGAATTATCCAGATAACCACTGAAAATTGCAAGTTTACCCACCCGCTGGCGACGAGTAAGAAAGAACCCAAAAACCACGATTATGTCAAATTAACCGTGTCGGACAATGGTCCGGGGATCAAGCCGGAAGACATAGAGTATATTTTTGATCCTTTTTATACCACGAAGGTGATGGGCAAAAGCGGAACCGGCCTTGGGTTATCCATCGTCTGGAATATCATCCAGGATCATAAAGGCTGGGTCGAGATTAAGGACAACAAACCCGGTGCCGTTTTCGAGATATATCTGCCTGCAACCCATGAGGTCATATCCCCCCTAAACGATGAAGGGTCAATCGATTCATTGCAGGGCGATGGCGAAACGATTCTGCTCATTGACGATCAGCAGGAACAGAATGAACTTATGGAAAAAGTGCTCCACAAAATGGGCTACACACCATACTCGGTTCTTAGCGGCGAGGAAGGGATAGCCTTTCTAAAAAAACAGCAGGTTGATCTGGTTTTACTGGATATGATGATGGGAGATGGCTTGAACGGGCGGCAGACATTTGAGCGTATTCTAAAGATTAACTCGCACCAGAAAGCAATTGTCATCAGCGGCTATGCCAAGAGTGATGAGATAACAAAAATAAGAAAGCTCGGTGTGACAGAATTTATTGAAAAACCGGTGACAATTGCCAAGATTGGTCTGGCGGTCAAAAAGTCCCTGAGTCAGACAAGCACCGAATTCGATGCGGAGTAAGAGAACCCGGCATGGTACGAGAAAAAAGATCCTTTACCCGCATAGCCTTAAATATACCGGCAAGTATATCTCTTTATCATATGGAGTTTTACCATAGTGCGGTCATTGCCAATATCAGTTTTTCCGGTTGCTTTTTCCCTTTTGTGGGAGAATTGCCCGTCGGCGAGCTTTGTGATGTGACCATTACCGTCGGTGAAGGCCTCGCGACAGAAAAAGTTTTCCTTACCGGCAAGATTGTCAGATGCGAAGCAGCAGGAGTCGGAATTCACTTTACCGACTATTCCGTTGCAGTCAGGCAGCAACTGGAGAAAATCATTTCCTGCGAAACAAAAAGGTAGCAACCATCCGATAATCGTTTTTCAGGCTGCCCGCAACAATTCCTCCTCTTTTGACGCCAACCATCTACTTCGGGTTTTCATAAAAGATATATGAAGTCGAATAATCGCTGAACTCAAAATAGACTTTTTTCTCGCCCGGATCGACGGCTCCGTTCAAGTTGGCATCCAAAATACCGTAACCGAAACGATAGGGACGTTCAGCCTTGCCGGAGGTGGCGATCGCGGTGGAAAGTTTGTCGATCTTCATAAACCTTTTCACCAGCTTATCTCCGGCATAGACTTCAAGTATGCCATCGGTCCCCGTCCAGTTCTGCACGGCCCGACCAATCTTGTTTTGGGTTTCCTGGGTACATCCGCCTAGGGTAAGGGCAATGACTGTCATGAGCATAATAATTTTCATAGGTGATCCTCTTGGTTTAATTCAGAATAACAACGAATAAATAACGTTAGAGCGCAATATCCCCACTGTCAATACACCAAACGTAAAACGACTTACCGGCCTTTCCTGGTTAATGATCAATTGTGTGCGCTTCTGCGAATCATTATGATACATTCAAAGCGACCACTATCAGGCACACTCATTTTATAGCGGAGCAGTTATGAGAACAATGCAGGCACTGGTTAAGTCAAAAAAGCAGCAGGGACTCTGGCTTGAAGAGGTCCCAGTCCCGGTTCCGGGCAAGAACGAAGTCTTGATCAAAATCTCCCGGACCGCCATCTGCGGCACCGATGTCCATATCTTTAATTGGGACGAGTGGGCACAGCAGACCATCCCGGTGCCCATGCCGATCGGCCATGAATTTGTCGGGGTGGTCGCCGAGGTCGGCGATAATGTCATCGACTTCCGGCCAGGGGATCTGGTCTCCGGCGAGGGGCATTTAGTCTGCGGCCACTGCCGCAACTGCCTGGCCGGCCGCCGCCATTTGTGCATGAATACCAGCGGAGTCGGAGTAAACCGTCAAGGGGCCTACGCCGAATATCTGTCCATTCCGGTGACCAATGTCTGGTTTTGTGATGCCTCCATTCCGCTTGATATCCTTGCCTGCTTTGACCCCCTCGGCAACGCCGTACATACGGCCCTCTCCTTTGATATTCTTGGCGAAGATGTTCTTATCACCGGGGCCGGTCCCATTGGCTGCATGGCAGCCGCCATCGCCGTACACGCCGGAGCACGCCATGTGGTGGTGAGCGATATCAATCCTTATCGCCTGAATCTGGCCAGAACAGTTGGTGCAACCCGGGTTGTGGATGTGCGCAAAGAAAAAATCACCGATATCCAGAAAGAACTGGGTATGAAGGAAGGATTTGATGTCGCCATGGAAATGTCCGGCAACCCCGCCGCCCTCGATTCGATTCTGGAAAATATCTGCCACGGTGCAAAAATCGCACTGCTTGGGATCATGCCGCAGAACACCCCGGTCGACTGGAATAAGGTGGTCTTTAACGGCCTGACTATTAAAGGCATTTATGGACGGGAGATGTTTGAGACCTGGTATAAAATGACCGCGATGCTCCAGTCCGGTCTGGACATTTCCCCGCTGATCACCCATAGCTTTCCCTATACCCAATTTCTCCAGGGTTTTGAGGTCATGCGTTCGGGGCAATCCGGCAAGGTGATCCTCAACTGGGACCTGAAGGAGTAATATATGTCACTTGAACAATTAGATAAAGCATTACAACACGAGCTGATTGACTTACAGCGAGAAGGCCGGGCCAAACCGCCGGAGCGGATCATCACCGGCTACCTTCCTCCGGAGAAAGGACGCGGCCCCCGCTATACCCTGCAAGGTGAGGAGAGACAGTTTCTCCGTATGAACTCCAACTCGTATCTCTCACTCTCCAACCATCCGCAGCTGATCACCGCCGCCGATGCGGCGACCCACGCTGCGGCGTTGGCCCGGGGGCGGTCCGGTTTATCGACGGCACCTATCGCTATCACATTGACCTCGAGCAGCGGGTGGCCCGCTTTGTCGATAAACCGGCGGCGAAAATCTTCAATTCCGCCTACACCGCCAACTGCGGCCTGGCGCTGACCATCGGCAGCAAGACCACCCATTGGATCGGCGACCAGCTCAACCACAACTCCATCATCCGGGCGATGCGTATTGCCGGAGTACCCAGCGCCAATAAAGGCATTTATGCCCATAACGACATGGATGACCTGCGCCGTTGCCTCGATGCGGTGGGCGAAGATATCGACCGGGTGGTGGTGATCTTTGACGGCATCTTCAGCATGCGCGGCGATTATGCGCCGATCGATACCATCCTGTCGATCACCGACCAATACAGCGACAAGTTTGCGCGATGGGGTCATCACCGTGGTCGATGATTCCCATGGCATCGGCGCCTATGGCGCTACGGGTCGGGGTACCCCGGAATTTTCCGGCGGCAGCCCGGATATCATTATCGGCACCTTCGGCAAGGCCTTCGGGGTCAATGGTGGTTTTATTGCGGCAAGCGCAACGCTTATTGAAACGGTGCGGCAAAAGGCCGATACCTATATCTATACCAACCCGTTAAGCGTAGCCGATTGTGCGGCGGCAACCAAGGCCCTTGATATCTGCGACAGTGCAGAAGGATTGTCTCTGCTGGACAGTTTGCGGGAGAGAACGCAGCAGTTCAGGCGCGGTCTGGAAAAAGCGGGCCTGGAATCGATCCCCGGGCCGCATCCGGTGGTGCCCGTTATGGTGCGGGATACCGCAAAAGCCCATGCCTTGGTAAAGCATCTCTATGACCATGGTGTCCTGGTGGTCGGGCTCACTTTTCCCGTGGTGCCCAGAGGCGATGAATCCTTGCGTTTTCAGATCAACGCTGCTCATACGCAGGCGGATATTGATTATGCGCTGGAAGTGCTCAATGGTTTCAAGGCATAACCCGAAACTGTAAACGTTCAGCAGTGCGCCGTAGGGGCGGGTTCCAAACCCGCCCTTTCATGCATGGCAGTCTGATCGTGTGCATATGGTGTGCTGATGAACGTTTAAAAAATAGCGTCCAGGGCCTGTCGCGTTAAACCCTGGACGCTACTGTAGAGCAGGTAAACCCCAGTTGTTACCTACCCCATCTTCAGCGTATTGCGTATTTTCTTCTTGATGCCGTTTATAACAAATGGCGTCAACCGTTTCTTTTCTTTCAAAATTTCTTTAAAGAGGTCCTTTTTTTTCAGAGGAATCTGCGGCCGTCTGGCCGGAATTAAAGACAGGGATTGTGTCGGGCAGGAGCTGATACAGGCGCCGCACCCCAGGCAGTTATCACCAAGCACCCGCATCTGTTTCTTTCTTGTGCCGTTCTCAACATCGACAAGCTCCAGTGCCGTCACATTGCAGGCGTCTTTGCAAAGACCACAGCCGACACAGCTCTCACTATTGATCTGCAGGGTATAATTGGTCTTGGCTATGCCCATGGGAAAGCCCTGGTTTATGCCGCCAAGCAGCTCACAGCAACACGAGCAGCAGTTGCAGATAAACGACGGTTTATGCCGGATATTATCGGTGATATGGGTCAGGTTGAGATCTCTTGCCTGGGCAAGAATTGCCAGCAATTGCTCCCTGGTGCGGTATTCAGCAAAACCCCGTCGAACCATGAATCTGGCTGCTGTACCCAGCGAGATGCAAATTTCTTTTGTCGGCGCATCTTTATCACAGCTTTTGCCTAAGTGTTCTTTCTTATGGCGGCAATAGCACATGCCGATAGCGCCATAGCTGCTGCTGTTGATGATTTCCCGGGCACTCTCATAAGTCGCCACCTGGGAGCTGACCGGGATATGCTCTTCATAGGGCAGAGCCCGGGTAAGCGGGGTCTTGCTGGCAAAAAATTCCCGGCCCATCCGCTGCTCCGGATCGCCGAACAGATATTCGGTCATCAACTGGGCAAGTTCAGTCACCGGCAAATCATTGCGCTGCTTCATAAAGCTGAACTCGAAAAACCCGATAAGCCCAGGCATAAGCAGATAATAGGTCTTGCCGCCGTAGGTGGTATCCATGACCAGCCCCTTTTCGGCCATTGCCTCAAGCTGCTGCGCCAGCCGGTCTTTTTCCCAGCCGGTGGCCTTTACCAGCTCTTTTAAAGTGGCCTCGGTCAGCGGAAAGCGCGATGCGACATAGGCGTCATCCTCGGAAAATAGAATGGCCAGGATACGGCGCAGGGTCTCAGTATCGGGCAGGCCGATGGGATATTTATTCAAGCGGTCGATCAGTGGAACGATGCTGCTTTTTCCGTCGAGATGGTGACCCATTATTACTCCTCGGTTAGCTATTCACTCATAACATATTGATCTTTAATAGAATAAACACTCTCCCATACCCTGCCGAAACCTTCTTTGTCCTGGGCAGGTTTTTTGATCATTTTATAAAATATCTCTTCCTGGGCGGCAGAATTGTCATAACCAAGAATCATCTTCAGGGCAAAGGCTGAATAGTCTTTTACCAGGAAAGTGAAGATCTGTTCCAGCAGATCTTTAGCGATATCGTAAATCCTGCTGTTTTCCAGGATCAACTGGGCATAGACAATAAGGGTGAAAAGCTCCCCTGCCGCCAGCATATAATCGATATTCTTAGTCTGCTCCTTGCTCGGCGGCGCCGTCATCAGCAAACTGCGGAACAACTCCATCTGCTCTCTAAACACCAATACATTCGGGGAATCGACCCCGGCATAGGCCAGGTCATACTGCGGGAAACGAATAGTGGCCAGACTGCCGGTCTTTTGCTGAAAGAGATAGGCGTCATCGCCCGCTGCACTTATTTGCGAGATCTCGGGATATTCGATCGGCTCAAAAAAATAGCTTTTAACAAATTTGATAATCAGCGCCATATTAACATGCTCGGTCCCTTCCAGCTTGGGCAGCATGCCGACATCACGCAGGGCCATCTCAAAATAGGTATCCTGCTCATAGCCTTTGGCGGCGATGATCTCATGAAGCAGGGCCACCACTTTTTCACCCTGGCCGGTCACTTTCATCTTGACCACCGGGTTAAAGAGCAGATAGCGGCGATCGTCATCGGCGGCGCTGCGCAGATAATCGGCGGCCCTAAAGGCAAACAGCTTCATGCCGATAAGTCGGGCATAACTCTCGGTGAAGAGTTTTTGCACATGGGGAAAATCGGTGACATACCGGCCATAGAGACTTCTGCTCGCGGCATGGTTGAGCGCCTCGTAGAAACAGTGGGTGCCGATGCCGATCGAGGCACAACCCAGCTCGAATTTGCCGATATTGATGGTATTGAGCGAGGAGTTCCAGGCATGCTCGCCCCGGGAAATAATATCCTCTTCGGTGATGGGATAATCATGCAAGGCATATTCGGCGACATAGGCCTGGCGCACCCCGGAGGTATCAATCTTTTTGACGCACTCGTATTTTTCATGTTGGGGGTCGACCACAAAAAAAACATATTCGCCGGTGCCGTCAATCTTGGCAAAGGTCGATACCATTGCGGCGGCGTTGCCGTTGCCAATATAGTACTTTGAGCCCCTGGCGAGATAGGTGCCGTCTTCTAGTGGAATAAGCAGCATCTCGCTGGAATACAGATCGGCGCCGTGGGTTTTTTCCGACAGCCCAAAGGCAAAAATACCACCTTCGGCGAGCAGCTTCGCCGCCTTGTATTTCACCGCCTCGTTGGTGCCCATCCAGATCGGGCCAAGCCCGAGAATGGTCACCTGCCAGGCATACCAGTAGCAGAGCCCGTAAAAACCAAGGATCTCGTTGAACTCGCTGATGCGGTACATATCCCAGCGGCCGTTATCATCCGTGCTGTATCTGGCTGGGGTGAGAAAGTCAGCAAAAATATGCTCTTCTTTGATAAAGTCGAGAAAATCCTCGTACCAGACCATCGCCTGATCGTCTTCCTTGATCTTTTTCAGCCCCTTTTTTTCAAAAAAATCGATAGTTTTCAAAACCAGTTCTCTCGATCTGGAATCGGCGTGAAACCTTTGATATTTTTTGGGGTTGAGCAACAACAGCGGATGTGACATAACAAATTCTCCCAGGGGGCTAGCCAAGAACTGCCGAATGAAATAACTCTGCAACATCATCGAATAAGCCGATCTCCACAAGCGCCTGACGGAGTAACTCAGGCTGATTGAGAAAATCCTTCATAAATACAATTTCCGAGGCCTTAAGATAGATCTGGAAGGTGTCCAGCACCCGGCCATGCAATACCTTGTCAATTAGCAGCATGACATTCTCTTCCTCCCGGAAGGGAGCAAGCTGAACTGCTCTCTGCAGCATCTTAGAGATATAGAAAAGGAGCACGCTGTTGATATTCTTCACCGTCTGCCGATGTGAGGGCAGCACGGTTTTGCACCGCAGGCCGGCCAGTTTGACCAGGGTTGCGCAATAGGCCTGATAATTTTTAAAGCGGCCGCCAGTCACCAGATCAACATCCAGCAGCGGGGATTGAAACACTCCCCGCAGCAGGGTATCACCGGTAACCGCCCAGGTATCTCCCACATAGACCAGATCGCTCTGGGAATGGCCGGGACAGGACAAGACCTCAATTCTCAACTGCTCCGGCAGATCATCTTCCGCCACCTGAAAATGCTCGGGAAAGGGCGGAAACAAAACACCGCTATCAAAAATCTGCCGCAACTTGGCAAGATATATCTCGTCAAAGCCTAACTCAGCAAGCAGGCGGGCCATTGCCTCAATGCGGCCGGCATGCTGGGCAATTTTCAGGCAATCGCGATAAGGAAAATAGAGCGTGGCGTCAGTATTTCGCTCAAGCCAGTCCGCCTGCCCGTAGTGATCGATATGACAATGGGTAATGAGGATATGCTTGAGACTCGCCAGATCAACATGCTCTTTGAGATACCGCCGGCCTTCTTCGGTAGGCGGGCCGGTATCGAAAAGCACCAGCTCCCCTGCCAGGCTGCCAGTATAACAATGGACAGGACCAACCATATAAGGGGTGCTGATAGTATGCTGCGTCAACATGGGCATATTGATGATTAAGTAAAAACTCTTCTCGCCAACGGGATGGGCTCTGGAAAAAGTTCGCTATACGAGGCGTAGTGTCTGATACGGCGATTTGGTAGTACATGTAGTACAGCAAATAGCCGTATCAGACCTACAACGAAGTAGATCGGACTTTTTACGAGCCCATCACTAAAAAATGTATTTTTCTGCTTCGCAGGCAGCTTTGGCCAGAGTCCGTTTGGCGGCCAGGAGTCCGGTGGCATCGTACTTGGCAAAACGCCTGATGCCGGAAAGGATCATGGTCAGGGTGTCCCCTTCCTCGATAAAAAAAGCGCCTTTTCTGGCTGCGCTGCCAGCGGTCTCAGAGGCTTCGAAGGCAAAAATCTTGACTGCTGCCTGCAATAATTCCTGTTTTGCTGCACTCGCTTTGGCATAGTTTTTCTCGGCGCGCAGGACCGTGCTCTCAAGGGCAAAGATCTGGATGGCAATATCCGCCGCCGCCATAAGAATTTCCTGCTCGTTGGCCAGCTTATCCATGAACTTCTGCACCCCGGCCCCGGAGAGGATCAGGAATAGCGTCTTCAAGTTGGTGATAAGGGCTTTTTCTTTGACAAAAAGGATCGAATCGTCGAGTTCTTCAAAACTTGGGGTCATGAGTGACTCAAAAGCCTTCATTGCCTTGGCCTGCAGCGGCAGCTCGCCTTTCATGGCTTTGCGCAGGATCATGCCGGGGATGAGCAGGCGGTTGATCTCGTTGGTGCCCTCAAAGATACGGTTGATTCTTTCGTCACGATAGAACCGCTCCGCCGGATAGTCGGCGACAAAACCATAACCGCCGTGGATCTGCAACACCTCGTCAACGGTCTTGGCCAGGACTTCACTGCAGAAAACCTTGGAAATACCGCATTCTGAGGCATATTCTTCGATGCCTTTCAAATATTCGTCATAATAGTTATCGATGCCCTTTTCGATGGTGGCAATTTTATCGTCCAGCAGACCGGCAAGGCGATACACCAGGGACTCGGAGGCAAAGATAAAGGCGGTCAGATCGGCAATTTTCTGGGAAATGGCACCAAACTGGCTGATCGGGGTATTGAACTGCTTGCGCTCGTTGGCATATTTAATACCTTCGGCCAAGGCCATTTTTGAGGCACCGGTGACGCCGGCACCGAGCTTAAAGCGGCCGATATTGAGGACGTTGAAGGCAATTTTATGGCCTTTACCCTTTTCGCCGAGCAGGTTTTCCACCGGCACTTTGCAATTATCCAGAATGATCTGGGTGGTTGAAGATCCTTTGATACCCAGTTTTTTCTCTTCGGCACCGACGATCAAGCCGGGAAAGCTTTTTTCCACAAGAAAAGCGGTGAAATGCTGTTTGTCGATTTTGGCAAAAATGGTGAAGAGTTCAGCGAAACCACCGTTGGTGATAAACTGTTTGGTGCCGTTCAAGATATAATGTTTGCCGTCTTCAGACAGAACTGCCGATGCCTGGGCACCAAGAGCGTCACTGCCGGAGCCGGGCTCGGTGAGACAGTAGGCGGCGCACCACTCACCGGAAGTGATCTTTTCCAGGTATTTATCTTTCTGGGCAGCCGTTCCGTAATAGACCAGGGGCAGGGTGCCGATTCCGGAGTGGGCCGAATAGGCGACGGAAAAAGAGCCGCCGAAAGATATCTTCTCGCTGACCAGCATGGTCGAGGCCTTGTCCAGTTCGAGCCCGCCGTACTCTTCCGGGGCATCCATCATCAGCAGCCCCAGTTCGCCGCATTTTTTCATCCCGGCAACCACCAGGTCAAAGTTCTGTTTATCGATCTCCTCGATATGCGGGGCGATCTCGTTGGCGATAAACTGCTCAGTGGTCTCGCCCATCTGGCGCTGTTCATCGGTAAAATCTTCCGGGGTAAAAACATCCTCGCAAGGAGTTTCGGCAATCAGATATTCGCCGCCGTTGAGTATTTTTTCAGCCATTTTAGTCACCTTATCAGAATATTATAAATTTTATATATCTTGCAAATTGTTCAGCAGTGCTCCAGATGTGCACAAGCAGGCTGGACCACTATAGCGTATTCCTATGTGGACCAACCTGATCGTGTGCAGGTGGAGTGCTGCTGGACAATTTTATAGTTTTTCAAAGACGCCGGCGGCCCCCATACCACCGCCAATGCACATGGAAACCAGACCGTAGCGCAGTTTTCTTCGGCCCATCTCATGCAGCAGGGTGGTGGTCAGTTTGGCACCGGTACATCCCAGCGGATGACCAAGAGCGATGGCGCCGCCATTGACGTTGATAATATCCTGGTTGAGACCAAGGGTTTTGATAACTGCCAGCGACTGGGCGGCAAAGGCCTCGTTCAATTCAATCAGTTCGATATCGGCCAATTGCACTCCCGCCAGTTTCAAAGCGGCCGGGATGGCAGTGATCGGGCCAATGCCCATCACTTCCGGGGCGCAGCCGGTGGCCGAAAAAGCGAGAAAGCGAGCCATAGGACTTTTGCCGATTTTTTCTAAGTATTCTTCAGAAACCACCAGGGCAACAGCCGCCCCATCAGTCATCTGGGAAGAGTTGCCGGCGGTAACCGGGCCGCCAACCTTAAAGGCCGGGCGCACCTTGGAAAGACTTTCTACCGTCGAACCAGCCCTGACCCCATCATCAACGGTGACCAGTTCCTTGACTTTTTTCATCTTACCGTCGACCAGCATATCCTTTTCGATCTCCACCGGAATAATCTCATCGGTGAAACGTCCGGCTTCGATGGCGGCCGCGGCTTTAGTGTTACTGGCGGCGGCAAAGGTATCCATCGCCAGCCGGTCAATACCATAGCGTTCGGCGACCAGCTCGGCGGTGACACCCATCGAAGAAAAGGCCTCCGGCCAGTCAACCATCAAGCCCGGATTGGCACTGTACTTGAGCCCGCCAAGGGGCACGCAGGACATTGACTCGACGCCGCCGGCGACAATGCAGTCGGCAAAACCACACATCACCCGCTCGGCGGCAAGGGCAATGGTCTGCAGTCCGGAGGAGCAGAACCGATTAACGGTCTGGCCCGGAACCTCTATCGGCAGTCCGGCCCGTAGAGAGGCAACCCGGCCAATATTCATGCCCTGCTCGGCTTCAGGAAAGGCGCAGCCCAGGTAGACATCGTTCACCGATGCCGGATCAATGCCGGTCCGTTCAACCAGCCCTTTTATTGCCAGGGCCGCCAGGTCGTCCGGTCGCATATCTTTGAATTTTCCCTTATTGGCCCGGCAGCCTGGAGTTCGATAACTGGCGAGTATATATGCTTTTTTCATATTAATTTCCCCTTAGAGAAGTAGTGATTAATTTCGCAAGGCTTTTCCAGTCTTGAGCATATGCTGGATGCGCTCGGCAGTCTTTTTGTTGCCGCAGAGTTTCAAGAAGTTTTCCCGCTCCAGTTGCAGCAGGTATTCTTCGCTGATAAGGGTGCCGGGGTTCACATCGCCGCCGCACATGACCTGGGCGATGATAGTGCCCATTTCGGCCTCATATTCGGTAATGAATTTACCCATCTGCATATTCCACAGCTGGCTCTTGATCGCTGCGGCAATGCCCCGGCCGGGAGCCGGAATATTTTCCACCGGCCGTTTCGGTCGATAATTGACCGCCAGGGCCAGAACCTTCTGCTTGGCATCACCAATTAGCTTATCAATATCCATGGTGATCGAGTCGCCGTTGCGCATATAGTCCATGCCGAACAGTTCAGCCGCACCCATGGATACCTTGGCCATGGCGATCTGCTCGAAGTTTTTGATGATAAACGGCTGGACATCGGTTTTGTTCTGTTGCGCCAGTTGAATGGCCCGCAGACTCATCTCTTTGGTACCGCCACCGCCGGGCAGCAGACCAACGCCGATCTCAACCAGACCCATATAGGTCTCGGCAGAGGCATTGATGGCATCGGAATGGAGACAGAATTCCGCCCCGCCGCCAAGCGCCATATTAAAAGGAGCGCTCACCACCGGCACCTTGGCGTATTTCACCGCCATGGTCGCCTTCTGGAAAGCGCGAATGGCCATGGCGATATCGTCATACGCCCCTTCGGCCAGGGCTACAGCAATCATCATCAGGTTGGCGCCGACCGAGAAATTTTTGCCATGGTTGCCGATGACCAGGCCAACCCCTTCCTCTTCGGCGCGTTTAATCGCCTTATGGGTCATGGCCAGGATATCGCCGCTGATCGAATTCATCTTCGAATGGAATTCAAAGCCAAACACTCCGTCACCCAGATCGACGACCGAACAGTTGGC
Source organism: uncultured delta proteobacterium (assembly GCA_963804605.1). Taxonomy (GTDB): domain Bacteria; phylum Desulfobacterota; class Desulfobulbia; order Desulfobulbales; family Desulfocapsaceae; genus Desulforhopalus_A. The sequence goes on from CAWDRB010000019.1 coordinate 115,214, forward strand.
GTTCTTCTCGACAACCTTGCCGGCTTTTTTCAGGATCTGCAGCTGGATTTGCCCCTCTTTGACCGGCACGGGCAGGTATGTCCTGGTGGCAAAATCAAAGTATTCTTTTTGGCCGCTGTCGCTGAAGCGGTAGAAGCTTTCCACGCCTTTGAGGCTGTCCGGGACCTTGACCCCATCTTTTTCCGCTCGTTTGACAAAGGCGGCAACACCGATGGCATCAAGCATCTCAAATGGCCCAATCTCCCAGTTAAAGCCCCAGCGCATGGCGTTATCGACATTGACCACATCGTCGGCGATCTCCGGGATGCGGTTAACCGTGTAGATCAGGGTGTCACGGATACTCTTCCAGGCAAATTCAGCGCCTTTATCGTTTGCCCCGACCACCATCTTCACCTTCTGAGCGGGATCGTCGACCTGCTTGACCATCTGCACCGAGGCAAATTTAGGTTTGGCCAGCGGCTTATAGTCGCCGGTCAGATAGTCGTAGTAGAAGATCTGTTTTTTGCCGTCAACGACGTCCTTTTTATAAAAACCCTGCTTGGTTTTATTGCCACATTGTCCAGCGTCGATCATCTTTTTCATAAAGTCCGGCAACTTGAAAACTCCACGCTCTTCATCATCCGGCAAAAGATCGTGCGAGTTGGTGCCGACATGAGCGAGCGTATCGAGGCCAACCAGATCAGCGGTCCTGAACGCCGCACTCTTTGGCCGGGCGGTGGCAGGACCGGCAACGGAATCGACCTCTTCCACCGTCATGCCCATCTCAACCATATGCTGAATACCCTTATAGATGGCGTAGGTGCCGATCCTGTTGGCAATGAAATTGGTGGTATCCTTGGCATAGACAATCCCTTTGCCCAGCCGGCTGCTGAGAAAGTCGGCCAATCCCTTCATGACCACCGGATCGGTCTCCTTGCAGGGGACTATTTCCATCAGGCGCATATAGCGGGGTGGATTGAAAAAATGGGTAGCGAGGAAATTTTTCCGCACCTCGGCGGGCAGCACTTGCGCCATTTCGTTGACCGAAAGGCCACTGGTATTGGTGGTAAGAATGGCGCCAGGTGCCAGATTGGGCACGATTTTTTTCAGCAGATCGAGTTTGATCGGCATGTATTCGACAACCACCTCGATTATCCAGTCGCAGGTTTTCAATTTTGCCAGGTCATCTTCCAAGTTGCCGACCTGGATCTGCGCCGCATATTCGCTCAGGTAGAAAGGGGCGGGCTTCATCTTCATCAAGCCCTGCAAGCCATTGCTGGCGATGCGGTTGCGCACGATGGGGCTGTCCAGCGTCAAGCCTTTTGCTTCTTCCTGCTTGTCCAATTTCTTCGGTACGATATCAAGCAAAAGAATTTCCAATCCCGCATTGGCCAGGTGGGCGGCAATGGTCGCTCCCATAACTCCGGCACCAAGTACGGCTACTCGATTAATTTGCCTCATGTTGTCTCTCCATTAGTTTTTTGTCTGCTGGGCAATAATCCCATTGTCTTTAGTACTTTACAGACTGTTTTCTTGTTTTTTACGAGATAACAATCTGTCTCAAGGTACTTACACCCCTCAAGGGGGTGCTGAAAAGAGTCCTGGCTTATTTCCCGTCGTTTTTACCGGGGTTAGTTACATACAGGTCCTCGATAACACCACGGTATTTTTCGAGAATAAATTTTCGTTTCAATTTCAGCGTCGGGGTCAGTTCGCCGCCCTCAATCGAGAAGTCGTTGAGCACCAGAGCAAAATATTTGATGGTTTTATATGGCGGGTAACTCTTGTTCAATTCCTTAATGCGACTGGCGTATAGCTCTTTTACCTGGGCGTTGACCACCAGTTCTTCGGTGTCGATATAGCTGATATTCTGCTCGCGGGCGAATTCGATCATCTGGCCGATATCCGGAGTGATTATTGCCACCAGGTACGGCTTGCGATCACCGAAAACGATGGCCTGGGAGATATATTTATCCAGTTTCAGTTCGTTTTCGATAGGTTGAGGAGCAATGTTCTTGCCGCCCGCGGTGACAATCAGTTCTTTCTTCCGATCGATAATATAAACAAAGCCTTCTTCATCGATTTTGGCGATATCGCCGGTCTTGAACCACCCATCTTCGAAGGTCTCCATGGTGGCTTCATCGTTTTTATAATAGCCAATCATCACCTGTGGGCCTTTGACCAGCAATTCGCCATCTTCAGCGAGTTTCAGTTCTGTTTCGCGCAGTGCCTTGCCGACGGAATCGAACCGCACCATGCCGACACCGCTGATAGCGACTCCGGGGCTGGTCTCGGTCAGGCCGTAGCCGTTGAAAACCGGCAGGCCGATGATCCACATGAACTCGTTGACCGTTTTGTCCAGTGGTGCCCCGCCGCAAAGAAAGTAATGCAACCTGCCGCCGAACCGATCCCGGATTTTCTTGAATACCAGTTGGTCGTAAAACTGGTATTTCAGATTGAGCAGGCCGAGCGGCTCATTGGTGATATATTTTTTATTGACATACTCCTTGCCCACCGCCATGGCCCGATGAAAAATCTTTTGCCGCTCCGGTGGCATCTGGTTGACGCTATCATAGACCTTGGCATAAATTTTTTCGAACAACCGGGGAACACTGACCATCGTCGTCGGCCGAACCTCCAGCATATTTTCCATGACTGCGGCAGCATTTTCGGCAAAGGCGATATGGTTGCCGTTCATCAAGGTTACATAATAACCGGCGGTTCGCTCCAGGACATGGCTCAGCGGCAGAAAACTGAGGGTAGTTTCGTCTTTTTGCGGCATGCCGAGCTGCTTGGCGCCATACTCAGCGTTAATCATGATGTTACGCTGGGTCAGGAGTACGCCCTTTGGCACGCCGGTCGTCCCCGAGGTATAGATAATGGTAATAATATCATCCTGGGTGAGCTTGTCGATCTGTTCTTCGATCTGCTGCGTATCTTCGTCAGATAGCGGCGTTTCGACTTCGGACAACTGGTACTGGGTATAGACGGGGAAAGTTCGATGGCCGAGAAATGGCTCGTAAGAAACGACCAGCTCCACATCCGGAATCTGATCTTTTACCGCATAAAGCTTTTCATACTGGCCCTTGGTTGAACAGAAGACAATTCTCGCTTCACTGTGGTTGAGGACATAGGCCGCCTGCTTGCCGGTATTGGTGGCATAGATGGGCACAGTGATACAGCCGACACTCTGGATGCCGAAATCTGAAATTGCCCAGCCAAGGCGATTTTCGGAAAAGATAGCAATTTTGTCGCCGGGCATCACCCCATACTTGCTCAATCCTCGGGCCAGCATCAGGACCCGCTCATAAAACTCCGCATAGGTCAGGGACAGATACACTCCCTTTTGTTTGTAGCTGATCGCGGTCTTTTTACCGTACTTGCGGGCATTATCTTTTAGAATTGCCGGGATCGACTGATAGGACATTACATTCATACTTTCCTTTCTCCCCAAGAACTGTTCATGCCGACACGTCACACATAACGTTTACGTTAAATAACACTCATAGATTCTGTATACATTACCTTAACGTTTAAGTCAACATGATTTAATCTCGCCGACTCTGAAAATCCTTTTATAGAAACCAGCCTTTTACGTAAAGTATTATCGAAGAGAGGAATATTTGATATTTTGCCTTTTTACTTGTATTTTAATTTGGGGACACAATACGTAATTAAGGTTTTGTGTCCCCAAGATTAACCCAGTGACAACAGGAAACATATGAACCAGCAATTACCCAACAGTGCCCAAAAAGTGCAGGATTTTTTGACCGCAAACGGCTACAGTTGCGTTGTTCAACAATTACCGGGCTCGACACGGACAGCCCAGGAAGCAGCAGACAGCGTCGGCTGTACCGTATCGCAAATAGCCAAATCCCTAATCTTTAAAGATAAAGCGACCAGCCAACCGATCCTGATAATTGCATCCGGCTCAAACCGGGTGGATATAAAAAAGATCCAGAACACGACTGGCCTGCGGCTCGGCAAGGCCGATGGAAACTTCGTCAAAGAAACCGTCGGTTTTGCAATTGGCGGCATCCCACCGGTCGGCCATACCACACAGCTCAGAACCATCCTCGATCCCGATCTGCAGAAGTATCAGACCATCTGGGCCGCCGCCGGAACGCCTTTTGCCGTTTTTCAATTGCGCCCGGAGGAACTGGCGAGCATGACCAGAGGGGAATGGATAGATTTTGTTTAATCTGGGGACACAATACTAATTAACGATGGCACATCGTTAATTAGTATTGTGTCCCCAGATTAAACAAACAAAAAAGGAAAGACGATGACCCATCTATTTATAGCAGCCGGTTCCCTTCTCGCCCTCATTGGGGTTGTGGCCAGATCGCTCAGCGCCCATGCATTGCTGCAATTGCTGGAAGCCCGAGGCAAACTGGATAATTTCAATCTCGCTGCTGATTATCTGTTATTCCATGGCCTGGCACTTATCGGCATCGCTATTCTCTGCCACCTCTTTCCCGCAGGGAAATATCACCAGGCCGGCTGGGCTTTTCTGTTTGGCTCCGTCCTCTTCCAGGGGACAGTCCTGACCAAGAGCTTTATCTCCATTCAGCCCTTTGGTTTTCTCACGCCCCTTGGCGGATTTGTCCTGATGGTGGGATGGGGATTGTTATTTATTGCCGCCATTCGTTGACGGTAACCGCTCGATAGTATTCACGATTCGTTTAACCACCTGCTCTTGATCGTACCCAGTATACTTCTCGGCCACTTTTTGGGACATCTGTCTAAAGGAATGATCTGTCAGGAGTCTTTGCAATGCTGCAGAAAAGGTTTCTGTAAGCGCTTTTTTGCTCACGCTAAGGCCAGTTCCCAACTGTTCAATCACACGACTCATCATCCATTGCTCAATGGTTGTCGGGATAATCAACATCGGCACCCCTGACACCAATGTCGCGGCAGCCGTCCCATGACCACCATGGGTGATCGCCACATCCATATCAGGCAAAACACTCGAAAGTTTGACCATTGAGCCGACAATGCGGAGACTGGTATTGTCATACAAGGCAGCTAATTTAGGGTCAATACCCGGAAGATGGGCAATCACATCGGCCCCGCTTTTGGCGAGAATTTCCAGGATATGCTCGATGCCTCGAAAAGGCCTCAGATAGAGGAATATGCGGACACTGCTTTTCACTCTCCAGTGCAGCGTGGTACCATAATCGAGCAAGGATATTGGACCGATATAATACCCATCAGGACGTCGCCAATAATGATCCAGCTCTGGGAAAGTTACCAGCAGACTGATATCACTTCTGAGGATTTCCTGTAAGCTTCGACAAAAGAACTTACCTTTGTGTGAGCTGATTTGATTGATATTTTTCAGCAGTTCCGCCTCTCTAGCCAGCAATTGCTCCCGCGTCAGTCGCAGACGCGGCCGAAAACAAGGAAAAGGCGGTAGGTCTGGAGGACACTCAAAGCCGGTATTCAGGGACAGGCAAGGCAGCCCGGAGAGTCGCGCGGAAAATTGGGCGACAGGTGCGTACTGCGCCACAACGACATCGGCTTGCGTACTTTTAAAGATCTCTTGCCAGGAGAAGACAAGTCCTTCCAAAACCTCGCTATTGCCGAATCCAGCTTTACCAAGGATATCGGCAAAGCTGACCGGCCGATGGCAACGGTTTCTGTGCACCTCTGACCGAGGTGCCGGCATATAAGGAAATTTTTCATCGTCAAGCAGCTGCCCTGCGGAGGCGATATTTTTAACGACAAAAAGAACGTCATGGCCTTTTTGTCGAAGAGGCCGGGCAATACACAGTAGTTTTGCAAGGTGCCCATAGTTTCCGCCCAGTTCCCAGGCCAGAAGTATCTGCATTCTACGCAGCAAGCACGAAATCTTTGGCCGTCAGCTCCGGTTTGGATACAAGGTGAGCGAATTCGACCGCAACACCCTGGCCACTCCCGTCCATATCGTATAAAAGCGCACCGGTAGTGGTATTATACAGCAAATAATCGTTGTCATCACCGGCAGTTCCAGTTGATGTGGCATGAAAATATTGCGAGAAAAGCGAGTCCTCTTCTGACAGAGATGTAAAAATGCGCCTGTCAAGCGCCACCTTGTCCTGACCGGCGACAAAATCAACGATGGTATCCTTGTTGGTCAGCTCATCCAGGACCGTGTCGAAAACGAAGGTGTCGGCATCGCTCCCCCCGGTAAGGATATCGCACCCCTGGCCACCATTGAGATGGTCGTTTTGCGAGCCGCCGGTGAGATTATCGTTGCCGGCGCCACCTATCAGAAAATCATTGCCGGTCCCCCCAGACAGAGTATCGTTGCCCTGATCGCCGTAGACAGTGTCATTGCCGCCATTACCAAACAGTTTATCCTTACCGCTTCCACCGACCATTAGATCGTCGCCACCAAGGCCCATGATAGCATCGTCTCCCCCACCACCCAAAAGTACATCGTTTTGTGCCCCACCGAGTAAACTATTTGCACCTGCCGTTCCCGATATCGACAATTTGTCACCCACCAAGCCATGATAGATGTTGTTCAGCACCGAACCCCAGTTTTCGGTGTTGCCGATATGGTCCCTTGCAAGTTCGACCGGGCCGTCACTGGTCTCAAGGCGCTTCATGCCCGAATCTGGAGCCGAGAAGTAGCCGTTGACCCTGATGGACCCTTTATTGCGGATAGCTATCGTCATGGCGTCGCCATCCTGGGTAAATGCCAGATCCGCCTTGCCTATATCCTTGAGATACAAGGTATCTCTCATTTGTTCAGGTAAACTCAATGAACCTTCGATATAGGTATTGAGTAAAGAGCTTTCTTCGGCAAGGGTCGGTAACTGATCATCCGCAACCGGAACCGTGACCATGACCTCAAAATCAAGAATAGTCGAGGTTACCCCGCCGTCACCATCACCAACTTTAACAATTGCGCTATCGGCTCCAACATACAATGGGTCGGCCGAGTATCGCCAGGCACCCTGCCCATCGACGATGAAACTGCCATGGCTTGGAGCATTTTGCAGGGCAAAAAACAACATATCACTATCCGGATCAGTTACCGCCAGCCGGCCGCTTATCTCCTGTACGTCCCACATGATGACTTGCTCTCGGGCGGCGACTATCGGTGCCCGGTTGATAAATTCCTGATAACGCACTGAACTGCCGTCGGCGAATGCAAAGGTGTCGACAACCAGAGAGCCGTTGATTCCGGCAGGATCGAAGTTGGCGATCTGCACCTGATCGCCTGCCGCGCCATAGCGAATGGTCAGGGTGCTGCCGTCGGCAATGAGGACAATCTCATCTCGATCAATCTCTTCGCCAAAGAGAATTGTGTTGCCAATGCCATTTTCCACCCCATCGATAATCTGGTCACCACCATCACCGAGCCCCACCGCATAGACATCACGGCCAGCCCCGCCTGCCATCTCGTCACTTCCAGCGCCACCGGTCAGCACATCGTCGCCCGTTCCGGCAGCGAGGGTGTCGTCGCCGTCACGACCATACAAACGATCACCCATATTCGTGCCGGAAATTGCATTGTCATTGGGATCACCCTCGATCACAAAAGTGAAGGCGGCCAACTCAGCGAAACTCAGCGTCGTTCCATCGTCAAAGACAAAGGTATCGACCGAGCGGGGGCTGTTTGCCACATCGTCCGGGTTAAAGCCGGCAAGCCATATCTCATCACCATTATCAAAGGCGATTATCATCGCCCCTTCACTGGCATTTACCGGGGGTTCAAAGTAGAGATGACGCTGCAGATCAAGCGGCGCAATGCCGGGGCCGAAGCGAAGAGTATTGCCGAAGCCAGGCTCCAAGTGGTCTTTGATATGAACAATGCCATCACCGGGATTAAAGACATAGGTGTCGTTGCCATCTCCACCTGCCAAAAAATCATTACCCGTGCCACCTGCCAGGAGGTCATCGCCGGCGCCACCCTCTATACGATCCATAATGGCAGTGCCGAACAGGCGGTCATTTTGCTCGCCGCCGAAAATATCAAAGCCTCGGGAGAGTAGTTCTTCATAGTCGACAATGATCCCATTTGAGCCAAACTGGAAATATTGCACCGCCCGGTCGCCGCCCATGGGGTTCATACGATCAAAACCTGTCAGGTGAATTTCGTTTTCGGTGACTGTTTCACTTACTATCAGCGTCGATGCAGCAAGATCATGGTTGAGACGGATATTTTCTACTGCCGACCCATCCGGCAGCACCACCATATTCCCCTCCCCCGGCCCGGCGATATCATCAATTGTATCAACGCCGTCACCGGCAGCAAAAAGATAGGTGTCATCGCCTGTCCCACCGCTGAGCAGATCATTTTCGCCAAGGCCACGTATCCGGTCATTGCCTGCAGTCCCCAGGAGATCATCTTTCTCGGGTGTGCCGACAATCTCGTAGCCACGACCCAGCAAATCGGCAAAACTCAGGCTGTACCCACTGTCAAAGGTAAATTGCCCCACCGGTATCGGCATCCCTGCCATAGTCGGATCGTATCCGGCAAACCTGATCGCGTCTCCGCCCACCCCCACCCGCAAAACCAGGGTACCGCTTTCGACCACGGCCTGTATATCGTCCGGCCTTATAGCCGAGCCAAAATCTATACTGTTTTCCATGCCGGCGGTACTGATATCGACGATGGTGTCGATCCCATTGCCGATATTGAAGGTATATTGGTCGTTGCCGCTGCCTCCCGCCAGATAATCATTTCCCGCAGTTCCCGAAAAAACATCATCACCGCTGGTTCCCGTTATCGGTGCTCCCTGGGCCAGGACGGCCTCTTTATCGACAATGGTGCCATCGGCAAACCGAAAGAGATCAACAGCATTGGTCAAGGTTGCACGATCAGGAGCATATCCGGCCAGCCTGATCTGGTCACCGGAAGCCGGGATATCTATAATCAGATAGCCCTCTTTTTCCGAAAAAACCAGCTCGGATAATATGATTCCCGGACCGAACTGCAAGATGTTTTGGGGAGAAATATCACCTCCGTAGTCGAATCCACCGTAATCAAATCCGCCGTAGTCAAAACCGCCGCCATAGTCGTTATCATTAACGGCTACCTCTTCCAGATAGTCCTCGATGATCAGTGTGCCGTCCCCGGCATTAAAAACATAAGTGTCGCCGCCACTTCCACCCCAGGCAGCATCGTTGCCCGGTCCGGCAAAAAAAGAATCATCACCGGCTCCACCAAACAGTATGTCATCTCCAGATCCACCATACAGGCTATCATTGCCGGCGCCGCCATCGAGCCAGTCGCGGTGCGCCCCAGCATCGAGATAATCATCGCTTTCCAGACCAAAAAGCACATCGTTACCCGCACCACCGCTGAGGGTATCGACATTTGGTGTACCGAAGATAATATCGTCGCCATCGCTGGTTTCATCACCGATGGTCATTACTATGGCCCGAAGCTGCAACTCACTTTGATTCCACACCTGCCCGTCGGCAAAACGAAGCTGTTCAATGGTCTTGCCAGGACCATCAGCGCTGAAGAAATTCTTTACCATAAGCAGATCTTCCGTGCCATTTATTGACATTATCAGATCAGTAGCCGATTGCCGGAGGGTAACATCGGCAGGAAGAATATCAGCTCCAAGAATAATGGTGTCGATGTCTTCGAGATTGCCAGCATCCTCGATGACCGTGTCACGACCCGACCCCCTGTTGAACAGATACTCATCATTGCCTCTGCCACCTTCCAGCACATCGTCGCCCCGACCACCGTCGAAACTGTCATCACCATCCCGCCCATAAAGAGTATCGTCACCCTCAAGGCCAAAGAGTGTCTCACTGCCCCTGCTGCCATAAAGCACATCATTTGCCGGAGTACCGATCTTGGTGAGATGGCTGTCGACATAGTCACAAGAGAGCACGGTCCCGTCAGCAAATCCGAACCGTTCTATTTTATAGTAGTCGGTGTTATAGCCAAACCAGTTCTTTACTGTGATGCTGTCCGTTCCATCCCCCAGGGTGATCAACAAATCTTCGCTGCTATTGTCAATTCTTTCAAAAAACACATCGCCAACCAAGACACCGCGCTTGAAAAGAAGCGTATCCTCATTACCGGATTTCCAGTCAAAGTCGCGGATAGTATCGTGACCGTCACCCTCACCGAACATATAGGTGTCATTATCATCATAAAAAGCTGCATAATAACCAACATCCAGCAAGAAATCGTCCCCGGCCCCACCATCGACAATATCATTGCCCAGGCCGGCATAAATCATATCATTACCACTTCCACCGGAAATATTATCATTGCCGCTGAACCCGTAGATGGTATCATCACCGTCAAGACCGGTTATCACATCATCACCCCGGTAGCCAATAATCGTTTCCGGATTTTCCGAGCCGGCCAGCAGCACTGCTCTTATCGTGGCAGAAGTCCAGTCTGTGCCGTCGGTAAACTCGATATGTTCAATTTCATAAGGGTGTTGTTCGGGAGTTGCAGAACCACTTTCAATGAAATATTTTTCCAGAGTGATCCGATCCTCGGAATCTTTGATTGTCATGACAAGATTCGATCCATCTCTTGACACAATCACATCCCCGGGTAAGATATCGTCTTTAAATTTCAACCGATCGGTATTGAGAGTGGTGTCTTTATCACTAACGATATCCTGACCGTAGCCGCGACCAAAGAGATAGGTATCATTGCCGTTAGCCGGGAAATCTCCCCCACGTAATGTGTCGTTGCCGGGTCCCCCGTCTAAAATATCATCACCGCTATTACCGGTAAGAATGTCATCTCCAGCTAACCCGGAAATCGAATCGGGCAGAGGACTTCCGACAATAACATCATCGCCTTCAGTCGCCATGGCCATTGATTGACGCAGGGCTTCATCAATGTCCCAGGCTGTCCCATCTGAGAAAAAGAAATTATTACCCAACCCATCGGTAATTTTTCCATCTTTCCAGCCAAGATTAACGGTGAGCGTCTCGCCGGTCTCTTTGATACGAAAGTTCAGATCTCCAGGCACCTCGAAAGAATTAAGGACCATAAGATCCGCAGAATTGAGGCCGGCAAAGACAATGCTGGACCTCCCTTGAAAATCACGGACCACATCGTTGCCGCTGCCCCGACGAAATATATAGGTATCATCTCCCGCTTCACCGAAGAGTCGGTCGTCGCCGCCACCACCGGAAATGATATCATCGCCTTTGCCGCCAGTCACCGAACTGTTACCCGAACCATCCAATAGGATATCGTTTCCTTCTCCCCCCCGAATAGATCTGCTTAGGAAATCTCCCAGAATTATATTGTTATCTGTACTGTTATTTCCGGCCCCATTGAAGCGCACACCAAGCTCGCGACACAGCTCTTCCTGTTCAAGAGTAAGAGATGGGCTGCGTAGAATCTCTTCCATCATGACCACTCCATCCCAGGAGGTACCGCTCAGGATGCTGGTTGTATATTTATTGAATTCGATCAGATCGGCCAGGCCGTTGGTTGGCTCCGCAGCAATCTTGTCAAGAAAAGACTGGTTAAGTCTACTGAAATCAAATGAAACCGAATCTTCGGCTAGAACCAGTTCAACCCGGTCAAGATACTTTTTCAAGCGGGTCTGCAGGCTGAGGGAATCATAAACCGACTGCCGCAGGGCCTGATAGGATGCCTCCAGTTGATCGAGTTGTTGCGCGGAATAACTTACCGCCAAGCCTGTTCTACTTGTATCGCCTCCAAAAAGAGCAGAATATCCTGAATTATCAACCCCCATTCCGTTAACAGCCCCGCCGCCTTCCTGGGATTGACCTGGTAATTCAAAGAAATAAGTACCGTTAAAGGCCTCCAGAACATGGATGCGCTCGTCCCATTGCCGAATAAGCCGGCGATAGTCTTCATCAATAATGGTGTTTTCGGCATTGGCCACATCCGTTGCTGCATCTCCTCCCGGTTCCGTTAAATGGCTGGACCTCAATTCGTCGCCGAACGCCAGATATTCCACTCGATACTGTGAGGCGACTCTTTCAGCAAGAGATCCGGTCATGCCGGAGGTATCCGCCCATTTGATGAGCAGCTCATCCACTAAATCCATTTGTCCCGTACGGCTGTCTTCCTTGGTGTAGCGGGTGAGAATATCCTGTAATTCAGGGGAAAGGGTGGCTGCTTCCTGCAGATTTCGTACTTTGCCTCCTCCCGGTAGTTCAGGGAGAACGGTTGCTGGTTCAGATATATCGATCTGATCGGTGAACTCCCTTGACAACAAATTACTGGCAAGATTTACCTCGAAGACAGCATTTGTTTGCCCATTAGCCAGGGTCATTGTCCCCTTGCGGACAATGTCGTTGCCATTCTGGCTTTGCCGGATACTTGTTGATCCAAGATCGATGGCAGCAATGCCAAGATCGGTCAACGTATTCAGCTCGCTTGCCTGGGAAATCCCATCCTGATTCAGATCCTGCCAGCTTTTCAGGTCGGCGAAGGCCTCATCTGCTGCATCGATTTTACCGTCAACATTCGAATCGAGATCGGTTAGAGCTGCAAAGCCCGTCATCGCTGTCGTCCCATCTTGCAGCACGGTTTGATCACCGAAAAGTTCTGATGCATTATCGATGAGGTCGTTACCGTTATTATCGCGCACCAGGAAACCATCATCTGCCCCGACCCAGCCGGTTCCTGTATTTATGCCGTCGCCATTATGATCAAAGAGTACTCCCCCAGCTGTACCAACCGTCTCCAGACCATTCCCGTCAAGATCCAGGGCAAGGGGATCACTGCGGGTCGGTCTCCAGGCCCTGGCGCTGGAAAAACAACGGTCGAACGTGTGATTGCTGGCAAACAGGGAAAGATCGGCGACATTCCACATCCAGCTCGCAGCGCCTCCCAGGCTGCCAAGATTTATTTTTCCCGGGGGTAGTTCACCGGTTGTAAGATCTGCTCTCATCCTTTTGAAATATTTATAAAACCCCTGCAGCATAGCTGCATTATTATACGCATCATACCCATTACCCATTACCACAGAATCGAAAGATACCATCGAGCCGAAGGAACCATTAGCGATGGCGTCGACTCGGGGTCTTGTCGTAACGTCAGTATTTCCCTGCTCCTCCTGGCTTTCGGCCAGAAGACCTGACAGTTGCTGATAGGTCAACCATTCGCCATTGGCAAACTTAACTGAGAGGTTTGCCGAGCCCATGCCATTTTCGATATACACCGCGTCCGATCCGGTATATTCCACCCAGAGATCACTCCCTTGGTCGGTATATTCAAAAAGACCACTTTCACCAAGTTTTCTTGCCGGCGATACTCTAATCTGAGCGGCAGTAATCCCCTCGGCAAAATGCAACCGAACTGAACCACTGGTATCAACAATACGATCATAGCCGCTGCCAGGCCCCAACTGGTAGACATCGTTGCCGTCACCCCCATCCAGGTAATCATTGCCGGATCCGCCATCGAGGCTATCATCACCCTGGTTGCCCCAAAGGACATCGTTCCCCTGGTTGCCGCTGAGGGTATCGTCGCCACCATCACCCCACAAGGTGTCATCGGCACTGCCGCCTGAGATAAAATCCTGGCCGCTTCCCCCGGATATATAATCCTCATCGGCATCGCCGGAGAGAAAATCGTTGCCCCCCATACCATAAAGATAATCGTTGCCAAAACCGCCGTAGAGATAATCCCCGGCATCACCGGCGGTTTCCACTTGATCTTCGTTATCACCTATCAGCAGGTCATTGCCGCTGCCCCCTTCAAGGCGGTCCTCACCAATTCCACCACTAAGCGAATCGTGGCCTTCGCCGCCGAGCAGGGTATCGATTCCTCCACCTCCCCGGAGTAAATCACGACCGGGACCGCCGTCCAGGAAATCATTGCCCGCTGCAGGGGCATCGTTATGAACAAAGAAATTTGTTGAATGATAACCGGTTGAAAAACCTTCGGGTGCATAGCTGCTGGTCAGATAAAACTGATCAATATTATCAAGAGAAATTGCTGCTCCGGTAAAGTAGCCATCACCGAAAAGTGCGTCGTCACCTGCTCCGCCCATAAGCACCGCATTGCCGGAACCTCCGGCCAGCACATCGTTTCCGGCATCACCAGACAGATGGTCATTGCCATCATAGCTCTGGATTATGTCGTTATCCTCACCGCCATGAATCTGGTCATTGCCGCCGCTTCCACCTATCCAGTCATTGCCGGCTCCTCCTACCAGCAGGTCACCCTGCACCGCCGCAGACGGATAGAGCGGTTTGCCGTTCCATGATCCTAAATAACCGGTGATTATGTCGTTGCCGCCACCGCCATCGATCTGATCATGACCTGCAAACCCAAAGAGATAATCACCTGAATTTCCACCGGCTATTTGCAAATTCGGAACTGTCGACGACAATAGTCTATTGAATAAGGTATACGAAGACCCATCGCCGGAAAAGGCTGTAGCTACGAGGCGATAGTTTGCGGAATTGGGGCCTAAATCAAGAATTCCCATTTCATCCCGGTGCGATGAGCCACTCACATTGATATTATAGTGATCCGGCGGGGGCTGATATTCTTTCAAGGCGATGCCGTAATTACCTGAAGAAAAATTTTCAATCGAGAAAGAATAGGGACTATATCCAGCACTGATACGCAATGTTCCGGTAGCAGTATCCAGTGTCGCTCGATAGGAATTGTCGGCGTTTTCATAATATTGCTGGTCCTGGTAAATCTGGGTCAGAGCCCCGGTAGCCAGCTGCTTGCCGTTGAAAAAAAGAGTCCCCTGGTAGTCACTATCGACCACGATATCGCCGGCACCGATATAATAAATGTCCTCCCCTGCACCCCCTTCCAAACGGTCGACCATATGATCGTCTCTACCGTCATCTAGAATGCCGTAAAGAGTATCGTTGCCGGCCATTCCCTTGAGGGTATCGTTGTTTTCACCACCATAAATCCGATCCCCGGCTGCCGTGCCTATAATTCGGTCATCCCCCCAACCGCCCTGTATCAGGGAGATATTAGCAACTCTAATCCCCGTCAGGTCAATGAAATCGTCGCCTCCTGTTCCGGCAATGACATTGATGCCGCCACCACCGTCAATACTCTCAATTGCATGGTAAGAGTAAAGATATTGGACTCGAATAATGTCATTGTTCGCGCTGCCAAGGATAGTGTCCGTGCCATCGCCACCAATAAAGATGTCATAATCTTCTCCCTCACCCATAACAAAAAAGGTGTCATCACCGGACCCACCATACATGGTATCCTGGCCCTTGCCGCCTTCGATATAGTCGTTGCCACCGGCACCACTGATTGTATCGTTGCCGTCCATGCCGTAGAGGTGGTCGGATCGGCCAGCAAATAAACTACCGGAAATGGTATCGTTGCCTGTTGTTCCAAAAGTGTAACGGGCATTACCAGGTAAATCTATCTCACCATTGCCCGCATACGCACTTTTATCCAGAGTCAAGTCATTGAAATCAATATCTTCCAAGGTTGGTGAAGGAGAGTCCGCATGAATTTTATGATAAACATACAATGCACGGTCGGTCAAAAATTGTTCAGAATAATTGGTTGCCTCCAGCGAACCATCATGATTCAACCGATTGTAATCTGCACCATTTCCAGTAATGGCAAAAGAATTGCCGCGCAGCAAAGCAAAAAGATAGGCTTGATTTGATTGGGCACTTTGCAGAAGGCTGGCTACAGTTGCATCGTCCAGGACATCAATCGTTAACCCCGAAACCGAGGATTGAACAAAATTGTTGAATAACTCTCTGTTATTTCCAAAATCATTTCCGCCAACGACTTTCACCAGAGATCTCAGGGTGTTTTGTACACCTGTTGTTATAAATATCCCGCTCAGAGTTTTATAATCTGGGCTCTGTCTTGCAAATTTAGTCAGCAGCTTGTCGTAATCAGCAAGTGCACTATTCAGTGTCACTATGCTGTGTCCTGCTACAAATCCAACGTTATCAATCCCTATGATAGGTAGGAACGCTCCATAATGATCGTTACCTGCGACAAATTTGCTGAAATCGGTCGCCATATTTGATAAAGGATCACCATTTATAAGCCCTTCATCCTCAAAGGATACAGTAACTAAATTATCTTCGGCCCATTGAGCATTCGGAGCCCCAATCCCAAATACCTGTAACATATTGCCATAAAGAGAGTAGAGTCGTAACGGCAAAGGTGTATTGCCAAGTTTATTCAGTAACTCGGCACCATATGGATTATAAGCATATCCTTTGATTCCAAGATCAGCCCCAACCGCTTGTGTGAGAATTCCTCCTAAAGAGTGCCCGGTCAAAGTCAATTGTTCAGGAGAAATACTATGCTCCGTCATCATTCTTATTACAAAATCTCGTGCGGCTGTTACTTGTGGATTGAAGCTGAACAAACCATGCAGGGCATCTACGGCAATATCCCATCCGCCGGCGGTGCCGCGGAAGGCTATTATGTATTTGTTTTCACTATTATCTCGCAGAAGTATTGCCTGCATGTCAAATGAAACATCTTCCTCGGTATGATCAATAACGGTGTAGATGGAATTTAGGGCTAAAGAACTGTCTTCATTGGCAGAAATCTCTTCACCAATCTTGATAAAAGTTCCTCCATACTCACTGTATGCGATGTCTGAAAGGATACCCATATCCATGATCATTCGTTTTTCATCTGACATGCTTGTTATCCTCCATAAATTTTTTGTATAAATATCTATTGATTCCTATATGTGCTGGCTGTTGTGGCACATCTTGATAAAAAATAAAAATGTGCTCATCAAAACCATATATCCTATTTTCTCCACACATCGCCCCATAGGGATAATAGTATCGATTCCCGACGGCAATATCCGGGGCAATGAGATACCAAAATCGCATTAACCTCTGATTATAACCAATAATTTGATCGTTCTGGTTATCCGTGATCGTCACTTCATCACTGTAGAGATACTTGCTTGCAAAACGAGATAGCTTAACCGGATTAAAAACAACACTGTACTGAAGTTTTGGCATACTTTGCTGACTGAAAATTTTGCCTTGATCAGCTATAGATCTAGCTTCTTGAGCGAGGGCATGAACATAATTCCCATCACTATGCCTTGCACGGATTGACTGACTTGTCTGCCAATCCTCCTTTGTCGCAGTGTAAACATAGATCTTCCCATCAGGACCGTTAAGAGCCATGGTTGTGAGATGCACACCATCAAGATAATTTTGTATCATCATCAAACGATCCGCTTCATCAAAACCGGGATAGATGTTATCTTCCCAGTAAACGCTGCCGGGATATTCGACGGTCTTCTTGATAAAGGTTTTTGGATTCGGATCAGTCCTGCAGATCTGATAAGCCAAAATATTGGTGAAAATTATATCGTGGGTCAGAGCAATTATGCCTATCCCAAACAATACTGAAATAACCCATAGCTTTTTTTTCTTTATCATATCTTCACGTTGGAAATTTTCAAAAATACCATTGGTCAATTAAGTAAATCTATTGAAGTAACGTTTTGTTATCATGATCGAACATGGAATTACTGCTCATTCTCCTCCTTCCAACGCTCAATCTGAAAACGAAAAGGATACGGAATAGCTGCATCCTGTGCAGACATATGCACAGACTCTTTTTCCAGTGACTCATCGGGGAGAGACAAATCCGAAAAATCCGCCAGCAGAGGCTCAGCTTCACGCAGATATTTGGTGATGATCACCGGCCCGGCCCAGAGGATATATTGTTCGTTGTATTCGGCCTCGATCGATGCGGACTGCGGCGGCATCACCAGCTTGCCACTCAGGTGCTCTACAGCCATCACCTCGAGGGCGGTCTTGGCGCGCAATATTTCGTTATTGGCCAGAAACCATTCCACCCTGGTGCGCACCGTCCCAAAGACATCGACCGTAATGAAAACATCTATCTCGGCTTCTGATGGGGGGACGACAATAACACCCTGCAGAAAAAGGTAGGTCTCCAGTAAACCGGAAAGATACTGCAGATCATCGGAAGAAATTTCTGTTGAATTCATATAAGACCCTAAGCCCTTGTACTCCAGGCCTAGCTGCACTTCGCCGCCTCCACCCTTCTGCCGGCTGGTTTTTTGTTCCGGGGAAGGCAGCAGGGTTTCCGTTATCCCCTGGGAACCTGAGTTGTCAGTTGAGGTTGCGGTATAACGGGGATAGACTGATTTTTCTGTAGTAGAAGGAGTCTGGATATAGTCCCCGCGCAACTGGGACACCAGGGAATATCGGCCGCCGACCATGTTTCCGGTGCCGGTATCGCCAATGGCGTTGACGAAAAGATTGACCTTTTTGCCACGTATCGTGGTCAGGTCGATCTTTTTTACAGTTGCCCGGGTCGCCGCCGCAACCAACTCCTGCTCCACAGCGAAGCGCTTGCCTCCGCCATGGGCAGGAATACCGGTTATAGAACCGCAACTGCATAGGTGAAGAAGCAAAACAACACCGGATAGCCAGTAAAAGCCCAGACGACAGGTTGATATTTTCTTTGTAAAATCCGGCATAAACCTCCAAAATATTTGTTACTTACTGAAAAAAATACTGTGCTTATGGTTCGCGTAGACTCTCATCAAAAACCCGGATGATTGGATAAAGGAAATAGGAAATAACCGATCGCGTACCGACTTTAATTTCTGTTCGGACCTTCATGCCGGGCATAAGGCGAAAACCAGCCGGGACATTGCGCAGCTTCGTCGACAGCAGACTGATTCTCGTTCGGTAAAACGCATCTTCGGTCTCGGAAGGCGATTGTTCCAGCGATTCGCCCCGGTCATTAAGACGAAAACTGTCTTCACTGATGACCCGCACTTTCCCCGGCAGAGTGTCGTGACGCTGGAATGGGAAAGCATCAAGTTTCACCCGGGCCGAATCATCGGTTCGAATACGGGCAATGTCCTTTGCAGGCAAGTTTACTTCGACTTCAATGGTGCTATTGAGTGGTACAAGAGTTATCAGAGGCTCAGCCTGCCGGGTAATCGAGCCAACAGCTAATTCTGCCATTTGCAGAACAATCCCTGGCTGAGGAGCCCGCAAACTGACCAGATCATGCAGTCTTTTCGCCTTATTGATCTCCTCCTCGACCTTTTCCAATTCATTACGCAGGGTTACCTCCTGTTCCATCAGCTCTCCGCTGCGTTCCTCAATAAATTTTTGCCATTCCGATCGTGCCTGTTTCAGTTCATGGGTAATAACCTGCTCTTCAGCAGCCAAGCCGGCCATATCATCAACAGTCTGGTATCTATTTTTCTGGGCTTCCAGCAGCCTGAGCCGATAATCTGTATCCTTTTGACGGAGTCTGCCGACGGTCCCCTCGACATCACGCAGCAGTTTCAGTTGTCGCTCCTTGCCCTGATGCTGCACTTTGTTGAGCGAACGCTTCGCCTCAAGCGCCGCAATACGTTCTGCATTGAGCTGTTTATTGCGCTTGAAAATAATTTTTCGCTGGCGAAACAGCTGCTCCTGAAGCAGCCCATCCTCGCCCTCTTCCTGCAGTGCCGAAAAAGTTTTCCCCTTTAACTCCGCCTGAATCCGTCGGACCTGTGCCCCGATGACCTGTGATTGTTTGGTGAGCTGGGTCAGATCGGCACTGACAAAAGTCGAATCCATTGTTGCCAGGATTTGGCCTTTTTCAACAGTCTCGCCCACCTGCACCTCAATAGACCGGATGACTGCGGTATTCAGGGATTGGATGACAATTGTCGGCGAGGTGGTGATTAGCTTGCCCTGCGCGACAACAATCCGATCCACCTTAAAGATGACCGCACCAATCACTGTTGCCACCAGACTGCCGAGAATGACATACAGCACCCAGCGAATTCTGCCGGGAACCGGTCGTTCTTCGATCTCGACCGCATCCGGCTGATACTCCAGTATTTCTTGAGAAGCTTTCTTATTTTTCATTCTGTTATTGCTTGAGTTCCATCTGTTGCCGCCAGAGTTTCTTATACAGCGCGCAATTTTGCAGCAGGCTCTTATGCGGACCATAGCCGACCAGCTTGCCCTCATCCAACACCATGGTATTGTCCGCATCTTTGAGCATGGATAGACGATGCGAGACGATGAAGACCGTCCTTCCGTGCGAAATCTTTGCCAGATTCTCGCGAACTATTCTCTCGCTTTCCGGATCGAGCGAGCTGGTGGCTTCATCTAAAATGAGGATTTCCGGACGGGTTAACAGCGCCCGGGCGATGGCCAGCCGTTGCCGCTGCCCGCCCGACATATTGCTGGCCCCTTCTTCAAGCAGGGTGTCGTAGCCCTGGGGCAGTTTGACGATAAACTCATCGGCACCGGCTTGAATTGCCGCCTCGATGATCTGCTCGCGTGAGGCCCCTGCCTGTCCCGCTCGAATATTGTCGGCAACAGAAGCCCTGAATAAAAAACTCTCCTGCAACACCACGCCACTCTTTCGCCGCAGATGGGCCGTATCAATTTCATTAAGGTAACAGTTATTTATCCTGATCGTGCCGGTAGACGGGAAATATGCTTTCTGGAGCATCCGGGTCAGCGTCGTTTTCCCTGAACCGCTGGGACCGACAATGCCTAAAGTGGTGCCGGCAGGGACAGTAAGAGAAATCTCGTGCAAGGCATTGGCCAGATCCGGGGCATAACGAAAACTGACCCGATCGAAAACAATATCACCTTGCAATGATGGTCGGACACCATGCCGGTCAGCGCCCCATTCCGGTTTGGCATTCATTACCACTCCCAGTTTTTCAACGGAAAGCGCAGCTTCCTGATACTGATGCACAAGTCCGACCAATCGAACCAGCGGTGAGGTCACCCGTCCGGCCAGCATCTGAAAAGCAATTAACGCCCCGACGGTCAACTCTCCGCCAAAGACCTGGTTCGCACCCATCCAGATCAACACCACCGTCATGAGCCGTTCGAACAGCTGGGTAAGCGACTTGGCGGTAATAGAAATTTTACCCACCCGAAACTGCATGCTTATCGCCCGGGCAACTTTGCCTTCCCACTGGCTGCGCAATAAAGGCTCAATGGCCATGGCCTTCACCGTCGGCATCCCATTGATCGTCTCCACCAGCATTGCCTGTCTGTTGCCTTCGGCGTCATACAGGGCGTTCAATCTGCGTTTAAACGGCGAAATGAGCACCAGGATCACCGTGGCGATCAACAGGGTAAAAACCAGCACTATGGCGGTCAGTTGGAAGCTGTAAAAAAACAAAAAGGGCAGAAAAACAAACAGAGACGTCGCCTCAAGCATGGTGAGAAAAACACTGCCGGTGAGAAAGCCGCGAATGTTGGCGGTCTGCTGCATATGTTTGGTGAGGACACCAGCAGTGACCCGCTCAAAGAAATCGAGAGGCAGGTTGAGCATATGCCGAAAGGTCCTGGAGGTGACCCGCAGATCGATCTTATTGGTGGCATGGAGCAGCAGGTAATCCCGCAGGAAATCGAGACAACCATTCACAACCAGCATCACCGTCATTCCCAGACCCAGCATATGCAGGGTTGTGAAGGCCTGATTAACCAGAACCTTATCAATGACGATCTGGAAAAAGATCGGCGTGACCAGAGCAATCGCGTTGATAAACAGTACCGCAATGGCAATATCGACAAAGGCTGTTCTCTGCCGTAAAATCTCCGGGATAAACCAGCGCAGGCTGAAGGGCTGGGATTCGTCGTTGAGTTTATAGACACGCTTGAAGAGGTAGATTGCACCGGTCCAGAGCGATGCGAACTCATCTCTGCTTATCCGTCTATGCCCGCCGCCGGCGCCATTCAGCGGGTCATAACAGGCAATTGTTGGCTCCTGTCCGGGAGTATCAGAACCGACAGCGCCAACAACAACCACATGGCGGCCGCTGCGCAAGACGGCAATGGCCGGATAGGCTTTGTTGAGCTGGAGAAGACCCCGCCAATCCAGATGCAGCAGCCTGGCACGCAGTCCCTGGTCCTTGCCCATGCGCAGGAGCGTATCTTGGGGAATTTCCTCAACCCCAAGATTATATTCATGCCGCAGGCGATCCTGGGTGAGCTCTATCTTATGTTCTCTTGCTACTATCGAGAAGCAGACTAAAGAGGTATTGATCTTTTCAAACCGCAGCAGGCCGCCGGTGCTCTGTCGTTGAAAATCGGCAAATGAAATTTTATGCTGCTCGACCGAGATGAGAGAAGTGGGCAGGCCGTCTGGACCAATGTCTATTGCAGAAATGATGAGATATCGACCGGTTTGCAGTTCGGCAATAACCGGTAGACTTTTGGTGATTTCAGGCCACTCTTTTGCTTGTGGCCTCAGGATCAAGGTTTGCAGGCCTTCCTGGCGAGCACCTTCAATTACTTGCTTAAAGGTCTCTTGTTTGCTCGGAGAATCTTTGTTCTCCGCCATCGCCACAAGCGTTGCAGCAAAAGACGTTTCCCCGGCGTTTTCGGCCAGGTAGCGGCAGGCATCAAGTAGATTCAGCTGTATATTGAATATGCCTGAATTGTTTTGCCCCATCTTTACATTCATTTTAGTCCCTAACCCAATCGCTTCAGAAGCTAGAAACTCTGAAAGACGAATAGTAGTTTTTCAATGGAAAGACAGGGCCTGAACAACCTATCCTGCGATTTCTCCGCACTAACTGTTCACATTACCTGCTTTGCAAAACGTACCATCTTGTCATGCAAGAGCGTCGACTTCTCCTCTCCAAGATTACATATGTATAGGATATGCGATCACGTCATATAAATATCTGACAATAGTCTATCATCAAATATCTTCAGTGTCCAAAGCAGGCCAGATAATAATGAATTAACGTTGATATTCCAGGGAGATGTAGGGGGAAATTTAATCTGGGGACACAATACTGATTAATTATTTAAAATTAATCAGTATTGTGTCCCCAGATTAAAATCAATGATCGGTTGGCAACTCTTCGCTCGGGGTTGAAGGCTCCGGCGCATCCGAAGGCGCGGTCTCCAGTGGTGCAGTGATGGTACCGATAAGCTTGGTCGGTAGAGGGGCAAAGGCGCTGATAATAGACATTATCACCGCGGCGATATAGGGCAGCGACTGTACCAGCAGGACAATTATCCATACCAGGATATCCGGGGTCTCGGAGCCCTGCTGTGCATATATACTATAGGCGGCGAGCAGAAGGGCAAGACCGACCAACCCTTCCTCCCGCGCCGATTGCAGGGCATGCCAGAACTTTCTGCCTTTGACTATTTTCGGCGTGCGGAAAAAAGGCAGACTTTTGGTCATAAAACCAAAGATGACCGCCTTGGCGATGGTATGGGAGAGTGACAGGCCGGCCAGGGCTGAAGCCGCCGTCTGGGTAACTGTTGCTTTTACCCGGCTGCGGTAGATGTAAAACATCTTGGCTATTTTAAAGACAAAAAATGTCAAAGGTACCGATGACAGAATGATCAATGGCGGATCAAACCTCGCCTGATCATGAATCATGGCCGTCGACCAGCATAATGCCGCCAGGGTAAAAATCAGATTAATACTGTCGGCCAGCCACGGCAGCCAGCCGGCTATGAAATGATAGCGCTGCCCGTAGGTCAGACTGCTCCGGCCTCCCCGCCGCAGAGTCCGACCATGATGGCGCATGATCTGGATCGCCCCGTATGCCCAGCGGTATCGCTGTTTCTTGAAATCGACAAAGGTATCCGGCATCACCCCTTTGCCATAACTCTTGGCGATATACAGGGCTTCATATCCTTTCTCAAAAATTTTCAGCCCCAGTTCCGCATCTTCGGTAATGCACCATTCCGCCCAGCGACCGACCTCTTCCAGCACGGATTTTCGGACCATCGTCATGGTCCCATGCTGAATAATGGCGTTGCGCTCATTCCGAGTGATCATGCCGATATAAAAGAACCCGCGATATTCCGCATAACACATAGCCTTAAACAGGTTGTCGCCGTCGTCGCTATAGTCCTGCGGGGCCTGAACAATGGCCACCGAAGGATTGGAGAACTGCGGAACCAGGTCGCGCAGCCAGTCGGCCGTCACCACATAATCACTGTCGATTACCGCAATCACCTCCACCGCCGGGTCAGTTTTCGCCAGGCAATAATTCAGCGCACCGGCTTTATAACCGGCAAGCTGATCTTCGTGAAAAAAGTGAAACCGTGCACCAAGTGCTTTGCAATGCGCCTCCACCGGCTGCCAGACCTCGGGGTCCTTGGTGTTATTGTCCATGACAATAACTTCAAAACGTGGATAATTAAGCGCAGCCAGGGCATTGAGCGTCTCAATCATCATTTCCGGCGGCTCATTATAGGCCGGGACATGCACTGAGACCATGGGCAGCATCTCATCAGGCACCTGGACAGGCGCAAAAGCCCGCCTCGAGCCTTTACTCCAGATAGCTTCAGCCCATTCGTGCGCCTCGGTCAGCACCACAATGACCACGCCGATCATCCCCAAAAGCATCAGGCAGCCGATCACAATGGCCGTCACAGTCAGGTACTGCCGGGAATAACTGTAGATAATCCACACCGCCCCGGTTGCGGCAATAAAAGCGACTGAAGCCAGAAAGCCGCGCCCACTTTTATTCAGGGTCTTGCTGTCGATCAGTAAAAGGGCAAAGGTGATAAGTGCAATGGCTATGGAAATACCGCTCAGGATGCGCCATTCCGGGACTTCGACAATAGGTGAAGTAAAGGGAAACTTGGGCTGACGCTTAACGTCATACACCCCCCAATACGAACCAACCGCCCCTTCAGTCACCCTCTTCCAGGGTTGGTCAAAGGCTTCCATGACATAATAAATATACCCCAACTTTTCGGCCCGCTGGATAAACCTACGCAGAAAGGTCGCCTCATTGGCAGGGGAAGCCACGGCCTGGCGGCGAATCCTGCCGTTGCTCGGCCAGCCGACCTCGGCAATGACCACCGGTTTATCCGGAAAGGCATTTTCAAGCATGGCCATATGTTCGACGATAAAGTCCACGGCGCGATCAAGATGGATGCCTTCCCAGTAGGGCAGCATATGCGTGCCGATAAAATCCACATGGTCGGCCAGTTCGGGGTTTTTGAGCCAGATATGCCATGGCTCCGCCGTACTGACCGGCACATCCAGCGCCTTTCGGACCCGATCCAGGTACTCGGCAAGCTGTTTAACCGGTATTTCGTTACGCAGGATGACTTCGTTGCCGACTATGATCCTGATGACATTGCGATAGTTTTCCTTGGCCAACCGAATGACTGTGGCAATCTCCTCCTCATTCTTCTTCAAATCAGGACTGATCCAGGCACCCAGCGTGACATTTATACCATATTTACGGGCAAGCATCGGTATTTTTGCCTGACTGCCTTCCACTGTGTAGGATCGCACCGCGTTGGTGGTGTCGGCGAGCAGTCGCAGATCGGCCTCGATCTCTGCCTCGGTAGGCTGCTTTTTCTTGGTCGGATCGTTCCAGGCCTGCATGGGGGAAAAGGAAAAACCCTGGATACGGCTGGGCCAGGGCGGTTCTATTTCAGGCCGGTTCAACAGGCCCCAGAAGCTGATAGAAACTACAGCAATAGCAATACTGATGAGAAAATTTGCTTTGGTCATGAATCGTTAAATTAATCTGGGGACACAATACTAATTAACGATGTAGCATCGCTATTTAGTATTGTGTCCCCAGATTAATTGTCCCCAGATTAATTTTAAAAACAGGTGGATATTTAACCATCTCTCATTATAATTGATGGAGGCAATTCATTCCACCATTAAAGCCAACAAAACAAAAATGACAAAACTACCATCCAAAATTCAACCAAAAAGAAACGACACCAGGGGCTTTCTCATCTTTTTTGTCATAATGTTCCTCTGGTCAGCACCCACGACGAGCGCCTTAGGCAAAGACTATTCCTTCAACTGGTCTGCCAATCCGGAACCCGTTACCGGCTACAAAATTTATTATAATAAAGGTGGCAACGCCGGCCCCCCATTTAACGGAACAGACTCCAGCGCCGGCCCCTCACCTGTCAATGTCGGCAAAACGACAAGCTTTGCCATTACCGGCCTGCAGGATAATACAACCTATCATTTCGCCGTCACTGCTTATAACAGTACAACTGAAAGCGATTTCTCTCAGGTTATCACCGTCTTGCCAGCAGGCAGCACCCCAACTCCCGCTCTCCCCGCTCCCACCATTATGGGTATAAAGATAGTTAATCTGGGGACACAATACTAATTAACGATGTGCCATCGTTAATTAGTATTGTGTCCCCAGATTAACTACTGTAACTCGCGATATAGTTCTTCAGCTTTTGAACGTTCGGCAAACTCTGCCTTGCCCTCCAGCAGTTTACCCAGAGTCTGCATTGCTTCCTGCTTCTGACCATTGCCGTACTGGGCCAGGGCCTGATGATAAGAAAATACCGGATCACCCGGTTTGTGCTGCAGAGCAAATGTAAACTGGGAGAGAGCCAGACCGTATGAACCTCGATGATAATGCACCCATCCAAGGGTATCGGCGACGCTGGGATCATCAGGCAGAGCCTTTTTGGCAGTCATGGCCAGCATCAGCGCCTTACCGAGGTCTCCATTTAGCTCCGTGGCAATCAACCAGGCCAGATTGTTGGACGCCATAGGATAGTTTTCTTTAATTTCCAGCACATTTTCATATTGTTCGATAGCTTTGTCATTGCTTCCCTCGGCAACATACAATGCGGCAATACCCATCTGACCCGGCAGCGATTTGGGATCTTTTTCAACCATCGCCTGATACCTGACCATGGCGTCCTTGTTTTTTCCCAGCCGTGTCAATAATTTCGCAGCAGCCAGCATCGCCTCACTATTTTCCGGACTGAGTTCCTGTACCTTGTCATAAGCGGCAAGAGCCTCCTCATCTCTTTTCTGCTTTTCCAGAAGTTCACCAAGCACTAGATACAACCGATAATCCTTTGGTACTTTGGCGATCTGTTGCCGAACGAAGGCCTCGGCACCAACCGGGTCATCCTTATGTTGTATACCAATAAGCAGGGCAACTGCCGGTATATGGCCCGGATCGATTGCCAGCAATTCGGTCAGGTACTCCTCAGCTTTTTTAGGGTTGTTTGCCCCCAGGCAAGCAAGAGCCAGATTACCGAGGATTTCCTTGCTCCCGGGTATCTGCCTTCTCATATCGGTGAGAATGGTAATAGCCTGCTCATACTGTTTGGTACCGATCAGTGCCCGCCCCAGGGTGAGTGCCGCACGGACATTTTTCTTATTGAGCTGGAGCGCTTTGGCCGCTTCATTTCTTGCGTCTTCAAATGCGTCCTTGGCCAGATAAAGTTCGCCCATGAAGGTGTGATATTGCGGATTTTGCCCGTTTTTCTGAATGGCCGTTGCAATTGCCTGTTGGGCAAAATCGATTTCGCCAAGACTGTAATGGGCCACGCCCAGATAGAAAAAGGGCTCAGGCAGATTGGGGAAATCCTTGTTCAGTCGCTGCAAAATTGTCACAGCTTCCCGTACCTGGCCTTCCTTCATCAGAAAACGAGCCTGAAGCAGACCGGCGCCACTATGCCCTGGTGTTTCTTTCTGCAACTCCTCAAGAATCGATTTAGCCGGATCAAACTTGCCCCGATCAAAGTAAAAGGTGGCAAGGGCTGCGGTAATATCCGGGTTGTTTGGTATGGCGGTTCGCGCATTGACCAGAACGTGCTCTGCCTGGTCTTTTTTGCCGTTTTGCTGTAAATAATCAGCTAATTGTAATCGATAATGAGGGTTCGTCGGCTCAATGGCAATAACTTTTGCCAGCTCTGCCTCAACCTTTTCCACTTCCCCTGCTCTGCCAAAATAACTGGCTTGCAGAAGGTGAGCTCCGGCATCGTCCGGGAATTTCTGTCCAATCTCAGCCAGAAGAGTCTGGACTTTGTCTTTTTCGCCTCTCGTCTCGTAGAAGAGTATCAGTGTCTTGTAATTGTTGAAGTTGGCGCCATCCACAGCGACAGCCGTTTGAAAAGCCTTTTCAGCCGCCAGCCATTCCTTCTGGGCGGCATGAATCCTCCCTTTCAAATTCTGCAACTCAGCGGACGTATCAAGCCCTTCACCGATGTTTTCAAGTACCGCCAGAGCCTTGTCATAACTGCCGTCAGTTAATTCAATTTCGGCTAAAAGAGCCAGGGCATCGCGATTATTTGGATCTTTGCC
The DNA here is from genome assembly GCA_963804605.1 of uncultured delta proteobacterium. GTDB lineage: Bacteria > Desulfobacterota > Desulfobulbia > Desulfobulbales > Desulfocapsaceae > Desulforhopalus_A. Next base: position 143,184 of record CAWDRB010000019.1, read on the forward strand.
GAGTATATGGTCGAGTCGTTTACGGCCCTCTTCTTTTTTATCTGACAAGAAATAGAAAAAAGCCACCTTGAGACTCGCGTCCAGGTTATCGGGGAGCAGGTCCGCCGCCCTGATCAGTTCATCAAAGGCGTTCTTGGCCTGCCCTTCCTTCAGGTACAACAAACCCAGCTGATATCGGGCCTCACCGAATTTTGCATCCAGCTGAATGGCATTGCGCAACTCCACAATAGCCGATTTCGGATCATCTTTTTTTATATACGCAAGGGCATTATTATAGTACGTCTGTTTTTCCTCTTCCGGCGAGGAGCAGGCGCTGAAAAAAACTGCACAGAAAATCAAAAGCAGGAAAATTTTGACGAAAGTACTTCTACCCCTCAAGGAGCCACTACAATGAGTCCCGCCAGTCAAGGCGGGTCGGTTACTAATCATAAAATCAATCCTTCAGGGTTGGCTGTATAAGTTCCTTAAAGCATCTGTCTTAAAAACAATAAATTACCTTGCTATTTGACTACAATAGCAAAAGCACGCTTCATTTGGAAGGAAGCCTGTCAAAAAAACTTTAGCTTGATTGTTGTCCTGGATAACCGATATAGTAATTGCATGTGCTCAATTGCAACATCTGTAGGAAAATTGCTACTCACTGGATAATGTTTGAAAAAGCACCTGAATTCTCGTAATCGTCAACCGAAACGCAGTAGGTGTGTTGATAACCCGGATCAGTAATTGTTCAACCAGGGCTCCAGGTTCGTAAAAGCAGGCCTCGGAGCTATAGTTGGCTATGTAGGGGCCTGATTGGACGAAAATCGGGTGCTGATGAACGGTTACAATTTCTCTATGTTCGTTGCCTGGCTGAGTTCCTCAGCATGTAGCTAATTTTAAAGAGAAAAATGGAGATAATTCATAGATGGAAGCAGAAACGCCCCAAGATCTAGACATAATAAAACAACTTATTGACGATCTACTGTGCAGAAAGGCTCTGGTTGTCAGCTGTATCCTTTTCGCCACGACAATAGGGGTGATTCTATATTTGATGCAACCTAAAACTTATAAGAGCACTGCTCTGTTGAATTATCAGCAACAGAAAGTGAATCCCGCCAAGATGTCCCCGGATGAGGGAGCATATATAAAAGATATAGTGTCCACTTTGAGCGACATTGTGACAAGCAGGACGATCCTTGAAAAGATTATTATCCAGGCGAGCCTTTATAAAGAAGAGAGAGAGACTTTACCTATGGAAGGGTTGGTAAATATGATGCGCAAAAAGATAAGCATCACGCCAGCTGACAGAGGTGACACCTTTATCATTAGCTACGAGGGGGCTGACCCCGAAAAGGTTGCTCAGGCAACAAACGCATTAGCTTCTGGTTTTATTCAAGAAAACATGAAATATCGTGAAGAGAAGGCGGCGGAAACCTCCACCTATACTCAAGATGAACTTAATATGGCCAAAGAGATCCTCGACAGGAAAGAAGCGCTGATGCGAGACTTTAAATTAAAAAATTATAATGAGATGCCGGAGCAGCAAGCTGTCAATGTCTCGAGGTTGACCTCCCTACAGGCCCAGTATCAGAGTATCCAGTTGTCCATACAGGATCTTGAGCGGACCCGGGTGCTCTCAAGAGACCAACTTGCAAATCGCCGCCAGATGTTGTCCAATTCAACACAGGGTCCTGCTCAAACCTCACCGGGCAACCAGCCAGTACCAGTTGAAAACGACTATGTGAAACTCAAACGCCTGCAAAAGGAGCTTCAAGAGCTGCAAGGACGATACACAGACCAGCACCCTGAAATCAAGGATCTTAAAAAGAAGATTTCTCATCTCGAACAGACTGTTGAACAGACTGTTGAACCTGCAACGGAGAAAGTTACAAACAGAACCAGTGATAATTTTGACGGAACAACATTTGAGCTTCAGACAGAGATCAAAGGTATCGGACTGAATATCGAAAAAATGGAAAAAGAAAAGGTAGATATTCAGAACCTCATAAGACAATACGAGCAGTGGATAGTTGCAGCACCGATACGAGAGGCGGAGTGGTCCGCATTAACAAGAGAGTACGCTGAAATAAAGCGGCATTATGATTTTCTCGTTTCTCAGAATTTGCTGGCAGGATCAGCGCTTAATCTTGAACTAAAACAAAAAGGAAGTCAGTTTAAAATTGTCGATGTTGCACAGATACCAAGGAAACCGGTTAAGCCGGATTTTCTGAAAATTATGGCAATGGCCCTTCTGGCCGGTTGCGGAGTTGGAGGGGGAGCGGCCATAGGACTCGGATTCCTGGATACCTCATTCAAGGAACCAACGAAGCTTGCTGAAACTTTTGGACTGGAAGTTATCTGTTCTGTCCCACATTTCCCATTAGAAGATGAAATCACCAAAAGACGTCTCTGGACCATCTTGGGGACTATTTTTTTTCTGGTCTGGGGGTTGGCCATCATCATCGTGATTGTTTATTTCTGGAAACAGGGGCAAATTATCATTTGATATTTTGGCAGAATCCGGCGTAGAATTTATTTAACAATCAGCTTAGTTAATTGAGAAATCAACCTGTCTCCGGCTACTTACATCCCTCAAGGGGAGTATGCTTTTCAATGCCGCTTGACTGTACTACTGAATCCTGACTTATTTCCCGTTTACGGGGGTCAAAATAGCTTTATTGGGATAGAAATGGGTAACTTATCAAAAATACTTGAGAAAGCTGAGCATCGAAGCAAAATTCAACGGGTTGATATCAACGATGTCCCTAAGCCACAGAAAATAAATCAAGCCCCAGCTCCGCAATCAATCTCCCAAAAGAACGAAAAAATCGAATCGTCAAACTTCTTCGGCAGAAAATGGGATAAGCGTTTATCAAAGGCCATTTACGATGACCTCTCTCTCCCTGAGGTTTTTAGAATTCTGCGTTCCCGCATCCTGTATCCCCTTGAGGATACAACTGCGATAAAAACCATTATGCTGACCTCGGCTGTCCCCAGTGAAGGCAAAAGTTTTATCACGGCAAACCTCGGTATATCCCTCGCACAGGGAATGGATCAACACGCACTAATTGTTGATTGTGACCTGAGAAGGCCGACTCTGGCCAGTCTTTTCGGAATGGCGGAAAACGCGGGGCTGGTTGATTACCTGAGAGACAATGTGCAATTGTCAGAGCTGATTGACCAAACAGGGGTGGAAAAGTTAACGGTTCTGGCAAGTGGCACTCCTCCTCCCAATCCGGCCGAATTGCTCAGCTCATCAAGAATGCGTGCACTTGTCGAGGAGTTGTCTTGCAGATATGATGACCGTATCATCCTTTTCGATACGCCGCCAGTACTGGTGGCTGCAGAGACAAGCGTACTTGCAGGGCTGGTTGATTGTGTGATTCTGGTCGTTCGTCAAGGAGTTTCGAGCAAAGCAGAGATCCAAAAAGTCATCGATAAAATTGGCCAGGAAAGGATATTCGGTATCGTTTTTAATGACCATACCGGCAGCGTTTTCGAGCAGTCCTACTCAAAAGGGTATGGTTATTACTATTCTCACGACGCAGGCAAACAGAAGTAAGAATTATATATTTCAGAATCCAGTTTAAGGGTGCACCAAACTCATATCGTTTATACGCTTTTGCTTTACTGATACGCTCATAATACTATTAGTTTATAAACGAAAAAGCCAAAAAGCAAATCAACTGCTCGCATAGGTTTGATTACAGCTTGTCCTCATTTTATTTGGGTCAATGTCAATATTGGACAAATTTACCCACTGCACCCACCCTTCACATTCCGCCATAAGACTTTATAGTCTTTTCCCTAATTCAGAGCCAGCCAGGAAGCGAATACTATACTACCGAATTACCACTCTTTACGGCAAACGCTTCAGTTTCATTTTGGTAATTACACATACACTTAGACATGGCGCCATCCGAAATGATCATAACAACCGTTCAGTTTCATCAACCACCTAACATTTCGATATTAAATGATGATTCTATAGCTCGTTCAGCGTTCGTATCGATGGCACGTTTTGTGCGTGAAGCTATATAAACAAAATGTTTTAACACATTTTTCTATAAAAAAACCCGGCAGAGAAGGACATGCGCTAACCTAGAGTTCATGTAAGATTTAATTAGGCTCTCAAATGCATCCTTTGGATCCTCTTAAAGAGTATGGATAAAAATGATTGCGACATTTAAATTATTAATCCGAAATTTCATATGTCATCCACATCTGTTCAGGCAAAGATCTTAGTAGAGCAGTCCAAAGACAGCGAAACCAATTACTCTAAAGAAGTTTTATGATATTTCACCATCAGCGAAGAAGCTGAATGAGGCGACAGGAAAAATATGACATCACATGACCATCATTCATACAGCACGACCATCCTCATGAGTGGGAAAAAATTGTCCTTAATAGTGCATATTTTTCTCCCTCAGAGAGATTAAAGAAGAACAGAATTATCAAGCGTTGTTTAGTTGGCTGAAATTACAAGACAAAATACTTTGACACTTTTAGGCTTATTTCTTGCAAATACCAACTGCGTCTTATTAAGGAGCAAGCTGATTACCAGGCATCAATCTAATACCCAATGCCCATGTAATAGCCGATTGTAACTTTCACAACCTACGTGATGTCGGGTAATCAGGTTTCGTCTTAATAACAATGCAGTATATATGTTAATAGGGCGGATATTATTTTTCTTTCTCCTGTTAATTTGTGGATTTTCGGTGATGTCACTGGCCCACTTGCGATAAAAATATCTTTTGTGTATCGACTAATAAAAATCCGAAAAAATTACCTTAATGAGAGAACGCAGATAAATATTGATGAAGAGCAGTCAAATGACTCTGAATTCAGAAATCCTGATGAAGTTATGACTAATTGACCATTGGTGCAGTAACCACACAGACTCAGAATAAAGATGAACTGCGACATCATTACTAAGGAGTACGCTGATTACCGAACACAACCGCCTGAAAGCGAGGTCGATATCTGATTGAAATTATAACATATGTAGTCGTATCAATGTACGCCAATTGACGTATTTATTAATAAGCAATAATTTTTTGATACACTTTGGAAGACACCGAGCACTGCTTAATATCATATATATCTAGAAGAAAACCGTGTATGCGAAAACGACAAGCGGGTATAATAGAAACTATATGTAAAATCGCCCCCCGCTAATCAAAAAGCAATCATCAGGTATTTGGGGTATGCTTTCAAAATCCGAAACATATGGCTAACATTACAATCAATTGGCGGGAATTGATAATGCACAATAAAAGTAAATTTTATATCATTTGTCCAAAAAGAGACTCTATACAATGAATATTCTTCACTCACACCAAATCAGTCTAACTAAATTTGTATTACTTTTTTGCTTATACCCATGGTCCCAGTAAAATCAAACGCCAGGGATTTCTCTTTTAAGTGGACAGAAGGTCTAGCACCATAAAATAACACTTAAATTTTTCGAGAAAATTACAAGAATTCCTTCTAATCAGCAAATTTACCATTAAAACCGAGAAAATTATTTTTATACAGGAGTGACAATGCGCAGCTCAAAAAAAAGGATTTTAACACTTAGTTTATTTATAGCCCTTGCATTTGCGGACAATGTATTTGCAGCACCTTCGGTGACATCTATCACTGGAAGTTTCACCCATAACAGCAACAATGTTATAATAAACGGTAGTGGATTTGGACAAAAAACACCTGCCCTGCCATATTTTTATGATAACTTTGAGTCTGGCACTAATGGTAGTTCTATTGTTGGTCAGAAAGGAACCGTTGGGACAAAAACCTGGCTAGAATATGAGGCATACGGGAAACCAACATATACCACTACACAATCATATGGGCAAGGATCTAAGTCGGTCACAAAGCGCACTGACGGCGACGACTTCATGACGGCAGGAATAAATGGACTTAACTCAACAAAAGCATACTTGAGCTATAGATACCGATGGAACGCCAGTAGCACAAATTGGGAATCTAGCGTTATGAAATTTTCCAGGATTACTTCACAAGGTGGATTTTATTCTGTTACTCCATCTATCTACCCACAATTTCAACCTAAATACTCTTGGGCTTATGATGGATATAATGACGGAGAAAAGCACCACGGAAATTTTGATTTCGGTGGACCATCTCAGAATACCTGGCACAGGATGGAAGCTTATATAGAGTTATCCGTACCAGCAGGAACTGCAAATGGAAAAGTTGAAACAAGGTACGACTTGGTTCAAAATGTTGATGAAAGTGGTGTTTTAACTAGGGCTGCTTCGGCATCAAGTAAGGTATTAGACAGTTTTATTCTACCATTCGATGTGGCAAATAACCCTTCCAATATGTACAATTTTTGGGCAGACGATGTGTACTTTGATATCACACAGGCAAGAGTGGAAATAGGTAACAACGCTACATTTACCTCTTGCAGTAAACGAGAAATTCAAATCCCTACGAGTTGGGCAAGTAATGGAACCGCAATAGGGATCAATGTAAATCAAGGTGCCTTTGCCGCAGGCGAGCGAGCATACCTGTTCGTAATTGATAGTAAAGGAGCTGTAAGTGTTGGCACCCCAGTCACTATTGGGGAAGGTAGTAGTTCTCCTAGTGGTGGTATCCTCTCCTCCCCGAGTGGGTTCAAAATTGTGCTACCATAAAATGAAATCTGGTATATTAAGCCGTCAAACGAAACTGATATGACAGAAGAGAACACCTAATCCGATTTTCAGCGGCCCTTCCCAACAGGGAAGGGCCGCATAAGTAAGGAAAAAAGACTAACATTCAAAATGATATAAACAGTGTGGCTTGATCAGAAGCAGCTTTATTTCGATACAATCCTTCCTTTGATATTCAATTTAGCTACCAAGCAGAAATCTCCAAAAAGAAGCAGATCTTGCACAATAATAAACATACCAAACACAGAATATTTTCCCTATCGACTTCGCAGAGTGATTCTTCAGGGAAATAAATATAGATCGTAAGAACGGCAACAATAGATGCCCTCCCAGGAAACTAAAAGCATATATTTGATTTAAAAACAAGACATTAAATAAGCCTGCAACAAAACAAGAACTAAACAAAATTATCTGAAAAAGATAACGCCAATCCCTTACTGTGCCGCCCCCTTTTTTTAACAATGGTGCGGCGCCACTTCCTCTCCAATATTCCTTTTTAAACAACTGAGTAATGTTTTTTGCTTCACCTAAATGAATAACTTCAACTCCTTCTGAATACAAAATCACATGATCAGTATTTATTACTTTCTCAGACAATTCAACATCTTCACACGTAACAAGAGTATTTGAAAAACCGTTGACCTGAAAAAACAAATCCCTCCACATGACCATATTCATTGCTGAGGCCCAAACGACTTTCTTAGTAACCTGCTGCTTCTTACCCCTGTTTAAGGCCCAGGCTTTTATGACCCAGGTTGCATCATTTGGGATTCCTATTCTGCCTGTTGCAATTCCAACAGGGGGAAGGTTTTCCTTTAGTCCGCGCATTGATTTATTTTCAGATAAAAGATCAACTGCAGCTTTCAACCAATCTCTGCTAACGAGACAATCAGAATCTGTAAATGCAAGAATCTCACCCGTGGAGTTACTCGCACCTATATTTCTCAACCCACCAACATTGACATTTGGCTCTATCAAAATGGTACTTGCATATTGACCGGCAATTTCAGCCGTTGCATCAGTCGAACCGTTGTCTACCACTATTATTTCTATTTTTGAAGAGGGATAGTTTGTCTCTTTTATTGATTTTAAGCAGTTAGAAATGGTGGTCTGCGCATTATAGGCAGGAATAATGACGGAGACACTAGGGTAGTCATACACAGCCTTCTCCTCTATAAAGCGATTCATACTTTCTGACCGTATCTAAAATATTAAAGTGCTTATGAACATACATCTGCCCTTGTTTGCTCACTTTCCTCGTAAATCATCATCTTCTAATACCCGAAGAATTTTTTGCGCCAATTGTTCTTCATTCCGAAAGTTAACCAAAAAGCCAGTATCATTATCTTTCACAAAAGTTGATATACCAGAAATATTGGTGGAAACAACAGGGAGCCCTAACAGCCATTGCTTCTCGTACTGCGAGTGGGAATCCCTCGTACTCCGAACTGCAGATATATAAAAAATTCTTTTGCCACTAGAATTTAATAGGATTATTAACCCATCCGACTAGATTTACTTTCTCAGAAATACCCAATTGCTATGACAAAGCCAATAGAGGTTCTTACTCTCAGGTCCATCTCCCACTATTGTCAGGCGAAGCGACGGTTTTTCCTGGAGCACTAACTTGAATGCTCGCAACAAGAAGTTATAAGCTTTCTGCGAAGAAAGCCTCCCAACCGATATCAATTCACAAGGTGAAAGATCTTTTGCAGATTTCGCACTAATCTTTTTATAGGTATCTGTTCTGATACCGTTCTCTATAACATGAATTTTAGTGTCAGAGGAAGCCATTGACTCCAGTGCATTTTTCACATCGAGAGAAACTGCAACAACGAGTGTATTTCTAGTCTGCAAAGATCTCTTGCTTAACCATCTCTTAAGAATACTTTTAACATCATTTTTGGAAAAATATGGATAGGTATTATGAACAGTAATTATACGAGAACCAGGTCTAAATAACAAACATCCTAGCAACGTTGGCAAGAGTGAGTGTGTGTGTAAAATATCAGGCTGTAAAGCATTTAACGCCTTCCTATACCGAATTACACCAGCCAGCGGCGAATAGCTAAAGCGAAGGGAACTGACAGATGTGCATATTTCTTTGAATTGAAGAATAGTTTTTTCATCATCCTCAAAAAACAGCACATGTTGTTCGAATTGATTATCATCAAACAAGGGGAGCATGTCACGGACGAGAGTAACAATACCACTTTTGGGCCAATGAATAACATGCACGATGCGTTTTTTTCTCAATCCCCCTCCCCCATTCATCAATTCAGATGAATTGATTCTTCAATTTTTGAGCAAGAAATTGACTTTTCAGATAGACCTGTCCTTTGGTAAAATTTCGAAGAAAATAGCTCCCTTTTGAGACTATTTGCCTCTTTTCCAGTTCTACTTTCTGCTTCATAAATACCTTACTATATTCTCTGGGAATTAGTCCTTCAAGCAAGTTGCTTGCACACCTAAGCTGTTTGAGAAATTCTTCTTTTGGTTCGCCATTTAATGTCGACACAAAATAGTCCATTTCCATGACAACTGGTATACATTCAATATTGATAATATCTCTCGCTTCAATTTCTATGACTACGACAGCAGATTGGAACAACAAAGGATTCCAAAAAAGATCGAAAATAAAGTTTCCCAAGCTATAAATAATTAACCCTTGATTCCATCTTTCAATTGGTTGAAAGACATGAGGATGATGTCCAAGTACAATATTGGCTCCGGCATCAATTACTTGTCGATAAAAACGTATAATGTCAGGATGAGGCAAAATAACACCCTCCTCACCAGCATGAATGGAAACTACCACAATATCAACTTTTCTTGAGAGACTTCTCACATCTTGCAGTATTTCGTGCTCTAAATTACAAGCATACAAATTTTGTTGGGGCATATAGTTTTCAAGTACGAGAGAATATCCAATGAAGCAAATGGAGATACCCTGTATTTTTCTAAAGTATGGTATGCTGGAAAAATTATCCTGACCTGCAATGCCGATTGTCGCAATAGAATGTTTATTTAGAGCGTTAATCGTATCGTGAAAAGCCTGTTCTCCATGCTGACATATGTGATTGTTCGCTATGTTGGCCAAAGTGAAGCCAGCCTCAAATACCAGTTGTGCAAAAGATGGATGTCCGCGAAAAACAGCTTTTTCAACTGCATTTATGCCTTTAGAATCGGTCGAGAGAGGGCATTCAATATTGCAAAATGCGATATCAGCCCCCTTAAGCACCTGCATGATTTCAGTTGATATACCAATTGTATTTCTCTTACGACATTTTTCTGCAGTACCATGTCCAATAGAAAAATAGTGGTCGCCGAGACAGATATCACCTACAGCTGCTATTTTGATGCTATTACTCACGACAAATCCGCCTATTGGATAGTCGAGACAACTGCTCTAAATTTACCATTACTATCTTTTGGTATTTCATTAACGAACTCAATGTTCAACTCCATATTTGTCCCAACTCGTTTTCTCAGCTCATACCGAAATTCCTGCATATTATTCTCTGTGAATGCACTATCCACTACCATCAATATTTTGAGTGATTGTCTATCATTCTGAATGATTTGAGTCTCATAAATGCCAGTTAAACCTTTAAAGACCGGATCAAGACGTCCAAGTGGGCGACCATCAGGTGCGACTAAAATGTCATCAATACGACCAACTATTTGTTGGACAACAGGGAAAGGACGACCGCAGAGACAAAGTTTTTCAGACATAACCACTTGATCTCCCAAATCATAACGGATCAGTGGCATCGCCATATTAACAAAACCAGTACAGACAGCACGGCCAGTCTCTCCAGGGGCAACTGGCTTCCCGTCTTCATTAAGCACTTCCAGAAATCCATGCTCCGGATGTAAATGATACTCACCATACTCACACTGCGATACAAACAAAGCCATTTCCGTGCAACCGTATTGATCAAACACCGGACAACCAAAAACCTCTGTCAATAATTCTCTCTGTTGCGCAAGGAGAGTTTCCGCCGTCGTTATAACAGCCTTTGGCTTTATGCCGGTTAAACTGTTTTTCTTACAATATTTTGCCAATATAAAAAGACTACTAGGATAGCCTATCAATTCAGGAGGATTGATTTCCACTAGTTTTTCATAGTAATGACCCAGATTAGAATCAGCCATGTGGTAGGAAGAGAAAAGATAATTCTTCCCGAAAGCATCATATCGCCAAAAAGGAGGATTGTTACTTTCCGGGGTCATAATAATCCTCCCAAAAAAAGTTGCCCTTTCTTGAGACCCGTCAAAGCCACACCATCTCCGAAAACGCGACCAGAATACATAATGGCGCTGTCTCGAATTCATATCACAAAATATTGACAATGGTTTTCCAGAAGTACCACTCGTGGAGAGCCAAAAACAATTTTTCCCATTCAAATAACTCTCCGCACAAAATAGTAGAGGGTTTTCTCGGATCATATCTTTACTTACAACAGGTAACAATCCAATATGTTTCAGACTTTTTAGGTCATGTGCTACCAACCCCGTCTCCATACTTAAATCTCTATAGAAGGGAACTTCCCGAAATGCATGAACAATCATATTTTTAAATAGGTCAGTCTGTATATTTAAAATATCACTTGTATCTAACCTCTCATTTGCGATTAAATTGTTGAGAAACTGGGTGGATTGCGTCCCATATCGCTGCCGTTTCAAATGATAGCCATACAATGAAACCCAAAGCGACTGTAAAAACACAGGACAGGAAAAATATATATGTTCTAAAATCTTGTTCATTCCATTAAGGTATCATAAATTTTTGAGGAGATAATCCGTTCTGGCATGTGCGACTGCCATAACTCTGGTTAGTGACAATGTCAGACCCAGAGAAAACCACCAGTATATTTCATAGAGATCCATGCCAAAAAGACCCAGAACAAGGCGCAATATAATAAACAAAATAACGCTATCACAAACTGCTGTTAAAAATTTCAGATCATTATAATGACCTATACCAATTGGGTTAAGTCTTCCCTCTCCTCTTTTCAGCGCCACTGCTTCTAACAATGAACAATCATAGAGCAATTCATTTCTATTTCTAAAAAGCTGTTTAATTATAAAATAAACAAATGAGCCAAATATTATTATACCTTGTACCCCTAAATTTGTTGCAACTTCCAGATATAAATTATGGGTATCTTGAGATCTTCCAAAGATATCTTTTCTTATTGAAGGAAAAGCACCAACGCCAACTCCTAGAGGATGCGTGGCAAAGATAGCTAATGCATCTTCAGTAATCTGGATTCTTGCACTCTTAGAACCCTCGCCAGCTTTTATTGCACCAGTCCTGTCATCTGTATCGGAAGATGTATAGATTGATTCAAATCTAGATAGATATTCCTGCGGTACGAAACTAAACATTCCCAAAAAGAAAACCGCACCTAAGAAAATAAATTTCATCTTTTTCTTACTTCTAAATATAAAAAATAATGTCATTCCAATTAATCCAACATAGCCAGTACGTGAACCAGAAAATATGATTATGTTAAAAGCAAAGACAACCTGTATCAGCAATATACTTTTAACCCAGCGATTCGAGATTGGGAAAAGATACATTATGAACGGTAATGTTCCCAGAGCCATGCCTGCAAAAGAATTAGGGTGCCCATATAGATCAGTCGAACCATGCAGTCGCATCACCCCCTGATTCTGCCAAACCATACTTCCAGTAATTTTACCAACCAGACCCTCCTGTCCCATTTTGAAACACGCTAGCATAAAAGCAGCTAAAAAAAATCGCAAACCCTTCGGACTTTTTGCAAAACTTGCAATAAACAGAGCCATAAAGGCAAACTTTATTACCCTATCTATAAATACAGACCATGAAGTTGGAAAGTCATAGGAAAACAAAGTCATGATAAGTAGCAGACCGAAGAACATCAGAACCGATAGAACTAGGGGGGGGCGACTCCTTGTTTTAGTCTTGCGGTAGGTTACGAGGGCAAAAGGCACCAACAGACTGACAACAATAAATTCAATGTGAATTGCACCCAACCAGCGTATTCGGCTGCCTACCTGCAGATACCATATAATTACATAGCTGCAAAAAATTAAGAGAACTGGCAACGAAACATGAGGGTACTTAGGATAATTAACTCTTTCACTCTCCTGGTTGCTCATTTTTTGCCGCATACTCAGACTATTGCCTCACGACAGGATTTCAGAATAAATTTTCCGATAGGATGCTGCCATTTGTGCTGCACTATAATTTTTCAAAAAAATCAAATGAGCCTCTCGAGAGAGTTCCCTGCGAGTAGATTGAGAACTGGCAAGTTTCCTAATTGCTGTTGCTAACTCCTCTACATCCCCCTTCCGAACCAATAATCCACTTACACCATTCCTTAACACATCAGGAATACCTCCAACCTTTGAGGCGATAACTGGCAATTTTGCTCGCATAGCTTCCAAAAGAGTAATTGGCAAGCCTTCTGTCAATGATGGCATAACTAGCGCATCGAAATAAGAAAAAGTTGCTGCTGCATTTTCAAAAAAACCTGGCATTTTCACTCTTTTTTGCAAGCCAAGCTGAGAAATCAAATCTTCAAGTTTACGTCGCCCCCCCCCCTCGCCAAACAATACAAGCGTCACCTCAACACCTCTTTCACCGACACGAGCAAGGGATTTCAATAGCACATCAAACCCCTTTTCAGGAGATAATCGACCAACTGCTACTAGATTTAATCCCCTATCCTGCTTTAATTGCAAATTCTCACGCGGATAGGCAACCGGCTCCTTCTCAACAATTCCATTATCAACAATGTGTAATCTGACCTTCTTTTTCCCAATCAAATTAGGGTGTGACAACATATTTTTATTCACAAGAACAACAGCATCCATTCTGAATAAAGTCAAAGAATCAAGCCATTCGTACAGACGCATGAGTGAAAAAGCAGTGCCGGTTGATGTCCAACCATGGACTGTCGTTATTAAAGGTAAGATTCGTATTCTTTTGGGAATATAGCCAAAAAGTATATTCCCTTTATATCCATGAGAATGAAGCAGATCACAATTCTTAGCCTTAGCATATTTAAGTATTTCCAAAGCACCAGCAGCATTAGGACCAGATCGCATCCGAAACGATTCAACAGGGATCTGGCTTTTGCACGCCTCTACCTCAATCGCCTTCATCCCACAATGATTTTCTCCTATACTACATATTATCGGCTGCAATCCCTGCAGAATCTGTTCTCTAGCAAGATTCAACAGCATCATTTCAGCACCATACATACCTCCACTATCTATAATATGTAAAATTCTCATATATAATTATTGTTTCACCTATTGCACATAGTTCTGAGGGGCGCTTTAAATAACCCTATATAAGCACCAGTTCTCAAGGGAAACAGTGAAATTGCCCTCAAGTAATATTTGAGTGGATAACGGATCCCATATTTTCTCAGAGCATATCCGCGCAAACAGCAGGAATAATATTCTGCATCGTTTAGAATAGATTTTGAAACGACTTTCGGAAAATCCCTTTTAAACTTTTCAAGAATCCTGTCAGCACAATGAAAACGTTCTAGTGTTTTTTTGGACATTTGCCCACTATGTTCAACTCTATAGAGAAGGTAGGCATCTTCACAAAAATCAAATTGATATTTTGTCGAAAATCGGAGCCATAGATCCCAATCAATACCCATACTAAGAGATTCGTCGAAAACACCCAATGAATCAAAACATTCCTTTCTGACAATAACAGATGAAAAGGGAACAAAATTGTCATATATGAGAAATTCTGGCACATGATTCCTACGAGGTTGTAAGTATTGTATGAGTCTTGCTGTTGGAAAAGGATTTCCATTAGTATCAATACGTGAAACACCACAATACACAACGCCAACTTCCGGCTTGTCAAAGAGTAATAATTGATTTTCAAGTTTTTCCGGCAACCAAAGATCATCAGCATCCAAGAAGGCAACAAACCGAGCATTTGTCTCTTTTAGCCCTCTGTTTTTGGCGTTGGCCTGGCCTTTGTTCTGTTGTTTGATATAATTGAACCGGTTATCAAGCAAAAAGGGGGAAATTTGTTCAGCAGAATTATCGGTTGACCCATCATCGACAATGATCACTTCAAAATCAGTAAGTGTCTGCCTTCTAATAGATTCAAGACATGTTTGAATATATTTTCCATAATTGTAACAGGTAACTACTACACTGATCGTTGGAACCATATTAACTCTCTTCCGGAATTCGGCAAATAGAGAAACGATATTTACCAGAAACTTCAGGCAGAATCTCTTTAACTCTTTTAACCGTAACCGATGTTCCGGGAAAAACTCTTTTAAAATAATCGAGCAAGTTGCTCTGCACTAAGCCAGTAAAACCTCTTCCTGGGACAATATTCAACACCATCTCATTAATAGAATTCTGAATAATCTGCATTTGATCAATGCCTGCCATTTTTGTCAGGGTGTTTTCGATCAAGGAAATACCTGCTACCTTATCACCATTCTTACAAACGAGGAAATCTGCCACCCTTCCAGCAACTTTGCCCATTAAAGGCAAACCTCTTCCGCAAGAGCATTTTGTATCCAATGGTACCCCAACATCCTCAACTTCATACCGTACGAGTGGCATCGCAAAATTCATGAGATCAGTTACTATTATTCTTCCAGGTTCACCAGAAAATGCATATTTGCCGTCATCTTTTATAAACTCGATAACAAGGTGCTCAATGTTCATATGCAACCCTGTATGTTTTTCACACTCACAGCCAATTAAACTGACCTCCTCACAACCATAACGATCTTTGACTTTGCATGAGAAAACTTTTTCAATTAGTTCTCTTTCGTGAGTTAGCAGCATCATTGATGTTGACAATATCCCTTTTGGTTTAATTTCATAACTGCCAATATCTCGCAGATATTGGGCCAAAAGAAAAAGAGAATGAGCATGCCCATAAAGCAATGTTGGTTTTACTTTCTGCCACTTAATTGCGAACTCTTTTACAGAGGCTGATGAAACGGATATAGTATCCAAGTAGATAAAAGGCTGAATGAGGTAGTGCTGTAGTTTTTCTTTTAAAGTTACCGACAGCTTGGGATTTCCCCAAACAGCCCCTATAGGCTCTCCCGGTTCCCAACCTGCCCATCTATCGTGCCGTCTCGCACAGGCATTACGGAATTCGCTGCATTCTTCTGTTAAGTACAGATCTAATGCCTTACCGGTTGAACCACCAGTCTTAAAATGAAGCAGCTTCTCTTGACTATAACCCTTAGAGATCATGGCACCCTGCTGATCTCGAACTTCTTTTTTGGTTAAAATTGGTAGGTTCCGAATATCTTCGATTGTTCTCAAATCCTGTATCTGCAGTCCAGCGTCAAGAAAACGCTGACGATAAAAAACATTATTTTGCCAAAGGTATTGCCAAATGTCTTTCAGTCGAGACCACTGCACTTCTTTCAACTGCTCGAGTGAGTAATACTGCGTTTTTTCGAGATGCTGCCAGTATGCCAGTCTAGGGCTTTTCGATTTAAGCAGAAATAACGGTTCAAAGATATTTCTTCGAAACTGTGCAATATTCATCTACAATTTCCCACCAGAGAGAGGTAATAATCTTCCAATTCAGTCATGGTTTTTTCCCACGAGTAGGATTGTTGAATTTTTGTTAAGGAGCCTCGGCCAAGTTTTTTCCGGAGTTGTTCATCTTCCATTAATTTTTGCAAACTTGAGGCCAGAGCGTGATAGTCCCCTTGGGGAAAGCAAATCCCATTAGTTTCATCGACAAGCTCTATATTGCCACCCACGGAGGTTACCACCACAGGCAGTCCGCAAGCCATATATTCCAAAATAGCATTTGATAATCCCTCCCGATCGGAACAGAGCACCCCAATATCAAGATTATAAAGATAGGATGAGACATCTTTTATAACTCCTGCAAAATGGACATATCTCTGCAGACCATGTTTTGACACTAAGTTTACAAGACTTTCATGCTCAGGTCCCTCTCCTATAAATACAATACGATGCTGCAAGCAAAGACGTTTATACACCAGTTCTGACAATGCTTTTATCAAGACATCATGCCGCTTGACAGTTGTCAAACTAGCTACTAACCCTATCCATATAATTTTGTCTTTTTCAAAAAATATAGAAGGCGTTACTGCAGGTCTATCAAAAATAACCGTACCGTTCCTGATCACCTTGATCTTGTTCGTGGCTGTTTTTTCCCGTCGGGAAACGTATTGTCGTACTTGCTCACAGTTTGCTATTATTCCAGAGAAATAGCGATTAACCCATGGCAAAGCCAAGGTGAAGAGGGAATGATACCAAGGGTGACTCCCACTCCCCAACCCGATATCTCGTCGACTAGATAATAAAACCAGAGGGACTCTTGCCACAAATTTTCCTAATAAGCCGACAAAAATTGAGTCTTCAAAAAATGTCTGGATGATTTGAATCTTTCTATCCCGTATAAATTTAGAGAGTCGCCAAACCACTCCCAAAAAACTCAATTTCAGAAATCCACGGTAACCCAAAACAATGCAGGGGCATGGCAATTCATTATGTGCCATCCACTCTGATTGCCATAAACAAATGAGATATGGTTCAAATCGAACTTTATCGAGACGGCGAATTGTCTCAAGCAATTGTTTTTCAGTGCCCGCAGTATCACAGGTAATTGAATCTATAAGGTATGCGATACATATACTATGCTCACTGCTCATAGTCACCATCACAGTTAAATACTGTTTGGCTTCATATAGTTTTGAAGCCAAAGCTCAAAAACAAATAACATCCAGAGCTTAAAAGCCGTTCTGTAATCTTGCATTTCCCGGACATAAAAATTTTCTATCAACTCTTTTAGTCCCCTACGATTTAAATATGCTTCCGACAAACATCCAGGCTGCAACAAACTTAATACCATGTCCTTCAAATTTCCACGCATCCAAGATGAAACTGGCGCACCAAACCCAGTCTTGGCTCTAAATAAAATTTCATTAGGTAGATAGGGCATTAAACTCTTCTTGAGGATATACTTCAATTCTCCACCTTTCACCTTCATCTGTGGGGGGATTGTCATTGCAAATTCAACAAGATGATGATCAAGAAAAGGGGCTCGACATTCAATACTCGCCAGCATCGAAGACATGTCCACTTTTTTTAACAGATCGTCGGGTAGGTAGAAGTTAATATCATGGCTAAAGGCTATGGTCATAGGGTCTTGCCCAGAAAAATTCAACCACCTATTGTCTTTAAAAAAGATATCAGGATCAATCTTGCTTCCCAACACAAATTTTGAATGTTCCTCCATTGACATTATTGCCCGAACTCCAAGCCAGTGTTCAAAGGCCTGAGGGTTTCCAGCCTTCGCATAAATCCCATCCAACCAGGGCAACCCAAGTTGTTTGAGTAAAAAACGATTAGCAGTCTTGTAAAGCTTTGTTCTCACACGACCACCCCATAAACTTCTCTGATCGAGATAAGAGCTATACCCTGCGAACAACTCATCCCCACCATCTCCAGTTAAAACAACTTTGACATGTTCACGAGCTGCCTTTGAGACCATGTAAGTAGGAATTGAGGAGGAATCACCAAAAGGTTCATCAAAATATTGCATAACATCCAAGATGACATCTTCAATTTTATCATTTACATAAAGTTCTGTGTGATCTGTTCCATATCGCTCAGCAACCAAACGAGCATACGGACGCTCATCTATCTGACCTGCAAAACCAACTGCAAATGTTTTGATCTGTACTTTCCCATGGAGAGCCAACAATGCTGTGACTGCGCTGGAATCAATACCACCTGACAAAAAAACACCCAATGGAACGTCCGCAACCTTTCGAGATAAAACCGCCTTAGAGAACAACTCAATGAAGGTATCCATGACCTCAATTTCAGAAATGTCCCAATTTATGTCTAGAGCTGGTTTCCAGTACTGAATAATTTTGACTTCGCCGTCTTTGATACACAGAAAATGTGAGGGAGGTAATTTTTTTACACCTTCAATGATGCAATGAGGAGCCGGAATGTACATCGTACTAAAAAAGAATGATAGTGCGTCAATATTAACATTCTTCTGTATGTCTGGATAACACAATAATGCTTTTAGTTCGGAAGCAACAATAATCTTATCCCTGTTCTCCCAATACAATAGAGGTTTTTCCCCCATACGGTCTCGAGCCGCGAGAAATATATTCTTTTTTTTATCATGTAGCACTATAGCAAACATCCCGTCCAGATGTGAAAACAAATCCGCTCCAAACTCTTCATAAAGATGGACAATAACTTCCGTATCAGAAGAAGAACGGAAAGTATGCCCTTTCTTTTCCAGGTTCACACGAAGGCTCCAAAAATTATATATTTCACCATTAAAAACGACAGCAACGGAGTGATCTTCGTTATAAATCGGCTGATTCCCAGTGGCGAGATCAATAATACTTAGGCGGCTATGCCCAAGAATAGAGGAACCAAAAGAAACAATATTCTGGTCGTCTGGACCTCGAAACAGCAAGGTATTAAGCATAGAATTTACTCTGTCCAGTTCCTTCTTCCCAGACTCTTCTAACAAAAAAGAAGCGTCTTTATAATATAATCCTAGAATACCACACATAGCACGTCTACCAGTCCAATCCTTTCTTAACCTTTTTGTAGGTTAAATATATTTTTTCCCGAAAAGGAAATCAAAAGTCCTTTAAAAGCCACTTTGTTCACAGAGGTTCTCAAACTATCAAGATATTAATATCTCGATTTACGCATTTTCTCTTGTTTCTGGAAATGACAGCCAATGCCAAAAAGATTTTTTGATTACGACCAATCTTCAGCCAGCATCAATTTAGGCTGGCTGAAGATTGGTCGTAATCAAATTGTGTAAGAGGTGAAGTGTTTGCAGCATAATAAACAGGGTTTTCGATCATGAGAGGTAATTTGAACCGCCTGTTAAACCGTTAACAAAACTGTAACCGTTCATCGGAATTTTCACGATCCCAAAAAATATCTAGCGTTCAAAATATGATTCTGTCGAGTAGACCGGTTTCTTCAGTAAGTCGAAGGCAATCCCAACAAGTCTTTTATTGACGCCTCGCCGCACGCGGCTACTACGTGACTTGGTGTTTCGCCAGCCCTCACCGTTGTTACCGGCCCCTCTCAGAACCGTGCTTGAGCTATTTACGCACACGGCTCCTCACATAGTCAATTCACAGCGAATCAGAACATACTGACCTTTATTCGTGGTTTCGGTAAAGGAAATCGCTCCAGCATTTCATTGAACTTTTTCCAAGTGATACAGTTCCTTTTCCCCCTACGGTTGAGCCACTTAAACAACAGTTTTTTCACTTCATGGTCAAATCTCACAATTTCGTGAGAATTGTCGGTTACACCGTAGTAGTTAAAATGACCTCTCAATTTGGATTTGGCAATTTCCCACAGTTCACTGGTCTTCAACGTCCTGGCTTCCTTCAGCCATTCCTTGAATGCTTTCAACTTTGCGATAAACTTCTTGCGAGCAGTAACCCGCTTCATCCGAAACCTTTTGCCGTCCTTCCCTGTACTGCAGTAGTGGGTCAAGCCGAGAAAATCGAACGTCTCGGCCTTTGCTCCTCTTCTTTTAGCATTCTGAACGGCGAATCTACCAAACTCCATCACCTTAGTTTTCGTCGGTTCCACCTCAAGCCCGAATTTGCCTAGCCGATTGCCCAGCTCTTTACGAAACCTTACAGCGTCTGTCTTGTGCTGAAAGCAGACTACAAAATCATCTGCGTATCGAATTAGCCGTGCATAACCAGTGCAGTTCTTGCGGTAAACCTTCTCAAACCAAAGATCAAGGGCATAATGAAGATAGATGTTCGCAAGGAGTGGAGAGATTATTGGGACGCTCATTTTAATACAACCACTGCCATTTTGTTGCAAATTTGTGCATTTCAACAACACGCAATTGTTTTCAGTATTTCCAGTTGGGTAAAATCTTCATAAGAAAACCTCATGTAGATTTATATTATCACATTTAGTTTTCACTCTTTCACTGCCACGAAACATAGATTCTACTTAACCAACGCAACGTTCAAGAGATCATTTTTCTAAATGAAAAAATTACAATCCGTAAAGGGGTTGGTATAATAGCGAAAAAAAAGCGTAAAACTAGAGGCGTTGACCAATATCCTTTCTTAATCGCCTTTGTACAAAATTCACGGGTGGCATGATATTGCCGACGATATAATAAAGACACAACTGCTGCTTCATACGCCCGCTTCATGCGCTTCGGCATATCAATGAGACCAGGTTTATTGTTTTCATGTACCAGTCCCTCTTCAATTAAAGTACAAGCCGATTCTAAAGCACAAAGATACCCTCTTAGATACGAAACCTCATCAAGTGTTAAGTTAGAATCATGCCGTCTGTAATTTACAGTCTTTTGAGAGCTTGCCGCCACTGCATACATGGCGCTCATCCTGAACCAAAGTTGGTAGTCTTCCGCATTCCTCAAATCATGAACTTCATCAAAGCCGCCTACCTCTAACACAGCATCTCTGCGAGCAACAACAACCGAAGTGCTACTAATATAATTGGCTTCAAACATAGCACTAAAAATCCACCCTTCTGGAAAAATTTCCTGAACGTAATTACTGGCGAAAGGATTACCTTGTTCATCAACCCATTTTTTGCCACAATATACCATGCATGCTTTTGGGTGTGCGTTTAAAATTTCCCCCATTGTTACAAGATGATCAGGATCCCAATAGTCATCACTATCCAAGAACGCAATAATCTCTGATGTTGCTCTAAATAATCCCTATGTTTCGAGCTCTACCGGGACCTGCATTTTCCTGGTAAAAATATTGAACCTCATTTCCAAATGATTTTACGATTTCCCTTGTATTATCAGTTGAGCCATCGTCGACAACGATAATTTCATCAGGACGCAGAGACTGATTTAATGCAGAACCAATTGCTTGAGCTATAAAACGCTCCGCATTAAATGCAGGAATAATTACACTTATTGTCATTGCAAACAAATAATCATCGTTTGGTGGTTAAGTTACCTGAAACACTCGACCTAAAATAGTAACCGAATCACTCTCAAAATTAAAAATTATTTAATCGTACAACTCAAACTGCAGCTACAGAGCATGAGATGTTCATCTTCCCAACTATTTCATTAATTTCATTTAGATAAATGGGATTCATAACAATGACAGTGTCAGGTTGATACTCTTGCAGTGATTCTGACGAAACAATCTGTTGTCCTGTCCCCGCAACATACATCCCCTGTTTATGTGGATTGACGTCAACAATATATGGTATCTGATCGGTTATCTTCAAAGTATTTAAAAATGACACACCTTTTGATCCTGCTCCCCATACCACAACTTTTTTCCGCTCATATTTCAGCGTTTCAAGTTTGCCCTGCCATTCCTTAACTTTATTAGTGTATGTATCAGAAAAATTTTTCACACATTGGGACATTTCTTGAATGGTCTCGGTAAAGTTATGTTCTTTCTTAAGTTCTGTGCCAATTGGTATTGCTTCAACACATTCAAATTGTCCGCCGAATGTATCTGACAAAGAGAGAATATCAAAGCCGCATGAGTTAAATAAATGAGCAAGAGATGATTTACTGAAATAACCGCAGTGTTCATAAATCAAATCCCAGATACCAAAATCTTTTAAAGTAAATATTACGTTTGGAACTTCAAAAAAGACGATTGTATCAAAGCGATCACCTACAGTTCGTCGAACAGAATTTATAAAACGACGAGGTTCTTCTATATGCTCGAGTACATGTCGGCAACATATAAGGTCTGCTTTTTGAGCGGCATATTTTTCAGAATATAAATCTTGAATAACTTTAAAACGAACATTATTTCTTTTTTTCAATCTGTCTTCTTCATAACTGGGATCGAAACCAATACCTCTGTTCTCACCAAATTCGCAGAGCATATCTAAAAAATCACCCTTTCCACAGCCAATCTCAACTATGCTTTTCCCATTTAGTTCATATTTCCGAATCAAATCTCTGGCGAGTGATCGCGCATACTCCTGAAAACGCATGGAAAAATGAAGCGAATTTTCGTATGATTGGCTGTATTTCATCAATTCTGGATTAAAGGCAGTATTAAAAATATGCCCACAAATTTGGCAGAAACTAAGGTTTATTGCACCTTTTGGATTTTCAATTGCTTCTTCATAAGAGGTGAACAGTTGATTACAGAATATTGGCACACTGGGGATTTCTATAAACGGAATTAGATCCAGAGAGTTGCATATTGGGCATATATGTTTTTTGCGGAAATCTTTTACAGGGTTCATCGTATATTCTCTTTGATCACTTATAAATAATCGACTATGTCGTTGATAAACATTTTTCATTAAAGTTGCGAATGACATGATTGTATACTGCTTTTTTGAACTCCCGTTTCCTTTTGGTCCTGGATCTATATTTTTGTCTAATTTCACTTAATGGTTTTTGTTGGAACACTGTTGGAATACGATAAGCCTTTTCATTAATTTTCTCACCACCCACAGCTATCCACAACTTTTCATATGTAGAAAAAGTTTTATTTGCGTATGCTACACCGCCGACTATCACCTGCTCTTTCGAACAAACTCCTGCAATAGTTGATATTTTAAGTGAGGAGACAATTGCCATAATTGCTATAATAAGCAATGCAACCGGAGTGGTTTCGTGAAGTATTTTAGTAGCGCTTTTGATAAAATCAAAACTTCCAATTCTTCCTTGGGATCGAGTAATAAGTAAAACCTGGCCATCAGTAACATCGATAAGATATCCTGGAATAATCGAAAAAGATAATGTGAATGTTTCGTTAGAATTCATATAAAAAATCAATGACAAATCACCTTCAAGCTCATAATAAGGGTAAGTCAATGATATATAAAAATAATTTTCTTTTTTTGTCTCCTCCCAAAGAATGATCTGATCATGCATAATATTGGCAATAAAATCTTGGCCCACATGGTCATTCAAGAATTTGTAATGATTCGCCAACGCTATCCCGCGACATTTATAATCTAAAGATAGTCCGAGGTAATTTCCCAAATATTTTAGAGCAATTCGAGGGTGATAATTTTGAGCACACCTCACATTTGGAAGCCTAAATATCCTATTAATCAGCATATAGGTATTTAAGGTAAGAAGCAATCTAATTGGGAGCAAGCAAATTTCCTTATATCTATAAAGACCGCTCCTCCATTCGTTAATTCTCTGTTTAACGAAATGGCTTACCATGACTCCTCCTTGCAGTAATCGCTCAGGTAGTGTCTGTCTACACCGATATACCTTTATCTGATTACCTTGATACTTAGCTTGAAAAAAATAGCAGGGTAGTCACTATATGATACCCCAATATGCCATACTCCTCTTACCTAAAGAAAAAGGAGGTGATGGCATGACAAAGAATTCGGTTCAATTTCAAAGGGTACAGGTTGTCTCAATTCCTAAAAGCTCAAAGCATTTTCCTCGTTACCTGGCTGAATTTTGTTTTCGATTTAACAATAGGCTCTATCTATTAGCAATAACAGGAAATTTTTTAAGCATGCAGCCAATATGAAGCGTAGACCTTTGCGCCTCTTAAAGTTTGCTGAGTAAGAGGGGTAATCAGAAATAAGAAGGAGCATTACCGATATATGCTTTGCGGACATTGATTAACAACGGAATTGGCAAATCTTTACATTAATACGAAAAGATACCAACGTCATCAATGTCTGCTAATCAACATATTTATTAATACATTTATCTTTTTTATGGGTAGCGAAACTTAACCTATTTTCGTTTAAAGATGAGTGAATTCTGTAATACCTAATGCTTTTATTTCTGGACTTAATTCCATTTTTTGAATTAACCTTTGAATCTCATCCAAGTATATTGAATTCATAATAATCACAATGTCGGGTCGATATTCCTTTAGAAACTCTGGAGATACAACACGCTGACCCGTTCCAGCCATATAAGTCCCCTGGCGATAGGGATTAGTATCAACGACATACTGAATTTGATCATATATTTTTAGCCGAGTAAGAAACGCCACCCCTTTTGAACCAGAACCCCATAATACTATCTTTTGGCCCTCCTGAATGATTTTCTGCCAAGGTCCAACAACAGTTAAATATTTCCTTTTAAAATCATGTACATATTTTGTTATTACTTCAAGACCCTCTTCAGCAGGGAATATTGAACCGTCAGCATTCTCAGCCAGAATTGGTTTTGCCTCAAGAGCAATATATTGATCGTCGTAAACAAGTCGAAGGTCAAGTATCTTAAAGTGACACTTTTTGAATAATCTCGCTAATGACCCAGGGCTAAAATATGAGCAATGCTCGTAATATATATCTTCAAACGCAATATCTCTTAATATGCGAATGACATTTGGGACTTGAAAAAACACAATAGTATTTTCATTCTCACCAATTGCCCGCCTCACCGTACTGACAAATTTTTGGGTTTCACTTATATGTTCAAGTGTCATCCTGCAGCAGATTACATCTCCTTGGTAACCAGCGTATTTCTCTGAATAATAATCTTTAATAAAACGGACTTCGTCATTTATTTCCTGGTCTCTTTCAGGCACGTACGCTGGGTCAAAACCCAAACCACTATTATTTCCAAGCTTACAAAGCAAATGTAAAAACTCACCTTTTCCGCAACCTATTTCGATGATTTTCTTGTTGTGTAAATCGTACTTGTCAATTAGGTCTCTTGCAGTTTTTGTTAAAAATGATCTAAAAGTGGCAGAATAACCTTGTGTTTCTTCGCAATCTGACGAATACCCGATTAAATCTGGATTAAAATCGAGATTTGAAACAAAACCACAGCTAGGACAGAATCCAAGTGAAATATTTCCCTTTGGAAAATTTAACGCCTCATCACAGGTTTTTATGTTCATCACGCTATGCACAGGCACCTGTCTCAACTGGTGAAAGATGGTCATGCCGCGGGAAAGGCAACTCGGGCAACTTTTTTCTCCAGTGGACTGATTCGCTTCTTCTAATGATGCTCTTTCCATTTTACTCCCAAATACCTCTTTATTACCTTACAGATCATCTTGGTGCTTTTTTGCAAGGTAATCTATCACAAGGTATTTATACCCCTTGAAGGGTCTTAGTGTTTATTTATGTCGTTTTCAACAATTTTGGGTTCCGGAATAGGAATTATGAACTTTCCACCTTTCTGACGATACTCTTCCTGCTGACTCATAATTTCGTCAGCAAAATTCCACGCCAGCACAAGAACATAGTCAGGCATTTTCTCGACTATTTTTTCAGCTGGATAAATCGGCCAGTGTTTACCGGTCATATAAAGGCCATGCTTATGGGTATTTCTATCAGCAACAAAACTGATTGTTGCTTTATCAATATCTACATAATTTATTAAAGTAGTTCCTTTTGCAGCGGCTCCATAAGCTGCAATACTTTTCCCTTGTGCTTTCAGGGACGCTAGCAGATTGATCAAAGAAGCTTTTACCTTTTCAACTTTTTCAGCAAAATTTGCATAGTATTCAAGTTGATCAAGTTTTTCAGCATGTTCTTTTAACAAAAATGATTGTACCGATGGCCCTACATTTTCATTATGACCAAAATAGTATCTCAATGACCCGCCATGAATTGGAAACCATTTAACCTCATTCAAAAAAAGTGAATGCTGTCTAAATAATTTATCTACAGATGTCACAGAGAAATAACACAAATGTTGGTGGTAAATTGTATCAAATTCACAATGATCTATAAGATCTTTGACATATGGTGCTTCAATCACAGCTACGCCGTCGTCATGCAATAATATTTTTATGCCTTCAACAAAGCCGTTGGTATCAGCCACATGTGCCAGGACATTATTGGCATGAATCACATCTGCCGACCTTCCCTCTTCACGCAATTGTAAAGCCAACTCCTTGGTGAAAAAGGCGTTCATGGTTGGCACACCATTTTTTTCCGCTGTCTTTGCCGGCCCCTCCGCCGGATCAATTCCAAGAACTGGTACACCTTTTTCTACATAATTCTTTAGCAGATAGCCATCATTGCTGGCCAACTCTACTATCAGACTATTGTGGTCAAGATTGCGTTTCTCAATCAGATGAGTGACGTTATCTTTTGAGTGGGTTAACAGAGCAGGGATAAAAGAAGAATAGTATTGGTAGTCATCACCGAAGAGGATTTCCGGTGGTACTGTTTCCAAAATCTGAACTAAACTGCAGTCCGGACAAAATGCAACTTCTAACGGAAAACGGGGTTCAGGCTGCTTTAGATAATCGTCAGTTAATAGCCTGTCAGCAATAGGCAAATGGCCCAGGTCTAAAAATATCGTCAGGTTAGTTTTGCCACAAGATCGACAAGACGTGTCAGTATTTCTCATTTTTTTCTCTTTTTAATGGGGACAAACTTATACTATTCGGCGTAAATTCTCATCGAGTTGACCTTTTTCAAGCATCTGTTTAATATGAGCGATCCGCTTAAACTTAGGCCCTTCAAAATCATCGAGCGATAGCTCTACCTTTTTAAATTCTTCATATAATTGCTCCACTCCACGTCTAGCTGTCCACTGAGGTTTGAATTCATGGATTTTTCGGGCCAGTTTGTTGCAGTCTACTCTATAGTTCCGTGTATCAGGTGCAGCACCAGGTGCAAATCTGAGTTCACACCCTGGCACAACTTCTTTAACTATTTCGGCAATCTCTCTTACCTGATAGTTTTCTGTGGTCATGCCGATATTAAATGCCTCATTATGAATAACCTCACGTGGCGTGTGGAGCAAAGCAATATATGCTCTTGAGATATCTTCAATGTGCACGATCGGTCGCCAGGGAGACCCGTCGCTCTTCAAATATACCTGTCCTGTCGTTAAGGCCCAGGCAGTCAGGTTATTGGTAACCAGGTCAAACCGTATTCTAGGTGAATATCCATATGCTGTCGATGCGCGAAGATATGTAGGACTAAACGATTGATCTGCCATTTTTGACAACGCACCTTCTACATTGACTTTTGATACGCCGTATGGTGTAACTGGGTTAAAGGGTGCTTTTTCAGTCAGGAAATTGTCACCCGCAGCACCATAATTACTGCATGACGAGGCAAAGAGGAAACGCGTTACGCCAACATCTTTTGCTACTCTGGCCAGATCAATGGATCCCTTTTCATTGATATCTTCTGTGAGAGTGGGCCGATAATCACCTAGAGGGTCATTAGATAAACCGGCAAGATGAATGATTGCTTCAAAACCTTCAACATCATCTTTCCCGACATCACGAACATCTTTTTTAATCAATTTGATGTCAGGAATAGTGCCTGAGAATGTGCATTGTTCATATAAATCACTATCTAATCCGGTAACATCATGTCCTTCCTTAACCAACATTGGAACCAACACGGTGCCGATATATCCTTGAGAACCTGTCACCAATACTTTCATTGCTTATCTCCATTTTTTCCAGGGTGCTTCCCCGGAGTCCCAATATTTCTGTAATATATATTTTTCCCGGAGTGTATCCATGCACTGCCAGAAAGAAGTATGCCGATATGCCATCAACTGGCCGTCTTTTGCTAGATTTTCCAGGGGTTCTTTTTCAAATTGTGTCAAATCACCATCAATGTAATCAAACACACCTGGCTCAAAAACAAAATAAGCACCATTAATCCAACCTTCCCCCGTTTGTGGTTTCTCAGAAAACTCTTTAACCTGATCACCGTTAAATTCAAGGTGCCCATAGCGAGCAGAAGGGCGAACAGTTGTCAACGTCGCTAATTTTCCATGTGATCGATGAAATGCCAGCAGATCGTTTAGATTAATATCTGCAACACCATCACCCCATGTTAACATGCAGGTTTCATTCCCCATATAATGCGCAAGACGTTTAATGCGACCACCTGTCTGGGACTTTTCTCCGGTATCTATTAGTTCAACAGACCAATCCAGGCTATCATCTTTATGATAGCGTTTTACTTCACCAGATTTCATATCTACTTTCAAGTCACCTTGAAGCAAACTATATTCCATGAAGTATTTTTTTATCAGTTCACCTTTATAACCCAAAGCGATAACAAAATTTTTATAGCCATAGTGTGAATAGATTTTCATAATATGCCACAGAATCGGTTTACCTCCGATTTCCACAAGCGGTTTAGGCCGTATTTCCGTTTCTTCTGACAGTCTGGTTCCAAAGCCACCTGCTAAAATGCCTACTTTCATAATATCTCCTCTTGGGATCAAAAACCTTTGTATAGTTGGGGGGGGGAATCTATGGTCCCTCGACGTTTCAAGTGGATTTCACGATTACTACTGCAAGACCTCCGATCTTATAATTCATAACAATGAACATATTGTTATTACTATTCATCAGACTTGTGGGGTTTGACAATTTTTTTGGAAAATGTGCAAAAGAGAAGGGCGGGTTCCGATGTATTTAGGGTGCATAGCAACCAAATGAAGGACAAACCATTTTTCGTTGTTATAGGAATTTGGCAGATTTTTTGTAAGATACCCAATATTTTCCAGGAATTCCCGACAGGCTGATAATTTTTTCTCACAACCAACGGCTGTAGCATCATCAAATTCGACGATCAATATCGGACCTTTCTCTTGTAGAACTTTGCTCATGCCTTTCAGTGCATTCAGTTCCGCGCCCTCCACATCGATTTTGATAACATCAGGTTTTCGAAGGCCATTAGATTGGATAAATTCATCGATTATGATTGTATCCACCATGAGGCTACCAACCCGGTCAGGCGGGTTTCCGGCTGTTTTCAATGTGGCCCCACCAGCATC
The DNA here is from genome assembly GCA_963804605.1 of uncultured delta proteobacterium. Taxonomy (GTDB): domain Bacteria; phylum Desulfobacterota; class Desulfobulbia; order Desulfobulbales; family Desulfocapsaceae; genus Desulforhopalus_A. The sequence continues at coordinate 172,590 of CAWDRB010000019.1, forward strand.
TTTGGTTAAGATCAGCTCGCTACGACCTGTCCAATTCGCTGCAGCCATTCTTATGACTCTCATATTCTGGAACTTATTTAACCGCATGTTCTTTTCAATTGTAGCTGCATTTTCAGGCACAGGCTCAAAGGCGTAGATTGATCCGCTTGAACCAACGCAGTTAGCCGCCAACAACGAGAAAAAACCCACATTTGCGCCAATGTCGTAAAACACGGCCCCTTCGAAAAGAAAATCGGAGAGAGCTACCTGAACAGGTCTTTCATACGCACCCGATAAGAAAGAGGAGGATGGAGCATTTCCTGAATCGAAACGTAGTCCTTTGCCGAGGCCTGTGCTTATCTTGTTGCCTCTGCCCGTAATGCGACGCAAAGAATTTAGTATCGAGTCACGATCGAGTCGAGCCCACTTTATTAAATATTCCAAAATATGCCCACAAGCTCTCCGAGAGTTCCAAACTATATGTAACAAAAGACACCAACAAGCCTTAGTTTATTAACTCATACTACATGTTTTTTTTCAATTGTTGATTTATCCATAAGTGGACATCTTTATATTGCTTCCAGCCAAGGGATACAATATCCAAGTCACCGTCATTGTCTATATCAACAAGCCGGGCTCCCAGATGGCTTGCGTGGGGACCTCTTTCGACTACGTAAGGCAACCACTGCTGCCCTTTTTTGCTCTTGTGATACGCAATGGTCAAATTATCGGGAGCGCACGTCGACGACTTCTGATCGGTATGTTCTGCTGCGATGATATCAATTTCACCATCATTGTTTATATCACCGATGTCCATGCTGTTCGCTGATCTCAGGGTTGCTACGGTGTGACACTGCCAATAGGGCATGAAATGATCCATATACGGGAATTTGGCCACTCTTTTCCAGATTGGAGACATTTTCGGATTTTCAGGGGCTTCGTACCAGTAAATATCAGCATTAAATTCCCAATCTTGAGTCTCTTGAGTAGCTATAATATCTAATCTTCCGTCCTCATTGATATCTGTCACTGCAATCCTGTCTGTCCACTGGTTGGATAAACCAATTGTATGTTGAGGCCAATAGGAAGAACCATCTCCAGGATTTTCCAGCCAGATGACATGATGGCCATCACGAGCAACGGCCGCCAGATCAATATCACCGTCTCTATCAATGTCACCGCCAGCCACGCCCTCTTCCTCGTTGTTATCGGAAACCATGACCATTTGCCAGGGTTGATCGACCTTATTTGCAGCAGGAATCAATAGATAGTAGAGGTAATGAGCCCTGGTGAATATCAGTTCCGGCTTCCCGCCAGGGATAACCTGCGCCGTGGTATAACCTTGGGTTCGTCCTTGAGGAACTGTGCCAATAATACGCGATGACCAATTCAGTCCGGTATCGTCAGACTCCAACCAATATATCTGATTGTTGCCAATGCCAATAAGATCAGTAAATTCATCGTCGTCAACATTGAGTGCAAAATAAACATCGATGTCATTAGGCAATTCTACCCGTTGCCATTTCTCCATCAAATTTTCTTTTTGGTTTAAATAAACAAATGATCCTGCGATGATATCCTGCCGACCATCCTTATTTACATCGAAGAAGACAAGCCCCATTTTCCCGAATTGGCTTTCAGGACGATCTTCATCTACCGGTTGATATTTCCAGAATTTTTCATCATTGGTTTTGTTTTCCCACCAGTTCGTTGGAGCCTTGTTATAGTCTTGTGAACCGACAATATCGAAGTCCCCATCGTTGCCAATGTCGGCAACCAATCCGTCGTAAATCCCAATGCGACTGGCGATAACCTCAGCACGCCATTTTGCATCGGATTTGTTTTGATAGAATATTGTCAGATCACCGGACTCACTGGTTCTCTTCATCTCTCCAGCCACTACGTCAAGCAGACCATCATTGTTCATATCGGCTGCTTCCAAAGTTTCACAATAGTTAAAGCTTTGGGTGACAACATGTTCTACCCAAGGGCCGTCTTTCGGATTCAGGCTACTATACCAACTAATAGGCCATTCCGGTTTTTCTGAATGGCACAACAATACATCCTTGCGCCCATCGTGATCCATGTCAACAATAACAACATTTGCGCAGTTATCCTGCCATTGGCCGGTATCCTCCTCATACCATTTTGGATCAATTGCATGTTCATTCCATTTTCCTTTGAGTATGTCTTTCGGCGTTTCCAACCAATACCCGTTCAGGATAATATCAAGGTCATTGTCGTTATCAATATCGCCAACAGCCATACCTTCCTTATTATGAATAGGCATTGAAACAGTGGACCAGGTGCCGGTTACGGATTGCTTGAAAATATTCAGGATCTTTTCGCCTCTGACAATAACGTCCATGAGGCCATCGCCATCCAAATCTTTTACTTCAACATCCTTGACATACGAGCCATTAGTTCCAATCCGGTGTGATTTCCATTCAGCCGTCTTCGGATCTCCCAAAGGCCCAGGGTTTTCATACCAAAAAACCTTACCATCCTCATCTACAGTTGCTACTAAATCGGGATCGCCGTCATTATCGATGTCCCCACATTCCATATCGTCACCCCTGAAGTTGACGCCGGCAGATATGGTATATCTTATCCAGGTTGGATAAGAGTACCAATACAGTCCTATTTGTTTGCCAGACTCAAAATCCACTGCACCAAACAGATCCGGAAATCCATCACCGTCAATATCCGCGGCGGCACGTTGTATCGGATTTTCTTTATCTATTACGAAATGATTGAAGCGGATGTTTGCATTGGGATTTTCAGACGCCCAGCTGACGACATAGCCGGGGATAGCTGATATCAAGATTGCGAAAACACCGGCAATGTATATAGAGTGCTTGATCATTGGTTCTTCCTTGTCTATATGGTCCCTTGAACGAAGGCCCCTTGTAAAATGTGGGTAACTGAATCCTATGCACACCCCCCCTCTTATCAATCAAGCAACTGCAATCACAATAATAAAACAGGTGAACCACCGACTCTGCCGGTGAACTCCTAAAGTCTAACAATTACGGGAATAAAAGGGAAGTCTCACAATCCTGAACCGCTCAAAGTTCACAAAAAGCTCTCTACAGGCGAATTAGGGGGGCCTTTGATATTTTAAAAGAGATCAAAACAGGGCCTCAAATTGCTGGAATCGGCTGCCCGTATCTCTGCCCCATTCCCAGTTGGCTACTATTCCAACCTTGTTAATCTGAAGCCGCTTTGCATGTGGATAAACATCTGTAAAAGCACGATAAAGAACTGGTTCATCATCAACAAATGCAAGATATCGTTCACCATCACAACATAGCCTGAGACGCGAAGGAGATCCGTAAAAAACGCGGTTGCCAACATTGGTCCAGATTGCATCATAAAGATCTTCGAAACCGTCAAACTTAAAGAAAGTGGAGATGGACCCCCCAGCGTATGAATCCCCTCGCCAGATGTTGAGGATGACATAGTTGTTTTCATCCTGATAAAGTATGAATCCCGCGGTACAATGATGCTTTTGTCCTCGATCGGTTCCTGGAAGGATGATGGTGGCCGAAATATCAGCGAAGTCATTATGTAACCAATCAACACAATAGGCCGTTCGACCTGGACAGGGAGCATCGACGCTGGCAATAACGATAGCCGCCCCATTGCCATCGACTTCAAATTTGCCTTCGCCAATCAAACGATGCCATCGTAATCCACCAGCTGATGTTATTCGTCCTTCAAGAGGCTCGCATTTCCCCAGGAAATGGTCCGCCGCCTCCATCTGTTTTCCTTTGCGCATCCACGGTGACCCCATGTCCAGAGCAGTTGGAATGTCAATATATTTTGGATGTGCTTCGAATTCCCTCACCACTGGAGAATGATTTTCTGAGCCAGCCACAGAAATGCCTAATTTTGTTTCTGAGAAAAGGCGTTTGTCGCATATCCATTTGTCTGCAATAGGCAACCCATCGAGATAACCCATGATATGGTTGCCATCATCGAGCACCTGTAGGCGCTGCGATTGATCTCCTTCAAGTTTCACATGGTTCATAGTTGCGAGGACTTCCCCGTCCCCATTTATTGTACATATAATTGTGCACGTCGATCGGTTTAGCTCAATTTTCCAGAAGTTGGCGCCATCCTTACAGCGCCAGATCAAACCTACAGAGTTATTTCCGCTATCTTCCCCATGGTTCACCACTGCATGGATTAATCCGCTATGTGCTTTGGGATCGAGTACGGCCATGGATTCAAGCCCACGCCCTTTTGCACCAGCTTGGCTTCGCACCAAATCTCCAGTTATTTTTGCCCATTTCCCACCTACTTCGGCCTCTGAAGCAAGTAATATTCCTTCTCCTAGTAGTTTATCCGCTGCATGTGCACCGCTGCACCATTGTGTATAATCGTCCATGTGGACCACACGTACGCCATAAATTCTTGTATCTAATCTGAAACCAATTTGACCAAGTACACCTTGGTGGATTCCGAGAAAGACTTCCTTATCTGGTGGGCATCTATCTAAGGCTATCGCCCTGAGTCGAGGATATCCGAGAAAACCGTTTGAGCCCTCCAACGATGACGCATAGTAAATCGTTCCATTTTCCCGCATGATGCCAACCAAATACAATGGGAGATTTTGTACCCCCCGAATTGCACGGGTGCGCTCCGATCTAGGACCACCCGCCCAGAGTTCTCCGTTTTCTGCCCCAAGTGCATGCATGATAAACGAGCTGCCTTCCTGTCGTGGATCTGCACTAATACTTCTTGAAAACCAACCAACTGAAAGGTTCTCATCCAGCTTTGGTATAGTTTTTTTTCGATTGGCGATTCTCCACCACCATAGAAACTGTTTAAAAGTGCGTTGTATCCGTTTGCTGCCTGTCCATCGTTTCAAACGTTCAAAGGGTGGATCCGACTCGCTCGCGATGAACCAGCGCTTTAACCTTTGTATGAAGCTGTCGGACAGATATTCGGCTTGTGAGGTGTTGTGCCCGTTAAGGATAAATACAGCAAAGGACAGCCCTGGTTTGGATGAAAACGGTCCATAGGACAATCCCGCCCGACCGAAGCCCGGTTCAATCAATGGTGCAATCCTTAGAGCACCATTGTCTATTGAGATAGCTTTCTCTATATCAATGCCTAAACGCTCACAACCTTCAGATGATCGCTTCCCGATTACGCGTCCCACACGGCATTCATCTGAGAAAGAATCTTTCAAGATGGTTATGTTTCGATCAATCATAGTAACAATATCAATTCTGCTTGATTTCCTGGGAGGGGTACATTTTCCAACGCGAAGGGAGAAAAAGGATGCCATGCCGATTATCGATCCCTTTGCCTGAGCCGTAATAATCGGAAGGTTCCACATCAAAGGATATGCAATTTTTCAACACGTCTTGGAGATTCTCCCACCTCCCCAACCAAAGCGAAAGGTAGTAGCGCCCCGGTAGGAGATACAAGGTGTCTATCTCGAAATCGGCATATCCTTCGCCAGGTTCTGCAATAGGTATTCGATCCCCGGTCACTTCATTGTTGCTTGCCGCAACTAAAGAGCCATATTCAGTTAGTATGTTTATTCCGATAAGCAATTCCCTCAGCCTTTGGTAAGCGTGGTAATAAAGCCTTATTGTCAGCTTGTCTGCGCTGCGAATTACATTTACGATTCCACCGGCAGGATCTAGAAAATCCAGGCCGATAAATTTCGCTTCTCCATTGCCGTTGCGTGACTCTATGTGCTCTAATTTTACGCTTCCTGATGAAGATTGAGCGAAAGTTTTCATGTATTGCCCGACTACTGTCCGAGCATCGCCATCCGCCTTTAATGTTCCTCCATCTATCCAGATGCACCTGGAGCAGAGATTCTCGACCGCGGCCATGTTGTGGGACACAAAAAGCACTGTACGCCCACTGGCGCTCAACCCTTCCATAGAATCAAGGCACTTTTTTTGAAACTCTGCATCTCCCACCGCTAGAACTTCATCGACAAGTAGGACGTCTGATGAAAGATGCGCAGCAACAGCAAACCCCAAACGCAAACGCATTCCGGAAGAGTAGCGCTTAATAGGCGTGTCGATGAATTGCTCTACTCCGGAAAAATCTATAATCGCATCCAGGTGGTGGTTAATTTCACGCTTCTTCATGCCAAGAATGGAACCATTCAGGTAAATGTTATCTCTTCCCGTTAGCTCTTCATGAAAACCCGTGCCCACTTCAAGCAAGGAGGAAATACGCCCATTGACGCAAATGTTTCCGCTCGAAGGATAGGTTATTTTAGATAAGAGTTTCAGTAAGGTGCTTTTACCGGCACCGTTTCTACCGATAATTCCTAAAGATTGTCCCTGGGGGACCTCAAAGGACACATCTCTCAACGCCCAGACAATATCTTCTTTCCTAGATGTTCGGTTTACTAATCTCCGAAAGAACCGCACTATGGCCTCTCTGAGCATCGTATCACCGGTATACTCGCCAATGCGATAACGTTTCGAAAGCTTAGATATTTGGAGAACTGGTTGTGCCGTGGTTATGGTCATTGGAATAACACCTCAAATATTCTTTAGGATTAGATCACATCGGCAAATCGAAGTTCGGCGCGTCGAAAGTACCAGTATCCAAAAGTCAACATAATCACTGTAACTAAGCATGAAATTCCCAGTGCCTGCCACGGCAACTCACCTCCGGAAACCAGGGCACGACACATTTCAATGATGCCAACCATCGGATTGGTCGCAACCACCCATTGATATCTGTCCGGTACCATGCTAGTTGGATAGACAACAGGGGAGGCAAAAAACCAGAGTTGCACCAAAAAAGGGATGACATGTTTTACATCACGAAAATTGACGTTCAGTGCGGACAAAAACAAGCCTGTCCCCAAAACAAACAGACTGAGCAGTAAAAAGACCAATGGAAAGAGAAGAAAGGCCGGAGACCATTCAACCCTGTAATAAAAGAGCAATCCAACAAAGATTACAGAGGAGATCAACAGATCAACCAACCCGCTAAAAACCGAAGACGCAGGTAGAAACAAACGAGGGAAATAAACTTTGGTAACAAGAGAGGAATTGTTCACAATACTATTTGATGCCATTGTTAGCGTTGTCGCAAAATAAGTCCATGGAAGCAAGCCGGAATAGTAGAAAATGGGGTAAGGCAGGCCATCGCTGGGAAGGTTGGCAAATTTTCCGAATAGAAAGGTAAAAAGGACCATTTGGATAATCGGCTGCAATATAGCCCAACCCACACCCAAAGTCGCTTGTTTGTATTTGACCTTAATGTCCTTCCAAACAAGAAAATACATCAATTCACGATAGTGCCAAATCTCTGAAAAATTTGATTTTAGCTTCTTCCAGCAATTAGAATTCGATACAATTTCGGGACGTTCCATCGATGCATCACTGCTTTCTTGAGCAATCTGTTTCATTAGTTATAACCTAAGCGATATTTATAATTGGAATTATCTTTTTCTAAGCAGGCATTACTTCTTCAGGGAGCTTATTGGCACTAGGTATATGTCATCTTTGAATGAAAAATAATCTCCTTATAGCATCAGCTGCTATTGCTCGGGCTTCACTGGCGAATAATCTCCATCTCCATTTAGTCATTTTTCCTAAAAGATACATACATCGTACTTTCTGAGGAATACTAATGGGGGCCAGCGGTATGGCTTTCACCCAATCAAAAAGTTGTTTAAATGCGGAAGGGACGACTTTTCCTTTGTTATTAGGATTAAACCATACCGACCTCTCCCAATAATTCTTATAAACCCGATCAGATTTACCGGGATGAATCCTACGGTAAAAATGAGTTGAAGGAACCTGAATTATTTTTCCTCTCAAAGCAAGCTCCCCGAGAAGGGTCCTGTCAGAATCAGTATAATCCCGGATGAGTTTCGTCTTTCGTAGCACGCTGCTTCGAATAACGCCAAAAATTTCACCACAATTATGTGCCCCCCCTATAAGCGTCCAAAAACGCTGAGTTACTGGAGCTTCACCCAGAAGCCCACGATCCGCTGTAGCGAGTTGCCTTCCATCGTCATCCACATCAATAATCAAAGGATGTGCAAGAACTGCTTGAAGATCTTTTTCTAGCGCGCTAACACATGAGTCCAAAGCATTGGCGTCCATGTAATCATCATGAGCTGCCCATTTGAAATATTTCCCCGATGATTTGGCAAATACAAAGTTATAGTTAGGACCAGCTCCCATGTTACTATCTTGCTGATAATATTTGATCCTGTTATCGCTTGTAGCAAATTCACGGCAGATTTCAGCCGTTTTATCTGTTGAAGAGTTATCCGAAATGATTATTTCAATATCCTTCAGTGTCTGGTTGAGGATCGACAAAATGGCTTGCCGTAAACTATTTTCACCATTAAAAACCGGTAATCCAACACTGAGTAATGGTCTATTTAAACTCTCTGTTTTCATGATATCTTTAATCTTGTCTAATCTTTGTTATGTTGTGATCAGTCTATCGAGAAACAATATATCTTTGATTCATATTAGAAATAAGCTAGTTTATCTAGGTAAATGTCTTCGCAGAGGTTTGATTTTTAGATTTTAAATGCGCATCCTACGGTGTCCACCAAATTACAACAATTTTTTTATTTTAGACTTCATCAGTTCTGTGAAAGCAGAATTCGATATTCCATTAGCATAGAAGATGCAACTCGTTCCCAGGAAAACTTTTCGAGGATACGCTTTCTGCCTGCAATGCCCATTTGCTCTCTTAATTTTGGATTTTCAGTGAGAAATGCGATGGCCTGGGCCAATGCATCTTCATTATCAGGATCAACCAGCAGACCAGTTTCTCCATCCGAAACCACGTTTACCATGCCTCCCACTCGGCTGCTGATGGTGGGTTTTTCTGAAGCCATCGCTTCAGCCAAACTCATTCCGAAAGACTCACTCAAAGAAGGGTTTATCAAAATATCAGAATGTTGATAATATTCGACAACTTTCGTGTGGGGTTTCGACCCGCAAAAAGAGATATGAGCTTTGAGATCATCTTTTATCAACCCCTTCAAACATGTATAATAGTAGTCCGCACTTTCTTGATTAATCCCATAAAATTTTGAAAGACCTTTAACCAACGGATCATCACACAGATCAACAATGAACTCCTTAGGAGCTGAGCCAATAGAGCCGACAATATTGAGATGAATGGATGGATAAGCATTCACAAGTTTTCGGATGGCGCCGATCAGTATATGTATGCCCTTCTCCGGCGAAACCCTTCCAACAAATAATAGTTCAGGGTGATGCCTTTCACGTTCAAATTCATTTAATTTAATACTTCCTGAATTCCTTGTGGTGGACTCCATTATAGATCGTTTTTACCTTTCCCGTGAATTCAGGAAATTTTTTTTCTATCAACTCAGAGATGTAGTTACTGCTTCCAACAATCAGATCTGTTTTAACCATTCGTTTATACATCAAGTCTTGATCTAATTGTGTTAACCACTCACTATGCATATGCAAAACTATTTTTGATTTCGGATTGAACAACCGGAGAATGGGTACATATTGGGAAAACTGGTGAACATGTATAATGTCGCATTTCTGCTTCCTAAGATGCAGAGAAACCCAAAAAATATAACCAAGATTGTAATATACAGAAGAGAAATCAGGCCGCTGGATAGAGTAGTGGAAAAATGCTATTTTTTTAAAAGCCTTAAATATTTTTTGATGCCACCGGTTAATAAAACTGTTCAAAAACGTTGGCGCATAAATATATCGAACTCCGTCATGGTCTTTAATTTTGCTACAGTAATTGCCGCCATCCATTTCATACGCGATCACCTGCTCTGTTTTCTTCAACTCATTTATGATCTCATATGTCCATATGGAAATTGAACCAGATGCAACAGGGGGATCAATTTTACCAAACCCCTGTGAAATGAATGCAATTTTCATACGTTATTCCTTTGACAAGATCAGTTTTGCTGACTCTGAAATTTATATTCATTGTACGATACGTCATAGACCCAACTACGCTATAACTATTAATCGTTTCATATTGTATTATTCAGGAGTTCGGTGACAATTCTGGATTATCAGTATTGTCCTTGCGTCGAAAAAATTCAATTTCACGAAAAAATAACCTCATAAAATCTCCGCCAGCTATATCATTGAGAGTAGTCCATCTCGTGTCAGGGAGTAGACGGGTCATTTGTGATTTGTGCTGCATTAACGCCTCCATCTTGGAAGCCAAATCGTCTTTTATGGAAACACCAAAATTGAGATCATTGGTTGCCCTGAAACCGAACTTGTAAGTTAGGGAATTCTTCAAAATAATTCTGCTATACTGCCTTTGCCATAAACCAAGCCTAACCCATGGCCAGTGAAACCAATACCAGACAGGATACTCCCATATTGTTTTGATATAATTTAAAGTCACCAATTCTCGCATGACGATTTCATGAGTGGTTATATGGTCCGCAGACCATAGCAATGGCTCGTTTTTATGCGGAATATATACGTGTTCAGGCTTGAACCGATCTAACACTTCACGCACCTTCAGTCCAGCCTCAAATGAATACTTGTCGAGTTGACCTTCAGGGATATTCAGCAGAATAACATTTTCCGATCGTATGCCCAAGCATTTGGCCGCAGCGTATCCTTCTGAGGCGCGTATCTTTCTGAGTTCCTCACTTGGAATTAAGTGGCGATGCGAGGTTGAACCATCGGTCATGAAAACCAATTGGACCTTCGCTCCGGCTCTGATCTTTTTGATAATTGTCCCGCCACATCCTAAGGTCTCATCATCAAAATGCGGCGAGAAAATCATTGCTGATGACTCGACCCAGCCCTGGTTGGGATTCTGAATATTGGCAGTTGTAAGCTTACAGAGGGATAATGATAGGATTCTTCGAAAAGAATTACTTAAACACATAATATCGCATTCAAGATTAGGAATTCAATTAGACATTGTCCGTATTGTTCCCATAGCCGACAGCTACCTAGGAATGTGTCAATGAAAATGAAGGCTCCATTTTCCAACTGTTCGTGATGCTGGAAGACCTCAGCACAACACTCTGGTTTGCCCCATCTTTTTTGTGCACCTTGGTCGAGTTCCAGGCCATGGCCAAAATCGTATGTCTGGCAACACATCCTCTTGTTTTTATCGACCTCAATAAACCATCGAGAATGTTGATTCAATTGGATTCGATGTTCGCAAATATCGGGAACGTGTACTAGCCTTTCCTGGGGAGCCATACAACCTGCTTTCTCCCCATTATAAACTTAATAAATGCATGAGCTGATGCAACATTCAACACTAGAAAATAATGAACGAAGTGCAAGAGTCCGATTTTGTATCTCTTCCTTTCAAGAAAAATAGAGACAAATCCCATGCAATAGAATGTAGTTTGCATGAAAAAAGCAATTTTATAAGAGAATGTCTCAAATGAAAGAGTCATATTCGCAATAAACGCTCCCAACAGGAAGACAAAACAAAAGTAGCGCAACACCTTATGCGACCACAGCTGCCATGCAAATAAAAAACCCGCTTTTCCTAAAAGAAGTTGATGCATATCCTTTAGGGCCCACAATGCTCGCAAAGAAACCCGGACACGCATCCGGTATTCATCCTCGGACATTGTAAGCGATGACTCCTCTAAAAGAGCTTCAGGTTCATATACAACCCGGTATCCCTGCTCGATTACCCTGAGAGGCTGAACAAAATCGGGTAGTTGATCAGGATTTAATCTAGTATGAATAGATTTTCGCATAGCATCAATTCCACCGTCAACACCCACGACAGAACCTATCTTCGTTTCGAAATTTCTTAAAATATTCTCATATTTCATATAGGATGAACATCCATCACCTATGATTGTACGATCAGGATTAGCGTAAATCATCTTTCCGGTAACATAGCCCACTTCAGCATCGTGAAAATTTGCGACAATATGCTTCAGGGCATCAGGAGCATAAATTGAATTCGCATCTGAAAACACCAATATCTCCCCGTTTGCATGGGGCACTGCCATATTAAGGGCCGAGGTCTTGCCAGCTCTTGGCTTTTGGCTAAAAAATTTAACATTTTTTTCTTCAAAAGCTTTTACTATTTCATCGGTCTTATCTGTTGATTCATCAGAGATAACAATTACCTCCAACTTATTCTCAGGATAGTCTAACTGCAATTTATTAGTAATAGTTTGTTCTATATATTTTTCTTCGTTATAAGCTGCAATGCAAATTGAAACATACGGTTCATAAGCAGCTTTATCGATCCTTTTCCGGGTAAATAGTGCTAAAAGCCAAACACAAACCGGATATCCGGCATAGATGTAAAAAATCATAATCAAGCAAAAAAAAACAATATCTTGTATATTAATACGCCCATAAATTTATATTTTTTTTGTTAGTCTGTAATAAAATTTGATCATTAGCTGAACTTACTCACGAATATAATCAAGAAAGACCGGATAAAAAACTTTTGTGAAATCCAGCATTATTTCAATGCACTCAGACTCAGATTTTTCACGAGTCGCACATGTTAGTCGAACAAAAGCGTTATCATCCTTCACGTTTGTAAGTTTTTGCATAATTGCATTTATTTTCTGCGACAATGTGTCGGCATTAGCCGTTTCATTTGCCTGGAACCAGTAGAGAATTACATTACTATCCTCCACACCACGCTTAACCGTCATAATAGAATAAGAGACTTTGTGGTTTCCATGCTCACCAACCTCGATAGTACCACTACTTCTTGCTGAAATCATCCATCCTTGTCCCGGAAAGCACACTAAAGGATCATGAGCTGATCCCACTTTGCTGGCTGTCAGGTAATATCCGATATACAAAAAAATAGATTTATCACCTTTGACATACATCCTGTTTGCGTAATCATCCAAAGCAAGAGTATTTATTACCTCTTTATCATACGGGATATGTGGACCTGCTTTCCAACCATCAACTACTGTTAATACCTCGTTCAAAGAATTTTTTTTTATTGAACGTACTTGTTTCGGTTTTCCGTAAACAAATATGCTTATCAATAAGAAAATGACGACAATAATTATGCCTTTTCTATTACCTGTCGATCCCAAAGCGAAAGAACTCCTTTTACTAAAAGAACCAAAGCGATTGCAAACATAAAAACTAATGATCCGAGAATTGTATGCACGGTTCCCCGAGTTAAGTCAAAATCAAAAAAATAGAAACACACAATAATCACCAACACTCTTAATATATTAATAATTATTGCGGCAGGAACACCTAATGCTACAAGGAGTATTCTTAAAAAATTTGACTGTAAGCTAAAATATGAAATTATCATACTTACCGTCAACAACGACATTAATGATCTGAGACCACTGCAAGCTTGAACAATTTCCAGAGTGTGCTCCGGCAGATGAATAACATTTCCTTCCCGAAAAATTGGTATTCCGATAATCTTTGAAAACCAAACACTCACCTGGGAAACAAAAAGCTGTAAAGGTCCCGTCATTAGAGAATATATCTGGGCTGGAACAGGGATCATTAAAAACAAAAACAACAGAATAAAACTAATTTCCCGAAGTATCGAAAATCCAAACAAAAACAGCACAACACCAACTATAGAGGAGATCATTGATAAAGAGGAAATTGTCTTAATTTCCGCGTAATACGCAAATATATAAAAGATTGATGAGACTATTAACAGAACCACACCAAAACTAGAAGATTGCACGGGTAATCTGGACAACTCATTTCGTTTTTTCCAGAGGGCGTAAATTACAATTGGAACTATAAGGAAACCATGAGAATGGTCCTCAGAACCGTACCAGACAAGAAAGAGTTCTTTCCACACAGGGAAATAAGCCAAAGTGAAAGTAAGTAACAGCGTGACCAAGAGCAATCCATTCATCTCTATGTATTTCTCGTGAAATTTCATCAAATCATCATTTCCATGCAGGCCACTGTTTAATAAAATCTCTGCAGGTGAGAAATGAGTGTTTAGCATTTTGAGCTAAAAGTCTTTCTAGCTTATTTTTCGCCGTGCTCAAATTCACATAATGGCGATAACGGAAGAAAGGTTTAGCCTCATTTACTCTTGGCTGATCAAGATCAATTTCCCATGGATGCATATAAAAAGTATAGCAACCAGTTCGTCTAAGGATCTGTTTCACACCGATGCTGTGCAGAAAAAATGGCAATAATCTAAAATATCCACCTCCTCCCCATGGGAATACCTTACCGCCAAACCTCAAATTGCTCACTGGAATTTCATAAAAAGAAGGAGAAAAGGAGTAACATGGAAGATCTCTTTTTTCCTTCCGAAGTTGCATCAACTGACCGTACCGCGCATGTCCCTCATAGGAGTTATAACTTGAATCGTAAAGGTATCCCACCTCTTGGAGCATACTGATAGCCTCATCCGTGATGGAAAAACTTGGTGCCCGATATCCTGAGACTTCTTGCCCTATAATATCCTGAAGGATTTGTTTACTTTTAATCAAATCCTGACGTAAATCATCCGTCGTCTGATTGTAGCAGAGTTGATGATTAAATCCATGGGATGCGATTTCGTGGCCTCTTTGATATATTTCAGCAACAAGGTTTGGGAAACGTTCTGCAATCCAGCCGAGAATAAAAAAAGTCGCCCGCACTGGACATGGAGCATCAGCCAGAATATCTAACAACTGAATTGTATTTTTCTCTACCCGTAACTCTCGAAAAGGCCAAGTGGAATAGGAAATACACTCCTTAAAATTTTCAACTTGAAACCAATCTTCGACATCAAAAGTGAGAAGAATTGTTTTATTGTTGATAGATGGCGACTCCATCAATCCTTCTCTGATAATTTAATTTTCATCATAGACTCGTCTCTAACCAAAAATCTTGTGTGCATCTTCTTGGCAAGAATGAAAAGAAATCAATTCGTTATATTTTAATTAAATCAAATACTTACAGTTTAGAAAAATTCTTCAGCCAAGAGAGTTTAAACAAAGCAAGATGGACGTCGTTGTTACCACCTGCCCTACCGGAATCCAGAGTTGTAAAGGTACAATCTGCCCTGGCAGTATAACTATCATTGTGATATTTTTCTAACTGAGTTGCTCCTCCACCGCCGGGATGCCAGAGGTGCTTCGCGGTCTTCATAGAGATAAGAGAGACTGCCAGACAAGGTGAGGACTCTCTGAAATTGATAACTTCCAGAAAAATGAGTTTCCCACAAGTCCACCAGACCGCTCACGCTGGTTCCCGAAAAGTATTTGTCCGCAGATAAAAAACTACAGAAGAACAGTTATGAAGCTCAAAGACAAGGTATCATGTTTGATGAGGAGATTACAAGAACTGTTGTCATTGGGTCGATCTTCAAAACCAAATTTCAGGCAACCATTAATACGTTCTATCGGTGCACATTTTCAAAATATTTTACTCTCTTGACAAGCCAACTATCGTGGCGCTCAATCATATGCAAACAATCAACAAAGGAGCTCAGCATGCACAATGTAAAAGAATTTTCCCGTATTGCCGATTTGGTGATTGAAAACTGACTTTTGTAATCAGGCACACCGAACCCATAAAATACTTTTTTCCAACCGGATACTTCCTCATACATTGCTGCTATAATTTGTTCGACTGCTTTCTGCTGCTTGATGCCAAAATCCCAAAGTCATGAAATCAGTATTATGTCCCCAGGTTTTAAAGGTTGTGTTCCTGTTTTCTTGCAATGTATTGCAAAAACACCCGGCATGTGCTACATTAATTTATATGGAGAACAATAAAAATGGAGTGCACTATGCAAACATTATCTATAAGAGAAATGCGTAATAAACTTGGAAGCTTAGACAAATTACTCGCCCAGGAAAAAGAAATTATTGTAACCCGCCACAATATCCCACTTGCCCGTATTTTACCAGTTAAGGGAAAGAAGATAAAACCAGATCACCGGGCATTACGCGATAGTTTGCCTTCCCAGGATATTGCGAGTGAGGTATTGCAACGAATGGACAGGGATGAACGTTGATGGCGTTATCGTATATTGATACCAGTGCCCTGGCAAAATGGTACCTGCCTGAGGACGGTTCCGAGGATTTTTCGGAATGGATACAACATCAGGATGATACCTGCATTTCCAGCCTGACGGTCACTGAGTTTCGCTGTCTTTTAGCCCGGCGATGGCGTATGGAAATGTTAAGTGCGTTAGAGGTGCAAAAAATATTTGCAAAATTCAAACAAGACATTGAGGAGGCACACCTGATCCTCTACCCGGTCGAAAATCGTCACATCCTCAACGCATCATTAATCATTGAAAGCCTGCCATCTATACCTTTAAGAACTTTAGATGCTCTTCATCTGACTATAGCCAATGATATTCCTGTAAATAGTATTGCCACAGCTGACAAAGTTATGAGGGAAGCCGGCCTATTACTGAATTTTGGAGTCGTTTTTTTTAATCTGGGGACACAATACTGATTAATGTTGGAAGATCATTAATCAGTATTGTGTCCCCAGATTAAAAAGCAAACGGACATTATCCAAATACAACACACGTCGCTCGGTTTGATTCATTACAAACACCCCAAAGCCGGCAATTTTCGTTAAATCCGTTTTACGGTTTTTCGGTCCACTAACAATATCTGTCATAGGGATAACAATTCCATTCCACCCATGGTGCAGAACAGTAGTTCCGTTAAAACGATCATCATAATCTTGATTACCGTCGCGGTGGAATTGATCATGTACACGATAGTGTAGGGCGACCGGCAGACCGGGATTAAATACATTAAAGGCGAGACCACTCCAGCCACTCCAATCTCCAGGGAAATTTTGTAACGACAGGCCGGAATACTCATCGGTGGTCAAGGTAAACTTCCCCGAATATTTACCCTGCACTCGCGGCGAAGTCACCATACATAAATCAACCCGATCACTTTCCCACCGACTCAACTCAAACCTGCTCTCAAAACCGGCAAGCAATGGAAAATCACGGTAGCTGCGATATTCATCAGTAAGACCAGCTCCCAACGGGAGAAAATTGAATATTACAATAATTATCGAGACGAAACGGCTCAGGACCGATTGAATGCACACGCGCGGCAACCGCGGAGTTGCTTGCCAAATTAATGCAACAGCGCCCCCCGATACATCTCTTAAAACATCAGTCCACGAAAAATAACGATCAGCGATGTTCAACTGAATCAATTCGATGCCTAAACCAACGGTCATCAAAGTAGCAAAGGTTGCAAATATTCTAAAAAAAATCGACCGGCCTATTGCACACCAGTAGCTGTCGAGCACAAAAATGAGCATCACAAAAAAGAAGAAATGGCCAAGGTTCCATATCTCTTTCAGCGATCGTGAGTCGTAATAATCTGCCCCGCCAATAAAAAAGAAGGGGAAAGCAAGCAACAGGGCAACAATAAACCACTTGCGGTAATCATTTTTCATAATTTTTTAATCTGGGGACACAATACCAATTAACGATGTTTCAACGTTAATTGGTATTGTGTCCCCAGATTAAATCTTCGGTCGACCGGCTTTGCCGGGTTGTAATTCTCTTTGCGTTGTTTTTTCGGCCCTTTCTACGAAGCTGTGCGTACCGAGTGGCCGGCCTGTGCGAGTTGTTAGTCTGATATTTTCTAGTTCCTTGTCGTCCTCTGACAGATAATTTTTCCAATTATCAATCTCGCCTAGCAAATCGGTATCAGCTACCAAAATATCGTTGGCTATCATGCCGGTATGATAAGCGGCACTCGACCACTTATAATTCCAGGCATCTCTAACAATTTTGGCTCGCACCGGATTCCTCTCAACATAACGAACAGCTGCATAGAGGTGGCTGTTATCGAGCGGGCAAGAAAAAAACCGCCCTTGGAATAAATATCCCCTCACCTTTTCGCGGTAATTGACTCGCCTGGTATATAGCCGGTGTGCTTCTCCTATGGCTCTGGCCAAACCGGTTTCGTCACTTGGAATTGCCACTAGGTGAACATGGTTGTCCATCAAACAATAGGAGATAAAGGCAACACCGAAGCGCTCACCTTGCTCTTTTTGTAATTGCAGATATGCCTGCCTGTCATCATCGGAATGAAACACAGGAAGAGAACGAACTCCTCGCTGGGTAATGTGATGTGGGAAACCGGGTAGAACTACCCTTGCCATTCGTGCCATGTTTTACGGATAACACATTTAATGTGGGGACACAATAATTAATCTGGGGACACAATACTAATTTTGGGTAAAGCACAAAATTAGTATTGTGTCCCCAGATTAATTAGGTACAATAGACCAACAATATCAATCGGCAAGGAGGTGGTGAACGATAGTAAATATTGCTGAAGCAAAAGCAAAGTTATCGAAGCTGGTTGACATGGCATATCATTAATATGGATAATAACCCTCATGGCCAAAAAGCAGAATCGCAGAAAATTTTTCAGAAATCTTAGCTTTCAGAAAACAGAGATCCTCGGCTGTTTTTTGCTAGTTATCGGAGGCGCCCTGTTGTTTAATGTGTTGGTCAAACAGTTGCCTGCGGCAAATTGGTTTCTCGGTCTTTTCGGCAGTATACTGATCATTTTGGCATTTTCACTCCTTACCCACAGGATAATTGGGCCAATGTTTCGCTTTGAGTCGACTCTGGATTATATGAAGCGGGGGTATCTGGACAAGACGATCAAGTTGCGTGAAAAAGATGAGGGGATGGAATTGGCACAAAAGATCAACGAATTCAACGGCCAGTTGTCACAAAATTTTCAAACTATTGGCCGAAACTCTAAAGCGCTCCATATACTGATTGAACAGGTTGCGACACTCGATCTGCCTGAGAAAGAAAAGGAACGACTTGCCGGCATCTGCTGGTCCATGCAGGAACATAACCGCCGGATAACCAGCAACTGCGATTATTTCAGTGCCAAAGATAAGTAGAGTATCCCCGGCAAAGTAAACCTTTTGTTAACCGCGGCCTGTCTGCTCTTTCAGGTACCACTGGGCTGCACGATCCAGACCATTTCTTACCGAAAATTGCGGCTGATAACCAATAAGCTTCTTTGCCTTGGAGATATCGGCCAGCGAATGGCGGACATCCCCTGCCCTAAAATCACGATATTGCAGCTTCGCCTCATTTGCAGCAGGTTTGACGGCAACGACTCGCTCTCTGATGAGCTGGTAAAGTTCATTCAAGGTTGTCCGCTCGCCAAAGGCCACATTATAGATCTGATTGGTAGCGGCTTCGTCTTCAACTGTCGCTGCCAGAAGATTCGCCTGCACACAATTTTCGATAAAGCAAAAATCCCTGCTCGTCTCCCCGTCACCGTTGATAAAGACGGTTTCATTATTGATTAAGCCGGCAAACCACTTGGGAATGACGGCAGCATAGGCGCCGTTGGGATCCTGCCGCTGACCAAAGATATTAAAATATCTGAGCCCGATGGTTTTGAAATTATACGTTTTAGCAAAGACATCCATATACAGCTCATTGACCACCTTCGTCACGGCATAGGGGGACAGTGGCCGGCCAATTTTATCTTCCACTTTCGGCAGGTCCGGGTGATCGCCGTAGGTCGAACTGGAAGCTGCGTAGACAAACCGCCGGACCTTGGCGTCTCTGGCGGCAACCAGCATATTCAGAAAGCCGCTGATATTATTTTCATTGGTGGTTATCGGATCGGCAATAGACCGCGGCACCGATCCCAGGGCCGCCTGATGCAGGACATAATCGACACCGGCGCACACCTGTTTGCATACTTCCAAGTTGCGGATATCACCTTTAACAAAGGTAAATTGCTGCCATTGCTGAAAACTGACCGCTGACTGCACTTCATCAAGGTTATGCTGAAAACCGGTTGAAAAATTATCGAACCCGATTACTTTTTGATCAAGCTTAAGCAGCATCTCAAGCAAGTTTGATCCGATAAACCCGGCGACACCGGTGATAAGCCAGGTGCGGGGAGATGAGAGGATCTGGGTCTGTAACTTCTGGTATCTTTCCGGCATTATTATCTCTTGTAGAGAGGGAATTTAATAGTACAGTAACAAGTTAATTAGACATCTTTTAGCAACTGGAGTAAAGAGGTACATTAATATGGGGACACAATACTAATTAATGATGTTCCAACATTAATTAGTATTGTGTCCCCATATTAATAATAAGGTGTAAGACATGCAACAAAACAAAAAAAGTGACTCAGCCGTGGAACGGTCGGCGTTAATTGTCGCGACTTTAGCCTCGTTTATGGGCCCGTTTATGATCTCTTCGGTCAATGTGGCTTTGCCGACCATCCAAGCCGATTTCCAGATGGATGCGGTGCAGCTCAGCTGGATTGCGACTGCCTATCTGCTGGCGATGGCAGTGGGCCTGGTACCGGCTGGAAAAATCGCCGATATTCACGGTCGAAAAAAGGTTTTTGCCACCGGTCTGGGAGTCTATACCCTTGGTGCAGGGTTGGCGGCGCTCGCCAATTCGGCGGCGATGCTGATCGGCCTTCGGGCCTTGCAAGGCCTGGGAGCCGCCATGTTTGTCACAACCGGCATGGCGATCATCACCTCCATTTTTCCACCGAATAAACGCGGCCGAGTCATCGGCATATATGTCGCAGCCGTCTATATCGGCCTGTCAGTGGGGCCATTTCTCGGCGGGTTGCTCACCCATTATTTTGGATGGCGGAGTATCTTCCTTATCATGCTGCCGATAGGTCTGTTCTGTTTCTTATTGACTCTGTATTATCTCAAAGGGGAATGGCTGGGCGAACCGGGGCAAAAACTCGATGTTATCGGATGCCTGCTCTATGCTTTTGCCATCCTGGCCATGGTCTATGGCGCTACCCGACTTCCTTCGATCCCCGGGACAGTGCTGCTGCTGTCCGGTTTGCTGCTGTTTAGTCTCTTTATCCGCTATCAGCTGACTGCCAGATTTCCTGTATTTGATGTCCAGCTGTTTGCCGGCAACAAGACTTTTGCCTATTCCAGCGTTGCCGCTCTGCTCAATTATTCGGCAACCTTTGCCGTGACTTTTCTACTCAGTCTCTACCTGCAATACCTGAAAGGGATGTCGCCACAAACGGCGGGGAGCGTACTCATGGCCCAGCCGATAGTGATGGCGGTTTTATCACCTCTGGCCGGCAGACTCTCCGATCGTATCGAACCCCGGTTGCTCGCCACCATTGGAATGACCATCACCGTCATTGGGGTTGCTCTCTTCTCCATGGTCCAGCCCGAGACCAAAACCTCTCTGATCATCGCCAACCTGATCCTGCTTGGCATCGGTTTTGCCCTGTTCAGTTCACCCAATATGAACGCCATTATGGGTGCAGTGGAAAGACAACATTATGGACTGGCCTCGGGAACGGTTGCCACCATGCGCTTGCTTGGTCAGATGTTCAGTATGGCCATGGCAACGGTTGTGCTTGCCCTTATTGTCGGCCGCCAGGCCATCGCCCCGGAAAATTATGACCTGTTTCTGCGCAGCATTCATACGGTCTTTGTCATCTCGGCCATTCTCTGCCTGTCGGGAGTCTATTTTTCCTGGTTCCGCGGCGCCCTGCTGCAATCCAATGCACCGGAAGGTAGTAAAAAACAGTGAGATAGACTGTCTTGACTTTGTAAGCTACTTACGTTTCCCGAAAGCCAGATGCTGGAATATTGAAGATTTGGTCAATGGCAGGGGATACGTCTGGTTGACATAGCGCATATCTTCAATGGTGTAGAAGGCATTGGGATTATATTTTTTGATAATGGCAATAATCTTGTTCAGATTTTTTCTTTTGGTGATGCTGAAAATCAACTTGACCGGCCCGGACTCACCCCTGGCATCGACACTGGTCACCCCATAACCGGCTTTCCAGAGGACTTCGACCAGTTCGTCGGCTTCCTTCATGGTAATGATCCTGATCAACAGGTTGCCAAGAGCAATTCTTTCCTCGATTACTACACCAACATAGTTGCCTGCTCCGAAACCGCAGGCGAAAGCGATATACGTCTGCCATGAGTTCAGGTTCTGCATAACCTGAGCCACCGCTATCAGCCAGATAAGCGACTCAAAAAAACCGAGCACTGCGGCAAAATGTTTTAACCCTTTGGACACAAAGATGATCCGCAGGGTGCCGATAGTTACATCGAGAATACGGGCCAGAAAGACCAGAAGCGGCAGAATTATATAAGCAAAAGTAGCGCTGTCGTTTATAAATGTCATATGCTGTTTACCTGAGCGTTGTTGAACGAAAAAAGCCAACCACTATAGTAAGTGATTGGCTTTTTTGTATCTCATACCCTATCGGGTAGAAGCTCTAAAACGAAATCAAAGATTTCTGTTTCGCTAAGTGGTCGGGGCGGTAGGATTCGAACCTACGACCTCCTGCTCCCAAGGCAGGCGCGCTAACCAGGCTGCGCTACGCCCCGACTCTATTGAAAAAGGCTCGATTGTAGCAATCGAGCCTGAATGATTTGGCTCCCCGGGACGGATTCGAACCGCCGACAAGGTGGTTAACAGCCACCTGCTCTACCGACTGAGCTACCGAGGATCAGACGTATTTTCTGCGATTTTCGGTGCAACGGTTTTCCTGCTGCCTATGTCGCCGAACTGACGTAGGCGGGCAATATAAACCGCAGTGTGATTGGTGTCAACAGATTTCTCCTCTGCCCCCACCATCTTTTTCCGGCAAAAATGCAATCAATCCTTTATTTATCCCGGGTGATCGACAGATTCCCCCAACTTTGACATACCGGCATCACTTCAACAACATTGATATTCACATGGGCCGGCCGACTGGCTGTCCAGTAGATGATCTCGGCGATATCCACCGGAGTAAGCGGCTTTGTTCCCTCATAGACCTTGGCGGCTTTCTCGGCATCACCGCCAAATCGGACGATGGAGAACTCGCTTTCGGCAAGGCCCGGTTCGATATTGGTCACGCGAATCCCGGTTCCCTGCAGGTCGGTCCGCAAATTCCTGGAAAACTGCTGAACAAAGGCCTTGGTCGCACCATAGGTGTTACCGCCGGGATAAGGCCACGAAGCGGCGATAGAACCAAGATTAATTATATGTCCCATCCCCCGCGCAACCATCATCGGCAATATTTGCCGGGTCATATACAGCAGACCTTTGATATTGGTATCGACCATAGTCTCCCATTCATCAAGATCGGCTTCATGGGCAGGCCCCAGCCCGAGCGCCAGTCCGGCATTATTAAGCAGAATATCGATATTCTGAAATTCCTGCGGGAGAGCCTTGACCATGGCCTTTACCTGCTGCCTGTCCCGCACGTCGAAAACCGCTATATGGACAGTAGCCTTACCCAGCTTATCCTGCAATTCCTGCAGGCGATCCTTGCGCCTGCCGGTAAGAATCAGCCTCCAGCCGTTGCTGCTGAAAAGCTCTGCACTTGCCCTGCCGAACCCTGAAGTTGCCCCGGTAATAAGAATTGTTTTTGCCATCGTATCGCCTCGTTAAATTGGTGAAGAGCAAGATGGCGTCGTAAAAACTCTTCATCCGAAGTCGGAGTTTATACCCTGCTTTAAAGGGTGCTTATCTGCTTCGTTGTTGCAAATTTTACAATCATCACGACGTACTCTAGTACGCCGAAATAATTGCAAATTTTGCACATATCGAATATGAAGTTTTTTACTTAGCCATCATAAATTTTAGCTTTTTACGAGATTATCAAAGCATCACAATACAGCAAAAAGCCGCAAAATCAACCGATGCTGGTCCGCGTTAAACGCATAAAAGCTATTGCCTGCTTGCATCCCCAGCCGATTCGAACTTTTGCAGGGCAGCCATCATCTCGGAAAAAAGTGGATTGGGAACTTCCAGGGGTTTATCGCCTGGCTCGATGTCGATAGCGTAAACCGGTTCTTGCAGGACGACGCAAGCATGATCGACTCGAGCTGCCGCCGGGATAACAAAGGAAAAGAATTGGTTTTCTCTGGCAAAACCTGGCAGGCTCGCCATTTTACTGACATCGATCACCCGGTCATACTCCGACCAGGCGGCAAAGATGCGTTTTACCGAAAACGTGCCTGCAACCGTTTTCCGTAACTCATTGATTTCCCGGATCAGCTGCGCCAACTCCCCGGCACTATTCATGGGAACCCGAGCATATCGGTAGGGATGGTTACCCTCCAGGGTTTTTCTGTTATCCAGGAGCCTGAAGAGAGAGTTGCAGAGCAAAAGTTCTAAAATACCGCCAAAGACATTAAAAGGTCCGCCATACAGGCCAAGTGCGGCTGAAAAGAGATAGATTTCGCCGGTTATCTGCCGGTCGGTATAGCCAAGATAAAAGCTCAAGGCGCCCCCGGTGGAAAGTCCGCCGATAGAAACGCGCTCTGCTCTTTTTGCGGCAGAGCAAACAGCAAAACGGACATTTTTTTTCCATTGTGCTAAAGAAACCCCTTCCATGCCGCCTGGTTGTTGCAGCCCATGGCACTGGAGCAGGGGCAGGAAGACATCGTAGCCCAGGGTTTGGTGAAAATATCCGGCTATGGCCTGCATATAAAACGGCGAATCGGTCAGCCCATGCACCAGCACTATGGCTTTTCTAGTACTGTTTTCATGAAGCATCCGGCAAGGGTGACAGCCCGGCCGGATCTCCTGCTCGGAAAAATAGGGGAATTCATGATAATATTCCGGCCATGAGCAACTTTTGTATTCTTTGCTGTGTTGTCCTTGTGCAACGACCATCGCCCCCTCTCCCATGATTTTTACCGAGTACTGTTGAAACCCTATGCAGTTGATTTCCCGATTGAAAGTCCAGCAATAAACGCACCAATTTTTCTATATACCTTGTTGGCCCCCGGACCATTAACCAGGATATGGCGGTCGTGACTGAGCAGGCAGAACTCTTTATTGACTGAGCCGATACTGTCATACAACTGCAATGTGCCCTTCGGATCGACAACCGGATTGTTATTCGCCTGGAAGATCAGGGCCGGTTGGCTGATTGCCGCATATTTTTTTTCAATCGATTCGAGATACTCACCGACTTCCTTAATTGTTTCCACCGGGTTTTTCTGATAATTTACATGAGGATTGCCATGGGAAAAGTCAAAAAACTGATGGTCCTGATCATCGCGCTTCATCTTACTGAGAATACGGTTCCAGACATCCCTTCCCGGCATGAATTTAGTTGAATAATTACGCAGAGAAAAAGGCGGACAGAGGGCAAAAACCCCGGCCACCTTGCCCACACGGGCGGCCAGGTCCAGGGCCAGATTACCGCCGACCGCCACCCCGCCGACAACGACCCGATCGCAGATGCTGCTCATGAGGACATAGCCATTTTCAACGGTCTCAATCCACTCCCGATATTTTCTGCCGGCAAGATCCTCGATCGAGGTGCCGTGTCCCGGCAACCTCGGGGCGTAGACCCAGACCCCGCGCCGACGGAGATACCTGGCCAGTTCTTGCACCTCTGCCGGTACCGCCAGGTAACTATGCACCAGCAGCACCCCGGTCTTGCACCGGTAAGCAGGGAGCAAAAACGGCCGGCCATAGCATATTTTACTCTTGTCCTCAATCTTGCCAATTTGCTGGCAATCTCTGGTATAACGGTGTTTATCCTGCTGAAGAAGATGCTTGATCAGCAAGTATTTAAAGAGGATCCTCGGTTGCCAGGATAATGATTTGATGGTCGAGAGCAGTTTTTTTAACGGTTCGACCTCATTGGCCATAACCTCAATCGGGTTATTGATACGCCCCTTATGAAAACTGAGCGGTGCCGATAATTTGGAACGATCGCGAACAAGATAACCGCCATGCAGGGAAACAACCCCCTTTTCCAGGGCAAGTTGTAGAAAATTGTCATATTTTCCATAGCGATCGTCGGTGAGCAGGTGGGCCTGGTCCTCCTGCAGGGACTTGTGCAGAAAAAAAGGATTCTGCTCCTCTTCAGCATCCTGAATGAGCGAGGCTCCATAAAAAACCCGCCGCCTGAAATCGAGTTCTTCTATGCGGTTAAAGGGATACATCCGCAAAAAAGATGCAAAAAGATGTTCGTGGTTGACGGTGGTCATAGCATAGATATCCTGCATATAGTGCTGCATGACATCATAAGCCGTTTTGCGCATCTTCTCTTTTAAGGCGGGTGAAACAGAAAATCCGGTAATACCATCGCGCACCATATCCTCCTGCAGCCACTGTTCATCAAGATAGTCGCTCATCTGCATGGGTTTGCCGCAGCGGATGTCAAGATCCACGCCGGACAGGAGCATGGTTCCTTCAGTCATTATCTCTTCCACCATCTGCTCGGGAATATCTTTTACCAGCCTGGAAGCTATGTCGAGGGCAATATTTTCCGCGGCGCGAATGGGGTAATAGGTAAGATTTACCGGCTGGATGGCGATTTTTTCCCGGTGAACTTCCTGGATACTCGTTAGCCCCAAAGCATCCAGCATCTTCGGTAATTTTTGCGGAGCCATGTTAACCGCGCTAAGAAGATAGGTGCGATAGAGTTCCGCCCTCAGGGCAAGGGCCGCTGCGCCGGTGTGCGGCTCATGCATCCCGTTGTGGCCGGCGATCATAAATTTGTCGCCGTCGACAATTTTTTTGGTCTTCACCATATTCCCTTCCGGGAAGATGATCCAGTTGGCCTCGCCGGTGAGCAGGCTTTTGACGATGAGTTCATCGCGCTTGGGATCAGCGGTGGACACCGCACCCATCATATCCAGAAATTTTCCCAGGCCACCCCGAAAAAGAGAAGCCGCAGCCAGTGACCAGGCTGGTTTTCCGGTGAGATTATAGATATACGCAGGGAGCAGCATGGTCTCGAGCCGGGTAAAATGGTTCATCACGAAGATGGTCGGCCCGGTTGGAATATTTTCCTTACCATGAACGACAATAGCAGCCTTGGTCAAGCGCGAGAGAAGTTTAATCACCAGGCCGGTGGTGAAATATGCGGATCGGTTCATAACCTGTCCCGGATAAAGAGAAATAACCTAAAATGCTCCTGCTGCAGTTTAGAAGGATTTTTCGGCAGGGTCAAGCAATCAACAGTCAGCATCAAAATAGTTTTCCCAACAGCTCGTTGCAAGACAGGGCCTAACTTACATTGCTTTTCAGGGCTAATTTGCCTATAGTGCAAGATAATTGTATACAATCAGAAAAACTTTTACTCTTTGAGGCAAGTTATGAAGCTTGATTTCACCTACACCCCGCCGGATTTCGAACAGCCTGTGTTGAAAAACAGCCCCCTGGCCACTCTCGAACCCTCCCCGGCCGACGGGATTGCTCCGGCCAACTATCATGCTACCTCCAACCACCCGGAGTACATAAAAGTTGCTGACAACCGCTGGCTTCTGGCTCCGGAGAGTCGCATGGATGCGGTGTTTGTCGTCATAGACAACAGGATCGTGGTAGTGGAGGCCAGGAATCTCAAAAAAGGCGATATGGTCGTCACCGGACGCACCGAAAACGGTGAGCAAGGCATTCTCGTCCACGAAAAAGGGTTCGAAAGAAGTGCGGCCAATGCCGACAAATTCGCCTTTCGCTCACGCGGTACCAGGGAAACGCCCTTTTCCCATTCTTATGATTCGCTCTATGAAATCCTCAAACACGACAGGGACCACGGTCATATAGTCTGGGTGCTCGGCCCGGCGGTAGCTTTTGACAAGGACTCGAGAGCTGCCATGCAGGGGCTGATCGAAAATGGCTACTGCCACGGGTTGATGGCCGGCAATGCCCTGGCAACCCATGATATTGAAGCAGCTGTCTACAATACCGGCCTGGGCCAGAATATCTACACCCAGATGCTGCAGCCCATGGGCCACTATAACCACCTCGATATTCTCAACGAGGTGCGCAAGGCCGGTTCCATTGCCAAAGCCATGGCAACCCTGGATATCAAAGACGGCATCATGTACGCCTGCGAAAAAAACAACATCCCTTATGTCCTGGCCGGCTCGATTCGCGACGATGGCCCCCTGCCGGAAACCATCGGCAATGTCTATGAATCCCAGGATAAGATGCGTCTTCATGCCCGTAAGGCCACCACCGTGATCACCATGGCCACCCAGCTCCATTCCATAGCTTTTGGCAATATGACTCCAGGATATAAAGTACTGCAGGACGGTTCCGTCCGGCCGGTCTATTTTTATGTCGTGGATATGTCGGAGTTCAGCGCCGACAAGCTGGCCAACCGCGGTTCGGCCCAGGCCCAGGCTATCCTTACCAATGTGCAGGATTTTATCGTTAATCTCTGGAACAACCTCAAAAAAGGTTGATGGAGTCGTCAGACATGTCCAAATCAATCCGGATAATCGGGATCCCCATGGACCTCGGTCAGAATCACCGAGGGGTCGACATGGGCCCAAGCGCGGTCCGTTATGCGAATCTGGCAAGGAGTTTACGAGAACTCGGTCATACGACCATTGACAGCGGCGACATCACCATCCCCGGTCACTACGCCCTGGCCAACACCAGTCTGCAAGAACGCCTGCCGCTTATCTGCCAGGGCTGTCTCTGTGCCTACGAGCTCGGCAGAAAAGCGGTTGCCGCCGGTGAAATCCCCATCTTTCTCGGCGGCGACCATTCCGCCTCCATCGGCACCGTGGGAGGCGTAACCCACGATAGCCGAGATTGGCCTGATCTGGATCGACGCCCACGGCGATTTCAATACCCCGGAGACCTCCGACAGCCAGAATGTTCATGGCATGGCCCTGGGCGTACTGCTCGGCCTCGGACCACAGGAACTTGTCGATCTGGGTCGGCCCGGCCCGAAAGTGAAACCGGAAAATGTCGTCCTGCTCGGGATCAGAGACCTTGACGCCGAGGAAAAAATTTTAATCAGGAATTCCGGTTGTACCGTGTATACCATGCGTGAGGTGGATGAGATAGGCATCCGCGCGGTGCTGTCCCAGACCCTGAAAAAATTCCGCCGGCTGGACACATTCCACGTCAGCCTTGATCTCGATGTCATGGACCCTCTCGATGCCCCCGGGGTCGGCACCCCGTCCCAGGGAGGCCTCACCTACCGGGAAGGACAGCTGATTATGGAAATCCTGGCCGACACCAAAAAACTCCACTCCCTCGATATCATGGAGATCAATCCCATCCTCGATATCCAGAACCGCACCGCCCAGATGGCGGTCAACCTCACCTCTTCTCTCTTTGGTAAGAAAATCCTCTAAGAGGGCGTCGTAAAAATTCTTCATTTTCTTCGTTGCTGCAACTTTTCTATCATTACGACGTACTCTAGTACGCCGAAATAATAGAAAAGTCTTGCGCCTCGAATATGAAGTTTTTTACTTAGCCATCATCATTGAAGGTAAGCAGTACTTTCTACAACACAGGCATAATTTTTTTTTTGATTTGAACAAAATTGTGATAGGCTTTTGGTAGTTGATATTGCCCCCCTGCAACAATGAAAAGGAGAAAACGTAATGAGTGAATTTGAGGGAAAAGAATTAAGTCGGCGAAATTTTCTCAAGATGACCGGGATGGTCGCTGCAAGCACCGCCCTCGGCTTGAGCCTCCCGGAAGTTTCTCTTGCAGCTAATATGCCGAAATGCCGCCCCAAACAAGAAGATGGCTTGTGGAATTGGACCCAAAACCAATTCATCATCGACCCTGAAGTCGTCTATATGAACATTGGCACCACCGGGTCCACGCCCCGGCAGGTGTTGAAAAACTACAATGATTACAACATACTGGCGGCCCGTCATCCCCGCACATTCGAGGCAGAATTAGGCGCCGGATTCGGCCTGCCTGCTCAGCGGGAAGCCCTGGCGGCACAGTTCGGCTGTAATCCGGATGAAATATGCCTGTCACGAAACACTACCGACGGCCTGGATGCCATTATCAACGGCCTGGAGTTTTTTGCCGGGGACGAGATCCTCATTACCCACCATGAGCATATCGGGGCCCTCTCACCACTCAGTGTGCTCAGGGATCGTTTCGGAGTTATTATTACCGAGGTTGAAATTCCTGTCCTGGACACAAAAAATAAGCATCAGTTCGTTAAGGCTTTCAGAAAGAAAATCACTCATCAGACCAAGGCAATCCTCTTTTCTCATATCACCTATAAAACCGGGACTCGCCTGCCGGCCAAGGAACTGTGCGCACTGGCGAGAAAGCACGGGTTGATCTCCATTGTCGATGGGGCCCACGGCCCGGGCATGATTGAACTCGATTTCCATGATATGGGCTGTGATTTCTATGCCGCTCCAGGGCATAAGTGGCAATGCGGCCCGGGCAGCACCGGATTTTTGTATCTGCGCAATCAGGGTGACAACCTGCCCACCTACTGGACGCAGAATTCCTCCACGTACACCTTCTGGGTGGCGCCCTACGGCAATGTGCGAGGGAAATTTGATATTGCCGCTTCTTTGCAATACCGCGGCCAACTCAATATCCCGGCGCAACTGGCCTTAATGGATTGCTGTGCCATGTGGGAAGAGATCGGGAGGGATCGCATCGAACAATATATCTGCGGCCTGAGTTCTTATCTCAAGCAGAAACTGGCCGCCAGGTTCGGTGACGCCGGTACTTTTTTCGCCCCGGATATACCGGAATTCACCACCGGGCTTACCTCATTTAATCCTTTTAACGATATCACCGACGGCGCTTTGATTGCAACGCTGGTGAATCGACTCCAGGAAGAGACCGGCTTCCAGATCCGCTCAACCGATTTCCACCTGCACCTTGGCGATCCCCTTCCCACCCATTCGCTGCGGATATCGACCCACCTGTTCCACGACAAGAAGCAGATTGATGGTCTGGTGGATGCCATGTACGCTATCTATTCAACCATGTAAGGATGGCGTAAACGTTCACCAGCACCGAATCTGTGTTGTCTTCGGCCTGTAAACGTAACACTCGTACAGTTCACAGACCTCATCCGCGCATCTCCGGCACTGGTAAACGTTTACAGACCTG
Organism: uncultured delta proteobacterium; assembly: GCA_963804605.1. Lineage (GTDB taxonomy): Bacteria > Desulfobacterota > Desulfobulbia > Desulfobulbales > Desulfocapsaceae > Desulforhopalus_A. The sequence continues at coordinate 203,349 of CAWDRB010000019.1, forward strand.
AAGTTATACGCCCTTGGGTTGTGGTCCGGTGAACGGATGTAAGGATGGCGTCGTAAAGACACATTGAACAATTTTGCCATGAGGACCCAATTCATCAGGGTCCTCATTTTCTGCAAAAAATTGTTGAAAACTGAGACTGTGCTATCGGCTGTTGCCTTATTTCATTCTGCGTATTAAATATGTTATCGCTGCGTCAATCTCCACCCATTCTCATTTGGGCGTGGACCATCTATTTTTATATTGGAGGATAACATGAAACGTGTTGGGAAAATTGCTCTTGTATTTGCCGCCTGCATGTTGGTGGCGTCACCGGCCCTGGCTGCAGAAAAAGTTCGCTGGAAACTGGCCATGACCTGGTCAAGCACCTTGACACCACTGGCCACACCCGCGCCGAAACTGGCTAAACTGGTCAGCGAAATGACCGGCGGAAACTTTGAAATCAGGGTGGAAGGTGCGGAAAAGCATAAGGCCCCTTTAGGTATTCTTGATATGGTCAAGGGCGGTCAATTTGAGATGGGCCACACCGCGTCTTACTATTGGAAAGGCAAGGATATCACCTCGGTGTTTTTTACCACCGTACCGTTTGGCATGACCGCTCCAGAACAATTCTCCTGGCTGTATTACGGCGACGGCATGAAACTGCAGCAGAAACTGTATGATAAGTTCGATGTCTATTCTTATCCCGGCGGCAATACCGGGGTGCAGATGGGCGGCTGGTTTCGCAAGGAAATCAAATCACTTGACGACCTGAAAGGGTTGAAGATGCGTATCCCCGGACTCGCCGGAGAAGTTTTTGCCAAGCTCGGCGTCAATGTCACCAATATCGCCCCCGGTGAGCTCTATACCTCACTTGATCGTGGCACCATCGATGCCCTGGAATGGGTCGGTCCGGCAATGGACATCAAGATGGGCTTTCATAAAATTGCCCCTTTCTATTATGCCGGATGGCATGAGCCCGCATCCGATATGCAGTTCTTGATCAATAAGAAAGCATTTGCCGAATTATCGAAGGAATATCAGACTATCCTTCTGACCGCCATCCAGGCCGTATCGGCCGATATGTTCGGTGATAATTTCGATGGCAGCGCCACTGCCTGGGCGGAGATGAAAAAAGAATACCCCAACATCAAGGTTATGATCTTTCCGGAGCCGGTGTTAAAAGCCATGAAGAAAGCCACCGATGAAGTCATGGAAGGATATGCGGCCGAGAATGCCGAATTCAAGGAAGTATATGAATCGCAGAAGGCATATATGGCCAAGGCCCGGGAATGGACCAAGATGTCAACACTCTACTATCTGCAGACCTCGGAAATGGTTGAAAAATAAGAGTATTTTTTCCTGGTTCGCATGTGGTACATGGGAACCCTAGCAATTCTTAAAAGGTCATCTCAGCCCTCTGGATAGACGCTGGAAAAAGCTCGGTATACGAGGCGTAGGGTCTGATACGGCGATTTGCTAGTACATGTAGTACAGCAAATCGCCGTATCAGACCCTACAACGAAGTAGATCGGGCTTTTTACGAGTCCATCAACGAGTCCGAAAATACTCTTGCACATAGGCAATGTGGTTCCGCATTGCCTCAAAGGCATCCTGGGATGATCGACGTTGAATGGCTTCGTAAATCGCCCGGTGGTGCGTAATGACATCCTCAAGCGCCGCCCGGTCCATATACATATGGGTCAGATTTTTTTTGATGCCGATAAAGAGAAAATCGTAGAAGTTGCGCATCAGATGGATAAAGACCGGGTTTTTCGTTGAAAAAGTCACCGCCATATGAAAGGCGGCATCAGGGCCTGTGCCTATTTTATCAGTAGTTTCCAGGTCTTCTTCCATCTCATCAAGACTCTTTTCGATTGCCTTAAGATCGGTATCTGTGGCTCTTTGTGCCGCCAGCATGGCGGCGTTGCACTCCAGCCCCATCCGCACCTCAAGCAGGTCGCCAAAGGTGGCCTCATCGACAGCCATAGCTGCCGCCAGTGGATTGCCGGTGCGATTGTCGGGGGAGCTGACAAAAGTGCCCTGCCCCTGACGATGCTCCAGCATCCCCATCGTGACCAGCTTGTTGATGGCATTTCTCACCGAGGTGCGGCTTACCGCCATCGATAGAGCCAACTCCCTTTCCGGAAGAATCTGCTGCCCAGGTTTGAAAGAACCTTTGTAGATCAATTCACGGATCTGCTCAAAGACCTGATCAGAAATGCGCTTTGGTTTAATTGGCTTAAGATTCATTGTTCTTTATCCGGTTAAAGGAGTACTCGCCCATCTCATGCCGGCAATACTAAAAAAGCAGCGGTCAAACCGTACATGTCTGTCCAATATTGGTACTACCATTGCCTTGTTCAAAAAAATAACGTTCCTCGACCAGGCGGAGTATTCCAGGTGAAGACACCCATGTATATTATCTAGCAAAGATTCGACTGCCGATCAAGTTTTTTCTTGACTAGTTTTTTTTATATGATAAATAATTGGTAATACCAATCAGCCAGACCTGTTGTCGGATGCTACTGGTTATATATGTAGAAATATGAAGCACCATCTTTGTCATCGTGTCAATGTGGGTATTACACCCCGCCATTAAGCCACTCAATCAAAATAGAGGGAGAAAAGAATGAAAAAATTCAGCTTTATAGTCGGTCTTGCGTTGGTCTCAACCATGACCCTTGCGCCGAACGCCTTTTCAGCACGAGAGAAATTTGGTGCCGATAAGCGCCATGACGAAGTCAAAAAAGAACTGCGCACTATCAAACCTTCCACAGAAGAGTTTAAGTGGAAAATGGTCATGCCGTGGAGTAAAGGTCTGCTGTTTTTTGATATGGCTCAGCATTTTGCAGACTCCGTCGCACTGGCCTCAGGCGGCCGCCTTGAGATCAAGCTTTTTTCCGCAGGGGAACTGGTTGGCGCCATGGAATCCTTTGATGCAGTAAGCAAAGGCTCCGCGGAAGTTGGTCATGACTGGCCTGGTTACTGGAAAGGCAAGAATGAGAATTTCGTTTCTTTTGCCTCTGTTCCTTTTGGCCTTGATGCCGAAGGTTATAATATCTGGCTCTATGAACGTGGTGGACTGGAGCAGATGCAGGAACTCTACGGCCAATTCAACCTGTTCGCCCTGCCTGGCGGTAACGGCGGCCAGGAAATGGGTCTCTTCTCCAACAAGAAAGCTACCAAAATGGCTGATTTCAATGGGATGCGCGTTCGTACCCCAGGCTGGTACATGGACATCTTGAACAGCCTTGGCGCCTCCGTCACACCGCTGCCAGGTGGCGAGGTGTATCTGGCTCTTGAGCGTGGTGTTATCGACGCAGCCGAATTCAGTAGCCCGGCAATCAACTATCCGATGGGTTTTGACGAGATCACCAAGTTTGTTCTCGAGCCCGGTATCCATCAGCCTTCCGTCCAGTGTGCCTTTTTCTTCAACAAGGATGCCTACAACAAATTGCCTGCCGACCTCAAGTGGATTATCGACATTGCTGCCAAAGAGACCCAGCTCTGGTCTACCGCCTGGCAGGAGCAGTTGAACATCGAGGCAATCAAACTGTTCAAGAAAAATGTTGAATTCGTCAGAATGGACGATGAGGCGATTACCGCCTTTGCCAAACGCACCAAGGAATATCTTGAAGGGGTGAAAGCAAAGTACCCGGAGGTAAAGGTTACTCTTGATTCTCAGGAGCAGTTTAAAAAAGACTTCGCCGAGTGGCGTGAGATCAGAAGTGGTCTGACCCCATGGCCGATTGACGATTTCATTGCCGGCAAGCGTCTGCAGTAATAAAGGCACAAGATGCGGGAACAGTTTTTATGTTCCCGCATCTTTAAACTCGAATTGCACAGGCAACATTAAAGTTTTCTAGAGGTAGTTTTATGATTAAGCTAGATAGTGCGATCGACAATCTCAACGAAAAGATCGGCTTTTACGCAGCGTATTTGATATTACCACTCATTGGCGTGGTAGGCTGGGAGGTAATCATGCGCTATGGATTTAACGCCCCGACATCATGGGCCTTTGAGCTGACCGTTTTTATTTATGGAGTGCATTACAGTCTCGCCTTGGCGTATGCCCACAAACACAACACCCACGTGGCAATTGATGTCTTTGAATCGCGCCTGTCAGAAAAGTCACGCACGATCTTACGCATTATCACCAATATAGTATTGTTTCTGCCTTCGATTGGCCTGCTGACCTTATACACCAGTCAACTGGCTTTTTTCTCGTGGCAGCAGTGGGAACATGCTTCAAGCTCCTGGGCTCCGGCTATATATCCATACAAGACCCTGATGGCCGTTGGCTTTATCCTCCTCTTACTGCAGGGGATGGCCAAACTGATCCAAGATATCCGTGCACTGAAAGAAATCCATTAAATTCTGTTCGATCCTGGAGAAAAGATACCAATGAGCGTAGAAGTCATCACCATACTCATGTTTCTGGTCCTGATGGGTTCCATTACCATGGGACACCCTTTAGCGATAACGCTTGCCGCAGTAGCCACTGTCTTCGGCCTGCTGACTAACGGCTTCGATGTCCCCGGTTTAATGGGCTTATTTGCCAACAATGCCTGGGGTATTTTTCTGAACTATACCCTGGTGGCCATCCCGCTGTTTATTTTCATGGCCCAGATTCTTGACCGATCCAAGGTTTCCGAAGGTCTCTTTGAAGCCCTGTATATTGTTCTCGGCGGACTTAAAGGCGGCTTGGGCATGGCGGTTATTGTGGTCTCCACGGTATTTGCCGCAACCACCGGCATTGTTGGCGCCTCGGTGGTCGCCATGGGCCTTATGGCTGGCCCGGCTCTGCTCAAGCGGGGCTACGACCGATCGCTTTCTGCCGGTATTATCTGTTCTTCCGGGACGCTTGGCATCTTGATTCCGCCATCTATCATGCTCGTTGTCTACGGTGGTCTGACCGGTCAAAAAGAGACCTCCGTCGGCAATCTTTTTGCGGCAGCCATCCTGCCGGGACTGCTGTTGTCGGGTTTGTATCTGTTGTATGTCGGCATACGCTGCTATCTCAACCCCAAGGTCGGTCCGCCGATCCCGGCAGAAGATCGCACCGCCACCGTCATGCAGAAAACCATGATGACATTGAAGAATTTTGTCCCGCCGTTCGGGTTGATTCTTACTGTTATGGGCACCATCCTGGCAGGAATAGCTACCCCAACCGAAGCGGCGGCCTTGGGTTGCGTCGGCGCGTTGCTCCTCGCCCTGGTCACCCGTAAACTGAATTGGGAGGTCATTACCCAGGCCAGCATCTCAACCGCTCGAACGACGGCGATGATCATGGCGCTGTTTATCGGCGGTAAATTTTTCTCGGTTGTTTTCCTCAGCATGGGCGGGGGTGATGTTGTCGCCGATGTCCTGCTTGGAATGGACGTCAATCGCTATATCGTCTTTACCATCATGATGGCTGTTGTTTTCTTTATGGGCATGTTTATTGACTGGGCGGCGATCCTGCTGGTTGTCGTGCCGATTTTCACGCCCATCGCCATGGACCTTGAATTTAATCCGCTGTGGTTTGCCATGATGGTCTGCATCAACCTGCAGACATCTTTTCTGACGCCGCCTTTTGGATATTCTTTATTCTATTTCAAAGGAGTGGCACCGCCGGAATACACCATGGGCGATGTCTATAGAGGAATTATTCCTTTTGTCACTATCCAGGTAATCGGTCTTGCCATGCTGGTAGCCTTTCCGCAGATTATCACCTACCTGCCTGATGTTTTCTTTGGCAGATAGAGACAAGCGACGGGTCGGCAAATCCACAATTACCAGGAGGATCACGAAAATGACAGACAGACTCATTAATATTGATAACCTCTGTACCGACCCGGAGAACCACAAACTGCATATCTGCGAATTAACCAAGGCAGGGAAGTTAAAAGAAGTCGAAACTCTCCAGCAACAGCCAATATTTGTCTGCGGAAATTGCGCAAAAAAAGCCAATACCAAGGGAGCGCTCTGCGCTCCCGGCCCCTTTCACAATTGATGGCGTCGTAAAAGCTCTTCATCCGAAGTCTGCGCGAACCTTGTTCCCATGGGCCCCATGGGAACAAGAGCTGATCTTCTCCGCTCCCCCTGTACAGCTCATCACCGTCTCTTTTTAAGCTTTTGCATTTTATTTAAGAATCCATTATTGTGTAGGGTCCTGCTCACTCATCGAAAATTTAAGCTTTTTACGAGTCCATCAAGGATAGACCTATGGCCCACTTCCTCGAACTCTACGACACCACCCTTCGCGACGGGACCCAGGCAGAAAACTTCAATCTTTCCGTCGAAGACAAGATCCGCATCACCCTGGCTCTAGATGAGTTGGGGATTGATTTTATCGAAGGTGGTTGGCCTGGCTCCAATCCGGTGTCGGTTGAATATTTTGACAGAATGCAGACTGTTGAGCTGCAGCATGCCAAACTTGCCGCCTTCGGCTCGACCCGACATTTTCGCAATAGACCGGAAAAAGACCCAAATCTGCTCGCTCTCCTCAACGCCAAGACACCGGCAATAACGATTTTCGGCAAGAGCTGGGATATCCATGTCCGCGACGCTCTGCATATCGAGCTGGAAGATAATCTGCTGATCATCCAGGACACCCTGACTTTTCTGCGCCCCTTTGTCGAATATCTTTTCTATGATGCCGAGCATTTTTTTGATGGTTTTAAAAATAACGAAGAATACGCGTTGGCCACCCTGCTCAGCGCCGTTGACGGAGGTGCGGAAACAATTATTCTCTGCGATACCAATGGCGGCACCCTGCCCCACGAGATCCCGCCGATAATCGATACCGTAAAACAGTATCTGGCCGAAAAAAACCGAACCATCCATCTCGGCATCCATGCCCATAATGACTCCGAGACAGCCGTCGCCAATTCTCTTATCGCCGTATCCAATTGCAAGGTCAGACAGGTGCAGGGAACAATGAACGGCTTTGGCGAACGGTGCGGCAATGCCAATCTCACCTCCATCATCCCCGCTCTGGTGTTTAAAATGGGCGTCGAGTGCGAGGTCCGCAAACATATCGACTATCTTTATTCTACATCGCGTCTGGTCAATGAGTTGGCCAATCTGCCCCATAATCGGTACCAGCCCTATGTCGGACAATCGGCCTTTGCCCACAAAGGCGGCATCCACGTCAGTGCGGTAAAACAAAACCCGCTGACCTATGAGCATATCGCCCCGGACAAGGTCGGCAATATCCGTCGGATCCTTATCTCCGATCAGTCTGGCCGCTCCAATATTCTCCATAAGGCTAAAAAATGGGGTCTCAAGCTAGAGCCTGATGATCCGGTGCTGGCTGCCATCATCAGTGAATTAAAAGAGCTGGAAAATCAGGGTTTTCAATACGAAGGGGCAGAGGCGAGTTTTGAGCTGCTCATGCGCCGCGCCATGGGACTGCAACGGAACTACTTCAAATTCGAAAGCTTTCGGGTCATGAACCATAAATACCGGATGGATAAACCGCCGCTTACCGAAGCGACCATCCGGCTGTTTATCGGCGGCAGTGAAGTCCATACCGCGGCCATGGGCGACGGTCCGGTCAACGCGCTGGACTGCGCCATCCGCAAGGCGCTGCTGCGTTTTTACCCATGCCTGGCGGAAATGGAGCTGACCGACTATAAAGTCCGCGTTCTCTCCGGCGAACACGGCACCCAGGCGCGGGTCCGGGTCCTGGTCGACAGCAAGGACCCGCACTGCAACTGGGGAACGGTGGGGGTCTCGGTCAATATCATTGAGGCGAGCTGGCAGGCGCTGGTTGACAGTATTACCTATAAGCTGATGAAAGAAGACATGAAAAAATGATGGAGCCGAAAAAAGACAGATCTTCAGCCACTCATCATATTGGGCAGCACCGTGACAATCTCCGGCACGGCGACAATCAGGGCCAGACCAACCAGCAGCAGCACAAAGAAAGGGGCCGCGGCATAGGCGATCTTTAAAATATCCATGCCGGTCAATCCCTGAATAACAAACAGGTTAAACCCAACCGGCGGCGTGATCTGGGCCATCTCCACAACGATAACCACAAAAATGCCAAACCAGAGCGGATCGATCCCCGCCTGCTCAACCATCGGCATAACCACTGAAGTCGTCAGCACCACCACCGAAATACCATCGAGAAAACAGCCCATGATAATGAAAAACAGGGTGAGCGCGCCAAGAAGGGCATAAGGCGACAGGTGGAGGCCGCTGATCCACACCGCCAGCATCTTTGGAATACCGGTAAAGCCCATCGCCACTGTGAGAAATGCCGCGCCAGCAAGGATAAAGGCGATCATGCACGAAGTTTTTGTCGCCCCCATCAGGCCATCTAAGAAAGCTTGCCGGGAGAGCGAACCGGTGTACCATGATAAAATCAGGGCCAGCAGCGCCCCGACCGCCGCCGCATCAGTAGGCGAGGCGATTCCTGAATAAATAGAACCGATCACCCCGGCAATAAGCAAACAGACCGGAATAAGCCGCCGGGAGCGTTTCAATTTCTCCCGAAGCGGCAGGGAAGGTTCACCGGTTGGGATTGCCTTTGGGTGCAGCAACGACCAGACCACCACATAGCCAACAAAAAGAGTCACCAGCAGACAACCGGGCAGTACCCCGGCAATAAACAGCCGGGCGATCGACTGTTCCGTTGCCACCCCATAGACAATCAGGATAATCGACGGTGGAATGAGCAGGCCGAGCGTAGCCGAGCCGGCCAGGGTGCCGACCATCATATTGACCGGATACTTTCGTTTGGCCAGCTCGGGAATGGACATCTTGCCGATGGTTGCCGCGGTCGCCGCGGAAGATCCGGAGACAGCGGCAAAAATACCGCAGCCGAGAATGTTTACATGAAGCAGTCGACCGGGAAGATACGTCAACCATGGCGATAGCCCGGTAAACATATCTTCTGACAGGCGGGAGCGAAAAAGAATCTCCCCCATCCAGATAAAAAGCGGCAGAGCGGCAAGGGCCCAGCCGTTGCTCGCCCCCCAGATCGTGGTGGCCATAACTTCACCCAGGGGCGCACCGGAAAAAAGCGCCATTCCGGCCATTCCAACCGCGAGCAGCGAAAAAGCCACCCAGACGCCGCTGCCAAGCAGAAAAAACAACAGAAGAAGTAAAACCAGAGTGAGAGCTATTTCAGTCATATTGCTCTTTTTCTACTCAACAGGAGAAGATAAAGGCTCTGGCCGGCGTTTTACCGTCAGGAGTTTTTCGCCTTTCTCCGCATAACACGCCGTATTACCACGACAAACAGCTATAAATTCATCAAAGAGTGCCACCGACAAAACGACCAGGCCGCAAAGCATGGCTATCTGCGGTATCCAGATGGGCACCGCAATCATTCCGGGGGAAAGATCGTTATAGGTATACGATTCATAGGTCAAAAGAGCCGTATACCAGGAAAAATAGAGGGTGACAGCCAAACCGAAGCCTATGCACCAGATTTCAACCAGACGATGCATTTTCTCCGGTAATCGACTGACCAGCAGGACTACCCGAATATGCGCACCTTCACGCAGGGTATGAGCCAGGGCCAGAAAGGAGGCAGCCGCCAGCAGAAAACCGGTAAAATCGGCATAAGACGGGATCGTCATTCCTATGGCCGTACCGGTGAAAAAAGTACTCAGTCGATCTGCCAGATTGAGCATAACCTGGCAGATCACCAGCAGACAGATAAGACCGATACAAGCCGCGGCAAGCCAGCAGCTGGTGAGATAGAGGAGATCCAGCCACCTGCGCATAGGCACTTTTTACTGCGCCTGATACGCTTTCAGCAAGGCGGCTCCTTCAGGGCCAGCCTGCTTCTTCCAATCTTCAAGCATCGAAGCGCCGATTTTCTTCAACCCGGACATCAGCTCTTCACTCGGGGTGACGACAATGATGCCGTTGTCTTTTAAGATGGCGGTCTTTTCGGCGGTCTCCTTCATGCTCATCTCCCACCCTCTACCCTCAGCCGCCTTGGCAGCAGCCAGAACGGCGGTTTGGGTTTTCTCGTCCAGTTTTCTGAAAGCTTTTTTGTTGACTACGACTATATTTTTCGGCAGCCAGGCTTGAATATCGGTGTAATGGGTGACAAAATCCCAGGCCTTGGAGTTTGCTCCCGTCGATGGTGAAGTGATCATCGCTTCAACCCGTCCGGTGGCAAAGGCCTGGGGAATATCAGGAACCTCTATCTGAGTCGGGGCGGCACCAATCTTATTGGCAAAAAGCTCCAGCGTGGCATTGTAGGCCCTGAATTTAATTCCTTTAAGATCATCAACAGTTTTGATTTCTTTTTTGGTATAGAGTCCCTGCGGCGGCCAGGGCACAGAAAACAGCGGCATCAGCCCTTCTTTATCCAGCAGCCTGGTGACGATCGGCAGCTGAGCGTCCCAGAGCTTCTTGGCGTCAGCGTAATTGGTGGCCAGAAAAGGCTGGGAATCGGCACCGAACACCTGGTTCTCATTGGACAGCAGCGATAGGAAAAATTCGCCGATAGGTACTTGACCGCCACGGACGGCATTTTTTATCTCGGGATGCTTATAGAGGGATCCGGCGGAATGTATCTTGATTGTCAGCGCCCCATCTGTCGCCTTGGCTACTTCATCGGCAAAGATGGCGATATTCTCGGTATGAAAAGTTTTGTCCGGATAGGGAGTCGGCAGATCCCAGGCGGCTGCCATTGCCCCCGCAGTCATACCCAAACCAGCAACTATTCCAGTCAATATGATTGCAGCCTTTTTATCCAAACGCATACGTAACCCCTCCAAGATGATATTTTTAATCCTTCAGCTTTGACTTCGCCCCCAACCTACAAATGAAAAAACAATCTCCAGCTTACCTGGAAATCTATTTATGTAAACAGTAGTATTGACTTTTAATCATGAGCTTGCAATTATCACAGAACAATTACAATTTGTCGATAAAAAATCATTAGATGGCAGATATTAGCCCAGCACCCAGGCGCACTGACAGGGGTACAAAAAATGACACAATGGCAGATTTGGATCGATCGTGGCGGCACCTTTACTGATATTGTCGCCAAAAAACCGGATGGAAGCCTCGTCACCCATAAACTTCTCTCAGAAAATCCGGAAAAATACCGGGATGCCGCTGTCCATGGAATTCGCCAGCTCCTTGAAGCTTGCCCCCTCGGCACCGATCCCCGAAAATATAATCGGTGCAGTCAAGATGGGCACCACAGTCGCCACCAACGCACTGCTTGAACGTAAAGGCGACCCCACCCTTTTGGTAACGACCAAGGGTTTTGGTGACGCACTACGTATCGGTTACCAGACCCGCCCCGATCTCTTTGCCCGCCATATTGTCCTCCCGAAAATGCTCTATCAAGAAGTGCTCGAGGTCATCGAGCGAGTCTCCGCGCATGGCGAAATCATCACTCCCTTGGACGAGGCTGCCGCCCAGAAGGGCATGCAGGAAGCATACGACCATGGTATCGATGCCGTCGCCATCGTTTTTATGCATGGCTATCGCTACCCGAATCATGAAGCCAGGATGGCCGAGATCGCCAGGGAAATTGGTTTCACTCAGGTTTCCGTCAGTCACCGGGTTAGTCCCCTGATGAAACTGGTCTCCCGAGGCGATACCACTGTTGTTGATGCCTATCTCTCACCTATTCTCAGGCGCTATGTCGATCAGATAGCCGAACAACTCGGCAGCACCAGATAATTCCGGCCCAAAACTGATGTTTATGCAGTCAAACGGCGGACTGACCGACGCCCAGCTGTTCCAGGGCAAAGATGCCATCCTTTCCGGTCCCGCGGGCGGTGTTGTCGGTATGGTCAAGACGGCGGCTATGGGTGGTTTCAGCAAACTCATCGGTTTTGATATGGGCGGGACCTCCACCGACGTCACCCATTACAACGGCGAATACGAGAGAAGCTTTGAGACCATGGTGGCGGGAGTACGCATGCGTGCACCGATGATGCATATTCACACCGTTGCCGCCGGCGGCGGTTCAATCCTCAATTTTGACGGGGCCAGATACCGGGTAGGCCCCGAATCTGCCGGCGCCAATCCCGGCCCGGCCTGTTATCGCCGAGGCGGCCCTCTGGCGGTAACCGACTGCAATGTCATTCTCGGCAAGATCCAGCCAGACTACTTCCCCCGCGTCTTTGGCGAAAATGGCAATCAGCCGCTTGAAACGATAGCGGTACGCAACGGCTTTGTCCAACTGGCCAAAACCATTGCCAGGGCAACCTCCGCAACAAAACAGACACCGGAGCAGGTGGCTGAAGGATTTTTGCGCATAGCCGTGGAAAACATGGCCAATGCCATAAAAAAAATATCAGTCCAGCGCGGCTATGATGTGACCGAATACACCCTGAACTGTTTTGGTGGCGCCGGTGGCCAGCACGCCTGCATGGTCGCCGATGCCCTGGGAATGAAAAGAGTATTTCTGCATCCCTTTGCCGGGGTCCTCTCCGCCTATGGCATGGGGCTGGCCGATGTCAGAGCGCTTCGCGAGGTGCACCTGGAATTCCCGTTCAACGATGAGGCTTTGCAGCACATCGACAATGGTTGTCGACCACTTATTGCCGAGGTGGAAGATGAGGTTATCGCCCAGGATATCAATAAAAAATCTATCCGGATCCTGCGCAAGGCGCACCTTCGCTATGCCGGCACAGACACGGCTTTGCTGGTTGATGTCGACGGGCTTAAGGAGATGAAAGACGCATTTGAGAGAGCTCATAAACAAAGGTTTGGTTTTATCGCCAAAGAACGAGGATTGGTGGTCGAAGCACTTTCCGTTGAAGCAATAGGTGATGCAGAATCGATAGTTGATGAACCAAGAATGTCTGCGGTAGATTCCCAGCCACCGACTCCTCATGCTTTGGTAAAGATGTTCAGCAATGGTCAATTCCACAGAACCCCTTTGTATCTTCGTGAACGGTTGGTGCCTGGACAACACATCGTCGGCCCGGCCATCATCGCCGAACAGACCGGTACCGTCGTCGTAGAAGACGGCTGGGCTGCCAAAACCAACAACAGGGGCCATCTTTTGCTTGACCGCGCCCAAAAAAGAAGGGGGCAACATGCCATAGGAACCTCCGCCGACCCGGTCATGCTCGAAGTCTTCAATAACCTTTTTATGTCTATTGCCGAACAGATGGGGGCGACTCTGGCCAACACTGCCTACTCAGTGAATATCAAAGAGCGGCTTGATTTTTCCTGTGCCCTGTTTGATGCAGGCGGTCAACTGGTCGCCAATGCACCGCACGTCCCTGTCCACCTCGGCTCAATGGGGGAATCCATTAAAACGATCATCAGGGAAAACCGTTCCCACATGCGGCCCGGCGATGTGTATATGCTGAACGCACCCTATAACGGCGGCACCCATCTCCCTGATGTAACAGTGGTCACTCCGGTGTTTGCTGAAGATGGCCAGGACATCCTCTTTTATGTCGCTTCAAGAGGACATCACGCCGACATTGGTGGCCGAACCCCGGGATCGTCGCCACCGGACAGTCGGCATATCGAGGAGGAAGGGGTGTTGATCGACAACTTCCTTCTTGTCAAAGAGGGGGAGTTTCAAGAGCAGCAAACCCGCAGACTGCTTGCTTCCGGTCGTTACCCCTGCCGCAATATCAACCTGAATATGGCCGACCTTTCGGCCCAGATAGCCGCCAATGAAACGGGGGTCCGAGAGCTTGGTAAAATGGTTGCCCACTATGGCATTACCGTGGTACATGCCTATATGCAGCACGTACAGGACAATGCAGAAGAGTCGGTGCGCAGGGTGCTGGGTATTCTGCAGGATGGCAGTTTCGACTATCCTACGGATGGTGGCCGGATAGATCCGGGTTAAGATATCGGTTAACCGGGAACAGCGCGAAGCGACCATCGATTTCACCGGTACGTCGCCGCAGAGTGAGGGCAATTACAACGCCCCGACGGCGGTCTGCAAGGCTGCGGTTTTGTACGTTTTCCGGTGTCTTGTTGCCGATAATATTCCCCTCAATGAAGGTTGCATGAAACCACTCAAGCTGATCATTCCACCGAAAACCATGATCAGTCCGGAATATCCGGCGGCGGTAATTGCCGGCAATACCGAGGTTTCCCAGGCTATCACCGACGCCCTGTTCGGCGCGCTCGGCCTGCTCGCCTCTTCCCAGGGGACGATGAACAATTTTGTCTACGGCAATGCCATCCATCAAAACTACGAAACCATCTGCGGCGGCACGGGAGCGGGGCCGGATCATCCAGGCACCAGCGCCGTGCACAGTCATATGACCAATACCAGGATGACCGATCCGGAGGTTGTCGAATGGCGTTTTCCGGTGCGGGTCGAATCTTTTTCTATTCGCCACAACTCAGGCGGCGCGGGAAGATTTCCCGGTGGAAACGGCGTTATCCGAAAGATTCGTTTTCTGGAACCAATGACGGCCACCGTTCTCTCCTCACATCGGGAGACCGAACCCTACGGGATCGCCGGAGGCAGACCAGGCCAAAAAGGCGAGAACTGCGTACTGCACCCGGACGGCACCACCACTCTTTTAGCCGGCAACGACGAGGTTTTTTTGTCGGCCAATGATATTTTTATAATCAGGACCCCTGGTGGAGGCGGCTATGGAAAACCAACAAATCCAAAACGTTGAACATTTTGATACTTGGCATCAATACTACTGATGGGAAAATCATTATTCTCGGTCTGCTTGAGCTGGATTCATCGAGAACATTATGGTATCTTTGCTGCTGTTTGCGCTTAACAAGACGTTTTTGCGATACAATCCAATACCCTTTTCACAGGAGAACCACATGAAAACCCCAGTACGCGTTGCAATCACCGGTGCCGCCGGACAGATCAGTTACTCCCTTATATTCCGTGTCGCATCGGGCGATATGCTCGGAAAAGACCAACCGGTCATTCTCCAGCTCCTCGAAATTCCACCGGCGATGGGCGCCTTGGCCGGAGTGGTTATGGAGATCAACGACTGCGCATTCCCACTGGTGGCCGGTATCGTCACTACCGATGATCCCAATGTCGCCTTCAAGGATGTTGAATATGCCCTTCTGGTTGGTTCAAGACCTCGTGGCCCCGGCATGGAGCGCTCCGATCTGCTGAAGGCCAACGGCGCTATTTTTACCGTCCAGGGCAAAGCACTGAACGATCACGCCAACCGCAACGTCAAAGTACTGGTGGTCGGCAATCCTGCCAATACCAACGCCTTTATCGCCATGAAAAATGCCCCGGACCTCAATCCGCGCAATTTCACCTCGATGATGCGTCTTGATCACAACCGTTCGTTGTCGCAGATTGCCGCAAAAACCGGCAGCCATTCGACCAAGGTCCAGAAAATGGTCGTCTGGGGCAACCATTCCGCTACCCAGTTCCCCGATATCAGCTATGCAACAGTTGACGGTGTGCCGGTACAAGACAAGGTCGACAACGACTGGTATGTCAAGGATTTCATTCCCACCGTGCAGCAGCGCGGCGCCGCCATCATCAAAGCCCGCGGCGCATCGAGCGCAGCATCGGCCGCTTCTTCCGCCGTTGACCATATGCGCGACTGGGCGCTCGGTTCCAACGGCGAATGGGTCAGCATGGGTGTCTTCAGCGGCGGCAACAGCTACGGCATCGACGAAGATCTTATGTACGCCCTGCCGATCACCTGTGAAAACGGCGAATGGAAAGAAATCAAAGGTCTTGAAATCAGCGACTTCGCCCGTAAAATGATGCAGGCAACCGAGGCCGAGCTGCGTCTCCGAGAAAGAGGCTATTGCCGAACTGCTGTAAAAGATAGATCAGTACGCTTAACCGCATCGAATATAAAAAGGCAGATTCCCGCTTGGCGGGCAATCTGCCTTTTTTTATCTCACCTGCGACCACCGCAAAAAAATTTCCGACCTCGCCAAACTCTCTAGGGTCAGGCTTTCAACCTCCGGCAATAATCGCCTGGATTCGTTTACCGTATTCCTGTTTCAAGCTGTCGAGATACTTTTTATCGACTTGGCCTTTCCAGGTGTTCACCTGGTAAAAGCGCTTTGGAATGGCAAAGTTATCGGGATTAAAGCCGGTCCGGGCCCGCACCTTCCAGCGCAGGGCTCGGATATGTTCGGAGACCAGGGGGATCGAGCCGGCAAGTTGAGTAAAACCAACAGTGTGCAGGCACTCGGCGAGCTGCTCTTCAGTATAGATGGCCCGGGCAAAGAGACAACCAACCATTGAGGTGAGAAAAGCACGGCCAGGCTCATCAGCAATCAAAAAGTCTACGGCCCCTGCGACATCCTGGTCGGAGTTTTTCTGATCGTAGCTGTAGGCACCGGTATCCAGATGGGAATGTCGAAAACCAAGGGTCTGGGCGGCAAAAAACAGCTCGCCGGTGGAATACCCGGCCATTTCCTGGCCAAGGACACAGCCAAAATCCCCGCCGCCGTAGATTGCAGCAGCCTTCAGGGTTCCCTGGCCAAGGAGCTGGTAAAAATCGTTGCTGCCCCGGCCGAGATGTCTCGCCGCCTGCTGGTAGGCGCCGGCATCGCCAAATGCCAGGGGAACAAGGGTCTCTTTTGTCGATATCAGCCCCTGCTCGGTTGCCTCGGTCGCCCAGCCAAGGGCAACTCCCCCGGACATCGCGTCGAGACCAACCTTCTCCATGACATCAAGAATGCGCAGCACATCAAAGCTGTTGGTCACTCCAAGCATGGTTCCGGCGGCGAAGATCGGTTCGTAATCGTAGGCTACCTGGTGGTAATGGTAGCGGTTATCGGCGGCCATCTTTTCCCGGATAAAACCGATATGAATGCAGCCAACAGGGCAGCCGGAACAGGCGCCGTTGCGCAGCAGGGTCTGGTCGGCAAAGCTGTTGCCGGTAATACCGACTATCGCCGGATCACTGGTCTGCTGCAGATTACGCCAGGGCAGGGACGCGATGTCGTTTAATCCCTGCAGATTGGCCGCAGTGCCCAGATTATGATATTTACGCATCATATCGGTTGCGGTGACCTTGGCATACACCTCTTTGTACAGCCTGGGATAGCCTTTGCCGGGTGGGACCTCAAAATCACTGTCGCCGTGGATGACAATGGCCTTGATATTTTTCGCACCCATGGCTGCGCCACCGCCCATTCGCCCGAAATGCCGGTAGGTATCAACATTGATGCAGGCCATGGCCGAGCCGACCTCACCGGAAGGGCCGATGCGCATGATCGACCGGTGGCCGCTGCCGGCTTTGAACATCCGCCGCACCAGCTTGCCGGAACTTTCCGCATCGGTGCCGCGCAGAAAACCGGATTCCTTCAACTCTACTTGATGAGCGCCAATCCCGAGACAACTGAGCTGTTTTGCTTTGCCGATCAGAACCAGCGCATCGAGATCACAAAATTTCAGCGACAGTGCGGCCCGCCCCCCGGCATGGCTTTCGGTGTATTCGCCGTGATAATTGGATTTAAACGAACAAACCATCTTGCTCATAAGCGGAAAATAGCCGGTCAGGGGGCCGATGGCAAAGATCAGCGGCTGCAGGGCATCATCCCATGGCAGCTCGGGCCGACCATACTGCATATACAGTAGAGCAGCGAGGCCGCTGCCTCCGGCAACTTGATTGCGGCCATCGAGCAAGACAATTTTTCCTTTGCCGGTGGTCACATCCATAAGAAGTATACGAAATTCTTCCCTGATCATACCAGTACCTCTTCGATAGTGTGGCTATCGACCATTTCCAGACAATTCTGCGGACAGAACGGAACACACTGGCCGCAATGGAGACAGACATAGACATCGCCCCGACGGTTCTGGTAAATGGCGTCAACGGGACAAGAATCAGTACATTTATCGCACTGGATACAAAGAGTTTTCTTCATAATTACTCCACCTCCGGGTCGCTTGGTGAAAGCCCCGGTGGGGCATACTTCGGCGCAGGGAGGAGGATCGCAGGCCAGACATCTGTTGGCGATAAAACCGGTGGAGAGCCCCCCTGTAGAATGAATGCGGATACCCGCGGTATTCCATGAAATCCGATGATAGACAAGACGGGCACAGGCCAGCGTGCAGGATTGACAGCCGATGCACTGGTCCATGCGAGGAGTAGTAAGCTGTTTCATATCTTTTTCTAATATACTTCCAATTTCAGCCGAGTTGTTCTACTGTTCTTGAATGGTTACACATCCGGGTTATGAGGCCTTTTGAGGTATTCCGGTGAACATATATGTATTGTTACACAAGCAGCCAGGATTGACGATATAAAAAAACAGGGTGACCAAAATCCGATGGCGTCGTAAAAATTCTTCATCTGTGAGGCGATGCAATGGTTAGATTTACCGTGCTCAATCTGGGGGAACACACCATAGACAACATGGTGGTCAGTGGACCTTTCCGGTCAATCGTCATGGAAATGGCTGAAATGTTTCTCGCTGGCTACACCGGCTCGACCGGGACTGAGGAAAAAGATCTCGATTATCACTTTGCCGAATATATTATAAAAATGTCCTACGGCCAGGGAAAAATACTTGAATGGCGGCCAAATCCGCCCGAACCCATTCACTGAGCTGACACAACTTCCCGCTCAGATTTTTCCCAATCAGCCAGGGCCAGATACAGGGTGCCGACGGCCAGTTCAGCACAGTGGTGATGGTCCTTAGGCAGGGTCTGTAGAAAATCGATAACATCGTTTGGCGTTACGTTCCAGCAGTGCTCCACCGGTTTTCCCTCCACCATGACAGCAAGTGCATTGGCACAGGCATTGGTGTTGATGCAGCCTTGCAGTTGATAGGTCAACTGCGCCACGATACCATGCTCGACGGCAAGATAAATTGTTACGGTATCACCGCAGTCCCCTGTTTTTCTGCCGACACCATCGGGGTTGTCCATAACCTTGCTTCTCTCATAGAGATTGGCCATCACCAGAAACTGCTCGGAATGATCCTGCCAGAAATCAAATGGTTCTTTCATGGTGCTATCTTTTTCAACCTCAGGTTTTATCCCGGCCGGCAAGGGGCACGACAAACTGCGATTCGGTATCCCATGGAAAAAGTATCCAGGTATCCTGACTCACCTCAGTGATAAAGGTGTCGACCAGCGGACGCCCGGCAGGTTTGGCATACACCGTGGCAAAATGGGCCGCCGGCACAATTTCCCGAACTACCTGCGCCGTTCGCCCGGTGTCGACGAGGTCGTCGATAATCAACCACCCGGTTCCGTCACCTTCAAAGGATTTCAGAGTATTCACCTCGCTCTTTCGGTCTTTCCAGTCATAGCTGGAGAGGCAAATGGTATCCACCAGGCGGATATCCAGTTCCCGGGCAATGATCGCCGCCGGAACCAGGCCACCTCGGGTAATGGCGATTATCCCCCTGAACGGCCCGATATTGAGCAGTCGCCAGGCCAGTGCCTTTGAGTCCCGGTGCAGTTGATCCCAGGAGATGGGGTAGGTTTTATTATATGAGGAATTGGTGGCCATTACAGTACCTGCTTTAAAAACAGCTTGGCCCTCTCTTCCCGGGGATTGGTGAAGAAATGTTCCGGAGTCCCTACTTCAACCACCTTGCCTTCATCCATAAAGATAACCCGGTCGGCTACCTCGCGGGCAAAACCCATTTCGTGGGTCACGACGATCATGGTCATGCCCTCCCGGGCGAGTTGCTTCATGACATCGAGAACCTCTCCGACCATCTCCGGATCGAGAGCGGAGGTTGGTTCATCAAAAAGCATGACCTTGGGGTCCATCGCCAGCGCCCGGGCTATCGCCACACGCTGCTGCTGTCCTCCGGAAAGCCTTGAAGGATATTCTCCAGCTTTCTCCGGGATGCCGACTTTTTTTAGCAGGCCTTTAGCTTTTTCATCGGCGACCTTTTTGCTTCTTTTTCGAACCCGGCACTGGGCCAGGGTGAGGTTTTCCAGCACGGTCTTATGGGGGAAAAGGTTGAACTGCTGAAACACCATGCCAACTTCGGCCCGAACCTTATTGATATTGGTCTTTTTATCGGCCAGGTCGACGCCATCGATGACAATATGGCCCTCGGTAAAGCTTTCCAAGCCGTTGATACAGCGCAAGAAAGTTGATTTCCCGGAACCGGATGGACCGATGACGACCACAACCTCGCCCCGCGCCACTTCGGTTGACACCCCGTCTACGGCCCGTATTTCACCGGAACGAGTACTAAATACCTTCACTACATTGTCGGCTTTAATCACTGACCGCAAGCCTCCGTTCCATGTAAAAAACAAGTTGTGACAAGACCGAAGTCACCAGCAGATACATCGCCGCCACCACAATCCACACCTCAAAGGTGGCAAAGGTGGAGGTGATAATCTCCCGGCCCGATTTGGTCAGGTCAGTGATGGCAATAACCGAAACCAGTGACGAGTCCTTGATCAGACTGATAAACTGGCCCGATAGCGGCGGCAGGATTTTTTTGAAGGCCTGGGGCAGAATAATGTCTACCATGGTTTGAAAGGCAGTCATGCCAAGTGACCTTGAAGCCTCCATCTGTCCTTTTGGAATACTCTGCACCCCGGCACGAACGATCTCCGCCACATAGGCGCCGGCAAACAGAGCCAATGCCCCGATACCGCAGACGTTGCGGCTGAGATTAAAAACAGTGCCAAGGAAAAAATAAGCAATAAAAATCTGTACCAGCAGCGGCGTGCCACGAATACATTCGACGTAGATGATCGCCAGGCCTCGTAAGGTAATATTTTTCGAAACCCGGGCAATGCCGGTAAGAAGACCTAAAACGAGGGCGAACACACTGGAAATTGCCGACAGCCAGAGAGTCGTCCAGAGACCAAGCATCAATGGACCAAGCCGCCAGGTTTTGGTAAAGCCAACGACGTCACCGACGAACAAGTCATCCCCCTCGGACACTTTCAGACTATCCGTGGTGACTTGTATCGTTTTGGTCACCGAACTTTCCGAGACCACGGTCACCTGCGTATTCTTGCCGCCTTTGGCAACGGCAGTCACCTGGCCGTCGAAGGGAATCTTCTGTGCGTCTTCGGCAAGGTACATGAAGTATTGAGGGACTCTGTACCATCGCCATTTATAGTCGATTTTCCTGACTGCACCCCAGGTACCGGCGGCCATCCCAAGCAGGATGACCACCAGCAGAAGTCTCCAGGGCCAGGTCTTTTCTCTGGCTTTCAAATTTGCACGTCCTTTTTTACTGAATCTCTTTCAACCACGCATCGTCATGAAACCACTTGGTATAAATCTTGTCATATACACCGTCGTATTTGATCTGGTTCATGAAATTTTCCAGCCAGTTGAGAAAATCCGGATCGCCTCGGCGGATAGCCCAGGCCAGTGGCTCTTTGGTAAAAGGTTCGTCCAGATGGACAAATTTCCCTGCACCCTTCTGGCCCACGGCGATGGCATTAAAGGGCAGATCGTAGATGAAGGCATCGATCTTGCCATTCGCCAACTCCATTACCCCTTCCTGCTCGGTCTCGTAGGAGATATACTTGGCATTGGGAATCATCCGCTTGGTGGCCTGCTCCCCGGTGGTACCGAGCTTCGAGGCGATGGTGTATTTAGGGTCGTTCAGATCTTTGTACGATTTAACCGTATCGGCGAGCTCTTTTTTCAAAAGAACCGACTGACCGATCAGGATATACGGCGGGGCAAAATTTACCGTCATATTTCTTTCCTGGGTAAGGGTCATGCCGGACATGAGGATATCGAATTTATTGGTCAGCAAGGCCGGAATAATGCCGTCCCAGGCAGTCGAAACAAGTTCCAGTTTAACTTTCATTGCCTTGGCCATTCTGGTGGCCATATCAACATCGAAACCGATGATTTCGCCTTTCTGATTGGTCAGCTCAAAAGGCATATAGCCGGGCTCCATACCCACCCGCAGGGTACCACGCTTCTGAATTTCCGCCAGGGTATCTGCTGCAAAAACAGTACCCGCAGAACAAGTGAGCATTGCCAGTGCAACAGCTACCAATAACGACATTTTCTTCATCTTTCTCTCCTTGTTATGGTTGATGATAAGGGGAATACCCTTGACGAACGCTTGGCTTATTCTGTCCCGGCGATGAAAAACAACCATTTGGTATTATAAAAAAAGTTCATTTAGGTAAACCAGCGACAGACTCCTAGTTGCGTAACAAAATCCACGGCAAAACTCAAGGAGATTCTTGTGTGATCGCTTAGTTTTCCTGGCTTCTGACATCTTTGTGAGGAAGTCATCCACAATCAGCCAATCCTTTCTTTGCAGCATGCCGATCTTTTTTTCTCCGGCGGCATTCCCTGCGAGATATTTTGCGCTGGATCGTTTAAGTTCCCCTCCAAACTGTACCGACTTGGATATAAATGTTCTTTCACTGGCCAAACAATCAATGAAGATCGAAAACTCTCTTCTAACCTATCTGGCTTTAGCTATCGCGGTTCTGTTCTGGGGACTCTCTTTTGTCGCCACTAAAATCGCCTTGCAGAGCTTTACCCCTTTCTGTCTGATTTTTTTTCGGTTTTTTGCCGCTTCGATTTTTTTTACCATCCTGCTCTGGCGTACCGGCTTTCCACCTCTCACCGGAAAGACGTTAAAATCTCTCCTATTACTCACGCTCATGCAGCCCGGTCTCTATTTCTTCTTTGAAACGACGGGCCTGCAATACACCTCAGCAACGAAAACCTCCCTCATCATCGCCACCATTCCCATTGTTGTTCTGGTGCTTTCCGCCCTGTATTTACATGAACGGCTACGCCCGCTCAATATACTTGGTATCATCTTGTCTTTGATTGGCGTGGCCCTGCTGGTTTTCGGCGGAGAACACCAGGTAGTGGCGGATGGCATATTGCTGGGTGATATGCTAATCTTCGGCGCTGTCCTTGCCGCCTCAATCTATATGATTATGACCCGGCGATTGGGCGAATCGCTCACTTCTCTGCAAATTACCGGCATGCAGATTATTCTTGGCGCTCTGCTTTTCCTGCCGGCATTTCTCTGGGACCTGCCAAAGCTTAATTGGCAGGCAGTTTCCAGCGAATCACTGATCGCCCTGATTGTCCTGACTATTTTTGCTACCATCGTCGCATTCCTGTGCTATAATTATGCCTTGATCAGAATCCCCGCAGCGCAGGCTGCCGTCTTTATCAACGGCATTCCACTGGTCACCGCCTGTGGTGCCTGGATATTACTGGGAGAGACCCTTTCAATCCTGCAGCTGGCAGGTGGGGCGCTTGTTCTTGGTGCGGTGCTGCTGGCCAACAAACCGCAAAAATTGATGGCGTCGTAAAAACTATTTACGAGTCCTTCAAAATTCAATAAACAAAACTTACCAACCCTCACTGAAAGGTTAGACGATGAAGAATATATTTATTTCCGGCTCACTTGCTTACGATCGAATCATGAATTTTCCCGAGAGTTTTTCCGATCATATCCTGCCGGACAAAATCCATACTCTTAACGTTTGTTTCCAGGTAGACGGGGTGACGGAGAATTATGGCGGGACTGCCGGCAATATCGCCTACGCCCTCAAGTTGATGGGCAAGGACTCAACCATTACCGCCACTATCGGCAGCGACCATCATAAATATTTTGCATGGCTGGATAGGCATTCGATTTCCAGGAAGGAAATCATCATAGTCCCCGAAGAGTTGACGGCCGGAGCATATATAACCACCGATAAAAGCAACAACCAGATTACCGGGTTCAACCCTGGGGCAATGAAATATTCTTCCAGACTCGACTTTAATGGTCTCAACCCTGAAGAAACCCTGCTGCTGGTCTCTCCCGGCAATCTTGCCGATATGATCAACTACCCGAAGTTGTGCAAACAAAAAAGCATTCGCTATATTTTTGATCCAGGCCAGGCCCTTCCCGTGCTGCAGGCTCAAGATTTAATTGATGTAATTACCGGCTGCATGCTTCTTATCGTCAACGATTACGAATTCAACCTGATCCTGGATAAGACCGGCCTGACCAAAGATGAACTGCTGGCCCTAGCCGATGCAACTATTATCACCCTGGGCGGAGCCGGCTCAGAAGTCTATAACTCGTCAGGCAAATTGACCATCCCTGCTTTCAAAGCAGCCAGGGTCGTCGATCCGACCGGAGCGGGCGATGCCTACCGCGGCGGTCTGCTCAGTGGCTTGATCAGCGGCAGCGACCTGGAAACCAGTGCCATCCAGGCCAGTGTCTGCGCCTCGTTTGCCGTTGAATGCAACGGCACCCAGGTGTATTCATTTACCGCCGAAGAGTTTGCCACCCGAATGCGGGCTAATTAGGGCGCGTCCGGTCCCAGAAGACCGTGAAGGATGAGGACCGGAGCTTTGTGAATCTGCCAACAACGCCCTTTGCAGAGGACAGGTCGGCGTTGTATCATGACCTTGACGATAGAGCTGCAGCAGCTCGAGTGAACGGGAGGCGAGTTCTCTTCGGACCTGCCGCCTGGTACCCTTGACCCTGGCGATGGTCATCCGATCATAGTTGGTGGTCTGGTGGCGCAACCAGGCAATGACTGCGCTGCGGGCACGGTCTGCCACCGGGATTCGCTCCGTCCGCGCCACCGTGCCGCTGCCAACCGGGGTTGCC
Organism: uncultured delta proteobacterium; assembly: GCA_963804605.1. GTDB lineage: Bacteria > Desulfobacterota > Desulfobulbia > Desulfobulbales > Desulfocapsaceae > Desulforhopalus_A. The sequence goes on from CAWDRB010000019.1 coordinate 227,784, forward strand.
AGATCGGTGACCGCTCTGGCCAGTTTTGCGGCAAAGGTCGCATAGCGGTAATGAAAACCAAGAAAAGCCAGGACTTCTGCGTAAAAATCCTGGACATATTCCTGGTGTTTTTGTTCTTTTCGAGCCAGATCCTGACAACGTTTTTTGGCATAGCCAGGGGCTGAACGCTTTGTCTCCAGCTCCTTTACCGCGGCCAGGATATGCTCCTCTTTGGCCCAGATTCCCTGGGAGATAAACCTTTTTCTCACCTTGACCTGGACCAGCCATGTCGGCCCTTTTGCCTTGACCATTTTCGTCAAAGGACCGTCCCCCGGCGCGAGCAGGGCCCAGTCCGCCGGGACAACCAACTGCTCGCCTGTTTCGGTCACCACGCTTCTTTTAGTTCTGCCAGGTTTGACCAGGCGATTCTGCTGCGGCACAGCTGCTGGCTCAACCGCACATTGCCTGAATTTTCTTGATAATATCGGCGACGGCCAAACCCTGATGCGGCAACTGTTCGACTATGCCGCCATGACCGATTTTGCTCGTTCCCATTAACGAATATTTTGGCGTGAGGCCTCGTTCCAGCAGCCAGGTGCCATAACGCACCCCAAGTCCAGTCTTGGTATTTTGACTCTCCACCACCAGGACAAAAGGACTGCGGCCTGCTTTGACGATCATCTCTTCGTCAATAACATTTAACGTCGGTTTATTGATCAAACCAATGTTCACTCCCTGCTGCTTCAGCTGGAGTACCGCATCCAGGCATCTATAGGTCATCTCACCGTAGCTGACGATATAGCCATCACTGCCTTCACGAATGAGCTCGTCTTTGCCGGGTTGGAACTGGTAGCCATCGCCAAACAACACTTTCCCCTGATCGTCCAGCAGACAGGGTGTTGCCGAACGGGTGGAAAAAACAAAACGCAACCCCTGCTCAAAAAAGATCTTTTTGAGCATGGCTTTGAGCTGCAGGACATCTGCTGGAAAATAGAGGCGCGTCACGTCGCCTTCGGCGACCGCATTATCGGCAAAGAAGTTATTGATGCCGAAATGGCAGGTATTATCGGCCATATCGTCAATGCCGGAATGAGAAAAATGGGCCAGGACATTGGCATGATTGAGACGGGCCATGGTAATTTCGGAGACGACCATTTCTAAGAATGCGGCAAAGGTGCCGAAAATTCCCTGGCGTCCGGCTTCGGAGCCAAAACCTGCAGCAACCGAATAGTTATTGCGCTCCATGATGCCGCCGTGGACATACACCTCGGGGTGGTTCTTCCTGATATGATGCAGACCGCAGGAGCCCTCGAGATCGGAGTCGACCACCAGAACCTTGTCCGGCGTATTATCCATGGAGTCGAGGATTTCACAGACAACTTTACCGAAATCGTCGCGAACCTTGCCCATTTCCACAGTGCTGCCCAGATAGGTGATTTTCTCTTTTACAACGGGGAAATTCTCGAGCATTTCGGCAGCCGCCGCACGCCCCTTTTCCTTGAGATAGTCAACCGCCAACTTTACCGCGATGACGTCATGGCCTTTAGGCGATCCCTCGATCCCGGCAACACCTACCGCCATCAGCCGTTTATTGATCAGGGCGACCGGCCCATCGGCGGCCAGTGCCTGCTGAATGCGGCCAAACAGTGCGTCGAGGTCTTCACCTTCGCCGACATTGACGGCAAGTCCATGACCTTTAAGGGTCCCCGCCACATCATAGCCCTGCATATAGGTACCTGGATGACCGGCAATGGTGACATTGTTGTCATCGACAATAACTTTGACCTTAAGATTTCTGGCCACCGCATACCGGGCCGCCTCGGCGTTGTCGCCTTCCATCTGCGAGCCGTCACTGCCGAACATGACCACGGTTTTGCCCGGATCGGCCTCGGCAACACCGTTGACATAACTCCAGAGATGTCCGAGTCTGCCTGACGAAAAAAATACCCCCTTCTTATCATCGCGCTCGGGATGACCATAGTATCCTTTATCGTACTGCCGATAATGGAGCAGGGATTCCGGCTTTTGGTATCCGTTCAGCACCGCCATCATATATTGAATGGCCACCCGGTGGCCCGCCTCATCAAAATAGACCGGGTGAACGGTGTCGGACCCCTTCATAAAGCCGTCGATAATGAGCAGCTCCGGCACGATATCAAACGCCCCGCCGGTATGGCCGCCCAGCCCCTTAACGTTGGCAAGAGCAGTAAAAAACACCAGGCTGTCACGAACTATCTGAATATTGTTGCGCAGCACCTGACGCTGTTCATCGGTCAGTCTGGTCTGCTGTAAATCATATTTCTGGGCTACGTATTCATCTAAATTTATTGGAAAATCCATTGTTACCTCCGGTTGACTCTTTATCAAGTCGTTCAAATCGCAAGCCATTTTAAAGTCTCGACAATTAAAACATCCAGTACGACTCTTTTATCAGGATGACTGTTCTCTTTCCGCGGGCAAAATCATATTAAGCAACACCCCCAATATTCCGGCCAGACCAATTTTCTCGATGGAAAAAGAGCCTGCGCTCAGTTTCATGCCACCGATGCCGCAAACCAGAATAACCGCAACAATGATCAGATTTCTGGGAGACATCAGGTCCTGACCGGATTTCACCAGGGTATTGATGCCGACGACGGTAATCATGCCAAACAGCAGGATCATGATTCCCCCCATCACCGGAGAAGGGATTGTGGCCAGCAAGGCACCAATTTTACCGACAAAGGAGAGGATAATTGCCGTAAGAGCCGCCCAGGTCATGATTGCCGGGTTGTACGCCTTGGTGAGCGCCACAGCACCGCTCACTTCTGAATACGTTGTGTTTGGCGGTCCACCCAGCATGGAGGCAATGGAGGTAGCAATCCCGTCGCCCAGCATGGTATTTTCAATGCCCGGATCGTCGACATAGTCCTTGCCGGTAATCGAACCGATAGCCAGGACATCACCAAAATGTTCAATAGCCGGGGCGATAGCCACCGGGACAATAAACAGGACTGCCTCCCATTTCCATTCCGGGAGCACAAAAGCGGGCATGGCCAGCCAGGCTTTCTCAAGAACCGGGGCAAAGGAAATAAGGGCCGGCGCGGTCCAATTCTGCAGGCTTGCCGGAGCAAAGGAGCCCTGAATGGCAGCGGTATAACCGGTAAGATCAAGGACAAACGATATTGCATAACCGGCGCAGATACCACACAAAATCGGCAGCAGCCGCAGCCAGCCCTTGCCGAGCAGGGCAACCAGCGCGGTGGTTACCATGGAAACTCCGGCGATAATCATCGCCGTTTTTTCGGGAACCAGCCATGCGGAACCATCACCCGTTCGACCCATGGCCATATGCACGGCAACCGGGGCCAGTACCAGGCCGATAACCATGATCACCGGTCCGGTTACCACTGCCGGCAGATATTTATGTAATATTCCGGCACCAAAATAACGAATAGCCAGACTCAACAAGACATAAAAGAGTCCCGCTGCAGTCAGACCGCAAAGGGTCGCCGGAATCCCCCAGGTCTGCACCCCGTAAATGATTGGGGCGATAAAGGCAAAAGAAGAGGCGAGAAAGACCGGCACCTTGCCTTTGGTGATTATTTGAAAGACAAGCGTGCCGATACCAGCGGTAAACAGTGCCACGTTTGGATCAAGGCCGGTCAAGATGGGGACCAGGACCAGGGCACCAAAGGCGACGAACAACATCTGGGCACCGAGAAGACTGTCGCACAGTCGGAACCGATAGGTTGAATCTGGTGAGACTTCTGGCATTACACCAACCTCCTAAACAAATTTTGTTTTACGACTCCATCATTTGGTGCCGAAGATCTTATCGCCAGCATCCCCAAGCCCCGGCAGGATATAGCCGACATCGTTGAGCCGATCATCGACGGCGGCAACATAAATCTCCACATCGGGATGGGCCTCGGTTACCCTCTTTATCCCTTCTGGTGCGGCAACCAGAAAAAGACCTTTAATCGTTTTGCAGCCGGCCTTTTTCAGGGTGGCAATAGTAGCCATCAGGGTGCCGCCGGTGGCCAGCATCGGATCAAGAATCAGGGCCACTCTTTCTTCAATATCATTGGCCGTTTTGACATAGTATTCGACCGGCTCCAGAGTCTCTTCATTGCGATAATAGCCAACCACACTGACCTTGGCTGACGGGATAAGATCGATAACCCCGTCCATCATGCCAAGACCTGCCCGCAAAATAGGCACGATGGTAATTTTCTTGCCCTTGAGTTCATCGACTTCTACCTCTCCCGCCCATCCCTGGATAGTTTTTCTCTGGGTCTGCAGATCCTTGGTCGCCTCATAGGTAAGCAGGCGGGCAACTTCCGACGAGAGATCACGAAAATCCTTGGTGGAAATGTCATGTTGACGCATAAGACCAAGCTTATGCTTGATGAGGGGGTGATCCGCGACATGCACGCTCATAATTGTCTCCTGGGATGATTTAAAAAAGCGGATAGGAGTCAAGCTGTCGTCGACATCGCTCAACTCTATTGTTCTTTCAGGAAGTTACCACATTCGGGGAGCGGATTTCTGCAATCTTACCGTTAAAATCAGCTAATTTTCCTTGAAACCTACATGACATGGTGTTTTAAGAAAATCTGGGAAAAAAGCAAGTTATTTGCAAAAATTTATCCGGATGAAGATGCTTCTCCCACCTGGAGCATGGGAAAGTGAAAAACCACCCTTATATTCATTTTGTTTAATCTTTGCATATATTTTATTGATTAACGGTGCCCTTTTATGATACACTGTGATTACCGGTAAAATTGATGCAACGTCTTGAAAATCCCATTATATCGTGAGGTAAAAGGCCCAGCAGGATCAGCGGTTCACAGGAAAGCTCAACAGATCCGGTGCTAAAGAATACTTACGTTGAATCAGCCTTTCATTAACCCATAGGAGCCATGATGCGAGTCAAAGACCTGATGGAACCGATTAAAAGCTGGCTGACCCCTGACATGTCCCTGCGCGAAGCAATCAAGGTCATGAAATCAACCAAACGCGGCCATGGCTTAGCCGTAAACGGCATTGTTGTACTGGATGGCGCCATGAACCTTGCCGGCATTGTCTCGACTATTGATATCCTGCGAATCCTCATTCCTGCACATGTTTATTTTGACGATCACCCCGATCGTATTTCATGGCAGGCTCTTCGTGATGAAAAGACAGCTGCTATTCAAGCGATCACAGTCAGCAAGATAATGACGGAAGATGTCCGGGTAATCGCCGCCGAGGAAACCCTCCTGCGTTGTGCCGACATACTGCTCACGGAACAGATCAGGCGCCTGCCGGTCACCAGAAGCGACGGCAAGGTGGTCGGGATCATTTATTTACGCGATGTCTATAATGCTATGACGGAATTATTAGTGAATTAGAAAATAGACGCAAGTCCCTATACCACCTAACTCAAAGGGCGCGGTTTACCGAGGCGGGTCATGGGCAGTAATTCAACGGCGAGAATGCTGGCCAGAATGAGAACCCCACCCGAGAGTTGCACAGGTGTCAATCGTTCGCCCAAAAAAAACATGCCGCACAAGGCGGCGAAAACAGTTTCGGAACTGAGGATTATCGCCGCATCAGCCGCCGGGGTGAAGCGCTGTCCGACCACCTGCAGGGTAAAAGCCATACCCACGGAGAAGATTCCTACATAACATATTCCCCAGCCTGCACCAATTATCTGGCTAAAGCTTGGAGATTCGACAATATATCCAAGCAGCACTCCGAGACAACCACACACGAGAAACTGCACCACCGCGACCACTAGCGGCGCCCGGGTCCTGGAAGCCAGAATTCCTACCAGCGTGACGTGCGTTGCCCAGAAAATAGTGCTTGAGATTACCCACAAATCCCCCGCCACCAGATCAACCTTCTGCGCACCACTCAAAATATAAGTACCAAGAAAACAGCAGATTGAGGCAGGCCAGATGGAAAAATGAACTTTCCTTCTCAGAAAGATTACGCCAAGAACAGGAACCAGTGGAACATATAAAGCGGTCAGAAATCCTGAATTGGTTACGGTTGTCCGGAGAATTCCATGCTGCTGCAGGACTGCGGCAATTAAGAGAACACAACCGGTTACAGCCAGCCCCAACCAGTCAGAGGACTGAAACTTTCGCTCCTCTCGTTCCACCCGTAGAAATTGCCTGACCGCAAACGGCATTACCACTACAGCACCAACAAGAAAACGGCAACCGGTAAAAGTTATGGATCCCAACTCTCCTGTGCCAATCTGCTGCACCACAAAACTGCTGCCCCAGATAACTGCCGCGAGAGCTAGCAGGAGATTTGCTTGTAAACGATTCATCATTCACCACTTAACAACAGATAATTAAATTTTGGAGCCACCGCACTTTCACCAAATGCATCTACCACGTATCAAGAAAGGTGCAAGAGCAATGTGCCCGCAACATCCAGACAAACTGCGATATCTCAAAGCGGCAACATTCATTTTATTGTTTAAAACGCTTATTTTCTTTCGTATGAAATATAATTTGACTTTCTCGAACCTTCGATTAAGAATACTTTCTTGAGGAGATCATCATTCAATTAACCAGAAACCTGCGGGAACTGCGTCATGGAAATTCTCTCCGAACGGCAGAACAGGATCCTTGTACTTGCAAGAGAAAACGGCAGGGTCGACGTCGAAAAGCTATCCTCCGCATTTAATGTATCCGCCCAGACCATCCGCAAAGATCTCAACGAACTCTGTGATAAACAACTGCTGCAACGCATCCACGGCGGCGCCATTGTCGGTTCAGGCATTGAAAATGTCAGCTATGAAGCCAGGCGCCTGCTGGCCCCCGGCCCGAAAAAAGCCATTGGCAAAGCGGCGGCGGCATTGATTCCGGATAATAGTTCCCTGCTGATTAATATTGGCACGACGACCGAGCAGGTTGCCCACGCCCTCTACAATCACCGCGGATTGCTGGTCATTACCAACAACATCAATGCAATTGAAATCATGAAAAATTTCCTTGGCATTGAACTGATCATCGCCGGCGGCCAGGTCCGACGCTCCGACGGGGGAATTGTCGGAGTGGCGGCGGTTGATTTTATCAACCAGTTTAAGGTTGACTATGCGGTCATCGGCGTATCAGCCATAGATGAAGACGGCTCGTTGCTTGACTATGATTTCAGCGAAGTACGTGTCGCCCAGGCCATAATCAAAAATGCCCGACATGTCATTCTGGTCACCGACACGATGAAACTCGAAAGAAACGCACCGATTCGCATTGATCATATCTCCCAGATCAACACCATAGTTATCAACGACGCCCTGCCGACAAAACTACAGGAAATTTGTTCAAGGAACGGTGTCGAGGTGGTCATAGCCGGGAGCTGACCAATGAATTCCTGCGACCGTCTGGCGATCATTTTCCAGAAATGGCCGGGCACATAAAATTTCACTTGCCGCAATATTTATTTTCGGTTAAGTCTGATTTATACTTGCATTCGAAAGTTTTTATCACCATATTTGAAACTAACCAGAGAAGATACGTCCGTCTTCAATCGGAAACCCGCCATGAAGAGTCCCGTTTATGATATAGCTATTATAGGAGGTGGTATCAATGGCTGCGGTATTGCCCGCGATGCCGCCGGAAGGGGACTTTCCGTGTTTCTCTGTGAGCAGAACGATCTCGCCGGCGGGACATCTTCCGCCTCGACAAAACTGATCCACGGCGGTCTCCGTTATCTGGAATATTACGAGTTTCGGCTGGTCCGCGAAGGGTTACGTGAACGAGAAGTTCTTCTCAATATGGCGCCGCATATAATCTGGCCGCTCCGTTTTATTCTTCCCCACCATAAAGGACTGCGACCGGCATGGCTTATCCGCCTCGGCTTATTCCTTTATGATCATATCGGCGGGAGAGAAATCCTTCCCGGCACCACCAGCGTCAATCTAAAAACCGATGCCGCCGGAAAAGTTCTTAAAGACAACTTCAGCAAGGGTTTTGAATACTCCGACTGCTGGGTAATGGACAGCCGCCTGGTCGTGCTCAACGCCATGGATGCTGCAGCCAGGGGTGCGGAGATCAGAACCAGATCGCCCCTGCTGTCCGCCTCGAGAACCGGCAAAACCTGGCAGCTGCAGGTACTCGATAAAGCCAGCAGTACAACAACTCAGGTTGAGGCTAAAACACTGGTAAATGCTTCCGGCCCCTGGCTTGATGAGCTGCTCAACCATATCTCCCATACGGCAACGAAAGAACATATCCGGATGGTGCAGGGCAGTCATATCATCGTCAAGAAACTGTTTGACCATGAGCGGGCCTATATTTTCCAGAACGGTGATGGCCGCATCATTTTCGCTATCCCCTATGAAAATGAGTTCACCCTGATCGGCACCACCGACCGTGACTTTCATGGCCACCCTGATAATGTTTCCATCTCCAAAGAGGAAACCGACTATTTATGCCAAGCTGCCTCGGAATATTTTCTGAAGGAGATCACCGCAGACAATGTGATAAGCAGCTTTTCCGGCGTTCGCCCCCTCTTTGATGACGGCAAGAGCGAAGCAAAAGCTGCAACCCGGGATTATGTATTAAAACTGGATACCGGCAAAAATGAAGCCCCGCTTCTGTCTCTCTACGGCGGGAAGATTACCACCTATAGAAAACTTGCCGAATCGGTACTGGCCGAACTTGACCAATTTTTGCCCAATATGGGCGACGAATGGACAGAAAAGAGTGTTCTGCCGGGCGGTGATTTTGATCCGAACGATTTCGATTTTTCGGTACGAGAACTCCTCAGCCGCTGTCCGGTTCTGAGCCGGGAACAGGCGACGCGTCTCTTTAGGGCCTACGGCACCCGCGCTTATGCAATGACCGATTCTATCCAGGAACCTAAAGATATGGGCACATCTTTTGGCCATGGTCTCTATGGTTTTGAAGTCGATTACCTGATCACTCGCGAATGGGCCAAATGCGCTGCGGATGTGCTCTGGCGACGCACCAAACTTGGCTTATTCCTGTCTGCGACAGAAGCTGAAAATCTTGACAGTTATATCAAAAAGAAAGTATCGGCGACCGATCGTATCCCGCCGGTAACCGATGAGGAGAGGTAATGCAGCTCGAGTTACGCAAAGTATCTAAAAAAGTCGGGCGGGAGTTCCATATCTCCGACGTATCGCTCACTTTTGAGGCAGGGACACTGAATATCCTTCTCGGCCCGACGCTTTCCGGCAAAACATCGCTGATGCGTCTTATGGCCGGGCTGGATCAGCCAAGCTCCGGCACAGTTTTTTTTGGCGGCCGCGACGTCACCGGCGTACCTGTCCAAAAGCGTCATGTGGCCATGGTCTATCAACAGTTTATCAACTACCCGAACCTGAGCGTATTTGAAAATATCGCCTCTCCTCTACGTATCGCCGGTGTTGCCGCTGCTGAAATTAAGCAGCGAGTCGCCAAAGTAGCCGCGCTGTTGAAACTTGAAAATATGCTCAAGCGCTCGCCCCAGGAGCTGTCCGGCGGACAACAGCAGCGTACGGCCCTGGCCCGCGCCCTGGTTAAAGAAGCTGACCTGGTGCTGCTCGATGAGCCGCTGGCCAACCTCGATTATAAACTGCGTGAGGAGCTTCGCGAAGAGCTGCCGCGAATTTTTTCGGCAACCGGCTCCATTTTTGTCTATGCCACTACCGAGCCATCCGAAGCTCTTCTTCTTGGCGGCAATACTGCATCCCTGCACCAGGGCAGGATCACCCAGTTCGGACCGACTATTGAGGTCTTTTCCCAACCACAAAACCTGATCACCGCCAAGACCCTGTCCGATCCCCCGTTGAACATACTGCCGGTGACCAAACTCAATGACAAAATGCTCTTTAAGAGCCATGTAGAGATCCCGGTCCTCGGCCAATTGCCGCAATTGCCGGACGACGACTATACCATCGCTTTCAGACCGCACCACCTCTATCTGAAGCGTCCTTCTGATCGGGCAATTGCAGTCAAAGCAAAGGTTGCAGTAACGGAGATAACCGGCTCCGAGAGCTATGTCCATATTGATATTGCCGGAATTCGCTGGGTTCTGCTGGCCCCCGGTATCCACAATTTCGATGTCCATGAAACAATCGAGATATTTATGGATCCCGATCAATTTTACGTGTTCGATCGCCACGATGTCCTGGTGGTGACACCAGAAAATGTCACCAAGGCATCGAAGGAGAGGAAAAATTAATGGCCCATATTACCCTAAAGGACATCGCCCACAGTTATACCGGGCCATCGGATAACCCTTTTGATTACGCCCTGAAAAAGCTTAATCTTACCTGGCGCGATGGCGGGGCCTACGCCCTGCTCGGCCCTTCGGGCTGTGGCAAAACCACGCTCTTGAATATTATCTCCGGGCTGCTCACCCCGACCAGGGGCGAGGTTTTATTCAACGACGAAAATGTGACCAGGCTCCCTACAGAAAAACGCAATATCGCCCAGATTTTTCAATTTCCAGTCATCTATGACACCATGACGGTGTTCCAGAATTTAGCCTTTCCCTTGAAAAACAGAGGGCGCAGCAATACAGAAATTGAGCCGAGGGTGATTGAGCTGGCCAAAATGCTCGGTCTGGAAAAGGATCTCTACACCAAGGCCCAGCATCTCACTGCCGATGCCAAGCAAAAGATCTCCCTTGGCCGTGGCTTGATCCGGCAGAGCGTCAACGCCATTTTATTTGACGAACCGCTGACCGTCATCGACCCGCAACTGAAATGGGAACTGCGCTCGCAGCTTAAATACCTCCATAAGCAGTTTGGTTTTACCATGATCTATGTCACCCACGACCAGACCGAGGCGCTGACCTTTGCCGACGAGGTCATCGTCATGTACGAGGGCCAAATCGTCCAGGTTGGTACTCCAGAAGCGTTGTTTGAGCGACCGGAACATACCTTTGTCGGCTATTTTATCGGTTCTCCAGGAATGAATATCGCCCCCTGCCAACTACGCGGCAACCGGGCGATTATCGAAGGTCATGATATCGTCCTTGAATGTCACTACCCGGAACAGGATGCTTCGGCCAAAATCGAGATCGGCATCCGCCCCGAGTACCTGACACTGGCCCCGCCGCAGGAACAGGGGCTGCCGGTAAAAATAATCAAGGTCGACGATATCGGTCGCCACAAGATCGTCCGCGTGGCGGTAAACGAGCGCACCTTCCATGTCGTTATGCCGGAGATGTCCGGGATGACCGGCGATACAGCCTCACTAGTCTTCGATACCGCCCATACCAATATCTATGTCAACGATCATCTCATTGGAGGAGCAAAGCCGTGATAGCCAAGCAAGTCAACCAGAAAGCATGGTTTATGGTCCTGCCCGTTTTTCTGATAGTGGCCTTCAGTGCCGTTATTCCCCTGATGACCGTGGTCAATTACTCCTTCCAGGACACCTTCGGCAGCAACCAGTTCTTCTGGGTGGGAATTGACTGGTTCAAAGACCTGATCCATTCGCCTCGTTTTCATGACGCCTTTCTTCGCCAGTTGCTGTTTTCCGGCATTATCCTGGCGATAGAGATTCCTCTCGGCATCGCCATCGCCCTGGCCATGCCCAAAAAAGGCTGGGGAGTGCCGGTCTGCCTGATCACCATGGCCCTGCCGCTGCTCATCCCCTGGAACGTGGTCGGCACCATCTGGCAGATCTTCGGCCGGGTGGATATCGGCCTGCTTGGCCATACACTCGCCTCTCTCGGCTTTGATTACAACTATACCCAGGACCCGCTGGCAGCCTGGATCACTATCATCATCATGGACATCTGGCACTGGACCAGCCTGGTTGTCCTGCTCTCCTATGCCGGGCTCTGCTCCATCCCCGATGCATATTATCAAGCGGCTAAGATCGATGGCGCGTCGCGCCTGGCAGTATTCAGGTACATCCAGCTGCCGAAGATGCAGCGGGTGTTGCTGATCGCCGTCCTGCTCCGATTTATGGACAGCTTTATGATCTATACCGAACCCTTTGTCATCACCGGCGGCGGTCCGGGCAACTCGACGACCTTCCTGTCGATTGACCTGGTCAAGATGGCCGTCGGCCAGTTCGATCTCGGTCCAGCCGCGGCCATGTCCCTGATTTACTTTCTGGTTATTCTCCTGCTCAGCTATGTGTTCTATACGGTGATGAGCAATATAGGCGAAGAAAGCTCCAAAGGAGGTACCTGATATGCGCGCAAAATGGCTTATCCCTGCCATCTATATCTTTTTCCTGCTGCTGCCTATCTACTGGCTGGTCAATATGAGCCTGAAGACCAACGACGAAATCCTGTCGATGTTCAGCCTCTGGCCGCAGAACCTGACCTTTGCCAACTACAGGGTTATCTTTACCGACGCCTCCTGGTATTCGGGGTATATCAATTCGATGATCTATGTGTCGATTAACGTGGTCATCTCGGTCACTTTCGCCCTGCCGGCCGCCTACGCTTTTTCCCGCTACTCCTTTGTCGGCGACAAACACCTGTTTTTCTGGCTGCTGACCAACCGCATGGCTCCACCGGCGGTCTTTGCCCTGCCTTTTTTCCAGCTCTATTCATCGATCGGCCTTTTTGATACCCACATCGCCGTGGCCATCGCCCACTGCCTGTTTAACCTGCCGCTGGCGGTGTGGATTCTGGAAGGCTTTATGTCCGGCATCCCCAAAGAGATTGACGAGACCGCCTTTGTCGACGGCTATTCCTGGCCGCGGTTCTTTGTGAAGATTTTCATCCCCAACATTGCCTCGGGGATCGGCGTCACCGCCTTTTTCTGTTTTATGTTCTCCTGGGTGGAACTGCTCCTGGCCAGGACGCTTACTGCGGTGCACGCCAAACCGATTTCGGCCATTATGACCCGTACCGTCTCCGCCTCGGGCCTTGACTGGGGAGTGCTTGCCGCTGCCGGAGTGTTAACTATTCTGCCCGGTGCGCTGGTGATCTATTTCGTCCGCAACCATATCGCCAAGGGTTTTGCCCTGGGCAGGGTATAAAAGGAGAAACCATGAATCTGAAATGGATGGCCTGGACCACCCCGACCGCCGCATTTTTTATCATCATCTTCTGTATGCTCATCGCCATGACCATCTGGGAGATGAAAAGCCCAGGCGGCAACCCGCGGGTGGGAATCCTGCGCTTTGAAACCACCAGGGGGGATCGTCTCTTTATCTCCCTGCTGGGCTCGGCCTATATTCATATCATCTGGCTGGCGATGTTTCCTGAGCTGGCCTTATGGTGGGCGTCGGCCATTGCAGTTGGTTATGCACTTTGTGTTTTAAATGGGTGTAGTGCGGATTATGCCCTTTTTCCCAAAATCTTCGTTGTTTTCGAAAATTAATGCTCGCAATATCATTTATATGGCTGTGCTTAATTTTCGAAAACGCCTCGATTTAAGAAAAAATGACTATAATCCGCCAGGCTCTTGTCGTTTGTATCGTTGTTCGGACCGTTGTTTCGTTCTGCCGCCAGGTAGCAAGGCGACAGGAAAATCACCAAACAATAGAGGAGAAAACCAATGATTAAAAGGCTCGTAACAGCAACAGCCATGGCCGCGCTCTTTATCGGAGCAGCCGGTGCACAGGCTGGCATGGATGAGGCAAAGAAATGGGTAGAGAGTGAATTTCAGCCCTCGACTCTTTCCCAGGCCGACCAGATGAAAGAGATGGAATGGTTCGTTAAAGCCGCTGAACCGTTCAAAGGAATGGACATCAAGGTGGTATCGGAGACCATTACCACCCATGAATATGAATCGAAAACCCTGGCCAAGGCCTTCACGGAAATTACCGGCATCAAACTCACCCACGATCTGATCGGGGAAGGCGATGTTATCGAAAAACTGCAGACTCAGATGCAGTCCAATAAAAATATCTATGACGCCTATATCAACGACTCCGATTTGATCGGCACCCATTTCCGCTACCAGCAGGCGGTGCCTCTTACCGACTGGATGAGCGGTGAAGGCAAAGACGTCACCGATCCGATGCTTGATGTTGATGATTTCATCGGCAAATCGTTCACCACCGGTCCGGACGGCAAACTCTACCAGATTCCCGATCAGCAGTTTGCCAACCTCTACTGGTTCCGCTATGACTGGTTCAAGAAGCCTGAGCTGAAAGCAAAGTTCAAGGAGCTGTATGGCTATGAACTGGGTGTACCGGTCAACTGGTCCGCCTATGAAGATATCGCTGAATTTTTCACCGATAAAGTAAAAGAAATCGATGGCAAACGGGTCTATGGCCATATGGACTACGGCAAGAAAGACCCCTCACTTGGCTGGCGTTTCACTGATGCCTGGTTCTCCATGGCCGGTGGCGGCGACAAAGGCATTCCCAACGGTCTGCCGGTTGATGAGTGGGGAATCAGGGTCGAAGGCTGTCGTCCGGTCGGTTCGTCGGTTTCCCGTGGTGGTGACACCAATGGCCCGGCTGCAGTTTATGCGCTGACTAAATATATCGACTGGCTGAAAAAATACGCTCCGCCAGAGGCTGCCGGCATGACCTTCTCCGAGGCCGGACCAGTTCCTGCACAGGGCGCCATTGCCCAGCAGATTTTCTGGTATACCGCTTTCACCGCGGATATGGCCAAGCCGGGAACCCCGGTAGTTGACGAGAATGATAATCCAAAATGGCGCATGGCTCCATCGCCGCACGGCCCTTATTGGGAGGAAGGAATGAAGCTTGGTTATCAGGACGCCGGTTCCTGGACCCTGATGAAGTCCACTCCGGTAGACCGCCGCAAGGCAGCCTGGCTGTATGCCCAGTTCGTTATTTCCAAGACTGTCAGTCTGAAGAAGACCCACGTTGGCCTCACCCCGATCCGCGAGAGCGATATCTGGGATAAGTCCTTCACCGAGCGGGCACCAAAACTTGGTGGTCTGGTGGAATTCTACCGCAGCCCTGCCCGGGTTCAGTGGACCCCAACCGGTACCAACGTACCTGATTACCCAAAACTTGCCCAACTCTGGTGGCAGAATGTAGCCGATGCGGTAACCGGCGACAAATCTCCCCAGCAGGCATTGGATTCACTGGCCGAGCAGCAGGACAAAGTTATGGAACGTATTGAACGGTCCGGAATTCAAGGCGAATGTGGACCGAAACTGAATAAAGAACAGGATCCGTCTTACTGGCTGAACCTTCCGGGTGCGCCAAAGCCAAAAATGGCCAACGAAAAACCGCAGGGCATGACCATTGATTACGATGAGCTGGTCAAAAGCTGGGCTGCAGCCAAGAAGAGCTGAGAGAAGCTGAAGAGTTGTAAAACACTAACACCTCCTGAAGGGGGTGTTAGTTCCTTCACGAAATGGTTTTCCTGAAAAAACCAGGAGATTATTTGCAAGGCCGTCAATCCCGCCTAAAAGCATCGCGGGAAGTCTCACGAAATGGTTTTCCTGAAAAAACAGGAGATTATTTGCAAGGCCTATCCCGCCAAAAGCATCGCGGGATAAGTTCATTCACGAAATGGTTTTCCTGAAAAAATCGGGAGATTATTTGCAAGGCCGTCAATCCCGCCTAAAAGCATCGCGGGATAAGTTCATTCACGAAATGGTTTTCCTGAAAAAACCAGGAAAACCATTTCTAATTCACTAAGAGTCCAACCATGCCATCACACATCCTCGCAATCGACCAGGGGACCACATCCAGCCGAGCTATTATCTTTAACGATCAGCTTGAAATAGTTGCCTCCGCCCAGGAGGAATTCAAGCAGTTTTTTCCCAAATCGGGCTGGGTAGAACACGACCCCGAAGAAATCTGGAGCACTACCCTCAGCACCTGCAGAAAGGCGCTGGAAAAATCCGGACTTACTGCTGCCGATATCGCCGCAATCGGCATCACCAATCAACGCGAAACCACCATTATCTGGGATAAAGACACCGGCAAAGCAATCCATAAGGCCATTGTCTGGCAGGACCGCAGGACCTCGGAGTACTGTTCCCAACTGCAGGCAGACGGACATGACCCGATGATCACCGCCAAGACCGGTCTGCTGCTTGACTCCTATTTTTCAGGCACCAAGATCAAATGGCTGCTCGATCATGTCGCCGGTGCGAGAGAAAAAGCCGCGGCAGGCCAGCTGCGTTTTGGCACCGTTGATTCGTTTTTGCTCTGGCGTCTGAGTGGAGGAAAGGTGCATAGTAGTGATGCCACCAACGCCTCGCGCACCATGCTGTATAATATTCATGATAACTGCTGGGATAAGGATATCCTCGAACTCCTTGATATTCCTGTTTCTCTACTGCCGAAGGTGCAGGACTGCGCGGCCGATTTCGGCCAGACCGATCCGGCTCTTTTCGGCGCATCGATCCCGATCGGCGGCATCGCCGGCGACCAGCAGGCGGCCCTGGTCGGTCAGGCCTGTTTTCGGCCGGGGATGATTAAATCGACTTATGGCACCGGCTGCTTCGTCGTTCTCAATACCGGCGATGTAGCCGTTCGCTCCAACAACAGACTGCTTACCACCATCGGCTATCGGCTCTCCGGAAAAACCACCTACGCCCTGGAGGGCTCCATCTTTGTCGCCGGGGCCGCGGTGCAATGGATGCGCGATGCCATGGGCTTGATCGAATCGGCCCCCGAGACCGGCAAACTCGCCCGGCAGGCCGATATCAATCAGGATGTCTATCTGGTCCCGGCCTTTACCGGGCTGGGCGCTCCGCACTGGGATGCCGACGCCCGCGGCGCAATATTCGGCATCACCCGGGCCACCGGCCCCGCCGAACTGTCCAAGGCCGCTTTGGAATCGGTCTGTTTCCAGACCCGGGACCTGCTCGATGCCATGCGCGGCGACTATCAAAATGTCAGCGAGACAGTACTCCGGGTCGACGGTGGCATGGTCGCCTCGAATTACACCATGCAGTTTCTCGCCGACATCCTCGATGCCCCTGTCGATCGCCCGGTAATCCTGGAAACTACCGCTCTTGGTGCGGCCTATCTGGCTGGATTGCAGGTAGGAATGTTCCCGCCACCCGAGCACTTCAGCAATACCTGGAAATGCGAGAAACGTTTCACTCCGGCGCTGGCCGAGGAGGTTCGCATCCGCAAATATAACGGCTGGAAAGATGCGGTTCGACGGACCCTGACGAGATAATTTTCCTTTGTCCGGCGTACCTTAATTGCGGGCGATAAGTTTCATTTTTTAAATATTTGAGTTTCAATTGAAACTTTATATAATTTCACTTGAACTATATTTAAAACAGGTTTACAACACAAGAGTACCTGTTTCAGTTTCAGCCTGTTGGCCTTTTTTGGTTACAAGGCAGGATTCTGAAATAGTGGCATAACTCTTTTCCGCCAAGGAACCACAAACATGACGCAATCGAACAGCATCATAGAAACCGATGTCCTTATCATCGGAGGAGGCGTCACCGGCGCAGGAATCATGCGCGATCTCGCCCTGCGCGGCGTGCATACTCTGCTTATCGACAAACGCGACCTGTGCGCCGGAGCATCCGGCGGCAACCACGGACTGCTGCATTCTGGCGGCCGTTATGTCGCGAGCGACCCGCATTCGGCGATAGAGTGCCGAATTGAAAATGCGCTGCTGAAACGATTGGCGCCGCAGTGTGTCGAGCAAACCGGCGGCCTGTTCGTTGCGGTAGAGGGCGATGATCCGGAGTTTGCCGAAAAATTTCCGCAATTCTGCGCAGCAGCGGGCATCAGTTGTGCAGAGATAACCCCGGCCGATGCTCGGAGGATGGAACCGCTGCTTTCAGAAAAACTGGTCAAAGCCTATCTAGTGCCCGATGCAACCGTTGATCCGTTTCGGCTGGCCCTGGAAAACGTGGCCCATGCCCGGCTGCTCAACGACAGCATCTATCGCCCTCACACCGAAATCATCGATTTCAAAATCGACCAGGGCGAAATTATCGCCGCAATCTGCCGCGACAACCGCACCCAGGCGACACTCTCTATAAAGGCCAGGCAGTACGTCAATGCCGGAGGAGCCTGGGCCATGAACATCGCTCGAAAAGCAGGCTGCACCGATGTCAATCTGCTCTACTCCAAAGGAACTCTGCTGGTCAGCCACGACCGTATGGCAGGCCATGTTATCAATCGCCTGCGGCCGCCGGCCGACGGGGATATCCTTGTTCCGGGTGGTACGGTATCGGTGTTGGGAACCACCTCCGTTTCTACCGACAACCTGGAGACCGTTCGTCCCACTGTGGCGGAGATTGATCGCAATGTTATAGAGGGAGCGGCAATGATTCCAGCCCTGGCTACTGCCCGCTACATCCGGGCTTTTTCCAGGGTTCGACCTCTGCTGCAGTCTTCGCCAGGGGAGGATGGCCGGGCGGCAACCCGTGGCTTCGCCCTTCTTGATCACACCTCCCAGGGACTGACTAATTTCTGCACAATTACCGGTGGAAAACTGACCACCTTTCGACTGATGGCCGAAAAAACAGCCGACCTTGTCGCCGGTCGACTCGGCAATACCCAAAGATGCACAACCGACAGCATCCCCCTGCCGGACGGCGATGCCTGCCGGTGGACCGAACCGGGTGCCGCTCCCCGTTACTGGTATAAGGCTAATAACGCCGATGACATGATTCTCTGCGAATGCGAAATGGTCCCGCAATCGGCAATCGACGAAATTGTCAAATGCGCCCCGGGGGCCGAAGAAGAAATGACGCTCGAGGCCATTGCCCTCAGATCCCGTGCCGGAAAAGGCCCCTGCCAGGGCTCATTTTGCGGCATTCGAATCGCCTCCTATCTCTATGACCGGGGATATTACCGTGATGCAACCGGCCTGATGCATATGCGCGATTTTTTCAACGAACGGTTTAAAGGCATGCGTACAGTCATCTGGGGCCGGCAAGCGGCCCAAATGGAACTGGCTGAAGCGCTTCATTGCGGGTTGCTCGGCCTCGACAATCTGGAAGACAAATAACCCCGGCAAACGGATCCAGTCCGTGGAGAAGTTCATGAAAGAGCAAACCCGCCATTTCGACACCGAACTGGCTGTTATCGGTTCAGGCATCGCCGGCTGTGCAGCATCCATCTTCGCCCTTAACCGGGGCATACAGACTGCCCAGGTCGGCAATACCGGCGCCGTCGCCTACACCACCGGCTATCTCGACCTGCTCGGAGCAATTGAAGGCTCTGCAGCCGCAGTTGACGATCCCTGGGATGGCCTGGAGCGCTTAAGAAATTCACAACCCGATCATCCCCTCAGTCAGATCGCCGCAAATGATATGAAAGAGGGTTTTGCGCAGTTCACCACTTTTCTCAGCGAGGCCGGCATCGCTTACACCGCCCCGCAAGAAACCAATATCACCGCCCTTACTCCCGCTGGAACCATTAAGAAGACCCTCTGTATTCCCGCCACCATGGCCGCCGGCCCCGAGGCTTTTGCCGCAAAGACGCCTTGCGTGATTATCGACTTTCATGGCCTGAAAGGATTCAGCGCCCACGAGGTAGTGGCCAATCTCCAGCATAAATGGCCGCAACTTTCTGCTGCCCGGATCATCTTCCCGGATATGGAGAAAGGTGAGATCTACCCGGAGGTCATGGCCCGCGCCCTTGAGGTTGGGACAACCCGGACACGGCTCGCTGAGCTCCTGCTCGCTGCGGCAGGCGATGTCAGGGTTATCGGCCTGCCCGCTCTTCTTGGCATGCACACCCCGGATCTGGTCAAAAATGAGCTTGAACGATTGACCGGTCTGACCATCTTTGAGATTCCGACCATGCCGCCATCGGTGCCGGGAATTCGTCTGCGGGAAATGTTTGAACAGGTGTTCCCACAAAAGGGCATAACCCTTATTCCGCAACAGAAAATCACCTCCCTCAGCCTGAGTCCCGATGGTGCACTGCTTAGCCTCAGCGACAATTACGGCCCCATTACCATCCAGGCAAAGGCCGTTATCCTCGCCACCGGCCGGTTTTTAAGCGGTGGCCTGGAGGCCCAGATCACCGGCATAACCGAACCGTTGCTGGATTTACCGGTACACCAACCCCCTTCCCGCACGGACTGGTATCGTGAGACATACACTGACCGCCTAGGCCATCCAATCCATAAAGCGGGAATCGAAATAGATGGGTCCTACCGGCCACTCGGCAAAGACGGTAGCCCTTACCACGAACGCCTTTTTGCCGCAGGCATCATCCTTGCTCACCAGGACTGGATTCGCAGCCGTAGCGGGGCTGGGATAGCCATCACTACGGCCTTTAAAGCCGTGCAGGCTGCCGAGAAAATGCTCCACGCTTAACCCCGCACAACAAATAAGCGACTGAGAAGGATCAATAATGGCGGATATAAAGATACCCACTATCAACTTTAAAGAAAAAGCCATCGAGCTGTTGCCGCAGGGCGCAAGCTTTGACGCCTGCCTGACCTGCGGCCTCTGTTCATCCGGCTGCCCCGCCTCGGGCATCGAGAATATGGACCCGAGGAAGTTTATCCGCATGGCCATGCTCGGCATGGATGAAGAATTATCGACCACCCCATGGGTCTGGTGCTGCACCCAATGCAAACGCTGCCAGCATGTCTGTCCGATGAATATCGATATTTCCCAGCTGGTGTTTTTTGCCCGCGGCAACTGGCCACAAGAAAAAAAACCGGCAGGGATTGTCCGCTCCTGCCAGCTCATTCGGGCAACCGATTCGACTTCGGCTATGGGGTTGCCCCCCGAAGACTTTGTCTTTGTTGTCGAAGACGTGCTGGAAGAGGTCCGGGCCACCCAGCCTCGCTTTAAAAATCTGCAGGCGCCGATCGATAAAAAAGGTGCCCACTTCTTCGTCAACCAGAATTCCCGCGAACCGATGAACGAACCGGACGAAATGGTTCCGCTCTGGAAGATATTCGATCTGGTCGGAGCCGACTGGACCTACTCCTCCAAGGGATGGGCGGCGGAAAACTTTTGCATGTTCTCCGGCGATGAAGAAGCCTGGTACGAAGTCATCAAAAAAAGAGTCGATGCGGTCAATGAATTAGGCTGCGAGGTATGGCTGAATACCGAGTGCGGCCACAGCTATTACACCATGTGGAACGCCATAAACCGTTTCGAGATGGAGGCCGATTTCCGGCTGGAAAGCCTGATCACCTATTACGCCAGGTGGATCAGGGAGGGAAAACTGCCGGTCAATGCCAACTGGAATACCCAAAACATCAAGTTCACCGTGCAGGACCCGTGCATGATTGTCCGAAAGGCATATGGCGAATCGATCGCCGAGGATATGCGTTTTGTGGTAAAAAGCTTGGTGGGAGAAGCAAATTTTATCGATATGCAGCCCAATCGCAGCGCCAATTACTGCTGCGGCGGGGGTGGCGGTTTTCTCCAGGCCGGGATGACCGAACACCGACGCACCTACGGCAAACGAAAATTCGACCAGATCGCCGCGACCGGTGCCGCCTATGTGCTGACTCCATGCCATAATTGCCATTCCCAGATGGAGGATATCGGCCATCATTACGGCGGCAACTACGGCGTCGTCCATTTCTGGACGCTGATCTGCCTCTCGCTCGGAATCCTTGGTGAAAATGAAAGAACCTACCTTGGACCGGATCTCCTGGCGCTTATCGAGTAAACGTTTACAGTTTCAGGTTGTGCCGGCATTTTACTCTTCCCGGTGAACCATTACCTCATCAATTAACAAAAAGTATCTGCCCAAAAAGCCATCCCCTACGTGGTCAATGAGGGGAAGAGGCGGGTGTCGGTGTGGGGCAGAAAAAGTGCTGCCATGTAATAGTTCATAAAATTCTGGTTATCCGAGAGTTCAACGTTGGTCATGAGCCGGCGTACCATGGTGCGTTCTCTGAAACGATTATAATCAGTCAGGCTGATCTGGCAGCCCAGCATTGATGCGTTGCCCAGGTAATAAAAGCGATCCCTGTCGATGTCTGGCAGCAGGCCGATGGCAATAGCCCGCTCCAGGTCGATATGGGCCCCGAAATTTCCGGCCAGGATTATCCGGTCTAAATCGGCAAAACCGATACCCACCGACTCAAGCAGGGTCTGGTACCCGGCGAACATGGCACCTTTGGCACGGATCAAGTTGTCCAGGTCGATCTCGGTGATGACAATATCCTCGCCGATCATGGTATCGTGGGACCAGGCGATAACATACTCCCAGCCGTCGGACCCTTTTCTGATCCTTCCGTGTCTCTTTTGATTGATGAACTTGCCGCGCTGGTCAATGATTCCCGCCTCCAGTAACTCCGGAACAATGGCGATCACTCCGGAACCGCAGATTCCCCTGGGGTTGGTGTTGCCGACGGTGACAATCATCGGGTCCAGAGTGTCCGGATGGATATGGATATTCTCAATAGCCCCGTTGCTAGCCCGCATACCGTATTTTATGCCGCCGCCTTCAAAGGCAGGGCCTGCTGAACAGGCGGCACAGACCATCCAGTCACAATTGCCGACAACAATCTCCCCGTTCGTGCCGATATCGATAAAAAGGCTGATCTTTTTGCTCGTATGCATCCGGCAGGCGTGGACCCCGGCGACGATATCTCCGCCGACAAACGAGGCAATGCAGGGATAGAGAAAGAGCCGGACAGAAGGATGGGCCATGATCCCCAGCTCGGCTGCCTTGGTCAGAGGGAACTGGCTGACCCCGGGAACATAAGGTGATTCCCGGATGTATTTGGGGTCAATGCCCAGGAGCAGATGGGCCATCACCGTGTTGCCGGCCGCCATGATATAACTGATATCACTGGGGCTTATAATGACTGTACGACACACTTCTTCGATGATGTTGTTGATCGTGTAGACGGCTTTTTCCTGCAGGGCCCGCAGGCCTCCGGAACGCTGAGAATAGATGATCCGTGAAATAACATCTTCCCCATAGCCGATCTGCGAGTTGTAGAGGGAGGTTTCGGCGATGACACGGCCGTTGTTCAGATCGATCAGAACTCCGCCGATGGTTGTAGTACCGAGGTCGAGGGCCAATCCGTAGAGCTGGCCGGTGGTGTCGCCCGGTTCAACGGCAATAATTCGCTCCGGCTCATTGATGTGCTTTCCCTGCAACAGGATAACGGTCACCTGCCAGTCACTCTCGCGAAGTGTGGCCGATAGTTCATGAATAAGTTTTGGATGATCATAATCTGGCTCTTGCATTGCCGGGGTGGCCCTGGATATTCCCCTGATTAGGCGCTGCATATCAGAGATGTTGTCATCCAGGGTAGGCGGGGGAAGTGCAAGGTAGATTTTACGAACCGGCGGGGAAATCTCCCAGTTTCCGACCAGATCCTCGATGGATTTGCTCGAAATAGTCCTGGTGTTTTTCAGCTTTGTCTGCAGCGATTTGCCGTCAGAACGAACGATCTCAGGAATTCGTATGGTCACATCCGAGACAATGGATGATATGCAGGCCAGCCGGATTCCCTTATTGATTTCCTCGATGGTGAGGCCGGTTGCGTTCTGCGAGTCGAGCTTGCCCTGCACAAGCTCTACCTTGCACTTCCGGCAGACCCCGTCTCCCCCGCATGAGGCGTGGATATAGACACCTGCCAAGGCCGCAGCTGTCAACAGGTTCTCACCGGGTGCAACGCGGACGGTAAGGCCGTCCGGCATGAAAGAGACAATGTGTTCCATAGGCTTTTAGTTCTTTGGGAAATGGTTTATTCACATGTAACAATATTATTGTTTCAGTCAATAAGTATTTTTGATAAATAGTGCCTTAATAAATAGTACTTGACCCAGATGCGGCGGTTTTGTACTCATATTGTCTGGTGTAATTTGATGAGCCAAATCTGGTAACGGAATAATTACTGACAAACTGCACCCGCCTTTAATTGTTCCGATTACCCATACCTTCACCTCGGTTGAACGGAATGATCATTGGACTCGATGTAGGCGGTACCCATACCGACGTCATTCTTCTGGACGGCAGGCAACTTATTCGCAAGGCCAAGGTTGCCACCAATTCCGAAAATCTCTTTGAAACTCTGCTCACCGGCCTCGGTGCCGTTATCGAGGGTATTGATCCGGCATCCATTCAGCGGGCCGTTCTCAGCACCACCCTGGCTACCAACCTGGTCGCCCAGCAAAAACTCCCCGACGTCGGCATGGTTGTAGCGGGTGGCCCGGGTATCGATCCGCGCCATTTTCGTACCAATGAATTTTATTATACGGTGAATGGGGCTCAGGACCATCGCGGCCGCGAGACACAGGCCTTAGATGATACGCAGCTGCTGTGGGTAGGTGAAGAACTGCAACGGCGCGGCATTCGTTACGCCGGGGTGGTGTCCAAGTTTTCGGTACGCAACTCCGCGCAGGAGGAAAAAATGGCTGCGCTGCTGCAGCCTTATGTAGAGCGGGTCTTTATGGGCCATTGTTTTTCCGGCAGCCTCAATTTCCCCCGACGCATCGCCACCACCTATCTGAACTGCGCCGTCTATCCCATTCATAAGAAATTTTTTACCGCCGTTCAGGAGTCGCTGGCCCAAAAAGGCCTGACGATGCCGATCCGAATTC
The DNA here is from genome assembly GCA_963804605.1 of uncultured delta proteobacterium. GTDB lineage: Bacteria > Desulfobacterota > Desulfobulbia > Desulfobulbales > Desulfocapsaceae > Desulforhopalus_A. The sequence goes on from CAWDRB010000019.1 coordinate 252,121, forward strand.
TACGGCCCGATGGCGGCAATATGAATATCGAATCGTCGGTAGACCACCCGGCCCAGACCATTCTGTCCGGCCCATCGGCCAGTGTCATGGGCGCGATTTCCTCAGCTCCCGATGAAGGAACCTGCCTGGTGCTGGATATTGGTGGGACAACCACCGATATGGCGGTGTTGATTGACAAGGCTCCCCTGCTTGCCCCCTTAGGCATCGAGATTGCCCCCTATAAAACCCTGATTCGCGCCCTGCTCACCCATTCCATCGGTATTGGCGGCGACAGCGCTGTGCGAGTACAGGACGGCAAACTCACCATCGGTCCCGACCGGATCGGCAAGGCCATGGCTTATGGCGGCCCACAGCCGACTCCGACAGATGCCTTTTATGTGCTGGGCAAAGGCGGCAGTGACGGCGGCGATGCGGCAAAGTCCAGAGCCGGCCTGCTTCCTGTCGCTGAGGCCCTGGGTTTGAGCGTGGACGAGGCCGCACAGCAAATATTTACCTCCGCCTGTCGGACTATTCTCGATGCCGCCGACGAGATGATCAAGGCGATCAACAGCAAACCGGTCTATACCGTGCACGAACTCTGGGAAGGCAGCCAGATCAAGGTCAACCATATACTCATCCTTGGCGGTCCGGCCCCACAGTTTGCAAATGAACTGCAGACCATGTTTACCGGCCCGGTACAAGTCGTCCCCAATCATCAAGTTGCCAACGCCATTGGCTGCGCCCTGGCCCGGACCACCTGTGAGGTGATTCTTTTTGCTGATACCGACCAGAGAAAAGCCACCTCGCCCAGCGAAAACTTCAGCCAGACAATTCCCTACAATTTCAGCTTGGCCGACGCCCGCACCATGACCCAGGAATTGCTGCGGAAAAAAGCTATCTTACGCGGAGCTAACCCGAATGACATGCAAACGGAAGTGCTGGAGGAAAGTCAATTCAACATGATCCGTGGCTTCCAGACCGTCGGTAAAAATATGCGCGTTCGGATGCAGGTTAAACCGGGCCTGATCAAGCAAAAATGATGGTGTCGCAGGGAGGTATTATGTTACAGGCCAAGAAAAAAACAGGACTGGTGTTCTTTCCGGCCTTTGACTGGGCTATCTCACCCACTCATCCGGAAAGAGAGGAACGGCTGCTCTATACCCAGGACCAGGTGTTTGAGGAGGGACTGCTCGATATCGAGGGCATCTTTGAATATAAGCCGGACCTGGTCACCATAAACGATGTCCAGCGCGTGCATTTTTGCGTTCCCGACCCATGGGCGGTAATGACCGAATCCCATTTCATCAGTGCCGGCGGGGCAAAAACCATCGGCATGGCGGTGATGGACGGTACCATTGATCGGGGTTTTGCGATCGTTCGACCTCCCGGCCATCATGCCTGCCGCATCGTTCACGGTGCGAGGGGTTTCTGCAACGTCAATATCGAAGCGATCATGATCGAATATCTGCGCCGTGCCTACAGAGTGAAACGGATCGCTATTGTCGATACCGACTGCCATCACGGTGACGGCACCCAGGATATCTACTGGCATGACCCGAATACCCTGTTTATTTCCCTGCACCAGGATGGCCGCACTCTCTATCCCGGGACTGGTTTTTTAAAAGAAAGAGGCGGCCCCAACGCGGTGGGCACCACTGTCAATATTCCATTGCCGCCTAATACCTCCGATGAAGGGTTTTTATATACGATCAAGGAAATGGTCCTGCCCATCCTGAGTGATTTCAAACCGGAGCTGATCATCAATTCCGCCGGGCAGGACAACCATTATTCCGACCCGATCACCAATATGAACCTTTCGGCCCGCGGGTATGCCGAGCTGACCACGCTGCTGCAGGCGGATATTGCAGTACTGGAAGGCGGCTATGCCATCGAGGGCGCGCTGCCCTATGTCAACACCGGTATTATTCTGGCCATGGCCGGTCTGGATTACGACCACTTGAGTGAACCGGACTATGACCCTGCGGCCTACCGCCAAAGCCCTGAAACCACCGATTATATCCACCAACTCGGCGACAGAGTCCTCGATCAATGGCGCAACCGGGAATCACTGACCAGGACGGTACGCAGCATGGACAGCGCGGACCATCGCACCCGCAGCATCTACTATGACACTGATAATATCCAGGAACAGCAGGATGAGACCATCCGCATCTGCGACGACTGCGGCGGTGCCCTGCGCATTGAATCATCGGCCAACCGGCAGCGACCAATCCTGGCCATCCATATCCCGGTCGATGCCTGCACTGCCTGCCAGGAATTGGGGCACCAGTGGTTTGATGTAGCTAAACGCGAAGACTATGCCAATATTTACCTGCAGGATCGCACCATTGATCGCTACATCTCGGCCAACAAAAAGTGATGGTGTCGTAAAAACTCTTGTTGGTTCTCATGCGATGCATGGGAGCCAGGGACAACCAGATCAGGGAGATTCCAACAGATTATAGATATCTTCGAGTTTTTCCTGAACGCCGATATATCCTTCCTCAATGGCGTGAGCCACCTGGTCGAAGTTCATCATTTTCAGTTCGCCCAGGCGCGGCTGAATCAAGATGTTCGGCCTGTCAACAGCCAGATTGATGCGGGTTATACGTTCCTGCATGATGCCGATGGATGTCATAACCGTTTCGATAATATCCGGAGTGGCTGAATCGCGTTTCAGCAGTTCGCTGGTCTTTATTTTAAATCTACTTTCGGCATTCTCGTAGAATTCAGTCATCTTTTTCATTAACTCATTACGGTTGTCGTCCGGCTCCACCTCGGCTGTATTAACTGGTGCTTTTGTCTGTTTTTTTATCCCTGATAAAAATTGACCCCGCCTGACACGGGAAACAATCCTGCTGTTGAGGTCTACAGCGATGACTATCCCCGCCCCCATAGCCTGGGCTACTCCCACCGGAACAGGATCGACCAGCCCGCCATCCACCAACCATCGCCCGTCAATCTGTACCGGGGCAAAGAGTCCGGGATACGACATGGTGGCTCTGAGGGCTTCGATGATATTGCCTGACTTTATGACCACCTTTTCGCCGAGCAGAAGATCGGTTGCCACCATCACCAGGGGGATGTTCAGTTCCTCAAAAGTCTGCACATCGGTATGCATTGAAAAGAGTTCCTGAACTCTTCTGGACCCGTTCAGCAGACCGGAACGGGGGAAAACGACATCGAAATAGGAAAAGATCTTCTGGCCATCCATCCGCAGCAGAAACTGCTTTAAACTGCTGATGCTGCCGCTCGCGTAAAGCGCGCCGATATAGGCACCAACGCTGCAACCGGCAATAAAATCAATGGGGATCTTCGCCTCCTCAAGCGCTTCGATGATGCCGATATGTGCCCAACCGCGAGAGGCTCCACTGCCCAGTACCAGTCCAACTGATTTACGAGATGCCATGCTCTTTTTCTCCGGATAATGTTTCCAGCAAAAAATTGTTCCTATGGGCCCAGCAGTGGGTACCTTAAAACGAATTGATCTGCTAAGCAATCCCGTTTGACCTTGCCACTGCTATCTTGTACTATAGCTGTTCATTTTTGATGGTGTCGTAAAAACTCTTCATCCACTTCGTTGTTGCAAATCTCACTATTATTACGACGTACTCTAGTACGCCGAAATAATAGTGAGATTTACACGCCTCGAATATGGAGTTTTTTACTTAACCATCGTAAATTTTGGGTTTTTACGAGATTGTCATTTTCAGTTCCGAGAACTTTCAGCTTCTGAATTTTTGCCGGCGATTTTTCTTTGATAAATATATTTCTGACTCTTTACAATTGGGCCTGGTATGCGGCCCTTCCTCTTTTGAAACGTCATCCACGGGTGGGACTTGGCTGGCGGCAGCGGATCTTAAGGGATGTTGCAGAGGGCCCTTTCGATCTGTGGATCCAGGCGGCATCCGGCGGCGAGTCAATGCTCACCAATATGCTGCTGGAAAAGCTTGGTCCTCTTTTACCAAAAAATAAAAAGTGGCGAATACTTGTCACCTCCGGCACCAAGCAGGGGATCGACAGTCTTATCAAAGGGCGCAGAAACCTGCCGCCAAGCAACATATGCGATATCTCTGTCGCCTACTTTCCTTTTGATGCGCCGCGCCTCATGGCCCTTGCCTTTGCCCGGTTCCAACCGACGCTGGCAGTCATCGTCGAGACTGAGCTGTGGCCCGGTTTTTTGATAATGGCTAAAAGAAATAATGTACCTGTCATGCTTATAAACGGCAGGATGTCGGAGAAAAGCTTTCGATCGTATAAATATTTCGCCAAATTCTTTCAAACATACGGTCCGGAAAAAGTCCTGGCCATTTCTCCGACTGACAAGAGGCGGTTTTCACGCGTAGTCGGCCCGGAAAAAGTCAGCCTGATAAATAATATCAAATTTGACCGGATTGTCCCCCGGACCGGTAAACCAGAGCACAATGCCATCGCCGACCTTCTGCCCGAAAACAGCCCCTTCGTGCTGCTTGGCTCTTTTCGCCGGCAGGAAGAAAAACAGATCCTCAATACAGTTGCCAAGCTCCTCACTTGCCGCTCCGATATCACCATCGGCCTCTTTCCCAAACACATCGAGCGAGCAGATCATTTGATCAAAATGTTGCGCCAACAAAATATTACCGCTGACAAACGCTCAAAAATCATTGCTCGTCAATCACCTGGAGCCGTCATTGTCTGGGATGTGTTCGGTGAACTTGCCGGTGCCTATGCACTTGCACGAGCGGCTTTTGTCGGAGGAACACTGTTGAATCTTGGCGGCCAGAATTTTCTTGAACCCCTGGCATTCGGGTTAAAACCGATCATCGGCCCCCATTGGCAGGCGTTCGCCTGGGTTGGTCGGGACATCGTTGCCGCCGGACTGGTAATTGAGATTGCCGATGAAAATGAGCTGGTCCCGCAGCTGCTCATCGCGATAAATGCCCCTGTGTGCAAGGACCAGGTGATAAAAGAAGTCCAGGATTTCTTGCTGCCGCGTATCGGAGGCACCCTCGAGGTATGTCGACAGATCATCGCCAAATTAGCGGAGTTGGAAAAATTATACCCCTCCGCCACAGGGCAAAAGTAGCCCCGCTCCCGGACTCCCACCCCACCACCACCGCATTACTCCCTGAAACAACGTCTTTTTTTCGCTCCAACCTTGATCTTTTTGATGGTTTATGATGGAATTAACTACGATTGATTATTGTTTGACTGTCCATAATCCAGGCAAAGGAGAACATATGACCATCAGAAAAAAAATTCTTGCAGCAACGCTCCCATTCTTCCTGATCTTTGGTTTGGCGCTTCTCTATTTGAGCATTTCCAGCCTTGAAAAACAGGGCAGCCAGAGCCTGGCCATGGTTCATTCGACAATGCTCAAAGATAAAAAAGAAAAACTGAATGATCTGGTGCGCAATACCTTTGCAATTCTCGAATCCAAGTACCAGACAGCTCATGATACAAAAAAGATTGCCAAAGCTTATGAGAATGAACTGCAATCCGTGGTCAACCTGGCCTTTTCTTCCATTCAGGCCATCTACGAGGAAGAAGGACCAAGCATCGAAGAAAAGCAAGAGCAGGCATTGAAATTAGTAAAAAAAATGCGCTATGCAGGAGATAATTATCTGTGGATCAACGACATGCAGGCGACAATGGTAATGCATCCGATAAAGCCGGCACTCGATGGTAAAAATCTAGCCGACTTTGCCGATCCCAACGGGAAAAAGCTCTTTACCGAGATGGTCCAGGTATGTACGAGCGACAGCCAGGGTTTTGTTGATTATATGTGGTCCAAACCCGGTGAGGAAAAACCGGTTGCCAAGCTTTCCTTTGTACGGCTGTTCAAGCCCTGGAACTGGATTATCGGCACCGGGGTCTACCTGGAAACAGCCGAACAGCGGTTTATGGATGAGGCGAAAGCGGAAATCAGTAAACTGCGTTTTGGTCCCGATGGCAAAGATTACTTTTTTATAATCGATACTGATCTCAACATGGTCATGCATCCGGTCAAACCATCACTGAACACCACTTCCATGAAGGATTTCCAAGATCCCAAGGGAAAAGCCCTCTTCGCGGAGATGGGACAAACCTGCAGAGAAAATGGACAGGGGTTCGTCGACTATTTATGGCCCAAACCCGACGAAGATGAACCGGCTGCCAAACTCTCCTATGTGCAGCTGTTCAAGGAATGGGGCTGGATAGTCGGCACAGGTATCTACATTGACGATATCGACAAGGCTATGGCTGTGCAGGAACAAGGGATCCATGCGGCTCTCAACCAACAAAAATTGCTCATCGCCTCAATCGTTGCGGCGATGGTCCTCGTGGTGGGTGGGTTGATCACCTTGCTCGCATCCCGGATCACCAAACCAATCCGCCAGGCCGATGCGTTCTTCCGCGATATTGCGGAAGGGGAAGGAGATCTCACCAGCCGCCTGAATGTGCAAAGCAATGACGAACTCGGCAGTATGGCCAAATCGTTCAATACCTTTGCCGATAAACTCCAGGGGATGATTGGCTACATCGCTGGGGAGTCCGTGAAAATTAATAACTCATCCGGTACACTGCGAAGCGTATCCTCAGACTTAACCACGGTTGCCGAAGATACTTTGAATCAATCCAACACAGCTGCTGCGGCCGTTGAAGAGATGTCGACGAATATGCATCTTGTCGCAACCTCAATGGGCGATGCCGCTGCCAATGTCAACGCCGTTGCATCTGCAATCGAAGAAATGACCTCGACCATCAACGAGATCGCCGAAACCTCGGAAAAAGCGCGAACGGTCACAAATAATGCCGTGAGCCAGGCGGCCAATGCCTCGGAGAGTGTCGATGAACTCGGTTCTGCGGCCAGAGAAATTACTCAAGTACTGGAGACAATATCAGAAATTTCCCAACAGGTAAATCTCCTTGCCCTGAATGCAACCATCGAGGCAGCACGAGCAGGCGATTCGGGGAAAGGGTTTGCGGTCGTTGCCAATGAAATAAAGGATCTCGCCAAACAAACCGCTCAGGCTACCGATCAGATTAAAGAGCGTATTGAGTCTATTCAAAGAACCACGAAGGCAACCGTTTCGGTCATTACCAATATCGGTAATGTGGTAGGAGAAAACAGTGAAATTGTCAATACCATCGCCACAGCAGTTGAAGAACAGTCGGTAACGGCCAGGGAAATTTCTCAAAACGTCGCCCAGATATCCATAGCTATTCAGGAGGTGAACACCAATGTGTCGGAGAGCTCAAATGTCTCGCAAATGGTGGCGCAACAGATAGCTGCAATTAATCAGGCAAGCAAACATATGAACGACAACGCCCAGAAGGTCGAGGAAAACTCCAACTCTCTTAATTCTCTGGCGCATTCGTTGGACAAGCTGGTATCCAGCTATAAGTTTTGATGGCTCTTAGAAATCTTTACTCAATTTGTTGCTGCAACTCTCATGCGGGTGGCTTCGCGGGCTTCTGGTGGTCCCGATCAAGATGAAAGTTTATCCATGAGCTGGTGTCTTTTAGTTCCCAAAGCCGGGGCGGGACAAATTCGCGGGTGAGTTTTTCGGTCTCACCGTGTTTTTTCATCCGCTGGTAGGCCCGAACCCAGACACAGAGCTTATCGGTGTTCACCTCACAAAAGCCATTATTGCTGCCGCCGCAGGCACCGTTTCGGGTATGTTTCGGGCAACCGGATTCAGGGCAGAGAAACCCCACATGCTGGATACCGCAATCGCCGCAGCTCTTACAGGAAAGCATCATTTTTTTAAAGGGATCTTCCAGAAAAGTTTTCAACAGCCACGAGGTGTTACTTTTATCCAGCGAGCTGGATATCTTTTTATACACCGGGGCAAGAGCTGCACGCTTGTCGAAAAAAAGCTCATGGGCGGTGCGCAGAAAGAGATAGTGAAAGTTATCGGTAAGTTTTACTTTTATCGTTTCTTTGCCGGGAATAACCGACTTCGCCGTCTCGGCCTGGTTCTCCACTGGTTTATACAGATAAAAACGATCAGGTTCTTCCTCGCGGAATTCAGCGATATAGTCCAGCCAGTTGTGTTCGATCTCCGCCATTCGGTCAAGAATTCTGCCGACCGTCGTAAAGCTGTCATGGATACCACCGAGGTGGATCCCTTTATAGCCGATACCCTTTAACACTGCTCCCAGTCGGGCTGTCCGCTCAATGGCCTGGTGCATGCCGTGAGCTGCATCCCTGTATTCCCGCATCACCTTACTATAAAGCTTCTCGGTGACGTGGACACCGGGAATTCTTCCGGCATGCATCGGTCGCGCTGAGCGTTTATCCAGGAGATAGAGGGAGGCAAGAGCCGGAATTTCTAAGCTGTGGTTTTTTTTATAGAGCAGCAGCTCTTCGTATTTGTCAATATCATAACCAAGCTGAGTAATAGCAAATGAAGCACCTGCTTCTACTTTTCGTTCCAGCTTTTTATATTGGATCCAGGTTTCCGCTTCGGTATATTTAAAGGGTGAAATTGCGCAACCGGTCACAAAAATACTGGAATGACCCACCTTGATGAGTCGTTTATTGAGGCTGCTGAGCATCGAGGTAAGAATCACCGAATCGAAATCAAAGACCGGCAAGCCGGCCCCGCCAAACCCCTTGCCGGAATAATCGCCGGTCAGGGCCAGGATATTTTTCATGCCCATATGGGCAAGCTGCAGAGCCCTGCTTTCCATGCCGACCCGATTGGTATCGCGGCAGGTAAAATGGACGATCACGTCCATTCCATCATTGAGGATTTCGTGGCCCAGGGCATCAGGACTGAGGGCCGGATTACCACCCGGGTTATCCGTTATCGACACCGCCGTGATTCTTCCATCGGCTTGGGCATCCCCGGCGATCCCGGTAATCGTATCGATGGTTCGACCGCTTGATTCGCGACCGGGGACCAGTTCAAGAGTTACAACAAATTTATCCGGAGTGGAAATGTCATCATTAAAATTGTGAATCACTGCCTGTATCTCCTCATCTTGCACTCAAATGCTCTGTAAAAGAGAAATATACCTGTCATATTTTTTTATTCAAAACGGTGACAGCTTGTCCGAATTCTCGGCAAAAAAATTTAATAATCGTTCTCAACATCTTCCAAAAAGATAACTCATTAGTCAAGAAAGTACATAAAATTACATATGAATATTTACTTTTCGTGCTTTATTTTATTGAACAGAACTTAGAGAAAATTTGATAAGAGAGAAACCTGCAGGAAAGTTACAGAAAATTTAGCATCTTACATTGTGGTACAATCAATCACTTCACCGCAGCAGGCCCACCAGCCATTTCCAGGGGAAGAGCATCGACACCCGTTGCCGGTAGCGGCAATATCTCTCACCGTATTGGGCAACGATCTTTCTCTCTTCAAGTATTGTGCCGATCACCAGGTAGATGCTCAGAATACAGGCGACCAGAAACGTGGGCAGGGTATATTCGGCCAGCGCCGACCAGATAAAGAAAAGAGAACCGAGATACCATGGATGTCGGGTAATCGCAAAAATACCGGTCTCGATGAACTCCTCGTTTTCACTCAGCAGAAGGTGCTCCTCTCCAGTCCGCAGCTGTTTCAGTCCTAAAAAATATTGCAAATCGTATTTTTGCGCCCCACCCCGAAAAAGCAGCAAGGCCAGGACCAGAAGGCTTATTCGAAGAACGACGGCGTATCCATCCCAGCTGACGATAACCGGGCCACCAACCGTTCTCGTCAAAATGATCAACGGTATCAGGGTAACAAGGGACAGCCCGTTGTAGAGCAGTCGATAGGAGCGAGTCAGACCCGGTACACGGGCTTTCATTCGCCGCAGCGTTGCCGTGTCAATCAACAGAGAATGCATAGCACACCAGGCGACCCAGAGGCTACAGAGGATAACTATATTCATGATATTATTTATAAATTTAGAATTCATCCCATTGCAATGCTGCACTTTTATTTTATCTTCCTCCAAGCACTGATTATATCAATTAACACACACTTTCAGCTAAAATTTTGCCCTTGCAATTATAAGTTTGGATATTACAGGTATCTTATTTGATAGGGATACAGGGTTATGCTGTCTTCCAAACACTCCACTCTTAGAATACAGGTCTGCTGTTTGGAAAACAAACAGGTTTACCAATGAACGTATTATTATCGATATTTACGCTCTTTGTCGGAGCGGCATTGGTCGCATTTGCCGGTCGCTGGGGCCGGAAAATGTCAGTTTGGAGCGCTATTGCAGTGACGATTCTGTCGGCCTCCTCTCTGGTGCCCCTGGTGCCGACCTGCTTTCATGGCATAACTGTCATTCAAGGCCATAGCTGGATTCCAGCCGCCGGCATCGATTTGAACTTTCGATTCGATGGGTTGGGCCTCCTCTTTGCGCAGATGATTCTCGGTATCGGGTTGCTGGTCATTATGTATGCCCATTATTATCTCGCCGCGAAGTACTGTCTACGGCGATTCTACGCATATCTGCTGCTGTTTATGGGATCGATGCTCGGCGTTGTCCTCTCGGAAAATATCATTTTGTTGTTGATTTTCTGGGAATGGACCAGCCTCGCTTCTTTTCTGCTTATCACCTACTATCGTCGCATTGCAGAGGCTCGTCGCGCTGCGCTTTTGGCACTGATGATAACCGGCGCAGGCGGTCTCGGACTTCTGGGTGGTTTTTTACTGCTTGGTCAAATTGTCGGCAGCTACGAGTTGTCGGTGATTTTAACCAGTGGAGATGCAGTTCGCGAAGATGCACGCTATCTGCCCATGCTGCTGCTCATCTTGTTTGGGGCCTTCACTAAGTCGGCACAGTTTCCCTTTCACTTCTGGCTGCCCCATGCCATGGCGGCGCCGACGCCTGTTTCTGCATATCTGCATTCGGCAACTATGGTCAAGGCGGGAGTATTTCTGTTGGCACGCCTGTTTCCGGTGCTCTCCGGAACCCTGGCCTGGACATGGTGCGTGAGCAGTGTCGGCTTGGCGACGATGCTCTTTGCCGCCATGATCGCCCTGTTCAAACATGATCTCAAGGGACTGTTGGCATATTCCACCATAAGCCATCTAGGTCTGATTACGGCACTCTTTGGTTTGGGCACACCGCTGGCCGCAGTGGCCGGTGTCTTTCACATTATAAATCACGCCATTTTCAAGGCCGGGTTATTTATGTCGGCCGGAATAATCGATCATGAATGCGGTACCCGCGACATGCGGCGCATCAACGGTTTATGGCAGGTTATGCCATATACTGCAATCCTGGCCATGGTGGCCGCGGCGGCCATGGCAGGCGTGCCGCTGGCCAATGGATTTCTCTCCAAGGAAATGTTTTTCAGTGAAGCGGTTACTGTCGGAAGCAGGATGCCCATCGAATGGTTTCTGCCGGCAGTTGTTACCCTGGCAGGCATTTTCGCCGTGGCGTATTCGATGCGGTTTGTCCATGATGTCTTTTTCAATGGTTCACCCGTCGATTTACCGAAGACTCCCCATGAACCGCCGCGTTGGATGCTGGTACCGGTGGAGATTATGGTGATTCTAATTCTGCTGATCGGGATTTTTCCCGAGTGGACCGTCCGGCCCGTTCTCGCTGTCGCGGCGGTTTCCGTGCTGCAAGGACAACTGCCGGAGTATGATCTGGCTATCTGGCACGGGGTGAGCCCGGCACTGGCCATGAGTATAATAGCCCTGTTGGCCGGTCTGACGGTATATTCAAGCCGAAAGCCCCTGTTCGTTTTGCACGAGCGGCTGGAGGGAGTTCTGGATGGGCGGTCGATCTTCCGGAAGATGATGTCGGCAATCTTTGCTTATGCTCGGCAAATAACCGCTTTCCTGGAAAATGGCTCGTTACAGCGGCAAATTACGCTCTTATTGATTGCTTCTCTGACTGCTGGTGGCAGTGCCCTGTTGCTGACATCCTCCCCGTTGATCGGCGCCGGGCCGATGCTGCCGGTGGATGGTGTCAGCCTGCTGGGCGCCCTGGCTCTGATTGCGGCTGTTATTGCGGCAACAATCCTGCATCGTCGGCGACTGACCGCTTTGATTCTTACCGGGGCAGTCGGGCTCATCGTCTCGCTGTGTTTTGCTCGATTTTCCGCGCCTGATCTGGCCCTCACGCAATTATCGGTGGAGGTGGCCACCCTCGTGCTCCTTTTGCTCGCCTTGTATTTTTTACCGCAGACGTCTCCTGTTGAAAGCAGCGGGTATCGCCGGTGGCGGGATATGAGTCTCGCCGCGGTGACAGGCTGCGGGGTCAGTTGGCTGGCCCTGGGGATGATGACGAGGCCGACCGCATCAATCGCCGATTTTTTCCTGGAAAACAGCGTGCCCGAGGGAGGCGGCAGCAATGTAGTCAATGTTATCCTGGTGGATTTCCGTGGCTTTGACACCTTTGGCGAAATCAGTGTACTGGCGATTGGTGCTCTGGGTATTTTTTCCCTTATGCAGAATCTGCGTTTACCAGGATTGCAGCACGACGCCCAGGGACGTGTATTTGACCGGGATAAGCACCCGCTGATTATGGCGACCTTCGCTCGGTTATTATTGCCTCTGGCCTTACTCTTATCGGTGTTTATTTTCCTGCGCGGACACAATTTTCCGGGCGGCGGCTTCATTGCCGGTCTGATTACGGCTATTGCCCTGAGTATGCAATACCTGGCCAACGGCGTGGCCTGGACACGCAGCCGTTTTCCTGTAACGTATACCCAGCCGTTGATTGCATCCGGCTTACTCATCGCCCTGCTCACAGGAATGGCCAGCTGGTTGTTTAATCACCCATTCTTGACCTCGACCTTCGGTCACTTTCAACTGCCCCTGATCGGCGAATTCGAACTGGCCTCGGCCATGTTTTTTGATTTGGGTGTTTATCTGGTGGTAAGTGGAGCCACGCTGCTGATTCTGATTAACCTGGGGCTGTTTTCATCGACCCGGGGTGGGGAGGAAAAGCCATGGAGTCAGTGATTGCTCTGGCTATCGGAGTGCTTACAGGATGCGGCACATATCTCGTTCTGCGTGGTCGGACCTTTTCCGTAGTGCTTGGGTTGAGCTTATTGTCCTATGGGGTGAACCTGTTTCTCTTTGCCTCCGGCCAACTGTCGACCGGACAACCGCCGGTCATCGGTACAGGTGGCAGCTATGCCGATCCGCTGCCTCAAGCCCTGGTGCTGACTGCCATTGTTATCAGCTTTGCTATGACGGCCTTTGTCATCATGCTCAGCCTGCGTGCCCGCGGGGAGTTAGGCAATGATCATGTAGACGGGCGTGAGGAATGATGAGCGCACATCTCGCAATAGCTCCAATTCTTCTCCCTTTTATCGTCGGGATACTGCTGCTTGTTCTGCCTGCTTTGTCCATGCCTGGTCGTCGCAGGATAGCGCTGACGGCTCTATTAGCGCAGGTTGTCGTAGCACTCATGCTGCTTGATGCTGTAGCCGATGGCAATATTCTTGTTTATCGCCTCGGCGACTGGCCGGCTCCTTTTGGTATTGTCCTGGTGGCGGATAGACTAGCCGCATGGATGGTGCTGATCACTGCCCTCCTTGCCCTGTTCGCTCTCATCCATGCATCTGACGGAAGCGATGGCAAGGGACACTATTTTCACGTGCTGTTTCAATTGCAGATTTTTGGATTATCCGGTGCTTTCCTGACTGGCGATTTGTTCAACCTCTTTGTTTTTTTTGAAATTCTGCTCATTGCCTCATACAGCCTTTTGCTGCATGGCGGGGGGGCGGCCCGTACCCGAGCAGGCTTACATTACGTGGTGATGAATCTGCTTGGATCGACAGCATTTTTATTTGCTGCAGCTCTGGTATATTCCAGCTTCGGCAGCCTTAATCTTGCCGATCTGGCCGTGAAGGCTGCCACCCTTGAATCTGATAATATAGTGCCCGCTAAGGTGGGTGGCTTGCTGTTGCTGGTGGTATTTGGTCTGAAGGCGGGCTTGCTGCCGCTGCATTTGTGGCTTCCCGCCGCGTATTCAGAGACATCCGCGCCGGTTGCGGCACTTTTTGCCATCATGACCAAGATGGGCGTTTATGCCATCCTACGGGTCAATATGCTGGTGTTCGGCCCCAATGCGGGGCAACTCTCATCCCTTTATGATTCCTGGCTTTTGCCTATCGCCCTGGGGACAATAGTGATTGGCATGTGTGGCGTTCTGGCGGCGAGAAATCTGCGCCGGCTTGCGGCCTATACGATAGTGATATCGGTCGGTACCTTACTTATTACTTTTACCCTCGGAACGCCGGGCATTGCGGCGGGACTCTATTATCTGCCCCACAGCACCTTTGCCGCGGCCTCACTGTTTTTGATGGCTGAGGTGCTGCGCAGGCGGCGTCACCTGCAGGGCGATGGTTTTGAGCCGGATGTGGATATGCCGCACCCGCTCTTGTGGGGCGGGCTGTTTATTGTTGCTGTTATTGCCGTCACCGGCCTGCCGCCGCTGTCGGGTTTTCTCGGTAAACTTCTTATCCTGGATGCCGCGGCCGGACGACCGCTACTCTGGGTCATTATTCTATCCTCTGCATTTGCTGCGGTTGTTGCCCTGGCATTGTCCGGCAGTCGGATATTTTTTGCCGGCAGCAGCAGGCAGGATATAGTTTTGTCCGGTGACGTGGCACGTGAACCGCAAGCACCGACCTGTGAATTACTCGCCATTTTGGGATTATTAGCTCTTATTGCCCTGCTGAGTATCGCAGCTGGACCGATCTTTACGTTCACCCAGGCCATGGCCGGTCAGTTAGCCAACCCAGATGCTTATATTCATGCTGTTCTTGGAGGTGGACTATGAAATTTTTACATTCTGTGCTGCCACATCCTTTGTTGACTCCCTCGCTCACGGTTATCTGGCTGTTACTGAACAACAGTTTGGCCTTTGGCCAGATTCTCATGGGGCTATTCCTCGGTTGGGCAATACCCCGCTACATTCTGGCTTTCTGGCCGGAAACCGTGCGAATTTACCGCCCCCTGCTGCTCGCACGACTTACCTGCGTGTTCCTCTATGATGTCCTGGTCGCCAATTTGACAGTTGCCCGGCTGATACTTACCGGTCCGCGGGGCCTGCGTCCGGCCTTTGTGGTTGTCCCTTTACAGTTAACCGACAAATTGACTATAAGTCTGCTCGCCAATATCATCAGCCTGACGCCGGGAACGATTTCCGCTCGACTCTCCTCTGATCGTCGGCAGTTATTGGTACATGCTCTGGACTGCGCTGATCCTCAGCAACTGGTTGCGACTATTAAGCTGCGATTTGAGTCACCTCTTAAGAAGATATTTGAAGGAGGTTGGTAAATGCTCGGTTCTGCCTTGACTATTGCTTTTTACTGTGTCGGCGTTGCTTGCGCTCTGAGCTTTTACCGCCTGCTCAAGGGACCAACTGCCGCTGATCGGATCCTGGGGCTGGACACACTCTATATAAATGCTATTGCCCTGCTGGTACTGTTGGATATTGAGTTGGCGAGTAATCTGTATTTTGAAGCCGCGTTGCTGATTGCCCTGATGGGTTTCGTCGGCACGGTATCCCTGGCAAAATTTCTTTTGCGTGGAGACATTATCGAATGAGCCCTATAACCGAGACCGTATTATCGTTACTTGTTCTTGCCGGGGGGGCGTTTACCCTGATCGGCTCCCTGGGTCTTGTGCGTCTGAAAGATTTTTATACCCGCCTGCATGGTCCGACGAAGGCCACCACCCTCGGAGTTGGTTCTCTCTTGGCGGCTTCTTCATTATTCTTCAGTCTGACCGACGAGGGCGTCAGCCTGCATGAGATTCTGGTCACGCTGTTTCTCTTTATTACCGCGCCCATTTCGGCGCACCTGCTGGCTAAGGTCGCCCTGCATCAATCCCTGCCGGGCTGCATCCCTTTGCCCGAGGAGATGGACCGCGCAGAGCAAGACCCGCAAGATCAAGAGGGTGGTTGAGGAAGTGCACCAGGCAAGTGATCAGGCAGCGGGTTCCTGCTCGTCGTCAAACATGGCCTCAAGGTAAATCATACCGCCCTGGGAAGACACCTTTACCTTATAATTCAGGGTATTGAACAGTTTGACCATCCGCTTATTCTCTTTTGAAGTATAGGCCGTCAGCCCCTTGATGCCGTTTCTCTTTGCCGCCTCGGCCAGTTTCTGAATAACGATGGAAGACAGACCCTTGCCCTGCCACTCCTTTTCCACCGAAAAGGCAATCTCCGCCAGCTCGGTTTCCGGGTTGAGATAGTACTCACCGACAGCCAGTATTCGCTCGTAACCGGCCTGCCCTTCAACGGCGACTATGGTTAAATCCTTGAGATAGTCGATAATAAAAGTGCGCTCGATCTGTTTACTGACAAAGCTCTTTTTTTCATGGAAGAACCTGGAGATGACATCCGTGCTGTCGAGCCGATAATAGTGTTCCTGCAGACTTCGCTCATCAGTCAATTTCACCGGCCGGAAAGTGATTTTCCTACGATCGACAATCCTCGTTTCCTCAAGCCCCAAGGGATAGATGGAATGCATCTCCTCCCTGAGCGTTCGCTCCGGTCCGAGCAACCCGAGTTCTTTAGCCTGATCGAATAACTCGTCCCTGAAATCGGGGTGGGCGATGGCAATTAATGAAAGCGCCCGCTCTTGAATACTCTTGCCGAAGAGATTAACCGAACCGTACTCGGTCACCACATATTGTACCTCACTGCGTGGGACAACCACCGCTTTATTCTGCAGCATCGGCACAATCCTGCTATAGGCGCCGTCGTCTCTGGTCGAGGTAAGCATCAGGATCGACTTGCCTTTTTTCGACATGGCCGCACCACGGAAGAAGTCCAGGATTCCGGTGACGCCGGAAAAATTGTTGAAGGGCAGGGCGTCGGCGGTTACCTGTCCGGTCAGATCAATTTCCCGGGCAGTATTCATCGCCACCATTTTCCGGTTTTTAGCGATTTTTCGCGGGTCATTGACATACTTGGAAGGATGGAACTCAACGGCGGTATTATACTCCAGCAGATCATATAGGTCCTGGTTGCCGATGGCGTTACTACAGATGATTTTGCCGGTGTTAAAACCTTTCTTCTTGTTGGTCACAACCCCCATAGCCAAAAGCTTCATAATGGTGTTGGTGACATACTGCGAGTGAATACCCAGGTCATTTTTTTCCATCAGCGCCTGGATATTGGCCTCCGATGTCCCCCCAAGCGACATCTGCATGGTCGAACCATCGTCCACCAGCCGGGAGACATACCTGGCTATCTTGCCCGCCGTTTTAACATCCGGATAGGTACCGATTTCAATCAGGGTTTCATCGTGCTCGACAAAATAATCAATATCGTTGACATGGATCGAGGCCCGCCCCAGCACTCGCGGCATCTTGTTGTTCACCTGGGCGATAACCAGGTCGGCACCGGCTGCGGCGGATGCGGTAACATCAACGGAGATGCCAAGGCTCATCCAGCCGAAATCGTCCGGTGGCGACACCTGGATTAGGGCCACCTGGATCGGCAGCATTTTCGATTTGATCAACTTGTGAATATCGGAAAGGTTGATCGGGGTGATAAAACGTAGATCGCCTTTAAAACTATCGGAGTTGGCAGAGCCCAGATAAAAGGAACGGATGTTGAAATTCTGCGATTTCGACTTTTCGGCAATTCTGGACAGCGAACTACTTTCCCCGCTGAACATCCGAACAATCTCCAGGTCGGTAAAGGTGAGGCTGGCATCGGCCAGTCCTTTCACCAATTGCTGCGGTTCGCCGCATGACGAGCCGATAAAGACACGCTGCCCCGAGTGGATCTTGGCAATGGCTTCTTGAACCGACAGCTTGTTTCTTTGATAGTTATCCGCCCAATATCCTGATTCGCGCATCGTACTTCTCCTCATTTGAGATATCTGTATTACAAATTATCTCGGGATTAAAATCATCTCTAAGAGCACCTCCCTGAGATAGTATTGGTTATGCTGTGTTTAATCAAGTATGCTCAGCACCTCTTGCCTTTTAACGTTATAAAACCCCGCTTATCCTGCCGACACCATTCTTTTTACTGCACTGTATTTTGCCCTTTTGTTACCATGCGACAAAAACCAGTTGCCCGTAACCCTTTTGTTCTGATAGGTTAGCAATTGTAATACTCCCTTCAAAAAGAGGAAACGGTATGCAGAGTCCATCAGAGACAATACTGCTGTACGGTCTGTCCGGTGCCGAGACCACTCTTGTCAAACGACTGGTTTCTTCTTTTGAAATAGAGATAGTACCGCTCACCATCGGTACCACTCGAGATTTCATCTATAAATTTCCAGAGAAAAAAATCTGTCTGGTCATCTTCAGTGTGGATACAAAAAAGAGAAGACAGGATCGAGTCATTGGCCTTATCCGGGATTTTATCGGACCATTAACCCCTTTTCTCATCCTCATCCCCGAACAGCAAAGCGTTGATATCAGGAAATATCTTAATGCCGGAGCAGATGACTTTATGGAATTGCCGCTCAACGAAGAGCGGTTTTCAATAGGCTTTCTGATTCTGCTCGAGATGGGCCAGGCGGTAACCCGACCCCATGCGGGAAAATCCCCACCGCATCTCGACGACTTAAAGCAAAAAAGAAATGTCGTCAACCGACTGGTCGGTTATTTTCGGGAAGGTTTGAGCTATTTTGCGCCAAAATCACTGATAATAAAGGAAAGAACAGAAAGGATCTCCGACAGATGGGAGCAGTTGAAAAAACTTGGGGCAGGAGGCTTCGGCGAGGTCTGGCTGGTAAAAGAAATCAGTACCGGGAGGATAGCTGTAGCAAAGACACCTCACTCGGCCGAAATGAACATCAGGGTATTGCGCTCGGCCGCGATCTTAAAGAGACTGATTCACCATCCCAATGTGGTCCACCTGCTGGAAATCGTCAAAGACAGCGGCAAATTTATTTTAATCCAGGAATATGTCGAGGGACCTACTCTCCAACAGTTACTCGAGCAGAATATTTCAGCCCTCGACAAAGAAGCCTATTTCCTGCAGCTCGTCTCGGTGATCTCCTATGCCCATAAGCATAAAATCCTCCATCGAGATATTAAACCGGAAAACATAATCATCAACAACAAGGGCCAGGTCAAACTTCTCGATTTTGGTATCGCCCGCGACCTTTCCTGGCAGGCACCGGACACAAGTTCGGCAGGTACTGTCAATTTCATGCCACCGGAACAGTTCGAAGGGCAAAGCTGCCTGGCCAGCGATGTCTGGGCCCTGGGAGTCATCCTCTATATTTTTGCCACAAATGCCGTGCCATATTTTCAAGGAAATGAGCAGTATCCCTTAGATATCGACAGAACTGTTGAAAGCCGGGCTCCGCGTAAAATTAATCCTCAGCTGGATTTCAACCTCGAGCGCATTATCATGCGCTGTCTGCAAAAAAATCTGGAAAAACGTTACCAAAACGCCACCGAATTGCTGGAGGATCTACGGACTTCCCTGCCGCTGTTTGGTCGGGGCAACCTGCTGCCGAGCTAATGCCATCAATAATGACCCGGCGATCCCAGGAGCCTGCCGGAATATAGCCAAGGTCTATTATTTTTCTTTTTCCTCCTCAGCCAACCGCTGCGCCTCCGCTTCCGCTTCGGCAGCCAGCACTGCTCCCACCGCGCCTCCGGCTTGAAGAGCTTTTATCTTGGCCTCCTGATCCATCGGGATATTTCCGTCACTGCCAGGAAAATCGACAATCACCTTGCGGTGGGCATAATGAATGCCTTTTGCACTGAGAGCTTCTGTTATACGCCGAAACGCCTCTCGCTTGATGAGAAATTGTTTGCCGGGTTTCGCGGTGAATTTGACCCTGATTATCATCACTGAATTGCTGATCCCATATACTCCCTGCGATTTAAGGGGCTGAATGAACCCATCCGCGAGCTCTTCGTCTTCAAGCATTTCAATGCCAACTTTTTTAATAATTTTACGTACCTGGTCAATATTTGTGTCATACGAAAATTCAAGGGGAAATTTAATGACAATACCACCGCGCATAAAGTTGGTGACACCACCAAGATCACTGTGCGGCACAATCTGCAGCATCCCAAGATGGTGCCTGAGCATGACATTTCGCAGAGTAATTGTTTCAACAGTGCCGCGAATCGAACCGGTCTGAATGTATTCACCGACACGAAATGCGTCATCAAGCAGGAAAAAGAAACCCGATAAGATATCAGAGACAAGCTTCTGAGCACCAAAACCGACCGCAAGGCCAATGACGCCAGCACCCGCCAGAAGTGGGCCGATATTAACCCCGAGGGAAGAAAGGACAATGAGTGTGACCATTACCACAAGAATCGAACCGATTACCTTGCGCAGCATCGGTAAAAGCGTAAAACCCCGGCCCCGTGGAACGCCCCCGCCAAATTCATCATCGATATCAAGTTCTTTTTCCGAAGGGGGCGGAGTCGCCTCAGTAATTTTTTTCTCGATATACGACGAGGCATAACGCCAGGTGATAAGCGCCAGGGCCAGGACGACAAGCGACTCAAATATCGCCCTGACGGCTCTATCGGCAAAAGGAATCCGGTAGCCCCAGAGAGACAACAGCCAGGTGATAAGCGTTGCCGCAAGAATCAATCGGAACACAAAAACAGCTCTCGAGACAATGGCCTTCTTTCGATTGACAATTACCTGCTCATCGACCACTTCCTCCTGTTTAGTCAATCCATCGCTTTTTCCCTGCTCTCCAAGGCCAAGAGAATCAACAACTGCAGCAAGGATTACATACCCCACATGGCTCAAAATCAGATACATCGGCACGATAAGCAGGCTGATGACCAAAGAGCCATTTCTGACCATTGTCCCGGTAATCTCCCTGCCTATCCACACGAACCAGACGATAAAAAAATACAATAATGCAAACAAATGCCAGTATTCAGCAAGCTGTTTGGTAAACCACTGGTCATCTTCACCGTCAATATTCGTCTGCAGGAAGGCTGAGATGGGTTGTTTCAGGTATACAACCAGACCGACAATAACCGCCATCACCGCAGAGCCGAGAATTATAATCACCCAGGAGAGAGTCTGGGCCTGCGCTCCCAGCTCCCGGAAAAGACGGACAAACAGCAGACCCGTCAAGATCGCCGAGCCCGTGGTGACAAAGGCGCGGTGGACCGGTTTTGCCAGAATATCCTGCATGGGGAGCGGCCGAACTTCGCTCTGGTTGGGAGCAAAGAGAATCCGGCTGACAATTGTAAAGACGATAAAGCTGATCACTGTGCCGAGAATCGCCTGAAACAGCATTCGAGCCTCGATTGAAAGGTCTCCGGCAATGGACAAAAAGATCATAATCGCCGAGATGGTGAAAACAAAAAGACCTGCCAGAGCTGGAACACTGCGTAAAGTACTTGCCCAAAGGCGTTCCAGGCCGTCATTACCGGGTGGGGTGATCTGTGCAAATTTAGTTATGACTTTGCCGACCACACGCCGGATGATTAAAACAACCAGAAAAGCAAGGCAGATAGCGACAACCATTCTCCAGCAAATCCCGAAGAAACCAGTTATTTCCCCTGTTCTATCTGTTCCTGTGGTGAGCCGTAAAACCCTTGCCAGGTCACCGGGAACCTGTGGCGCAAAGGCAATAACGCTGCTGTTTTCAATATCAGTACTTTCGTACCGGTCGAGCATATGCAACCAGGTCAAAAGCAAAGCAGTTTGTTCCGGACTCGGTTTGGTGGATAATTGAGTAACTGATGCATTCCTGGTGACTTCATCGACCGGTCTTTGAAGACTGGCATCACCTGGTAAGGCAGGTGACATATCTTCTTGCTGAACAGAAACACTTTTCTGCTCAATACTATTTGTTCCAGGGCTGCCGGCTCCATAGGATGGAGGCTGCAAGATACATTGACAGAGGAGCAGAGCGACAAAAAATAGAACGAGACGGTGAGGTTTCATGCAATCACTCCAGGCAAGATTTGATTAATCTATAAATTTACAAATCATATATCCCGATTATCTTTCCATACTATGGTGATTTTGTCATCTGTTTTGCTGCTATTTCAAGATGCTATAAACCGTTCACCAGCCTCTGAGCATAAATCTCCGGTAATCCGGCGGCCAGTATTTTCTCTCCGGCCGTCTTGAAATCATAAGCAACCCGATAAAATTCAACCACCTGCCTGACAGTGTCATAAATAAGATAGGCGGCCCGCGGGTCGCCATCCCGCGGCTGTCCTATACTTCCACCATTGAAGATCTGTCTGTTGGTTTCAGCGACTGGCACCACCATACCGTGCCGCGGGGATCTGATATAGATACAGAAGAAATTTTTCCGGGTTATGGCAACGGGGACGTGGGTGTGGCCAACGAAAAGAATCTTGGCTTTCGAGCGGGCGAACGAACTGGTGATATAGGTTTTCTCCGAGACATAATACCAGTTTCGGGGTCTATATGGATTGGAATGACAGAAAAAGATATTGTCCCATTTGATGACATCCTCCATCTCGGTCAAAAACCACATACTGCTTTTGGTCAATACTGCCCGCGTCCAGAGAATTACCCGCCGAGCCTCAGATTTCATATTGCTGGGGATGCCGAGCACGGCAGCATCATGGTTGCCAAGCAGAGAGGGACAGTCGGGCAGGGACTGGAGCAATTCAATACATTCGTTGGGGTTTGCCCCATAGCCGACCACATCACCCAGGCAGACATACCGGTCAACCTTACATCTGAGAGCATGCGCTAGAACTGCCTCTAATGCTTCCAGATTGGCGTGAATATCCGATAAAACTGCAACTCTCATGTGTTCCTCTTCTAGTGATAAGCCTCTGCTCAGATATAAGCCAGTTTCCAGAGAATAGCAAACTTCCCGCAAATTTCTCTTTTCTAAAGTTCTCTTTTTGACTATCTGTATGGGTACCTACACCCTCAAGAAACAGAACCTATAGGATACGAAAACCAATGCTCACCCCTACCGAGACCAAAAATCTGCAGAAGCTCCTGGCACTAACCGAGGATCCTGATAATACCTTCAGTTATGATGAACTGCTGGGCTATCTGTTTGGTCTGGCGATGACCCCCGCGGTGCTCATGCCCAGCGAATGGATGCCGCTTATCTTCGATGGCAACCTGCCGGAATTTGAGTCCATGGAAGTGGCACAGAAAATGACCGGCAGCTTGATGGCTGCATATAATACATACCTCACCGCTTTCCAAAATAACGAGCTCACCTTCCCCTTTACCATAGAGGGGCTGCAGGACAGTCAGTTTGCCGCCCTCTATGAATGGGTGTCCGGGTTCGAAGAAGCCATCGCCCTTTGTGAAGAGCTGTGGGATCCGGAGGAATATCCGGAATTAAGCGATGAGAAGAAAGAAGAACTCTACCATAGCATGATGACCATCCAAGGCCTGGTCGACCCCATGGAGGCCATGGAGTATTTCGAGGATATGCCGGACGAATTGTTCCAGGAAGCTTTTTCAGGAATGGACATGGAGCTGGGTGATCGGGAGGCGCAGATCCAGATCTTTCTATTGGCCTCCCTGCCCCTGGCCATTGAGACCTTCCAGGAGCATGCCCGGGCGGTTGACAAGAAGCGGCAGCGACAGCTGAGCAGATCCGGCGGCCCGATCCCGATTCGCGCCATTAAAGTCGGCCGCAACGACCCCTGCCCGTGCGACAGCGGCAAGAAATTTAAAAAATGCTGCGGCGGCGATACTACTCAGCAACCCTTTAGCGCCGAAGATATGACCCATAAAAAATCCAACGTTATCCAGGTCGATTTCCCGAAGCACGGCAAGAAAAAACCCGGACCATCAGAAACATGAAGAAATAGCCGACATGCTCAACCTGGACATATTCAACCCGCGGAGACTCGAGGAGGATGACATCAATACCTTCCTGCGGGAGTTCTCTGCCTTATAACCATGATGCCTCCGATAAACCCAGAACTGCAGCTTGCCGATGAATTTGTCCGGGACACCGGCTGCAATATTTACCTGACGGGAAAAGCCGGCACCGGCAAGACCACGTTTCTACACAATCTCAAACAAAACAGTCCTAAACGGATGATCGTCACCGCCCCTACCGGCGTCGCCGCGATCAATGCCGGCGGCGTCACCCTGCATTCTTTTTTCCAGATGCCGTTCGGTCCCTTTGTGCCGGGCAGTGAGACCACCATCCGACATCGGTTCAGCAAGGAAAAGATCCATATAATCAAGAGTCTTGACCTGCTGGTAATCGATGAGATAAGCATGGTCCGGGCCGATCTGCTCGACGGTGTTGACACCGTTTTACGCCGCTACCGCCGCGGCAGTCAGCCCTTTGGCGGCGTCCAGCTGCTGCTGATCGGCGACCTGCTTCAGCTTTCCCCGGTGGTCAAAGACGCTGACCGGCATATTTTAGAGCAGTATTATGATTCGCCATATTTTTTCAGCAGCAATGCCCTGCGCCAAACCGAGTTGATCACCATCGAATTGCAGCATATTTATCGCCAGGAAGATGATCATTTTATCAAGCTGCTTAACCGGGTCCGCGACAACAACCTCGACAGCGAAACCCTGTCGAGCATCAATGCCCGCCATCTGCCGGGCTTTGATGGTAATGAGCAGAGAGCGGAAGGATTTATCACGCTGTGCACCCATAACCGCAATGCCGATGCCATCAACGCTGCACGATTGCAAAAACTGGCCCAGAAGAACCACCATTTCAATGCAATAATCGATGGCGAATTCCCCGAGCATTCCTTCCCTACCGCGCTCACCCTGGAGCTGAAGCCGGAGGCCCAGGTGATGTTTATGCGCAACGATTCTTCTAACGAAAAACGGTTCTTCAACGGCAAAATCGGCAGAATCACCCGCATTTCCGGGGCTAAGATCTGGATCCAATGCCCTGACGACACGGAAGAAATCATGGTCGAACCGGCAACCTGGGAAAACATCGCCTATTCACTCAATCCGGACACCCTGGAGATCACCGAGAATAAAATCGGCACCTTTATCCAGTATCCGCTGAAGCTGGCCTGGGCGATCACCATCCATAAAAGCCAGGGGCTGACCTTTGATCGAGCGATTATCGATGCCCAGGCTGCCTTTGCCCATGGCCAGGTATACGTTGCGCTCAGCCGCTGCCGAACCCTGGATGGGCTGGTTCTCAGCTCACCACTTTCCCCGCGGGGAGTGAAAACCGACGATACCGTGCTGCGATTTGTTGCGCAGGCCGGGGAGAACAGGCCGACGGCTCGGCAACTGACAAAAGCCAAGATTCAATACCAGCAACGTATGCTCCTGGAATGCTTTGATTTTAAAGAGCTGCAGGTCCTGCTCAGCCGCCTGCTCTTTTTGGTGGACAGGAATATCGAGCTGGTGGTGATCCTGGGCGTTGGCGATCTTCATGCCCTGCGACACCAGACCGTTAATCAAATATGCACCGTCGGAGCGAACTTTCAGCGACAGCTACAGGGACTCTTTACCGAAAATGTTTTTCCGACGGATGATCCGGCGGTACTCGAACGAATCAAGAAGGCATCGGCCTATTTCGAAGAGAAAATCGCGACGGGTATCGGCGCATCCATCGAAATGCTTGCGATTGAAAGCGACAATAAGGAACTCGGCAAAAAAACCAAAAAACTGTGCAGCCTGCTGCAGGAAGAGACTGCCGTCAAACTGGCGGCGGTTAAATGCTGTGCCGATGGTTTCAGTGCAGCGCGGTATCTCCAGGCAATTTCAACGGCTGCAATCAAAACCACAGCCGGAAAAGAACCCGTACGACTGGTAAAAACCGCACTCACCTACTCGGAAGCCGATATCGACCACCCCGAGCTCTTTACCATTCTACGGGAATGGCGGGCAGCAAAGGCCAAAGACGAAGGAGTGCCGCATTTTCAAATCCTGCATCAAAAAACGCTCATTCAAATTGTGGTCAACCTGCCCGACTCTCCAGCGACCCTGATGCAGATAAAAGGCATCGGCAAGAAACTGGCCGAAAGATACGGCGAAGAGTTGGTGGCCATGGTGGCCGATTATCGGCAAAAAAATAATATTGTCGAAGTCATCCTTCCCCAGATTGCCGAAGCAGCTATAGAAGAACCAAAGAGGCAGGAGGAGCCTCAGCAAGCGAAAACACCGAAAATAGATACCAAGAAACTCAGCTTTGAGCTCTTTGAACAGGGGCTGACCCCGGCACAGATTGCGGCGCAACGTGAACTGGTCATCTCCACCATCGAGCGGCATCTGGCCCATTTTGTGGCGCGGGGCGAACTGGCCCTCGACCGACTGGTACCCGCTGAGAAACACCTGGCAATCGAGGAAAAACTGCAACAGATGCCGGACAAAAAACTGGGCGAAATAAAGCAGGCCCTGGGCGAGGGCTACAGCTATGGCGAAATAACGCTGGTCCAGGCCCATCTGCGGCACCAGGCATCGTCCTGACGGGCACTAGCCAATTGCCCGGATCTCCCGGCTCATGGTGCTGAGCGATTCGGCGCCATCGGCGGTCACCAGCACGTCGTCCTCGATACGCACTCCATTACGGCCGGGAAGATAGATCCCCGGTTCAACCGTATAGGTCATCCCCACAGCCAGGAGCTGCTCGTTATCACCGCGCATATACGGTTCTTCGTGACACTCTATGCCGATGCCGTGACCGGTCCGGTGGGTAAAAAACCGACCATAACCGGCATCGTCAATGATCTTTCTGGCCGCCTTATCGACTGCGGAACAGGCTGCTCCTGGTCTGCCGGCGGCCCGACCGGCACCATTGGCTTTTTGAACAATTTTATGGATACTCCTTTCCTCGGCGGCAATGTCGCCGACGGCAAAAGTCCGGGTCAGATCAGATACATATCCGTTATGACTTGCCCCCCAGTCAATGACCAGCAGATCCCCGGCAACCAATTGCCGCTCAGAAGGCCGGGCGTGGGGATTGGCACTGTTTGGCCCACCGGAGACAATCGGGGCAAACGGCAGCGAAGTGTCCGAGCCCCGGCGAATAAGCTGCATAAAAAGTTCACCGGCTATCTCCTTTTCGGCAACCCCGATTTTAATCATCGGCAGAGTCGCCTCCAGCGCCGCCTCGGCAATTTCTACCGCCTTGCGCATAGAGGCTATCTCTTCCTGGTCCTTGATGGCTCGCAACTCGCTCAGCACCCTCGAACCATCGGTAAAATGGGCATCATTGCAGGCGCTGCGGAGATACTCATACTCCAAGACCCGCAGCTGAGCCGGTTCCATGCCAACCTTCTTACCGTGGAAATCGAGTTTTACCAGGGCCTCATTAAAGACTCCCGACCAGGTGACGGGATTCTCACCGTAGGCGTAGACCTTGGCACTAAAAGGCAGATGATCAAGCTGGGCCTGCTCGAGTTCCGGCAGAATTATTATCGGCTCCTCGGCCGGCGTAAAAACAATGACCACCGGTCGCTCCATCAAGTGGAAATGCAACCCCGTCAGGTAGGTCAGACTCGGCCCGGCGTTGACGGCAACCGCAGCAAAATCATGCTCCGCCATATAATTTTTCAGCCTGTCCAGGCGCTCGGTAAACATATACCCTCCAGCAAGAGGCAATTTTTTCGCGTGCTCCCATGTAGTGCATGGGAGCACGCAACAGATGACTAATCTTATCCTGTCTATCGAATCACAACTGGATCTTTGCCCCCAGCTTCTCGACAAATTTGGCCAGCCAGGCGGGATGCGCCGGCCAGGCGGGGGCGGTAACCAGGTTGCCCTCGACGTGGGCACTGTCCATCTCGACCGCCATATATTTTCCGCCGGCTAGGCCAACCTCAAAAGAACAGGCCGGATAGGCGGAACATTCACGACCCTTCAACACATCTGCAGCCGAGAGGAGCTGCGCCCCATGGCAGACGGCGGCAATGGGTTTATCCTCCTTTGCAAAATACTTGACGATAGTCAGCACTTTTTCATTAAGACGCAGATATTCCGGGGCACGACCACCGGGGATCAGCAGACCGATATAATCTTCCTGCCTGATAGTATCAAAATCGGCATTGACCGTAAAATTATGGCCGCGTTTCTCGCTATATGTCTGGTCTCCTTCAAAATCATGAATGGAGGTGCGGACAAATTCACCGGCCTTTTTATCCGGACATATCGCGTCTACCTGATACCCCAGCATCTGCAATGCCTGAAATGGCACCATCACTTCATAATCTTCTACATAATCGCCAACAAGCATAAGAATTTTTTTTGCTGCCATGATTTCTCCTCAATAATATTTTTTGAATCTGCACCCATTTATCTCGCTTTACTTCGCGGCCTTTTCGTGTTTTACCACGAGAGTGGTAATATTATGCATTAGTTGTCTCCAAGTGAATTGACAATCTCGTAAAAACCCAAAATCTATGATGCTTAAGTAAAAAGCTTCGTATTTGAGAATTCAACTTATGAACGAACAACAGGCCAAAGACCCGCTGCACGGCGTAACTCTCGAAACGATTATGAACCTTCTGGTCGCCGATTACGGCTGGGAGAAACTCGGCAAATATATCAAAATCCGCTGTTTTACCAGCAACCCCTCAATCCAGTCCAGCCTGAAATTTCTGCGCCAGACTCCCTGGGCGAGAGAGAAAGTTGAAAAACTCTATCTCGCCAGCCTGAAGCGTTCCCGAAAAAGCCGCTAACCACCCAAAATTTTGCGCAATTATTGGCGCAAATATTGACAGCGAATTGACCCGGATTTATTTTTTTAAAAGCACAGAAAAGGGGCTCTTAAAGTAGGCATTGCCGATAGTTAAGAGCTTAAAATCAATCTTGATCCAATCTGAGGAGGTATGACTATGTGGACACGAGTAAATGATATTGACCGGATGTTCGATGTCATGGACCAGCTTCGTTCCAGGTTGAACAGGGTCCTCGTTAACAACGGCGAAGCATACGGTCGGGATTATGGCTGGCGGGTGGTCAATGGCTCGCCGCAGACAAATTTATATGATACCGGCGATGCCTTTAAAGTCATCGCCGAGGTTCCCGGGTTTTCCAAAGAAGACCTCAATATCAGGATCCAGGGAAATTACCTGGAATTGAGCGGCAGCCGCAAGAACGATATGCCCAAGGACTACAAAGCGCATCGCGTCGAACGAGACACCACTGCGTTTACCCGCAGTTTCACCCTGCCGGCTGATGTCGATTCCGAAAAAACCGAAGCTGCTTTAAAAGATGGCCTGTTGACTCTTGTTTTAGTTAAGGCGCAGGCGGCACAACCAAAGCAAATCACCATCAGCTAGCCAACCGGATATATTGGCAACGGATTAACTTCGCTTATATTTTCGAGGAGGATACGCCATGAACGAGAATACCAATCTCGCGACAAGAAAAGAAAATATGCTGGAAAAACATCAGGATTTACCAAGAATTGCCCCGGCAGTGGACATCTATGAAAACGAGGACGAAATCCTTCTTTACGCCGATATGCCGGGAGTTCAAAAAGAAAATGTCACCATCAACGTCGATAACGGCAAGCTGGAAATTTGCGGCTCCCGCCACTTGCAGACTCAAGGGAGCGGGAGCTGGCAGGAATTCGGCGACGTCGAATATCGTCGGGTTTTTGCCGTGCCCCAATCCATAGATGTGGAAAAGGTCAACGCGGAACTCAGCGACGGCGTTTTGAAACTGCATCTGCCGAAAGCTGAAGCGGCTAAGCCAAGGACCATCAAAATCAGTCAATTATGATGGTGTCGTAAAAAATCTTTACGCCGGCAGCGCACCTGGTTTCGGTGCGCTGCCGGCGATGCGGGCTGTTCGTAATTGAGCATGAGCATTTTCAGTTTTCCGAATCCCAAGGCAGAATATCCAGCCACAGCAAAATTCTTTAACTACTAACGGCAAGCCACTGGGTTCTGTTTTCCTCGCTACACCATTATTGAGAAGCTCCAATTCTGTTATTGCTCCACATTATCGTGGTATGTTGCCAGCTACCAAATACTAATCCTGAAGTGACAACTCTCTGCATACAGAATCTGGTAACATCTGGGGCTCGAGGATAACTTTTTCATGTCAGAAAAATCATGCTTCTCAAAGGGGCAAAATGACCTTCTGGTATTGATAGGCATTGAGACAACTGCTTGTTTCCGGATACAGCATCGTTACTCACCTAAACGATGCACCAATTGAGCAAAATCTGCGGTGGAACAATGGTACTTGCAGAGTTCATAGTGGTTTATTGTAATGCTACTGTAACTTTATTTATTTTACCTGTGAAACGTGTCTCTTCAGGACCGTAGCCAATACCCTCTGCAACTGGTGTTTGGTTATCAAGGCCGACATCAGCCGTCTCATCAGCAGAGAATATATTAGGTTGTGTTTTCTCAACACGCGCTTTGGCAACCGCTTTATCATTAACTAATATGGTAGCCTCTCCACCCTTACCAAGACCTCCACCATCATAAACAAAATCAAGCTTAACGGTGACAGGACCTTTAGGAAGTTTTTCAGAGCTTGACACAACATATCGATCAAGTCCAAGGAAG
Source organism: uncultured delta proteobacterium (assembly GCA_963804605.1). Classification (GTDB taxonomy): domain Bacteria; phylum Desulfobacterota; class Desulfobulbia; order Desulfobulbales; family Desulfocapsaceae; genus Desulforhopalus_A. The sequence goes on from CAWDRB010000019.1 coordinate 282,429, forward strand.
TTGTAGGTAAATTCTGGTTTACCTTCCTTCACATAGAGTGACCAACCACCAAAACGACCACCTTGGGACAATATAGCACCATTGGCGCCGTCCTTGGGAATATCGAGCTCAGCCGTAATTGAGAAGGATCTGTTCTTTATATTAATAAAAGTATTCTCCATCATACCCTCCATGCCTTCATAGAGTGTAAGTGATGTTCTGTCACCTAGCAGGTCAGGTCGTCCGGCAAGAGTTGGATTCGTTCTTTCAATGGTTCTGTCATCAATTGGCAACACGTGGTGTTTTTGTGCCTGCCACATAAACAGGCTTTCCATTTCCTTTAATTTCTCTGGATATTTTGCTGCCAGATTGTTGGTTAAACTAAAATCCTCCTCTATGTGGTAGAGATCCCACACGTCTGTGTTTAGCGGTGGTAAATTGGTTGTCTGCCAAGGTGCCCGGTGAATAGTGCGTGCAAACCAGCCATTATAATAGATTGCCCGGTTACCAAACATTTCGAAATATTGAATGGTATGGCGTTCAGCAGCCTGGGCATCGTTAAAAGTATAAGCCAAGCTCGTACCTTCGATAGGTGTTTGAGGTACTCCATTAACAACCTTAGGTTCCGGTAGCCCCGCTACCTCTAAAATCGTGGGGGCGATATCAATGGCATGTGTGAACTGGGCACGAATCCCACTTTTCTCATTGATACCTTTCGGATAATGTATAATCATGCCGTTACGGGTGCCACCAAAATCTGAAGCAACCTGCTTGGTCCATTTGAAAGGCGCATCAAAAGCTACCGCCCAACCTGCAGCCATGTGTGGGAAGGTCGCCGGACCACCCCATTCGTCCATCAATGGAATGAGATCTTCGACTTTTTCCGTCACTCCGTTGAAGTAGGTCATCTCATTATACATACCAACGAATCCGCCCTCAGCGCTGCTCCCATTATCACCGGCAATAAAGATAAAAAGCGTATTGTCCAATTCGCCAATTTCCTCAACAGCATCCAGAAGCCGTCCAACCTCGAAATCTGTCATTTCCATAAACCCGGCGAAAACTTCAGCCTGACGTGCAAAGAGTTTTCGATTATTCTCCGGCAATGTTTTCCAATCTTTTATATCTTCAGGTTTGGGTGCTAATTTGGTCTCTTCGGGGATAATTCCCATTTTCTGCTGATTTTTTACAGTTTCTTCTCTTACTGTATCCCATCCTGTGTCAAACTTACCTTTATACTTATCAGACCACTCTTTAGACACATGATGAGGGGCGTGCACAGCTCCGGTTGCAAAATAGACAAAGAAGGGTTTCTCTGGCGTCATCGATTGCTGGGCCTTTATCCAGTTGATAGCCTGGTTGGTCATATCCGTAGTAAAATGATAGTTCTCCATCTTTGGTGGATTAATTTTTTTAAGTCCATCATAAATGAGTGGAGCCCATTGATCGGTCTCACCACCAATAAAGCCATAAAATTTATCGAAACCCTGGTGTGTTGGCCAGCGGTCGAATGGTCCAGAAACACTGGTTTCCCAAGCAGCAGTTTCATGCCACTTGCCAAATGCACCGGTGCTATAACCGTTAAGTCTTAGCATCTCTGCCAATGGGGCTACACTTTGCGGAAGCGATCCTGTATTGCCAGGATAGGCAGTGGCCGTCTCCATAATCGACCCCGTATTTGCAGTATGATGATTTCTGCCGGTTTTAATCGCCATTCTAGTGGGAGAGCAAAGTGCTGTAGTGTGAAAATTATTATAACGCAGGCCATTATTCGCAAGTCTATCCATCGTTGGTGTTTCGATTGGCCCACCAAATGTACTGGTAGCTCCAAACCCCAGATCGTCTATCAATACTATCACAACATTGGGAGCATCTTTAGGTGCTGTTACATTGAAAGGCTCAGGTGGTTTTGTGTTTCGAACATCTAATTCTGTGTAAGTCTGAGGTTCAGGTGCAACCACGGGGAGAATCTCCCGATTGAAAATTTCCTGAGCCTGTAAATTCGTCAAGCCAATAAAAAAGAAAAGAATTGTAAGCGTGGTGATTTTCATTTTCATACTCCCCCTTGTTTTAAGATAGGCAACAACCTAACATTTAACCACGATTTGAATTGTTGTCATGCGTTTAAAAAAAGAAGAGGCTAGGATTTACTTCATGAATTCTGTATAGACCCCCCCCTAATCTTTTGGGTTAGTAGCGATAGCAACGGCTGGATTCAAGTAAGGGAAAGAGGTCCAATGGCTAGCGTATGTATTTTAAGCAAATCTGCAATTTAAGACTAGTTCCTGATAATTTGACCTTGACACTGAACCTCACGCGTTTCAAACTCAAACAGTTGCTCACCCATTCTCGGATTTGTTGATAATACAGTGGGCCTATTCGTCAACGACTGCACTAAACGTGCAGCAACAGGCTGATTTACTGACAACGGCAACGGATTGTCAGTGGCGAGACTGCTGACCAATGCCTGTACAGCCTGATGGTCAAAAGCAAGTTCAAACAAAAAAGACGCCCGGAACCGGGCGTCTTTTTTGTTTGATAAGAATATTGAACCCGGTGCTTATGCGGCGCATGGACACCGGGCGGATGCAATAATTTTTTGCCTGCTTAGTTTCTGCTGCCGCCAAAAAAGCGCAGAAGCATCAGAAACAGGTTGATGAAATCCAGATAGAGGGTCAGAGCGCCCATTATCGCACCTTTACTGATAGCCTCGGTGCCCTGGGTCATAATTCCGTCCTCGCCTATCTTCTTGATTCTCTGCACATCATAAGCAGTGAGGCCGGTGAAGACCAGTACCCCGATAATCGAGATCATCCAGGACATACCGGAGCTCTTTAAAAAGATATTGACGATGGAGGCGATGATAATGCCGATAAGACCCATAAATAAAAACGAGCCCCATCCGGACAGATCTCGCTTGGTTACCAGGCCATAAATCGCCATTGCGCCAAACATACCGGCAGTTATAAAAAATGTTGCGGCAATGGAGGAGTTGGTATAGGCGAGAAAGACCACCGACAGAGTCAGGCCGTTCAGCACCGAATAACCTAGGAACAGACTGGATGCAGTAGAAGCCTGAATCTTCTGGATCCTGGCGGAAAGATAAAAGACCAAGCCCAGTTCGCCGATTATCAGGACAAAAAAGAGCGGGCTGCCTACAATTGCTGCGGCCAGACTGGTGTTGGCGGTAACAAAGGCGACAATCCCGGTAATCCCCAAACCAAGGGCCATCCAGTTAAAAACTTTTGCCAGAAAAATAGTCGACGCTTGCTGCTGGGCCTGCACAATTGGTATCTGCTTTACATTCTCATACATCGTCGTATTCCTTTTCATTGAAATTTGTTTGTTGTTATAAAATTCTTCAGCAGCATTATAATAATCACTCATCAGCGAGAAGGGAATAGTTCTTTTTGTGGAAAAAGCAGGCTGCCATTCCCATGCGACACATGGCAAAGATGGACAAAGACAGACTATACCTTAAAAACTATAGCCGATGGAAAAGTGAAACCTCCCGCTTGATTCGCCTTCCTCCGGATCGAGTTTATGACCGTACACCAGGCCAATCGGTCCGATTGGGGTAATATAGCGCAGCCCGAGTCCCACCGACGAGCGAAATGTATCCGAGCCCTGGTCCCAAAGAGTATCCTGCACGGCGCCGATATCATAAAAGGTGGCCAGCTCCAGATTACGGCCCAGATCAATGCGCGCCTCCAGGCTGCCCACCACGGCGGTCTTGCCGCCGACCGGATCGCCGTTGTCATCAAAGCGCAGCAGGTTTTCCTCGAAGCCCCGGACACTTTGAATACCGCCCAGAAAGAAGAGCTGGTCGTCAGGCACCAGATCACTGTCCGAGTAGGAAAACACCTGGCCGACTCTCGCCCTGCCGGCCAAGGTCAGCTTTTCTATGGGAGTAAAAAAGTAACGGGTATCAAAATCATAGCGGACGAAATCATCGAGCTGGTCCTCAGCCCCTTTGGAAAGATCCACCACCAATGACGACAGTAACCCCCTGGTGGGCCGGACAAAAGAATCACGGGTATCATAGGTGAGTGAGGGCGTGGTGACAAAAATCGTCCGGGGCTCCTCATCAATTTCTTCTCCAGGCAGTGCATCAACACTGAACTGGGTGCGTCTTTCCAGGGAAAAACCGACAGCCGTGGTCAGATGTTTGCCCCAGATGTAGCTAAAGCCAAGGGATCCGCCGATGCTCCGGGTACCGAACGGCTGGTTGAATTCGGTCAGTTCTTCGGTATAAACCCCGATCGTGGCGGTGGTTCGGGTGCCGAAAAACCGGGGTTCGGTAAATTGAGTTTCCAGGCGATAGCCGGTCTCGCTCACCTGTCCCCCAGCCCATAGATCCTTATTCAAGCCGAACAGGTTTCTGTCGCCACCTCTGATTCGGCCAAAGAACCCGGTGTCCGATTCATAGCCGAGACCGCCCTGGGCAAAATAAGGTTTATTCTCCTCGACTTCGATAAACAGATCGACCGTGTCGGCCTGTTCTTTCAGGCCGAAGGTGCGATACGTTACCCCGTGGAAGATGTCCATGTCCCGCAGGCGACGCTGGGCGTCATAAAGGGCCTGCAGCGACAGGGGAGTGTCGGGTTCGATTGCCAACTCCTGCCGGATGATTTTTTCATTGGTGCGCAAGTTGCCGGAGATAAAGACATCTCCCAGAGTGACCAGCGGTCCGGGATCGACTGCATAGACGATATCCACCTCGGTATGATCCGCACTATAGGTCATTCTCGCCTCTACCTTGACGTGAGGATATCCTTTTTCTGAAACCAGACCGGCAATGGCTTCTTTTTCCAGCTCGGAGACGGCCTTCTGAAAGGGATCACCGAGATGATGCACCAGCACCTTTCTCGCCGCTTCTTCCGGCACAACACTCAAGCCTTGAAAGGCAATTGAGCGCACCATCGTCCGGGGACCTTCCTCGATACCCAGCAGGACATCGGCGCTGGTCCTGTCTTTATTAAAGCTCACATCCGAGTGCACCGTCCGGCTGGTAAAACCCTGGTTTTGATACAGGGTTGTCACCGCATAGAGGTCTGTATCCAGGGTTTCCGGCACATAAGCGCCATCGTGCAGCAGCGACGGCGGTTGGATGAGCATCTGCTTTTTGATCTGTTTTTCGTCTATGCCCTCATTGCCGGCAATACGTATCTGGTTGATAATGGTTTGTGGACCTTCATCTATGACCACACATAATGGATGGATTTGCGGATCGTTTTCAGCTCCGGCGCAGGTATCAATGGTCACTTTGGTCTCGAGATAGCCCGCCTCAAGGTAGCGTTTTTTAATATTGCGGATACTTTTTCTGATGCCGGTATTATGCCGATTGCCGGAGGTGAAAAGAACCAGGTCCTTTTTCAGGGTCATATCCCAGAATTCTTCGTTGCCGGCGAATTCAACCGTATAGCGCGGGCCTTCCTTGATCTGGATTGTGACATCTACTTGCTCAGAATCGCCTGGCCGGGTAAGCAGGTAGGAGATCTCGGCATCGAGGAAGCCTTTGCTGCGGTAATAGTCGAGCAGTGAGGTTATGTCTTTTTTCAACTGGTATTCGCTGAACCGGCCAGACCAGAGCTTAAGATCGGCCCGCCAGACCGACATTCGCATTTTGAGGGCAGTGTCGGAAACATTCTCATTCCCCTCGAATATCAATGTATTGAGGGCATAGTGTGACCCCTTATCGATATTGACAGAGATAACCCCCTTTTCATCGCCCGGCCGTCGCTTTTCGGTTATGGACACCTTCGGGTCGATATAGCCTTCTCTTTTATACCTCTCGACAACTGCTCCGGTTTGCGCAGAGAGTTGTTCCGGGATATAGGGATTGCCCGGATAAATGGTCAGCTGGTTGAAGATTTCCTGTTCAAAAAGAGGATATTCGCCCTCGATATCGATCTTAGCTATTACCAGGTACGGAGTAAGCGTGTAGGTTACTATTTCGCCGCCTGCCTGCGATGTTGAATCGACATGGATGGCCGAAAAACGATTGCTGACCTTGAGCGCCTCAAGCGATGCCTGTAAGGCCTCTCCATCAAGGACATCCCCCACGCGCAGTCGGATAAGCTGCCTGGCCATATAGGCATACGACTCTTTTTTATCTTTATCGAATGAACCGTCGATTACCACCTGGATGGTGCTGACAACCATTGTTGCGTCCTTTTTTGCAGCGACAGCATTCTCCACTCGGACAGTATCTTCGGCCAACCCCAGCGTGGACAGCATAAAGAATACGCCCAATACCAGAAGCCACAGCCGCAGCGGCTGATGCCTGTAAGGTTTTTTCACGACATGTATCATCTGAATTCTACCCGAAACATCAGTTCTCCACCGAATACGCCCTGGTTATCCTGAAAACCCCTGAGCAGGATACGTTCAAACAATTTATATTCCATAATGGCCCGCTGGATCATTGTTCCATCCCGGGATTCGACCGCATACTTGACCGTCATGCGATTGGACAGGTTTTTGCCCACCGTCACCTTACTCTCGGCAACATCCTGCCCATCGCCGGTTTCCAGCTGCAGGATGTCGAGCCCGGTATTCTTTTTAATATCCTCGCCGAAGGTATCGGCAATCATCCCCGCCATGATCTGGGCATTGGAACGCTTCGATCCCCCTTCACCCCCGACCAGTTCCTGGCCGGTCCGACCAAACAGAATCAAAGACAGGATGTCCGAATCGGATTCTGCCGGAACCGATGAAAGTTTGAGTTCCAGATTATCCGGAGTACCTTTAATGGCCAGGGTGATAGTCCAATTCCGAATGGTCGTCTCGCTTTCTATATCAATAGACGCCTCGGTCCGGTAGGGATTGATAAAGTCAATGACGCCTTTTTTAACCTCAAAGGTCTTTTTCTGGAAAGTGATGGTGCCTGATTTCACCAGAGCCCGGCCACCGATAATAGGTCGATTAAGATCGCCAACGACTCTGAGATCCGGACTGATCTCGAGGTCGGCCAGATTGTTCTGGACATAAAAAGGCTGCCGATTTCTGATCTTAACGTCAAGTTTGACTGTATCAAAATAAGGGAGAACTACCGGTTTTGACGGCGGAGCAACGGATCTCTTGCGATCAGTTGCAATCTCCAGCAGATTGATCTTCACGTCCTTATAGTACAAACCCTCCAGCAAAACGATTTCCCCCGTGACAGCCCCAAGCCGATCTTTACCGGTGATTTTAATATCCGCATTCAGCAGGAGGGAAAGGGTGTCGGGAACTTCTACCGGCAGGGCTTTTGCCTTGAGGCCAAGATTGGCCTCTTTTGGCGCAAACTTTTCATGGGCCACAGTACCATTTACCAAAAAGGAGCCGGTGTCCAGAAAGCCCTTGAGGTTGTCGATACGAATTTCTGTGGGACTCATGACAATGCTTCCGTTCAGATCGTGCAGTGTCTGCACCAGTCCGGGGACCGTCATGCCGATATTTTCCATATCGATACGGCCATTCATCAACGGATCGGCGGTGCTGCCGGTAAGGTTTCCCTGCAGGGTGATGCTGCCGGTGGCATCACTTAATTCATCACTGAAATATCCTGCCACAGCCAGGGGAATCCGGCCATCAGCCTGAATATTCAGGTTGCCGCCGAGCCGGGCGTCACCCTGCACTTTCAAGTTTCCGGACGAGAGCAGGGCCAGCTCAATCGGTGGAACGCTCAGTTTTTGATCGGCCAGCTGCAAAGCAATCCGATTAGACTGCAGCAAGGTTACATCCTTAAACAAGAGCTGCAATGCGCTCAGATCTACCTTTGCCGAGGCCCCCTCTACGTCATGAATATTCCCGCTGGCCTGTACCTGGCCGGACAGGGTGCCGTGCAAGTCTGGTTGTCCGGCAGCCTTAAAATAGCCGGCGGTCTCAGTGCGGTCAAAGAGCAGCCGGCCACTGAAATCGCCTTTTTCCAGATCGTAGCTGCCCTGCAAAGCAAAATTCAGCTTGCCCGTCAATTGAGCCAGCATATTATGCAGACTGAAATCGAAACGGGCATCCTCCATGGGTTCATCATTGATACGTAAATCAGCCAGAACAAGCCGGCCGTTGACATCAGGGTTATCTGTTTTTCCCTTGGCGGTGACGTCGAGTTGCAGCGTTCCTTTGCCCGGAAAAACTTCCTGCAGCTGCCGGATGCTGGAGACCGAGATAGGGGTCGATTGCAAAGACAAGTCCATGGTTTTGTCCAGTCCCACTGATCCGCCGCCCTTAAGCTGTTGGCCGGGGATCAGGGTTACCAGGAGCTGGTCCAGCCAGAGACGCTCATCCTTAAAGCGGGCATCGACGACAAGTTTTTCTAAGGGCTGGCCGGCGAGATTGGCTTTTTGGCCGGTAAGGGTAATCCGGCCGACGGGCTTGGCAAAACTGCCCTGTACCGCCGCTTTGAAAGAAAAATCACCACTGGCCGATTCGATGAAATCTGCCGGATCAAAGTGGGTCGCATTGGCGGTAAAGTTTACCAGCGGATCTTCCAACGGCTCCAATGTGCCTGGACGCAATGCCTTGATGTTGCCGCTTGCCTGCAGGGCGGAATTCTTGTTGTTAAGCCGCAACTTGTCGACGATGACGGTGCCATCCGTCAAGCGTATCCGGCTGTCAATATCGCCGATGGTGACAGCATCGTTGCTGAGCTCCCTGGCGGTGAGGGCAAGATCAGCTTTGAGCGCATCCAATGCCCCATCAATCTGCAGACGACCGTCGATTGTGCCGTTGATGGGTGCAGACTGCATAAAATCGGCAGGCGATAATGTATCCAGAGAGAGTTCCAGGTGATTGACAAATTTCGTGTCGATGCCACCGCCTTCCGGTATCGGTAAGAGTCGAAGGCGACCTTTACCTTGTATCCGGGATCCTTTATTCTGCAGCGTAAAAGTATCCAGCTGCAGCAGGCCGCCCTGATCCATATTGGCCTTAACCAGCAGATCGCCGAGGGAATAGGCGGCAAATTTCAGGTTCTTCGAGGCAAGATCAACTGAAAATTGGGGTTGTTGCACGCTGCCGTCAAGACTCAGCTCCGCATTGCAGGCGCCACTCACCGACTGTACTCCCGCCACTGCCAGGGCTCGCGCCAGATCATCCGCAGTCAGGGACAATTTTGCCGCAACTTTCTGTTCATCCAGCTGAAAACGGCCATCTCCTGCCAGCTTGAGACCATCTGTATTGACGTTAAGCTCAGATACGGTAAGGGTGCCACTGTCCATCCGGGCCATCAGCTGCACATCGGCATCGGCTGGTTGGTCCATGCCGGGTGCGATCAGCTGCCGTCCAGCTGCCTGCAGGCTCACCCTGGCCGAGATATCCGCCGGTATAACGCCCTTGCCGGTCAGCGACAGCTCCCCGTCCGTTGCCCCCTGTATATCGACATACTGTTGCAGCCAGCTGTTGAGATGCGGGATGTCATGCACCAGCTTGAGGTCATAAGCGATGGTGTTGAGATCTTCAGCCGGAGCCAGAAAGCCTGATGGGAACGCTGTATGAAGATCGACCGTACCATTGAGATCAACCGTACCATCGGCTAAGTGCAGAGCCACCTGGTCAATAGCCACCTGCCGATCCTTCAGCTGAACGGCTATTTCTCCACTCTCCAGAGGTTGACCGGCCAGCATTGCCTGACCAAGCGAAACCTTGATTCCGGCATCAGGATTGGCGACTTTGCCTTGCACGGTAAGATGCGTCTTGACCAAGCCGGAGTAGTCTCCGGCAAGAGGTATAACCTGCGCCAGTTCCGCCAATTGGCTGTCAATGGTCAAAACAGAGTCGATCACCGGTTCAGTATTCAGCTCATCGACTGATCCGGTAAGGTTGATTACTGTCTGCCCTGAGGTAAGTTTGCAGGCGGCAAGGTGCAATGTGCCGTCATCGAACTGGGCCTTGACCATAAGATCTGCCGGCAATGGATGCAGATCGCCGCTGGTAAAACGGATATCGGCTACAGACAGCTCGAGGTGTGCGGATTGATTTTGCAGGTTGCCGGCAGCGGAGATATTGAGGCCGGTTGCGGTTAGATGCATGGCGTCGCCTGCCTGAGCGAAATTAAAACGACCGTTGGTCAGCTGAACCGAATCGAGAATAATATTAAAGGCAAGCCCACTACTGTCCGATTTCGGCGGCTCCGGCGTCTTTTCCTGGCCAGGTGGCACCAGAGCGGTCATCAGATTAAGTATTCCATCCTTATCAACAGCCACATTCACCTGTGGCTCATCCAGCAGGATATGCTTGACACGGACTTCCCGCTGCAACAATCCCCGCCAGTCAAGCCCTGCCGAAAAATGGCTGAACCCGGCCAGGGCCAGCCCCTGCGGATCTTTAAGCACGACTCCGTTTAAGCTCAGTTCCGGCTGCAGCAGCGATAGGTTAAGATCGGCAATTGTTATTTCCCCGGGAATTTGGCTATTGATCTGGGACTGCAGCCACTGCAGGCCACGGCTGGATTGCAGCCAGAAGAACCCACTACATAGAACAACGCCTACCACAACCAGCAGGGTGGCGAGGCTTATGAGGAGATACTTGAAGAATTTTTTCAACTAGGTGTTACCTTAGAGTTATACTCGGGGTGATATGTGAAACACGTTGCCTGGGATCTTGTCAGCTTCATCCTGATATTCATGCCCCAGCCGGATCCTTCCAGGATAGTACTTAAATCTCTTCTGGACAATTTGTAATAAGCAGAAATCCCTGCTGGAACGGCCAGCAGAGCCGAAGCAACCAGGAGAGCGAAGACAACCGTCTTGATGTGTAAATGCGCCAGCGTTTTAGTAATAAAGGCAAACGAGGAACCGAGTGCCGCCACCGCCACCCCTCCTCCGGCGAGGACGCCCCCCTTAGGGATGTCCTTTTTTTTATCATCCTTGGATTTTTCTTTCTTATGAAACAGACGCTCTTCGGCTTTTGACGAAAACTCACCAAGACGGGAAAAAAAAGCCTGGCTGATACGAACAAAAGGGTCGGCTATCGCCTCGGTAACACTGATGGGGTTTTCGACGATGTCAACTACCTTGGCATGCAGTTCATTGCCGTCGATATCGTTAAAGATGCCCCACTTGTTCAGATGGATATTTCCCCGGTTGCCCGAAGTCACAGGTACGGCGATTTCGCAGGCGCTTTCCCCATCAGATTTGAACAGTTCACAATAGATCACAAAAATATTGCTGCTCTTACTGATTTCGATATGACGTTCCCGGTCCTCGACCTTCACGGCAAAGGTAAAATGCCGGCCATCCATGACCAGGGTGCCTTGTTCGAACATTGCCCGCTGTTGCTGATCATACAGGGTCGGACAACTGATAAAACTGTTCGCCAAAGGCAGCATATATGCTTGATAAAGAATTAACCGCTCCAATTCCCGGATATTTTCCAGGATAAAAGCGGTCCGGTGGCTTTCTTCAATAAAAGCCTCCAGGCTTATCCGATAGGAGCTGTCGCACAGATATCTCTGGATACTTTCAGCTTCCAGGGTATCAACTCGCACTGTCGGTTTTTTATCGGTCCACGCAACATACGGGGCAAAAATTTCCTGTAATTTCCTAAAAGAATGTTTGTCAATGGAACTCACATCCGGACCAAGCAACGGTCTACCTACCTGGTTGGTAAAATCTTCAATTTTTTTATGAAAATAAGGATTTATTTCACCAGCCAGATCGAGGTTTCCGGCGCTGTCCAAACGACTGAGGGGAGCATTTTCAAGATATGCCTCAGCCTGCTCGACTTCGATAAGATTCAAAACGACATTCCCCTCCGGGGTGTCCAGGGCACGTGCCAGAGCTTCAGGATTCAATCGCTTAATATCGCAGAGAAGAAAATACTGGATAAATTTTTTAACCAGAGAATGGAAAAGATTGTACCCCTCTGCTGTTTTATCACCCAGAGGGAGGATGGCCGTCGCAGCTGCAGAACTTACTTCTCCAGCCTCCAGTCGCCAGTCAAGATATTGACGACATTCTTCCATAAATTCCGATATATTATCCGCATCAACCCCAATCTTGCCATTAGGGTGTTCATTACCGCCGGTAGTTTTTATAATATCTTCAATATACTGGCTAATCTTTGCATCTTTTGTCGCTTCAGGGAGAACAATTCCTGCCTGATCAAGCCCACCTTCAAGGACTTCTTGCTGGGTAGCTCTGATCTGCTCAAGATTGATTGATTCTGTGGTTTCATTGAGCCGTTTAAGTATTTTCAGAGCAGAGAATTGGATTTTTTGACCCAATTCCGTTGTCGTATTTATTGCTGCAAGCGGGAGGGCAAGATTACCAGGACGGACTCCCGACGGGTCGGTCAAATGCTGAAAGAGAAACCGGATACCGTCTTTAATTTCTTCAGCCCGGATTCGTTCGTCTATGTCCGAATCCAGTAGCTCAAGAAAAACGGGATCGGCTTTTAAGGTCGAAACAGGAGCGGTAGTCGCAATCCAGAGAGCTTCATCAAGTTCTAATATCGCCTTGAGATCGTTAAAGTCCTTGATTTTGAAATGGAGTGATCGACCAAGTTTTTCAAAGGATGATTGGAATGCAGTGGGAAGCTGAGATATTTTTTCTGACACCTGTTCCACCATTGCTTAATATTTAATGTCTTTACAAGATTATAGCGATGCCTCTGATGTCTTTAAATAAGAAAAGAGAGGAAGAGTGCCCCTCTCTTTTCATCCAACTTAGCCATCGTAAATTTGAACTTTTTACGAGTTAATCAATCTTCTTCACAGCCAATAAATCGATAAATCAGAGCACCAAGGGTGCCGCCGACAATTGGCGCCAGCCAGAAAAGCCAGAGTTGGGCAATCGCCCAGTCGCCGGCAAAAATAGCCACAGCTGTGCTGCGTGCCGGATTTACCGAAGTATTGGTCACCGGGATGCTGATCAAGTGAATCAAGGTCAGGCAAAGACCGATGGCGATAGGGGCAAAACCCTGGGGAGCCCGCTTATCGGTAGCTCCGAGAATAACCACAAGAAACATCATGGTCATAACCACCTCAGTCACTAATGCAGCAAGCAGGGAATATCCGCCCGGTGAGTGTACTCCGTACCCGTTCGATGCAAAACCGGCGGATACATCAAAACCGGCCTTGCCGCTGGCGATGACATAGAGGACACCACCGGCGCAGATTCCGCCCAGTACCTGGGCGACTATATAGGGAACAAGCTGACCAGCCGGGAAACGGCCTCCCGCCCATAAACCAATAGAAACGGCCGGATTGAGATGACAGCCGGATATATGGCCGATGGCAAATGCCATAGTTAAAACGGTTAAGCCAAAAGCCAGTGAAACCCCGAGCAGACCAATACCAACATCAGGAAAAGCCGCAGCAAGCACGGCACTACCACAGCCACCCAACACTAACCAGAATGTCCCAAAAAACTCCGCAGTATACTTTTGCATTTTTTCCCCCTCCATCAATTATTGTTTCTGTTAACTTTAAATTCTTGGTTGTCCTGTCATTTCGCTTTATGCAGGCTTTCTGTCATAAACTTACTCCACTTCTATCAATCCAGACGGGTCAAACATTTCACCCAGATTAAATGATTACCTCTTAAGTCAATAGCTTGCAATACAAAAAGAGAATCTTTCTCATATCGAATTAAGGTTGTCGTATATTGGCCTATATCAAAACGGACCAGCGGGTATTCCCGTACTGCGGGATACAGAGACAATCCCATGCCAGGATGCGTAGCGGCGGTGGCGGCAGAAGAAGGTAGTCGGTTACATGCCGACTAGGCCGAATCTTCCGGAGCCAGACTGCTCCAGAGGACGACCTTATTCCTGCCGGTCTGCTTGGCATGATAGAGTGCTTTGTCGGCCCGGCCAGTTAAAGTTTCGAGGCTGTCATTCTCCTGGTACTGCGCCAGCCCGATGGAAATCGTCAGGCTGAAGGGCAGCACCGGTTCAAAACCTTTCTGCACCGCCAGCCTGATACGCTCAGCAAAGTGCAGTGCTGCCTGTTCATCGGTTGCCCGCAGCAAGACAACAAATTCTTCCCCTCCCCAGCGGACAATCGTATCGTAGGGTCGGCAGTGTTTTTTCAAACACCTGGCGGTTGCCTGCAAGGCCAGATCGCCGAAATGATGGCCATGATCATCATTGACCCGTTTAAAATGATCGAGATCAAGAAAAAGCAGGGTCATCGCTTCGCGCCGCCTGAGACTTCTGGCACATTCATCATGAAAGATATGGGCAAAATAGCGGCGGTTGCTTAATCCGGTCAGGGGGTCAAGAGTGGATAGCTGCTCCAGTTTGTCGATCATTAGTTTGAGTTGACCATCCTGGTCATTTCTTATTGTTCCGAGAATACCAAATATTATGCCGAACAGGACAGGATGGGCCAGGAAAAACCACTGGGCTGGCGACGAGAATGCCGTTAGATATGGACTCTCGACGCTTGCACTTTCAAGAAAGTGGACTTGGATCAGAATGGTTACCAAGGGAATCGGCACCCCCCAAAGGATCCCGAACCAGATATACATGTTTCGTCGGACATTATAGCTGAATGGCTGTTTCGCTGCCGCGAAAAACTCACTGCTCTGTTTCGGGAGGTGAATGGCCATTTCTGCTTCTCGGTTAAGATGAGGATTGCGGAGAGGTACAATTACGCCTTAACAACAGTTACGATCATTTCTTTGGCCACCGGTATTTCTAAATGGTCCTACCCTGACACATTACCAAGTGTATCCTTGTGAGTCACGCGGATTATCTCCTCATTATTATAGGTTATGCGAGTGCTTTCTGCTGTTCCTGAAAGATGTGCACATCCCTCTGCGGGAATGGAATAGAAATACCCTCAGCATCGAACCGTTCTTTAACCATCCGGGTTAGATCCCAGTAAACCGTCCAGTAATCACTGGTTTTTGCCCACGGACGACAGATAAAGTTCACGGAAGAGTCGGCCAGTTCATGGACCTGGATGACCGGTGTGGGAGTGGCTAACACCAACGGGTGCTTACTGACGATATCCGCCAGCACTTTCTCGGCATGCCCGATATCATCGCCGTAACCGATGCCGAACACCAGATCGACCCGTCGTTCCGCACTGCCGGTAATGTTTATGATGATGTTGCCCCATATTGAGTTGTTGGGTACAACCATTATCTGGTTATCGGGGGTGGTAATCGTTGTCGTGACCAGATTCATAGAGCGAACCACCCCGGCAACCCCGGCAACATCCACAAAATTACCAACATCGAAAGGCTTATATAGCATTATCATTATACCACTTGCGAAATTACTTAAAGTGTTCTGGAGGGCAAAGGCCACAACAAAGCCGGCGGCCCCGATAAGAGCCAGCAGCGGACCGATGTTAACTTCCAGGGCGGCCAGTCCAAAGATCAGACCGATAAAGAGAGTAACCCGCCGTACCGAGTGAACAACGAAGTCGCGCAGCAAGATGGAGCTATTCCGGGCCATCCCGAAGGCCTTTCGCGTGAATTTGCCAAGAATCATGCCAAGGACCCAGAAGGCAAGCACTGTAGCAATAAATACTGCAATGTTTTTCGCCCAGCGAATCCCGCCCTCGTCTGACTGCACCCAGCCATTAATCGTAGCCCAGGCTGCTTCCTTATCAGAAACGTCAACTTTGATGCCACCTACAGAATCCATATAAAGCCTGTAGGGAACAACAAGTTCATTATCTTTTCCGTCAGGAGTTTTCCCAAGTTTAGCATTGAGCTCGTTCAGCACAACACCGAGACGATCGATTAAAGCCGTCCGCTCGGCCCGCAGATTCGCCACGGAATCCAGAATCCTGGTTTTGATTTCTGCGTTGGCATTGGCTTTCTGCTCAATTTGACGGCCAATCTTGTCAATTTTTTCAGCACCACCCGACTTTTGAGTCTTTTCGGCGGTTGACTGTTCAACCGCTTTTTTAACCGCTTTATCGGTAGCCTGCAGAGCCTGCTGAGCTTTTTCAGCCGCGGCAACAGCCTCTGCGGATGCTTTCCCTGTTAAGTCCGTCAGCGTTTTTTGAGTTGTCTCTTTGACCTGTTCAAGGCTTTTTTTAGCCTTATCGATTTCTTTTTTTGCCGCTTTGCTTTTTTCGATTTCTGTGTTTTTCTGTTTGACCGCAATTTCTGCGGCACTGACTTCCTCGACTTTGGCCCTTAGTAATTCCTGCCAGGCATCAGCTTCGCTGATCAACTCATCTTTTTTCAAGGGTTTGACCAGCAACTCCAACTCATCGATTGGAATATCGATTTGCTTGGCAGTAACAGGCTCGGGGGATGGTTTGTCTTTGGCTGCAGCTTGTTCGGCATAGCCGGCGGTGGTGCATAGAATACTTGTGATAAGCAGGATGAATAAAGGCCGAAGCCATGAGTTTTGCGGGATTGTCATTTTGGGTCCTCCTGTGGCCACATGATAAATAATTTTTCCTCTGGGAACCCTTTTAAAAGACCTCCCCACGCAAAGTCGAAATAGACAAAGGAAAAAAAATAATTATTTGAAACGGCTAAATCAAGGAAGATAAGGAAAAAACCTGAATCTACGATGGTCAAGCAGATTAGCGTAGACTTCGAAAAGATTGGTATCCAAAGCGTGTGACTTTCATTATAATTTCGGCTCACTAGAACACGTCGTCATTACGGTTAAAGGTGCAACAACAAAGAGGATCACCAGTATACAGGAAATTCTCCTGCATACTGGTGATTACAGTGAATGAACCCATCTCTATTTTAACAGAAAGGCCAGTGTCGTGTTATGGGGTTCCACTCCGGGTTTGAAGTCACTCTCTTATCAAAGCCGTGGATCAATATGTCCCGGTCCGCCGCAATCAGGGGTGTAACAGCTGACATCTTTAAAGGAACACTCCTTATTGCAGCTAGGGCATATTTCTGGTGGGGTTGGGGCTTGAAAGGTATTGCCACATTCCAGGCACTTCCAAAAAGGATCCATGTTTTTTGTTTGGGATTGTTCAGTCATAATTTCACCACCTATTCATTAGTGTTACCCGGCTCATTTCAGGGTTTTGAACTTATCATGCCAGGCGCATCGATCGCAAAAGACCTCTGTCTCTTGCGAAACCGCTATGGGATCTTCCTCTGTTGTCACATCCAAATATTCTATTACCCCTTTCACCAAGTCGAAACTTGAGATATTGTATTGGTCTTCCGGATCCTTAACGTAAAAGCGTTTAGCCCCACAGTCCGGACATTTCATTGGTGCCATTATTTTCCTCCTGTAATCTTTCTCGGCAGACACTCGTTTAATGTTTGACAAACAATAAGAACAAGAAAAAGTGATGGCAAGGATGGAAAGCTTGTTTTTAGTAAGTTAGGAAATTGTTGACAACGAAATCAGGTTATTTGTGAAACAAATGTGCCCGGTGCCATAACGGAGATAAAGGCGAGAAACTCAACGCCTATCGTATTACCTGTGCCTGGGTTATCCATAGCAGGACAGCTGTAAAGGCAGTAGACCACCTTGGCCACCGCTTCGACGAACCGGCTATTAATTTTGATAATTTGGCCGGCCTGAAGGTACTGATCAGTATAAAACTGCATACCGGTGGGAGAAAGCTGCGCGGTTTGACCATGATGTACCTGTAGTGATGGCCATTCGATATAAAAAGTGATAACAAAATCTTTTGCTATGCGCTGAAAACCGCGTTGAAACACGTCAGACTTTTTTATTTTCCGAGTTGGATAGAGAGGACTGCGGCAACTGGAACACCGGGTATCAGGCATTAGAGGAACAGAATGCAACTCCAATGTATTACAAAACTGACATAAATGGGAAACGCCACCGCTGGAGAACCCATTACTCATTCCCGCCATACCAGGGGAGGAACTATAACTATGTTCAAAATCATCAGAGGACTTCGTCTGGCCCGACCGAGTAAACGTCTTGATAAAGTCCCGATCATACTTCGCTCTTTTGCTCGGATCGAGAAGTACCTCCTTCGCCTCGTTGAGCAAAGTTGATTCCCATTGACTCCCTCCGAGATCGGGATGTTTTCTGAGCTTTAACAGCAGGGTACGATAGCTGGTTTTGATTATTTCCAGAGGTGCATCGGGCTGAACATGGAGAATCCGGTAATAATTACGTCTATTTTTCACTTTTCATCTCAATAGCGATTTCTGCAAATGATTTTGAAAACACCCTAACCCACTTGCTGCTGCGCATCTCATGTGGTCGACACAACCTACAAAGCAATATATATGCCACAGTAAGGGAATTTTTGACATTTTACCTATCAGCTACAGAACAACGCTCTTGGAAGAAAAAAGTTAGAATATTAAAAAATTAAATTTACTATTTTTCCATTTTTCCGAAATGAAATTCCGAAAAAACCAGCTAAAATATTAAAATTGTGCCAATGAAGGTGAGGTGAACAATTGTGTTGCCCAGAATATTTTATGTCCTGTCAGGTGCATATTATCGCTCTTGTTCAAGAGGCGACGATGAGGTAAATTTGCTGCTATGAATCTGCAATCTACTCTTACATCCTGCAATCTCATGCTGACCGAGTGCGCCATAGCTGAAAGGCTCCGCCGCGCGGCCGAGGTAGAGCTGCATCCGACGCTCTTTAATACGCCGCTTGTCTACCATGCCAAGGGACGGGAGAAACTGGCTGCAATCTATCGACAGTACCGGGATATAGCCGCTCAGGCTGCATTGCCAATACTGCTTTGCGCCCCCACCTGGCGAGTCGATCAACTGCGGCTTGCCGAGGCGGGATATGATAAGTCGCTGCTCTTTGATGCGGTCAGCTTCATGCGCAATCTCCAGCAGCAGTGGCAGACAGCAGACTCCGAGATATACATTGGCGGTTTGATCGGCCCCAAAAATGACTGTTACCAACCGGAGCAAGCTCTCAGCGCCGAGGCGGCTGATGCATTTCACCAGTGGCAGATAGAGGAGCTTGCTCAGGCAGGTGTCGACTGTATTATCGCCCAGACCATTCCAGCCGTTTCCGAAGGGTTGGGCATGGCCCAGGCCCTGGCCCGCTCGGGTATTCCGGCAATCATCAGTTTTGTTATCAACCGCAACGCCCAGGTTTTGGACGGCACGCCGCTCATCGACGCCATAGAGACCATTGACAGCAGCCTCGCGACTCCGCCATTAGGATATATGGTCAATTGTGTTTATCCGACTTTTATTTGCGCTGAAACGCAACCCCCAACTCTGTTTAAGCGGCTTATTGGCATTCAGGCAAACAGCTCCTCGCTGGATCATAGTCAACTGGATGGAGCCAGCATCCTGCACCAGGATGATCTGCAGCACTGGGGAGACAATATGCTCCGGCTCAACAGCGAGTTCGGCGTCAAGATACTTGGCGGCTGCTGCGGAACCGATGACACCTACCTGCAGTTCCTGGTTGATCATCGACAACAAGAGAGCAAATGAAAGTCGCTATTACTGTGGCCGTGGGCAATCCGGCCTGGATAAAAGACTTGTAAAAACACTATCAAAAAGATAGGTTACCCTTGGTGTCAGTCGTCATCATGCATCGAAAACAACCCTAACAATGGAGGACCGTATGCCTGCTTTAATCAAGCCTGTCACTTTGTCCACTGTTTTCTCCCTTCTCGCTCTTGCCTGTGCATTTTCCCCGGCCATAGCAGCCGATCAGGCAGGTGAAGGCCAACTGTCAATTGTTGCCTGGCCCGGTTACATTGAACGAGGCGATACGGACAAGGCCTATAACTGGGTGGGTGAATTTGAAGACGCCACCGGTTGTAAAGTTACCGTCAAAACCGCCGGTACCTCGGATGAGATGGTTTCCCTTATGAATCAGGGCAGTTATGATTTGGTCACCGCTTCAGGCGATGCCTCTCTGCGCCTTATTGCCGGAAAGAAGGTGCAGGCCATTGATACGAGCAAAATCCCCAGCTGGCATAAAATTGATGCGCGTTTGCAGAATGCGCCCTGGCATACCATTGGCGACAAACATTACGGTGTCCCTTTTCAATGGGGGCCCAATGTGCTGATGTACAATACCAATGTCTTTAAAACAGCGCCCGACTCCTGGAACGTTGTGTTCGTCCCACAGGAGTTGCCCGACGGCAAGTCAAACAAAGGACGCATCCAGGCCTACGATGGCGCCATCTATATGGCCGATGCCGCCCTCTATCTGATGAGCACCAAACCGGAACTGGCCATCAAAGACCCTTATGAATTGAATGAGACACAGTACCAGGCGGTGCTCGACATCCTGCGTCAGCAGCATCCCATGATCCACCGGTACTGGCATGATTACAACGTCCAGATGTCGGATTTCAAAAATGAGGGTGTTGTCGCTTCCGGTGCCTGGCCATTTCAGGTCAACATGCTGCAGGCCGAAAAACAGCCGATAGCCTCAGTCATTCCTAAAGAAGGCGCCACCGGCTGGGCGGACACCACCATGCTGGGTGCTTCCTCAAAAAATCCGGTATGTGCCTACAAATGGATGGAATGGTCCCTCAGCGACAAGGTCCAGGCGCCGCTGTCCGAATGGTTTGGCGCAAACCCGGTAGTCCCTGAGGTATGCAAGGCCAAAGCTCCGGGCGGCTCCGATTTCTGTGCCAGCAACGGGTATGAACAATTCAGCCACATCAAGTTCTGGAAGACCCCGCAATCTACCTGCGCCACGCAAAAGAGCTGTGTGCCTTACAGCCGCTGGACCCAGGATTATATAGCCATTATGGGAGGCCGCTGAACGTCGAAATGGTCGTTGCCGTCGAACTCAAAAATATTTCCAGGTTTTACGGCGAGGTCCGAGCCCTGGACCATATCTCTGTGACCATCGGTGAAGGTGAATTTTTTTCGATGCTTGGTCCATCCGGGTCAGGAAAGACCACCTGCCTGCGGTTGATCGCCGGTTTCGAGCAGCCGACAACCGGCACCATCCTGATCCACGGTAAAGACGCGACTGGTGTTCCGCCCTATGAACGAGACGTCAATACCGTGTTTCAGGACTATGCCCTGTTCCCGCATATGACTAACCTGGAAAATATCGAGTATGGCCTGAAAGTAAAAAGGGTGGCCAGGGTTGAGCGGCGGCAGCGGGCGCAGGAAGCTCTGGCCATGATCGCCCTGCCTGATCTCGGCAACCGGAAGCCCTGGCAACTCTCCGGCGGCCAGCGGCAGCGCATCGCCCTGGCCCGTGCCCTGGTCAACCGGCCCCGGGTCCTGCTGCTCGATGAACCGCTCGGCGCTCTTGATCTCAAGCTCCGTGAACAGATGCAGGTAGAATTAAAAGCCCTGCAGCGTAAACTTGGCATCACTTTCATCTACGTGACCCACGACCAGGGTGAGGCGTTGTCGATGTCTGACCGAGTGGCGGTTTTCAATGCTGGACGCCTGGAACAGGTCGACACTCCGCAAAATCTCTATATGCGGCCGACCACTATCTTCGTCGCCAATTTTGTCGGAACCTCCAATGTTGTTGAAGGACAGCTGGCCTTGAACATCACCGGACAACCACAACCTTTCTCGATTCGTCCCGAACATATCGCTTTTGTCGAGGGAACGTCCGCACAGGAGGATATTCGGATATCGGGCAGACTGGTGGATATTCAATACTATGGCGCACATAGTCGCTACGAGGTACAGGTTGCCGACAACCAGCTCTTCAGCGTTCAGTTGGCAAGTGAAACTTCCGAGGGAAAAAGTCTCCCCAGGGTAGGCGATGAGGTGACGATCGGCTGGTCCAGGCAGACAATGGTTCACCTGGGCGGGCTGTAGGATGACACCATGAACGCCCCCGGCAAATCCTTTCTTGAACTGCGCCGAAAGATTTCTTCTTTTCTTTATCGACGCAGCACCATCTACCTGCTTCTGCTGCTGCTTCCACCGCTGCTCTGGTTCGGTATTGTTTATCTCGGTTCCCTGCTGGCATTGCTGATGCAAAGCGGCTATACCTTCGATGATTTTTCCATGACAGTTCTGCCCATCTTCACCTGGCAGAACTATCAAAACCTTTTTCTCGCCGCCAATTTTGATATTGTCCTGCGCACCTTTACCATGGCTCTGGCAGTTTCGATCTTTTGTGCCTGCCTTGGCTTTCCGATCGCCTATTATATGGTCCGATACGCAGAAGGGTGGCAAAAAGGTTTTTTCTATATTGCTGTCTTGCTGCCCATGTGGGCCAGCTATATCGTCAAAGTTTATTCCTGGACGGTGATCCTGGCCAAGGGGGGCATCGCCTACTGGTTTATCAACCAGGCCGGACTGGGAAACATGCTGGAAGGCCTGCTGCATCTCCCTTTTATCGGCGGCAACACCCTGTCGACCTCGCACCTGGGCCGTCTGCTGGTTTTCTCTTATGTCTGGCTGCCATTTATGATCCTGCCTGTTCAGGCTTCAATAGAGCGGATCAACCCTAATCTGCTCACCGCCTCAGCCGATCTTGGCGCCCGACCGGGCCAGACCTTCCGGACCATTCTGCTGCCACTGGCAATGCCCGGTGTTGTCGCCGGCTCGATTTTCACCTTCTGTCTGACCTTTGGCGATTATATCATCCCGACCCTGGTCGGACCGTCAGGATTTTTTATAGGGACCATGGTGTACACCCAGCAGGGTGCGATCGGCAATATGCCGATGGCCGCCGCCTTCACGGTCGTGCCGATCGTCGTCATCGGCCTGTATCTGGTTTTTGCCAAGAGAATGGGGGCTTTTGATGCGCTCTGATGGAAAATGCCCGTTCTGGCTCAAGTTCGTCGCCTTTGGCGGCATTGCCTTTCTACACTTCCCGATTGTGGTTATCGCTGCCTATGCCTTTAACACCGAGGAGAGCGCCTTCAGCTTTCCACTGCAGGGTTTTACCCTCAAATGGTTCTCTGCGGCCTTTGCCCGCCAGGATATCCTCGATGCGATCACTCTTTCACTGCAGGTGGCAGCTCTCACCACAGCCGTGGCGATCGTGCTGGGAACCATGGCCGCAGCTGCCCTGTACCGGCGGAGTTTTTTCGGCAAAGAGACGATAACTCTTCTTTTCATCCTGCCGATAGCCCTGCCGGGCATTATCACCGGTATTGCATTGCTGTCCGCTTTCCGGATGGCCGGATGGGAACTGAATTTCTGGACGATAGTGGCCGGCCATACCACCTTCTGCGTAGTGGTAATCTATAACAATGTCATCGCCCGGTTCCGCCGAACTTCCCAAAACCTTATTGAGGCCTCGATGGACCTCGGTGCGGATGGCATTCAGACTTTTTTCCATATCGTCCTGCCGAACATCGCCACAGCTCTGCTGGCCGGTGGCGTATTGGCCTTTGCCCTGTCCTTTGATGAAATCATCGTCACGACTTTTACCGCCGGACCGGAGCGCACTCTGCCGATCTGGCTGCTCAACCAACTGACCAGGCCGCGGGATGTACCTATCACCAATGTTGTGGCCCTGGTGGTCATGGTGGCCACCTTTATACCCATTCTTTCCGCTTATTATATTACCCGAGGCAAGGAATCAATCGAAGGCAGCGGCAAATGATCCGCCGCAGAATCATTCGATCCCAGCGAATATATGACGAAAAACAAAAGATATACAACCATCGCTTTTCAGGGAATGGCCGGCGCCTATTCGGATCTCGCCTGCCGCTCAGCCTATCCGGAATTGGAAACAGTGCCCAGCGTCTCCTTTGAGGCCGCTTTTCTGGCAGTTCGTGAACAAAAGGCCGATCTGGCGATGATCCCTGTCGACAACACCCTGGCCGGCCGGGTCGCCGATGTCCATTACCTTATAGCCAACGGGCAGCTCTCTATCATCGGCGAGCATTTCCAGTTGATCCGCCACTGCCTGCTTGGCCTGCCAGGCACAAAACTGGAAGAATTGACCGATGTTCACAGCCATGTCCATGCCATTCCTCAATGCAAAAAAATCATCGAAGAACTTAACCTTGTCAAGCATGTCGTCGCAGATACCGCCAAAGGTGCTTATGATGTGCAGAAATGGGGTGACAAAACCCAGGCGGCGATCGGCTCCGAATTAGCGGCCAAGATTTACGGCCTGGAGATTTTGCAAAAAGACGTGCAGGATGCAGCGCACAACACCACCCGGTTTTTAATCTTCTCCCGGGAAAAAGATGTGCCGGAGTTCGAGGCAGACAAAAAGTACATCACCAGTCTGACCTTTGAGGTAAGAAACATTCCAGCTGCGCTGTACAAAGCTCTGGGCGGATTTGCCACCAACGGGGTGCAGATGGTAAAACTGGAAAGCTATGTCGATAAAGACTTTAACGTTGCCCGCTTTTACGCCGATGTCGAGGGACATATTGACGAACGATCACTGCAGCTCGCCTTTGAAGAGCTTCGTTTTTTTGCCAAACGGCTTGACTTGCTGGGGACCTATCCCGCACATAATTTCCGCAATGGAACCAAAATGGCGTCGTAAAAACAAAAACTATGGACGAAATATTTCAACAAATAAGCGTCGTCGGCTTTATGAAGCATAATGGCGGCATGGAACTCAGAAAAATCGCCGAATCCGCCTACCAATTTAAAGCCACGGTTAACGACTACCATCTGAATCCCGGAGGGATCACCCACGGCGGCTTTATTATGAGCCTGCTCGATTCAGGCATGGGAACATCTGCATTCCGGAGCCTGGGCGGGCAGAAAAGAATTGCCACCATTTCCTTTGATGTAAAATTTATCTCCGCATCGACCACCGGCGATGTTTTACTTGGCACAGCGAAAGTCCTTCGAAAAACTCGCTCCCTTGTTTTCATGCAGGGGGAGATACGCTGCGGCGAAAACCTTGTCGCCACCGCCGAGGGAATCTGGAAGGTGCTCTAATGAAACAATATCCTACAGTTACAACAAAATTAGTGATACTTCTCGGCAACCCTCTGGGACACTCCATCTCCCCGGCTATGCACAATCGCGTGTTCGAGCAGCTCGGGTTGGACTATTGCTATATGCCTGTCGAAGTCACTGAGCCTAATCTCGGAACGGTATTTTCTGGCCTCACCAGGATGAATGTTGCCGGCTTTAATGTAACGATCCCCCATAAAATAAATATTATCAAATATTTAGATGAATTAGATCCCCTGGCGGCGACAATCGGTGCCGTCAATACCATTACCGTTAAGGATGGTA
The DNA here is from genome assembly GCA_963804605.1 of uncultured delta proteobacterium. Taxonomy (GTDB): domain Bacteria; phylum Desulfobacterota; class Desulfobulbia; order Desulfobulbales; family Desulfocapsaceae; genus Desulforhopalus_A. Next base: position 307,407 of record CAWDRB010000019.1, read on the forward strand.
AGACCAAAGGGTATAATACCGACGGAGAAGGATTTATCCGATCTTTTGAGGAAGAGACCAATATATCCGTCAAAGGAAAACAGTTTTTTCTTCTTGGTTGTGGCGGGGGTGCTCGTGCCATCGCCATGACTCTGGCTTTTCACGGGGCAAAGAAATTATACCTGCACAATCGGACCATCGCCAAAGCGGAGGGGCTTGCCGAGGAAATCAATAAAAAGATACGCGTTTGTACTGAAGTGGTACGACAAACACCAGACAGCCAGAGAAATACACTCGCTGACTGTGATGTGCTGATCAACACGACCTCCCTGGGCATGCATCCCCAGGACGATATCCTGCCGATTGACGAATCCCTCATCGCACCGCATTTAACTGTCGTCGATATCGTCTACAACCCATTAAGGACCAAACTGCTTAGAACTGCTCAGGCCAAAGGCTGCACCATTGCCCCCGGCCTTGGAATGCTGATTTATCAGGGTGCCGCGGCGTTTAAACTTTTCACCGGCGTCGATCCGCTGGTTGAAGAAATGTCGGAAGTAGCCCACTCTTTGATGGCGGCAAAGCAATGAGCAGAGGAGGGTGGGTTTTTAGAACCCGCCCCTGCGGTCCGTCGTTAATTTTTGTACAGCACGCCCATGGCACTCGCCAGCTCTTTTATCGGTATCTGGCCGGGTGCCGATGCCTGCAGACCAATAGCAAAGGTAATATCGGAACCAAACAGACCTCCGGCCAGTCGACTGACCGCCCCTTCCGGTCCCATGGACATGGTTACTATTGGACCTTGAATGATTTCATTTCTGGCCTTATTGGTGGCACTGAGAAGCGTCAGGACATCCCCGTAATTTTTCGGCATTGCCGCAAGTTTGGCAATGTCGGCCCCTGCGGTCTGCGCTTCGACCAGCTTGGCGTAGATAAATGGTTCACTGGGAGTTTCTTTAAAATTGTGATGTGAAAGGATTAATTTAACACTACTGGCCTGGGCCGACTTTTTTATGGTCTGGATAAATTCCGGTCCGTTGCACAACTCGACATCGACAAGATCAACATTGCCGGATTGCATTACCGCAGCATAAAGATCCAGCCGTTTTTCCTGGGCAATCTTTTTAATTCCACCTTCCAAATCTATGCGGCAGGTAAATATCAGCGGAATATTGCCAATGCATTCCCGTACCTCCTGCAACAAAAATAAACAATCTTCGCTATTTTCCACCTGGTCGTAAGCATCAATGCGCCACTCCAGTAGATCGGGCTGCAACAAAGCCAAATCTTTAGCTTCCTGCACAACCCTGGCCCTGGTCTCCCCTACCAGCGGTAGACATATCAGTGGCCTGGGGCCGCCAATCACTGCACCTCGTACAACCACCTGCAATATGCTCTGCTGCCTCATGATTTGTTCATCCTCTCTCTAAATTCCCTTTGCTCCATTGTTGTCCGCCCGCTTTCTTCGGTTTACTGTACGATATTTCACCCTACACCACAAGATTGCTGAAAACTCAGCACGCGCTTCATACGTCCCGGAAGCGAACGATTCAAAGTAGTCTCCAGAAATTCAACCGCCCCGATGAGAGTCTGCAACTCTACACCCGTGTCAATGCCCATGGACTCAAACATATTGACGGCGTCTTCCGTCGGTACATTCCCCGCCGCCCCCTTGACAAAAGGACAACCGCCCAGGCCGCCGGCGCAGACATCAAATACCCGGACCCCGGCCTCATAGCCGCTGAACATATTGACCAGCCCCAAGCCTCTGGTATCATGGAGGTGCAAAGAGATGTGGATGTCGGGAAATTCACTGCTTACCAGTTTAACCAGAGACCTGATGGAGGCTGGAGTCGCCATGCCGGAAGAATCAGCAAGATTGATCTCGTTGACCCCGGCCGAGGTCATTTTTTCCGCAGCTGCCAGCACCGCGCTTTCGGCAATAGCGCCTTCATAGACACAACCGAAGGCACTTTGCAGACCTGCCCGGACTTCAAGCCCTTGCCCTCTGGCATTTTTAATCAGCTCAACCATTGAAATCAGAGCCTCGGCGGCTGACCGGCGGGCATTTTTTCGACTATGGGAGTCGCTTATTGATACCGACATGCTGACATGGGGAACCTCGCAGGCCAGGGCACGTTCCAATCCTTTGCTATTTAATATCAATGCCGAAATCACCGTATCCGTCTGTTTACCCAGAGTGCGGATCAAAGCATCGCTGTCGGCCATCTGCGGCACAATCTTCGGATGCACGAAAGATCCGACCTGGATACGTTTGAGACCGGATCTTTTGATCCGGTTGAATAATTCGATCTTCTGCTCAAGGGTGAATATCTGCGATTCGATCTGTAGACCGTCTCGCAAAGCCTCATCTTCCAGGAGCAGCTTCGTTTCTTGCTTGTTTTTTTGCATAGTTCCTACACATTTTGGTTGTTTGGATCCAACTTCAGCACGTCCACGCTTATGTTCTACCTGAAAGAACCTTGTTTTACTCAAAAGGATACACCGGCAGTAATGTGTTGTCAACGCCTTTCAAGCACCTTATTTTTTCCGAGAAAAAACAAAGTACTGCCTTGATAATCCGCACCTTTACTGTTTAATGTACTCCAACAGCTGTATGGAATGAATTATCAAATTCCATTGCTTTCCCTGTTTAAACAGTTTATCCTTTTGTGCAGAACAGCGTACCTTCAAAAAGGACAATCTAAAGCTAGAGAACTTCCCATGACCACAACGCCACTAAAACAACCAGAAAAAAAGAAGAAAAGTTCCGTCCCCATTGTTGACAGCCTGGCTACGGCATTACGCATATTGGATTTTTTCACCCTTCGTCAGCCCGAGCTGTCACTTCGGGAAATGGAAGAAAAATCAGGACTATACAAGAGCCGCATCCACAGATTATGCGGTACTCTTGTGGCCTCGGGGTTCCTCGTGCGCATGCCCACCTCGAGTTACCGGCTGGGTCCGAAATTGATGACTCTTGGCAAAATCTATGAAAATACCAACACGGTTGTATCAATTTCTCGATCAATCATGCAAGAGCTGGCCCATGGTACTGGCGAGTCGGTAGCGCTTTTCTCTCTCAATGGGGAAACATGTTTTTGTCTGGCCAGGGAATATGGTTCTTCAAGGCTTGTTTTCGCTATTCGAGAAGGGGACAGCATGCATCTGCATGCCTCGGCAGCCGGCAGAGTCCTGATGGCCTATGGCCCGGAAGAATTAGCCGATCAAATTCTTGGTGCCAGCGAGCTTGAGCAATTCACGCCCCACACGATAATCGACCGAAAAAAATTAAAAGAGGAACTCTCCTCTATCAAAAAAAATGGCTACGCCATCAACAAGGGAGAACGGGAACTTGAGGTGGCAGCCATTGCCGCACCCATCTTTAATTATGACAATAAGGTAGAAACAGCACTGGTAGTCGTCGGTCCGATCCAGCGTTTTTCAGGAGAGCGAGAAAAAGAACTGCTGAAAGATCTGTTGGAAGCAACCCGAAAAATATCAGAATTACTCGGAGCCCCCCGGCAATAAGCTAGACTCCCCGAACCGGCTCTCAGGCGATGGATCTGGTGCGGGGAGGCGGCGGCACCTCCATCAAACTTTCCCCAAATAGAGTTGTATCCTTTCTTACTGCCTATCATCAATAAAATCTCCTTCCCAATCATCTTCTCGTTATTGTAATCCCCGTCAACACAATTAGCCGGTCATCCCGCATTGTCGATATTAATCGATAAACGGCTGCATAGTTTTACAGGCTTTATCGGCACTGATCTCATACCGTTCCCGGAGGACATTTTTTATCCGTGGCAAGCCCCTTGCTTCAATCCAGCGGAGAGGTCAAATATTTTCCCTGCAGAATCGATTCAAACAAATGAATTATTTTTATTGACAGACTTCAATCACCGGTTTATCCTATTCAGCAGAATGAAGTTCTGTTTATTAGCTTTTAGAGATTTTATCGGATTTAGCTGAAACATACGGGCATATGCCTTTTCGTCGATTGTCAATCGCCGAACGCGTTGTTCCCAAGACCACATGCATGAAAAGATCAAGTACAAGACAACCAGACCTTGTCAATTCACGCATCTTTATGGAGACAAAATCATGGCACGACCAGCAACTGAAGAAGAAAAACAATATGCACAGGAATTACTCACCCGAGCCAGAAAAGCGCAAAAGCAGATTGAGCATCTTGATCAGGCAGCTGTTGACCGGGCAATACAGGCTGTCGCCTGGGCTGTCGCCAATGAAAAGACCTTTACCCGACTGGCACACATGGGTGTTGAGGAGAGCGGACTGGGCGATTGGGAAGGTCGACCGGGTAAACGTTTTAAAATCATAGGTGTGTTGCGTGACGCGCTTCGCCAAAAAAGCGTTGGCATAGTGGAAACAATTCCAGAAAAAGGTCTGGTGAAATACGCCAAGCCGATTGGGGTGGTGGCGGCCCTGGTACCGACAACCAACCCCGCACTTACGCCACCAGGCATGGGCATCTATGCCCTCAAGGCCAAAAATGCTGTGGTTTTTTCTCCGCATCCACGTGCAAAAGCGACAACCGCCGAAACAGTTCGGGTTATGCGCGAAGCGCTGCGGAGAATAGACCTGCCTGAAGACCTGTATGTCTGTTCGGAAAAAGCATCCATCCCGCTGGCGCAGGAACTGATGGCCATCTGTGATCTGACCATAGCAACCGGTGGCCCGGCCATGGCCAAATCGGCGCATATGTCCGGCAAACCGGCATATGCCGCAGGTCAGGGCAACTCAACCATGGTCATTGACGAAACCGCCGACATCGTAGAAGCCGCCCATAACAGTATGCTCAGCAAGATGTCCGATTTTGGCTCCGGCTGTTCGGCTGACGGCAACCTGGTAGTTGAAGCAACCATCTATGATGCCTTTCTTCTGCAACTGCAAAAAGAAGGCGGCTACCTGGTTTCCGACGAAGAAAAGAAAAAACTGCAGCAGGTTCTCTGGCAGGACGGCCACCGTACTATCGATACCATCGCCTGTCCCGCCAAAAAAATTGCCGAGAAAGCCGGCTTTGATATTCCCGATGACAAGAAATTCCTCATCGTCAAAGAAGAAAAAATCGGCAAGGAGTATCCATTTTCCACCGAAAAATTGGGAACCCTGCTGTCCATCTTTAAATACAGCGGTTTCGAGAATGCCCTGAAGATGGTAACCAGTATCTATCAAACCCAGGGCAAGGGGCATTCCTGTGGTATTTATTCGTTTAACGACGACCATATCGATCAACTCGCCCAGACAGCGCCGGTCAGCAGGATGATGGTCCGACAACCGCAGTCCAAGGCCAATGCCGGAAGTTTCACCAATGGGATGCCGATGACTTCCAGCATGGGATGCGGTGTATGGGCCGGCAATATTACCAATGAAAACATCTCGCTGAAGCATTATTTGAACTACACCTGGGTTTCCAGGCCGATACCAGAAGACCGACCAAGCGATGCAGAACTGTTTGGTGAATTCTATAACACCGAAACCTGGTAATCAGTTAGAGACCCAATGGAGGACCCCATGAAAGATCTCGTAGCGCATCAGCTCGTTAATTATCTTGAACAACGAGGCATTAAACATATCTTCGGACTCTGCGGTCACACGAATATTGCCGTGCTCGCCGCACTGGAAACGAGTACCATCAAGTTTATCAATGTGCGCCATGAACAGATAGCCTCGCATGCTGCCGATGGATACGCCCGGGTTACCGGCAAGGCATCGGTGGTCCTCAGTCACCTGGGACCGGGAATGACCAATGCCGCGACAGGGGTGGCCAATGCCGCCCTTGACTGCATCCCGATGGTGGTCATCGCCGGTGATGTCCCCAGTCACTACTACGGCAAACATCCCCACCAGGAAGTAAATCTGCACGCCGATGGTGCGCAGTGCGAGATTTACCGGCCTTTTGTTAAAAGGGTATGGCGCGTTGAGCGACCCGAGCTCTTGCCGGAAATAATGGAAAAAGCCTTTACCCTGGCCGAAAGCGGACAACCCGGACCGGTGCTGGTCGATGTGCCGATGGATATTTTTTCCAAAGAGATTGACAGCGCTCTTTTTACCCGCCAGCTGCAAAACAGCAAACAGCTTCGCCGGCCGACAATGGATAGAGCCACCGCCGAAGAGATCGTCGATCTGCTGGCTGCTGCCAAAAATCCAGTCATCTACGCCGGTGGTGGCGTGGTGCTGGCCAAGGCCGCCAACGAGCTGAAAAAGCTGGTCGATCATTTGTCTCTTCCGGTCGCCCACAGCCTCATGGGCAAAGGTGCCCTGCCGGATGACCATCCCCTCACCCTGGGGATGACCGGTTTCTGGGGAACGCAGTTCATCAATGATTCCTGTCGCAATGCCGATCTTATTCTCGGGCTCGGCAGCCGGTTCAAGGAGGCGGACTCCAGTTCCTGGTATCCCGAGTTCACCTTTGATATTCCCAAAACCAAACTCGTCCAGATTGATATCGAGCCCAGTGAGATCGGTCGTAACTATCCGGTTGCTATCGGGGTTGTCGCCGACTTAAAACAGGCATTGACAACACTCTACACGGTTGCCAAAGACAGGATTCCCGCCGGCATAGAACGGAACAACCTGAAAAATACAATTGCAGTTGCAAGGAAAAAATTTAAGGAATCCAATATCGCGATGGAGTGCAGCGACGCTTTTCCGATGATGCCCGAACGGATTCTTGCCGAGGTGCGGGAACTTCTCCCCCGCGATGCCATTATCACCACCGATGTGGGCTGGAATAAAAACGGAGTGGGCCAGCAGTTCCCCATTTATGAACCCGGCAGTATTCTTATTCCCGGCGGCTATGCCACCATGGGTTTTGGCGGACCTGCCGCCATCGGTGCGAAGATTGCCGCCCCCAACAAAGTGGTGATCGCCCTCGTCGGCGACGGCGGTTTCGGACAAAATCCAGCCCTTCTGGCAACCGCGAAACATGAGGGCATCGCCGTGATCTGGTTGATCATGAACAACAACGCCTTCGGCACCATTGCCGGTCTTGAAAAAGCCCATTATGATACCACGTTCGGCACTGTTTTCCAAAAAGACGGCGAATCGACTTCACCGGACTATACGGCAATTGCCCGAGCCTATGGCATCGAGGGCATAAAAATACAGTCGGCAGCAGATTTCAAACCGGCACTGGCCAAGGCTATCGCCATGAATAAACCGGTAGTCCTCGATGTGCCGATGATCAACAATCCTGTGCCCACCTCCGGCCACTGGAACATTCTTGATATTTATTCACCCGGGAAAAAAGTCAGCCATGTAAGCACGGATTAACAACCAGAGCGAGGTTCTGTTGCATCGCAAACTATAAGGATCTATAAGAGGGACAATGCCGGCATGGAAGTAATCAGCACCATCATACCGATTTTTATAATCATCATCCTCGGTTGGAGTGCCCGGAAAAGGGGTTTTATCACCCCTGAATTCCTGGTGCCCGCCAACAGACTGGTGTATTACCTCTCTATTCCGGCGATGATCTTCAGCGCCATTGTCAAATCTTCTTTCCATGAGCAGTTTGACGGCCACGTCCTTTCCCTGACTCTTTTGGCCGCAGCCGGTATTTACACAGCGGCATACATCATCACCAAACTGGTGAAAATGAATCCGGCTCGTGCCGCTGCCTTTATCCAGAGTTCGGGGCATGGCAATGTCGGCTATATCGGACTGCCTATCGCTTTTTATTATCTTGGGGAAGCCGCTCTGGCCAAGGCCGGAATTATCGCCGGTTTTCTAATGATCCTGCAAAACCTGCTGTCGGTTGTCACCCTGCAGTGGCACGATACATCCGGCAGGAGGAGTCGACCCGGCACCAGAGCACTGCTCGGCAAACTGCTGGGCAATCCGGTGATTATCGGCGCCATGACCGGGATAGCGGTCTCTTATCTGGAAATCCCCGTTCCTCGGGTCATCGGCAGAAGCCTCGATATTCTCGGTGGGCTCGCTCCGCCGATGGCGCTTTTACTCATTGGTGCGTCACTGTCAATAAAACTTATGCGCGAATTTCTGCGCCCTACCCTGGGAGCCTCGTTTCTCAAGTTATGCCTGCTCCCTGCTGTTGGTCTGCTCTTGTTCCACCTGTTCCACCTGACAACGGAAGAGTACCTGCCGGCACTGATTCTTTTATGCTCACCGACAGCTACTATAGCGTATGTTATGGCGAGAGAGATGCACGCCGATGCCGATTTTGCAGTCGCCGCCATTTCGGCAAGCACCCTCTTTTCCTCAATTACTTTTATAATCTGGCTGGCCGGCGTTTCTCACCTTCCAGGCTAGCGACAATTAAGATACCAGGATAACTAACTGAACCCACAATTATTTTTTCTTTTACACGATCCAAAAGCCTATGCAATTGTGCATAGTCCTTTTATATCTGGATCGATCCGATCCACCAAAAAAATGGGAGGCTAACATGATTCGTTCAATCGTAATGCTGGGCATCGCCGGGACAATAGCAGCATTTTCCGCAACAGCTATGGCAGGACCAACTATTAAACTGGGCCATGTCGATCCAGCGGAGTGGCAGACATCAAAAAAAGGGGCGGCGAGTGTCATCTTCAAGGCCATTGTCGAGGCCGAGACAGACATCAAGGTAGAATTATTCCCGGCCAGCGCGCTTGGCAGTGAAAACGATCTGATCCAGCAAGCCCAGGAAGGCACCACCCAGATGGCCTTTGTGTCAGGCGCCATGGCCAAGGTGTGCAAGGCCGCCGACGTGCTGAACATCCCTTACGAATTTGCCTCTGCACCTATCGCCTGGGACGTGCTCGATGGTCCATTTGGCAAGGAACTGGCCGAACACTGTCTAAAAGAGTCGGGATTGCGGACTCTGGCCTATGGGGAAACAGGGTTTAGAAACTTCACCAACAACGTCAGGGAAATTAAAAACCCAGCCGATATGAAGGGCCTGAAGATTCGCGTTCAACCCATCACCCTTTATGTTGAGATGGTCAAAAGCCTGGGCGGCGAACCAACTCCAATAGCCTGGCCGGAGGTACCAAACGCCTTGTCTACCGGGGTTATTGATGGACAGGAAAATCCGGTTGGCGTCATTTACAACAACAACCTGCACAAGCTGCAGAAATACATGATCCTCGATGGCCATGTCTACGGCGCAGATTTCTTCGTAATCAATGATGAGTTTTTCCAGTCACTGCCCGCCAAGGACCAGGCAATTGTCGAAAAAGCTGCACGCACCGCCGGACTTATGGGCAGGGCCATCCAACAGTTCAATACCGCGGAAGGGGTGACCAAGGTTGCTGCCGAAGGTTTGAAAGTCTATTCGCCGACCGCTGCCGAACTTAGCCAGTTCAAGGAATTGGCGCAACCCGCGGTTCGCAAATGGCTGGCCGGTGAGCTGGGTGCCGATGCCGTATGGATCAAAAAGCTGGACGATGCTGTTGCCGAGGCATCAAAGTAAACTGCGTACTGCCGAAACCAAACGATAAACAATAAGGGTGGAGAGCAGCAGAGCTCCACCCTGACACACAATTTTTTCCGCTCAGGTGATTCCAAGCTCCAGATTTCATCGTATAGAGAGGTAGCCATCCATGCCAAATACCGTCGAAAGGATATCCCGCATTTTCACCTGGCTGTGCGCCAAGGGCGCGTCTTTATCCATGTTCACTGTGTTTCTCATTGTCTTCATCAACTCCCTTCGCCGTTATACCATCGGCAAATCGCTTGAATGGGGAGAGGAACTGCCGGTCTTTATTGCCGTATACGGCATTATGTTTGGCATGGCATATGCCTATATGGAGGACCGACACATCCGGTTCACCGTTCTGGTCGGTTTTCTATCGGAGAGCTTCACCCGAAAACTCTATGTCCTCGTGGACCTGATCATGGTTGTAACCGGGGTGATGCTCACCTGGTCGAGCTGGCTGTTTGTCGTCAAGCGAGGCGGCATGGAATCATCGGGCATGATTAATCTGGCCAAGGATCTCCAGGCATTGACCGGCTGGGATCAGATGCTCTGGTTAGGTCGTCTCTACCCCTATCAGGCGGCAATGGTTCTGGGCGGCATCATGCTGAGTATTGCCGCCCTGCTCAAACTTTTTTCCCGGATTGCACTCAATCAGGCACCTGGGCAGTTGAGGGAGGAATTATAATGGTCTATGTAATTCTGTTGGTCTGCCTGGTTATCGGGGTGCCGGTAGCTTTTGCCATTGTTGCCGCATTACTGTATTTTATGGCCGCCGGCGAGTTGCCGTATACGCTCAGGCTGGTAGCCACCCAGATGTATGGCGGCATGAAATCGTTCCCCTTGCTGGCCATCCCGCTGTTTATTCTGGCCGGCGAACTGATGAATGAATCGGGGATCACCAGCCGGATCATTGCTTTTGCCAATATCCTGGTCGGCCGTTTTCGGGCCGGTCTGGCCCTGGTCAATATCTGGGCCTCGGTTATCTTCGCCGGCCTCTCCGGTTCGGCGGTGGCGGATACCTCGGCAATTGGCCGCGTATTCATTCCGGAAATGGTCAGAAAAGGCTATCCAGCCGACTTTGCGGCGGCCCTCACGGCGGCATCTTCGGTCATCGGCCCCATTATTCCACCAAGCATCCCGGTAATCATCTATGCCTTGACAGTTACCGGTGTTTCCGTACCCGCATTATTTCTTGGTGGTATCGGCCCCGGTCTGCTCCTGGCCGTGCTCCTCTCTATCTATGTGATGATTTTTGCCGGACATTATGAGACGCAGGAGGCGGTCGACACCAGAGTTGCCAAAAGGAAAATTCTTATGCAGGGTATTATACCCCTGCTGATGCCGGTCTTTGTGGTCGGCAGCATCCTGCTTGGGGTGGTCACTCCGACCGAGGCGGCCAGCTTCGCCGTGGCCTATGCCTTGATCGTCGGCCTGTTTATCTTCCGCGAATTAAAATGGTCGGCGCTTCCCGGCATTTTTGGCCGCTCCATGCGCGACAGCTCGGTCATCCTGATTGTCATCGGAGCTGTCTCCGCCGGCAACTGGCTGCTTACCTATAATCGAGTGCCGAACATGATTACCGATTTTGCCCTGGCATTCATGACCGCAAAGTGGATGTTTCTTATCTCCACCATGGTGCTTTTTCTTGTTGTCGGCCTGTTTCTTGAAGGCATCGCCGCCATGCTGGTCCTGGTGCCTATCCTCCATCCCATCGCCATCACCATGGGAGTAGACCCTACCCATTTCGGCATCCTGGTGGTCTTTAACCTGATGATCGGCCTGATTACCCCGCCCATGGGCTTATGCCTCTTTGTCGCCGATTCGATTGCCAATGTGGGATTGGGTCGCTTGACCCGGCAAATTCTGCCCCTGTTTCTGGTGGAGCTCCTTGCCCTCATCATCATCACTTTTGTTCCGGTGACCGTGCTGGGAATTCCTAAATTATTTGGTTTTTAAGAGTTATCAGGTGCATCCCTGGCAATTGAAAGGTGGAAAATGTTTGAACTTTATTTAACAAAACCCGAACAACTGGATATGCGCGAAGCGACTCCGGTCCAATCGCTCAAAGACAACGAAGCGCGGGTGAAACTCATCTATGGCGGAATATGTGGCTCTGACCTGCGGGTCTTTCGCGGAACTATTCCTTATGCGCAATATCCTTGCCGACCCGGCCATGAAATTTTAGGCACGGTCATCGAGGCCGGGAAAAATTCGCCCTTTAAACCAGGTGCCAGGGTCATCTCTTTTCCCAACACCTATTGCGGAAAATGCGAATTCTGTTTGCAGGGCAAAACGAATATCTGTGCCAACAAGAAATCTTTCGGGGTAACAATCAATGGCTTATTTGCCGATGAAATAGTCATCGATTCGGAATTTCTCGTCCCGGTCCCAGAAGAACTCACCAATGAAAGAGCAATTTTAACCGAACCTTTCGCCGTCAATGTCCACGCCTTGAAAAGAGCGAACATTGCCAAGGGAACATCGGTTGCGGTCGTGGGTTGCGGAACCGAAGGGTTGCTGGCGGTCGCACTGCTGAATTACATCGGTGCCGATATAACGGTTCTTGATATCAATCCGGCCAAAATGACCAAGGCGCAGACTTTTAATGATACCATCAAGGTTCTGCCGCCTGATCAGGTACAAGGCCAGGTATTCGATGTGGTCATCGAAGCCGCAGGGGTAAAAGCGGCAATCGAGCTGGCATTCCAGCTGGTAAAGCCCGGTGGCGCCCTTATAACTCTTGGTATTACCAGCGATGAGGTCCTCTACCCAGCCCTGCATGTAACCCGGTCGGAGATGACCATTTACGGCTCGATAATCTACACCAAAAAAGACTTTGCCGACGCTTTCCGTTTTCTCAAAGATCCCCAGTTCAATGTTTCCCCGGTCCTGTCGAAGATCATGCCCTTTGCGGAATACAAAGCAGCCTTTGCCGATGCGCTGTCAGGAAACTTTACCAAGATTGTCCTGGATTTTAGCGGCAATCCGGACGACAGCATTGACCCCGACCATATCCGATGGATGAATTCCGTCTGTTCAGGGGAATAAGCCTGCCGAACAACCGGGCCTTTGATCTGGGCCTGATGGTTGAGGCGCAGTACAGCTGGCAGTAACCGACTTGTTTATCTCCTCGCCTTTTTCATAAAAATAGAAGATTTGCGATCTCAATCGACATGGAGGACAACAGCAAATGCATCAAAAAAAGCCCATAGTAGGTCTTTGTTTTGTATATTCAATTGCTTTCGAGTTTTTTCAGAGATAATAGCGCATAATTCGGTGCCGTCGGGGAGTTCAACGACGATCTCGGCGGAAACGCGGTTTTTCGTAATCTGACATACTGTTCCCTGAAAAATATTTTCAGCCGAACAGTGAGGTGCATCCTTGCTCTTGCAAAGTTGAATCCACGGGGCTTTCACTTCTGCAGTAATGAGCATTCCGGGTTTGAGGTCGATACGTGCCAAACTGCCGTTGGTGATGATTGCAGTAACTATGTTTCCACCCACCGAGATTAATTCAACGTAAGCTTGGATTGTTCCTTTATCAATCTTGTTAATTTTGCCAAAGAATGCGTTGCGGGCGCTGGTCTTGCGATTGTTTTCCCGGTCGGCAAAATATTTTGCGACTTGAGAAATTTCAGCGTCGGAAAATTCTACATAGGATGCAGCAAGATTTGGGGTTGCATGGCCAAGGATCTTTTGCACCACCTGCAAAGGCATATTGCTCCGCATGAGTTCTACCGCACGAGATTTCCTGATGGTATCGGGAGTCCCCAGGCTGCTTTGTATCCCGACGGCCACCGCCTGTTCGTAAAACTTTCGGCGGACATGCGCAGGATCAATCTGAAACATCGAGTTGCCTGGCCACCTCAATTCTGAGTCAATTGTCATCGACTGAATATCGACGGAAATCGTCTCGGGAATTTGCACCTCCCTGCTGACGGAATCTTCCCTGCTTGGCATCTTGCGGAAACGGATCGTATTGGTGTTACGGTCGAAATCTTTAATAAGATTCAGGCTGAGAACTTCATTCAACCTGGCGCCAGTGTATCGAATAATCAGAAATATCAAAAGGATACGATCTCGAGAGCTCCGGTGATCCGGCCGTTTGCTGGATTTTGTCCACCGGCGAAAAGATTGTTCAAGATCCTGGAGCTGTTTTGTATCCAGACAACGCTCGGAATCTGGAACCGGCGAAAGTTGTCCATGAACCGGAGCAGAAGGTGCGACTTTATTTTCATGCATGGGATACATGTGAATAGCAAAGTTGATTAATAGGTAACGGTAATTTTTACCATATAACGCCCGTATTAGAAACTGCATTCCATAAAGCTTGATAGACTCGTAAAAACTTGTTGGAATTGCCAGTATGGACTCTGGAAAAAGTTCCTTATACTAGGCGTAGTATCTGAAATGGCGATTCGGCAGTACATGTAGTACGGCGAATCGTCGTTTCAGATATACGACGACGTAGATCGGGCTTTTTACGAGTCCATCAAGCTTGACAACATCGCAACGGTAATATTAAGTGGATTAATGACACGATATTTATTATAATCGTGTCATTAATCCACCGCTGCCAAATTTTGGTATCAGTGCTTGCAAATGATCAGTGAGGTGAATGTGATGGACAAAAAACCTAACGTCGAGCGGTTCCTCCCCCATGAGGCAGACCTCCCCTTAAAACCTGAATCTCATAATACCACAGTTGACTCAAGACGCCTTCGCTTCGACCGCGTTGAATTGGCCGGGGCTTTTGGCGATTTAGGGACTTTACTGCCTATAGTTGTGGCCATGATTTTCATCAATAAATTGAGCCCATCTTCGGTTTTCCTGACCTTTGGAATTTTCTACCTGGTTTCCGGCTATTATTATCGCTTACCGATACCAGTGCAACCCCTGAAAGCCGTAGGAGCCATAGCTATTGCCTATCCAGCCATCATTACCGAATCAGTAATAGGCGCTTCGGGGATCATTTTCAGTGTTTTCCTTCTGATATTCTCCCTGTCTGGGATGATAGATCAGCTCGCCAAGCTTTTTTCCCAGGCAGTTGTGCGGGGTATTCAGCTGACGCTTGGCCTGATCTTTCTTAAAAAGGGTATAGAACTGATTGTAAATAAAAATTTATTCATGTCCGGTCTGCAGGGGAAATTTTCCGAATACCCGGTTAATTTGATTCTTGGTATCGTGGTTTTTGGCCTGGTTCTGCTCCTTCTTGAAAACAAGAGGTTTCCAGCGGCTTTAGTTGCCCTCGCAGTGGGGATCGTTTCCGGCATTGGTCTGGGTGGATTTTCCAAGCTCACGTTGTCTTTCGGACCAACTGATATGCATCTCGTCATCCCGACTATGGAAAATTATTGGACGGCTGCAATAATGTTGATATTGCCACAAATCCCGCTGACCATTGGCAATGCGTGCGTTGGAACTGCAGATACCTGCACCAGTCTTTTCCCGGGTAGTCCTCAACTTAAAAAAGCCGGGGCGGGAAAATTTGCTTTTTCAATGGGGCTCATGAATCTTCCGGCAGGATTTTTAGGAGCAGTGCCCATGTGCCATGGAACAGGCGGCTTGGCGGCACATTACCGTTTTGGGGCGAGGACTGGCGGCGCACCAATTATGATAGGTATCTTTTTCATCGTCATTGCCTTAGTGCTTGGCGAGCTTGGATTTTCCCTGCTGGCAATAATTCCCCAATCGATTCTCGGGGTACTGCTGGTTTTTGCCGGTCTGGAACTCTGTCCTCTGTTGAGAAGCCTCAAGACCAATGAGGAGTATTTTATTGCCTTGTTGATTGCCGGAATTGCGCTGGCGGTACCCAATATGGCATGGGCATTTGGGGTGGGTATTGCAACGGATATCTTTATCCGAAAAATGAAGATTAAAATCTAATCTGCACCGCAGCGGCACCTTTTACCAAGCACTTGGGTACTCGGCATTGCCGATGGGTCATTTACCTGACCACCTAAATTAGACGAAGCTCTGGTTGAAACATTATCCAGTTGCAGCCTGGCGCTCTCCAGGCAGCGCCGAGCATGCCCCTCATAGCCATATTCCTGCAATCGCTTAATGTTGGGGAGTTCAATCGAATACGGCATGAGTGGCAACCGCTCCAGAATTGCCGAAAAATCGATACAGCCCTCGCCGAAATACAAGCGCTCATCTCGGGCAACATGCACCATACCATCCCTGGTGGCTGGAATCTCTTCTGCAGTGTCACAAATATGCATGAAATTGAGCCACTCACATGGCAGCTCCGCCAATTCATCAAGAACGATCCGAGAATAATGGCAGTAGAGGGTATCGAGCAAAATACCGCCATTGGGACAATTCGCCGCCCGGACAATATCAGCCGCCTCCTGAAGATTGGTAAGCCGTGAAAAAGACGGAAACTCAAGATTAACCGTCAGCCCAAGAGGCTTGGCCAAGTCGCAAATCTCCGCATAACGCTCGACAATAAAACTCTGATCTGTCTTGTCGCCGGTCCAGGCGCTGGAAATCACGTGCTTCGCGCCTAATTCCGCGGCTGTTTCCATAGCAGGCACATAGAATTTTGGCTCTATCCCTTCGACAATACGGGCAAGCTCCAGATCGAGAACCTTGATGCCCGTCTCCTTGAGCGCCGCTTTGGTTTTGCGGATCATCTCTTTATCTTCCGGCAGATACACCTGTTCACCAGGTATTCCCATGGGAATCAGCCGCAGACTGATAAAATCATAGCCGGTACGCGCAGCAATATATGTCATCTCCGGCGGCGAACAGCCATTTACCGTTAGATATGCCAGTGAATATTGCTTTTTCATTTTTCTCTCCTCTTTTTATTGTATCCTATTGAACAGTACAATATATTGCTAAATAGAATAACGAGCGCGAAGATCTCTGTCAACATTTTTCTGAGGCGTCGATTGCTTCAATCCATCAAAGATGGTAGTGTTTTTTTCTATTTCCAGTGCGACCTTCAACACTTTTATTACATCGGGATTATGCAAAACAGCGACAATAACAACATCATATTGACTGGCTTTATGGGCACAGGAAAAACCACTGTTGGTAAATTACTGGCCAAGAAATTACAGCGTGAATTTATCGATACCGACCAGCTGATTGAAGCTCGCCAGGGTATGACCATACCCCAGATTTTTGCCGAGCTGGGCGAGCCGGCCTTTCGCCGGATGGAAGCGGACATTGCCCAGGAACTTGGGGAAAAAGAAGGGCTGGTAATATCGACAGGCGGGCGTTTTATGCTCGACCCCGCCAACGTAAAGGCCCTGAGCAATACCGGCAGGGTCTTTTGCCTGGTCGCCACGCCCCAGGAAATCTTAACCCGGTTGGCCAACGATAAAGACAATCGAAGGCCGCTGCTTGACGTGCCTAATCCAAGCGAGCAGATTGTCGAGTTGTTGCAGGAGAGGAAAAAAGGCTATCAACGTTTTCTCAAATTGACCACCGATGACCGGCAACCGGATGATGTCACGGAGAATCTACTTGCCTTTATTCAGAAAAGTCCCAAACAGTTCGCCATTGATAATCCCGCTCAACCGTATGAGTTTATTGTCGGCAGCGGCATTTTGCCTTTCACCCGTCAGCTCGCCGGCGCCAGCGGCATGTTAGTCGTGATTACCGACACCGTGGTTGGCAATCTTTACGCCCAGAGCTGTGGCTCTATTGACCATGTCATCACCATTCCAACAGGAGGAGAGCAGAAAACCCTGGCCACGGTGCAATCGATCTATGACCAGCTTCTCGATATCGGCTTTGACAGGTTCGGCACCATTGTCGCCCTGGGCGGCAGCGTCGTCGGTGATATTGCCGGTTTTGTCGCAGCTACCTATATGCGCGGTGTCAACCTGGTACAATGTCCAACCAGCTTGCTGGCCATGGCCGATACCAGCATTGGCGGCAAGAACAGTATTGATTTACCCCAGGGGAAAAACCTTATTGGCAGTTTCAAGCAGCCGTCGGTAGTTATTGCCGATGTGGCAACACTCTCGACACTTCCGCGGGAAGAATTGCTCTCCGGCATGGCAGAGGTCATCAAGCACGGGTTGCTTGCCGATACCGATCTGCTGCAAAAAATTGAAGAAGGCAGCTGGCCCCTCAAAACGGAATCCCGGCACGTCCCATCGTCGGCAATGCAAACGCTTGTGGCCCAGGCCATCCAGGTAAAAATATCCTTTGTACAAAAGGACCCCTTTGACCAGGGCATACGATCTTACTTAAATTTAGGCCATACCTTTGCCCACGCCATAGAAAAAGTAAGCGACCGTGTCGTCCGGCATGGCGAGGCTGTTGCCATGGGGTTAGTAGCCGCGGCCGACCTTTCGGCCAGATTGGGTCATTGCACCCCGCAACTGAAAGAGCGCATTGAGTCGATATTGAAAAAGGTTGGCCTGCCGCATCAAATACCTGCCGAACTCGCACCGGAGTCAATACACAATGCCATGAGCCGGGACAAGAAAAGATCGGCTCAATCCATTCGTCTGGTGCTTCCGGTAAAGGTAGGAGAGGTTTTTGTAGCCGACGATGTCCCCGCTGCAGCGATTCTCAAAACTCTCAAGGCGTTGTCCACCTCCGTGTAGAGAAACAACAAACACTGTCCGCCCAGAACGCTGTGTTCTGTTGTTTAACACATAATCACAGGGATTGGAGATATGAAGAGTGAGGGGAATTATTATCTGATCGGATTGGCGGAAGGAACCGGATAGGGCCTCAGGCCGCGGATAAGCAGTATCTGAAAAATTTTCAAGAGGAATCGCTTTATGAATACATCAAGCAAGCCTGATCTCGAATTGGAAAAACGCTTATCCGCACGGATGCTGGATGTATTCATTCGTGCCGGGCTGGTACTGGCAATGACGATGTTCTGTTACCGGATTTTTTCCCCGTTCCTGCCCTTGATGTTGTGGGCTTTGATTTTGGCTGTAACCATGTATCCCCTTCATCGGCAGATTGCCAGGAGGTTGGGTGGAAAACAGGGACTTGCGTCAACGCTGCTGGTGCTCATCGGCGTTATGCTGATCGTGGTGCCTACTACAGTGTTGATCAGCTCACTGAGCGATTCGACCTATACTCTGGTCCACCATGTGAAGAACAATTCCTTGCAGATTTCTGCTCCTTCCCCAAGCGTCGCCGATTGGCCGATCGTCGGCAAGAAGATTCATTCGTACTGGTTGAAGATATATGAGGACCTGCCGGCGGTAATTCAAAGCATGCAACCAAAAATTGGCGAAATAGCCAAAAAATCCCTCGAGATCGTTGCCGGCACAGGCGGCAAAATCCTCCAGTTCTTGTTCTCTTTTGTCATTGCCGGAATTATTATGACCTTCGGTGAGCCGGGAAGCAAGGCTGCACACGCAATTTCCGAGCGCATTTTCGGACTTCATCGCGGCAAAGGATTCGTTATTCTCTCAACCGCAACAATTCGGACAGTCGCTGCGGGTGTTATCGGTATTGCCTGCATCCAGGCGCTTCTTGTCGGAATAGCCCTGATCATAGCCGGCATTCCATGGGCCGGAGCCATATCGCTGATCACCCTGGTGATGGGAATCGCACAACTTCCGGCACTTCTGATCACCCTGCCGATAATTGGTTATATCTGGTACAGTGGGGATTACAGCACCGTCGCTGCAATCAGTTATACCGTTCTGCTGATAGTCTCCGGCATGGCCGACAACGTGCTGAAACCGCTCATGCTGGGTCGTGGAGTCGATGCACCGATGCCGGTGATTTTGCTGGGTGCACTTGGAGGAATGGCTACCACCGGTATCCTGGGCATGTTCCTCGGGGCAACGCTTCTGGCGCTCGGCTATCAGATCTTCATGTGGTGGGTAGCTCATAATCCTGACTCCCCACCCGAGGAAAATCCACTGCAGCCTCCCACCTGAATCTCGGTATGGAAATGTTGAGGCAGATCAGACAGATACTTTTTACGCCGCCTCTAACGCTGCACCTATCATGGCTTTAAGTTCCCGGTAATTCCTCGTCACTGGTATCTGAGGGTAATCAGCCACTATTGAGTCAGGCGGGTTAAAGAGAAACCCCTGGTCCGCCTCCTGGATCATGCCCAGATCATTGTACGAATCGCCAAAGGCTATTACATGATAATTAAGCCCTTGTAATGCCTTGACCGCCTGGGTTTTTTGATTGTTGATGCGGATGTTGTACCCGGTTATATTGCCCTGATTATCAACGGTCAAATTATGGCAGAAAAGCGTTGGATAATCTAATTTTGCCATCATGGGTTGGGCAAATTCCAGAAAGGTGTCCGACAAAATAATAATCTGCGCTTCAGCCCTGATCCAGGTCAAAATATCCAATGCGCCGTCCAGAGGCTGAAGAGTGGCGATCACCTGCTGAATATCCTGAATTTTTAAGTTATTTTCCCTTACCAGGGAGAGTCGTTTGGTCATGAGGACATCATAATCGCTGATATCCCGGGTGGTCAGTTTAAGCGCCTCAATGCCGGTTTTTTCCGCGACACTCACCCAGATCTCCGGCAAAAAGACTCCTTCCAAATCGGCTACTATTATTTTCATTTACGGCACAACTCCTCGAGAAATTAAGTGGATGCGGTATTAAAATCGTGGTGTCTGAAAGACAAGAGGCTTATAATTTAACTCCGACCACAGCTTAGCAGATGATCGTAACTTTTTCATGCTCTGGAGGAGGTTGCATATGAAATATCCAGAAAAAAAATTTAAACCTCTCAAACAAATCCTTTTGAAGACCAGGTTTTCAAGCCTTAATGAACGGCCCTCTACCAAGCGAGAAACCAGTATAAAACTGGTGAAAAGATACTGCAGGCTTATCAGGTAACTGCAATAATAAAGGCGCCGGGCAGACGAACGATTGTTGGAGAATACCGATTCAGGCGTAATGTTAGTCGAGCAGCAACCGCTAAAACCGGCGATTATCGATAACCTTCTTACCCTTGCTGTCAATTGTTTCCAGGGTTTTTTCCTCAACAAGTTTCACCTGTACCTGGATGCCGAGATCAGTCACCAAACGGTCCTGGATGGTGTCGGCCAGAGCCCACTGCTTGCGTATCTGGTCGGAGAAGAGTAATTCGGTCACTTCGACCATCACAGTCAGCTTGTCCTCATGGTTTTCCCGGTCGACAATGATCTGATAGGGGGTTTCGATGCCGGTAATATCGGTAAGTGCCGCCTCGATCTGGGCCGGGAAAACATTCACTCCTCTTATTATCAGCATGTCATCGGAACGACCCAGTATTCCGCTCATACGGGTAAAGGTCCTGCCGCAGGGGCAGCTGGTGCCTGGCAGGAAATGTGCGAGGTCACGGGTACGATAACGAATGACCGGAAAGGCCTCCTTGGTCAGAGTGGTGATGACCAGTTCGCCGACTTCGCCTTCGGCGACCGGTTCAAGCGTGGTAGTATCGAGAATTTCGACGAGAAAATGATCCTCATTGATATGCAGGCCATTGCATTCCCGGCATTCTCCTGCAACACCCGGCCCCATGATCTCGGACAGGCCGTAGTTGTCGGCGGCAGTAATGCCGAGACGCTCGCCTATCTCCCGGCGCATCGTCCCGGACCAGGGTTCCGCTCCAAACACCCCGTATTTCAGTGATAATTCACTTGTGTTCACGCCCATGTCCATCATCACATCAGCGATTTTCAAGGCATGGGATGGGGTACAGACCAGGGCGGTGGTCTTGAAATCGCGCATGATTCTGATCTGCCGTTTGATATTACCGGAGGAGATGGGGATAACCGAGGCCCCGAGACGTTCGGCGCCGTAATGAAACCCGAGGCCACCGGTGAAAATGCCGTAGTCATAGGCGATCTGCACCACGTCTTCGGCAGTGACGCCTGCACCGCGGAGAATACGGGCAACCAGGTCCGACCAATTTTTGATGTCGTTGCGTGTATACCCGATAACCGTGGTCATGCCGCTGTTGCCGGAGGAGGAATGAATTCTCACAACATCCCGCAGAGGCACGGCAAAAAGTCCGTAGGGATAATTGGCATGCAGGTCTTCTTTCGTGGTGAACGGCAGGCTGCGCAAAGCGCTAAGCGAGGTGATGGCCTCGTAGTCGACTCTTGCCTCGCGCAATTTCCGCCGATAGAAAGGTACATGCGTTCCCAGGCGGTAGAGGGTGGCCTGGAGCCGCTCCAGCTGCAATTGTTCCAGGTCTTCCCTGGATATGCACTCTAATTCCTGTTGCCAATACATAATACGTCCCCCAAAGGATTTATGAATTGCCTAACTGCGTCGGTCTTCTAACATTGTCTAATCCTCCAGCTTTTCCCGTCCAAGATACGCACGCTGTACATCACGGTTAGCCAGCAGATCTTCGGCCGGGCCCTGGATTATAACCTTACCCGTTTCAAGGACATAACCGCGATCGGCGATGGCAAGGGCCGCCTTGGCGTTCTGTTCGACGAGAAGAACGGTGTTGCCTTCAGCCCGGAGGCGAACGATGATTCTAAAGATATCGCGGATAATCAGTGGGGCAAGACCGGTTGAAGGTTCGTCCATCATTACCAGCGATGGCTTGGACATGAGGGCCCTGCCCATTACCAGCATCTGTTGTTCGCCGCCGGACAGGGTGCCGGCCAACTGCGATCGGCGCTCTCTCAGGATCGGGAATAATTCGTATTGATGTTCAAGAATACGGTTCAACTTGTTTTTATGTTGCCTTGCCAGGGCATGGCCGCCAAGGATGAGGTTGTCGGCGACGGTCATAGAAGCAAATGTCTGTCGGCCTTCGGGCACCATGACACAGCCCCTGCCGGGAATTTTGGGGGCGGCAAGGCGGGTGATGTCCTCGCCCAGGAAATGAATCTCGCCGGAGGTGGCTCGGATCAGCCCGGCAATGGCCGCAAGCAGAGTCGTCTTGCCCGCGCCGTTGGCCCCTATTATGGCCACAATCTCACCGGGATTGACATGCATCGAGATATTCTTCAGCGCGCGTAACTTGCCGTACCCCGCTTCAAGATTTCTAATTTTCAACATCCTATCACCACCATCTCCCTTACTATAAGGCTACTCACCTAAATAGACCTTAATGACTTCCGGGTCGCTTTGGATAGCCGTCGGGATATCTTCTGCAATCTTCCGCCCAAAACTGAGAACAACAATTTCATCGGAGATATCCATAACAAGCGACATGTCGTGCTCAACCAGCAGGACGGTAATACCCAATTCCCTGATGCGGACGATGAGTCTGCCGATTTCCGCGGTCTCGTAGATGTTCAGCCCCGCCGCCGGTTCATCGAGAAGGAGCAGCGATGGCTCCAGGGCCAATGCTCTGGCCAGTTCCACCGCGCGTTGCTGACCGAAGGCAAGGTTGGTCGCCAGAGTGTCGGCGCAGTCGGCGATACCGAGAAAATCAAGGAGTTCAAGGGACTTTACCCGGATTGCCTTTTCCTCCCGGCGACAACCTGAGGTGCGCAACATCGAGGCGATAAAGCCGGACTTCGTGCGTACATGCCTGCCGACCATGACATTCTCAAGGGCTGTCATGCCGGCGAACATCTTGATATTCTGAAATGTTCTGGCAATACCCATGCCGGCGACGCGGAATGGCCGCAGCCCGTGGATGGCTTTCCCCTGAAAACAAATTTCTCCGGCACTGGGAGTGAGCATTCCGGCGATGAGATTGAAAAGGGTCGTCTTACCCGCGCCGTTCGGCCCGATCACCGCCTTGATTGCTCCCTGCCGCAGCGAAAAGCTCACCCCATCGACGGCCTGAAGTCCGCCAAACTGCTTTTTCACTTGTTTTAACTGGAGAATAACCATCGGCGATCAGTCCTCCTTGACCGCTGGCGTTTTCCGCAGCAACCATGGGATACGCCGCCATATCCGCCCAAGCTGGAGGCTGAGTATTCCCTCCGGCGCAAAGAGCATAATACCGATAAGTATCAAACCAAAGACTGCATCGTCATAGCTGCCGAAAAAACCACGGAGCGAGAGGAAATTGAGAACAATGCCCATGGTCAGAGCACCCCAGATATTGGCCATCCCGCCGACCGCGACAATGGCTACATAGCGCACCGATTTCATCACACTCGCCTCGGAGGGTCCGATGCCGCCGTTATAGTGGGTCAGGAGAACCCCGGCCAAAGCCGAGAACACTGCCGACAACACAAAAGTCTGGAGCTTAAACCTGGCGATATCGACACCCATGGCATCGGCTGCCTCCGGCGAGCCATGAATTGCTCGAAGCGCCCTGCCTACCCTGGAATCGATGAGATGCCTGAGAAGCATAACAGCGAGAAGCAGAACCGTCCAGGCAATATAATAGTTGGGAACCCGCCAGGCCCTTTCGCCACTGACTAGAAGCCCCGGCACCAATTGGAATCCGGGAACGCCGGAGATACCGTCGGCCTCACCGAAATAGGCGCTGGCCAGGACGATCCGGTAGATGATGATACCAAAACCCAGAGTGGCCATGGCCAGATAGTGGCCTTTTAATTTCAAAACCGGAATACCGAGCATAAAAGCAATAAACAGCGCCGTAAGGATGGCGATAATGCAGGCGATCCATGGCAACACCACGAGAAGCGGTTCACCATAGGCATCCTGCCCGGCCTGGAGAAAACCAAGGGTATCGAGCAGGCGCACCGGGGGCAGGTTGGCATAAGGAAGGAGGTTGCGGGTAGTGAGCGCCGCCGAAATATAGCCACCGATAGCAAAGAAACCGGCATGACCCAGCGAAATCTGTCCGGCATATCCCATCAGTACACAAAGGCCGACGATAAGCAGTGAGTAGTAAGCCGACATGGTCAACTGGGTCAGATAGTAAACACTGCCGGTCCAGGCGGTCAGAAGCTGAATAAGGATGACTGCCGCAACAATCGGCAAAAAGACCAGGTTCTTCCCCATGACCGTCAAAACTCCTTGAGGCCGGCCATGGCGCTCGATCCGAACAGGCCGTGTGGTCTGACAAAAAGAATAACCAAAAGAATGGCAATGGCGATGGCGTCCTGGAAGGCCAAAGGGACGACGGAGACGGAAAAAGCTTCGATGACGCCCAGGAGAAGGCCGCCAGCCACCGCCCCCATGGAATTACCAAGGCCGCCGAGAATGGCTACGGTAAAGCCCTTGATCGCCAGTCCTGTGCCGTTGTCATACTGGGTGTAGGTGATCGGCGACATGACAGCCCCGGCCAAAGCTCCGATCCCGGCGCTGAGAACAAAGGACAGAGTCACCATATTTCTGGTGTCGATGCCACAGAGAACGGCGGCGATGCGATTAGCGGCGCAAGCTCTCATCTCCCGGCCGATCGAGGTGGCTTGGAAAAATATATTGAGAGCCACAACCATCAGACCACAGGTACCGATTACCCACAGCACCTGGGGGGAAACCCGGGCGCCCAAAATAGCGATCGTGCTGATTTCATTGCCTATGAAATACGGCAAGGAGCGGACATTCGCCCCCCAGACATGCAAGGCCACTTCACGAATGAGGATGGAGACGCCGATGGTGATAATAATCATCCGCAGGATCCCCGGATTTTGCAGCCAGCGAATGAAGAGCATCTCAATCAAGGCGCCAATGCCCATGGTGACAAGAACCGCGAGGAAAATCGCCGGTAACAGCGCCATAAACTGGAGGAAGGTGATCGACAGCATACCGCCGAGCATAACAAATTCCCCCTGGGCAAAATTAATGATGCCGGTGGTGTTGTAGATGATATTGAAACCGATGGCGACGATCGCGTAGATACTCCCGTAGGTAATGCCGGCCACCAGATACTGGATGAAAAGTTCTGTTGTCATACGAAGGGAAACGTCCGAAAGATGTCCTGATCTTGATACGGACAACCGGGGCGCTAAGGCCCCGGTTGAAGATGGTCACTTATTTTCCGTAGGGAACAAACTTGCCGTCCTTGACGGTCATCATCTCGAAGGCATCCAGGGAGAGACCGTTATGGTCGGTGGCGGAAAAATTAAAAACACCACCGGTTCCGGGCAGGTTCGTCAACCCTTCAATAGCTTGACGAATCTTTTCCTTATCAGTCCCGCCAACTGCGACCGCTTTTTCGAAAATAAGGAAGGCATCATAGGCGTGGCCCCCGAAGGTCGAGGCGGTCTCCTTATATTTTCCCTCGTAGTCCTTTATGTATTGTACAAGCAGAGCCTTCTGGGGGTGGCCGTCCGGGAGGAGGCCGGCCATCAGCAGCCGACCTGCAGGAAAGATCACTCCTTCGGCAGCCGCACCCGCAGCCTCGACATATTTAATATTGCCAAAGCCATGGCTCTGGAAAATCGGCACCTGCCAACCGGCCTGGCGTATATTCTTCACAACAATGGACTGGGCCGGAACAATCGACCAGTTGACCACACCCTGCACATCAGGGTTGGCCTTAATTTTGGCGACTACGGCAGAGAGGTCGGTGGCCTTGGCATCGTAGACCTCAGATTCTACTACTTCAATGTTATAATCGGGAGCGATCTTGAGCAGCTGTTCCTTGCCGGCTTTACCAAACCCGGAATTATCAACCAGGACAGCGATCTTCTTGATCCCCAATTTGTTCATCTCCATGAAGATCTTGATTGCGGCAAAAGAATCGTTCTGCGGAGTTTTGAACACCCAGGAGGCGAGAGGATTGACGATGACTTCGGCTGCTGCGCAGGAGATCAGCGGAGTTTTGGCATCCTCGAAGATCTTTTTAACAGCCATGGTTTCCCCGGAGCTGGACGGCCCAAGGACCGCCACAACATTTTCTTCTTCCAACAGCTGCTTAGCAAGCGAGATAGCCTTTTCCGGACTGCCGGCGGTATCCTTCACCAGCAGATCAATCTTCTGGCCATTGATCCCGCCTTTTGCGTTGACCTGCTCCACCAGCATTTCTAATGTGTTAGCCTCCGGGCCGCCAAGAAACGAGGCCGGACCGGTCACGGCGAGCAAGGCGCCGACCTTGATATTTTCGGCCCAGACAGACGGAGCCGACAGTAGACAGGTGGCTGCAAACAGACAGAGAGTTTTACCCAAAATCTTTTTCATGCACATTCCTCCTTGCAATTCCTTTTAGGATCTTGATGATGCATTAATTGTTCAAAAGCCTTGAAAGCGTAGTCAATCACGAGCAACTCAAGCAACCTACCCTAAAAAGAGACAAACAGGCAAGATTTTTCATATAAAAGACGCCGCATAACTAAAAACATAGTATTTTATTCTGGGTATATGCATTTTTTACCGTTTTTTATTATGCCAATACGGCAATGAACCTAACGATTTGTCCTGCAAGCATTTTCCTTATGAAACGGAAGACAGGCACACTGATTCGCCCCCCTTTTTCCTTTTCTTTTATTGAAAAATAGCTGCAAACTTGCAAGAAAAACAAACAGGAGTATTCCACTTTGCTGTAGCTTTGTGTACCATGAGAATCAATATTATTGTTAGAAACAATCAGCCATATTGAACATTATAATTCAAGGAGATTTGGAGATGAGTAAAAAATGGGTGTATCGGTTTACCGAGCTGGATCAAATTGAAGAGTATGTCGGTGGTTCCTGGAATGATGTTCGGGGTCTGCTAGGCGGCAAAGGGGCCAATCTTGCCGAGATGGTGCGTATCGGGGTGCCGGTGCCGGATGGTTTTATCATTACCACGGAGGCGTGCAACGAATACTTATCTCTTGGGGAGCAGCTGCCGGAGGGTTTATGGGAAGAGCTGACTGCCTCGCTGAACGAAATTGAGGCGGCAACGGGAAAGACCTTTGGCGATCCGAAAAATCCTCTGTTACTTTCCTGCCGTTCGGGGGCAAAGTTTTCCATGCCGGGGATGATGGATACGGTACTGAATATCGGCATGAATGATGCGACCGTTGCCGGACTGATTGAGAGCACGGGAGACCCCAGGGTGGCCTATGATCTTTATCGCCGGCTGATCCAGATGTTTGGCAGCGTGGTGATGCATATCCCGGACGACAAATTTGAAGAGGTTATCACCAGAACCCGTAAGCAGGCGGGGGTAAAAACAGACACGGAACTTACTGCCGAGCACTGGAAAGCAGTTACCGAGGAGTTCAAGAACGTCTTCAGGTTCCATACCCACCACCACTTTCCAACGGAACCCTATGCCCAGCTGCAGATGGCAACTGAGGCGGTTTTTATGAGCTGGAATGGCAAGCGTGCTATCGATTACCGAAATGCCGCAGGGATCGCCCACAATTTAGGTACCGCAGTCACCATCGTCACCATGGTCTATGGCAATCTTGGCGACGACAGCGGGACTGGCGTTGCCCTCACCAGAAGCGGCACGACCGGGGAACGCAGGATTGAGGGGGATTACCTGACCAATGCCCAAGGGGAGGATGTGGTCGCAGGTATTCGCAAGACCAAGGACCTGTCCGAACTGAAAACAGAGATGCCCGTGGTATACGCGGAGTTTGAGCGGGTGGCGATGTTGCTTGAGAACCATTACCGGGAAATGCAGGACGTTGAGTTCACTATCGAAAAGGGCAAGCTGTGGATGCTGCAGACCAGAGATGGCAAAAGAACCTCTCAGGCCGCGGTGCGAATAGCGGTGGATATGGCCGAGGAAGGGCTTATCACCAAAGAAGAAGCGCTCATGAGGGTTACCCCCGAACTGCTGGATTTTTTCTTTCATCCGCAATTTGATCCCCAGTCTATAAAAGAAGCCGTCCAGAATAACAAGCTGCTGGCCAAGGGGCTCAATGTCTCCCCAGGTGCTGCAGTTGGCGTCATTGCCCTCGACGCGGATCTTGCCGAAATATGGGGCAAGGAGGAAGGCAAGAAAGTCATTATGGTTCGCCCGGAGACAAGACCTGACGATGTACACGGCATGCTCGCCGCCCAGGGAATTGTCACCAGCAGGGGTGGTAGGACCAGCCATGCCGCTCTGGTTGCCCGCCAGTTCGGAACTCCAGCTGTTGTCGGGGTGGATGATATGGATATCGACCTGACCAGGAGACAGATCACTGTTGGCGATAAGGTTATTAAAGAAGGTGAATGTATCTCTGTTGATGGCACAACCGGGAAAATATTTCTCGGGGAGATTACGACCAAAGATCCTGATATTAAAGACGAATGGCTTCTCAAGCTCCTCTTATGGGCCGATGAGTTCCGAACCCTTGGGGTCTGGGCCAATTCCGACTATCCCGTGGATGCAGCCCGCGCGAGAGAATATGGCGCCGAGGGAATTGGTCTGTGCCGGACAGAACATATGTTTATGGAGAGCGAAAGACTCCCCTTCGTGCAACAGATGATCCTTGCCGAAATGGCCGTCCAACGAAGTGAGGCTATTAAATCTCTGTTGCCCTACCAACGTGAAGATTTTGCGGGGCTGTTCAGGGTGATGGATGGTCTGCCGGTGGTGATCAGACTCATCGACCCGCCGCTGCATGAATTTCTCCCTGATCACGTCTCCCTGGTCAGAGAGTTGTCAGACCTGAAGATCCAGCTGCAACATGCACCAAACCTTGATGCCATTGACGATCTCCTCAAGCAGGTGCGGAGTAAGGAAAAAGTACTGAGCCGGGTCGAAGTACTGCGCGAAGACAATCCGATGCTGGGACTTCGTGGGGTGCGGCTTGGCATTCATTTCCCGGAACTGCCCAAAATGCAGGTGCGGGCAATTTTTGAGGCGGCATGTCTGGTGACTAAAGAAGGTGGTGATGTGCGGCCGGAGATCATGATCCCCCTCACCAGCCATGTCAACGAACTGAAGATTCAACGCGAATCGCTGGAGACTGAGGCCAGGAAGGTTATGGAAGAAATGGGGGTTGAGATTGCCTATAAGTTCGGCACCATGATTGAGATACCACGGGCGGCACTGACCGCAGATAAGATGGCCGAGTATGCCGAGTTCTTCTCCTTTGGCACCAATGATCTCACCCAGACCACCTTTGGTATTTCAAGAGATGATGCCGAGTCCGGATTCCTGATTGAATATATGGTCCATGGCATCCTGCCGGACAATCCGTTTGAAACCATCGATCCCGATGGGGTCGGCGAGTTGATGCGAATCGCCGTGGAGAAGGGACGGGCGACCAACCCCAGGATTAAGCTCGGCATCTGTGGCGAACATGGCGGCGAGGCAAAATCTATCGCCCTGTGCCATAAACTTGGCCTGAATTACGTTTCCTGTTCTCCTTTCCGGGTGCCTTTGGCCCGGTTGGCCGCGGCAAGAGCGGCAATTGTTGCCGGGAAGTGATGGCCTGTCGAGGGGTGAAGCAATAAACGAGAAGAGTCTTTGCCGGACTCTTCTCAAGCAACAATGTCCCCACTGTTGTGAAATAATGTGCTCTTAAAATAAATGGTGCCACCGGTCCTTGCTGCCGATCGGATCAAGGTGTTTTTTCTTCCCGTGGCTGTTTTACCAACATCAAGACGCCCAACAGAGTCATTAAGCCGCCCACGATCATTTTCCAACCCAGGACATCGCCGAAAATCAATACGCCCAAAAAGGTGGCAATAATAGGTGCCGGTAAAAGTAAAGGGGTTACTTTAGAAACCGGATACCTTCCCAGCAGATAATAAATCATCCCATGCCCAACCACCGAGGCACCTACTGCCGAGTAGAGAGGCGTCCAAAAGTCAGAAAGAGTTGCATCCGATAGAATTTTCATCTGCCCGGACTCAAAGATGAATGACAATAACAGCAGCGACGGCACGGCCACCAGGGCAATCCATGCCTGAAGCCTGAACACCCCGAGATTTGGGCATTGCCGCATTAAAATTGTCGCAACAGCCATAATCAATGCAGCTCCGGTGACCCACAAAATTGCATCAAGATGATTGAAGACAATTGGATCAAAGCCGATAATCACCACCCCGCCAAAGGCCAGAGCTATCGAAAAAATAGCCACAAGAGATATTTTTTCCCTTAAGAATACCGAAGCTAAAATTGCTGAAAACGGAACATAGAGCTGGGTGGTGATGGCTATAGAGGCAATATCCCCTCCGGCATTGAGCCCGATGAAAATCATCCCGAAATGAAACACTCCTAAAAGAAGAGCCACCCTCAAGAGCGGCTTCATATACCCCGGTGCAGGCTTCAGCCAGGGGAGCATCAGGAGCAACAGAAAAAGAAAACGCAACGCGGTAAAAAAAAGAGGTTGAAATAGTTCAGCGCCAATTTTTCCGGCAATAAAATTAAATCCCCAGGCAAAATTGACCAACAAAATCATCAAGAAATGGGGGAGTCTCATTGCAGTTGCCGTATCCAAGTTGCTTAAATTGCCCCAATCGTTGCCATGGATGGGCAGCGACATTTTGAGGTGGTTGTTTTCTTCCCGTGGAATCGGTTTTCTCGATGCTCTATTGCGGTTACCGATAGTACTCCTTCTGGTGTTCGGCCACCACACTTTCCACTGAAATATATACAGAAACCGGGATTCCTGTGCGCCAGGACCAAGTTCTGCCAAAGACGGCCAATGCGACCGTGTCCAATTTAGCCGGCATATTTTAAATTTTTTCTGATTCCTTTTGGACAATATTCTTTGTAATTTGGTGGTAGATACCCTCTTTAGATACTCGGCAAATTGCGATGATTGTTGAGAGTCTTCCGGTAGATATTTCTTACCCTTAAACATGAAACCCCATGGCGATGAAAACCAAGACACCCGAACTTGCCGCACCTCAAGAGGCGTATACCGCCCTGCATCCGACCTCAAAAACCATACTGCAACTTCTGGCAATCAACATCGATTATTGCCGTCCGGAGGTAATCCGCCACTGCCTGAACGACATGCTGATTACCGACGAGTCGGGCCGCCAATATACCTTGTCAGGTCTCCGGCTCCTGTTTGATAAGTTATATGCCAAAGGGTTATTGCTGAAAAATTTCGCAGGCATCGCCTGTGCGGATTCGATCAGGCGACGGGCTTTTGGCGATTCACTAGCCGCCGGAACCTGCAAATCTTTCGTGCAGTGCCTGCAGAAATTCCTGCCCCTGCCGACGAGGTTGGTGGGCGAATACGCCGGCTATGACAATTATCAACAGCTTCTGCGCAACTTCCAGATATCGGTGTTTTTTCACGGCTCCCTGAAGGCGGCCAGAGACATTGCCTATCAATATGCTTATGCAGATTTCAACGACGAATACTACGCCGACAATCCGTTTCTGGCCATCCTGGGCCGACCGTTTACAACTGAGATCATTGACAAGATTGACCCGGCCATCAGGCCGGAAATTTTAACCGATTTACTCGGTGCGGCACACAGCTGCCTGGAGCCGGTCGATGATATCATTGCCTACATCAACGACGCGTACCCCGGCAAGGCGCGGGAAAGAACTCATGCCGCCTATCTTTTCCATAATTATCTGCTCCACGGCCAGACCGCCAATTTCAGTCAACTCCTCAATCAGCTGCCCGATGATCTGCAGCTGGAACAAGTTGTCTGGGCAGGCTGTCTCGAAGTTGTCCGGGGCGATTTTACCAAGGCCCATACTTTTTTTACCACCTCCAGCCGGTTGCTGAAAAAGCTGACCGGCAAGCGGAAAGTATTTCTGCAGAATTATGGCGGCATCTTTTATCTTCTGACTCTCTTGCAGCAAGGCGAAACCGCCGGGCTCCGGGAGGCGCTGGACTCTATCACCATTGCCGAAAAGAACCGATATCCGCTGTACCCCATCATGGAAATTCTGGCCCCGGTTTTTTATGATAAGCTGGGGATGCCCATCCCGGAGCGATCGTCGATAAATCTACGTTATTTTTTGAAAAATCCTCTTGATATCTTCTTTATCTATCTTTTTCGTTACTGGGCGGGAGGAAAAACTATCGGCAATGATATGGAACTGCTTGAGCTAACCAGGGACAAAGCGCTGCGTAACGGCTACAACTGGCTGGCGGCGGAATTTTCCGCCCTGCTTACCGCCTATGGTATTGACGAAAAAAACAACCGGGACACGGCGACAAAGCTCCATCTCTCCTGCAACACCAAGAGTTGCCTGGATATAGTGAAACTGCAGCCCCAATGGGAAAAAACCCTGAACGCCCTGCTCCACCTCAGCCATCCCGAAAAAGACCACAAAAAAGAGGCATGACGGTATGGACAGTAGGATGGAGGTAATTGTTGGAATCGATCTGGGAACAACCAATTCGGAAGTAGCGGTATATGAGGGCGGCTTGGTAACAATCATTGACGGACCGGATGGCAAGTTGCTGCCGTCGTATGTCGGCTTGGATGATCATGGCAACCTGCTGGTAGGCGGGCCGGCAATGAACCAGTATGTGCTCCACCCCGATCGCACCGTTAAATCCATCAAACGGCGGATGGGTCAGGCGGAGCCGGTTGCCCTTGGTGATACTCACTATTCCCCCCAGGAGATCTCGGCGATGATTCTCAAACAACTGAAACAAATCGCCGAAAATTATCTGGCCAGGCCGGTTGCTAAGGCGGTCATAACCGTACCCGCCTTCTTTTCCGACCACCAACGGCAGGCCACCCGCGAGGCGGGGATGATCGCCGGTCTTGAAGTGGTAAGAATCATCAACGAGCCCACCGCGGCTACTTTAGTCTATGAGAGTACCCACCAAGGGTCGAAAAAAGTGCTGGTGTACGATCTTGGCGGTGGCACCTTCGATGTTTCAGTGGTCGAGTTCCAGGACGATGTGGTCGAGGTTATTGCCAGCCACGGTAACAATCAACTCGGAGGAGACGATTTCGACGCCCTGATTGAAGACTATCTTCTGGCCCGGCTGCTAAAGGATGGTTGTACCGATATCCCCAGGCCGGCCCGCGCACGAATCAAAAGAGCGGCGGAGAATGCCAAGAAACAGCTCTCCTCCCAGCCTTTTTCCCTGATTGAAGAAGAATATCTGCTGGACCGGGACGGTATCCCCTACCACTTCCGGGTCGAACTCGCCCGCAGTGATTACGAGGAGATGATCAGTGCGCTATTGGACGAGACCTTGGATGCCGTCCATCTGGTATTAAAAGACGCCGGCCTCATTGCCACGGCCATCGACGAGATCCTGTTGGTAGGTGGTTCGACCCGCACCCCGCTGGTCCAAAAGCGACTGGAGCAAGAGTTCGGCATGGCCCCACGCTTTGAAGTGGATCCGGATCTCTGTGTCGCCGCCGGTGCGGCCCTGCAGGCGGCGATGATCAACGGCGAAGAAATCCGGGCGGTGCTGGTGGATGTGACGCCATATACCTTCGGGGTGAGCGCCCTTGGCGAGGTTGACGGCTATTACTCGGCAGATATGTTCGTGCCGATTATCCGCAAAAACACTCCCATTCCAGTAACCCGCAGCGAGCTTTTCTTTACTGCGATAGATCACCAAGAAGCGGTCGAAGTAAAGGTTTTCCAGGGTGAGAGCGAAGATGTGCGAGACAATCTCGAGGTGGGAAGATTTATGGTCGAAGGGCTGGCCAAACGTCGCGCGGGCAGTGAAATCATCGCCGGATTTACCCTCGACTCCGATGGCATACTCCAGGTCAGCGCCACCGAAAAAGCGACCGGCCTGGCAAAATCGATCACCATCCGGAATGTCCTCACCGACAGTGCCCAAAATTCTCTCTCCCAGGCCCGGGAAAAAATCCAGCAACTCTTCGGAGAAGAGTCTACAGACTTGAGTGTGGATCCGGACAAGCTGTCAAACATTAAACAAAAGGGACCACGCCCGGCAGCAGGCAACAGCCGGCATATTCAGGCCAGAGCTTTAATGGATAAGGCCCGCAGCCTGTTTGCCGCGGCAGGCGAAGACGACCGGGAGGA
Source organism: uncultured delta proteobacterium (assembly GCA_963804605.1). Classification (GTDB taxonomy): domain Bacteria; phylum Desulfobacterota; class Desulfobulbia; order Desulfobulbales; family Desulfocapsaceae; genus Desulforhopalus_A. Next base: position 341,487 of record CAWDRB010000019.1, read on the forward strand.
TATGATCGACCTGATCGAGGCGATAGACAGTGCCATAACCGAAGACAATAACAAGCTCATCCAGGAGCATATGGACGAACTGTCCGAAATTATCTTCTATCTGGAATCGTAAAAAATGGAACGCTGTCCTTTATGTAAGGCCCGACTCCGAGACAAGGACATCTGCAACCGCTGCGAAGCCGATCTTGGCCTGCTGCAGGTAATCGAATCCCAGGCGGAACGCTTTGCCCAGCGAGCGGTCCACAACCTGCTGGCCGGCGAGATAGAACCCGCCGGCAGGCAGGCCGTCGCCGCTTATGATCTCCATGCCACAACCTTTCATCGCGCGCTCGCAGGATTTATTGCGACAATGGACAGCGCGGAGTTTGTTCGGCAAGCCCCAGGCGATTTGATGTACAGTAAAGAATAGAGTAAATAGCTGGAGCTGAAGCCTTTACTCACTGCTTTTCTTTCTTATAAAAAACCAAGCCGACGCGCTCGATATGATCAATTAAATCGGGATTCGAGATCTGGTGGAATATCGAAATGTCAAAGGAATAAGGTAAAAGCAGATCATCGAGGACCAGACAAATTTTATTTAGAATTTTTAATTTGAGTTTTTCACCTTTCAATGTCAGGTCAATATCAGACCCTGGTTTATAGTTTCCTTTAGCCCGGGAACCATAAAGAATGGCTTCCTCTACTTCACTGAACCTGAAAAAGACTTCATTGATTTTATCGACAATTTCTGTGGTTAAACCGTAGGGCATATTATTTCTTATCCAAAGCCGATTGATTTGATCCCGAACGTAAATTTTCTAATTTTATTCTGAGTTGGGTAAAAAGCGGAAAATATACCTTAAAAACAGCTTGGCATATTTCTTCGGCTACTTCTTCATTATAGCTGTGGGACGTCGCATTCCTGCTTTTAAGCATATCCATCCAGCTTTCGCCGTCTTCTATTATGCCTAACTCAAAAGCTTTCCGAGTTGCGTCTCGTGAGCCATAAATATCTGTTTGGCCTTTAAATTCAAGAAAGTCTTTGAGAGTATTCCAAGCAAGTTCATAGGTATATTCAAATGCTTTAATCAGCCCTTGCTTTTCCAGTTCCGACAAATCACCTTTATCAATAAATTTCTGCAGTTGGGCTAAGGCCTTCTGGTAATTTGCCAAGCGCTGCTCCCAACGAATATCATTTTTTGCCATTAAACTCGTTCTCCGGTGAGATTTAGAAGTATAGAAGAGCAGGTTTGGAACCCGCCCCTACAGCCCTTCAGCCATTTTGCCCCCTGTTACCTTCAGGTCAGTTCGTCTATTGCATGCAAAACCATGGGTATCAATATCTCCCCAGTAATACATTCTTTTATTGTGGAGCCACTCAACACCAGCCAGCCGGTCGAGTCCGAATCCTAATCCAAAAATAATTATCGCCCTTTTGACATCAGGAAATGCCAAGCCATTAATTTCATTTTCAGTAATGAAAATATGATCTACATCAAGATGTAACTTTTCAAATTCAGCTACAGGTATCTGGATGTCTGACATTGCTCGTATATAGTAAGCAGAATCCAAGATTCGAAAACGAACCTGTACCGGCTTGGCGAGAAACCCATAACGCTCGGCAAATCTTTTAGCTCCGACTGTCCGCTGGGTATGACTGCTTGTTTCAAGCCAGTCATAATGGATACGTTTGAGACGGGGATCGATTTCTAATTCTTTAACCGCATCAAATTCCAGAACCTTGGTCAACATCTCCGTCAGCTCTGCCTGTCTGCTGAGTGACATGAGAAAATCCCAAAAGGCCTGAAAACTCCTGCCCTGGTCCGAACTCGATATAGCATCCCGCTCACAGAGAATCTCCTCCAACAACTCTCCTTTGCGGCCATCCCAGAGAGCGATCCTCTCACGTACCTCTTTATCCAAGCGGCGAAAGTTATTTTCAACTTCACGAAAGTCCCGCAATAGATCCCTGGCGGTACTTTCCACCTGTTGAATGCGATCTCGCAAAGCAGTATCGCTCATTCGGCTGACATCGCCATTGCGGATTTTATCTATCTCCGAGTCTATTTCACGCTTTTTTTTCTGCAACTCGATAATTCGTTTTTCGGGATCAACCTCAGTTCCCTCGATCATTTGCCGTAGAGAGTTCAAACACCATCATAAGTCTGGATTCGGTACCGACAAACTTCCTGGTCGTTAAGCTCTCCAACCAGCCAATTACTTTTTCCGTTGCCGAGGTGATGTCAAAAGATGGCTCATCGGAACCCACCGGATAAAATTTTCTCAACCACCCTTTGTCGTTTTGTGCCCATTCCTCAAGATACTCTGAGGCGGAGCGAGGATATTTTTCTTCACCTTCCACTTCTCGTAGGTAAAAAAGCTCATCCTCGAGTTTGGCAATAAGTTCAATCTGAGATATGTTTCGAACGTTCTCACTGATATAAACGCGATTCAAAAAACTGACTATCAAGGGAGCATGATCGGCGTCAAGGAGTCGCCAGGCGGGATGCACCTTTTTTAAAGAAAAAAGAGTTTCGTAATCAAGATTCATCAGCTTTCTAATTTCTGTAGGCGGCTGTTCGGTTTTTCGGAGATGGTGTAGGCCACATGCAATCAAACAGTCTTAACTATTCTAAATCAATATATATAGCCGGCTTGTGTTTTCTTTGTGTTGGGATTGTGTTGAATTTTGATATAAAACAAGAGCCTCGCTCCAGTCACTTTACCCGTTATGATTATTTCATTAAACTACGAATCTTCATACTTGAACCTCCTGCCCTCTTTTATAATGGGTTTTAGTTCATGCGGCAACTTCCTTGACACTGGAGGACCGAGAACACAAAAACAAAAGGGGTCACAGCAAGCGTGCTGCAACCCCTTTATTGAATTAGTGCGGAGGTCAGAATCGAACCGAATCTATATCTTCATTTTTACCATAGATATACAAAACACCATCATTTTACCGGTAAATTCCGGACATAACCCTGCGTTCGGCCGAAAAGACGATTATTCAAGGTGGCCTGAAGCGTATCGTTTGATTTTCAGCCTTCCAGCACCTTACGTAGTTCTTCTTCCCTGTCCTTGGTCAAGTGAAGTCTGTAATACCTTGCCTTTGAATCCTTTCAAACGATCGAGCACCTTGTCGGGTGTTGATTTTCGAACCAGTACAAAAAGAGCAGAGGTGCCAGGGGTAAAAGTCTCCCCCAGCCCCTTCATGAATTTATCATTAATACCGATGTCTGTGAGTTTACCGCTCAGTGCTCCTGCTCCAGCACCTATTGCCGCTCCAGCAAGCGGGTTCAGGAAGAGAAAGCCGATCAGCATGCCCCAGAAACTGCCTCCTACCGCGCCAGATGCCGTCAAGTTAAGCGTCTGGTGCAACTTGACCTTGTTTTTTTGGTCCTTGGTAACGACAACCACATCTTCCATCTCAAGCAGATAATCCTTTTGCATTTTGATAAGTTCATCGCGCATGGCAAAAGCAGTACTCTCATCATCAAAACCAACTACGACTAGATTACTCATGTAATTCTCCATTGTTGAATAACGATTTTAAAAGATACAGTTACTGTCAGATACTACCAAGAACGTCCATCACCAGCGGATATCAATACCGGCGAATGGTCCGTAGACTGTTGCGTCGTAGGTGAATTTGTTGCCGCTGCCTGTCTCATAATCTGTGCCGATAGCACGGTATCCGGCTGCAATAGAGACATTTTTCCAGGGCTGATAATCTATCATCCCCAGGGCCTGCCAGGTGAAGTCGGATGCTGCGCCGAAGCCACCAATGTCACCATAGAGACGTATCGCCCACCTGTCCGATATCTGGTAGTTATATCGAAGCCCAACTTTTTGTCGGCCCGTAGAACCGCATAATCGCGAAGTACCCTTTTCCGGATACCGTGGCGAGCCAGTTCTTCTCCTTGCCCTCCGGGGCTTTAGGCCCGAGGTAGAGGTCGGTGCTGCCGTCGGCATCCGAGCACACTGCCCTGTCTCTCTGACCCGGCCCACAAAACCGGGGTTGCTAATTTTCTTCAGAAGTTTTTCTTGTCCCCCGTCCCTCTGGCTCTGAATATTTATTGACAAGATATTTTTCGCCACGTAATAATTCTTCCTAAGAAAGCAAGTTCCAATCAAAACAAGACACCCAAAGTGCGGCGGCGCAAGCCACGGACCTGTCGTCTTTTCTGAGCCAACTCCAAGGGTACCAGAAATGCTGTATTCATCCAACAGGTTCACTCTATCCAACATTACTGTATATCCTACAGGGAGGTTACCACTATGGCATTAAAAGAGTACCAGCCCGGAACTGCCTTTAACGGTGTCGTCGGACGGACGTTCGACACCTCTGAACAAGCCTGGCCGGAGCCCAAACGTTCCAAGAAGGGTGCGCCAAATGTCCTGTTCATTGTCCTGGACGATGTAGGTTTTGGGCAGCTTGGCTGTTACGGCAGCCCGATCAGTACCCCTAATATGGACGCCCTGGCGGATAACGGACTGCGTTTTAACAACATGCACACCACAGCGCTGTGTTCGCCCACGCGCTCCTGCGTTCTGACCGGGCGCAACCATCACTCCAATGCCATGGCCTGTATCACCGAAGGCTCCACTGGTTTTCCCGGTTATAACGCCAATATCCCCTTCGAGAATGGTTTCCTCTCAGAGATCTTGTTGCAGAACGGCTATAACACCTATGCCATCGGCAAATGGCACCTGACTCCGGCCGATCAGATCTCCGCTGCCGGCCCTTACGACCGCTGGCCACTCGGGCGTGGATTCGAGCGTTATTACGGCTTTTTGGGCGGGGAAACCCACCAGTACTACCCCGAGCTGGTCTATGATAACCACCAGGTGGAGCCAGCCAAAACACCGGAGGAGGGCTACCACCTCACCGAGGACCTGGTGGATAAGGCGATCAGTTTCGTGGCCGACGCCAAGCAGGTGGCGCCCGATAAACCCTTCTTCATGTATTTTGCTCCCGGCGCTATGCATGCCCCCCATCATGTGCGCAAAGAATGGTCTGACAAGTATAATGGGCAGTTTGATGAGGGCTGGGATGTCTATCGCGAAAAGACCTTCGCCCGGCAAAAAGAGTTGGGACTTATTCCCGCAGATGCTGAACTGTCCCGCCATGATCCCGATGTGGCCCCATGGAATTCGCTTACGGCAGATGAGAAAAGGCTGTACGCCCACATGATGGCAGTCTACGCCGGCTTCATGGAACACACCGACTTCCATTTGGGCCGGTTGTTTGACTTCCTGAAATCGCTCGGCGAGTTCGACAATACCCTGATCATGTTGATCTCCGACAACGGCGCCAGCTCGGAAGGCGGACCGACCGGATCAGTTAACGAGACCCTGTTCTTCAATAACGTCAAAGATGATCTGGCGACCAATCTGGCGCACATCGATGAGCTTGGTGACCCAACCACCTTCAACCATTATCCCTGGGGCTGGACCTGGGCCGGTAACACACCTTTCCGCCGCTGGAAGCGCGAAACCTACCGGGGCGGCATCTGTGACCCCTTCATCGTGCACTTCCCCAATGGCTTCAAAACCAGGGGTGAAGTGCGCACCCAGTATGCGCATGCCATCGATATGATGCCAACAGTGTTGGATCTGATCGGATTGGAACCCCCTTCCTTCATCAAAGGAGTCCAACAATCTCCAATCGAGGGTGTCACTTTTGCGCACGCGCTCGATGATGCCCAGGCCGAGGGCAGGCATCACACCCAGTACTTCGAAATGCTCGGTCACCGTTCCATCTATCACAACGGCTGGCGGGCGGTCTGCCCTTGGCCCGGACCATCCTTTACGGAAGCGGGCACCGGCTTCGGCAACCCCATCCCGGCTGAAAAATTGACCGAGCTGGATGCTAAAGGCTGGGAGCTCTACCATATCGCCGAGGATTTTGCTGAAAACCATAACGTCGCTGAAGGGAACCGCGCCAAGCTGATCGAGATGATCGCGACCTGGTATATTGAAGCGGGTAAATACCACGTGCTGCCGGTGGATGGTCGCGGCGTGCAGCGCGTGGCGGATGAACGCCCGCAGCTCACCAGGGACCGCACGCATTACACCTTCTACCCGCACACGCAGGCCGTGCCCGATAGCGCCGGCCCACGTTTGCTCAACCGCACGCACAGCATCACGGCCGATGTGGAGATCCCCGCCGAGGGCGCCCAAGGCGCTCTGGTTTCTTGCGGAGGCGTCGATGCCGGTTATGCATTCTATGTGCAGGATAACAAGCTCCACTATGTGCATAACTACGTGGCTCTCGATTACCTGCATGTTGAGAGCACGGTTCCGGTACCGGCCGGACATCACCAATTGCGCTTCGAATTCGAAGTGACCGGGCAACCGGACTTTGCCAATGGCAAGGGCACTCCCGGCCGCGCTCAGCTCTACATCGATGGCAAGCTTGTCGGCCAGACTGATTTCCCCCACACCACGCCCTTCATGTTCGGGGTAACCTCGGCGATATCCGTCGGCGCTGATCCTGGCGCGCCGGTAGCGCCGTTCTACAAGCCACCCTTCGAATTCACCGGTACGATCCACAGCGTGACTTTCGACCTCAGCGGGGACGTGATCGAAGATAGCGAAGCGGAGATGCGCATGATTATGGCGCGCCAGTAACAATCCACATTCAGGAGATTACGCCCATGAGCAAAAAATTTCCCGAAAAGGTGCAGAACAACGTTTACCCCCGCCCCGAGTATCGCTACCCGGATGCCAAGATTGGCCTGACACACCAAGACTCCGTCGCCGATTTTCCCAAACCCCGACGGGCGCCGGAGGGCGCCCCCAATGTCCTGCTGGTGATCCTGGATGATGTTGGCTTTGGCTGGCCGAGTGCCTTCGGAGGCATGATCGAAATGCCGACCACCGATCGATTGGCGAACAATGGATTGCGCTACAACCAGTTTCACACCTGCGCCCTGTGCTCGCCGACCCGGGCTGCCCTGCTGACCGGACGCAACCATCACACCGCACACAGTGGCAATATCGGGGAACTGGCCACGGGCTTTCCGGGGTATGACGGCATCATCCCCAAGAGTTGCGCCACCATCGCCGAACTGCTCAGCCAGAACGGTTACGCCACCGGTTGGTGGGGCAAGAACCATAACGTGCCCGACAACCAGACCAGCGAGGCAGGCCCCTTCGAAAACTGGCCTACCAACCAGGGCTTTGACTATTTCTATGGCTTCATCGGCGGTGAAACCGACCAGTTTTCGCCGGCACTGTACCGGGGCACGCGCGCTGTTCCCGTACCCTATTCCATCGAAGAAGGCTACCACCTGGACATCGATCTGGCGAACGACTGCATCGACTGGATGCGCCGCCAGAAAGCCATCGCCCCCGATCGCCCCTTCTTCGCCTACTTCTCGACCGGTTCGGCCCATGCCCCCCACCAGCCACCCAAGGACTGGCGCGGCCGTAACGCCGGCAGATTCGATATGGGCTGGGACGAATACCGCAAAACAGTGCATCAGAAACAGCTCGAGATGGGCGTGATCCCCGCGGGCACAGGACTGACCGAACGTCCGGCTGAGATCCCCGCCTGGGACGATCACAGCGATGATGAGAAGAGACTTTTCGCCCGCTTTGCCGAGAATTATGCCGATTTCCTGCAGCATACCGATTACCAGATTGGGCGCGTGGTGGAGGCCATCGAAGGGATGGGCGAGCTCGAGAACACGTTGGTGATCTATATCATCGGTGACAATGGCTCCAGTGCCGAGGGCTCGCTCACCGGTACACTCAATGAGTTCATGACGATGAACGGCTTCCTCCCCACCGTCGACCAGCTCCTGCCACGTATCGACGAGATCGGGTTGCCGGGTACTTCCGTCCACTATCCCGTAGGCTGGGCCTGGGCGGGTGATACGCCCTTCCAATGGACCAAGCAGATCGCCTCGCATTTTGGCGGTACCCGCAACGGCATGCTGGTCTCCTGGCCAAAGCAGATCAAAGAGAAAGGGCAGGTACGTTCCCAGTTCCACCATGTCATCGACATCGCCCCCACCCTGTTGGAAGTGATCGGCATTGCCGCGCCCAGTATGGTACACGGTGTGCCCCAGAAACCGATCGAAGGCGTCAGCATGGCCTATTCCTTCGATGGCGCCGAGGCTCCCGGCAGGCGTTACACCCAGTACTTCGAGATGTTTGGCAACCGCGCCCTCTATCACGATGGCTGGATTGCTTCCTGCCGCCACGGGCGTCTGCCCTGGATCAACTTCGGCTCGTGGAATTTTGCCGACGACAAATGGGAGCTCTACCATATCGCTGAAGATTTCAGCCAGGCCGTCGATCTGGCCGAACAATACCCCGAGAAACTGCGTGAATTGCAGGATATGTTCTTTGCCGAAGCCGCGAAATACAATGTGTTCCCACTGGATGACCGCTTCGCCGAGCGAGGCGATGTCACCTTGCGGCCCAGCTATTTCTACGGGCGTGATTCGGTCACCTTCTATCCGGGTATGATCCGCCTGCCCGAAGGCAGTGCGCCCAAGACTCACAACGTCACCCACACCATTACGGCCTACGCCGAGATTCCCCAGGATGGTGCCGAGGGTGTGCTGGTCTGCCTGGGTGGTGATACCGCCGGCTGGTCCTTCTACATCATGGATGGCAAGCTGATTTACCATTACAATTGGTTCGATATGGAGCGGTACGAAGTGGTCTCTCATGTGGCTGTGCCTGCCGGCAAGGTGGAACTCAAATGCCACTTCGTCAACGAAACCGAGGTGCTGGGCGGACCGGCCAGTGTGACGCTCTTCATCAATGGCAAGCAGGTGGGTACGGGCAAGATCGAGAAGCAGGTGCGCGGCCGTTTCGGGGTAGAAACCCTGGACGTGGGCGTGGATACCATGACCCCGGTCAGTAAAGCCTACGAGCATAAGCGCCCCTTCTGGTTCACTGGCAGCATCGAGAAGGTGCAAATCGATTTCGGTGCCGGCACCGAGCTGAGTGCAGAAGAAAAGTTCAACCTCAAACTGGCGATGGATTAGCAGTGTGCCACTGCGCCAGTCCGACAATTCGCTGAAGTGTGGAGAGACTGGATCGTGATGGCAGCAACACCAGGGAAAGATATCCGCCGGGAGAGCACCGTCGGCACCGATCCTGGCACGACGTTGAGCAGGATCAGTACCGGCAGCGAGAGTTGGGCTGCCGGTACTGAAAGAAAAGAGGCACCGTATGAAGCGCTGTAAGGCACACGGCTGTAAGTCTGTCCTTCAACCAAAAAAACCAATGAGTTCGAGAGCCACGCCTCCAAACAGTTCCACCGCATTCCATATCATGGCCAAGCCAACAGGATCGGCCTGCAATCTCGACTGTGCTTACTGTTTTTTCCTCAAGAAGGGGGGGCTTTATCCAGGAAGCAATTTCCGGATGTCGGAAGAGGTTTTGGAAGCGTATATCCGGCAGCTCCAGGAAGCGCATAAGGTTCCTCAAGTAACCGTGGCCTGGCAGGGCGGAGAGCCGACGCTGATGGGGCTTGATTTCTTCCGGCGCGCCATAGAACTTCAGAAAAAGTACCGCCGTCCCGGCACATCGATCGAGAACACCTTCCAGACCAACGGCGTTTTGCTTGATGAGAAATGGTGCCAATTCTTTCGGGAAAACGGGTTTTTGATCGGGCTTAGCCTCGACGGGCCTCAAGAACTGCACGACTTCTACCGCAAGGATAAAGGCGGCCACGGGACATGCGAACGAGCGGTTAAGGCGGCCAAGCTGCTTCAAAAACAAGGAGTGGCGTTCAATGTCCTTTGCACAGTCAACTCAAGGAACGCTGACCATCCTCTAGAAGTCTACCGGTTCTTCAGGGATGAACTCGACGTCCATTACCTCCAGTTCATCCCCATTGTCGAGCGGAAAAATGAAAGCGGCTTTCAGGAAGGCGACGAAGTCACCGACCGATCCGTTAGCCCGGGAAAATGGGGCCGGTTTTTAATTGAGATCTTTGACGAATGGGTGAGACGGGATGTGGGCAGGACATTCGTCCTTAATTTCGACGGAGCCCTGGCAGGATGGCTGGGAATGGCGGGAACGTTATGCATCTTCGGGCCCACCTGCGGCCAGGGAATGGCCCTGGAGCACAACGGCGACCTCTATTCCTGCGATCACTTTGTGGAGCCGGACTACTATCTGGGTAATATAAGGCAAACTCCCTTAATCGAGCTCGTGGACTCAGAAAAGCAGCACAAGTTCGGTCAGGACAAGCGCGACAACCTATCCCGCTCTTGTCGTCAATGCCGGTATTTGTTTGCCTGCAATGGCGAATGCCCAAAGAACCGCTTCACGAAAACGAAGGATGGCGACAGGAACGGAAACTACCTGTGTTCCGGCTACAAAGCTTTCTTCGCCCATTCCGATCGTTCTATGCGGATAATGGCCGATCTTTTGCGGAAAGGTCAAAATGCAGAGGATATCATGAAGATCCTCAAGGATAGGGAGACCCGGACATAAGCTGGCAATAGAAATCGATGGTTGATCGGCAAGCAACCATATATTAGCATTCAATGCTATTGATTTCTTGCGAGAAAAAATCAGATTTGGTATAAAAATATCCATATTTGTAGGGACTTTTTTTGCTAGGATTGCTTAGAAAATAATTATTCCCCACCCCAAAAGGAGATAACTGTGAAGAGAAACATAATACAACCAATAGTCGGCTTGATTTTCCTCGGCCTTTCCGGACAGGCCAATGCTGGCGGCATTATTCTGTATGAGATGGGCACCGAGGATGTCGGTCTGGCCAACGCAGGGAGTGCCGCCCGTGCCCAGGATGCCTCGGTGGTAGCCAATAACCCTGCCGGTATGACCCGACTGTCGGGCAATGAGTTTACCTTTGGGGCGCAGGCGTTATACGGAGATGTTGAATATACCCTGAACAACTCCAGCCTCAATGAAGCAGGGAATGTTGTCGGCTGGCTGCCACAAGGGAGCGCCTTTTACAGTCACAGCATCAGCGATGACCTGAAACTAGGTATGGCTCTGTATGGTACCTATGGCCTGACCCTCGACTTTAACGACAATTGGGCAGGCCGCAATTTGTTTACGGAAACGCACCTTGATGGGTCTTACCATGCAACCCACCGTGGCCTATCGGTTAAGTGAACAATGGTCGCTCGGTGCCGGAGTGGGGATCAACTACGGCATCTTCGAGCATAGAACGCGAACGTTTAGCAATTACCGGCGGTGGCACCTCCAGCGATGATGACACCGATGTAGCCGTCAATGTCAAACTGGGAGTTCTCTTTGAACTGTCCGAGCAAACCCGCTTTGGCCTGACCTATACCAGCGAAGTCGATTATGATTTTAAAATTAATGCTCGAGGCACTTTGCCCAATGGTCTGTCGTGGGAGCTGCCGTTTGGCGTCGATACAAATGTTCCGCAACAGGCCATGTTCAGTGCGGTGCAGGTCCTTAATGACAAATGGACGCTCTTAGGTGAAGTAGGCTGGCAGGACTGGAGCTCCTTCGGTGAGACGGAAGTTACCGTTAATAATTTGACTCTTGATTCAGGCCTGGATCTGCAGGACACCTGGCATGGGGCTATAGGTACCCAGTATCAGCTTACCGAAGCTACTCGCCTGAATTTTGGTGTTGCCTACGATACCAGCATGTATGAAGATCAGGACAACACCTCACTATCTTTCCCTTCGGGCGCTGCCTGGCGTTTTGGCACCGGGGTACAGCATCAACTCAGCGAACATTCCTCCTTAGGTGCGTCGTTTGAATATTTGACTTCTGAAGACGCTTCCGTGCCTTCTCCCGCTCCGTTGTCGGGCAGCTATGACGACATGAAGTTTTATTTTTTCGCCGCCAATTACAGCTATCGTTTCTAACCCCGATAAACGGGAAGCAAGCCAGGATAAGTACCTTACAGATTGATTTCTTGCAGAAAAACAAGATTTCAATTTGTAAGGTACTAAAGTTGCCTAGAGAATAAGTCGCTTTCAGTCAAACGAGAATCCTACCAACCGAATTGGTGTTTCGGTCTCTATTGAACAGGCGTATTCTTGGGTATCAAAGGCTCTTGCAGTAACGTTTTCTGAAACCAGAGAGATCAGTTCAGAGACAGTCGGCAGCTTGTGACCAATAAATCATTGGGATGATGGTAGTCGATTCGCATTCTCCACCCATTTACTAGTTCGTCTTTCAAGATAGTCATAAAAAGGGTTATACCGCATCCGCAGCAGCCAGTCACAGGGGATTTTCAATACGTTCCGCTCACCTCTAAGGTCTAAATGTCCCAGATGAATGAGGTTGCCGCCTGCCGGTGTCTGCTCGCCGTAAAGGGGGTCAGTCGGAGGAATGGGAAGAGCTACATGGGAGAGGGAGTACACACCACGCGGCCATTGAAGGCGGAGATCAGAGATTTCAGGGGCGCCATTTGACTGCGGATCCTTGCGCATCGCCACAACAGCTAGACTCTCCGGGTTTTCATTGGTAACCAGGGTGAGAGCAAATGGCAACGATTGATCGCTCATTAAGCGTTCCGTCAACGGGGCTGGATTGGCAGGCAGCAGTAACGATTTCAGAGACAAACGATTGACATCAAATAAGACCAACTCATGACGAGCACTGTTGAGAGGGGTCAGGAGATCATCAACGACAGCATTCTCAGAAACAGTTGCGTCGACGGTGGATTTAAAAACCAATATCGGCGGGAATGCCTCCACATCATTATTTTGAGCCCAGGCGGCAATTCGCCTTGTCACGCTGCGGGTTAAACGGTGCACCTGATTGCCGGCGTTGGTGGCAAAGGAGTTGTATTTATAGGGATCAAATTCAGGCTGGATCGACAGCCAGGCCATTTGACCAAGCCCGGGTAGAAAAGAGAGCAATTTCTTGATGCCCGCCAGTCCGGCTGCGGGGTGGAGACCAATAGCAGGAGAAATAAGGATGAGACTTGCCGGAACCTGGAGCGCTTTGTTTTCCAGCGCATCAAGGGAATAGTTTAATGCAAGGGGCGCTCCGGTTGAATAGCCTATGACATGGAGAGGCTGCCGACCGATTCTGGCGCTCAGATGCTGCGCAGCAAGTCCAACCGCAGTGGCCATATCCTCCCATGTCACAACTGTCAGGCCGGACGGCACCGTCCCGTGCCCAGGCAGGCGTAGACCGACTACCCAATAGCCCTGGCGGTTTAAGGCTTCACCAAGAGCACGCAGGCTGTACGGCGCATCGGACATCCCGTGCAGGAGCAGAACCCCCCCGGCTGGTTTCTCCGAAACCAGCTCAAAACTCCGGTTCCAGTTGGGAGTCAAGCGATGTGGGTCTGCTGGGTTTCCTGAACGATAGCGGCACAATTCAAAATCCTGGCTGCCGTCAGACTTATTATAAATCCTTTGATCAAGTTCCTTGAACAACCGCTCCTCCAGACTAAGATACTGATCAAACGTTTTTACCGAGTCACGTTTTTCCTCTGAAAACTCCTCGGCAAGTCGCACCGTATGCCAGGGTTGCAGGGAAAGGAGTATTCCTGCCGAGCAGCAGGTACAGACAGAGACCGGATAATGCAAGAATGAACAACCAGCTGAAGGTTCTCCCTGTTGATTTATTTTTCCCTGACATTATCCTCATCGCCTCCGTGGCAAAATCCGGTAGGAACGCCCACCGTATAACGCTGTTGTTATAAGTAATCGACGCTTCAACAGGGGTGATATCGTATTCGCTCACCTTGTTGGTAGAGATGATCTATCAGATAAATTATGCCAAGATCACCTCTATCACTGGGCAGAGAGAATACCAGTTTGCCGGAGATTCATCAATATGCGATTCTTCTTCCCGAAGAGCTTCCACATACCCAAGAAAATGCGGACGATCGAATAATTTATCCGGCTTTCTGGGGGCCAGATTCTCCTGAGAATTCGCCATAAGTTATCTTTATTAGAGTACTGTTACTGCCATAAAGCCCAACACATTTATCTTTCTTCTATGTGGCAACCGTGTTATGTTTCAGCAGCAATAACAGTTGATTATCCTTGACCCAGGAAGCAGAAATTCAGAAATGAAATAAGGGAACAGTATTTTCATCTCTACTACAAAGGAAAAAACAGTATGTTAAAAACTAAAAGAAAGATTCACACCGGCTTAGCACTTTTAATCATTATGGTATCCACTCACCTTTTAACCTCTTGCCAGCCAACCAGCCAGGGCGGCAAGACATTCACGGCCAGCCAGGCGCAGACGGCAATGCGATCTTTTAATGGAACAATAATCCATCTCGCGCAGGTCCAGATTCAGCACAACGAAACCGGTATCGGCGCAGTTGCCGGTGGAGTGGCTGGAGGTGTCGTCGGCTCCACCATAGGGAGCAACCGGACCCAAACCCTGGCGACCGTCGGCGGTGCCGCAGCCGGAGCAGCCATAGGCTCACGGGTGGAGCGGTCACGAGCGACCCGGCCGGCCTGGGAAATTGAAGTCCAGCTGGATAATGGTGATGTCGTCGTTATTGTCCAGGAACAGGATGCTGCATTTGCCGTTGGCGATCATGTTCGGGTCATTGAGGGGCGGGACGGTTCCCTGCGGGTCAGACAATAACTGCTCCCCGCCGACAAGCCGGCGAGTTGTGATGCGTGACACCGCCGGCACAAGACAGCGCAGCTGTCTGTGATTACCGAATCTCATCTCTCCCAGACGATGGAACCATTCCTGGTTCACAAGAGAAAAGACAAAACCCGTGCAACGACAATTCATCAATCGCGCCACCATCGTTGAAGACCTGAGCGCAGGTGTGGTCTTGGGCATTCAGAGCGTTCCATCCGGGTTGGCCAACGGCCTGCTGGCGCTGGTCAACCCGATTTACGGCCTGCATGCCTATATGATGGGCGTTTTTACCGGCGCTTTTTTCACCAGCTCGACGTTCATGTCCGTTCAGGGGACCAGCGCCATGGCCCTGGTGGTGGCCAGCGTGCCCCAGGTGACCCAGGGCGCCTATCCCAATACGTCGTTGTTTGCGCTGGCCCTCCTCACCGGCTTGTTCATGCTGCTGGCGGGCTTGTTCAAACTCGGCTCCCTGCTTCGGTTTGTGCCCAATTCGGTCATGACCGGGTTCATCAACGCCGTAGCGATTCTGATAATTCTCGGGCAGTTGGACGATTTTACCGGTTACTCCAGTCAAGGGGGGAACCGGGTGACACGGACGATCGACCTGCTGCAGAACACCAGCCAGTTCCACCTGCCGACCTTGCTGGTCGGCGCGCTCACCATTATCCTCATTCTGACCTTGGAAAAGACCAGTCTGAAGGCGCTGGGCATGGTGGTGGCGATGATCGTTTCGTCACTCGCCGCGCAGCTGTTGGGCGCAGATGCCGTGGCCCGGGTGCGGGACATCGCCGAAATCCCCGGCTCCCTGCCATTGCCGATGCTGCCGCCGCCGGCGGTTTTTCCCTACCTGATCCTGCCCGCCCTGTCGATGACTTTTGTGGGGTTGATGCAGGGTGCCAGCATCACCCAATCCGTGCCTAACCCCGATGGCCGCTATCCAAACGCATCCGGCGATTTTATTGGCCAGGGGATGGCCAACCTCGTGTCAGGTCTGTTCCAGGGCACGGCGGTCGGCGGCTCCATATCCGGCACCGCGATCGTGACCGGTGCCGGGGCCCGCTCCCGCTTTGCCAATATCACGGCCGGCATTGTGATCGCACTGGTCATCGTTCTCTTTGGCCGCCTGGTAGGCCTGATCGCCATGCCGGCTTTGGCAGGGCTGCTGATTGTGGTGGGTTTTCGGACCTTGAAACCCGCAGAGATCATCATGGTGTGGAAGACCGGGCTGGCGCAGGATGCGGTCATGGCCCTCACCTTTGTGGCTGCGCTCCTGGTACCGCTGCAATACGCCGTCTTGCTGGGGGCGGCGCTGGCGGTGCTGCTCTTCGTTTTTCAGCAGTCCAACAAAATCACCATAAAGGCCTGGGAGATTGAGCGGGGACAATACCCCGTGGAAGGCGAGCCGCCATCGGCCGTGCCCCCCAAAAAAGTCACCATCCTCGTCCCATACGGCAGCCTGTTCTACGCCGCCGCGCCGGTGTTCAACGCCCAGCTTCCGGAAGTGACCAAGACCTCGCGGCATGCCGCCGTCCTCCTGGCGATGCGCGGCAAGGAGGATATAGGCAGTACCTTCCTGCAGGTGGTCACCCGCTACGCCAGGGAGTTGCAGCGTCGGAAGAGCAAATTGATACTGGTCGGCATAGCCCCGAGTGTCCTGGGTCAGATGGAAAGGACCGGGATCCTGCGGATTATCGGGCGCGAGAACATCTTTATGGCGACCGAAGGCGTGGGGCAGGCGTTATTGCAGGCGGTGGATGCGGCCGAAGCGTGGATTGCGGAACAGCCGGCGGGCCAATAAAAAGTGATGCGGCACGCGGGTGATCTCACCCGGATTTGAGGAGAAGATTAGATGTAAAATTTGGTTGATGTTCAACTATGTTGCTGACATTTATTCAGCTGAAAAGAACATGAACACAGAAAAACTGACCACACCGATTGGCGATTTTGAATTTGTGCTTGATGGCTATCCCACCAAAGAGAGTGCCCAAAAGCTTTTTGATGCGCTTGATTTTCAGCGCGCCTGCCAGGCCTACCTGGACTTCATGCCCGCGATGTCGCCGCCGAACCGCTGATCGTCTCGGTACCCGACCATGATGACGGCCGCTATTGGGTGCTCCACACCACGGACATGGGACACTACACCACCAGCCGTTTTGACCGCCTTCCTGCAGTATGGGTCGGCCACCGGTGGTTTGCTGCTGTTCCGGCTATTGAGCCCAAGGCGATTGGCCAGGATCGATACCAGAAGAATCATCACCTCAAGGCTGCCCTTGAGGGCCGGAGAGAGATTTTCCTCCTGGGCAATTAACCCCTTAACCGTTTTGACAGTTTCTTCTACATTGATATTGTCGACCGTCATGAATTGTGGTAGCATCGATCATATCGAACTCTCCACCTGTTTCTTCTACATTGATGTTGTCGACCGTCATGAATTCCTCCCGTGTTTACTGATGGCGCAGTATAATACGGGTTTTTCAAACGGAATTTTTTTCGTCAGGTTGCCCGCCACTGCATTTGAAAAATTTGTCCACATTGTCACAGCGAACTGTATTGAGGCACTGGATGCACATTGATCGGAATGTCTGGCGCACCGCCGTGCTGGCCCTCATCCTTGTGGTGTTTCCGCATATCGTGGACGCCGGCACGATCCTGGAAGGTGTCAAAGTTCGTGGACAACTGCGCTGCGGAGTCAGTGAGGGCATACCAGGCTTCTCCGAGCGCGACGGCGATGGACGCTGGCGCGGCTTCGAAGTGGACTTTTGTCGCGCGGTGGCGGCGGCCCTGGGCGATCCGGAGAAGGTCGAGTTCGTGCCCCTGCGCGCCTCGACTCGTTTCCCCGCGCTGCAGTCGCGCAAGATCGACCTGTTGTTGCGCAACACCACCTGGACCCTCACCCGCGAGGCGGTCTTGAAGGTCCAGTTTCCCGGAATTCTTTTCTACGACGGTCAGGGCTTCATGGTTCCGGCCGCGGCGAACATTGTCACGCCCGCCGACCTCGACGGAGCGACCATCTGCATTGAGAAGGGAACGACGCATCGGCGAAATCTGGAGGAATACTTTCGCGCCAACGGCTGGTCCTTCGAGCCGCTGGTCATCGACTCGGCCAGCGAAGCCGCGCAGGCCCTTTTCGTGGGCCGTTGTCGCGCCTACACCTCGGACGCCGCCCAACTGGCCGCCATGCGCCAATGGGCGCCCAAGGGTCCTCGGGACTTTGTGATCCTGCCCGAACGGATCTCCAAGGAACCGCTCGGCCCCGTCGTCTGGGGGGGTGACCCGGAATGGACCACGCTGGTCCGCTGGGTCCTGAACACCCTGATTCTTGCCGAGGAGCAGGGCGTTACGCGCGACAATCTCGACGCGGTCATCGCGGAGAACCGGAATCCCCTGGTGCGGCGCGCCACCGACGAACAGGAAATGATCGCGCGTGCGCTGGGAATTCCGGCCCTGTGGGGAGCACGGGTGCTGAGAGCCGTCGGCAACTACGGCGAAATGTACGAGCGCAACGTCGGCCGCGACAGCCAGCTGGACATCGAGCGCGGTCTCAACCGGCTCTGGACCCAGGGCGGACTGCACTATGCCCCCCCGATCGATTGACAGAGGACTCCATGACCGACTTTCAGATTTATCTCACCATCGGCGTTTTCGCCGCCGTGATCCTGCTGATCGCCTTTGATTTGATCGACATGGCGGTTGCCGCCCTGCTCGGGGTATGCGTCCTGATCGTATTCGGCGTTCTCGACGGCAGCGATCTCATCTCGATCGTGCAGACCGCCAGCGGTCCGCTTGCCCTGCTCTTCGGCGGCATGGTGGTGGCGCGGGTGATCGGCAAGACCGGAATCTTCGAATGGCTCGGCGATGCGTTTCTCCGGGCCACCGGCGGCAGCGGCAAGCGGCTCCTCCTGCTCATCGTCGCCCTGATGGTGCCCGTGTGCGCCTTTCTGCCGAACGCGACCGCCGTCATCCTGTTGGCGCCGATCATCATCGGCGTCTGCAAGGTGCTCAAGGTGGATTTTGTCGGGCCGCTGATCATCACGGCGATTGTCAGCAACGCCGCCGGCATGCTCACCCTGGTGGGGGATCCCGCGACTTTTCTCGTCGGCAGCGCAATCGGGCTGTCTTTTGTCGATTACCTGCGGATGGTGAGCCTGGGAGGGTTGCTGGCCGTGCTGGCGGTCGTCCCGCTGCTGCCGTGGCTGTTGCCAAAGATCTGGGCAACGCGAATGACGCTGCCCGCCGCGCGGCCGCATCTCTCGATCGAGCAGCCCGCTTTCTTGGTACTGTCGCTGCTGGTGCTCCTGACCATGGTGATCCTGTTCCTGGTCGGGGAATCCCTGCCAACCCAAATCGTCCCACCCGCGGTCGCGATCATCGGGGCCTCGCTGGCGCTGCTCGTGGTCTATGGCGTGCGCATCGAGCCGGTGGGCGAAGTGATCCGCGATGTGGATTGGAAGACGCTCGTGTTTCTCGGCGCCATCTTCACCCTGGTCCAGGCTTTCGTAAAAACCGAGCTGCTGCAAGGATTGTCGATCCAATTCTACCACTGGTTCGGCGGTGATCTCATGCCGGTGGCGCTCGTGTCGCTGGTCGGCATCGGCGTCTTGTCGAGTCTGCTGGCCAACATTCCGGTGGTCGCCGCCGCGCTGGTCATGATCACCGGCTACCTCGTTGCGGCCGAGGCCGTGCCCGAGATCGCATTGGCCGTCGGTTTCACCGACTGGCCCAGCGCCACGCTGCCGGTGTTTGTGGCGATGATGTTCGGCGGCACCCTCGGCGGCAACGCCACGCTGATCGGCGCTTCGGCCAATGTGGTAGCCGTCGGCATCTGCGCGGCCCAGGGCCAGCGCGTGACCTTCATGCGGTTCCTGCGCATCGGCCTGCCGATCGCCTTGGTGCAGTTGACCGTCGGCGCCCTCTATGTCCTCGGCCTGGCTACGATTCTGGATTAGCCGCTGTCCCGGAGATCAACCCCTGCGGGGTGGAATGAGGAGCACAGGTTTTCAAAGCACAAGCACTTATCACCTGATCGTCTCACCAATTCCTGACATGGCCGTGCTGCCGTCTGGCTCTGCCAGGCGGCAGCACGGATAGCCTGATCCTGTGGCTGGCCTGAAGCGTCTCGTTTGATTTTCAGCCTTCCAGCACCTTGCGTAGATCTTCTTCCCTATCCTTGGTAAGTGAAGTCTGTAATACCTTGCCCTTGAACCCTTTCAAACGATCAAGAACTTTGTCAGGTGTTGATTTTCGAACCAGCACAAAAAGAGCAGAAGTGCCAGGGGTAAAAGTCTCTCCCAGCTCCAATTGCCGCTCCGGCAAGCGGGTTAAGAAAGAGAAAGCCGATCAGCATGCCCCAGAAGCTGCCACCTACCGCTCCAGATGCGGTCAAGTTAACCGCCTGGTGCAACTTGACTCTGTCTTTTTCGTCTTTGGTAACGACAACGACATCTTCCATCTCAATCAGAAAATCCTTCTGCATTTTGGTTTGCAAAAGCAGCAGCAGAAATTATTTGTTTTCACTGGACCAATTTATTAATATCAATTATCATTGTTGTTCATCTTTGTTCTATTTGCTACATATGCCCTGACTCTTGCAGGGAGAATGATCGTGAGTGTCTCAGCCTCATCCCGGCACGCAGATAAAGGACGCTTCTTCTATGAGCAGTACAGCAAACATCCCCAAGCATATTCACGTCCTTGCCAAGCCTACCGGGTCACGGTGCAATCTGGCCTGCGATTACTGTTTTTTCCTGAAAAAAGGCAGCCTGTATCCGGATAGTCATTTCCGGATGAGCGACGAGGTCCTGGAAAGCTATATCTCACAGCTCATAGAAGCGCAGCATAACCCGAATGTGTCGATCGCCTGGCAGGGGGGGGAGCCGACCCTGATGGGACTGGACTTTTTCCGGAAGGCCATTGTCCTGCAAGAGAAATACCGCAAACCCGGGATGCGTTTTGAAAACACCATCCAGACGAACGGCACCCTGCTGAACGATGACTGGTGCGAATTTTTCCGCAAACACCATTACCTGGTAGGCATCAGTCTTGATGGTCCCCGAGAACTCCACGATACCCACCGTGTCGATAAAGCCGGCGGACCGACGTTCGACCGGGTGATGTCCGGCATCCGGCTGTTGCAAAAGCACGGCGTCGAGTATAACGTGCTGGTCACCGTCAACCGCACCAACGGGGCGCAACCGCTTGAAGTCTACCGCTTTCTGCGGGACGAGGTCAAAACATCCTGGATTCAGTTTATCCCGGCCATCGAGCGTCTCAATCAAAATGGTGAAATCACCCTTTACCAGCAAGGCTCCACTGTTTCGGAACGGACAGTGACCGCTGAACAGTGGGGCCACTTTCTCATCACCATTTTCGATGAGTGGGTCAGAAAGGATGTGGGAAAGATCTTCGTGCAGACCTTTGAGGCCATGGTTCGTGCCTGGATGAAATTTCCCGTCCTCGGGCATGTGCATCTTCGATCCTGTCTGTGGCCACGGCCTCGCCATCGAGCATAACGGCGATCTCTACTCCTGCGATCACTTCGTCGAACCCGATTATCTGCTCGGCAACATCCAGCAGACGCCCATGGCTGAACTGGCCGGATCCAAACAGCAGAAAACCTTCGGCCTCAACAAGGCCGAGATCGCTGCCGCGCTACTGCCGTGAATGCGAGGTGCTCTTTGCCTGTCACGGGGAATGCCCCAGGAACAGGTTTATCACGACGCCGGATGGCGAGGCGGGTCTCAACTACCTCTGCTCCGGCTACAAAGCCTTTTTTAATCACATCGACTGGTCGATTGAGGTTTTATCCCAGCTCATCAGGCAAGGTGTCGATGCTAAGCAGGTGATGCAGGTGATGCAGCGGGAAGACGCCAAACATGCAGCCAAGATCGCACGGGTCGGGCGAAATGACCCCTGCCCCTGCGGCAGCGGCCTCAAGTTTAAAAAGTGTCATGCCCGGCAGTAATCGCTGTTGAATATCCTTTGGTAATGTAAACTCTTTAGAAAATTTACGGCCGGGTTTTATCCGGTGATTCCAAGCACTAAAGGTTAAAAGAGCCGTTTTCCAGGGGAGAACGGTATGAAAAAATCCTCAATGGAGATCAGACTATGGATGGAAAGAAAAAACCGAACATTCTTGTTATCTGGGGTGACGACATTGGTATCACCAACCTGAGCTGTTACAGCGATGGGCTCATGGGCTACCGAACGCCCAACATCGACCGCATCGCCAAGGAGGGTATGCGTTTTACCGATTCCTACGGCCAGCAGAGCTGCACGGCCGGCCGCTCCGCCTTCATTACCGGCCAGAGCCCCTACCGCACCGGTCTGACCAAGGTTGGGATGCCCGGCGCGGAGATCGGCCTGCAGGCCGAGGACGTTACCATTGCGGAGTTGCTCAAACCGCTCGGCTACGTCACCGGGCAGTTTGGCAAGAACCACCTCGGCGACAAGAACAAGTACCTGCCGACTGTCCACGGTTTCGACGAATTCTTCGGGAACCTCTACCACCTGAACGCCGAGGAGGAGCCCGAGAATGTGGACTACCCGCCGGAAGCGGATTTTCCCAATTTCAGCAAAATGTTCGGCCCACGGGGCGTCATGCACTCCTGGGCGACGGAAACGGACGACCCCACCGAGCACCCGCGCTGGGGCCGGGTCGGCAGGCAAAAGATCGAGGATACCGGACCGCTCACGAAGAAGCGCATGGAGACCTGCGATACGGAGTTTGTTGAGGCGGCCAAGGACTTCATCACTCGCAAAAGCCAGGGAGACAAGCCCTTCTTCGTGTGGTTCAACTCCACCTGGATGCACTTCCGCGTCCACCCGCCGAAGGAGATCCTTGGTCAAGCCGGGCGCTGGCAATCCTTCTACCACGACACCATGGTGGAGCACGATAAGCACGTAGGCCAGTTGCTGGACCACCTGGACGAACTCGGAATCGCCGAAGATACGATCGTGGTGTACTCCACCGACAACGGACCGCACATGAACACATGGCCCGACGGCGCCATGACCCCTTTCCGTAACGAGAAGAATTCCAACTGGGAGGGTGCTTTCCGGGTGCCGATGCTGGTACGCTGGCCGGGAAAGATCAAGGCGGGTACGGTCTCGAACGAAATCATCGCGCAACAGGACTGGCTGCCGACAATTCTGGCCGCGGCCGGCGAACCGGAGATCGGCGAGAAGCTCAAGAAAGGCCACAAAGTGGGAGACAGGACGTTCAAAGTCCACCTGGACGGGTACAACTTCCTGCCTCACTTGACGGGCGAGGAGGAGAAGGGACCCCGGCCAGGTTTCATCTACTTCTCGGACGACGGCGACCTGGTTGGACTGCGCTATGACAACTGGAAGTTCGTCTTCGCCGAGCAGCGCTGCGTCGGCACTGTCATGATCTGGGCGGAGCCCTTAACATTCCTGCGTATCCCGAAGTTTTTCAACCTGCGCACCGACCCATTCGAGCGAGCGGACATTACCTCCAACACCTACTGGGATTGGATGATCGACCGGGCGTATATGATGTATGGGGCGCAATTCATCGTGAAAAATTTCCTTGACACCTTTGCGGATTTCCCGCCGCGCATGAAAGCGGCGAGCTTTGGCATCGACCAGATACTTGCCAAGATGGAACAGGCATTGAACATCGACTAACCCGAACCGGATCCGGCCAGGGCACCGTCTCCATAATACGGTGCCCTGGCTGTTTCCTTTATTTTCGACGCTATCATATTTTAACAACCAATCCTGGGGGGTAAAGAATAGCCGGATGAAGGAATTATTCGAGATCACCTCTATAGCATTCGAGGCAGCCGCCGTAATCGTCCTGTTCATTGGCAGCGTACTATGCGGGGGCCGTTATTTTAAGCAAATCCTGATGAAGACGGACCACAATACCGCATATAGGCAACTCCGCACTGGGTTTGGGCGTTCCTTGCTGGTGGCTCTTGATCTGCTCTTGATTGCCGATATCATTGTCACCATAACATTGGAATTCTCGTATAATTCCTTGGCGGCCTTAGGAATGCTGGTGGCCATTCGGTCCTTTCTGCATTTATTCATTGAAGTCGAAGTGTCTGGCCATTGGCCCTGGCAGAGGTGGAGAGTATCGGGTGAGTCGGAACCTGACTAGCGCAGCCTGACATCGCCTTCACTCAGGGGGAAGACATCTCCGGCCAGCCGGTGAAAACCATGGCCAAAGCGGCCGAATCCGGCATCTTCAACAAAAAAAATTACGAAAACAAGACATTATGGAAAATCCTATCCTCCTCTATTATGTTACCGCGACAATTTTCACTCTCATGCTTGGGATAGGGATCAACTATCCAATCCGAGATCTGATATCCCTATGGCGACAGTGTGACCTGCTGGTCCGCTCCCTGCTGGCGGTCATCGTCTTGGTCCCCTTGTGGGTGGCAATATTGCTCCTGGTGTTCAACCTGCCGCTTGAAGAGGCAACCGGCCTCGCGCTGCTGGCTGCCGCTCCTGGCGCCCCGCTGATGAACAAACGAACCCAGTTAGCCACTGGACACACGACATACGCTCCCAGCCTGCTGTTAACGCAGGGCCTGCTGGCGGTGGTTGTCACCCCGGTTATTGTGGGCATCTTCAATGTTTGCTTTGATTTTCCAACCGCACGGGTATCTATTTACCAGGTCGCCCTGCAGGTCGGCGAAGTCACCTTTCTGCCGGTGCTTATCGGTCTATTGTTCAGAAGATTTGCCCCTGGTATCGCCGAGCGTATAGGCAAACCTGTCAGAGTGATAGGTGATGTCATGTTTGGACTCATGGCCCTGTTGCTGATTGTTTTGCTTGCTGCAGTCGCTGATGTCCGGGCGATGCTGATGCTGGGCTGGACGCCTGTTTTGGCAATTATTGCTATGGCAGGTGGGGGACTGGCGATCGGCCATTTGCTTGGAGGTCCATCCCTGGAGACCCGTTCAACGCTGGCCATCGCCAGCATCGCCCGCAATGTGGGGCTCGCCCTTTTTATCGCAGGTTTGTATGATTACGGGCAACTGGTCATCTTCACCATTATCGGCTATATGCTCCTGGGGTCCGTTATGGGCATCCTCTAAGCACTTGGTGCAAACGGCGCATGGCCAAGAAGGTGACAATTGCGTAAGCAAGCTAAAAAACCTATATTCTTCTGGCTCGACCAGATAAGGAGGTTCAAATGAACGTGAAGGAAGACCGCAAGACCCCGAACGGCACCGCAGCAATCGCAGAAAATGGTGATCCATCCCGGATCGGAGAAGCCATCCGCCGGGTTGTGGAGTTGACCGGGGGAATGGATTGGCTGGAGCCGGGACAAACCGTTGTCATCAAGCCTGCCCTCAATTCTGCCGGGCTGTTTCCCTTTACCGCGAGCCCGATATCCTGTGCCGAGTTGGTCCGGATGTGCCTCGAACGTGGCGCAGCCAAGGTATATGTGGCCGATGAAATGGGTTTTGAGCACACGATGACAAAACATTGGAAAACCGGAAGTTTCGCCGGTTTGGACAAAGACCACACCATCAAATCGTTCAAAAAAGCCGGTATTTATGAAGCTGTTGCCAATGTCGCCGATGAGATGGATGCCAGGGATCGCATTCACATCACGACCTTTCGTGAGGACGGCTGGCGCAGGCATGAGTTTTTAGCAGAAGATGATGAAAATCCTGCAAAAAGAACCAATCTTTCCGCCCAATGGCTCCGCCGGCAATTGAAAGGGGCCGATAAGCTTGGCGGGGGCACGGCGATCAGAAAGTACATACCGCGCCTGTTCGATCGAAAGCTTAAGGAGCCGATACCCGGATTCTATGTCCCTAACCTGCTGGACAAAGCGGATCATATCATCAACGTGTTCCGGTTATCGACCCATATCTGGTCTCAATACACAATGGCGATTAAAAACTGGGTCGGGATCATGCGTCCGGATGACCGCGTCTGGATGCACCAGTTAAATTATCTTAAAAACAATCGGCATCTCTTAAACGACCTGAGCAAACACGATCCGATCCGAACGGAGCCCTTATACACTGAACTCATAGCTGACCTGCACCTGCCTCACATAAAAAAGGAAAGATTATGCGTCGCCGACGCCACGCAAAGCATTCTGACCGGTGGACCCGACGGCACGGATCACCCCTTTTGCCACACCAACATGGTTTTAGCAGCCAATGATATTATCGCCGCCGATGTACTCGGCCTGGCTATATTGCGCTACGGCACGCTGTTGGCCCCGGATGGCCTGCAAGGGCACTATGAACCGCAACCATCTGGTTGGGTTGATGCCTTTAAGGGTCTTATCAAAGATCTGAGATGGCCTGAAGAAAAAAATCTATTCAGGGGAACCGATCCCAAGCTCTGCGATGAGGAATTTAGCAACTGGGACTGGGTCGCCATCCAGCGTGCCAGGGAACTGGGTCTCGGTATTGCAGGTCCGGATGACCTCAACCTGGTCTTTGATAAACAGGACTCGCCATTTGCGGTTTCGCCAGAAAAGCGTGACTGGTTGACCAAAGATGCCATGCGGGTGCCAAAGTATAAACTGTGATGGCGTCGTAAAAACTCTTCATCTTGTTCGTTGTTGCAATTTTTATATCATTACGACGTACCGTATGTACGCCGAAATAATAGAAAAATTGCACGCCTCCAATATGAAGCTTTTTACTTATCCATCGATAATTTAGGTTTTTACGAGTTCATCAACTGTGAGGTCCATCAAAAATTGAGGTTTTTACGAACTTGTCATTTTGGGATTCCATCAGATTAAAAGACTGTGAAAAAATGATGGCTTTGTACAAAGCGGCCGGAGAAAAGTGTCTATTTTTGCTTGACCACTTCAATGGACGAAGGCATAATCAACAACGCACACAGCATGTAAGAAATTATCTCAAACATACGCTGGTCAAATATGCAGCTTGACAATTTAACTGTTAATTCCCCGGAGCAATAATTCCATGAGTCAGACGGACAATAAACACAATTTGAACAATGAGCTCGCTAAAATGCGTACCCGCGATGCGGCCGACCGGACCCTTATGGCCTGGACGCGCACCTCTATTTCCTTGATCGGCTTCGGCTTCGCCATCGCTCAAGCTTTTGAACTTTATGAAGCAGAGTCTGCCGTCGCGCACGGTGGAAGATTGCTCGTCAGGTCAAATGCGCCGCTGATATTCGGCATAAGTTTCATGCTTCTTGGCCTGTTTGGACTGCTGGCAGGAACTATTCTGTACCGGAGGGGTATCCGGCAAATCCGATCGGATCAGTATTGTTACAAGGAGCAAATGCCCTTTACGGTGATTATCGCAATCATTCTTGTGTTAATTGGTGTTTCCGGTATTTTTCTGCTGGTGAGGTAATACCATCACTCCCTCAAGGAGCATTACGCTGAATCCCGATTTGTTTGCTGTTCATCGCCCTCGGGTTAAAATCCGGTAGGAACGGCCACCGGATTCTTCCACCGTATACTCCGGGCGACTGTGCGGCATAATTCCGCCATTGACCAGGCGAAGATAGAGATCATCGAAAAATTCCGGTGTCTCCAGGCTGAAGTTATGAAAATTTCTGGTTCGGTTAATCGGGGTAACGTCAACAATCGTGACGAGCTTATCATCCGGTTCAACCAGTTCATAGAGTTCAGCAGCTTCCTCGGACTGATCCGGATTGTCGGTGTTCAGGGTACTTTCGCCTAACCGTCTGCCAAGGTTGAGGATTCTGCTCATCAGCAGGGCTCGATCATTGGAAGAAACGTAGACGATGAGATTATCCGACAGAGCTGCCGTTTCTTTTTTGAACTGGACATTGAACTGTCCCTTGTCTACATCAGGTGCGGTCAACACCACACTCTCTATCTTTATCGGTATTTCCGCACTATCTTTATTCTGGTAGAGGGTACTGAACGTCTGGACCACAACCTGTGCCCCCATGCTGTTGGCTACCAGCCAGATTTTGTCCGGTTCAACCTGTTCTATCAGGATCTGTATTGCCTGGGCGAGTTGTGCTCCGGAGGCAGTCGCCAAACTTTGCGCCCGACGATACCCGATGGGATGGGACCCCTGATCTCCCGGCCAGTCGAAAACCACAACCGGTGAATCTATGTCCAGAACATGACTTAAAAAGGCGGTTTTGCGCAGTGCGGAGGGAAATCGCTCCCTGAAGCCATTTATATTGATCAGGATTGATCTATAGGGCGAGCGGTCCACCTGAGCGCGCAGCTGTTTAACAAATGCTTCCTGGTTAAGCAGCTCGACATTGTTCAGTTTAATCTCCTCGTTTTGAAACCAGTCGGTCGGATTTATAAGCATACCGATACCGAGGGTCGGCTCGATCTGGGTATCGAACAGTCCAAATTGCAGAGAGTCCACGCGCTGATTGGAGAAAAGGTCCGTAAGAGGCGCACCCTCCCCGGTCGACAGCCCGCGATTGGTAATAAAGAAGAAACGGTAGCCACCGCCATCGGCCAACTTGGTTACCTGCATTCTCCGGAACTGAAAAGATTCCGCCCGTTCCAGAGCGAGACGGGTCGGTCGATAGAAGAAGGCCACCGCCGCGACAATAATGACGGCAACCAGCGCTGCTGCTATAAGTAATCGACGCTTCAATAGTGGTGACATAGTGTTTGTTTACCTTGTTGCGGAGATGATCCCTTAAAGAGTTACGCAAAGCTTGCGAACCTCTCTTGGCATGGATTCCTGTGGGGTGACTGTCTATTCTTCGGATGGTACTCACTGCTCATTTTTTAATTGTTTGACTATTATCGGCACAGCGGGCGGGACACGATCGCTGTCCATTGCAATATTGCGAATCATCGACAGATGCGTACCAGGGACTGTTAAAAAGGGGACATTATCAAGTCGAGCCGATTCAACAGTGACCAGACCATCCCCCAAACCATGCGACATAGATTGCATAGCACTGCTTATTTTCTCTATCTCTTCAGAACTGTCGCGCCTTACTTTTTCATCGAGACTGCTGAGCCAACCATTGATCTCAGTTTCACTCCATGGCGCGGTAATGCCGGCAATAATAAACATTTTCACCCCTGCAGGATGTGGGCGACCATTCAACCGGGTAAGGAAAAGACTCCCGGGAAGCAGATCAATCTTTGCCTCCCCTGCACCATCGAGAACGAACCCGAGTCCGTTTGCCTGTCCCTTGAACAACCGGTCCAGATGATCTCGAACCTCGGTAAAGAATCTGAATCGTGCCATTTGTGAACCATGGTTCGGGGTTCCAACCATGATAAGCTTTTCAACCCGCGGTGCCAGCTGCTGCTGCACAAAACGGCTATAGTTAATTGCACCGCTTGTCAGCAGGTCGCGGGAGACAAGCCCACCCATGGAGTGGGCCACAATGGCGATGTGATCAACTCCAAGGCGGCGAAGTTTTTTCAGTTCTTCAAAAAACAGCATTGTCGACTCGACTATCGGTTGATCATTCGGATATTCCAGCCGCCAGACGCTCAAACCTTCTTTTACCAGTGCCGGCGCCAGATTCTGCCATACTTTGCCGGGATCATCCAGGCCGTGCACCAGGACCACGGTGGGTTGCACCTGCGTTCTCTTCTCTCAGCTCTCCCTGAATTCCCTCCCAAGGGAAAAGACCAAAAGTTTTTGCGTAGTTCTCTGCCTGCTTGGGGAATTTCTCTTTTACCGTATCACGCACCTGACTCCGTAACATTTTCTCCTGTTCAGGATCAAGAGCGGTCAATACCTGATAAAGACCAAACAACAACAGAATGCAGCCACCAATCAAGAGCCATTTTTTTTTACTGCTCATCCTGATCATCCTAAAAAATCCGACATGATAATCTCGTAAAAAGCTAAAATTTACGATGGCTAAGTAAAAAACTTCATATTCGAGGCGTGCGAATTTTACAATTATTTCGGCGTACTACAGTACGTCGCAATGATTGTAAAATTTGCAACAACGAAGAAAATGAAGAGTTTTACGACGCCATTAGACATTACGCTCATAACAGGGGCGATGCCAGGCGTGCGACCCTGGCTGCCACCTGCAAGTGAAACGGCTTCGTAGCAAAATGATCTTGCCTGACAGGTTCACTTCCTTCGAAGTCGGCCTGGAGCATGGTCTCGACTTGTGCTGCAAATCCTTTGTCAGCGATAAGAGCTGTCGCCTCAAAATTAAGATAAAGAGAGCGATTGTCAAGATTTACGGTGCCGACTCCGGCGAGGATCCCGTCTATCAGCACAACTTTCTGATGAAGAAATTTTGCCTGGTAGCGGAAAATTTGCACACCACATCGAAGCAGTTGTGCATAGTAGGTGTATGAAGCGAGCTCGACAAAAAGATGATCAGCTTTCCCAGGCAGCAGAAGCCGAACATCGACCCCGCGGATGGCTGCTGCCTCAAGTGCACGAACCGTTACATCATCCGGTACAAAATAGGGGCTGGTCAGCCACAGGCGCCGCTTCGCCGAATGAATCAAGGTGGCGAACAAGGCGCTGCACCCCGCCTTGCAGTCGGCTGGACCGGTGTTGACTATTGCCACACTCCGGACCTCTGAAGAGTGCTGCCCGATGGCTTTGCTTACCTCAAGGACCTGTCGGGTGGCCCAGAACCAGTCCTTCATAAAACTGAGCTGTATCTGCTGGGCGGCAGGTCCTTCAATCCGTAAATGGGTATCACGGTAGTGCAGATACTCGTCGGCCAGGTTATGGCCGCCGATGAAACCGATCCGCCCGTCAACGACAAGCAGCTTACGGTGATTGCGAAAATTGATTTGAAAGCGGTTTCGCCTGCCCTGGGTTGTTTTAAAACCAGAAACATGCACCGACTCACTGCGCAATTTTTCTAAAAAGGCTGAAGACAGCTGCCAGCAGCCGATTTCATCGTAGAGAAAATACACCTTGACCCCGACCCGTGCCTTGTCGATCAGCGCTTTGATCAGCCGCTGCCCGATCACACCATCCTTGATGATATAGAACTGCACAAGAACATAGGAAGTGGCATCGGCAATTGCGGCAAGCATCTCAGTGTATGTCCGTTCGGCGTTTATCAGCAGGTCAACCCGATTGCCGGTGGTAAAAGGGATATGGGTTATCCCGTGCACCAGCTCTTCAACGGTCGCCAATTCCCCAATATTTTTTGCAGCCACTGTTGCCATTTGCGAATACCAGTTTGCCAGAGATTCCTCTATATGGGACTCCTTTTCCCGAAGAGCTTCGGCATATCCCTGAAAACGCGTACGGCCGAATATAAGATAGAAAGGGATTACCGCAATCGGCAGAGAAATTAACGAAACAGACCAGGCAATGGCAGCTTGTGATGAACGGGGGCGCATCACTGCATCGACTGCGAGAATCACGCCGACAAGTTCGACTACGGCTAAAACAGTGACAATCACACTGATATCATACTCAACCACAGTATATCCTTTTGAAAAACCAGTGCTGCATGCCTTTGTTGGGTAATTAAAGCTGCTCCGGCTCCGGCACAGTATCTCTGGTGACCTTGAAAAGAAGCCAGATTGAAAAGAGAAGTACTGTCAACTCAGCACTCAATGTAAAAAGCAGAGAAGTGAGACTGACGGCATCTATGGCGGAAAGTGTATGGCCTGGGTTACTGCCCATCGTAGCGACAGGAATTCCAGTCTGGGGTGTGGCAAGGAGCACGAAGAGAAGTCTGGTGACAGCACTGACCATTAACAGCATAGAAAAAAAGACGCCAACGACACTTGCCCACAAGCCGACCCAGATAGTTTTTGCCACAGATTTTTGCGAAGGCCGCAATTCAGGTGCCGCTATTCTGGGCGCAAGTTTTGTATAGCGATAAAACCAGAAGGTGGTGAAGATCATTACGAGCAAACTGCCATTGGATAAATAGGCACTCAAATCAATGCCTTTGGACGCAACTGATTCAGCACTTTTTATAAAAAGCACATAGATTAATAATAAGACCGGCAAAGATAACAGAACCAGCTGCACCCAGAACCCAATCCAGCCCAGACGCAGGAAATGCTTTGCGAGTTTTTCCGGATCCTTCGGTTCCCACGTGCTATCAGTATTTTTTGACATGATTTCCTTCCAATTATTTTCCGTTGAAAAATCAGATGTGACATTCCGTCATTTTCCAATATTATATAACAACTCCACTCCGGTTACGCCCACAGAATTTTTCACCTCAAGAAAAAAACCGCGCGGCAATTCATAGCGGATTCGGAACTGTCCCTGATTTTCGAACAAGTTAAAATCATAGCCGGCAGATATCCGCTCGGTGAGCTGTTTTCCAACAACACGCACCTGCCCCTGGTCTCCCCCCTGACCAAGTATAACATTGTCGACGAGGAATCTTTCACCTACTGTGCCCAGCACATTATTGCCACCTGAAGACCCCAGGAGCCTGACAGCTGTGTCGATCAATCCATCTCCCGCAACATCTTCAGAATGCAATGGCCTGTCCCGTAAAAGAGCGGCAAGAATCTCCCTCGCCGGCATATTTGGGACAGAAAACAACTCCACATGGTAGTCGTGCGCCGTTCCGGTGATATTGAGCCCAACAATCCGATCAGGGACACCGGACCGATCCCTGCTGATGACTTTTCTCGCTTCTATATCAAGGGAAGGGTTGTCGACAGATCCTCCGCTGAAAGTAATAATCCCCCGCGATATTTTTATGGTCCTGCCCATGAAAGAAACAGATCCATCCTGTACCTGAAGCCCACCTCGGCCAAGTATTTCACCGGTCCCTCTGTCGGCAACCTCCAGCTTGCCCACAACAAAGCCAGTAAAACCAAACCCTTCAACCTGAATGTCGTGTCCAAGTTCAACTGCAAGGACAAAGGAAAAAGGGAAACCTTTTGGTGACGCCAACTCATCAACAAAAACAGTGTCTCGGGATTGAGCAGCGGAACCGGATATTTCTTCCGGCTTTATTCGTGCCTTGGCAATGAAAACGGTTCCGTTAAGTTTTCCACCTTCCGGGCCGATTGTCAGGCGCAACTCTGGATTACCGGTAATCTGCAACTCCCGCTGATTAAGAAGCTGTAAGTTTTCACCACTGATATTCAGCTCGCCCAGCCAGGCATTGTTGGCAAAAGTAAGCACGCCCTTGCCGGTGGTCAGCCCCTCTCCGGACCGGGCCGTGATATTCATGTCAAGGCTCTGCATACCGCCCGATACCTCAAGGCCTATTTCTTTGACATGCAGCCCGTAATCCGGCAAGAACAACTGCCCGTCTGCAAGCGTTATTTTTCCCTGCAGTTGCGGCTCGCTGAGGGTTCCTTCCACCCCGAAGTCGGCGACAATGTGCCCCGAAGGAACAATTGCATCGTCGGATATATATTTAAGGAAATCCAGGTCGGCAACCGCCAAACTGGCAGTTCCCTTGACCGGAAGGTTTGCAACAGGAAGGGACAGGTCACCAAAATTTTCGACGGAAAGGTTCATATTCACGGTTGCAGCCATTTTCTGAGCTTGCCGCAAGGTTTGTCTGCAACGTGCTGTCCTGGATGTTCGCATTCAACGTCGTATCAACAAGCCCAATTTCCTTATAAAGCCTGTTTTGGTCAGGCACAAGGCTCAAGTCAGCTATGGTGATTCTTCCAGAGCCGCTATTGACGACAGCACCATCTCCAGCAAGAGACAAAGCGCCGCGGAGATTGCCCCGAAGAGGCAAGGTCGTCAGCCCCCAACGGCTCAAATCGGCAAGATCAAAATGCAGACGGGAAAGCTCCGCCTTCCACCCCTCAAGAAGAGACCAACCACCAGCAGCGCAGAAATTGTTGCCGACCGAGGCAAAACAGAAATTATCGACAGAAGCGGATGTTGAGGAAGCGGTGGCCCCGGCCACTCCTTTTTGTCGCCACTGGCCATAACCTGGATGCATATAAGTAATGTTTTTAATCACCCCTGCCCACTGTTGCGTCTCGTCGAGTTGCCCAGACCCATCGATCGCCACATTGCCCAGCTCGGATAAAGCGCGCAAAGAAAAAACGTGACTCTTGAGCCTTCCTGACACCGAAGCTCGTAAGTGATCAACCGGAACTGCAGGAGTTTTAATCTCTTCAATTCCAAGCGATGCCTCTATATTGCCCAATTCATCGAACGTACCGGAGGCCTCAAGGACCTTCAGGCTCACCGCATCGTAAACGAGGTTGTCCGCATGCGCCAAGAAATCAACGACAGGTTTTTCTCGCGGACCTTGCAATGAGGCGGATATCTGTACCTTACCTCCTGCCCGGTCATGCAAGAGGCTGAGGTCCTGTCCATCAACCTTAAAACGCACATTGAAACTCTTACTGACAGTTCCATCGGCAACCAAGGTATTAGGTCCGATCCCCATTGAGACATCCCTGATGGCAAGATCCCCCGCAAGATATTCAATTGCCCCCCTGCCGGTAACGGGATATCCGGCCACAACTCCGGTTAGAGAAGAAAGTGATGCCTTAATGGTTGTTGTATCGTTTTGGACCTGCCCAGCACTTGCCAATTCCCCATTGATCGCCCCTTTCGGCATCGCCGTCCATAGAGAGGGATCGATCCCGGCAAAGAGCCACCGACTCTCCCAGGTCCAACCTTCGCGCCACCCCAGTTTACCGTGCCCATCCACCTGCCCTTCTTCTGCTTTGATCCGGGCGGCAAGAATCTCTATCCCTGTGTCATCGCCACGAAACTTTACTGTGCCGGTCGCCGTACGATCGATGTCCGCAAGAGTTACTCCGACATAAGGTATTTCCACTTCATATGCCAGTTTCTCTCCTGCCAGGCTTCCTGTTGCGGCCATCTCCAGGTCAATAAATCCTGATGTGAAATCCTGATACCGAGAAAAGTCCAGAGACTTCGTTGAAAGAGAGACCGACCAGCGAAGGGCATCCTTCCAGGAAAGCCATCCACCCAGTAGACTCTCACTGTCATCGACTTTGATTTTCGCCGTATCAATCACTAAACCATCATCCTTGCCGGTAACAGACAGCGTTGCGTCGATGAACGGGCCTTGCGGGGGGCGCACTTTGGTGTGCAGGTCAATTTGATATCCGGCAACTTCTCCCTCGGTATGCAGCTGAAAATCAGTATGAAAAGCGGGCAATCCTGAACAGACATCAGCCAATGCCAGGTTATATGCCGTACCATCGATTTTCCACCTCGGGCTGCCCAACAGGTTAAAAAGCACCCCCTGGAGGTCGACCTGTTCCGGTGCGTCCATGGACAGGGAAAATTGAATATTCTCCAGCGGCCCTGAAACCGCAAAGCTCCCGTCCATTTGCCCGCACTCTTCCCTGTCTACCGTCCAGGTGCCTGTTACATCGATCGGCCAGTCTCCTGACGTGAAAAGCTTGCCCTGCATGTCGGCACGATACTCGGGGAGTTGAACGACCAGGTCGGCAATCGCAACATCTCCTCTCTTGACGGAAAAAGTTGTGGAGAGATGGTCTATGGCCAGGGGTTTTTCCTCACCTTCCTGGTAAACAGCGAGTCCGTTGAGCTGTAATCTTTGCACAACAAGTGAGAGCGGCAGGACAAGATCAGGCAGCACAATTGCATCTTGGCCACGAGAGGAGTCGACATCTTTTCTGGCCAAACGCAACGCAACATCTTCAGCATGAACATCAGCTATTTGCACGGTTCCCCGCAATAATTCACTGGGGTGCCAGTCTACAGACAGATTCCTTACCGACAACTCGGCCTCAGCAGTCCGGACCTGCAGACCATGTATCGCCCATGGTCCAAACACCTGCCCGCTGTTCTCCTCAACTGTTATCCTGTCCCCTGTCGCCCATGATAGTAACCTGAGCGAGAGATCAAAGCCAAATCCGCTGAACAGTAACAGAACAGTCGCTGCGGCGACCACCATGAGTACAGTCGCTCCTGCGGTGAGGATTTTTTTCTTCATCAGAGATCTGTACCTACACGGATAAAAAGATACTGTGCCGTTCCCTGGTCATCCAGCGGATAGGCGAGCTCAAGAGTTGCGTGGCCAAAGGGCAGGATAAGGCCGATACCCACCCCTATCCCCTGGACAAGGTTTTTCCCCCAGTCATCCATTGCATTACCGATATCGTAAAAAGCGGAGACACGCCACATATCGGCAATCTGCCTTTCACAGGCAATACTGCCGGTGAGCAGATACTTGCCGCCCACGATGTTGCCCGAACTATCTTCCGGACCAAGAGATTTGTATTGATAACCGCGGACACTCTTCTCTCCACCGGCATAAAACCTCAGCGAGGGGGGTAAATCATTAATCGAATCGACGATGATACTGCCAATGGAACCCCGCCCTATTAAGCGCCAGTTCTCAAATGGTGACACTATCGCCTGCCCATCGACACGTAATTCCAAAAAAGACGCATCGGACAACACCTCACTGCTTGCGCCTTTCAGATCAAATGAAGCGCGAAATCCATGCGTGGTGTTGACTGTACTGTCTGTTATCGCCTGAGACCATTGCAGGCCGGGCATTAAAAATCGCCCGCTTCCCGAGATTGACCCAATCGAATAATCCTCACCAAAACCCTGAATGGAGAACGCCCGGTATTGGAGAGGTGTTTGAAACTCATACACTGCACCGACGGAAAGGTTCTGCGTCTCGGTATCCTGCCACAGCTCTCTGTTATAGGAACCGCTCCCGGTGACTGAAGTAAATCTGGGGTCAGCGCCGGGAATCCGGTAATTAACCTGACAACTACTTGCCCTTTCACCGAGCAGCAGCGAAGAAAAAGTGCTGTGCCCTTTTCTGTTTAACAGTCTGTTATGATAGTCTAATCTGATATTTGCGCCGGTGTCCGTGGCATATCCCAACCCTATGGTAGTTGTGCCGGAGTCAGCGAAGGGCTGAGCACTGATGGTGACCGGGATATAGAGTCCGTCCTGCTCCTGCATGCGGGGGTTGACACTCACCTGGCTGAAAAAACCGGTACCATACAAGTCTCGCTGCAGTTGATGCAAAAGAGCGGGATCAAATTTGTCATCTTTTTTAAACGGGACAAATCGAAAAAACAGATCTTCTTCAATGACCTTCTGGTCACTGACGATATCACCAAAACGATGGAGCGGACCAGTGTCGAGGACCAGCTCAATCTCGGCGCTGTTCTGCACCCGATCCACCCGAATTTCCTGCACGGTATAGGCAGCCTGGAGATAACCCCGTGAGCGTACTTCGCGGAGTAATCGTCTTTTCTCCTGTTCATAAAGCACATGATTAAGCGGTGTCTCCTTTTTGAGGGCTATCTCCTGCGAAAGGTTGTGCAGCGCTTCGACAGTGCTTCCTTCACCAATGATGGTCACAGAGATAGTGGTAATATACACCTGCCTGCCTGGATCAACGTGATAAGCGGCTCTCCAGCCGATGTCGGTGGGCGTAAGCGTGGCATCGACTGTCGGCAGGTGAAAACCATAGGCGGCTAGGGTGGTCTTAATATCTTGCGGCGCCAACCGGTGGAGTCGCATTATTTCGGCTTCAGTAAGATCAGTGTTCCGGTGAAAACGATTGATCCGCAGCCTCGACATAACATTTTCATAGAGCTCTCCCGTAACCCCGGTGACCCTTACCTCCAGTATCTCCCCGGCAAATCCGCTGTGCACAACGGTTACGAACAGCAAGAGGAAATAGAAAAAAGTTCTATGAATCAATGAGTTCATATAAATTAAAAGTTATATATCTTCTTTCTCATCTCGTATTAGAGATATTCAGAATATGTCGATAATAAAAACAAATAATCAAAGTCTTAAAGAAATTTTACCGGGTGATTATGCGAATGAAATTAATCTGGAAAAACTAGTGAAAACAAGTTAGGTTGTTGGGAATCATTACTGGAGGGAGAGTCAAGGAATTATCGCCGGCCTCCACCAATAATACCTGGTGGATAATAATTTTATAAAGGTGAGAGTATGAACAAGTTTGGAATCTTATCAATTGCTGCATTCGTCCTGATAACCGGTGGAACTCTAAAGAACGCTGCCCTGGCGGCTGATTCGAGTACCAGCGACAGCCGGAAATATGATTCTTTAAGTGCCGAAGAAGTCGACCTCGCCATGCAGCTGGTAAACCCCGTTGCCCGACTCATCAGTGTGCCATTTCAGCTCAACTATGATACGAATATCGGCCCTCAAGATGACGGTGATCGCTGGACCCTTAATATTCAACCGGTGGTTCCGATGCCAATCACTGAGGACTGGAGCCTCATTTCCCGAACCATCCTGCCGGTTATCTCCCAGGATGACATATTTCCCGGCGCCGGCAGCCAGAACGGCATAGGTGACATAGTCCAGAGTCTGTTCTTTTCACCGCGAGTCACAGCGAGTGGCTGGGTCTGGGGTGCAGGTCCGGTCTTTTTGCTGCCGACCGGCTCCGATACTCTGCTGACTACCGACAAATGGGCTGCCGGACCGACGGGGGTAGCGCTGAGACAACAAGGGCCATGGTCCTACGGCATCCTGGCCAATCATCTCTGGTCCTTTGCCGGTGACGATGATCGGAATGATGTGAATGGCTCTTTTATGCAGCCTTTTTTGACCTATACGACCCCGACTGCCATTACTTTTGGCGTGCAGACGGAAACGACCTACAACTGGGATGCCGAGGAATGGACTGTGCCGATCAATTGCTTTGTCTCCAAGGTCACTCGAATCGGCAACCAGCTGGTCAGTTTCACCGGAGGTGTTCGTTACTGGGCGGAAAGCCCGGATAATGGCCCGGAAGGCTGGGGGGCGCGACTGGTTATGACTCTGATATTCCCAAAATAGTTTGCCATCCCCGTTGATCTTACGAACCAAACTCCGCAAAAAGGATATCGGGTGAACGGGGATGAACCATTAAAACGACCGGCAGAGAAACGAGTACAGGGCGACGCAACCACTAAGTGAAGGCAGCTTTTACTTGCCCACCTCGCTGGCCGTCAGTACCCTTTCGCCATCGGCGCGATGTACATCCAGCATTCCTCGTATGACATTCCAGGTCGTGGCACTTTGCATCGCGGTGAGGAACTCCTGTTCCTGGACCATCACCGCGTCTTCACAGGCTCTCCGAGTGGCTGTCAGCGGGCGGATCGTCAGCGCGTTTTCTACCACTGTGAACGAGCCCTGAAAGCTGTTGCAACCACTGCTGCCTGTTACCTGCCCGTCCTGGAACATCAAGGTGAGACGGGTGCCGACCTTTGGGCTGACCACTGCCTGTCGTCCGTTGTTGTAACCGGTCACCTCCCACTCAACACCCTCCAGACGTGGCGGCTTCTGGCGCTCGAACCGAAGTGCGTCTCCGCCGTTTTCCGGCGTCAGGGTCAGATCGTTTTCGGCAACAATGATATGCAAAGTCCCCGAAAATGACTTAAGAAATAGGTTCTCAACCGACATCGCCGGCTCTGGACACGCCATCATTGTGCCGCCCAGCTTGCCGAGTACGAGCTTCTCGCCTTCCAGGATGTACGATCCAGTGAACTGATTGCAGCCGGAGAAACCGTGCACGCGGCCGGCTTCAAAATTTACCGTAACTGCATTTCTTCCCTTTTCGGCCGGTAACTTCTGGCCCGGCAAAACGGTTGCACGCCATGTTGCATTTTCCAAGCTTGCCGAAACAACCGGCGCCTGGGACACGCGACAGCAACCGGCATAGTGACTGCCGTCCGGCAGCGAGACATTGACCGAATAGGGATGTACGGTATCCGACATATTGTCGCTGCACTGGCCCTCGCGCAGAAAGGCCACCAACTCCCCTCCCTTGGCAAGCGTTGACTGACCGCGCCAAATTGATTCCTTTCGAGGCGCCAGCGTATTAGCAATGCCGAGATAGTCAACAGCTATAGAATCGGGTGTCGAGAAACGTGCCTTTCCCTTCTCGGTGAGATCAAGGCGCCAGGATGGTTCATTGCCAAAGCAGATCAGTGACGGTTCTTGAGCGATGGATGCGGTGACTGTCGCAACCAAGACGACGAGGGCCAGCGGCCAAATAGTTGGTTTCATATCGATATTCCCTAATTTAACAAGTGAAGAACTCAATTGACGAAAAATCAAATCCCGACGCTGACCTGTCCCACCTCAGCAGTCCACCATCAGGTAAGAGTATTATAATCCACTGAACTGATTTGTGGTAGTAGATCTCTTAGCTGGTTTTGTAAAATGGCACCATTTCGGCAAGGGTCCTTTTTATACCGCGTGTTTTATCTCTCGATGCTGATCAAACTTGTGTTCTTCTCTGTAATAGTTTTGTATTATTAACTTTTAATCCAGGAGAGTAAGCTTTTATGGCAACATAAAAAGTGTTTTTTGGCGGAGAATATTCATGAAATATGAGAGAAAAAACATCGGGATCATGCTTCTTGTGTTCAGTGGCTTGCTTGCTGTGACTTTTTTATTTGTCAGTAATCCTCTGCCGCAGGATAATGAATATCACTCTTTCTCCGACACGAAAGAAATCTTGTCTGTTCCAAATACGATTATCGTAGTATCAAACCTGCCTTTTCTCATTGTCGGCCTGCTTGGTTTATATGAGTTGTCCAAGAAAAACAATCTCACCATCATCAACCAAAACAAGCTTGCTTATTATATTTTTTTTGCCGGTACAGCTCTTATTGGACTGGGTTCCGGCTACTATCATCTTTGGCCGGATAATCATACCTTAGTCTGGGATCGCTTACCTATGACGATTGCATTTATGGCGTTGTTCTCAATTGTTATTGCCGAGTTCATCTCTGTTGAATATGGTAATAAGCTATTAATCCCATTGTTATTATTCGGGTTATTCTCTGTATTGTACTGGTATATCGGCGAGCTTAACGGTAAGGGCGACCTACGTTTATATGCAGTTGTTCAATTCTTCCCTATGATGGCAATACCAATAATCATCACCTTTTTCACATCGAAATTCACACTCGTATCCGCCTATTGGTGGCTTTTGGCTGCGTATCTCCTTGCTAAGGTTTTGGAACAGTTTGATACTCAAATACACGAGATATTAATAGTCGTTGGAGGTCATTCCATAAAGCATTTATCAGCGGCGGTTGGCGTATACGTCTTGTTGGTATCATTTCGTCGTCGCCGGCTCGTCTAGAAATTGAGCCGTGCTATCAAAAAAACAAGGCTTAGTTGTATGGCTTTGATTCAATAGGTTTGAGGGAGGTGATGCCGCCACCATAGATACCAGCAAATACTCTGGTAAAAACCGCCCCGAAAATAAAGATCTGGGACAAGAAATATATCGCGATGAGCAGCAATGCGATCGCTCCCACTGCATCAAAAAAAGATCCAAATTTCGAGTTAGCAAGGTACCATCCCAATCCTTTGGTTCCTGCGGTTAGGAGTGATGCCGTCACAGCCCCGCCAATAAAAGCGTCTAACCAACTGATCCGTGCGTTGGGCAGTAGCTTAAATAAGATGGCAATGCCCACAATACTGATGGCTAGATTGCCCCCAAAGTTGAAAAAAAGGCTGTTGAGGTGGATATGGAGTATCGATTCTAAGAAACCGACCAAAATGAAAGCCAGGGATGTGAACATGACAAAGATTCCAACACAGAAGACCGTAATGAAAGAGAACAGACGGTTTAAGAGAAAAATTTTTGTCTGACCTTCAGTAGAAGGTGGTATTTTCCAAATAGTATTCAACGCGAATTGAAGCTTGAAGAACAACAGCGAAGCGCCGAAAAGCATGACGCTGAAACTGACGAGACGCTCAAAAATGGTACCGTTTGATGAGCTCTTGGAAATTGCCTCGAGCATGACCAATAGCAGTTCTACGACATCGACACCCAATAGTTTCTCTATCTCAGCGAACATGTGCTGCGTGACCATCGCATTATCGATAAAGAACCCTGAGAATGTAAAAGCGATGTAGATGTTTGGGATCAGGGAAAACAATGAATAATAAGAGATCGCTGCCGCGAAGTGGTTTGGTTGATCAACAACGTAGGTGCGGTATATCTCTTTACCGAAATTCCGAATCGAAATAAACATCATGATAATTCACCTTGTACAACTACAGACTACCTTGAAAAATTGTCTTTTCGCCTCAACAAGGTTGTGACGGATATGGACGTCATGGGAGAACTTGCTAGAGGTGTCCTCGTTGATCACGCTGACGGTTATTTGCTCATAAATCTGGCGAGGGTCAGCTTTCTCCACCCACATGGTCGTTGCACAGCCAGTCATGCCGATGGTAACAACCCTTCTTTCCAAAGTTGCATCTTGCCCAGGCCAGCCATAAAAGAGAGTCGAATTGCAATGAAAAGAAGGTATTTTCCTTCATACCGTGCTCCTATGTATTGTCCAGTTTCTTAAAGGCACCTTCGTGGGATATTTCGTTACCAAATGGCATAGCCAACGCCAACGCCGCCTATCCATTGGGTCGAGCTGCCTCGCTGGTCCACTATCGGGCTATCAGCGACATTATCAGCAAGGATCGACCCCCGAACACCGATGCCGACGATCCAGTTTTTAGTCAGATAGATAGTGGTTCCAATTATGCCATAATATTCGTTCAACCCACCATCGGCCTCAAAGAAGGCCAGTCCGGAAGTCCCCACATTGCTGGGATTCACCCCGTGGTAGGTATCGGCATATTTGTCACTCTGGTAGATGAACCCAGCGCTGAAATTGAGGTCAACGGGTTTGGCTACCGGCTGCCAGTAGCGGGCGCTGAAATTGGCCCGGAAACCATCACTGACATCTCCGACATCCTGATACAACCGCACTCCGAGGATAAACCTCTGCCGCCTGTCACTTTGGAAGGCCCATATAATATTGGCAAAAGCGCCTACTTCAAAGGTGTCGTCAATCTCTTCCATCCGACTAACCTCGGCATCCTCAACACTGTCAGATCGGCCGAAGTGGTAGTTGACAAGTGGTCCAACATGGAACATGTTGTCGTCGACCAGGTTGATTGTCACTTCATTACCCAGCAACTGGATGTACCGTTCTTGTCCCGAAAAAGTATAGCGACCAAAAGGAGCAAGCCCCCAGGTGTAGTTGTTGGAGCCTGAGTAGTCGGGCAAGAGACCAACCCCCAGGCCAACGAAGTTAGGTACGTTCTCAACGTCGAGTTCGACAATGTAGAGGTGGTCGATAACCCCCGCGGCCTTAGCCGGACGACATGGCAGTGCGGCGATTGCGCCGGCAATTGCGACAGTAATCACCAACGTTTTGATAGTTATGCTTTTTCTCATAATTCTCTCCTTTTTTTGTGCTACTTTTGATGGTTTAGATGACACTATTTGGTTCCCATAATTTTTTTTCACAACCCAGCCGCACTTAAACACGATATGTTGAACTAGGGCTAACCGCCACAATATACTCACCGAGCATCATGAAGGTCAATCACCGATATCATTCCAGACGATACTTGCGATGAAATCTTATTTCATTTCTGAATTTCTGCTTCTTGGGTGTGTGGAAGCTCTTCGGGAAGAGGAAACGCATATTGAGGAATCTCCAGCAAACTGGTATCTTCGTTCCCAAGAGAGATGTCAGCAAGAAAAAAACCATGGAGAACCATAAACCGCCGGGGCTATCGTGTGGGAGGGTGTTGATGAACAGCAAATTGTCCGGCAGGAACAGCGATAACATCAGCTCAGGGGGGACGCGCGCTGATGCGACTTTTACTGGTTGAAGACGATAAAAAGATTGCCAGTTTTATCAAAAAAGGTCTGGAGGAGGAGGGCTATGCGGTGGACTGGGCGTCAGACGGGGAGACTGGTTTTTTTATGGGACAGGATGATGTCTACGATCTGATAATCCTGGACGTCAATCTTCCCCATAAAGATGGCTTGTCAATTGTCAAAAACCTGCGTAGTCGCGGCATTGGCACACCCGTCCTGCTGCTCACCGTTAGAGCAACTATCGAGGACAGGGTTATAGGGCTTGACACCGGGGCAGATGATTATCTGCCCAAACCCTTTGCTTTCCAGGAACTGCTGGCCAGGGTCAGGGCCTTGCTCAGGCGCCGGGCAGAAACGGAACCACCTGTATTAAGAGTGGCCGATCTTTCGTTGGATCCTTCAAAACGGAAGGTTTCCCGGGGTGGACAGCTCATTGATCTCACCTCAAAAGAGTTTTCTCTTCTTGAGTACCTTATGCGCAACAAGGAGCGTGTCGTCACCAGGACAATGATTTCGGAGCATGTCTGGGATCATAACTTTGACACATCCACCAATGTGATTGATGTGTATGTAAACTACCTCAGGAAAAAGATAGACATCGGGTGCCAATCCAGACTGATCCACACGGTACGAGGGGTGG
Organism: uncultured delta proteobacterium; assembly: GCA_963804605.1. GTDB lineage: Bacteria > Desulfobacterota > Desulfobulbia > Desulfobulbales > Desulfocapsaceae > Desulforhopalus_A. The sequence goes on from CAWDRB010000019.1 coordinate 385,186, forward strand.
GTTATGTGATAAAAGAGGAGTGACGCATGCGATTTCGGTCAATCGGTTTCAAGCTCACTCTCTGGTACACAGGGATGCTCACCCTCACTTTTGTTCTTTTTACTCTGACAGTCTACGGATTGCTGGCCTACAGCCTTTCCCACGACATGGACTATGCCCTGAACAGCATTGGCGATGTCATGGCACAAAAGGCCAGTGCCGAGGGAAAAAAGATCTATGCCAAAGATGTGGATGAGCTTTTTCGCCGCTTTTTTGGGTTTTCCCCCCTTGAGCGTCATTTCGGCATTTTCGACCCGGAAGAAATCCCTGATAATAGTCGCAGGCAGGATCGTTCGGAGGAAAGCCGCATCAGCCCTGAAGCGCTTGAGTATGCCGCCCGCGGCAAGAGATATTTCGAGACCGTAACCGCCGACGGTCCATACCCCGTTCGGCTGCTCACCGTACCGGTTATCGTCGGCGGTCAGCTTACGCATCTGGTGCGGGTCGGTATGCCCCTTGAAAATATGTACAAGACCCGCCACCGCTTTCTTCTGATCATTGCCGCCGTGTTTCCGCTTGGCCTGGTTCTGGCAGGCGGAGGCGGGTGGCTGCTCGCCCGAAGGGCGCTGCGGCCGGTTGACGAAATGACCCAGACCACCAGGAAAATAAGCGGTGAAGATCTCGATCAACGACTGCAGGAAACCGGGAACGGTGATGAACTCGACCGATTGGCGAGAACCCTCAATAGCATGCTGGACCGCTTTCATCAATCGATTGAGCAGATGCGTCAGTTCAGCGCAGACGCTTCCCACGAACTGCAGACGCCCCTTACTATTCTCAAGGGAGAGATGGAAGTTGCCCTTCGACAGCCGAGAAGCCCTGAAGAATATCAACACATTCTCGGCAGTGGACTGGAAGAGATTGACAGGATAAACCATCTGGTTGGCGGGCTTCTTCTTCTCGCCCGTGCCGATTCCGGGGTCTTGCGGATGGATATGCAGTCAATCGAATTGTATGATTTTGTTGCAGATATTATAGAACAGATGCAATCGATTGCCGATAGTCATTCGGTGGCTCTACGCCTGGAGGAATCTGGACCGGTGACAATCTCTGGCGACCGGGAGCATTTGCGGAGGTTGCTGTTCAACCTGCTCAGCAATGCGATCAAATACAGCGACCAGGGAGGAAACGTTACCGTCGAAATACTCTCTCTAGAGAAGTGGACTGTCCTGAAGATCACCGATGAGGGGAGAGGTATCTCACCAGATGAGCAGAAGCAGATCTTCAACCGCTTTTACCGTGCCACAAAAACACATGCCCGAGACCGGGATGGGGTTGGCCTTGGGCTCAGTATTGCAAGCTCGATAGTAAAAGCCCATGGAGGACGTATTGAGGTTGTCAGTAGTCTGAACCATGGCAGCACGTTTTCAGTGTACCTTCCCAGATAGTTGCTCAAGCAGTTCTGCTCCTCTATAGTGGCTTTATAAAAAGTCCGATTCCGAAGTCTCTTCCCAGGGCTCTTTCCGGCGTGCCTGGTTACGACGCCACCAATGTTAGAATCTTTTCATTTTCAGTTAATCTTCCTCTAATCTTTGGGTGCTATTGTGTACTTCAAAGAGAACCGATCTGGTGTGCCGGACAGATCAGGCTAATGGCAAAATCATCTTATGGAGGATATATGGAAACGAATATGAAAAAGCCGGGAATGCTTAAAAGATACGCAGCGAAGAGAATACTGGCAGCAGGCCTGCCGTTTTTTGTTGCAGGATTATTTGTAGCTTCGGGGATCAATGGAACTCTCCCTTCAATCGCTGGAGGAATAACTGAAAGTCCCCACGTGACGATTGCCGCACCATCAAGTATGCCCAGCTCATTTGCCGACCTGGCTGAAAAAATGAGCCCGACAGTGGTAAACGTTAAAGTGACAAAGATTGAAAAAGCGGGTTTCCAGGGGCCTGGCATGCAACAACAGCCAAACGGCGATTTTTTTGGCCGCTTTTTTGAAGGCATGCCGGAGATGCCGAGAGATCATCAAACCCAAGGGGCGGGATCCGGTGTTATTATCAGCCAGGATGGGTATATCCTGACCAACAACCATGTCGTTGAAGGAGCAAGGGAAGTTACCGTCACTCTCGCCGATAAGAATGAATATAAAGCTGAGATTGTCGGTCGTGATCCTAAAACCGACCTCGCTGTTCTGAAAATTGATGCCAAGAAGGATCTCCCCGCTGCAGGTCTTGGCGACTCCGAATCACTCAAAGTAGGCGACTGGGTTGTGGCCATCGGTAATCCATTTGGACTCAACCACACCGTGACATCAGGGATAGTCAGCGCCAAGGGCAGGGTAATCGGCGCAGGACCTTATGATGATTTTATCCAGACAGATGCTTCGATAAACCCAGGCAATTCCGGAGGCCCCCTTTTCAACTTGACGGGCGAGGTAGTTGGGATCAACACGGCGATCATTGCCCAGGGTCAGGGTATCGGGTTTGCTATTCCTGTTTCTACTGCCAAGCCGCTCATCCCGCAGTTAGTCAGTAATGGAGAGATAACCCGTGGCTACCTGGGGGTCAATATTCAAACAATTACTCCTGAACTGGCCGAGGCTCTGGGTATTAAAGAGACCAAGGGTGCTCTGGTGGCCGATGTTGCTGCCGACAGTCCAGCAGAGGCGGGCGGGCTCAAACGGGGAGACATTATTGTGCAATTCGATGGTAAGAGCTATTGAAACCAGTAATGACCTGCCGGTAAAAGTTGCCGCTACACCAATTGGTGAAGAGGTGAAGGTGACTGTACTCCGTGATGGCAAGGAGCAGGAACTTCTGGTGAAGGTTGGTACACTCAATGCCGACAACTCCGATCTGGCGAACACTTCCGAGCCGGGAGAAGGAAAATGGGGTATGCAACTCCACGAGTTGAGTCCACAACTTAAAGAACAGTTCGGTATCAAGGCGGAACAGGGTGTTGCAGTGGTAGGGGTTGATCCAGAGAGCGCTGCCGGGGAAGCGGGTATCCGTCAGGGCGACATCATCGTAGAGGTTGACCGCAAAGAGGTAAAATCGATTGATGATGTGAAGAAAATAATCAGTCGGGCCAAAGACAAGGAGCGCTTGCTGCTCCTCGTTCAAAGACAGGACGGCAAGTTCTACATTCCTCTGGAGCAACAAGGTTAATATAACTCCGGCTTAACCGGCATCGTCAGAACATTCTTTATCAAGGATTACCTTGATCTCCCTGCAGAATTTCTGGCGATGCCCGGTTTCTTGGCCACCATTGCCTGGTTTAAATTTCTGTCATAGGACTGTTAACATCATTCTCGACCGGGAGATCGTTATGCAAAAACCAACACAGGATGAAGTTCTTGATGAAAAAAAATGGAGCGAGTTAACTGCTCCGGAAAAGTCCGAAATTCTTACCGCTTTTCTTAATGAATTCGGCGAAAATCCAACTTGGGACGAATGGCGTGACTTTATAAACAAGCAGCGGGTAAAAGATTTTTAATGGATAAACTCCATGGCTTGGAATCATCTTTTATTGTCAGGCAAAATTTGCCTCTCAAAGGCCAAAGAAGCTTTTTTTTGTGTTGCTAGGATTTCGAGCCAGCTTCTTGATTCAATTTTCAGTAGTTCGGCCTAAGTTGTATAAGTTATCTGAAAACGATAGATTCTGTTTGGCAATATTAACCTCGCGCTTCATCCGCCGGGTGCGAGAAAGCAATGCGTTATTAAACTAACGGCTTGCTCGTTTGCCAGCAGCGGTTATAAGTTGCCGCTGATTAGCCCGGTCGGCTGTGAAAGCACTGGTTAGCGCCTTAGGTCTGTATTGCCGATAAGGTGTGGTTCTGCCCTTTATCGTGGGATGGTATTCCCGAATATATGTGCAGCCCCTTTTTTCATAGAATCCTTTTGAATTCGGATCAGCGAGAATTCCAATTTCCCAAGTCTCGGTTGATAGACACTTTTCCCGCAAATGCCTGAACAGCTTGGTTCCGATTCGCTTGCCAATATTTGGTGGATCGATAAACAGATGCTCAAGCCAGGTACCCTTTTTAATGATGATGTCCGAGGCCTCAATATCCTTTGGATGCAAAGGATATTGTCGTTAGAACATCAGAATCTTTTCCGACTGCTGGTCTAAGCATGTAACCTCTGCGTTAATCGCGGTGCTGAACAGCGCCTTGTGCGACGCGAGCAAGCGCAGCTTGATGGTGTTGCGCCCGGCATGGGCGTGAGGTAGTGTTTGGAGGAAGCCGGATGGAGATCTTCGTCCACTAGGAATCCAAGGCGTTTTGTACTTGATCATACAGCAGTCGATAACTCAGGTCATAGAACCTTGGTTTGATACTTATTCTTCAGAGTCAATTTTTAGATTCAGGTCGAACAAACTAGGCGCATGCCTCACAAATTATTTGCTTGTAAAAAAACATGATTTAGGGCTAATGTTTGCTCAGAAAACGACACCTTGAATTTTATCAAAAGGTGGTTTAAGCAATTCTTCGATAATTTAATTACCTGTCTTTAACAACTATATTCCTGAATGCAAAAGGTGTCTTTTATGGAAGAAAAAAAAGAGGGAGTTTCGGGCAATTTTTCACTGACGATGTTAATTGCCATGGTTGTTGGTTCAATGGTAGGTGCCGGTGTTTTTTCTTTACCACATCGATTTGCCGCTTCATCGGGTGTTTTGGCATCACTCATTGCATGGGTGGTTGCCGGAATTGGTATGTTAATGCTTGCCTTTGTATTTCAGAACCTCGCTAATCGTAAACCTGATATTGATGCCGGTGTTTTTGCTTATGCAAAAGCAGGATTTGGGGACTTTACCGGATTTTTATCAGCATATGGGTATTGGGCGAGTGCGTGCGTTGGCAACGTTTTTTACTGGGTGTTGATAAAAGCGACACTCAGCATCATTTTCCCTGCTTTTGGTGCCGGTAATACGGTTATAGCCGTTGCTGTTTCTTCAGTCATGATCTGGAGTTTTTACTTCATGGTGCTGCGAGGTGTTAAAGAAGCTGCTGCTATTAACAAAATTGTTACCATTGCAAAAATTCTTCCTCTAATATTTTTTATTATTGTCGTTATTTTTGCGTTTAAAGTAGATGTTTTTATGGCCAATTTCTGGGGCTCAGAAAATGTGACCTTTGCAGATATCTATGAGCAAGTCAAAGCAACCATGATGGTTACGGTTTTTGTCTTTATAGGTATTGAGGGTGCGAGTGTGTATTCTCGGTATGCTAAAGATCGTCGTGACGTCGGAAGGGCAACAATAATAGGGTTTTTAGGTGTTCTTGCACTTTTTGCATCCATTTCAATCCTGTCATTTGGGATCCTGCCACGTGCTGAACTGGCCGCACTCTCTGATCCATCGGTGGGTTCTGTCCTGGCGTCGGTAGTCGGTGACTGGGGAGCTATACTTGTTGGCGCTGGATTGATCGTTTCTGTCTTGGGCGCCTATCTCGCGTGGACACTGATGTGCGCAGAAGTGTTGTTTCTGGCCGCAAAAAACAAGGATATGCCAAAGTTTTTAACTAAAGAAAATGCCAATAAAGTTCCATCTAATGCGCTCTTGCAAAGCACCATCATGATTCAAACAATTCTGGTCATCACCATCTTTTCCGATGATGCCTTGACACTGGCGCTGACATTAGCCGCCGCACTCTCATTAATACCGTATCTGCTCTCAGGAGCTTATGCACTCAAGTTAACGCTCACCAAAGAAACATATGAAACCAATAAAGACACACTAAAAAAAGATCTCTTTGTGGCTTTATTGGCGACCTTGTACGGCATTTTTCTTGTTTATGCAGCGGGCACAGAACTGTTATTGCTCTCGTGTATTATCTATGCATCTGGAATAATTTTGTATGTTATGGCTCGAAAAGAGCAAAAATTACAACTGTTCAGCAACTGGGAAAAAGTACTTTTGGCTGCGGTAGTGGCAGGGGCCATCGCTGGAATTGTCGCCTTGTTTTCGGGAACTATTAAGTACAAAGACGAGAACTCAGCAATTGAAGTGTCAACAGGAATTGACTATATCAAGCATATTGAAGAAGGTAATATGTTTAAACTAAACGGGAGCTCTAATGAAAACTAAACAATATGGTGTGCACTCCGAGGTAGGTACGTTGCGGAAAGTAATGGTATGCTCTCCCGGACTGGGGCACACCCGACTCACCCCGAGCAACAACGATTATCTGCTCTTCGACGATGTCCTTTGGGTACAGGCTGCCAAGCGTGACCATTTCGATTTTATAACCAAGATGCGTGAACGCGGGGTCGAGGTTGTGGAGATGCACAGCCTCCTGGCTGAGACCCTGGCCATCCCCGAAGCAAAGTCCTGGATCCTGGACCGCAAGATCAAACCCACCAACGTGGGGCTGGGGCTGATGGAGGATACCCGGGCTTACCTGGAAAGCCTGGATGCTCTTGCCTTGGCCGAATTTCTCATCGGCGGGCTGTCGGTTGTCGACATCCCGAAAAGCTTCGCCAAGTCCAGCTACCTGGAGCTGGTTCGAGAGGCACACGGGCTCACCGAGTACCTGCTGCCGCCCCTGCCCAACACGCTCTACACCCGCGACACCACCTGCTGGATTTACGGCGGCGTCACCCTAAATCCCCTCTATTGGCCGGTACGCCGTGAAGAAACCCTCTTGACCACAGCGATTTATCGCTTCCATCCTTCCTTCGCCGATGCGGGCATTAATGTCTGGTGGGGCGACCCGGACCAGAATTTCGGCCTGGCGACCGTTGAGGGTGGGGACGTAATGCCGGTGGGCAACGGCGTGGTGTTGATCGGTATGAGCGAGCGGACCTCTCGCCAGGGCATCTCCATGGTTGCCGAAGCCCTCTTCGCCAAGGGAGCCGCCCAAAAGGTGATCATTGCCGCCATGCCCAAACTGCGAGCCGCCATGCACCTTGATACGGTGCTCACGTTCGCGGATCGCGATCTGGTAACCATCTACCGCCCGCTCATGGACCAGGTCCACACCATCACCCTGCGCCCCAGCTCGAAACCCTCCGGAATCGAGGCCACGCTCGAAAAGAAACCGTTCCTAGATGTGGTGGCTGAAGCGTTGAACTTAAAAAAGCTCAGGGTTATCGAGACCGGCGGCGATCATTATGCCAACGAACGTGCGCAGTGGGACAGCGGCAACAATCTGGTCGCTCTCTCCCCCGGCGTGGTGGTCGCCTACGACCGCAACACCTGGACCAACACGGAGTTGCGCAAAGCGGGCGTCGAGGTCATCACCATCTCCGGCTCCGAACTTGGCCGTGGGCGGGGTGGCGGTCACTGCATGACCTGCCCGCTGGTTCGCGACCCCATTGACTTCTGATCGGTAAAAAAGATATCCGGTGATTCACGGAATTTCCCGACACTCTAGACTGCAGTCGTCAGTAATTGTCTGTTTTCCACCTGCTCAGTAATTGGCAGAATTCATGAGCGAAGAGAGGAATCGGTAATGTCGAAAAAACCCCACAGCCAAGCGGCTCGGTCTCTCAACCTGGCGGAGGCCATCATTCCAATCGCCTCGCTCATCATTCTGGTCGGGCTCTCCTATTTTCTGTTCGGCGACGACGGCGCCAAGGGACCCAACCAGGTGGCCCTGGTGATGGCGGCCCTGGTGGCCGTGATCATCGGTCGCCGGGCCGGCCACACCCTCGAAGACTTGAGAGAGGCGGCAATTGCAAGTGTAGGCTCCGGGGTTGGGGCAATTTTTATCCTCTTTGCGGTTGGCGCACTGATCGGCACCTGGGCGATGTGTGGGACGCTCATGACCATGGTCTACTACGGACTGAAGCTGCTCAGCCCAAATTACTTCTATATGACCGCGGCATTGCTCTGCGCCGTGGTGTCCTTGAGTATCGGCAGCTCGTGGACGGTGGTTGGCACGATCGGGATCGGCCTGATGGGCATTGCGGTGAACATGGAGCTCAGCCCGGCGATCACGGCCGGAGCGATCATATCGGGCAGCTACTTCGGCGACAGGTCCTCGCCGCTCTCCGATACCGCCAACCTGACCGCAGCGGTTGCCGGAGCCGACCTTTACCGACACCTGCGGGAAGCGCTGTGGACCTCCGTTCCCGCCCTCACGATAACCCTCGCCATCTTCTGGTGGCTGGGCGAACCGGGGGATTTTGATGCCTCAGCCAAGATGGAGATGATTCGCAATTCGTTCGGTGTCTCACCGGTCTTATTTCTGCCACTTGTTGTGGTCGTGGGCCTGGCCCTGATGAAGATCCCTCCTTTCACCACGATCATGGTGGGGTCGCTGGCCGGGGCCCTGCTGGCCGTCCTGACAGAGCCTGAGCGGGTGATCGCTTTTGCAGCCACCCCTGATCTGCCGACTCCGCTGGCAGCTTTAAAAGGCGTCTGGCTGGCTATCGCCAGTGGCTACACCTCGGCAACCGGCTATGCGGTAATCGACCAACTCGCATCCCGGGGCGGCATGGACAGCATGCTCAACACAGTCTGGCTGATCATCACCGCTCTCGCCTTTGGCGGGGTGATCGAGAAGGCAGGTGTCGTCGAGCGTCTGGTGTCACCGGTCCTGGCAGGGGTTCGGTCGACCGGCAGCCTGGTGGCGACCCTTATCGGCGCAACGGTGGCCACGAACATTGTGACGGCGGACCAATATATCGCTATCATGCTCCCGGGACGAATGTTCAAGACCGGCTTCGAGCGGCGCAACCTCGCGCCGGTGGTGCTGTCCCGCGCGCTGGGGGATTCGGCCACCGTCAGCTCGGCCCTGATCCCGTGGAACAGCTGCGGTGCCTATATGGCCGCGACGCTGGGGGTGGCCACCCTCAGCTATGCACCGTTTACCTTTTTCAACCTGTTGATCCCGCTGATCTCGATTCTCTATGCCTACGCCGGTATCCGCATGCTGAAAAAAGAGACTCAGCCACCGGCGTTCCAGCCACCCATCGATCACCCCGAAAAATGAGGGATTGCTGGAAAAACTTCCTATAGCGGCGACTTTTTCTGAAGAGTCGGGGTGGGCAATGACTAAACGCTTTGTTCTTGGCACGAAAGTCAGCTTCACGGCTGTCACTGCATTGCGCGAGCAGCGCGCTGGGCCCGCTTGGCTTCAATTTTTCGATACATCAGGCAGTAATATAGATGTTGCGTCGCATTGAACCGTCACGTGGCGATTACCCAGCACATCCCGGGGAGACTTGCTCAAATGGTCAGATATTATGGTCAATACTCGAACTGAATACAGGGTGATCGCCAAAGAGCCGAGCTATTACAGGGAGAGCAGGCAATGGACCAGGCGAGCTGTATCTAATGTCGATTGTTACCGCTCGGGTCAAAATAATTGCATAACTTGTTTGGAGATGGTAGCTTCAAGGCATCGGATTGGAAGGCACTTCGGCGGAAAGGGCCTGTTTAGGAAACCCGAAGAAAGCAATTTCTGATCACCATCACCTCACCCCAGCAGGAGAAACAGTGCGGACACAAGTCATCGGTGTACTTCTGATGCTGGCAGTCATCACGTTTGGCAATAGATGGGGTGCATGGGCTGCTCAACCGAATGTAGAGTCAATCCACAACACGGGTGGTGGAGTCACACCCACCATCATTGAGTCCCCGAAGCAGCCCGGCTGGCTGGAACGCGACAGGCTCACCGGCGATTGGGGCGGGGATCGAACCTGGCTGAAAGAACACGGCATCCTGCTCAAACCCAGGCTGACCCAGTTCGTTCAGGGGATGCCTTCGGGTAATGGCGATCACGACTTTGAATACGGCGGCAAGGCCGACCTGCTGCTCCATACCGACCTCGGCAAACTTGGCCTTTGGAATGGGCTGTCCTTGACCGTCCATGGTGAGTACAACTTCGGCGAGAGTGTCGATGGCTACGGCGGCACGATCGCGTTGGTCAATACGGCGCTGTCCTTTCCGGGAATGGAGGGGTCCGAGCGCTCCGACCTGTCTAGCGTCTATTTCGCGCAGAGGTTCGGCCACTCTGTTTCCCTGCTGCTCGGCAAGATCAACATAATCGATCTCGCTTCCACCAGACCGTTTTTGGGCGGCGCAGGCATCGACTCTTTCTGGAATGTTCTCTTCGTTGCCCCGCCAAACGGCATTGTCCCCCCTTACATTTTCGGTGCCGTACTGAGCGCCCGAACCGAACCAGCCAGATTCGGCTTGTGGGTCTATGATCCCGAGGACGTGGTGAACAAGACAGGCTTTGAAGACCCTTTCGGCGATGGTGTCACGATCCGCGGAAACGTTGATTTCCCCGTCACTATCGCCGGTCGAGGCGGCAATCATGGATTCGTCGCCGCCTACAGCAACAAGGGCGGTCCGGATCTGCAAAGCATGGACGAAATTCTTATTCCCTCATACCCTGGAACCGTTGACCTCAAGGAGGACCGTTACTACTTCGCCTATGCCTTCGATCAGGTTTTGTATCAGTCGCAAGAGAATCCCAGCGAAAGGGTTGGGCTTTTCGGACAGTTCGGTATCTCGGACGGCAATCCCAACAAACTCTACTGGGTGGCCGTAGCCGGAGTGGGCGGCACCGGCTTGGTTCCGGGCCGCAGTCGGGACAACTGGGGTGTCGGCTATTATTATGTCGAGCTGAGCAGCGATCTAAAGGATTCCCTTGAGCGCATTCTGAACATCCGGGACGAACAAGGCTTGGAGATCTTTTACAACTTCTCTATAACACCATGGCTGACCTTGGGAGCAGATCTGCAGATCATCGATCCCTCTCTGGCGGATGACAGGGCCGTCTTTGTCGGTCTCCGGACTGTGATCAGGTTCTGAGACCCGCTGCAAGCACTCATGATCGCAATGACGCGGCCAGTTTTTTGTTGCGGAATAATTGGGGGGCAGATCACCAGGTATCTCCACGAATTTATGCCTGTTCGGTTTCAGACTGCGATGATGGCAAGCAGGTTCCGCGCGGAAAAAATACTTTTTCGCCTTACAGCTTTGGTATGTGATTCACTTCCGAGAGAATGTCGCCTTCATTTATCTGGTGGACGAACTGCTGCTGCCCCGCGAGCTTCAGGTCAACTCTTCGGTCGATGTGGCTATCCACTTTTATCTTGAACCAGAATCAAAACAGACTACTTGTGGGTAACCATCAAGGACCCTATTGCACTGTTCTATAACTCCGGTGTAAGAACCTCGATATCCTGGGATTTCTTCTTATCCAACGGATAACGTCTCAGGCCCGGTTTACTTGATGAAAAATCGATTTGCTTGAGGTCTACCATTCTTACTCGACGATTGTGCTGCGTATGGTAGTAGTATACCAGATTTTTAGTGTCGGCCACGGTTGTCCAGAGTGTCGAACTGCGCATTCCCTTTAAAAGCTCCGGAGAAGCACCCGAGCCTTCCGCAGAACCCACTGCCAGATTGAAGTTATCCAGAATACGAAACGCCTCATAAACAGTTTCAGGGCCATCCGGTGTCTTGCGGGCAGTCTGGGTAAAGGCCACGGCACGGACAAAACGTGATGGCGGGGTGAAATCACCGGGCATGCCGAGAAATCCGGTCCCAGCACCCAGGGGTGCAAAATCAAGCTCTTCAATATTCTTTGTCGGAAGGGAGACGGCAGACATGTTGATGTGATTTCGGAGATTGATCATGTGCCAATCAAAACTTGGCGCATTTGTCAAAACACGAAGCGGATTGTCAAAGACATTCAATTTCCCACTTAGATACTGAACAGCTATTGTTTTGCCGGTTTGATCAGCGACAAAAAGGTGTATTGGCGGTGCGATTCCCCCAATGGCTCGTTCCGGCACCGGAACAACACGCACCTTTCTCAATCCTTCCCGCACTTCCTCGACAGTGGCAAACTGAGTGAGCACATAATTAGCCAAATCAGCCGATCCCATTGAAACTGCAGCCTGTGCCGGATCGTACGGCTGAAATTCTGCAAAACCGGGAAGCCAGAGCACTCCAACAACGAGCCCTTTTTCGTTTATTCCGTCTGCAAAGATATCCTTGTTTATCACATCTAGTGCGACAGCGCCGAATCGAGCCTGCCAACTGAGCCCAGGCACCCCATCCGGCGTTTGGCCAACGAATTGATGCCCTTGGGGAATAACCACCAGGCGGGAATGTAGATCAAAAGCGCCCCATTCCATCGTGCGTCCGTATACCGCAGCACCATCATCCGCTTTCAAAACAAAACTTGTGCATGCCAATACGCCGTTTTCCGGAAAAAACAAGGAAATACCGAGTATTGAAAGCATACTGCCGATAAGTATTTGTTTGAATGTTTTCATAAAAATTTTCCCTTAGCTGATACGTAATCGTTTTGAAAGACTAGGCTCATAATAAAGCGAGATCTTTCCCTATAAATCGTCAAAAGCATATCTTTTTCTAACGATTTTTTCCAGTATAAAGCTTTTCTGATGAAGAGATAAGCGACGCCGAAATTTCGTTGACATCCGAGACCGTTGATTTTTTTTGGGCGTAAAACCGGGAGGCGTTTTGGCGAGTGAACAAGCGCTTATCGATGGCCTATACGTTCATCTCGGCGGGGGATTTCAACATGCCCACCAGTCGCATGCATCAGGTTTTTGTCTTCTCAATGACATCGCCATCGGCTTACATGTTTAATAGGACGGCGAGCAGATCCATTCTGCTGCAGTGATTGATTGTGACCTGCACCAGGGAGATGAATCAAAAAATCCAAGAATTTTCCATGGGCAGGGCAAAAGCGGCTGTGCGGGATAAACCGGATCAGGACAAGCCTCAAAAATACCAATCAATCGTGGCCCGCCTCAATTAACATAGTGCTCAACCTGGTCCGACTGGACGGGGAAGCACTTCGATGCCTGGGTTTTTCACTATGGTAGGTGCTTGAAAGCACGCTCATATACACCACAATACGATTCTTGGCGAATCCAAAACAACAAAACCTGTCCAGATTGCCATCTGGACAGGTTTTAATAAATTGTGGCACCTAAGTTTTTCAACAGACCCTGGCTATTCTGTGTAGGATTGTGCGCCGGACACCGGCGCGCCGTTGGACAGAATGAAAATCAGCACATTGCCGGGCTCCGACGTAGCATCGCTACGCAGGCCACCGATTAGGCCATGCACCGGACTGGTGTATTCAGCCATCACTTCGCCAAAAGCATTGCGCTGGATAGCCACTTTTTGACCCGGCGTAACCTTGTCATTCAGTTTGACCAAAAGTTCGATGAATCCACCTCGGGTGATCAGCACGGGGACTGCACTCTTGCCGATGTAGACGTTCGCATCGACTGCAGTGCGTCCAATCACACCCGGAATCACGCCATAATGTTTGAATACGTTCATTGTCCCTTCAATGAAAAGAGAAATCACGTCCAAATCCAACCGCCGCGCCATACCGACTTCGGCCGTAAAACAGGGAATGCCAGCATCAACGAAGGCGTTATGCAGCACACCAGGGTAGGCCGAGTTATCCCATATCATCCCAACGGGGTAGAGCATCATCATGGCCTTTACCTCCGGGATGCTCATGTCACCAATGTGAAAGGCCGATGCGTCTATCCCGGTGGTGCCTGTATGGAAGTCGATGGCCAGGTCGGTATTGGGCTTAAGCAGGCGGTTGAAAACCAGCCCGGCTTGGCGGCTGACGGCATTGAAGCCGTTTTCATTGCCGGGCCATTCGCGGTTCATGTCAACCAACTCCAGGCCGCGTCCAGAACTTGGCCAGCGGCGCTGCATACTTTCCATTGCGGGGCGTGAAATATCGAGCACAGCCATCACCGTGCCCGCCATTTCCGCTGCGTTCAACCGGCCCATGACAGATTGTACGGTGTGCACCGGACTCATCTCGTCACCGTGCACTCCGCTAGTCAGGGTAATACGCTTACCAGGCTTGGCCCCCTTAGCCACGATCACCGACACGTACCAGTACTGTCCTGTAGACATTTGCACACCCTGGAAGTACAGCAGGTGCTTTTTGCCGGGCTCCAGGTCATTAGTGTTTAGAGAACTCACCACTTTCTTGCCATTAATCACATCCCCAGTGTAGACTGTGCTGATATTATCGGGGGTTCCAGTGGCGCTGTTTTGGGCTTGCGCCATGCCGATACCCATCATCAGTACTAACGCGGTGATCATCAGCAATTGCGTGAAATTGAGGCTGTTTGGATAATTTTTTCTTTCCATTTCGGGTCGGTATCCTTGTTGGTGATGGGTGATGGGTGATGGGTGATGGTGATAAGCAGTCACTTTCTTCGGATTCCCTAAAAAAGCCCCTTCCAACGAAGAGGCATCCGATCCGATGCATTGAATCTACCTTTTCAAGACAACTTTCGCAATTATTCTTACCTGAAACCAATAATATATCGTCAAGACCTATTCCGCAAAAAACAGGCAATATTCACCGAATTTTGGCAACAGTCGCCTGCAGAAAACGATTATCATGCCTGTACATCAATGAAAGTCCTTTCATAATCAGGCCAGCCATCGTGACCTTTGCCACACTCACTACAATTAACGGTCACTTCATCCTTGATGTCGCCATGTTTTTCCCGAAATTCATCAGGCGTCATATTGTCTATAAGGCCACATCCGCATTCAGGGCATTCCGATTTGATCTGGTATCTTTCCTTTGCCATGTTTTTTCATACGGAATTGGAATCACTCTATAATAACGAGGACTTCATTGTGTTTTAGAAAAGGAATTGTCCAAGGCGGGTCATATCCTGCAGAAAATGGCTCGCCTTTCGGTTGCAGTCCTTTCGCCCAGACGATATCCATGAGCTCTTTAGCTTTAGTATTGAACTTTTTTTCTCGTAAGTTACCGTTATAACTGATTGTCGCGGCTCTGTACCTAGGGTTCTTGACAAGTTTCACCTCGGGGGCGAGAGGCTCCGGCGGCTGTTCCGTGTTATATTTTGACGGGAGTACAAACTCCATTATCCAGCCTTTTCCTTTCTTTTGCTGGATTACAGGTCCGGTCATCGCAATTTTTTCACCCTGCTCCTGTTGAATGACAGGGCCAGTCATAGCGATTTTTTCATGCTGCTTATTGTTTCCGGAAATGTAATTAAACAGCAACCGAAAGCCTTTACTGGTGCTTTCTCGATAATCACCTTCAATCTCGGTTCGGGCTGTCCAGTACTCTTCATATTGACGAATGTCGAAAGAGCCCTCTTTTTCCAGAACCTGATAATCCAACATCTCAACGGTGCGGATACCGAATACAGAGCAGCTTTGAAGAAAAACTGTCGTCATTAAAAGAAAAAATGTTTTCATACGAATGCACCTCCAAATCATTATAATAGACACATAAAAATGATATTCAAGATGAGCTATAAGCTTTGCAGAATGTGATATTAAAACAATTTTTTCCAATCAGCGATGATCTCGACGATTGGCAGATCAAATATATCATCGAAGAGTTCATGCAGGTTTTTGTGCCTTTGTACCCGGTAGTAATGATTTTTCGAAAAATCTCTAATTTGAGCCTATGTTTTTAATATTTTTATCTTTTAATGTATGATGATTGGTTATTTTTTTAAAGATTTTAAAATATTGTCGGAAAACTTCATTGAATATTTTGTTGCTCATTTCATGCAAATTTTCCGGTTTCTTTTTTGGAGGTACGCCACAGAAGATATAAAAGTAAAAATGCCTGCAGTCCAAAGAACACTGAGGTCATAGTTTGCTAAAGCGACTTTCTGAAAATCGATGGAAAACATTAGACCAAAACCAAAAACAAGATGGAAAATGGCTATGAAAATAAGCACTGCTTTAAGTTGAGTAAGAGCATCCATTTAGTTAGGTGACGATTTTATAGTGATGAGGTAAATAAACTCCTTTTTAGAAACCCTACAAAAGGTTTTTCCTGTTATTATTCTTTTTTATCAAAGATGATGCTATTCACTTTTTGGAAAGGGCAAATCCGGTAATGGAATAAATTCCTTTTCGTCACCGGGAACAATTGGAAATTTCTTGCTTGACCAATCCGCTGCAGCACTTTTAATTTGATCAATAGAGGATGAAACAAAATTCCACCAGATATACCGGTGCCCATCCATAGCGGCACCGCCGAGCAAGATCATGTGCACATCTTCACACGCTTTTACATGAATTTGAGACCCTGGTCGCAGCACCAACATTTGTCGGTTATGGTGGTTTGTTCCGCCAATCTCAACTTTTCCGGTCACCAGAAAGAGTGCTCGTTCTTCTGTCGTCCTTGGAATCACAATACTGGCTCCCTTTTTCATCTTCAATTCAAGGTAAAGTGTATCCCACTGCGTCTTGATTGGTGATTGAGCTCCTTGAAACTCACCCAGAATTAGACGTCCAGATAATTCTCTGGTTTCTATCGTGGGTATTTTTGCTGCCCCGACGTGGATGAACTCGGGATCGCTCCTTTCCCGTGTTTTTGGCTGTGCCAGCCAGCTCTGAATACCAAACAACCTGGATGGATTCTGACGAACGTCCTGTCCGGTACGTTCAGAGTGAACAATGCCTCTTCCTGCATTCATGAGATTTACATCACCTGGTACGATACGCACGTCATTGCCAAGGGAATCCTTGTGATCCATATTCCCATCAAAGAGATAGGTTACCGTGGAAAGTCCAATATGAGGGTGTGGTCTTACATCGACGCCGCTTCCGGCAACGAATTCACCTGGTCCCATTTGATCCCAGAAAATAAAGGGGCCGACCATATGTTTTCCATTAAACGGCAAGGCACGGTGAACCTCAAACCCACCGATATCAACGGTCCGTGGAACAATAATCAATTCCATCTCTGCCGGGCATTCCAGGCAATCTTCCGGTACCACTCCAAACAGCCAACTCATAATAGCCCCTTAATGCTGATAGAAATTTGTTGGTGACCACTCATTTATTGCCTCCGGTAAAGATATCATATATTGAATGAATTCTTCAGCACCATATTCTACCCTCCCCCGATGATCGCAAAAACAGATGTCAGTTGTTCAACCTTAAATCTTAGGATGAGCATCTTCCTTGCTCATTTTTCTGTTTAGTGGAGAGCAAGGCTTGGGGTTGCTTTTAGCAGGAGCTCAGTTAAGGGGTGCTATGATTATCAAACGAGACAATTGCACGATTCATCCAGCACCGGATGACCGATACTTTCATACCAGGCATTGAGGCTGGTAGGGTAAATCTCTTGGGAACAGGCTTTAACCAGACGAAAACCATAAATACTGTCACTTTAAAGAGAGCGAGCTCGTCACCTAGTAAAGATTACCTTTGCCAAGGTTAATTTCATGCAGTATCGGGCAACATAACCTTGTTCCTGAGCTCTCAAAATTTGCATATAACCAACTCGGGATAGATTAAAGTTATTAACGTGGTTAAAGTTGCTCCATTTCTCTCTGGTTCCGACAAGTTTATCGATGGCAGAAGCAGAAAATCTAACATAGATTCACTATAATGTTCAAAGTAAACAACACGGAAGGTTACTGAGAAAGTAGGTTTCCTTTTGCAACGTACCGATGGTTACAACTATGCCATAGGAGCTGGCGTTTCCTCCTCCATCTGAAGGAAGAGGTCTTCACGCTGTTTTTTGATGAAATCGAAGGGCAAAAATCTTTTCGAAAACTGTGCTTTTGTGATATTCTCTTGCATAATGGTACTACATGTAGTAACGTTACTACATTTAGATTTATAAGGAGGTGTATTATGACTGTCACAACCATATCTAGTCGTGAATTCAATCAACATATCAGCGAGGCAAAAAAGGCCGCACATAAAGGCCCGGTTTTTATCACCGACAGAGGCCGTCCGGCCCATGTTCTCTTGAGCATGAAAGAGTATCAACAGCTTTCCGGTAGCAAGCAGAAGATTGCCGATCTTCTGGCGATGCCCGGTATCGAAGACCTTGAATTGGAAATCCCCCGAATGCCTGAGGTTCCGCGCCCTGCTGAGCTTTCATAATGTTTATTCTTGACACGAATGTGGTCTCCGAGCTGAGAAAAGTCCGTCTTGGCAAGGCCGATGAAAATTTTGCTAAGTGGGCAGACAGTGTCTCAACGCCCGACCTCTATCTTTCAGTGGTAACGATTCAGGAATTAGAGATTGGGGTGCTTCTTGCCGAGCGACGTGATGCTGAAAAAGGGGCCATTTTCAGGACCTGGCTGAACAGCCGTGTCTTACCGGCCTTCGAGGGCCGGATTTTGCCGGTCGACCTAACGGTCGCTCTGCTGAGCGCAAAATTACACGTTCCGGATCCTCATCCGATCCGGGATGGATTAATCGCGGCCACGGCCCTGGTTCACGGTATGGCTGTTGTCACTCGCAATGTCAATGATTTCAAAAGGACAGGCGTCCCGATACTCAATCCTTGGGACACGGATTAATCGTTTTAATTTTCATAGCAATGTAGACAACTACTACATCTCGTGTTTTAACTTCAAATTCCACCCATTCTTTTTCTCCTTTTTGTATAATCTTTTATTGTTTGTCGGTGTTTACTATCACCATTATTCAAAAAAATATTGCAATGCGAAATGATCGCAACTCAATGCATAATGTGTCAAATTATGCACACAATCTTGTATAAATTGTTATAATGTGTATTTTTATGCACATTAAAAACACATTTTATTTATACTATAATGTGAATTAAGGTGTACATTGAATAAAAAATTAACCGTTAATGTACAATTTCGGTAACATTATGAAACTTGGTGGCATATCTCCGACTGCTATAGTGGAGGAATTAGGCAATAGATTGAAGCAAGCGAGGTTGAATGCCAATTTATCGCAGGCTGAAGTCGCAGCACGAACAGGCTTAAACAGAAGGACGATTCTTAATGCTGAAAAAGGAAAAGTTCAGCTGGAGAATTTTGTCGCCATATTGGATTCCCTGGATATGACAGACCAACTCAATATGTTTCTACCTGTTCAGGAAATCTCCCCCCTGCAGTTGGCGAAACTCAAAGGTCATGAACGACAGCGAGCATCAAAATCCAAGAGTAAAAAAGCCGGAGTCAAAGAGGATAAACCCTCATGGTAATGGAAGTCGTTACTGTCAAATACAGAGAACACGATATTGGAGCTGTTAGTTTTAATACTGAAACAGGTAGAGGCTCCTTCGAATTTGAGCCTCGTTTTATTAGAACAGGTATCGAACTCTCACCCATAAAAATGCCGTTGTCTCAAAAAGTATATTCATTCCCGGAAATTGACTATGACGCTTTCAAGGGACTGCCGGGATTGATCGCAGATTCATTGCCTGATGATTTTGGTAATGCTGTAACCAACGCCTGGATAGCTAGCCAAGGCCAATCGCCAGTGGACATTACGCCATTACAACGCTTGCAATATACTGGAAAGAGAGGCATGGGGGCATTGACATATCATCCTGCCACCCAAAGAAAACACCTAAACGCTTTACAACATCTCGAAATTAAATCTCTGGTATCCATTGCTCAAAAAATTTTGGATAGACAAGAGCAATTCAGTCTTAATCTTGACACTAAAGGGCAAGAGGACAAAGAAGCAATGATGGCGCTCTTATCTATCGGTATGAGTGCGGGCGGCGCAAGGCCAAAAGCTGTTGTCGCGTTTAACGATGATTTTACTAAAGTTTGGTCAGGGCAAACGGATGTACCACAAGGGTTTACTCATTTCCTGATGAAATTTGATGGTGTCAGCGAACACAACAGGGACCGAGAAACCTTTGGTGATCCAATGGGGTATGGGGCGATGGAGTATGTTTATCACCTCATAGCAAAAGCCTGTGGAATAGAAATGATGCCCTGTCGCTTGCTTGATGAGGGTAACAGACGCCATTTTATTACTCAGCGATTTGATCGAAATGGCAATGCAAAACGGCATGTTCAAACATTAAATGGTCTAGCTCATGTTAGCTTTAGAAAAGTAGGTTCGTACTCTTACGCCGAGTTGCTCTCAGTAGCAAGAGAGCTGAAATTAAGCTCTGGCGATGCAATGCAGATATTTAAACGAATGGTTTTCAATGTCGTCGGACGTAACCACGACGACCATTCCAAGAACTTTGGATTTATGCTTACCGATGATCACAAGTGGCAATTAGCTCCTGCTTACGATTTAGCCTACAGCTACAAACCAGGAAGTCCCTGGGTCGATAGTCACTGGATGAATCTAAATGGCAAGCGAGACAACTTTGCGCGAGAAGATTTTTATAGCTTTGAAAAATTGAGCCCTTTGTTCAACAAACGAATTATTGACAGGGTAATTGAAGAGACCACACACCACTTTTCGAAATGGAATGATTTGGCCACTGAAAATGGAGTGCCACCGACATTGCTTGAACTGATCGGTAATAATTTGAGGCTGACAATTTAGGGTCAAGAACAGCGCTCAAAGGGAAAACCCGGTATCATTGACATCAACATGAAGTTTATAGCCTGTCCAGCTCTCCTTGTACCCTTTGGCATTTTTTTTTCGTTCCTCGATCACACATCTGCGGCAGATCAGCAAGTCGGAGGATAGCCATATTCGTACAGACCTCTTCTCTTCAGGGGTGTAAATACCTTGAGACAGATTGTTTTCGTGCAACAAAGGTCGTGGTGGCCTTGCTCCATGTGCCGGTTATTGGCTTCCGGGGGAAAGTAATTGCAAAAGTTGTCACGAAGGGGTTATTGTGAAGCCAATATGATTTGCTCGTTTTTTTGCCTGGAAAGAGCTTGAGGATCTCTCAAAAATTGTGATCGCTAATGACCCACCCTACTCCTGAACCAAATGATAAAAATTAAGTTCGTCACCGCTTTGCTTTTAACTTGCCTGGGGCTTTCCGGATGCATACCAGCGAAAATCATTCGTCTTCAGCCTTTGCCTGAGGAGTATGCCGATCGCGCCAATATTCCCGGTATCCCATTTGCCCGTTTCTGGGGGGATCAGCTCCCGGAGCAACTTTTGGAAAGAATCGGACAGCTGCAGCCCGATTGGGATTCTGTTACCTCGGATTCCTTTGATATACTTGCCATTTCCGGTGGCGGCGCAAATGGCGCCTTCGGTGCCGGGCTCCTGGTCGGCTGGACGGCGACAGGTGATCGACCTGACTTCAGGATCGTCACCGGGATCAGTACCGGTGCCCTGATCGCACCTTTCGCCTTTCTCGGCCCCGATATGGACGCCGAACTGGAGAGGTTTTACACAACAACTTCGACCAAGGATATTCTAACCAGGCGCAACCTGTTGTTTCTGTTAAGAATCGATTCGGCGGCAGATTCGAGCCCGTTGCGCAACATGCTGCTCGACCTGTTCAGCCCAAAGATGATTGCGGCGATCGCTGCGGAGCACAAGAAGGGTCGGCGGCTCTATATCGGCACCACCCATCTCGATGCCGGCCGTCCAATGATCTGGAACATTGGCGAAATTGCCTCGAGCAACCAACCGGGAGTGGCCGCGCTGCTGGCTGATATCTTCCTGGCTTCGGTTTCGATCCCGGGGGTGTTCCCACCTGTGTTTATAAAGGTCGAAGCGAACGGTCGAACGTACGATGAGATGCACGTCGATGGTGGTACGTCATCCCAGGTTTTTTTCTTTCCCCCGGCGTTCAAAGCTGAAAAGTTCATGAAGAAGATTCAGTTGGAAGACAGGAAATTGCGGATTTTCGTGATCCGTAATGCGCAGCTCGTTGCAGACTGGGTCACTGTTTCACCTCGGGTCCCGGCGATCGCTCAACGCTCAGTCAGTGCGTTAATCCGTTCCCAGGGAAATGGTGATGTCAACCAGATCTACCTGCGGAGCCTGCGGGATGAGATTGATTTCAATCTGGCGTTCATCCCACAATCTTTTACCCTGAAACCACAGGAAGATTTCGATTCGAAATATATGCGGGCTCTCTTCGACCTTGGCTTTAAACAGGCCAAAGAAGGTTTCCCCTGGCAGAAAGGCCCGATAGGCTTTGATTAATTCAGACGACAAAAACGCGGGCCACCATCACCCCTCTAAGAAATGTTTGGAAACAGTTGTTGAACCTTCCAATGATGGCTGGCCTGAATATGATGAGACTTTCATCGATGGGCAGGCATGATAATCGTTTTCTACGGGCGACTGTTGCCAAATTTCGGTGAATATTGCCTGTTATTTTGCTGAAAAGGTCTTGACGACATTGGCCTAATGCCAGGTATTGGTTTCATCGCAAAAAATAATTGCGAAAGTTGTCTCCAAAAGGTAGTTTAAATGCACCAGATCGGCTTGCCTCTTCGTTGGAAAGAGCTTTTATAGGGATCCCTAAGAAAGCGACTACTTAACACCCGTTTGCCCGTTCAGTCCCGCTACAGTGGGAATGGGCCCGTTGGCTTGGAGTTTCAGCCTTTCCGGGGAAGTCGCTACTAGAGTTGCGGGTTGGGAATTCTGGGGTACGAGTTTCAATTTTCCATTTGTTTTTTGGTACCAAGCCCGAGACCGGAAGACATACCTGTGTCCGTGCCGGATATAATCAATGTCATATCTGAAATAACTTAAACGGAGGTCCTTCATGAAAAACCGCATTTTGTTCATCATCTTACTGACCGCTCTATCGATGAGTGGTTGCGCCGGCACCCAACCGTCTAGTGACTACGGCAGGCCCGGGGATTTAGTGGATGGCGCACTGGTTACTTTCAACAACTTTTCCGCCGACCCGAACATGACCTGGTTCCGAAACAATATCGGCCAGGCCCGGGCCGTGATCATTTTTCCCAGAGTGGTCCGGGCAGGATTTGTTTTCGGCGGTTCCGGCGGCAGAGGGGTGATGCTGCTCAGGGATCAAAACACAGGTGAGTGGACCTACCCCGCGTTTTTCAGCATGGCCCAAGGTTCCTTCGGGTTCCAGGCCGGAGCCGATTTCGCCGAGGTGGTGATGATGGTGATGACCCAGGGGGGTGTGGATCGTTTTCTTTCGTCCAGCTTTCAACTGGGGGCGGATGCCAGCATTGCCGCAGGGCCGGTCGGGGCCGGGGTGAGTGCCGCTGTAGCGGATATCCTGACATTTTCACGGGCCAGAGGGGTATTCGGCGGCCTGTCGGTGGAAGGTGGCCTGATCAGTCCCATAAACGATTGGAACCACTCCTATTACGGTCGGACAGTCCGCACCGTCGATATCTTGATTTCAAGGAACGTCAGCAACCCGCAGGCGAACGGCCTGCGTACGGCTGTAGCCCGCAAAGCCGGCCAATAAGCCTGACCGGTTTTATGGTCGAGAATTCGCACTCTGGCGACTCAGCTTGAACAATGAGCTCGCCAGAGTACCTACCTGCGATACTGCCGAATCAGCTTATTCCTGCAGTTCAAAGTCAGCATCCTTATACAGTTGCCCTTCCCGATTAATGATCATTGTCTGGGCAAAACGCACTCGCAACTCGACCAGTTTACCCTTTGGATGAGGCGGAAGACTTTTTTCTAAAACCGCAACCTGCTCCTTTGTTGGTGGAGACGGGGCGACCATTCCTGCCGAAACAATGCATTTTTCTTGGTCCCTGTCATTGAAACGGACTGTCAACATGTAGCTGCCGGCAGAATTGTTGATCTGGTCGCGCAATATCGATTCCGTCTTCGTTTCAAAAATTCTCCGATTGAGAATCTCATGAACCCTGTTAGTCAAGACGACAGCCAGCACACAGAGAATTGCAATACTGACCAGATTGTTTTTGGCAAAGGTCAAGAATGAAACACCTTTTGCATGGCTTATCTTGCGGAAGCCAGAGAGCCAGAATAATATCGACGAGGAAAACTGGATGGCAACTATATTGGTAAAAACCAGCAGCAGCGCTCCGCCTCCTAAAGCAGGTTCCCCGCGGGCAAACAGGATGATGGCTGCGCAAAGCGGTGGTACCAGGGCGGCCAGATTCGGGGAAGTCCGCCCCAAGATCTCTGTGGTCAGAGGGACATCTCTGTGTATCGTTCCGATGATATACGCAGTGGCGCACACCGCAGCTGCACCGGCCAGCAAGGAGAGGTATCCCTGTAGCAGCGACTTCCCAAATGCTGCTTTTCCGTAATATGGAATGCCATAATAAGCACCTCCCTTTCTGATCGCTTATCCAAAATGAGCCTAAATTATTTTCTTCTGAACATCCCCTGTTTTCGTAAAATTAATTGACAAAAATAATCAACGGTTGGTCTTCAGGAATGTCTTTTGGGCAGTTATATCTTTAAGTCCACCGGAAACATACTTATGTAGCACAATTGAAACGTCGAGCACTTTTTCACCGTGCAAGGTATAATTCTTCTTACTAAATTTCATTGCCTTGAGCGATGACCAGCCCGAAGCCGACCAGCCGTACAGCCTATCGGTATTGCCGGGCTTTCAGTCAGCAAAAAGAAACCCGCCTGCTTTATGCAGGTGGTCGTTTAACGAGAAAATTATCGATGACGACCAACAAAAAGAAGAAAAAATTGAAATTCCAGGAAATCTGCTGCCGCAAACCTGTTCAGCTGAGTATGGCCTTACTCCTGCCGCTGGTAATTATCGGTGGCTACTTTTGTCCAAAAATCGGCTTTACCGTGGTGGGGCTCATCACGCTGTTCATGATATTGTCGAGCCAGCGAGGACGATTTTACTGCGGTTGGCTGTGCCCGATGGGCGCCTTCCACGAGCGTTTCCTTGCCAAAATCAGCCTGCATCGTTCGATCCCTCATGTTTTTAAGATATCCTGGTTCCGTTGGATTGTGTTTATCATCATGATGAGTTTCATGCTTTCTCGATTATGGACAGCCTGGGGGGATGCAAAAGCAGTGGGTGGTGTGTTCCGGATGATGTGGATAGTATCGATGAGCCTTGCTATAGGCCTCGGCCTTTATTTCAAGGCTCGTGCCTGGTGCATAATCTGCCCGATGGGATCCTTGCAGGGTATTGCCAGCAAAAACATTTATTTGCTTACCGTTGACGAGACATGTATTCAGTGTAAGCTATGCAGGAAGGTATGCCCCATCGATACTTATCCGGGAGACTACAGGCAGGATCACGGTACCTCTCAAGTACCATCTATAGAATGTTTACGCTGCTTTAACTGCGTGACAAACTGTCCGAAAAAATCGTTATCGTTCCAGTCTATTGACGAGGATGTCATTAAAAGTTCCCGAAAAATGGTTTAATGCCTCAATTAAGCTACAGGATAATAATGATGCAGGCAGCGGGTACGAAAACCAAGAGCATCTTCCTCTGTGCGGTTTTCCTCATCCTGGTAATTTCCCTTCCTTTGATTGTTTATTCACAGACACTGGAGGTGGTTAATGTGAGCACCCCTCAAATCAATCAGTTGATAAAAACCTATCCAGACATGATGATATTGGATATCCGTACTCCCAGCGAGTTTAAGCAAAGACACATTGAAGGTGCCAAAAACATCGATTTCACCAATTCCGATTTCAAAGCAAGGTTGAATTTACTGGATAAAAGTAAACCTGCCCTACTCTATTGTCGAAGCGGGAACCGATCTGGTCAGGCATTGGTGTATTTCGAAAAACTGAAGTTTCAACGGGTCTACCACCTTGCCGCTGGTATTAATGGTGGATGGCCGTCACGATAATTCACAGCAAACAAGGCTCGTAATATATGATCAAGATCTTTGAGCGATGGATCGGGCGCTATTTCGCGGACGAAGAAGCCGTGCTGGTTATAGTTATTCTGGCGGCAAGTACGATCGTGCTGGTCACTATGGGTGCCGTGCTTGCACCTATGCTGGCAGCCATTGTTATTGCCTTCTTGCTGCAAGGTCTTGTCTTAAGGTTAGAACAGTGGGGTGTGCCGCATTTAGCGGCTGCAATGGCGGGGTTTTTACTGTTAGTCGGGATTATAGTCGTGATGTTGTTTGTGCTTCTGCCGGCTATCAGAGTTCAAGCTGTCAGGCTTGCCCTTGAAGCCCCAAGAATGCTGGTGAGGCTGCAGGAGTTGATGCTGATTCTCCCTGACCGTTATCCGGATCTAATAGACAAAGAGCAAATTATCCGGCTGTCTAGTATGGCGAATTCTGAAATTGGCCTGGTTGCGCAAAAATTTCTGAGTTTTTCCATCGCCCGACTACCGATTCTATTGGATCTACTGATTTATCTTGTCCTCGTGCCCATTCTGGTTCTTTTCTTTTTAAAAGATGGCGATTCCATGATCGCCTGGTTTGCTTCCAGGCTACCGAAAAAACGTCCGTTAATGCATCAGATCCGGCATGAAATGAGTCAGCAACTTGCTAATTATGTTCGAGGTAAAGCGGTAGAAATTATCATTGTGGGTGGTGTCTCGGGAATAACGTTTAGATTATTGGGTATTAACTATGCCTTGCTGTTGGCCGCGGTGGTGGGCTTGTCGGTGTTGGTTCCCTATATCGGAGCGGCGGTTGTCACTATCCCCATAGCGATAATTGGTTTTTTTCAGTGGGGTTTTGGCAGTGAGTTTATATATGTCATGATGGCCTACGCGATTATCCAGGCTCTGGATGGTAATGTTCTCGCACCGCTGTTGTTTTCTGAAGCGGTTAAGATGCACCCCGTAGCAATTATATTGGCTGTATTGGTTTTTGGCGGTTTCTGGGGTTTTTGGGGGGTGTTTTTTGCGATTCCCCTCGCGACGCTTGTTAAGGCGATACTCACTGCTTGGCCAACTGCGCAGGAAGAAGAGAGCCTAGGCCTCAGGTGATTCAAGCCATCTCGACCGGTCTGTTTATTTCGGGAAAGAATAATACTTCCCAATAGTTATTTTGACCACGTCGTCGCTTCCAAACTGTTCTATGATATCAAGTGGCAGATGGGAAATCGAAAACGTATCTCCCTCTGGGTCTGTTGAGCGAAATACGACACTTTCGGCCCGTCGTTTGGAGCCTGAATTGAGAAGCTCGAATATCAGGATCCAGATAACGGCTTTTTCCACTCTGGTAACGGCAGGAAAATGTTTCTTCACCAGGATGCTAACCAACAGCACATATTCCTGCACAGGATTTCCATCCTTTATCGCAAAGTCAATGGGAGGAATACAGAGCAGTAGATCGATCCGGTCAACGAAGTCTCGTGCTTTGGGCAGTTCCGATTCCTTTAATTCCAATTTGACCTTGCGACGCCATCTTTCGGCAAAATCCAGATAGGAAACACGATCTGTAACGTTATCAAGCACGTTTTTCACGCTTGGTGACGAGAGCAAGGCGGAGGCGGCAAAGAAAAGAACCGCCCGGCCCAGGTGATGACTCTCCTGCCCTGTGTGGAATACACCATCCCAGAGGGGGGCAAGCAGGTTGGGAAAGATGTAGTTTCCATCAACCTTACCGTCCACTTCATCCAGAAGAACAAATGGCAATTTCCCCTGGAGGTTGATTGATTGGATTCGCTGAAAGATGGAAAACAGATCGTCAAGGGTTCGAAAAGAGGCCACATGATATTCCAGGAACTCGCTGTCGGCAGCGATCTGTTTGGACAGTTCCTTCACGAGAAACGATTTTCCGCTTCCGGGGGTTGCAGCCAGGAGCAGGTTGAGTGGACGGGATGGTTTTTTCCGCTTGACATAGGTTTTGACGGTTTGCTCCAGGGCAGAAAGCTCTTTCTTGAATCCTTCGGTGCAGGTAATGAAACGACCGATCGTACCGGTAAGTTGGAGTGGTTCATCATAGGATGGTGAGGCATCTGGCCGGTCGTGCTGATTGCCGTGCTGCTCCAGCCAGATCTTCTTGATTTTCTCGAACAGAAATTCGTTGTCTCTTTCTACGAGAATGAGTGCTGGATCCATTGAATGCCCTCGTAAGAATGTACGCCTGAAAAGAATCCCAGATCGACGAAGTAGAGCTCCGGTTTTGAACTATGGCAGGGAACCATATCCAGCCGCTTGAAATCGAAGAATGCCGCATCACGATAACCCCAGCGCGCCGCCCCCACGTAATCCTCAGATTCTGGTGTTGCGTTGTCCCCTTTCAAGGCGAATTTTAATAACCGACCAATCATGTGTCAAGAAATCATTCCGATTCACACTGTAACCCCTTGTCTCCGTTTCACCTTACGTTTACGATTTCGGTTTGGTCGTCACCTGCAATACAAGATACCCATTCACATTTTGTATTCAATTTCTACGTGTTACCCAGGTCACCCCAAGATGTACCAATGACTCACTCCTACAAGTCTACAGCAGTGTGAGCTGCGATAACAGCAACTACGCTGGTGTCTGTGGTCTTTTCTCTCTGTACCTGTTATGGTCTATCCTCTTCTTGACTCTTAAGAGGGGGCTGTGCTATTTTACTTGGTACTATTGAGGACTTACAGTGGAACAGCCTGGCAAAAATAGAGTAATACCAGAATTCCAGTTATCTCCAAGACTTGCCTGTGATTTGACCCCAAAGTTCTTCCTGAGCATCTGGTTTGTCATTGACGTAAATATTTACAACTACTTTGCGTCATCAGCCGAATAAATGATTATTAGTAAATGCTATTACCTAAGTGTCTCCGAATTCCACTTGAGGCCCAACAATGACCAGCAAAGATAAACGATTAGAACAACAGACCTTCAAGGCAAAAAGAACCGTGCTGCTAGTTGACGATGAGCCCGTATTTTGCGAGGTAATGGAGGCCTTGCTTAAATCCCTTGGTTTTACTGTTTTTGTAGCCTTAGATGGAAATGAAGCCGTTACCCTGTTTCAAGAACATCACCGCAGCATAGACTGTCTTCTCACCGATCTTTCCTTGCCGGACATGAACGGCTGGGAAGCCCTTGCGGCCATACGTAAAATTAGGCCAGACCTTCCGGCAATCCTTACCAGTGGTTACGATGAAGTCCGTGCGATGAATGGTGACCACAAGGACCTACCTCAAGCCTTCCTGCAGAAGCCATATACAAGAGAGGATATTAAGAATGTACTGAACCGACTCCTTAGCGATACAACAGGAGAGATCGGGCAACCTCCCGGTCCCCCCCCGGCTTGAACTACCCGGAATTTCCGGATAGTTGTCTCCCGTGTGATTTCCTGGTTTCATAGATGTTTTTTTAAATGCTCACTGATGGTGCGAACATCCACGGAAAACAGCTCGGCCATGAGTTTCTGGGATAACCAAATGGTCACCACCTCGTAGCGGGCTTCAATGCTCTGTTCCCCCGCCTGGCCGGTAAAGATTAGAAACTCGGCGGTGGAATTGCGGATGAGTTTTTGTCGCTGTCAGTCATGGTGTGGTTCTTCCCTATATATTGGAGTCAAACAATCCGGTCCGTTGGCAGCCCTCTAGAACGGCTTTTTTTGCCTCCCTAACCAAGCGCTCCCTGGTCCGGTCAAGCAACCTGGAATCTGTAGGAAAACGAATGTCTTTTCCTGCACAGTGATATCGACATTCATCCGTTTTAGCTGTGTTGCTTTGACTGCTTTCAATTTCAAGCCAGCTTCTATGGTTTGTTTGAGCAGCTCTTCGGCTCCGGCATCGCCAATTCTTTTTCACCAGCGGGTCATACTGGATGGGTGAATTGGCACACTTTCCATTAAACAATTACTCTGACACAACCTCACATACTGGCACTTCCCAGGTTTCACATTTGCACCGTTCTGCGTACCCTCTTTCACTGATGTCCACCTTTCCCCAACGAACCATCGCAAGAATTTGTATTTTTTGCACAGTGCTCATTTTTGCAATCCAGATGTCTCGTGCAGCTTTTGACAGTCGGCAAATTGCGATATCTTTGTTATTAGTAAGATATATATGCCCATCACGGGCTGTCAATTTGATCTCATCCCCAGATCTGCAATGCTCAATAGCATCATGTATCTCATGCCCCTTCTGAAAATTACCGGCATATCCCAGATAGAGATCCTTCATACCAAAAACAAAAACATGATCGAACTCCAATCCTTTGACCGAGTGCACGGTTGACAAAAAGACTCCGTTGTGCAGATGTCGTGAGCGATGCTGATCTGCCAGGGATTCGTAGAAATATTCTTCAATTTTTGGTACCGGCTGACGCCGGTCATTGGTTTCAGCGCACCATTGCTCCACAAGAAACCGTAAATGATTGTGCCAGATATTTTCGTTTTCTGCTGATTCCGGCAAAAATCGTTGGATTGCACTCGCCGATAGATGTTCTGACCGATTTTCTTTGAGGTACTGCAACAGCAGAGAATATTCCCTGATCCGAGTTAAACTTGGGAAAGAACTTTTTCCCCAATTCAAGTTTACCGGGATGTTCTTCTCCTCAAAAAATGTTCGCAACTGATCCAATTCCTGCCACTCACGAGCTAAAATAGCGGTGTTTGATAAGGAAAACTGATCACTCAGGCCTCTTAACCGATTGAGCTCATCGAGAACAACCATGGCTTGCTCGGTCTCATCCTTTACTTGTAAAACCTGTACGCGCCCCTGTGCCAGGTGATCAATGATCTGCCAATTACCTCCTTTGGGCAGCATATCTCGGTCCTTATTGACAACAATACTCGCTTCACCCGCAACAGATACGCAACGCGATGGGCAACGACACGTGTCTTGCCGGAGCCAGGCCCGGCAAGTGTTAAGACGTTGGCGTCTGATTGAACGGTGACGATGTCTTCTTGATTACGATTATGGAGATCATCAACAATATGTTGGTAGGATTGCTCTGTTGTGGCAAGTTCGAGATACTTCTCTCTTCCCGCAAAGTATCGTTTTACGAACTCTGCCTTATCATCTCTGAAGTATGAAGCAACCAGGTTCTTTGCTGAAGCCAGTTTATCAAGCGCCCGTTTGGCGTATTCGTTCATTACATGGATTTGAAAATTACGTTCCTTGTAATGTGTCTGCAGCGGCTCAAAATCGGCCTTTGTGTAGTGCCGCCGCTTATTTTCCTCATTGAGCACAAGAGTCATTCCCTGGCGAAAAACAGCTAGCCCATGCTGTAAATCCATAACTGCCTGCTCATGCATGAAGGTTAAGGCGCGCTCGGCTGCCGCTAAAGGATCTTTCAACTGCGGATATAAAATCAGATCTTTTCGCACCCCGTTTATCACCCCTTCGAGAGTGAACTCCACAAGGAGATTAGCATTCGGTTTGGCATCTGATGCTACCGTTTGCAGAATAACAGCGAGCGTAACGGTTGCCGCCTGCTGACGTATCTTGACCGTCTTCTTCAGCGATTCCCAATCACGATGCAATCGGATTAAGTATATGTCACCACCGGTTACAGCAACGGAGAGACTCCCTTTTTGACCCGCGATACCCCTCCCATCCCGGCTTAAGCCATATAAAAGGATCCGCAAGCTTTGCGGATTGCTGTATTCGTGTCCTGTGTCAATCAACTGCTGGTTTACTTGACGTAAATCTAGCGTCAGCGGGGTCTCCTTGTCAGCCTCTGGAGCATTTTGCTGCAGTATTTTCAAAAAATCGTTCTCTAATGAATTCAAGCGGGAGAGCCGCATTTTTGAACTGTCTATGGTCTTGTAGCGGATAAATGCAGAGAGAGTAGTCTCTTTGACCAGCAAACCTGCCTGCGCCATATCTTCAAGCGTTCGAATGACCCGCTGTGCTTCGCTTTCCGATTCGGGATCATCCTTCTGTTGTCCAAAAGATGTCAGGCTGGCAATCTCATCCGCGCTAAAGCCTTTACTGGAATGACGCGCCATCAGCAGCTCCAGAATCGCCATCCATCGATCCTGTTGCCGTTTTGAAAGGTTGAGAGTCTTGATTTGTTTTTTGGCCTCCTGAAGATAATTTTCCAGTGAGCCTGGAATGTCTGCGTGAATGACCAGCCGCACATCATCCTTATCTATCCCCATGCCAAAGGCGTTTGTCGCGCAGATTATCGGCGTGGCTCCTTGAATGAAATTGTCCTGGATTCGTCGCTTGAGGCTCGGCTCGAGCCCCGCGTGAAATGCTTCGGCATTATATCCGGATTGTTGGAGGAAATCGGCTATTTGCTCGGTTTTTTTCCGACTCGAGCAATAGATGACAACGCTGCCTGTACCATCGTAGCGCGCCTTGACTAACTCAAGTATCACCTGATTTTTTTCAGGAGGAGTTATCGACCAGACTTCATAAAGCAAATTCGTGCGCTCATGTCCCCCCTCAAATTCAAGCACCCGCAGGCCAAGCTCACTTTGTACCAGGTCAATAATTTCCAATCGCACATCAGTCTTGGCAGTTGCAGTAAAGCACTGTACTGGAGGTATCACCGACTTTTCCTTAACGGCAAAGTCGCGGATAAACTTTATGGCATAGAGATAATCCGGCCTGAAGTCATGACCCCACTTGGAAAGACAATGTGCTTCATCAAAGATCCAGGCGCCTATCTCCCGCTGAGAGATGGTGGCGACAAAAGATTTATTGCGCAACTGTTCTGGAGATACATACAGGATACCAATATCACCCAGGCGTACACCCTCCTGAACCGCGCCCCGCTCTGGGAGTGTTTGCAGACCGTAAATTGCCGCTGCTATTCTGGTTCCGGTATTATTTGAAAAATTATCGACCTGGTCCTTCATCAAAGCCTGTAGCGGAGAGATGACGATGCTGAGCATATTTCTTCTTTCATATCGCATCAAACCAGGCAGTAAATAGCATAAGGATTTTCCGCCCCCGGTCGGCAAGGTTGCAAAAATCGTCGCACTTGAGGCAGCAGCCTGAACAATCTCCTCTTGCAGGCTCTTCCCTTCTGGGCTTGCCGGAGTCTCTCTAAAACCATCAAAGCCAAAATACCGTTTAAGGTAGGCTCCGGGATCATGATGTTTGCTGCAATAAACACAAGAAGATACACGACAGGGAACTTCCCTCAATTGATGGAGTAAAGACGGGATTTGATCATACCTGTGTCTCACCCATGGCGGGAGAACAGAATTTCCCCCTGCAACACTCAACCATGCGCAGATATAGGCAAATTGCGGATGATCAAGCTTACCATCAACCAGTTGATCGACAATTCTCTGTATTGAGGCAACACAGGCATGTTTCGATCCATACCAGGAAAATGCTTCGTACAGATCATCACCTGATAGTGCTGGAACACCTATGGCCTCAAGTGCCTGAGCAGTTCCATTTAGTTTTTCATCGGTTTGCAGAAAACTTCTGTAAAGAATTGGGACATCAATACTTTGCGCCAGCTGCTGAGCAAAGGCATCCCACTGCTCACGAAAGATCCTGCCGGCTAAAACAGCATCTTCGGCTGGGTTATTTATACTGTCTCTGACAATCTGATAATCTTTTACAAGTCGATGATACGGGTTTTCGGGGAAGGCTAGAGGAGAGAGATAAAGTGTATCTATTGCAGGTTTTTTCAGAAGTTGTAGAGCAGAATCAAAAACCTTGAGCCGAGGTAAATCATGGGCGAGGATATTATGTCCGAGAATGAAATGTGCTCCAGCAGCTAGAGCATCTATTTCACTCAGCTGTTTTCTTGAAATACTTTTGCCGAAAGATAACTGAAGTTTCTTCCCTTGATAGACAGACCCGATTGCATAAATTTCATTGTTTTCATTAGTTTCAATGTCCAGAAGCAGACATTCACCCAGAAAAGCTTCACTCGATGAAACAGTAGCTCCATTCATCCTGTAATTACCAATACGCCTCTTGCCATCATTTCTTCACTACAGCCCCTTATGTTGTCGAACATTAACAGCTTTCCATTCTAAAAGAGGTTGCCTCTGAATTCGTTGATGCAGACCCGAGTCAGACGTCAAAATTGTCGAGTCAACCTCGCCGTGCTCAAGCAGCAAATCAAGGAATGCTTTTTCATTTTCCTTAAAAGGCAGTACAACAGACAGGGCCTGTCGACATTCCTCCACGAGTCGCACACCATAGTGGTCGATAAGTTCTTGTTCCTTGGGTGTATTAACACGCAAGGTCGGGATTAACTGCCGCGCAAGTTCTGCGCTTTCAAAATTCACATCCTCAACAGAAACCGTTCGCCAGTCCTTACGGTTCATAGCACCGTAAACAACAAAAGCTGTGCGCAGCCTGTCATTGTCGAGATTTTCCTTATGCAAAATGCGATGGCTGTCAAACAGATCCCTTGCCTCTCTGCGTGCAAGCAACGCCACCAGTTTTCCCGCCGCCAACTCATGAATATCAATTACAGGTATTTGGGTAGCCTGCCAGGTCCCGACCGGATATGAATCGGATAATGCAACGGGCCACAATGGGACCCGGTACATGAAGTTGAGGTCCACTTCGAGATTGCCGCCCTGGCCGGCAGCACTCTGGTAGCGCAAGGACCATTTTCCGCCGGCGTGTTCTTCCGGCATGCGCCTGACAGTAAATCCTTCTCTTGCAAATACAGCCTGAACTGCCTGCTCGACTCTCGGCCGTTCGGCAAGCATGTTTTCACGAATCTCCGCCCCCACGTAGTTCAGGTCGATATCAATGGAAAGCCGGGGAACATTAAATATAAAAAGGTTCAGCGCCGTTCCACCTTTGAGAGCCAGCTTGCCTTTTAAAAAAGGATGGCTGCCAAGAGCTTCGAGCAATCCCAGCAGGTGGGCAACCTTTTCAAGCACATCCGGTCTGAATCCTGTTGCTTCCGCTTGAGCTATCAGTTTCTCATGAGATATGTTCATAGAACTTCGCCCCAAGTCCGCTCGAATAAATCAACAGGGACCACCAGGTTCCAATCTGCGACAACCTTCCCTGATTTTCTGTTGGAACTGTCCAGGTAATGTGGTTGCCTGGGGCGATGATCACGAAGAGGTGTCAGATGATTCTCTTCGACCATCAACGATTCGCGATGCTGTTCCAGATAAAATCCAACCTTGGCAATCGTTGTCGCATTGCCGAGCAGAAGAGCATATTCGACCACTTTATCGAGGTCGAAGAATTCGATTGCTTCCAGGGAACGCCATATTTCTTCCCAGCTGCCTGAAAGAGCAGGGCGATCCAAGACATCCACCAAAGTCCGCTCAAGGGAAGTGACCCTGACCTCCAGACCGGCGCGATCGACGGTGATAACACCGAAGTCTACCTTTTCTGCACGGCAAAGTGATTGGGGAAACCTGACACCTCGAAAAATATGAGATCGAAACGTAACAAGGGCAACTGGGCGGGCTGCTGAATACGTGAGATGCTCACGTATGGAGTAGGCGTAACCGTGTAATTGTAATGCCGTGTGGTATGACAGTACCACGTCTGCTGTGAGTTTGGCAGCCATAAGAAAAGGGTCAACCGGATATAAATCCGGATCGGCTCCTATGGGGATAACCGCATACAATCCTCTTCGAATGAGAATGACGTGCCCGGTGTTCCTATGATAATTCAGCAGGGATTCTCGGGTCCTGGGACCAGTTTTCCCAAGACTTGCGAGATGATCGTTGAACTCTGCGCCTGTGAACACCGGATGTTTGCGGAAAAACGTTTCGTGTTTCATATACACTCAAATTGATTTAGTACAGGACAACACGCAACAATCATATGTTTTACTGGAAATACTGTCAATTCTAATTGGAAATATATTGAAAATAATTAACACAACACACATTCTTCATGTGGGTTTTCCTGTCATTTCTCATAAATTTATTCCGGATTATATTTTCGACGCGCTGTAAGAAGAGAATTATCAAGATTGCGAAGATGCAGCTCCCTTGCTCTTCAGAGGTTTCACGTTCGGCCGTTTGGTTTTACCTGTTGGTTCTAGTCGAGCCCCTTATACAGATTTGTAAGTGTTTTGTCCTAGAAAGATAGATATTGAATCGTTTTTCGCAGAGCAAACACATTTTTTAAGAATTACCCAAAATACACACCTGGCACCATCCAAGAAAACAATTCTCTTGAAAAATCCATTTTTGTAAATATATTTTTATCTTCTAAGTGTAATATAATCATTTTTTTAGGTCGTAACCAATTTTTAAGGTGTCATGGCTATGGAAGCTACACAAAACCGATTGGCGGGATACGCGTTCCTCATCGAGCAGTATCGACTGAACATTTTGCCGAACTGGCACAGATCCCTGGTCAGCCCGACAGGGACACTGCGCTCTACCGTTCAGGATGGTCAGGTGGAATCCATCTATCCCCAGTCTTATTGGCCCGGGGACACAACGGGAGACCATTTGGAATTCGCTCTGAAGTACGACGGCGTCAACCTGGGCATCCTGTCGACTCTTTTCGATTCGGTTGCGCCAGATGCGATAGCAGCCTGGATATCCTCTAAACCTACCGGGAAATACGCTCGCAGGATCTGGTTCCTCTATGAACTGCTGACCGGACAGGAGCTACCGCTGTCTGATTTAACCACCGGAAATTACATCGAAGTTCTAGAGGCGGATCGCTATTACACCGCGGCACCCGGGCGGCGCGTTCGACGCCAGAGGGTCATCGACAATCTGCTGGGTGGACGGTCCTTCTGCCCCGTCATCCGGCGAACCGAAAAACTCGCGGCCATGGAGCAAATCGATCTTCGGAAGCAATGCGAAGAGGTTGTTACGGTCTATCCTCCGGAACTGCTCAGGCGGGCGTTGAGCTATCTCTATAACAAGGAGACTAAATCCTCATTCGAAATCGAACATGTCAAACCAAGCCCCTCCCGGACGGAGAAATTCATCGGTCTGCTTGAGATGGCGGAGCATAAGGATTTTTGCGAAAAGCCTCTTTTAATAGACGTGCAGAATCGCATCGTCGATCCCCGTTTCCTGGAAACCGACTACCGGACCAGCCAGAGTTACGTCGGGCAAGCTATTACCTACCAGAAACAGCTGGTGCATTATGTCTGTCCCAAACCTGACGATCTTACCGACCTGATGGATGGCCTGTTAAGCGCCAACCGGACCTTGCAAGAGGGGTCGGTACCGGCAATTATCCATGCCGCAGCCATCTCCTATGGTTTCGTCTTCATCCACCCCTTTGAGGATGGCAACGGCCGTATCCACCGTTTCCTCATTTACAATATCTTGTCTCTGCGCGGCGCAATCCCAAGAGGTCTCATGTTTCCGGTTTCCGCCGCCATGTTGAATAAT
Source organism: uncultured delta proteobacterium (assembly GCA_963804605.1). GTDB lineage: Bacteria > Desulfobacterota > Desulfobulbia > Desulfobulbales > Desulfocapsaceae > Desulforhopalus_A. The sequence goes on from CAWDRB010000019.1 coordinate 421,941, forward strand.
CCTGCTCTTTATGATCATTCACTGGAAGTGTTCTCTAACCCGCTGATGCGACTGATCGAATATGAACTGGACGATCTCGGCCAGATGACCGTGCCTGGAGAGATCGGTCCTTGGTATAGATATATCGATATGACCGCCCAGGCAGAGGCATTGTACGATTTCGTGAAGATCACCATCGAGCACGAACTGGTGGAAGAGTTGGATTTTCTAGCCAATTACGACAAGACCAAGCAAGCCATTCAAGGGATCGTAGACATGCCGGACCACCTGATCGATCTTTTTATCCAGCTCTGCCTGCAAAAAAACGGTCGCCTTTCAGCAAGACAGAGAGAATCACATTTCGGGCTACTGACCGATGACGAACTGGCTAACATGGAAGATGCTGTCCGAGCGGGATACGAGAGATAACTGCCACAACACAATCAACATCCACTTTAGTGCGATTACAACTGTTGATTCCAGTCAGATTGCAAAATATTCAATAGGAGGAGGTCTACCTGATGGTGCCGCAAGCTTTCACGTCTACCTGGTCCTTGCCAAGCAGCTGAATCAAATCCATATTATCAAGTTTCAAGACACGATTGATCGTTGCAGGCTGAAAGCTTTTATAATGTCCTTGCTGAACATAGTGTCCGGATTGAAAATTTTTCATTGGGGTAATCTCATTGTGAAAGTAAAATAAGCACAGTCATTATTTTAAGTTTTGCAGCAAAACTAAAATAGGACAAGTACCTTCACGAAACCCGCATTTTGATGCACATTTGCCCAAACACAGCCAAGAAAGCCATCAGAAACCTGGCGCAGACTCCACCCATTTTAACCGATCGGTTAAACCACACCCCATCTTATATCACTTAACCGATCGGTTAAAATGGGTTGACTCTCAGAAAATTTAACTGTACGGTCAAAAATGGAGGTCTTCACACCATGTCAAAAATGAAATATCCATATCATGTACGCCTACCCAAATACATTGGCCCGGCAATCAAGGATGCTCGCAAAAAGAAGCAATGGACCCAAAAGGACCTTGCCGACTACACCGCAACGAGCGTGAAGTTTATAAGTAATATCGAGCAGGGCAAAACCACAGCTCAACTTGATAAAGTTTTTGATTTGATACGTACCGTAGGGCTGAGAGTTTACCTAACCGAAGGAGATATCGACAAATGAGTAATCTTACAGTCTACTGGGATCAACAAATCGTCGGTACAATATCAAGACACGCAAAAGGCAAAATCACCTTTCAATACGCTGCCGAGTGGCTCAAAAACAGTGGACGGCACATATCACTATCACTGCCATGTCAAGAAGAACGATTTTCCCCTGGAGTCAGCACAGCTTTTTTTGAAAATCTCTTACCCGAGAGTGACGTACGAACCATTCTAGCCTTCAACCGTCGATTTGACAAAAAAGACACCTTTACCTTTCTCGAAAATTTTGGAGAAGATTGCGCTGGTGCCCTCTCCATTATTCCTGAGAGTGAAGATATTCTTCCTCATTCCAGCAAGTATCGATGTATAGACGTTGAGCTGCAAAATGCATTGCAGGCCATCGAATCTGATCCTGGTAAACACAAATTATATCCTGAGTTAGCTAACGCCCGCCTATCAATTGCCGGAGCTCAAGACAAATTACCAGTGTATTTTGAGAAGGGAAGCTTTTATCTCCCTGAGAACTCGGCATCGCCTACAACGCATATAATAAAACCTGCCAGTCCTTATTTTCATGATATCCAGAGAAATGAAGCATTCTGTATGGACCTGGCCCGGCAGGTTGGCATCTCAGTCCCTCACTCTGAATTATACACTTTTGCAGGCTATGAACTGTTTCTTATAGAACGTTATGATCGGTTCCACTCAGAGAATAGAGTGAAACGGGTACATCAGGAAGATTTCTGTCAGGCAATGGGGCTACCGTTTCATAGAAAATATCAGGAACAGGGCGGCCCAGGCTTTTTACACTGCAGAGAACTAGCCGAAGAGCATTTATCAGCCGATATATCAGTGGTAAAACAAAAGCTGACCTCTGTCATGACCTTCAATTTTCTAATAGGCAACAATGATGCGCATGGTAAGAATTTCTCTATTATCCACAAAGATACTATTACGCTCGCCCCGTTCTATGATTTAGTTTCAACGCAGGTTTATCCTAATTTGGATCGCAAACTTGCCATGGCAATAGGTAATACCTACAGGCATGATCGAGTGAACCAAAGTGCTTTTGTCAAATTCAGTAAGGATATGAAACTTCGGCCTGAAAAGGTTTTTGAAATTATCACAGCAACTGCTCAAAAAATTGGAAAAATATACGAGAAGGTACTGGCTATTCATGAAAAGAAGTATGGTAAAGCAGTGATTTATTCGGATCTCCATACTGTGCTGCCCACAAATCTTGCTCGGCTACAGGAAATTATGTGGAATTAGACCTTCTTAACCCAAGAAAGTTGTCAAGGATTGCTTGACAACTGAATCTTTCACAAGCTCTCCTGCCCCGAAAATGACGCAAGCAAAAAACAAAAAAATGATACACTTTTATACACACATGAATTTCAAAAAAAACTGTTCAACCCCCAAATTCAAACGAGCAATCAAAATACCCAAAAACGTCACAGCCGATTCATTGCTATCTTATAAACAAGATTTTTATCCCGCTTACCAACTGCAATAACAACCACGACCAGTTCGTTGTCACGGACCTGATAAACTAACCTGTATCCAACCCCTCTGAGTTTGATCTTATAGCAATCACTCATTTTATTCAGTTTGCAGCTTTCGATACGGGGGTCTTTGATACGTTCAATAAGTTTCTTTTTGAAGGATTCTTTTATACCTGAATCCAGCTTCCTCCATTCTTTTAAAGCTTGTTCTTTAAACCTCAGCTCATAGCTCATCTAAATTTACCTTGATTTCAGGCAGGTCCCTTCTTGCCTCTACAATGGCTCGCAGCTCAACATCTTCAAGTATATTATAGATGTATTCATAAGTCTTCGCGGGAATAGCATAGAAAACAGGCTCGTTGCGATTTAGAATTGCGACAGGCCCCCCACCACCCTCATTTACCACAGCCATTGGATTCTTTTTCAACTCGGAAATTCCAGCACTAATTTCCGCAAGTACTTGATGTGTCATAACCATAATTTGAAACCTTCTTATGTTGATCTGATTTTTTTAGTTTTCAACCAAACTTGACTTAATAATAGGTCATTTAAAAGGTCATGTCAACGTTTAATGGACTTTTAATGGTGCCTTTAATAGGTTCCATAAATATAATAATCAAATAGATATCGCCCATCTGTACCTTCCTGGAATAAGCTATCGACCTCATCGCCATCTTAAAGCTACTTACCGGAGAGAAGATTGACTATCAACCGGATCAATAAATCCTTCTGGCCGGGATCATTTGCTGCAGTCAAAAGTGTTAAAGCAACTAGCGCTTTGTTATCAAAATGCTTTTTACCGAGCAGTCGGTTAATCTGCAGAAACAGAGAAAAGAGCCCTCATGACCAAGCAACAATATCTTTACGTTTCTGTTCGACTCAACAGATTCATAATCAATCTAATAATGGTCTCTTTTTGTTTAGGATCAGATTCGGCAACGAGCAAAGTAAGGGCTGCAAGCCCAGTATCATTTATTACAGGTACATCCTGACAAATGAAAAGGCGGTAGTTTCGGTGAAGAAAATCAACAAAGAAAAGCTCCGCTCCGTTTATTACCATCTGAAAAAGGATGGTTTTTTACCACAAAATAGAGAAGATGTGCAGCTTTACTCTCAATGGTCGGATATGCTGGCTCTCCAAACACTGTTTGATTGAGATTACCAAAGATCCCTTCCAACCCATCCAGGCGAGGCCGAGCAAATAAATCTGTTGCCTCACCACGTTCGGCCAACTGCTGTTTCAGTTCAGCAAGCGCCTGCATCCCCTCTTCAGGTGTAGGTAGGCTACCACCACTCTGACCTGCCGGCTCTTCAAGTAATCCGTCATCGTAACGCTGTAGCCATAAGAATGTTTGGGTATAACGGCTGATAATTTCAACTAAGCCACGTCCAGAATCTGTATTTAATTCAGTGGATTGCGCTGTTTTTTGAATTAATTTAAGAGCCTGTTCAAGCTCATTCGCATTTTGTTCAAAGCGTTTTTTGTTAATTGAATAACCATGAACCAAATATTCATTGAGCCTTTGTGTTGCCCATTGACGAAACAAGACACCTTGTTTTGTGTTTACTCTATATCCAACTGATATTATTACATCGAGATTGTAGTGATTTCTACTTCTAGAGACATCTCTACTCCCTTCTTTTTGAACTGTTCGGAAATTCCGAACAGTTGCCTCCTGCAATAATTCTTGAGATTCAAAAATATGCTTAATGTGCTCATTGATATTGGCTTTGCTCGAGTCAAACAACACAACAATCTGTGCTTGGGTAAGCCAAACCGTATCTTGGTCAAGTGTAACCTGTATCTCCGTACCAGAACTCGTTCTAAAGATCTCTATTTCACTTTTACAAAGCATGACGAATCCTGATCCAAATTTTTTCTATCGAAGAAACAACCCATCTAGGCTACAGCTAGTATTACAGTATTCTGCTGAAATATATCAATACAATATGCCAGGAGAGCAAGGAAGCAGTATGACCAGAGGGGGCAGTCTTGACAGTAGCGTGGCAGGGCGCGAGGCGCAGGTTGGGTCGCTAATGTTTATGGCGCCGGCCAGGCCTGTTAGCCCAGTTCGTCCAGCGCGGTCCAGGCGAAAGATATTGCCCAGCAACAGAAAAATGCGTCTGTGACTGTAGCTTGCCGGTGTCAGGGGCACTTCCGCCTCTTAAACTGGACCTTGTTGCAGAAACTAAATTCATCGTGAAAATAAAATAAGCGCTGCAGTTATTTTAGATTTTACGACGAGACTAAAATAGCGCATCCGGTGCTTTGACCAGATACCCCATGGCACGATAGCCTCGTTGACGCTTATCCCACATTCTGGCAAGCTGAGGCTGATCGTTTTCTATGTAATCATAAATGCGCACATCCTGCTTGTCGGCATGCTCCCGGTGCAGGCGACCGGCGTATTGCTGCAGTGTTCCCTTCCAGGAGATCGGCATCGCCAGCACCAGAGTATCCAGCGGCGGGTGATCGAATCCCTCGCCAATCAACCGTCCGGTCGCAAGAAGTACCCGCGGTGCCGAACCATCCAAAGACTCAAGCTCGACTAAGATGGCCGTCCGCTGCTTTTTGGACAAACGACCGTGAAGCACAAAAAACAACAAAAAACCCGCAAACCATTGCTGGCTGCGGGTTAAAAGGACTTTGCTGGATGTCCTTGGATCTTAAAATGGTGCGGAGGTCGGAATCGAACCGACACGAAGTTGCCCTCGCTGGATTTTGAGTCCAGTGCGTCTACCAGTTTCACCACTCCGGCTTAAGTGTTCGTTTATACCCCACTCTCCCGTTTACCGTCAAGGGTAAAAAGTGCTAAGCACCCTACTATCTTGTAGTTTTCACTGGAGGTACATGAACTTCTTTGTAATCGCAGCTTGGTGGTACGTTTGGTTCCCATGGGGCCCATGGGAACCAGCTGCATTCCCAAGTTCTTCTACTGTTTCAGACCAATATTTTTTGGCGGATACTTTTTAAAGGTTGCCGCATGGGTCCTGAATTCGACGCCAAGCGATGCCAGCCAGGGGTTCAGGCGGTGGCCGACCGGGTACTGCTCCTTGGGATCGATATAGAGATTGAACAACCAGGGGGCAAGACCGACATCGGTCATGGTGGCCATATCGATATCGAGCCATTGGGCTTTGGTTTCCATAACTTTGACCATCAACTTGTATTCATTCATGCGCATGGCAACCGGGGTGTACTGGGCCCAGATAAAGACTTTTTCCCGCATGGATTTGCCCTCGTCATTGACGAGAAATGAGGTCTGGTTCGATGCCATCGATATAGCGATCGGTAGGGTTCTTGTCGCTGGCGCCGGCCAGAGCTACCGTGGTGTTGAAAAGATCCATCAAGTCAAACAGTTCGGCACTTTCCCGGTTCGGGCTGATCATTCCCGGCCAGTAGGCGATACCGGGGACTCTCACCCCGCCTTCCCAGGGGGTATTTTTGGCACCGCGAAAAGGGGTATAGCCGCCATCGGGCCAGGAGTCATTCTGCGGTCCATTGTCCGATGTGAAAAACACTAAGGTATTTTCTGCGACGCCAGCCTCTTCAAGCGCTGCAACAATACGACCGGTAAGGGCGTCTACCTCGACGATATTATCTTTGTACTGATATTTCGATGCAGATTTCCCGGTAAACTCGTTTGACGGATGGTTGTCGGCGTGGACCCTCATAAAGTTATGGGCAATAAAAAAAGGCTTGTCGCCTTTGGCCAATTCCTTGATCTTATCAATGGTAAAAGCGGCGAGGACATGATCAGCCTCGGCAAATTGTTCCATGGAGGTGGTCTTCTCAACTATCTTTTCCTCTTCGCCTTTACGACCATAGTACATATCGATTTTACCCCTTGCCTCTTTGAACTTTTCCGCCCGGACAGGATCAAGGACGAGATCGGGATAGCGGCGGGCATCGAACTGTTGTGTGAGTTCCTTCTGGGAAGCGTAATACCCCTGGAACTCATCAAAACCGACCTCAAAAGGACGCATACCGGGGAGTTCCCCGGTATGCCATTTGCCAGTCAACACGGAATGATAGCCGGAGTCGGAGAGAATTTTCGCCACGCTCATCTCATCCTCCCATGGATTTTTGCTGACCACATCGCCGGCCAGAATAGGTCGGGTAAGGCCGGTCCGGGCTGGCAGGCGGCCGATCATCATCGCCGAGCGGGTCGGCGTGCAGGTTGGCTGCGAATAGACCGAAGTGAGTTTCAGACCCTGGTTTGCCAGCCGGTCTATATTCGGCGTTGCCGCACCGATAACGGCACCACCCCCATACACCCCCGGATCGCCATAGCCCATATCGTCTACGACCAGCCATACGATATTGGGGCGTTTGCCGGTTTTAGCCTTGCAGGTCAGCCAGTTTTTTAGCCGCCGCTGCATCCTGGTCCGGACGGGGAATCGTTGGTTCCATATTTTCTTTAGTCCGTACCGCATCACTGAGCGCCGATGTTTTTTCAAATGGGAGCGCAGGCGAAGCCGACAGAAACAGGGCAATGTATGCACAGAGAAAGACTTTGTTTATTTTCATAGTCAGGCCCCCGATTGTTTTCTATTCGATGAAAGATGCAAGACAACACAACTATATAAAATCATAGTGGAAATAAGAATTTTGCGGTGAAATTAACGGTCCATTCAGGTGCCACATAATCATCGGCAAAGTTGTATTCATAGGCACCGGAAAACTGTACGGGTAAGCTGCCGAATTTTACCATCTTGGCCAGCTTGACCCCAAGCGGCAAGGCGGTCCAGTCGCTCTTTTCCCAATCGTAAGTGATATTCATCTCCGAGGTGCCAAGCGACCATTTATCGGGCAGAGAATAGCTGATAATCGGCTGAATGACACTGACATTGACGTCCTCACGATCATCGTCTCCGGCATAGGAGAAAAGATTCTGGTTAAAGACGCCCCAAAGCAATTTTTGTTTTCGCGCAATAAAACCCACAGCGGGGCCAACCGCCCATTTATCGGCCCCCAAGGCATCATCTGAAGCAGTAGGCAGCAAAAATACCGGGCCAACCCCCCAGCGCCCCAACGGTTTATCAAAGACGATCAGGTCAAACAAGGCCAGATCGCCAAGCCCATCAGCCCCCGACGGGCTATCGGTGACGATAGGCAGGGTAAACCGGGCGATATGATTCAGAGGCCCGGTTGAAAAGGCACCGCCGAGCGCAGGAGAATGGTATTGCCTGACTCGTCTTCGAGATTGTGGTAATTACCGGTATAGACATTCTGAATCTGGATGTTCATCAGTGACGCCGTCGGATCATTCGCCGCCTGGTCCAAGGACTGGCCACCAGGTGCCGTTTCTTCTGCGTACACGGCAGATAATGCGGGTAGAACACACAGAGCGGACAGCAGTCCAACACGCCATGCAGTCCTCAAGTTCATATCCGACTCTACTTATATTTATCTTTTATTCTTAAACGGTTATTGACGATGTTTGAACTCCGGACCCCGCAGTTCGCGCACCAGGCCAAACTGATTGACGACAGCCTGGGGATTACCCATTTTGACAATATCCGGCTTGGTTCTGCCCGCATCGATTGTTCAAATTTAACGGCAGGATAGCCCCATATTACCGCATTCAAGCCAAAATAGAAGGCCTGTGTTCCTGATTGATAATTGGTATCATTGTTTTCGGCAGTGAAATCGATGCCGAAATGTATCTGTTTACCAGTTGTAAACGTACTGCTTATTTGTGTGAAGGCAAATTAATTTCAGGAGTAATTATCGTTTTCAATTACATGGAGGGGTCAGGAGAAAAATCCCCCTAAAATGTGAGTCTTATGCAATTTTACTGAAGTGATGAGAAAAAGAGCAGAAATGGAGATGCT
>CAWDRB010000020.1:0-242144 GCA_963804605.1 uncultured delta proteobacterium
CCGATGGTATTGAAGATTCCGACCGGGACGGAGTCATAGATGCAGGAGAAACCAACCCATGTGATGCGGATACAGATAGTGATGGCATTCAGGATGGGACAGAATTGGGATTAACCCTGTCAGATATTGGACAGGATACGGATACAAACATCTTCCAGCAGGATGTTGATTCAAGTACGATTACTGACCCCCTTTCAACTGATTCGGACAGCGATGGAGTGAGTGACGGAAACGAGGACAGTAATCACAATGGTGCAGTAGATGCAGGAGAGACCGATCCGTCGAACAATGATACAGACGGTGACGGCATCAGCGACGGGGATGAAATCAAATTCGGCACGGATGCAAATGCCGTCGAATCTGTAACTACTCAACTTTCAAGTGATACGGTAGTCGTTTCCCTCACCGGTACCAACCGGATATTTGTTGAGGTGACAAACCAGTTCTGTGTAAGCAAAGTCGTTGACTTCTCATTGGCAGATCTTAATGCAGACTGGTATACCATTGCCGATGAGGATCAAACCTTTACACTTGCTCCATTTGAGAAACGAGTCGTTACTGTTCAAATGCATCTGCCGCAGGATTGCAGTCTTACAGCTCAAGAATATTCATTTGACGTGATTGCCGCCTGGCAATAAACGGGGAAGACCGGCAAAGTAGTGATAGAGGATCGTTGACCATCACTTCGGCTCCCAATATATACCCACTGGCAATACCACATGATACCAAACTTGCGTCAAACCGTATCTTCCTTGCCTGGAAAACGGATATTGCATGCGATACCAGTATTTACTATCGCAAATCAGGAGAACAGACTTTTGAAAAATTGTCGGTGTCGACCCAGAGCCTAGAACACAGGGTTGCTCTTGAGAACCTAGAGTTTTTCACCTATTACGAATTTTATACTGAGAGTACGTCTTCCTGTGGAGAAACAACAACTTCTCCCACATATCAGGCCAGAACAGGCAAGGCAATCAAGTTTGTTGATGATGTGAATGAATTCTGGATTGACCGGGACTATAATCAACGGGTGACGTTGTCTATCACCAACACCGATATCATTGAGCACAATTTTTCTTTATCTGTAATTAATAGCAATGAAGATATCCAAATCGGGTTTGTCGGGGATGGTACACCCCAGCGTGAAACCTTACTAGCTGCAGGTGAATCACGCGATGTGGAACTGGTTATGAATGCAGTTGATGCACTCAGTACCGATTATGATTTTTATTTGCAGATAGTCTCGGATAAAGGTCGTTTCGATTCGTTTTTAGAGGTTGTTCATGCCATTGCTCATGTAAGACCCTTTGCAGCCAACCTAGCCATGCAACCGGTTGCAAGCACACCAGGCACCATGACCACCCGTTTCCGCCTTGTCAACTATGGCGATCAGTTGTCTGATATTGAAGTGTTTGTTGATGCCCAAAGCCAGCCCATCATTACCCTGGATCCTGTCATTCACCACTGGCGTCTGGATACCGGTGGCTATGTAGAGTTCGACATTGCCGCTGATCGTTATATTACAGGTACTGTCTATGCGCGGTCTGGATCTCATATTGTATCCGCACCGTTTGAAATTGGTTGTGGACCGGACACCAGCCTGGAAACTTATACGGTAACGGATGTATCCATTGTTGCCTCGATCAAGGATTGGTATTGCACCAACAAGATGAACATTGAACTGCCATTTGCCATACCTCGGGGGTTCGGTCATGAAGATATTTCAGGGGCAGCGCTCGAGATCCGTTTTGAACTGCCCATGGCATTTGATAAATATGATCCCCATAACGTAGTTCTTTCTATAAACGGGGAACCAGTTGCAAAGTTTGAGAATGAAATCCCCCAGGGGACCCATATGTTCAGATTTCCTGCCTCTCTGATCAACCTTGGTCTGGATGCGCCGGCAAGTAATATTATTACTCTCGATGCAGAAGGCATTACTCCGGGCCATTACATTGTGGCCACGGATTTCAGGATCATTCTCAATGTTGATCAAATGCAGGTTGATATGTGTACATCACCACCGCCAGGTTTGTTCCCACCGGCAGAAACTCTGCCAGATCCCCATACACGTATAACCAGTATGACCCCGGCAAGTAAATTCCGACCGGGCCAGACTGTAACGGTTACAACCGTTCTGGCCAATGATGACAGTGTAAACAATCCCCCTCATCAAGGGAAGCTAACCGTTAACCTGACCAACAACTCTGCCAATGGAATTGTCCCAGTTGAATCGCAGAATTTTGATGTCACTATTGCCGGAGGACAGCGCCAAACCGTTACATTTGACTATACTATACCTGAAACCGCAGATGATATTGATTACAGTTTCAGCGCCTCATTTGAAAACAACACCTTAAATGAAACCGTACACTATTCAAGATCCGGGTTCTGGGTGCGTACTCCACTGATACTGGTACACGGTATGATGGGCAGCGAGTTGTATGAAACAGCGTCAGATACCCATGAATTATGGAGCGCAAACAAAGTAGCTTTTTCCCCTTGCGATAATTTTATGGAAGACCTTAATTGCCTTGATCGGGAAACGTGTAATATCCAGGCAACTTCGGTCATTCGTGAAGCGATTAATTTAAAGATTTTCGGTAAGAATGAAATAATATTCGGTGATGTTTTCAACGGATTGGAGGGCTATCTCCAGGGTGAAAGGTATAAACTGAACAGGACGGGTGCTGATACGGAACACTGGTTTGATTTGAACAATATCGCTATCCAGGCAGCAGATTCGGAAGATATTTTTTATTTTGTATATGACTGGCGCCAAGACAATGTATTAACTGCTCAGGATCTAACCACTTTTATTACCAATGTCACGGCTGCCCAGAATTACCCACGCGTTAATATTGTGGCCCACAGCATGGGGGGCCTAGTCTGTAAATCCATGATGAAGCAAGACAGTCAAATCAAGGATCAGATAAATAAATTGATTTTTATAGGCACCCCGAATATAGGGGCTGTTGAAACATTTTCCATGTTCAAACACGGACTGCGGGCACCTCGTTTTGGCTCTGTCATTCCTATTGAGGAGATCGAAAATAATGAGGAATTGATTTCTTCGTTGAATTCTCTTAAGTCACTTTTGGAAATTATGACGGATCCTACCGGGATAAGTCTAGCATCCGGGCTGACCTCAGCGATAGAAAACAGTTTAGAGACCCTGAATCCAGACTTTTGCAGTGACGCTTTAAATGTAGTTAATTTTATATTCGCCGGTCTTGATTTTTTTACGGGAGATACTGCCGGACTTATTGGGTCATTATATGACTATTACAATCTTGACAAGGATCTTGATGGTATCCGTGACCATTGGATAAAGCAGATAATCCCCGAGTTCCCCAGTGTATATCAGTTGCTACCTTCAGTACAATACCGCAATTATTACCCTGACGGTTATTACATATTGGACGGCCAACAGATTAACGCTACTAGCACCCCGTCAATTGACGTTGAGTTTCTCCGTACTTTTGTAGATATGCCAAATCTGCAGGCTCAACCTACAGCACTGCTGGCTCAGGCTCAGACTCTGCATGAGGATATTGATAGCGGGCTTGAGTTGCCAGAGGATACGTATGCTATCTGTGGATGCAAAAATTCCACCGCAGAAGTTATCAACGAAAACACAGACCCTCTCACTTTACAGTTTTATCCTGGGGATGGGGATGGCACTGTTCCATTGGTAAGCAGCATGCATGTGGATGCCAAAAGAAAATATGTAGCTGAATACGCCAAGCACATGAACCTGCCCAGCCATAAAGGCATACGTTTATTAGTACGTTCACTGCTCAGTGGTGAAGAAAGTAATTTTCCAACCAGCAGCAGGGGACCTGTAGAGGAGTACACCCAAGACTCCTGCGGGCTGCCTTCCGGTATCCGGATAACAATCAGACCGTCTTCTGGAACATTAGGTTATATTAAGCAAACCTCTGGCACTGACAGCGAAACAGCGACTAAATCAGTAGATCAGTGGCCGCGTATCAGGCAAGTTGGTACAATTGGCTCAGATAGTTTTACAGGGTATACTGGCAACACTATCCATTTGGGAATTCTCGGGTCAGATTATCGTATCACCCATGATGGCATTGAAATCTTTGTACCGGATGGGGCAATTTACGAACTGGAATTTAAAGGAGTAGATAGCGAATATCTTGATATTAAATATGAATATATGACAAAAGGTGGCGTCGACCGTACGGATATATTTTACAATATCCCCATTCAGCCGAGTGGCAAGGGGATTATCAATACGGATTTGACTGATTCTGCAGTTAATCCGGTAATGCGTATAGACAATAATGGTGACGGTATTTTTGAAGAAATGAATATCCCGCCTACGTACAATCTCGATGATATTCAAAGTAAAGATACCATTCCCCCCGTCTCGACTGTTAGTTTGTCCGGCACTATCATTGGACAGTCAACCTACCTGCCCGATGTTTCAATCGATCTAAGTGCAAGCGATAATCCAGATGGAAGCGGTGTCCAGATATTATTTTATAGGATGTCAAACCAAAGCTCCTTCACCGAATTCACTAGCCCTATAATTATCAACGAACCGGGCACATATACACTCTTTTATTATTCCGTGGATCGGAGTTTAAATGCAGAAACCCTGCAACAGTTAGATTTTACTATTGATGATGGTGCCCCGGAAATCGTTTCTGCTCTTCCATCGGCCGGGAGCACCGATACGATCACTTCAGCCAATATTCAAATTACCTTTAGCGAACCTATAGATGAGGCTTCCGTTACTGATAACAGTATATTGGTCAGTGGAAGCATTGGTGGTGTATATTCTGGAGTTGTAATCTATGACGCTGCATCAGATACGCTTACATTTAATCCTGATGCATTGTTTGCTCTCGGTGAAACAGTTTCGGTTACCATTAGTGGTGCTCTTGCTGATATTACAGGAATAACGCTGGACGGAAACAGTAACGGTAGTGCCCAGGGAAGTCCTGATGATGACTATCAATGGTCCTTTGTTGTGAGTCAGAGTGATGGCCTGGCAATACAGATAATGGATATCAGCACTGAAGAGTGTCCAACTGTTGAGGCAATATTAATTGTAACGGATGATAACGGTAATGCAGTGACTCACCTTACCGAGACTAATTTTACGGTGTACGTAGACGATACTGCTCAATCTCCAATTACTGTTGAATTCGTGGATCAGACTACATCTCCCATCGTAGTTGCGTTGTCACTGGATTACAGTGGGAGCATGGGGACAACAGCGATCACAGATATGGAAAATGCTGCGGTTGAGTTTATCAATCAATTGATACCTGGAGATGTTGGTGAGATTATAAAATTTGCTAATGGTATTGAGACGGCTCAAAGCTTTACCTCAGATACAACAGCGCTGGTAAACGCAATATATAATCCTACCATTTTAAATACCACAGCTACTGCACTATATGATGCCATTTACCAGGCCATTACCGATACAGCGGATCAGGCAGGACGGAAATCAGTTATTGTCATGACGGACGGTCAGGATACTGCATCGTTGCGCAGTGATTCTGAAGTAATAATTTATGCACAATCTAATGGTGTATCAGTCTTCTCTATTGGCCTAGGAACATCGATCAATTCATCATCTTTGCAGGCTATTGCTTCACAGACCGGAGGGGTATATTATGAAGCACCGGACTCTTCTGATTTAGTGAATATATACCAATCCATTTCTAACGTACTTAAAAACCAGTACGTTGTTTCATTCAGTAACAGTTCTTTAGATGGGGCTGAACACTTGCTAAGAATATCTGCTGTCGATGAAAACGTGTCAGGTATGGATCAGGAGGTATTTGTAACATGCCTTGATTCAGATAATGACGGATTAATCGACAGTATTGAACATGCATCATGTACAAATCCAAACGATGCAGATACAGATGATGATGGTATCTTAGATGGTACTGAAGATGCCAACCATAATGGTATTAAAGACAATACAGAAGATATTAACCATAACGGTATCCTTGACGAAGCTGAAGACCTCAACAATGACGGGATCCTCAATCCTGCTGAAACTAATCCTTGTATGGCCGATACCGACGGAGACGGTATCCAGGACGGAACTGAGATTGGTCTGACACCTGGTGATATTGGTTTTGGTACCGAGGTAGATAATTTTATACCCGACGTTGACCCAACTACCACCTCAGATCCAACTCTTGCTGACTCTGATTGGGATGGACTTTCTGATGGCGAAGAAGATATTAATAGAAATGGTTTTTGTGACATTGGAGAGAGTAATCCTAGCCCACAATGCGGTGACGTAAATGATGATTGCAAAGTTGATCTTGAAGATCTCATTCAGGTATTAAAAATTGTTACAAATACAGAGGAAACTGGAAGAGCCAGTGGAGATTGTAATTTGGACAACCATGTGGGGGTGCCAGAAGCTATATCTATACTCCGGGAATTGTCAGAATAGTGAGGCGTCTAGCATTTTTGGTTCAAAGGTTTCATCAAAAGACCCCTCAAGTCGACTCAGCCGCCCACTCTACACTCCCCCAGAAACAGAACAGGCACTTAACGAAGGTCGCTAAGTGCCTGTTATATATGGCGTCCCCAACCGGATTCGAACCGGTGTTGTCGGCGTGAAAGGCCCTTTTGTAGCGCACCCTCCACGTGATTTCAGGTAGTTATAGGGCACCAATTAGCATTAAAATACACTTCAAACCACCTGGAAAACCACCTGAGATTTTCTCTGTTGGCAGCCTCTCGTGGAGTCGTTCTGACCGCAATTGATTAGCTTAAAAGAAAAACAGATTGATAGTATTTTGATTGCGCAGTGCCAAAAGAAGGAAGGATTTCCGGTAGCCGGTGAATGGTAATCCTTGAGGATGCGAATGGGCTTCGGTTGAAGACTTTGCCGTTAGTCTGCAATCCTTCTGTTGCATTTTTCTTCAAAAAAATTATCAAAACATAAGGCTTTCTTACGTTTCGAGATGTGTGTTTGGAGTTACCAATGGAAACCTTTATGAAAAATATCAACTGATCTATAATGGTACGTTAACCATACAATTAGCCATACAATTGTATTGACCTAAGTATTTCTATCCCTTACTGTAATGGTATGACAAAAACATCTGATTTTGAGTGGGACTCAGTGAAGAACCAGATAAACTCAGAAAAGCATGGTGTTTCATTTGCTATGGCGCAGCTTGCTTTCCTCGACCATCATCGTATTATTCTGGAGGATCTGGAACATAGCCTGGATGAAAAGCGATATTACTGCCTAGGAAAAGTCGGTGAAGGTGTTTTGACGGTGAGATTTACTTATCGAAAATACAAAATAAGAATTATTGGCGCCGGGTACTGGAGGAAGGGGAGAAGTATTTATGAAAGGGAAAATAAAATACACAGATGAGCCAATGGGCAAGGTAAGAGTTGTTGATGACTTTCTTCCTTCACCGGAAGAACTTGCTCTTAAGGAAGAAACTGTCAAAGTCACAATTTCTCTCAGCAAAATGAGCGTTGAGTTCTTTAAAAAGGAAGCCAAAAAGCATAATACCCAATATCAAAAAATGATTCGAAGATTACTGGATGATTATTCAGCTCATCATTAAAAGCGTGACCATAAAAAGTCGCTGAGGGAACACTCAGCAAATTCACCTACTGATATGCCGAGCGTTAAGAAGCAGGAGCAGCCACTTCAATTCCCTTGAAATTAAGGCAACCCGGCTATCATGCTAAGACTCCCCCAGGACTATTGTCACTGTCTTCCCGACCTTAAGCGTAGCAGTCATCTCAAGATTATTCGGCAAGTGGTTTGAGTATGACCGGTTTGAAACTAAAGAGGGATGTGCTTTTGGGGTCAACGATCATTTCAATCCAACTTGTTTCCAGATCACCGAAGGTCTCTACTCTGGTGAAATTGCTCGTCAGGGTACCATCGTCCTGATACATGGCTTTGTCTATTTTTAGATAATGAGAGTCGCCGTGTATCAAAAGGACCTCCCCCTTAAAGGAATTGGTTTCTTCGGCGAGAGTTTTGAAGAATTCCGAAAAACCATTATTCTCATTCAACTGTGGTAAAAAATTATCTTGATACCCTCCATCACTGAGCTCGGAGGGGAAATAGATATCGGCCTGAATAGCGATGACAACGCCGGCAAGATTTTTTTCTCTTGCTTCTCTGAATGAATCTTGAAGCCATATGATATCAGCTTCGTTTCTATCAAGATACTCCACTGTCGCAGCGGCACAGTCAGCTTCCGTACGATTTGATTTGTTGGCACACTGTTTTGCGGTGGCGACAAGATTGTTGTTGCTTCCGACTACGTGAAGGGCAACAAAAGAGATATCATTTTTAATGAACCTGCTGTTTTCGCTGTATTTATCACCCAAATTTCCCTGGCGTTTCACTTTGATGGGATGGGGACCCTGGGTTATTGGCTTGGAAAAAAAGGTCTGACGGATAAAAGACAACCGCTCAATCGGGTCATAACTGCCATTACTGACCCGATGACAATCTGTCCACTCATTATCTCCGACTGAATAAAGTGTTGGCGAATCAAGTTCGTTGAAATAGTCAATAACATCCTGACCAATTGCAGCGTTTGAACATTCCGTTGAGCCATTTTTGGTGTCACCGGTAAAGATGTTGAAATCGGTATGATGTTTATTTATTGAGATGATCGTATCGGTTTTGACCTGGCCGGCAAAAATTATTTCATTGGGGAGAATCGCTATTTTCAATTGATCATGTTCATGTTTATTATCCGAGCGATAATTATCATCTTTGTATTCGTCATGTTTATTCGTCGAATCATGATCCTCGCCATGAGATGAGGCAATAGCATAGCTGGTGCAGAACACCGGCAAGCTCATCAAAATGCCAACTGCTAAGAACTTGTTTAATTGTTTGAAACCCGGCCTATCCGCCTCTCTTTGATTTTTTGCCGGAAAACCACAGAAAATGTCGCGCATCATAACCCCCTGCAATTGAATGGAAATAGTTGAAGGTTTCAGGGAACCCCTGAACTAACCTTTGCAACCCAGTATGTATCATTACGGCTTCTACCATGATCATATTGGGGTAACGACAAGGTTGGGTTAGAATTTTATTACATTGTTGTTGTCTTTAGAAAAAGAGGATTTATTTTTTCAAGCACAGTTAATCTGCTGAACGCCATTTTAATCCGTGTTCGTGACTCTCGACCGACGGCAACGCAGTACCCCCGAATCACTGCAATCTGCCAGACAAGTTTTTTCGGGTTTTAGCATGGAGCTACACCTGGGCCTCTTGAACAGACCGGTAACGATAGCCGATACCCCGGACTGTTTCGATCATCGTTCCCTGCTCGTTAAGTTTTTTACGTAAACCAAAAATCTGCACATCAATGGCTCGGGGGGTGATAAGAAAATCGTAGCCCCGGGCAAAATCGATAATTTGTTGCCGAGTAAATACCCAGCCCGGCTTGGCGGCAAGAAGGGAAAGAATGCTGAATTCGGTAGTTGTCAGTTGGATCTCATCGCCGTTCAGTTTTACTTCATGCCGCCCCTTGTCTATTTCCAGGTTATCAACGACGATAATCGACTTCTTTGATTCGTCAGCTTCATCCTGGTTGGCATAGGCCCGTTTGATTATCGCTTTTATTCTGGCAATCAATACCTTGGGGCTAAAAGGCTTAGTAATATAATCATCAGCACCGCATTCAAGGCCAGTCAACACGTCATCCTCCTCACCTCGGGCTGTCAGCATAATGATGGGAATATAACCTTGAATATTCGATTCAACTTTTCTCATCATGGTACAGACTTCAAGCCCACTAATGCCCGGAAGATTCAGATCGAGCAGCACACAGTCTATCTGCTCGGTCCGTAAGCACTGCAGAGCTTCCTCACCCGAATCAGCGCAGGTAACATGGAACCCGGCCCGGATAAGATTGTAACTGACCAGTTGCTGGATGTCCGCTTCGTCCTCGACAATAAGAACATTTATTTTTGCCATGATATCTTTTCGATTGTAATTGAGATAATTAAGACATATGTCCCGGCAAACCACAGGCAACCAAACCGCAACTTGTCAGGCGCCACTCCCCACACAGCCCTTATCCTGTCTCATTTTTAGCTCCTTCGCAAGCCCCCAAGCTGCCTTTATCCATATCTTAATATTCCCCTAACAAGGAAAAAATAATCACCACCTATCATTGCATTCGCTCTTGCCGGGAATTCGTTTGCGGCGCGATATGCCATTTAATTCGAGGAATGCAAAACGATGGACCACCACTACACCTTTCATAATGAACTCACCAAACTCAACAAGAAACTCCTCAAGTTAAGCGCCATGGTTGAGGAACGCGTTCGTAAAGCAGCAGAAGTGATCGAGTCCAAAGATCTGGATGCCATCCAGGCAATAATTGTGTCGGATTACGAGGTGGATGAGATGGAGATCGATATCGAGGAAGATTGTTTGAAAATTCTTGCTCTGCACCAACCGGTTGCCCGCGATCTCAGATTTATAATTGCCGTCATCAAGATAAATAATGAGATGGAAAGAATAGCCGACATCGCAGTGAATATCGCCAAACGCGTCGACAATATATCAAAATTCAATCATCAGGCGGCAATTTCCTACGATTTTTCAAAAATGACTGACAAGGTCGTCTCCATGCTGAAAAAAAGTATCGATTCCTTCGTAAACGGCAATACAACCCTCGCCAAATCAATTTTTCTCGATGACGATGCGGTCGATGCCTGCAGAAAACGCTGCTATGAAGATATCAAAAAAAGAATAAAAAAGGACCCGGACCATCCGGGCTACCATATCAACACCTATCTCCTGGCTCGTCATCTGGAACGAATCGGCGATCGTGCGATAAATATAGCCGAAGAAGTTATTTACCTCGTGGAAGGTACTATCACTCGCGGCAATAATTAAGACAAAATGACATTTGCTTTAGTAAACCTCCACTTCAACCTGATCACATTGATGATATATACCTATCTCCTTCCTTGCATTTTGCTCCTTTCTGCGGGTGCCTATTTTTGGGGCAGCGCCCGCGCCAAGACAATTGCCGAGGAATCGGGAGGCATGGGAGCACTCCATTCCCTGCCGAGTCATTATGGCATGCTGACGGCATTGAGCTGCGCAATTCCAGCCCTTTTGGTCTTTGTCTTATGGCAAATTTCAGAAGGAATGATCATTACCTCTCTGGTAGTCAAAAGCCTGCCGGTTGACCTGCAGCAGCTTTCAACCAACCAGTTGAGTCTTGTGTTCAACGAAGTCAAGAATATTGTCTTCGGTGGCTTCGCTGCACACAACGCCGATCCGGCTATCCAGGCAGCTGCCGACCTCTACATAGCAACAATGAAATGGCTCAAGAATGTGGTTGCGGTCAGCACCATATTCTGCGGTCTTATACCTGCCGTTATTGCCTACCGAAGTATTAAAAAAGAGCTGCGTGCCCGAAACCTGGTCGAAACAATAGCCAAGGTTTTTCTTATCGGTTGCTCTGCGGTTGCCATTTTCACCACTCTCGGTATTGTTTTTTCAGTGCTGTTCGAGTCATTACGATTTTTCCAGTCCATCCCTTTTTTTGACTTTCTCTTTGGCCTGCAATGGAGTCCTCAAACCGCGATGCGGGTAGACCAGGCAGGTTCATCCGGAGCATTCGGCGCCGTGCCGGTATTTGTCGGCACCACCCTGATCGCTCTGATCGCCATGCTGGTTGCCATCCCGGTTGGTCTGCTTGCCGCCATTTATCTCTCGGAATATGCCGGCTCGCGAATGCGCACCTGGGCCAAACCGACGTTGGAGATTCTGGCCGGCATACCTACCGTCGTCTATGGCTTTTTTGCCGCCCTGACGGTGGCCCCACTGATCAGAGACTTAGGTCAGGCCATGGGATTGCAGGTTGCCTCGGAAAGTGCTCTCGCGGCAGGGCTGGTCATGGGCATTATGATTATCCCTTTCGTTTCCTCTTTGTCCGATGACGTAATCCATGCGGTGCCCCAGGCGATGCGTGACGGGTCCTTTGCCCTTGGTGCCACGCGCTTTGAAACTATCCGATTGGTCATTATCCCTGCCGCCCTGCCGGGCATCGTCGGCAGTATCTTGCTCGCCGTGTCCCGGGCCATCGGCGAAACCATGATCGTGGTCATGGCAGCAGGTCTTTCAGCAGATCTCACCTTCAATCCACTCAAAGCGGTAACGACGGTGACCGTGCAGATCGTTACCCTGCTGGTTGGTGACCAGGAATTTGACAGCCCGAAGACCCTGGCCGCCTTTGCCCTTGGCCTGTTGCTCTTTGTTTTTACTCTTTTTCTCAACTTTATTGCTCTTAGGGTCGTTAGAAAATATCGCGAACAATACGAATAGAATATGCCGACTATTCACTCATCCCCATCAAATACTCATAAAACCATGTTGATTACTGAAACAACCACCAATCTGCTGCAGCCAACCAAGCAACTCAAAAGACGATACCGCGCTGAGAGGTGGTTTAAACGCCTCGGACTGTCGGCCATTATTTTGTCCCTGGCTTTTATTGCCTTTTTATTTTTCACAATTTTCTCAGATGGATATACCGCTTTCAAACAAGCCTATATCGAGTTGAATGTTCATTTTGCCGCAGAAGAATTTACCCAGGAAAAACTTTCTCATGCAGATTATCCCGGCCTGGTAAAAAAAGCGCTGCATTTCATGTTTCCAGAGGTTGATTCCAGGCAGGGCAAAAAGCAGCTTGAAAGCCTGATCAGTCCTTCCGTGGCATACAAGCTGCAGCGAATGGTCGAAGCAGATCCGAAGCTTATCGGTACCAGCCAGAAGGTGTGGGTATTGGCCGGGGATGACGTCGATATGCTGTTGAAAGGCAAAATAGATCGTACCGAAGCTCAGGGCAACAGAAGAATTCAGGACAACCAGCTGGCATGGATCGACCGACTGATCAGCGAAAAAAAGCTCGAGCAACATTTCAACTGGACTTTTTTCACGACCGGTGATTCCAGGGAGCCGGAACTCGCCGGTATCTGGGGAGCAGTCAAGGGATCGTTTTTTACCCTGTTCATTACCCTGTCGCTTTCTTTTCCAATCGGCGTAGCCTCCGCCGTTTACCTCGAAGAATTTGCCCCGGAGAATAGTTGGACCGATCTTATCGAGATTAATATCAACAATCTCGCTGCCGTGCCCTCGATTATCTTTGGCTTGCTGGGACTGGCAATTTTTATCAATTTCTGGGGTCTGCCCCGCTCTACTCCGCTTGTCGGTGGGCTGGTGCTCAGCCTGATGACCTTGCCAACCATCATTATCGCCGGACGCGCGTCCCTGAAATCAGTACCGCCTTCTAT
Organism: uncultured delta proteobacterium; assembly: GCA_963804605.1. Classification (GTDB taxonomy): domain Bacteria; phylum Desulfobacterota; class Desulfobulbia; order Desulfobulbales; family Desulfocapsaceae; genus Desulforhopalus_A. Next base: position 13,321 of record CAWDRB010000020.1, read on the forward strand.
ACGAGAAGCAGCGCTTGGCGTTGGGGCTTCAAAAATGCAAACCGTCACCCATCATGTTTTACCACTGGCCATGCCGGGAATGTTAACCGGAACCATAATAGGCATGGCTCAGGCTCTAGGCGAGACAGCACCTCTGTTGATGATCGGCATGGTTGCTTTCATTGTCGATATTCCAGGCAGTATTACCGATCCGGCAGCTGTTCTACCGGTGCAGATTTATCTCTGGGCGGACAGTCCTGAACGAGCATTTACTGAAAAAACTTCAGCAGCAATCATGGTCCTGCTCACTTTTCTCATCATGATGAATAGCCTCGCTGTCTATTTGCGTAAGAGATTTGAAACCAAATGGTAACCGAATCCTAATAATCAGAGAGTAGACTTAGTGCCGTTCAACTAGAAGTTAAATGTCATCAAAATTAAAGGAGAAAAAAGAATGAAGGTAACAAGTATTTTCGTAGCCGGCGCCTTAACCCTGGCCATAACCGCCCCGGCAATGGCCGCCCGTGACTATATTTCCATAGTTGGCTCATCAACCGTATACCCCTTTGCCACAGTCGTTGCCGAACAATTTGGTAAAACCACCGGTTCGAAGACCCCAAAAATTGAATCAACCGGTTCGGGTGGTGGTTTTAAACTTTTTTGTGGCGGGGTTGGTGTTGACTTTCCTGATATTACCAACGCATCCAGAGCAATAAAATCATCTGAGATGAAGACTTGCGCCGACAACGGTGTCAAGGAAATAGTCGAGGTAAAGATCGGGTATGACGGAATCGTGCTGGCTAGTTCCAAGTCGGCTGCCCCGTTGCAGCTCACTCGCAAGGATATCTTTTTGGCCCTGGCCAAAGATGTCCCCGATCCGGCCAATCCCGAGAAACTGATTGCCAATCCTTATAAGACCTGGAAACAGGTAAACAGTGCCTTACCGAATAGCAGGATAGAAGTACTCGGCCCACCGCCCACATCAGGGACTCGCGATGCCTTTGTTGAACTGGCTATGGATGTCGGTTGTGATACCTTTCCTTCAATCAAAGGTATGAAAAAGAGTGACGAAAAGGCGTATAAGGCAGTATGCCAGACCGTCAGAGAAGATGGTGGGTACGTTGAAGCCGGAGAGAATGACAATCTGATAGTCCAGAAACTCCAGGCCAATCCCGACGCTGTCGGTATTTTTGGTTTTTCTTTTCTGGATCAGAACACCGACGTCATCCAGGGTTCTATAATCGAAGGTGAAGTACCGACTTTTGAGGCAATTGCCAAAGGTGCCTATCCTGTTTCTCGTCCGCTCTTTTTCTATGTCAAGAAAGCTCACGTTGACGTTATTCCGGGGATGAAAGGATATCTTGAAGAATTTACCAGTGAAAAAGCCTGGGGTGAGCAGGGATACCTGGCCGACAAGGGCATGATTCCCATGCCGCAAGATGAGAGGAAGAAGTACGCCGAAGAAGTGGCGTCTCTCAAAATCATGGACATGAAGTAATCCTATAGTATCACAGATAAAAGCAGGGTTGCTCCTTATTGATTTTGCGGAGCAGCCCTGTTGTCGTTGTCGGCCGTTACCCAGAACAGCTTGGAGAACAAACAATGGAACTCACATCAAATCAAACGTATCCGGCTTTTCCGACCTTATTGAGCGGTGATATTGCAATGGAATCCGAAAAGACCCGCAGCCAGGCGTATACGACCGGCCGTAAAACGGTTGGTGCCCCTTTCGTCGACAAGCCACGCATGACCTGCCGGGATGTGGAGGTCTATTATGGTGAGAAATGTGCCATCAACAAAATCAGCATTGATGTCGGCTGCAACGAAGTACTGGCGATGATCGGACCTTCCGGCTGCGGTAAATCGACGTTTCTACGCTGCCTGAACCGGATGAATGATACCGTCCAATCCTGTCGGGTGGTCGGCACCATCTGTCTTGACGAGACGGATATTTACCATCCATCAGTCGATGTGGTCCCCTTGCGGGCCCGCGTTGGCATGGTCTTTCAGAAACCAAATCCTTTTCCCAAGTCGATCTACGACAACGTCGCCTATGGCCCACGTATTCATGGATTGACGAAAAACAAAGCCGAACTCGACGAAATCGTCGAAATGTCGCTTATGAAGGCCGGCTTATGGGAGGAGGTCAAAGACCGGTTGCCCGAGCCAGGCACCGGGCTGTCCGGTGGTCAGCAGCAGCGTCTGTGCATTGCCCGGGCTATCGCTGTCTCGCCTGAAGTGATTCTTATGGATGAGCCATGTTCTGCCCTGGACCCGATTGCCACAGCCAGAGTGGAGGAACTTATTGCCGAACTGCGCACCCAGTTTTCTATAGTAATTGTGACGCACGCGATGCAGCAGGCGGCCAGGGTGTCCCAGCGCACCGCTTATTTCCACCTGGGTGATCTTATTGAAGTAGGCGCTACGGACAAGATTTTCACCAATCCCAAACATCGGTTGACAGAAGATTATATCACCGGCCGCTTTGGTTGATTGTTCAGTGAAGGCATCGCAACGCCTATCACAGCTGAACGCTATAGTTTGCCGGGGAATGGTCAGCCAGAAAACCGGGTGCATCAAACCAGCAGCGTTGCGAATCTGATGTTTTGGAATTGGTTAGATAGTGCGGTTCTCCAACATGCATGATGCCTGGAATTGGAGGAACACAGGCGACAATATCTCTTGGGTTGACCACCCGGTAAATATCGATATGTCTTGTTGATTCGATAAATTGGCTATTGCCCATTCTGGGCGAACCGAAGGTATAGACAGCTGCGGGTTTTTTCAGTGATGCCGCGAGGATAGCCAGCACTCCGCCCAGACTATGACCTGTATAGTACATCGGTCCCACCAAATGGCCAAGCTGCGGTTCTATTGCATCCCACGCCTCCATCAGCAGCATCTTAAAGCCACTGTGAACGTAGCCTCCCGAAGGCCAGGGAGAAAGCGCTGTGGCCAAGTTGAAAACCCAGTTGGAAAATCTTCCCTGTGTGCCTCTGAAAACCAGAACTGAAAATTCTTTTCCGTGACAAGGCATTGTGCCGATAATGGCGCATTGAACATGCTCACCGTTATAGAACCAGTGCTCTTGTAGACCGATTTTTTGCAAAAATCGGTTTCTGATGTCTGTCTGGTGTTTGAGTTCGATCTCTCCCTCACCCTTGACATAAATCAACCGGGAAAGTTCAGATAACCACCAGGCATTCGCCCGGCTGAACTCCGAGGCATCAATTGCAAACGGGTGCAGGTTGGCAGCCTGGAAAAAATCCTTAGCATCCCCTGGATTGAAGACTTCTTTCCACGCGTAACTGTATGCCATTATAAACTCTGATAGAATTGTATACGTGAGCATCCGAAACTGCAACCCTTCCAATAATGGCATAACAACTAAGCAAATCTCGTTACAGTGTCAAGAAGATATTAGAAACAGGTTAGCTTAGGGTTATTTTTTATGAGTCAGTGAGGAAAAAAATCTATTCGCTTTTCAGGGTAGTTGGGAGGGGGAAAACACCCGACAAAGATTATATAAGCTGCCGTACCGGTTCATCGGCAATACCTAGACCCGTCATTGAGGGAATATTGCCGCCTCGATCAGATCTCTTGACTGCTTTAAGGTGGGTGACGGTTTTCTGTTGCCGGTAAAGTGCATAGTTTTGGTCGATAAAAACAACAAAATCATCAAAAGTCATGGGTCGTGCATGTAAAAATCCCTGCAGCACCTCGCAACCCTCCCTGATCAGAAAATCATTCTGCGGTCTGGTCTCGACTCCTTCCGCGATAACATTGAGCTGCAATGCTTTAGCCATGGCAATGGCCGCCTTCAGTATTGCTTCGTCGCGCTTGTCGACGCCAATACCATGCACGAGGCTTTTATCTATCTTCAGCGTGCTGAGAGGCAAATTTTTCAGGGAAGTTAATGAAGAGTAGCCGGTTCCAAAATCGTCGAGTTCAATATTTAAGCCAATGGCCCGTAGGCTTTCCAAAATCCGTTGTGCTCGACTAATATCCCGAACAAGACAGCTTTCCGTTAATTCCAGTTTCAGATTTCTAGTATCTATTTTGTACCGCTCTATAGTCGTTTTAATCTTGGTTGGAAAATTATCATCGGCAAACTGACGAGCGCTGATGTTCACGGCAATTGCAAAGTCAGGTGACAGTTTATTCAGTGGGAGGTTCAGAATACACCGGCAGGCGGTATCGAGAACCCATTCGCCAACGGGAATAATCAAACCGGTCTCTTCAGCTATAGGTATAAAGACTCCGGGAGAAATCGGCTCTTTTCCTGGTGGCAGCCAGCGTAGCAAGGCTTCAGCCCCACATAATCCGCCGACTCTGTTTACCTGCGGTTGGTAGTGGAGCGACAATTCATTATTGGCGAGAGCTCGGCGCAGATCGCCGGCAAGAGCGGTTTTGGAGCTGATTAAAACCTGCCGTCTTTTATTGTAGCGACAGACCCGGTTGCGGCCAAGTTCCTTGGCTTCAAACATCGCCAGATCAGCTCTTTTCAGCAGCTCGCCGTCGGACAGCTCTTTACCGGTAAAGATGGCCACCCCGATGCTCGCACTGGCATGATGCACATGTTTACAGTCAGCCAGTCTATAGGGTTTTCCGAGAGAAACACGAATTTTCTCGGCGATAGTCATCGCGATCTGAGAAGCTTCGGTTTCATCTTTTCCCAACCACTCCAGCAAGACCACAAATTCGTCCCCGCCGAGTCGGGCAATAGTATCAGCTGACCTGCAGCACTGGTGGAGTCGTCGACTCACTTCGATGAGCAGTTCATCGCCCAGGTTATGCCCTTGAGTGTCATTGAGGATCTTAAAATGGTCCATATCGAGCATTAACAGAGCGCCCATATTGTGCTGTCGCTGGGCGGTTGCCGTCGCATGTTGCAGGCGATCCCGCAACAGACGCCTATTGGCGAGGCCGGTTAACGGATCGTAGAGCGCTAACTGCCTGATCTGATTTTCCTGAGCTTTTCTTTCCGTTATATCCCATAAATATCCATACCATTGGGTTGCGCCGTTTCTCAGTCTCTCTGGAGTTGCATGGCCTTCCACCCAGATCTCACCTTTTTCCGGGTGGACTACCCGAAACTGATCCCGCCAGATCGCCAGTTTTAGGCTTGAAGATGTGATTTTCCTACGGACCCTATGCTCGTCGTCCTTATGGATTAACGGCATGATGCCACTCGAATCAATGGTTATAGCCTCAGCAGAAATACCATAAATATCGATAACCCCTTTGCTTGCATAATCAAAAGTACCGACGCCTTCTCGACTAAGGTGCCATTGAAAAATAAAGCCGGGAATATTTTCCGCCTGCTTTTCCAGACGAACCGAGAGTTCTTTTCGTTCGGTAATATCCTGTATTGTCCCCTGCAAAAGAGAAATGTCGCCTTCGGAATTCACCAGAGGAACAGTTTTCTGAAAGACTAATCGTTCCATCCCATCCGGCCGGACAAATCGGTATTCCAGCGAACTTGCTTCTTTATTTTTCAGGGCTCGCAGCAAGGAGACTTTTACTGCGTTGCGATCGTCCGGATGGATAATTTGATTGGCTGACTGTCGGTTGACGATAAAATCTTCCCGCGCTACGCCACAGATATGATAGATCTGATCGGACCAGGTAAGTGCCCCTGTTGCAATGTCCATCTGCCAGTCACCGACCGAGGCCATTTTCTGGGCATCAATGAGCCTGCGCCGGGTCGAGGTGAGGTTGACAATGGTTTGCTCGAGTGATTTGAGTGTTTGTCTGATCCGGTTTTCAAAGGGCCGAAAAATAAATATTACCTCAAAAATCAGGGTAAAGATGGTCGCCAGCCAGATAAACTGTTCAAGATTTTCTATTCGCGTTATGGCGTTTCGGGCAATCTTTTTATACTCATCAACCGCTGCGTCCATCATCGGTTCGAGAGCATGAGGGCCATAGGTGGTCAGAAAAATATAATCCTGTGAGTGAATGCTCAACTCGTGCAAGGGAATATTCTGAAAAGATTCGACACTTGCCATAAAACGGTGCAGAGCACTCTCCAGCCCCAGCATCGGGTCTTCATATATACTTTGCAGATTGTCGTTGGTCACCTTTGGTAGATTTAACTCACTGGAACCTTGCAGCAGGGCGTTGTGGGCATTTTTCAATTTATTTAATGTTCTGCCGACCTGTGCCCGAGCCATGTCAAATTCATCTTCATCATCGGAGATGGCCATGAGACTGCTGAAATAGGCAATTCTATTGACTAATCCAGCCTGGTGACCGGCCAGGCTGATAATGCTGGAGTAATTCATCTGGTCGGATATAACTTTCTGCATCATGAAAAATGATGAAGTAATGAGGCAGGCGATAATGCTCAACCCGGCAATATATCTGAACCGGAGGTTTTCGACTGTTCTGGCTGGCAACATTAAAGACTGTCCTTATTAATAAAAAAAATTAGCTGCTGCCGGCAGACAACACAGCGTCCAGTGTCATCCCGCTGCTTTTCAAGGGTATTTTTAATTGCGGTCGAATTATTATAAATTTATTTTGAATGATTATCGGCTTCACGGACTGTCATGATCATTTGTGCACAGACTTTTTCTATGCCTTGCTCTCTGTACTATCGACTAAAAGAGTTTAATTAAAACATAGATTTGTTAGTTTTTTGTTAGATGAAAATTAAATTGCCCGCGAAGTGCAGCCGGTGGGAGAAAAGCTCATAAAAATGTTTTAATAGGTTCCTCCATCTTCAACTTCGGCGATTGCCGCATTAAGGATATCGATGGCATGATTCGAGTTGATGTCGCCCTGTTCACGGTCGAAGTGGTTGGGCAGGGTGGGTGTCTCACCGGTTATTGCGGCATCGTCCATGTGCTTTCCGTTCATTGTATTGCTTAATCAACTTATAGGGCAATCTGCTCGCCATCAATCTGGATAAAAATATCTCTTTTGGCCAGTTCGGCAAAAATTTCCCTAGGGACAAATGCCTCTTCGGGAAACAGTATGCCGGTTCCTTTAACCATTCCTTTGGCGATCATTTCCGTGGCGATTGCCAAGGGAATGGCCACGTTCCTGGTGTAACTGCGCAGCCCCTCCCACTCGGCAACAGAGCCATCGGAGGCTGGGTGAGTGTGGGTATAGGTCGTGATGACATGTTTGCCGGCTCTTTCTCCTTCAACCTCCACATGCAGGGCATAGCCGTAGAGATCGGTTGTTTTGCCTTCTTCTGATTGCATCAGGTATTTGGCGATACAGTCCATCACGCCGATTTTTTCACCGGACACATCAATCTTTTCATTTTTCAGGATGCCCCAATCGTACAGCGCTCTGATGAGCTGCATGTTTTTCCGGGGCCAGGTTCCGCGCACTTCAATCAGCCGCACCCCCTTATGGGCCAGGGTCTTGGCCAGGGTTTTGGTTTCGGCATGGGGGATAATATATTGGGTGGTCAGGCCGTAAGGCGGAGGGAGCTGTATTTCTCTTGGCCGGGCAAACGGTTGTACCTGGATGAATGCATTATTCTCATAGACAACCCTGCCAGGCAACTCAGGGGCATATTCATAGGTGGTGGTTTCGGTGATGGAAGGGGAGAAGGCAATGGGTCGAAAAGCGCCGTGACTGACCCGAACGGATAAAACCTTGTCGAGGTTGTTGGCGGCATCCATGGCCATCATCTGGGTCAGGCCGGGTGTCATGCCAAAACCGGGAATACAGCATTTGCCATTTTTTTTGAAAACCGCATCCATCACGTCTTCTTCGCCAAAACCATTGAGATTGATGCCATGGCAGCCGGCCAAAGCAATGCACTCAGTCGACAGGCAATTGAGGGCGATGGTGGTGCCGTCCATGACCACATCATAGCCCTCCATGGCTTTAATGGTTGTCTGCTTGTCGCGGACATCGATCCGGACAAAATCAACCCGTGGGTCGTGCATGCGGTGGAGTATTTCCCGGCCCATCTCTTCGTTATAATCGGCGATGGTGATTTTTTGGCAGGAGGAGTGTTTGACCAGATCTTGAACTGCTTCCCGGCAGATCATTCCGGCTCCTCCAAGGCACATGATGTTCATGTTTTCTCCTTAAATGGTGGCTCGATCTGCACAGGCAATACTGTGCAGATGCAAAATATTTCAAGGTTTTTTACCAGCAGCAAGAAGGGCGTTTATTGTCATGACAATTGCCGGCAGCTCCTGCATGGTGTCGATGACCCAGTGGGCTCCGGCCTGGGCAAGGCTTGTTCTGGCTTTTTCCAGGCGGAGGGTATATGCATCGGCACCCAGTTCTCCGCATTCCTTTTCGGTTAAACCCATCTGGTTGCCGGTTGCGGCAACTCCGACTGTCCATACCCCGGCATTAAGGCCGGACTCAATATCTACCGGCGTATCGCCAACATTAATTACTGCTTCCGGCGGGGATACATTGAGTTTCTCCATGACCCGGTAGATCATCCAAGGCGCCGGTCTGCCAACGGCAACATCGGAGGAGCAAATGGAATAATCGGGACGAAATCCCTCCTCGGCGGCCTGGGCACTGACAATATCTGCCGCCTCGGTGAAATAGCCGGTGCTGGATCCGATCTTGATCCCTTGGTTGCGCAGCGTGGCAACTGTCTCGGTGATATATGGCAGCAACTTGCTCTGCTCTTTTAACTGGGCAAGCAGCAGCGCAACAAAATTATCATACATACTGTTGATATCGGCCTCGGAGATTGGTCGGCCATGCTTTTTCATCCATGCTTTTGCCACTTCGTCCACCGCGGCGACGGTCCGGATATGGTCACGTTTCTCCATGCCCATTGGGCCTCTAGCTACCTCCATGCCGACCTCCACTCCCATGGCCTGAAAACCGGCGACAAAAGCGGCGATGGGGGCCTGACAGCCATAGTCAACTATGGTCCCGGCCCAATCGAAGACAACCAGACGAACCCGGTCCCGATACGTCCTACTGTACTGATAGTGCATTATTTTTATACTCCTTCCAATACATGGATTGGTTTATGGCATGGATCAGTTTGCGGATATCATCCTGGGTAATATCGCCGATTGTGCCGATCCGAAAGGTGTCGTGGTCTGAGACTTTTCCCGGATAGATCACAAAGCCGTGGGCCTTCAGTTGATCATAGAATTTGCGGAAGGTGTAATCAGGATGTTCTGGATTGTAAAAGGCGGTAATAATTGGTGATTGGTGGGTGGTATCAAGCAGTGGCTTAAAACCCAGAGACTGCATTCCCTCCAGCAATTGTTGATGATTGACACAGTAACGTCTGTAGCGTCTATTAACTCCACCCTCGATCTCGAGCTCTAAAAGGGCACGGGCAAAAGCACGGACCACGTGGGTGGGCGAGGTGAAACGCCATTTGCCGCAGTTTTGTTCCATTACCCGCCACTGATCATAGAGATCGAGACTGAGGGATTTTGCCCGGTTCTCAAGTTTTTCTATCTCGGCTCTGCGGGCGATAACAAAGCCAAAGCCGGGGACGCCCTGAATGCATTTATTGGCACTGCTGATGAGAAAATCCGCCTGTACTTGTGGCAAATTGATAGGGATACCGCCAAAGCTGCTCATCGCATCGACAATATAGATTTTTTTAAAGTGTTTAACGAGCTCACCCAATGGCTCTATGGGGTTGAGCATGCCGGTGGTCGTTTCGCAATGAACAACCGCCACATGGCTTATGGCTGGGTCTTCCCGCAGTACTTTTCCTACCAAGGCAAGATCCGGTGGTGATACTTCGCCAAAGTCGAGCACTCGGCAATCTATCCCGGCCTTTCCGGCAATAACTCCCATACGTTGACCGTAGACGCCATTGGCCAGCACCAGCAGTTTGCCTTTTTCCGACACGGCACTGGTGATGACCGATTCGACGCTGAACGTCCCACTGCCCTGCATAAGTACAGTGGTATATTCGTCGCCGACACCGGCAATATGCAGCAACTGTTCACGGATTTTCTGAACGATTGCGTTATATTCGTCATCCCAGGTGCACCAGTCTCGCAGCATCGCCTGTTTGACCCCTCTGCTGGTGCTTAAAGGACCAGGTGTCAAAAGAATATAAGGATTTTCGAGATCACTCATATTTTTCGCATCCTTTTATTATAGAAAGTTTATAGAGCTCCGGACCATCCGGCCTGCTCTGCATTGTGGGTAAAAAAGTTGTTTAGAGCTCTGCCAGGCAGCAATCCAGAATAGCAACTGCCCTGGCAAGTTCGTTGCGACTGATCGTTAAAGGTGGTGTCAGGCTCAGACAGTTCCCCTGGGAAACCTTGAAACTGAGACCAAGTGTCAGTGCTGAGTACATAACCTGCTCGGCATTCTCGGCAGAGCGCAGATAGACCCCGACCATAAGCCCCAATCCTTGTACATCGGTAATGGCAGGATACTTTTCCTGCAGCAACCTGAGCTGGTCGAGCAGCTCCTCGCCCAGTTGCGCCGAACGGCCGACTAAACCTCGCTCTTCAATCTCCGCTATGGTGGCAAGTCCGGCAGCGCAGCAAAGGGGATTCTTTTCATGAGTATAGTGGCCGAGTGCGGTATGTCCCGCCCTGTCCAGACCACTTCGGGCAAGAAGTGCCGCAAGAGGCATTATCCCTCCGCCAAGGCCTTTGCCCAGCACAAGCATGTCGGGTTCCACCTGAAAATGCTGGTGGGCAAACATCCGCCCGGTCCGACCAAGACCAACCGCTGTTTCATCAAAGATCAATAAGGCGCCGTGTTTATCGCAGGCCTTGCGGACCAGTTGCCAATAGCCGGTCGGAGGAGGATTGATCGCCGTGCAGCGAAGCGGTTCGGCAATGACCGCCGCAATATCTTGTTCTTTATCAAGGACGTATTCGATATAGCGGGCACAAGCCAAATCGCATGTCTGGCAGTTCCCCGTCCGGTTCAACACACAGTTATGCGAATCCGGTGGCGGCACATGTTCACAGCCGGTCAGTAAGGGGCCTATCCCTTCGCGAAAAATCGATTCACCACCAATGGAAATTGCATCGAGCGATGCACCATGAAAAGAGTCCCACATGGAGATAGTCTTAAAACGTCCGGTGAATATCCGGGCAAGTTTTAAGGCCATGCCGATTGCTGAAGTCGCGCCGGGAGCAAAAAGTATCTTGTAGCTGTTTTCTGCACTTGCGATGAGCTGACAGAGTTTTTTGGCAAGTTCAATAGCCGGGATATTGGTATAGCGGCGGGTGCAAAAGGGCAGCGTCGCAAGCTGGTCGCTAATGGCCTTAATCACCCGCGGATTGGCAAAACCCACCTGGTGCACGGAATTGCCATGGAAATCGAGAGAGCTTTTTCCGTCGAGGTTTTCAATGCTGGATCCATGGCAGCTTTGCAGTACGTCAAGACAAGGGGTGGACAGCGACTGGTGCAGAAAATAGCTGCTGTCTTCTTCGAGCAGCCGCCGGGTCTGCTCGCTGTTGTGGGTCTGCTGCCATTTTGTTCGTAAAGGGCTGAGGTTTATATCCCCTTCAGCCACGCGCGCGATTTTTTTCATAGATCGAAGTTGCGCCATGCCTGGCTTTTTTTGAGTAATTTTCGTGCTACGAGGCCATAGACTATGCGCACCAGAATGGAGATAGAGACAATCATCATGCCCATCGCCGCCGCCGGGGCGATATCCCCGGCGTCATCCATATTCAATACTGCCAGGGAGGCCAGGGAGGTGTCCGGTGAATAGAGGAACACCACTGCCGAGACGGTGGTCATGGCATTGAGGAAAAGATACATGGCAATATCCAGGATAGCCGGCATGGCCACAGGCACCGACACATGGAAAAATGTTTTATGAAACGGTACCTTCAGTGAGGCGGAAACCGATTCAAATTCTGCATCCATCTGCTTTAAGGCGGTAACGGCGGTGAGATGGCTGACGGTATAGAAATGGCTGATCGTGCAGATAACCAGGATAGCCATCGTCTGGTAAAGAATATGAAGGGGATTGGCCGGGTTATTAAAGAAAAATACATAGGCCAGGCCCAGGACAAGTCCCGGTATGGCCATGGGCGTCATGGCCAGCAATTGGATGAAGGTGCGAAATCGATGAAATCCCCGGCTCTTTTCCACCAGGTAGGCCCCAGAGAAAATGATGATTGTGCCAAAGAGGGCAGTAGCTCCGGCCATTTTCAGGCTATTGTAGAAAGAAGACCAGCCGCCGCCATCCATCATATCAAAGTTATAATGGGCAAGAGAGAGGGTGAGATTATAGGGCCAGAAAGTAACCAAGGAAGCGGTTGCGGCAACGCCGAGGATGATCAGCAGCAACAGGGCGATAGTGGCGCAGAAGCCGGTAAAAAAAAGATCTCTTATTTTCTCCGGTCTCGGTTGATAGGGTACTGCCTTGGAACTGAATTGGGCCGATTGTTTTTTTTGCACGTAACGGTCAGCCCCAAAGGAAATAATTGCCGGTATCAACAGAATCATGCCGACCACCGCCCCCATCTGAAAATCGTGCCTGCCGATAACCTGCTTGTAGATATCGGTGGCAAGGACGTTGTACTGGCCGCCGATAACCTTTGGTACGCCGAAATCGGTAATGATCAGGGTAAACGCGACAAAGAAAGCAGACACCAGTCCATAGCGAATACCCGGCAAGGTCACCGTCAGAAAGGTCCTTGTTTTACCGGCACCAAGCACGTTTGCCGCCTCAAAGAGTCGGGCATCAGCAGCCGACATGGCGATAATCAGGACCATCAACACATGGGGAAAGGTGTAAAACACCATGCCGATAACAATACCTATGGGACCATAAATCGATTGTCCCATCAGAATCTGTTTGACCATGCCCTGGTTGCCAAAGAGATAGACCAGTGCGATGGCCGGCAGCAGCGAGGGCATGAGTAAAGGGATGACAGCCAGGCCCTTGAACAACGGCTTAAAAGGCATCGCGGTACGGGTAAGGCCATACGCATAGCCAAAGGCCAGTATCAGGGTAATCAGTGCCGACCAGAAGGCGATGAATAGACTGTGGCTAATGGACACCGACAGGGCTGGATCAGAAAAATAGCTGATATAATGCGCAAGTCCTATAAAGACTCCCTGTTCATTTTGAAAGCTCTTGGCAAGAACTGTGTAGAGCGGGATGAGCAGGCTGATCACCAGGTAGAGTCCCAGGAGCAGCAGGCCACCGCGCATGACCCAGTCTTCTGTCGCTGCTTTTCCTCTGACCTCTTCCATCGAAGAATTTATCGTGCCGGGACCAACAATTTCAGGATCGGCAATTGGCTCAATTTTCATTATGAGTTGGCGCTCGATGACCAAATACCTGGATGGCCGGTTCGGGAATAGTCACGTTGACTTTTTTGCCAAGCCGCATCCCCAGCGTCTGGAAAAGGGCAAAGGGAATATCGGCCCTGAGATTGAAATTGTTGTGGCCATCGCAGAACAGGTCGGTGCGATAAGTGGAACCGAGAAATTCGATACGGCTGACCTCCATATCAAGAGTATTCACACAATCGGAGACGCTTTCAAAGCGGAGTGATTCTGGGCGAAAGGCAAGCATTACCTTGGTTCCCGGACGATAATTCAGGCTTGCCACGGCGTGCTGTAAGTGCATCTCACCGATACTGATCTTTTTATCCGCCTGCACGATTCCCGGCACAAAATTCATGGTCCCGATGAAGTCGGCCACAAAAAGAGACGCCGGTTTATGATATATCTGGGAAGGCGTGCCAACCTGTTCAATAATGCCATCGGACATAACCACTATCCGGTCGCCCATTGTCAAAGCCTCTTCCTGGTCGTGGGTAACCATGATGGTCGTAACGCCGAGTTTGGTCTGTAAATCCCGCATCTCCTGGCGCAGAGAGCCTCGGACCTTGGCATCAAGGGCGGACAGTGGTTCATCGAGCAGCAGCAGCCCAGGTGAGGTGGCCAGGGCGCGGGCAAAAGCGACCCGTTGCTGTTGGCCACCGGACAGCTGGGCAGGAAACTTTTTGGCATGTTCGATAAGTCCAACCATATTAAGCAGCTCATAGGTTCGCTGCCGAGCCTGCTCCTTGGGGACTCTTTTGTTCTGCAAACCATAGATTACATTCTTGAATACAGTCATATTGGGGAAAAGAGCATAGGACTGGAAAACAATGCCGAAGTCGCGTTCCGAAGGCGGCAGGGTGCTGATATCGCGTCCGGATTGTTCAATTGATCCAAAGGTCTGGACATCGAGACCGGCGATGGCGCGCAGCAGGGTGGTCTTGCCACAACCGGAAGGGCCCACAAAGCAGATAAACTCACCCTCATGTATCTCCAGGTTAATATCCCGTAAGGCGGTGAACTCACCAAATTTCTTGGTAACCCCCTTGATCTTTAGATATGGATTTTTGGTTTTTGCCGGTGATATCAACGTTTGATTCATGTTCGTGTTCCTCTTCTTGTTCTCCACAAGAAAACGTGCCTGTCGTCTGTTGGATCGGACGACAGGCACGAAAGATTGACAATCAGCTCTCTTTTACCTTCAGCCTATTATTCTTTGGGCTGAGATTTGCCATCATAACGGGTACGCCATTTGTCAAGTATTGCCGTTCGGTTCTTGGCAGCCCAGGCAAAATCGTTGTTGATCATCTTCTTCTCGATGTCCTCCGGGAAATATTTGACCGGTTTGGCCACGCCGGGCATGGCGACAACGGCCATTGACTGGTTGTAGAGTTCCATTGCTTCGCGGGATATGGACCAATCAGCGAACTGCTGGGCAGCGGCTAGATTTTTGGTGTTTTTGACAATGCCGAAGGCTTCAATATCATAACCAACACCTTCTATCGGGGCGATGATTTCAATAGGTGCACCTTCTGCTTTGGATTTTGCACCACGATAGGCAAAAGAAATGCCCACAACGGTTTCGCCGGCCGCAGCCTGCTTGCAGGGCTTGGAGCCGGAATGGGTATACCAGGCAATATTATCGTGCAGCTTATCCATATATTCCCAACCGTTCTCTTCGCCCATCAACTGCAACCAGGCGGAAACGTCAAGAAATCCGGTGCCCGAGGAGTTCGGATTGGGCATCACCACAGAACCTTTATATTCCGGTTTTAACAGGTCCGCCCAGGACTCCGGCTGCGGAACTCCCTTCTTCTTTCCTTCCGGGACGTTGTAGCAGATTGCGGCAATCCAGGCCCGTTGTCCAACCCACTTGGGAGGATTGGCGGTATCCTTGTAACGAGGATCAATTAACTCGATACCTTTTGGGGCATAGGCCTGGAAATAGTCCATATCGTCAAGCACCATCAGGCTGGTAGCGGCCAGGCCCCAGACGATGTCTGCATTGGGGTTGGCTGCTTCAGCAATCAGTTTAGATGTAACAATACCGGTGGAATCGCGGATCCACTTGATCTCGATATCCGGATGGTTTTTTTCAAAGGCCTCCTTGAACATGGGTAGTTCATCGGCCTCCACTGCAGTGTAAACAAGCAGTTCGGTCTTACATAACGCATTTTGTGCAGCAACTCCGATAAGGATGAGTGTCAACAACGAAAACAATAGTTTTTTCATGATTCTCTCTCGTTTTTTCTTGATATTTCGGATTGCTGTGGCATATGCCACGAAAAGTGCTGTGTTCCTTTAAAAAACAACAACGGTTTCATACAAATCGACACGTGATCGACATGTGATGTACTGATCGTTTGAACTTTAAAGGGAGATTGCAGATGAAAATACCGGAGAGATATTAGGATTTTATTAAACGTAGATTAAGAAAATATTTATCAAAGACGGCCTCTTTGGGAAATTAAAACAACCTGTTCTCTTGGACAAAACGAACAATGAGATTAATCGGCAAATAAACGCTTCTTCAAGAGTTCCGCTTCGGGGCGAGTTGGGTTGGCCTGTTGCAAATCTTGAAAAAGTTTATGCGAGGCGTATGCATCATATGGATATAACTTGTAGGCAATCGAAACCAGTGGGAAGTATGCGGCGGTAAAGTCAACACTCTTTCTCACGACGGCGAGCAAAGGATCGCCGGCAGTCTGATACAATTTCACCACATCCTTGGTTCGTTCAACTCTCGTCCCAAGTTTTAGAAAACTGTTGCGGGCATCCCAATAGGCTGAAAGCCGGGAGTAGGTTGTATAATCTTCTTTGGTTACCGCCTGGATCAGGATGTTTTCCGGAGCAGGCTGTGACAAATCGCCAAGCAGGGTCAAAAGCCTCTCGGAGGCCGGGGACTGCGCTCCGTAAACAAATCGGGGCCCTTGAAAGATAACGACAGGATAGGTATCCGCATTAACCGGACTTGACCCGGCATAGTGTCGCAAGGTGTCGCCTCCTGCGATAAAAGTGCCTAATAGACTGTAAATACTGTCATAACCGTACCTGGACAGGTGCTCACGCAGTTCCTGGTCCGGTAACCTCTCGCCAAGCCATTTTCCTGAATAGCGCAGCTTCGCTCTCCCACCCACCAGCCCGATAATTGGCTGCTCCAGGCTGTAGTGGGCAAGATATGCCTGAGCTTCCGGAAACACCTCCAGGAAAGTCTTTACTATGACTTTAAGAGTTGCCAGATCCAGTTGGTAGAGTGGGAGCCATTGGCAAAACAGGCCGTCTTGCCGCAGTAAGTCACGTATGGCCTGGAAATGTTCTAAAGTATAGAGATTGCCGGCTCCGTCACGGGCAGGATGGAAAAGATCAGCGACTATTACATCATATTTTTGTTTTGCAGCCAGCACATAGCGCCTTGCATCACCATTGATGATGTGCAGATTGGCAAACGTATCAAAATCACCGGTCACTTTTTCAAAAAAAGGTATGGCATCTATCACTTCCGGAACCAGTTCCACCCCTTCAGCCTTTATTTCCGGGAAAAGTGCGGCGGCGGCAAAAGTGCTTCCTGTTCCGAGACCAAGAAAAAGGGCATGTTCCGGTTTGAGGTGGAGGAGCAGGGGCAGGTATGCCTGTCGACGATCGGAATAAACCGAGCTTGTGCCTCCCATTTGGAAGTGGTTGTTGACCTTCAGGTGCAACTGCCGACGATCATCTTCGATTACCGACACCGATGCCATGACGCCTTCTTTATGGCTGATTACCGAGTCCCCTTTGCCAAGAGTAATGAATTGGTGTGGATTGGAGTGGACACCAAGATATAAGCTCAAGGTCGCAAATGCCATCGCAGCTGCGACATTTGGCCGACAAAATTTGTCAAGGCAGAGAGTATAGGCCATGGCGACAAGCAGCAGAGAAGCGTTGATGCCTATGAGCGGCAGGAGGACAACGCCAAACAGCAAAGGTGCAACAGCTCCCCCAAGGGTGTTGAGACAAAGGGCCCTGCCAACGCCCCGATCCCGACTTTTCAATGATTGTGCCAGATGGCTGAAGGTTGCTCCCATCGAAATTGTCGGCAGAAGGAAAAAGAGTAAAGCCATGCAGAGCTCCGCCGCAATGGCGCCATAGTAATTTGCGCCAAAGAGCCTTTGCAGGCCGGCGAAAACCGGATACACGAATTGCAGCAGGGAGATAGAAACCAGGCAAAAAAAGGTGGTTGACAGCAATAAAAAGGACAGTATTCCAGAAGAGCGAGAAAGTCTTTTCCGCTGATAGATCCAGGCACCCAGAGCGGTACCGAAGAGAAAAATCATCAGCAGGACAGCAAAGGAGTAAACCGTATTTTCCAGCACCTGACTGAGCACTCTCGTCATCAGCACCTCAAAACCTATACCCAACAGGCCGGTCATAAAGAGAGTAAAATAGAGTCGTTGTGGTCTTGCATGGGACTGCGGCCAAGCAACGTTGACCGCTTGTCCCGTTGATTTCTTCGTGCCTCCCAGAAAGAAGATCATGGCCGCAATGAAAAAATTGGCCAGGGACAAGAGAATCGAGGTTTTGTTCATGCCGAATTTCGGCACAATCACAAATGTAACCAAAAATGTGCCGGCCATGGCGCCGAAGGTATTGATGCTGTAGAGACCGGCAACCGTGAAGCCGTCCCTGCCGAACCGTTCAAAAACCCTGTCCATTGCCGGTAAGGTGCCGCCCATGGCAAATGTTGCCGGCAGAAGGACCGCAAACGGATAAAAAAAGGCAAGGGTCCAATGCCTCCATGAAGAGGGTGCGATACCGATTGCCTCAGCTATGAGCGCATCGGTGATCGGCAGGACAAACATGAGAACCAGGGCCCAACAACCAATTACCAGCTCAAAAAGAACATACCATCTGCCCGGGGTAAGGCTTCGACTGACGGTCCTGTCTAAACACCA
The DNA here is from genome assembly GCA_963804605.1 of uncultured delta proteobacterium. Taxonomy (GTDB): domain Bacteria; phylum Desulfobacterota; class Desulfobulbia; order Desulfobulbales; family Desulfocapsaceae; genus Desulforhopalus_A. Next base: position 31,455 of record CAWDRB010000020.1, read on the forward strand.
GGCTCCCAAGGCAAGGCCGATGAAAAATGCACTGACCACGGCCAGCATGGCAGCGATTTCGTGGCCTAAACTTATCGACAACATTCTTGTCCAGAGAATTTCGTAACCCAGCCCGGCAACTCCGGAGAGAAAGAAGAGCATGTAGAGAGGGTAACGTGTCATGAGTTGGCCTGCAAAATGATGAGGTAAATATGCCGGGGCAAGAAATACCTGGCGCATAAATAAACCGACAAGTAACACAAATTTGGCCCGATGCCTACTTCACTTTTATCTTAATTCAAGGACCAGATAGTGCGTACATTTATTTACAATAAATCATTTATTAACAATATCTTAATAATTATCTAATCTATTTTTTCCTAAATCTTTTCCTAACTGAACTTTATCTTGCAGCAAATTTTTCCTTGGTAATAACTTCAGATGTTCATAACGCCGATAGGCCGGGAGTCATTATTTGGCCCTACAATAAGAATGTTGGAAAAAATGCTGTAATTCACCCATCGGGGCACTCATCTCTCGCTGGAATTAAATCTTGCGGGTCGGTTGCCCTTTACCTTTAAATGGAGAAAAGGAGGAGAAATGAGCAGCAGAAAACAGTATGGTGAGAAAAATCCATCTACTTGCGTCGACTACGGTGGTCGGTGCCGCCCTTTGTATGGCAGGTGCTTCCCCGGCGCTGGCCAATTATTCTCAACAAGACGGATCAGATTATGATCGGGGCTGGGAAAAAAACGATAAACAATGCAGGCCGGAGAGCCGGATGCTGGCAGGAGATTTCCACCAGCACACCTTATACACCGACGGTTCGACCAGTTTTGCCTTTGCGATGGAAAAAAACAATGAATTTGGTCTGGATTGGTGGGCAAATTCCGAGCACGGCGGTGCAGAAATCGCGATGGCGAGGGGGATCAGTGGCTCGACACCAACAAGTACCCCAAGAACCCGATTCTGGGAGACAATCCTGCAGCACGGGAACATGTACCGCTGGCAGTCCCTGAGAGATTTTGTCTATCCGGACATCCTTAAAAGCTCGTGCCCTCTATCCGGGAAAACAAATCTTTTCCGGGGTCGAGTGGAACGTTCCGGCCCATGAGCACTGCAGTGTCAGTGTGGTTTCCGATAGCATGGGACCTCTGGCCGTCAGCGCCTTCGAATTTCAATTCGACAAATCCGACCCGGACACCTATCAAGAATCGGTGAATGGACACCTTTCGGCGTTCTGGCTAAACAAAACAGTACCCATGAGGACTCCGTTGCCGCCACCGCCTGGATGCAGGATCAGTATGAAAAAGGATTGATCGACAATGCCTGGATTATCTTTGCCCACATCGAGCGGGCGGAGGCCTACCAGATCGAGCATTTCCGTGATTTCAACAATGCCGCCCCGGATATCTGCTTTGGTTTTGAAGGTGCTCCCGGTCATCAGGTCAACAGCGAGCGTGGCTTTGGTCGTGCTCCCGGTGAGGCATACGGTGGAGCATACGGCGGGGTCGGCTCATTTACCGCCCAGGTTGGTGGTCTGTGGGACGCACTTTTGGGTGAAGGACGGCGCTGGTTTAACTTCGCCAACTCCGACTATCATCAGCACTGGACGGTGGGCGGTGATGATTTCTACCCTGGCGAATACCAGAAAACCTGGGTAAATGTCGTCGATGAGGATTGCGATGGTCAATATTCCAATAACGAGATCGCCGACGGCCTGCGATCCGGAGATTCTTATTTTGTCCATGGTGACCTGATCAACTATCTGGATTTTCAGGTGATCAGTCCTTTCGGCAGTGCTTCCATGGGCGGTGATCTCAATATTACAAGGCAATGGTCGTGGCTGGCAATCAAAGGCAGCCGCTGACACTCACGATCAAGTTTAGAAGCCCTGCAGTCAACAACAATGGTGACGTCCCGCAGGTCGACCATATTGATCTGATTGCCGGTAAGATCAACGGACTAAATCGATCCAACCAGCCTGATTATACCAAAGCCACCAATGAAAGCCACCAAAGTCATCGCAACCTTTCCGCCAAAAGACTGGAAGAATGGATCGAGACGGCAATTATGTCATCAATTACCAGGTCAAGGATCTGGACTCAAGCATGTACTTCCGTCTCAGAGGCACCAACTTGGCAGGTAACACCGCTTATGAGACCGATGCACAGGGAAATCCTCTGTCCGACTTTCTGGCGACAGGATAATCTGGGTCTTGACGGCGCCGCAGAAGCCTGGGCCGATCTGTGGTTCTATTCCAATCCCAATTTTTGTCTTTGTTGAATAACAAGCAGGTTGTTTGCATCTCGTGTCAGACCCGACAAAAGCACGGGGGATCTCTCCCCGTGCGCATAACATCCCGCCTCAGAGGAACATGGTTGCCTGCCAGAACACCAATGCGATAGCGGCAATAAGAACCTCTTTTTTTGGATTGTTGTATGAGGATAGAAAAGCTTTTGCAGCAGATTCGGCAGGAAGTCTTGTAAAACAGGTAACAGGCGAGGAGTGGCGGTCATGGAGGATTAGATTATCGAGGAACTGATTACTGCAGGCCTTCCAGGAATAGTGCTTTCGGCAAACTCACGACATGATTGGGGAGAAACCGTCAGAGCCTTCAGTGCAGCTTGCCGAAGGTCGATATCCAGGTATCCGTTGACCCCGTTGACCACTGTATCAATTGGACCTGTTACCGGATAGGCGGCGACAGGGACACCGGAGGCCATGGCTTCAAGCAGGACAACTCCAAAGGTATCGGAGCGACTGGGGAAGACAAAGACATCGGCTGCGGCAAAGAGATCCCGCAACTCCTGACCAGTGCGAAAACCGGTGAAATGGACTGCCGGGTATTTCCGGCTGAGGGCCTCGCGAGCCGGGCCGTCGCCGACCACGTACTTGCGGCCGGGAAGCTCGAGTTGCAGAAAGGCCTCGATATTTTTTTCCACCGCCACCCGGCCGACATACATGAATACCGGTCGCTCACCAGGCAAAATGTCTTTTCTGCCGGGTTTGAACAGGTGCGTGTCAACCCCTCTTGACCAGAGCGAGGTTTTGGTAAAACCGCGGGAACGCAATTCTTTTATCAAGGCCTTGCTGGCGACCATCGTGTTTTCAGCGGCATTGTGAAAGGCTTTCACTATCCTGTAGGTCAGGTTGATCGGCACCGGCAGGCGCATGCGCAGATACTCGGGGAATCGGGTGTGGTAGGAGGTACTGAAGGCAAACCGCTGTCGTCGGCAAATTGATCTGGCTGCCCAGCCGAGTGGGCCCTCGGTGGCAATATGAACACAGTGGGGCTGATAGGCGAACAATTCTTCGGCGATGGCTTTCGGTCGTGCCAATGCCAGGGATATCTCAGGATATGTCGGACATCGTACGGTGGTAAATGCTTGTGGCGTGATGGTTTTGACCTGATAACCAAAGTCGATCAGATCGTTAACCGTCCGGGTAAGGGTGGTAACTACCCCATTAATTTGTGGGTGCCAGGCATCGGTCACTATAGCGATTTTTTTCATTTTTCCTCAGTTTTGCAGGTTCGATGACGGGAGGTTGGCTTGCCCATTGAATTATTCCAAGGGTGCCATTAGTATTTTCAGCAAGAGCTGTGCAGCTTTCCACCCAATCCCCTGAATTACTGTAGAGTGCGTTGCCTAAGGCTTTAATTGAGGCGTGATGTATATGACCGCAAACTATCCCATCAACCCCCTTTTGCCGGATCTCATCGGTCAATACCTGTTCGAAGCTGCCCATGTAATTAACCGCTGTTTTACATTTATTTTTGAGATAGGCAGAGATCGAAAAATAGCTTTTGCCGCGGCGTATGCGGATGAGATTGTACCAGCGATTAACATCTAAGAGGGTGTCATAAAGAACACTGCCGATATTGGCAAGCCATCGGCTGTTCTGTATTACACAGTCGAACTGATCCCCATGCATGACGAGATAGCGGCCGCCGTCAGCCGCTTCATGGATAGCTTCGGCGCAGATTTTGATCCCATTGAAATCCATGCCGATGTAGTTTCGAAACTGAACGTCGTGATTGCCGGGCAAATAGATAACTTTTGTGCCGTTTTGCGCTTTCTGGAGAATAATATTAATAATTTGGTCGTTTATTTCCGGCCAGTACCATTTCTTCTTGAGTTTGACGATATCGAAAATATCACCGACCAGGTAAAGATATTCCGATTCTGTTTTTTCCAGGAAATCAAACAATTGGTCGCTTTTGAGGTTCTTTCCGCCAAGATGAGTGTCTGAAATCCAAAGGGTCCTGAAGTGCAAGTGCATGAGTCCTCCCTGAGTATATTGATATTTAACTAACAGTACAGGATGCGTGTTAGGTTTTGGTGAAAATGATGTTATGAAGCGGTTTACGAAGATCTTCAGTATTTTTCATGTCGCTTCATTGCCTCTACTCGTGGAGCAAGGCGACCATTAAAATAATCACACGCGCGAAAATACCTTAGATCTTCCATTAACAGTACGAAGAACTTCGGATCGTTGGCAAAATGGAGCAGAAGATGGTGTGGCTGTGAAAATAACTCGGCAAATGGTCCCAGTAGATCAGAGGGGTCACGAAAACACTCCCACTCACACAAGTCACAGGCGATTCCATTCTTGTGTCGTTGAGCCAGGTCAGGTAATTCAGTGAGTGGTTCATCACGGTAGCCGCAGGGGTGAGGCAGCCCTTTCTCACAATCGACAAAAAAGAAGTCGGTGCCGCCCCGGCAAGGGAAAAGAGGTTGTCGTTGATCAGAAAATTTTCTAATCAGGCTGTGCAGGGAGCAACGAGGGGAAAAGATGCGCAATTTCCCCCTGAATTTTGGAATCGTCTCCAGCAGAGCTCTGAAGATGAGTGCTTTCTCAACCGGTGAAAAGGAAATTATACTGTTACTGGAAACGGCTCCATACAGAGATTTATCTAGTGATTTTGTTTTTTTGTCGCATTCAGTAGTGAGACAATCATCACTCATCGGATAGCAGGCGTTTACCGTGGTAAAACCGAGTTCGCCGACGAAGGTGTAGAAGCGGGAGAAAGATGTCTTGAAGGCTTGCAGAAACTCGCCAGCCGAGGTTTGCTGATCCTGCAGAAATAGCTGGCGGGATATGCCTCCTGTTGCTCGATTAATCCCAAGATTTACCCCGGGATAAATTCCGTGGTCGTGAAAAATCGGCAGTGCCTTCTCAATACCCTTCACAACACCTTTGAGCCCACGCATCGTTTCATGATCTTCGGGCTCTGCAGAGTCAAGACTGATCCAGAAGGTGTAAATGTCGGTTTCGGCAAGTTTTTCGGCCAGAGAAGAGATCCTTTTTGTATATCCAGATTTGTCCGAATCCCGGAAGAGAAAACCGTTGGTGCCGGTTCGGATAAACGGGATGCCTGCTGCTGAGGCATGATGCATAAGTTCGACTATATCGCTTAGAAACAACAGGGGTTCCCCGCCGGTAAAGGAGATGGCTTTGAAGCCTTTTTCAGCAGCAGAATCTATCAAATGCTTGACAGATTCTTTGCCGAGAGTATGCCGTGGAATGTTGGCCGATCTTCTCATGCCGCACTGGGGGCAGTCGGCATTGCAGTGATTGCTGTATTGGATAACGAGTTGGCCGGGCAATCTGCCGCGTAAAAAAGGTTTTAGATTGCTGAGGCTTGGTCTTGATGAGTTCATGTTTATAAAATATTACTAGCCAGTTCAGCGAGTTCCGAACGTTCACCCTTTTGCAGATCGATATGGGCATAGAGTTTCTGTCCCTGCATTTTGTCAATAAGAGTGCTGAGGCCGTTGGAGCGTATACCTAAATATGGGTGATCTATCTGATTGATATCGCCGGTAAAGACGATTTTTGTTCCCTCCCCAGCCCGGGTAATGATAGTTTTCACCTCGTGCGGGGTGAGATTCTGGGCTTCATCGACGATCATAAACATCTTGACCAGACTCCGACCCCTGATATAGGCAAGCGGTTCGATTGCGAGTTTGCCGTCCTCCAGCATCATCTGCAGTCGCTGGAACATGTCGCTTTTTTCGGAAAACTGACCCCTGATGACACTCAGATTGTCGAACAGCGGCTGCATATAAGGTTTTATTTTCGACTGGATGTCCCCTGGAAGAAAACCGATATCCTTATTGGAGAGCGGCACGATAGGTCGGGTCAGCAGGATCTGCCGATAGTGCGTGCGGGTTTCAAGTGCGGCGGCAAGGGCGAGAAGGGTTTTTCCAGTGCCGGCTTTCCCTGAGATGGTTACCAGCTTAACATTGGGATTAAGCAAGGCATGGACAGCGAAAGATTGCTCGGCATTGCGCGGTATAATGCCGTAAACGGTCTCTTTGGTGACCCTTTTTATGACAAAATCACTGTCAATTTCGCTGGGTATATAGGTTGCCAGGGCTGATTTCTTTCCATTGCGCAGAACCAGGTACTCGTTAGGGTGCATTTTGGTTGGCGGTTTATAGTCCTCGCCGGTAAGTTCTCCCTTTTGTCCGAAGAGCTTTTCAATCAGTTGGGATTCAATGTTTTCTTCGTAGCGGCAGCCGGTGTAAAGATGGGCCGGATCGCGCACATAATCCGTCGTGTAATCTTCGGCCTTCAGCCTAACGGAGCGGGCCTTCATGCGAAGATTGACATCTTTGCTGACCAGGATGACGGTATCTTCTTTTTGGGTCTGCGCCGTATGATAGGCAATGTTAATGATACGATGGTCTTTTTTATCTGTCTTTGAGAAGGTTTTCCTCAGGTCGGGGTGGACATCCACATCGAGGCGAAGAGCTATCTTTCCTTTGCCATCACCCAAAACAATACCGCCATTAAACAGTTTGTCGGCGCTGAGTTTGTCGAGTTCCCTGACAAATTGTCGGGCATTGTCGTTGATGATCTGACTCCCTTTCTTGAATTGGTCCAATTCTTCAAGTACCGGGATCGGGATGATTATATCGTGTTCGGCGAAACAATGGATGCAAGAGCTGTCGTGCAGGATGACGTTGGTGTCGAGGATAAAAATCTTCTTAGTATTCTGCATGTTTCTCCTGGGGTAGTGACAGCAATTGAAGTCTATGAGAAGGTTACAAGAGTATTTCAAAGGGTATTCTAGGACTTAAATATTAGGGAAATGATAGAATCGTTATAAGGCTTGGTTCGGATTTGACCATTCATCGGCACAATAAACGGGGTGCATCGACGCCACGTAAAGGCCGGATTGTTTTACCGGGATGGGAGGAAAGGGTAAAAAATTTTTCATATGAGAATCTAATAAAACCGTAACAAACGATAAGTATATTTGCATTGCCTGAGAAATTTCTTTCCAGGCGAAAGGCCGCAACAAGATTTGGCAATATTTTTATGGTTTGCAATGATTTCCCCCAACAAAATCAAGGAGAAAGGCAATGCATGTGAATCTTATGACGACTTATAAACCCTCGGAAGACGAGGAGTATATGTGCAAGAATCATCGTCAATATTTTAAAGAGAAGCTCCTTTTATGGCGCAAAGAATTGCTGGCTAAATCGGAAATGTTTCTTGTGGATCTCAAGGATAATAATGTAAGGCCCGCAGATACATTGGACCAAAGCGCCCAGCAGACAGAAATTTTTGTTGATTTTATTTCCCGAGAGAGACTGGGCCAACTGTTGCAGGAAATCGAGCTTGCTTTAGACAGGATTATGGCTGATGAATATGGTTATTGCGAAATAACCGATGAGGAAATTGGTTTGAGAAGGCTTGAAGCATATCCGGTAGCAACACGTTGCGTTGAAGCCCAGGAACAGTTTGAACGACTGGTGAATTCAAGAAGACGGTCGGCATCGGTCTGATCCTTCAGTTATCCGAGCTTTAGCCTGTCCCCTGGGATTAGCCCCTTCCTTTGATATCATTCACCGGTTTCTCAGATATAAACCGGTGAATGGCCCGTTCAACAAATCATAGTCAGTCTATGCTGTCGATTAAATGAATTTCCTTCGGCAAATTTAACAGAAAATTAATAGAATTCGAAAAAACGGTTGGTATGATGTCGAGTCGGTAGGAATACGGCTCGACATCATGCCCACCGAGAGTACTTAATTGATGGTGGTGTCTTAGAAATCTTCATCCAAAGTCTGCGTTTATCCAGTTAATTAAAGCAAATCTGAGGTTGTTACGAGGTTGTCATTGATGAGAATCGTCCAATTGTTTTGCATTTATATAGCTCTGTTACTTGCAGTTCCTGCCGTGGCATTTGATCTTCAGAATGTTATCGATAAAGCGAAATCGCTGGCGGGGAATCCCTATCAACAGCCCCGTTCCATCCCAAAATTCATGAAGGAATTAAGTTATAGTCAATACCAGGATATCCGTTATAAAACGGAGAAAAGTCTGTGGCAGGAATCCGGGTCGTTTTTTCAGGTCATGCTTATTCCTCCGGGACTTTTCTATGGCCATGTCGTTACTATAAATATTGTTGATTCGGAAGGTACGCATACCCTCCCTTTCCGTCGTGACAACTTTACTTTTGCCGACCGCAACCTGGAAAAACGAATTCCCGACGATCTCGGCTATGCTGGTTTCAAATTAACCTATCCGCTTCGCAAAAAAGATCAGCAAAACCAGGTCATGGTATTTGCCGGTGCCAGCTATTTCCGGGCAGTCGGGCGGGACAATGGTTTCGGTATCTCCAGTCGTGGTGCGGCACTGGATACAGGCCTCTCATCCGGCGAGGAATTTCCCGATTTTGTTGAATATTGGCTGGTCCGGCCGGCTCCCACAGCCGATCAGATTATCGTCTACGCCCTTCTGGACAGCAAGAGCATGACCGGCGCATATTCCTTTACCATTTCACCCGGTATTGCCACGACCGTAGATGTCAAGGCTGTGATCTTCCCGCGCAATTCCGTAAACTTACTAGGTATGGCACCATTAACCAGCATGTTCTATTTTGGTGAAAATACCGGAAGGCCCACCGGTGAATGGAGGCGGCAGGTGCACGATTCGAATGGCCTCCTCATCCGCAACGGTTCGACCGGAGAGTGGCTTTGGCGGCCGGTCCTCAATCCAAAAAGACTGCAGATGGATTACTTTCAGACCGAAAACGTCCGAGGCTTTGGCCTGATGCAGCGAGACGACGAATTTATTGACTATCTCGATAACGAAGCAGAATACCAGAAGCGTCCGAGTGCCTGGGTGGAGCCCAAAGGGGACTGGGGGCTGGGACAGGTTGTTCTGGTGCAGTTACCCTCTCCCGATGAAACAAACGATAATATTGTGGCATTCTGGACGCCGGGAGCAAAAGTCACTCCTGAAAAACCCTTTGCCCTGGATTATCTGCTGAAGGTGGGGGATCGCTCCATAGCCGATGAAAAGATGGGATGGGCAATGAATACCCTGGTTGGCGACGGCGGCCGGATAGGCGGAGGTACTGCCAAAGGTGCCTATCGGCTCATTATCGATTTCACCGGGGGTGCGCTCAGCAAACTCTCTCCCGGTACCAGGTTGACCGCCTCTGTTACCGCTCTGGAAGAGGGTGAGATTATCGATCATTATGTCGAATATGTACCGGCACTTCGTTGCTGGAGATTGTCCATCCTCGCCCGACCCGTTGAGAATACGGCTTTATCCCTGCGTGCTTTTCTCAGTAAGGGGAAAGAAACCCTGACCGAAACCTGGACGTACCGACTGGATAAAGATAATGATATTCGCCCCATTGGAGAGTAACATGGAAGATCTGGCATATGAGGATCTGTTCAACAAAATTTTCCGATATATCCGCTTGAGTGGGGTTCTGCCGACCCGGGATTCCACCCTGGCTATCTTGAAATTAATGGAAGAACTCCTGGTCATCGAGTCCACAAGTGGTTTTGACCAGGTGATGGTCGAAGTGCAGGGGCGCCTCAATCCCTCCGAGATCTTGCTGCCGCTTATCTATCCGCAGCTCAACAGGAGCAGCATCGGCTACCCGGACGAGTAATGTCTCCAGTTGAAACGGCAATTGCCGGCGGGGAAACCTTGTTTGGTCCAACATTGGTTCATCCCTGGAAGAAGCAGGCCTGTTGCCGGCGAACAATCCTGGCCGGCCTGGTGCTGAGCCAAACCAGCGTTGCCACCTGGGCGATGATCGGGGTCCTGCCCTACCATGGGAGCGATGTCCTTGAAGTCAGCCTCGCCATAGTTTTCGGTCTGCTTTTTTTCGGTATCTCGGTAGGCTTCTGGTTTGGACTCTATGGGTTTATTGTCCGTCTTTTCGGCGGCGACCAACTGTCGCTCCTGCACCGGCATCCACCACCAAGCCTCGCCTCAGTGCCGTTGGCCCGCACGGCGATGATCATGCCGATCTATCATGAACCTATCGATCGAACCTTTGCCCGTTTGCGGGCTACCTATTGTTCTCTTGCCCAAACCGGGCAGCTTGAACATTTCGATTTTTTCATTCTTTCTGACAGCCGCGATCCGGAATACTGGCTGGCCGAACAGGCCGCCTGGTACCATCTCTGCAAAGAGCTTGGTGCAGACGGTCGCATTTTCTATCGTCGACGTTCCGTGAACCTGAAACATAAAAGCGGCAATGTTGCCGATTTTTTTCGCCGTTGGGGACGTAATTATAAGTATGTCATAGTACTGGATGCCGACAGCATCCTGGCTGGTGAGGCTATTGTTCAGATGGTGCGTCTGCTGGAGGTGGAACCGAGTGTCGGTATTTTGCAGAGCTGTCCCATCATCGTCAATGCCGAATCGTTGTTTGCCAGGGCGCAGCAATTCGCCAGTCATCTCTATGGACCAATATTTACCACCGGTCTGGCCGCCTTGCAGCTTGGCGAGGCAACCTACTGGGGCCACAACGCGATCATCCGGACCGAGCCGTTCATGCTGCACTGCGGCTTAAAAAGACTTCCCGGCAGGGGCCTCTTCGGGGGCGCTATCATGAGCCATGACTTTGTTGAGGCTGCTTACATGGCCAGGGCTGGATACGAGGTATGGCTTGAGCCGGAGCTGGCTGGTTCCTATGAAGAGTGCCCGCCGACGCTGGTCGAAGATCTTGTCCGGGACAGGCGTTGGGCCAAAGGCAATCTGCAGCATCTCTGGCTGATATTCAGGGGTAAAAATATTCGCCTGGCGCATCGTATGGCCTTTCTCAACGGCATCATGGCCTATGTCGCCTCGCCGCTCTGGTTGCTCTTTTTGCTCCTGGCCACTGCGGAGACGACCCGGCTTATCCTTTGGCCGATCAATTATTTTCCGGATAGATACAGTCCTTTTCCGGTTTGGCCGGAGTGGCATCCTGAACTCGCCATCACCCTGGTTTCCAGTACCGTGGTGTTGCTCTTTTTGCCAAAATTGCTGGCAGTAGTCAATACGGCCTATGCCCGGCGGATCGTGAATTTCGGTGGTTTATGGTCGATTATCTCGAGTATGACCCTGGAGATTATTATTTCTTCTCTGCTGGCGCCGATTCGGATGCTCGCCCACTCCCGCTTTGTTATCGAGGCGCTGTTCAATTTTAATCTCCAATGGGCAGGGCAGAATCGCAGCAGCGAAACGTCTTGGCAAAAAACCCTGATCAGCCAGTTGCCGGGCTGCCTGCTTGCTTTGTGCTGGGCTGGATTCACCTTCAAGCTGGATTATAAATTCTTCCTCTGGTCACTCCCGGTGGCAATCCCTTTGTTGCTCGCAACACCGATATCAATTGTGCTGGGCAAGGTCAAAATCGGACAGGTGCTTAAAAAACTTAGACTGCTCCTCGTTCCACAAGAGGTCCAGAACCACCCCCTTCTTGAAGACGCTCGGCAATCAGGCAACAGGACAATTGATCATGGCACGCTCAGCATCTTCGAAGAAGCAATAATTGACCCGGTTATGAACAAACTGCATCAGGCGCTGGCTCGTCGGCATTATGGCAGGGAGAGACTGGAGGTGTTGCACCGCCTGAAAAGTCGTTGTCTTGATGAGGGAGCATCTGCTCTTAGTATTCGTGAACGATCCATCCTGGCGCAGAGCCGGGAAGCCCTGCAATGGCTACATCAATCTGTATGGCAAACTGACAACAAGAGTTCCTGGTCCAGGCTGCTCCGGTATCCCAAAAAGTAATACAATAAATTATGCATTTGAAATCATTGGAATATTTTCGTGCCATAGCAATCGTGCTGATAGTGACAGGCCATTGCTACAGTATCAGCGGCTGGCAGATCAGTTCATTCGCTGATAGGGTGCTTGCAAATTTAATATCCGGAGGGACCACTCTTTTTGTTTTTATCTCCGGTTTTCTCTTTCATCATGTCTTTTATCCGACCTTCAGTTACCGGATTTTCATGAAGAAAAAGGTACGAAATGTTTTGTTGCCCTATTTGTTTCTCTCAATCTTTGCCATTGTGCAGGCACTCTATATCCATGGACCCTTTGCGGAGTTTTATTTTGGGCCGCAACAGACCTTCATGGATCAGGTAATAAAACCTGTCCTACTCTATCTGTTGACCGGCGGAGTCTTTGTCTATTGGTATATTCCCTTTATCATGTGTATTTTCCTCCTTTCTCCTCTCTTTGTCCGGTTTATCCACTATTCTGCACCCACCAGGATCGGAATCACTTCTTTGTTCCTGCTGGTTTCGCTGTTCATGCAGCGACCGGTGAATAATTTTCTTGTTCCCCAGTCGGTGCTCTTCTTTACCCCCGTCTATCTGTTCGGCATCCTATGTTCGATACATAAGGAATGGATCTATCGAAACCTGGGCAAATGGAGCCTGATCCTCCTCGCTGGCGCTTTTCTGTTGGCCGTACTCCAGGCTTTCCTCTACGAGGCATGCGGCGATTTCCAGAAACCGCCATTCGATCTGCAGGGCATCGATATAAATCTCCTCCAGAAGATGCTGCTCTGTCTGTTTTTCCTGATCTTTCTGCATAGATATGAGGCCTTGAACAGCAGGATGCTCAAGGCTCTTGCTTCATCGAGTTTTGCTATATATTTTCTCCATGGCTGGTTTATTTACGGTGTTTCCCTGTTTCAGTCGATATATGTCGAGGTATATGGATTCCATCTGGTGCCCTTCTCTTCCGCCCTCATAATCGGGGCATCCTATCTCCTGTCTTCGCAGATTAAGGAGATGTTTCCAAAGAACAGCAGGATGCTGATAGGCTGGTGAACCATTACGGCCGGAAAAATGCGGGAAGCGGCTATTTTATTAAAATTTATCGTGATTTTGGCATGTAAGTCCGTTGCCGAACAAAGTTGGATCAAAAAAGAAGTATGGAATTGCCCAAAATATTTTCAGTTCGAGCATTGGTGGTAGCGCGGCGGATACTACTGCGTCGTTTTCCTGCCGAATCGGCGTCAGCTATTTCTCCCATGCTCTTCCCTCAGGGAGAGCATGGATATGTAGCTTTGTTTCGATACGGGGTGGCTGTCTTTATCAATATTCCACCATTGGAACAACAGAATCGGATTGATCAGACCCTGCAGTTTTACCTTGAAGAGCCAATCACGGCCGGGGAAGAGGAAAGTGTTGAGGTATCGATTGCCCCCGACCAAGAAGAACGAGTACAGGGTGAAAGGGTCACTCTGCGTGAACTCTCTGTTCCCCGGTTGCAGATTCTTGCCGAGGTGATGGCCCGGTCAGTTTTTCTGGCAGACTACGAGGCTCGGATTAACCAAAGTTTTGATATAGTTGAACCACTCGCCCTGAAGCTGAGCCGTAGCTGGGGACCATGGACTAGCGGCCAGCTCCTGAAGACAATCGGTACCGCTCTGGCGACTGAGCATGAAATGGTCGGTCGTGCTGTTGTTACTGAGAAACCGGACTTATTGTGGGAACATTCTGAACTTGAGGGTTTCTATTTGATGCTTGAGAACGACTTCGAACTGCGCGAGCGAGACACGGCCCTGGTTCGTAAAATTAATCTCGTTTCCCGTACCGCCCAGACCTCGCTCGAAGTACTTCACTCTCGGCGCAGTCTGCGGGTGGAGTGGTATATCGTAATCCTCATCATTGTTGAGATACTTCTTACCCTTTTTGAGCTCTTCATCCGCAATCACTAGACTGCCGTAAAACATCTTTCTCATTCTTTTATAACTGTATCGTAATAGAACTCCTCTATACTCTCTTTCTGTATCTTCTTTTTCCTCCTTAACAGGAAAGCCCGTTCCGAAAGATCGAAAGATCTCAGGGACGGGCTTTCTTGTTTGGTTGATTACCGAAAGACAGGATGTTGCTTAATTAATGTCGGCCAAAACGACCATGTTTTCCAACTTGTCCCGGCCATCTGCAGTCTTTTTTCCGAACATCGATACGATACAGGGTGGTGGAGCCGCTGACTTCATTGGCTACAGCCAGCATGGGGTAACCGATGGGGCTCTCATCGGCGGCGATAAAGGCGATTCCCTCTGGACCTAGATCCCCGGCCGTACCGGCCTTGGCATTACCATTGAAATCCCTGTTGTTGATATATTGGACAAATTCGGGGGATTCCGGAGTGCTGATGTCATAGACCATGATGCCGCTCACCCGCTCCAGACCGATAAAGGCGTAGGTGTGTCGGCCGATAGTACCGATGGCTAATCCTTCGGGTTCCGGTCCTTTGTTATCACTACGGTTGTCAAAGGAATCATTTTCACTATTGTCACTGTTAAATTCTGTTGGAATGGCCGCAGCGGTAATTTGCTCCAAGTTGATCGCCGCTGTCGAATACCTGTTCCAAACCATTTCGGGTGGTTTTAAAAATACTGAAGGAGCGGCCACCAAAGGCATAGAGGTGATCGAAGTCGCCGTCACCGTCGATATCGCCGAGGGTGTTGGTTACATGTCAGACGTCCCAGGGCGCTTGTCTTTTGCAATGCATCATGGTTTGGAAAAGCTACTGGATCAAGGATCAGATCCCTGACACGGGCCTCTTCGCTGAAAGCGTTTCATAATCTCTGGCATCACCTTCATTGGCGGTAACAATGTAGGTGTTGCCTCTGACACTGTAGGCGGCAATGGAATCAGGCTGATACATGCCCAGCACAGGGCTTATAGGGGATGATATTAATGGTATCGTCTTTATCACTTGCATCCAGTCCATTTGCAGCCAGACTGTGATCTTTGAACCCCAGGGGGATGATATTACGACGCGGCCGGATCGGATATCGATCTTGGCGATGGCGTTGTTCTCCTGCAGGCTGACCCAGGCATAGGGAGAGTGAGGCAGGATGGTTATATATTCCGGTTCCAGATCCTGGGCGACTGTGGCATTCAGGTCCAAAAATGCGCACGCCACGGCAATTAACTCATCTTTGCTCTTGTTGAACTTGTTGAAATCCGCAGTCTTAACCGTAGCGCGTTTTAATCCGCGGGTCAGGTCGATGATGCTGACCGATCCCTCGGGGTCCACGCTGTAGTCGCTATTGGGTTCACCCTCGTTGGCCACCAGGATGTAGCGGCCATCCGGTGTAAAGGTCACCATATCCGGCAATGCACCGACAGTAAAACTCTTTAAGTACTGCCCTGAGGTGTTGAAAACAACCAATGCTGCCGGGGTTCTGCTTAACTTCGGCTTCCACGGCAACGGCAACGAGACCATTGGCGACCGCAACACTGTTGGGATTACTGCCATAGGGGGTGATGTCGATGGATTTTATATGCACTGGATTGGCAGGATCGGCAATGTTCAGCATATCGACGACCTTGTTTCCGCTGTTGACTACAAAAAGTGTTTTGCTGTGCGGATCGTAGGCACTTATTTCGGCAGCACTTTCATCAAAAATACCGGTGCGGTAGGTCCCTTGGACCGATAGAGAAATATCCGGACTCAAGGTCAAAACAGCATTGCTGTCGCCGGGCGCCAAATCGGTCCACAAAGAACCTAAGGCTTGTCCCAGGCCTTGATAACGTGGGTCCGAACTGCCCAGATATTGCTGCAGAAGGCCCAGTGTTGTTTGATCGGGAAGTTCGTCGCCGGCATAGTGTGCCATAAAGCTTTGGGCAACAAAAGGAGCAGCTTCTTGCGCTTCCGCAGCTGAGAAGGCAAACCCGCCCTGGTCCGGTGCTAAGGTGAGCAGATAGCCGGCCATCGTCGAAATACCCTGCAACAGAAAATTACGCGAATACTCCGGGAAGGGAACGTCATTGGTGTCGTAATCTATCGCATCAATAGTAAAGGTGCTGATCGCCGCGGCATTATGACCGTACAGATCCACCATGCGATAGGGTGAAGGGTAGGTGACGAGTGACCCTGTTTCCACGTCATACAGGGCTTTTCCAGGCGCAGTAGATTGGGTGATGTCGTTGGCATGATAATGCCCGGTAAAAATGAGCTGCAAGCCAGCTGCAGAAAGGGTTTCAGATACTTTTTTCCAGTCATCAACAACATAATCCACATATAAAATGGATTGACCGGTATAATGTTCCAACACCCCGTGATGCATAAAACCCACCACGGATTTATTGCGCATTTTTGCCTCAAACAACTTGTCTAAGATCCAGTTCATGGTCAATTCGGAAATTGCTCCGCCGGTTTCCGGATACCCGTTGGCAAGATTGTCGTTGTATTTGCAGGAATCAATGCCAAACAACCAGACACCGTCGACTGGTTCAGTCACATAGCTCAGGGAATTGGGGTCTCTCGCAACAGCCTGGTCATAGCCATAAGGACCATAAATCTTGGCAAACTCCTCCGGTGTTACATGATCCACCGGGGTGGTCTGCACACCATTAAAGGATACGGCGTGGGGGTTATTGATATCGTGGTTACCGGGAATGACATAGACTTCAATACCGCTTTGCTCGAGTTCTGCCAGGTGGGCAGCGAATTTTTGATGACTGCTCAGCTCACCATCTTTTGTTAAATCACCGGAGATAATGACAAAAGAAGGATGTTGCATGGTAATATTTTCTGAAGCCTTCATAAAAATGGCTTCACTCTCTCGAAGCATTTTGCGATCTCCGGCCAGATACTGCTCAAAGGCTGACCCGGATATGCCCAGTTCGCTGTCATAGAAGTGCGGATCGGAAATTACCGCAAAGCGCGGAGATTGAGCCATCGCTCCCCCGGCGAACACCGCCAGAGATGTCGCAGCAATCAAGATAGTTTGGTACATGTGTTTCATCGTGTTTTCCTTCTTTTTGAGTTCAAATTGTTCCTACTGCCTCCAATGATAAAGCTGTTTTGTTCACAACGAACAGGAATTAACCTGCAGTATTGTTGTCTATGCTCATCTCGCTCAGTTTTTTCCGACCGCTTGCCGGCTGGGTACAGCGGCGCCATAAAACAGCAGTCAGGATCAAAAGGATAATGGCTGGTGGGATGTAACCAAGTCGGGCAAGCCACATGATGATGGAGTCCAGATTGTTGCCAAAGAAGTAGCCAAGAACCAGAAATTCACCGATACCTATAACGACGCCAAGTGTATTGAAGAGAATGAAGCGGGAGTATCGCAGGCGAAACATCCCCGCCAGGGCAGGAACAAACCAAGAGAAAGGACCACTTAAGCGCGCAAAAAACACTGCCGACGAACCGCGGCATTTAAAAAAAGAGATGCCTTTCTCATAAGAGGTGTGGCGGAAATACCGACGTGCCGGTGGCCATCCGGCAAGCCTGTTAAATAAATCCATACCGTACCATCTGCCGAACCAATAACTACAATTATCACCGAGAATACCCCCCGCATAGAGAACCGCGGCAACCGACCATATATCAAGCATTCCAGTACCTGCCAGCACTGCTCCGGCGATGAAGAATGGTTCCCCGTAAACCACCAGGGAAAATGGGATCAAGGTCTCGAAAAATGCCCCCAGAAACAAAATTGGATACGCAATATTGCGGTAATGGAGAAACAGAGCAAGAAAGTCTTGAGCAGAATGGAACTCAGCGAATGACATGATATTTCCAATGCCGTTTGTAACGAATGGGGAGCAAGGCTTCTATTATCCAACGCAGGCTGAGGCGCAGATAACCGACGGCGACAAAACGACGGGTCGAGGTGGAAACCTGATCGGTCGGTAAAAAGAAAAAATTTCCCTGCCCCTGTTTCAGGCAGCCCCTGATGAAGAGCAAATCCTCAGCGAACTGCAGTTCCGGGTAAAAACCTACCTTTTGGGCAACCTTAGTTGCAGCAATCTGCAAGGCATAGGAAGTTTTGCTCCAGCGGTGAATAGAGTCGTAAAGCTTAAACCAGGCAAGGGCATAGGCGCTGCTGGACGGTCGAGGTAGTATGCTGCAGGTACCAACGCTTGCGTTTTTATCCGAGCGATTCAGCCAGGTGTTCAACTGGCGTAAAAACAGAGGGCTGAGGTGGGTGTCCGCATCGCAGATAACCACCCATTCAGAGGCAGGGGCAGTGTTGGCAAGGCCTAGATTCTTGGCTCTGGATACACCTTGGGTACTTTGCAGTATCGTTATTTTTCTATCGCCTGCAGCTTTTTCAGCTATCTGCCGGGCAAGTCTCAAGGTTGCATCAGAGGATCCATTTTCGACCACTATGATCTCGTAACGCTCAGCCGGATAATCCTGTGCCAGCAAGCAGGCAAGGGTCGCCGGCAATTCAGCCTCCTCGTTGTGGGCCGGAACAATAATGGAAATAAATCGTTTGTGAAGCAACGGCTCTATGCAGGCATGTATCTTCTGCAAAGATTTGGCGGTGCGCCAGGGCGGACGAAAGAGCTGTGTTGCCTGGCAGTCATCTAAAGCTGAATCCGGCTCGAGAAGTTTATTTTGAGTAGAGGTCGAAAAATAGTTATGCGCGCTGAGGTAACCGGCAAGATACTCCTGTTCGGTCTGGTTTGGCGTGGGGATAAGCAGGCCGTGTTTGTCATGTTCAACCAGATCCATGATTGTGGTATACCCAGCGCGGGAAATAACGCGACGGGCACGGTTGAACAGCTTCTGCCGCTCGACTCCATCGACCATGGGAACAATCTCGAGATCTGATGCTGCGGCGATAACATCTTTGAAATTTCCTCCATCCGGTTGGCCGAGAACAAGAACTTTTTTCCCGGGAAGGACTGCAGCCTGTTGCAACAGGCTGCGAATAAATGCATCCTTATGCTCCAGCAGATAGCCGCTTATCATAAACAGGTAGTCTATATCCTGTTTCAAATCGATCCTGCTGTAGGAAGAGAGGATCCCGATGTAACTATGCCGACAGCAGGCGAGATACTTTGAGTGTGCCAGCCGGCCACTGAGGTTTATATCCGAAGACGGGAAATCGGGGATGAGGATAGCATCAAATCTGCGTAAGGCGAAGAGATTGACTCTCTCGGTCAGCCAGAACATTTTCCGTAACAGTCGCGGCGGCATAAAGGCCACCTGGTGAGTGAGAATGAAGCATGGGGTTGTCCGACTGTAGAAACCATAGCGGCCGTCGCTGAAGATAAAATCATAATCAGCTTCAATAAGCTGCAGTTCCCGATGTTCATGCCTTATCAGGCACCATGTCGTAAAAAGATCGAAGAACAGATTCCAATAGAGGCGCCATCCTGTTCCACGCTCCAGGGCAGGGTAATCGACTATTTCCCGGAAGTCGACCTGCGGATTATTGCCTAACTCACGATGCAACAGTTCGAGGGCGGTACCGCTTGAAATGATGGTTATTCTCCAGCCTTGGTCGAGGTAGTCAAGAATGACTGCCAGGCTTCGGGTGGCGTGCCCAAGACCGAGTGAACTTATGGCAAAAAGTGCGCGCCGCAAAGGAGTTGTCATGTGCCGTCTTCAGTAGATTCTTAAGTATCACAGCAGACATGGAGGGACAGTTGGTCTCTATCAATCGCCATTGGTATTGCTTAGTTGCCGTATGATGGAGATATACCACTAATCGTTTATGATCGGATTAGGTTGTTGTTTGTTATTTGTTAGGGATCGAGCTTGCAGCTTATGGTGATGGCATAGCCAGGCGGCATCAGCGAAAGATTGCCCCGATTCCCATGGCGCTTTTCCTGACAAATTTGGGGAAAAATCTTAGGTCGTACCAGGGTCAGTAGCCGATAGGCAAATGAGAATAAGTGCAGGGTGAGGAGGTGGTCGAGAATCCTGTAACCGCGCCTGTTGCGCAATGCTATTCTCAGCATCCAGGCAAGATGACGCCTGTGGATGGAAAAAGGAGTGAAGTCGGTTTTTATCCGGTATCGTGGACGACCATCTTGCGGATACTGTTTTTTATACTGCTTTTTGGCCTTTCTTATTCGTTTTCTGATCGTGTCGTCATAAGGCAGAAAATAGTACTCACGGGCCAATGCCAACAGGGCAAAGGTATCGGCCATAAACTGAATATCCTCTACCGGTAATTTGAGACGAGCTGCTCGTATTTTCATCTGCTCGATTGCATCAAGGGCCCTATAACCTGATTCTATTGCGGCTTGACCATCGACAACAAGGACCCGCAATAGTTTTCGAACCGAATCATTGATGAGAATTGTATTCCAGAATACTGAAAATAGAGGTGGGATACGTACCCTCCGAAAAAAAAGTTTCTGACTGGCAACCCCTTCAATATAGAGCAGCTCTTTAATTACCTGATCATTAAGGCGCAGCAGTTCAAGAAGATCCTGATGATCAGTGCAGCCTATTTCGTGGGCAAATTCCTGAACTGATCGTTCAACATCCCAGTTATTTTTAAACAGTTTCAGGGTGACAAAGCAGTTCAGTTCATTCCAGATGCCGGCTTCCTCGAGAAAACTTAACCGCCGGAATGGCAGCCAGCCTCCTGTCTGGCACCAGACGCAGATACCAACCATGTTCTCGGCCTGAGCCAATTGCTGGGCATATTGCTGATAATCCCAGCCAATAAATGATGGATACTCGCCACAACCCTCATATTCGCGTCGTGCCTGCAACTCAATAATCTTTTTGACCTTGAAACGGAAAAAATGTTTGTTCAGAGGTAAGTACCGGAAAAAATCGGACTCACCATATTTCATGGAGAGAATGAAATTCGGACTGTCGATCCCCCGCAATACTCTGGCGGTCGTTCCCTTATGCCAGATAAAATCACCAACCCGGTAGGCTCCTACTGTCCAGGTTCTGAGGATGAGCCGGCGATCATAGTGCTCAAAGACGCGCAGCAGATCCTTGAGCAAGACATTGACCTGGCGAGGAGTGCGCAGCAGGAGCTCACTTCTGAACTCCCCCTTGACATCCTTGCCGTCGCATTCGCCGATGCGGGCAATGACCCCTTTAATTTCCGGAAAACTCTTGAGGAATGTTTCCACCTGGCGGATGAGAAATTGCCTTGCTCTGGTCCTGCTGGTTCCGATTTTTTCATTCAGCCCCGTGGTAAGGGAGAGAATGTCCATGGTCATATAAACATCAAGATTATACCGGGCGCAGATCGCAAAGAGGATTCGATATTGCTCCTGAAATACCGCAATCAGTTCATTGATATGCGGTTCGAGCCACGGGTCGGGAGTGAGGTGGGCAACATCATCAAAGCTGACACTGTTGAAGCCGATTGAGCTGACTTTCTTGGCAAAGGTATCAAGATCAATACGGATAGCCGCAAATTGCTCTCGGCACGTCTGATGGTTGTTACTGAACCGATCAAAGGGGATTTTTGACCAGTTTATGCGATGCCTGGGGTAATTACGAAAAAATGGCCCGATTGCGTCGATAAGAAATATATTCATCCCTGGTAGTCATGATTGAAACCTTGCGCAGCAAAATATTTCTCCGCCAAATGCAATCGCCGCAATAAGGACCGCTTCTTTGTCTGGTGATCCTGCATCCGGTTCAGGATTTCGGATAAGGCCCGGGTGGCCTCCACGATATGTTCACCCTTGTTCAGCATAATGCATTCGGCCCGCTCACCCATGGCGGCGTCAGTAACCTCGGCACGAGTCGGCAAGCCTTGTTTAGCCAGGCCTTCCAGCACCTGTGTGGCCCAGATGACTGGCACATGGGCCGCTTCGCAAACCCATAATATCTGTTCCTGCACCTCGGCAAGCCTGCCGAAACCACATTCTATCGCCAAGTCACCACGGGCGATCATCACCCCGCAAAGTGGTGTTTCCATGGCTTTTAAGATCATGGCGGGAAGGTTGTCAAAACCTCTGGCGGATTCGATTTTCAGCACAATGCCAGGCATGGTTTTTCCCAGTTTCTTCATCTGGGTAATAAGATCTTCAACATCGTCCGGGGTATTGGCAAAGGACAATCCAACCATATCGGCATGTTTTACGACAAACTGTAAAGACGCCAGATCTTCTTCCGAGAGAGCGGGAAGTTGCAATGTACTCTCCGGCAGATTGATTCCTTTTTCGCTTCGTAAGGATTTCCCGCCTTTCTGGGCAGAGAGAATACGCACTTTTATCTGCCCTGCTTCTTTTTGTTCAATGACACCGGAGATGCTGCCATCGTCGAAAAAAATGGGTTCACCCACCTGCACGTCGTCAAGCACTTCGGGGATAGAGCAGCCGATGGTGGCAGGGTGGTAGTTTCCAGCTGCATCGCGATAACCATTATGACCCGGTTCGGCACTTTTACTGAGTGCCAGTACATCACCGGTTTGCAGGGTAATGGTCCCTGTTTTTTTGGGCAGACCACCTACCTGTAAGGCCGTTTTTTTGTTTTTCTTACCATTGGTGATGAGCTGTAACTTCAAGCCTGGCGCGAAATAGACTGTTTTCGATACAGTTGCCATGCAGCCCTCAGGAGTTGATCTAGTTATTGTCAATTTCCGTCTGGATTTCCTGGCGTCTGTGAGAGCAATGACGTCACCGTCGTGACAACAATTCAGCCAGTCAATCGGTACGGGAAGGCATGCATCCGCATCTATTTCCATCCCGGGCGGCGAATCTTCCGGGTAAAACCAGATATGGGCTGGACGTGAAACTTCACCAAGATCGTTTCTAAATGGTTTAACTTTTTTTACGGCAGGTCCAGGGAGAAGACCACTTGTGCGAAGTTTTGGACCGCAGAGATCCATCAAGATGCGGCATTTCCCGCCAGTAGCTTCTTCGGCATGACGGATGTTGGCTACCATGCACTCCCAGACCTCAGGATCGTCATGAGCACAGTTAATGCGGGCACAATTCATGCCGCTCTCTAACAGGTTCTTCACTAGGTCGTAATTCTGGGCGGCCTCGCTGGGCATGGTAACCATAATCCGCACTCTGCGACCCGGAGTAGGCTCCCCCAGCAGGGCGAAAATATTTTCATCCAACAGTCGACGTCCCTCCTGAAAGCAGAAGATAGGTTTTTCTTGTGGCTGCCACTTCGTTCCTGCCAAATTGTGCAGGAGGGTCAGGACGGTATCGATAGTGGCTTGCACTTTTCGTTCAGCACGCGCCATAGATGAGAGTCCGAGGTCGGAGAGTTTTACCTGCATCCCTCTGACGTCATGAAGGCGGAAAGCCAGGTATTGTATTAAGTTGCGTGCACTCTTCTGGTAGTGAGGGTGTATTTTGTGCAGGTTTTTATAGCGAGCCTCTTTGGCCAGAATGTCTTTTCGAATAGCAAGCAGCTTGCCGGCAAGTTCATGGACATCGGAAGATGGGCAAGGCAATGGATTGGTAAAGCGGGGTTGTCGTGTCGTCATAATTAATTTGATTATAATGGGTTGCTGTTTAAATCATAAAAATAATTGAAAAATTACGAGGTTCTCTGTGCCAAACTCGCTGCAACGACTGCTGGCAGCATGGACCTTCTCTGATGAGATTATTACCATAAGGATAGGATGAGGTTAATTTATCATTAAATTATTGTTCCTTCTCCTTGGAAGGAACTGTTCTCAATAAACTTTGACAATTTTGCATTCTTTATTTTTTCTAACGAGATTTTAAAATAAATATAATTTTAGGCAGATAACAATAGCTAGATGGAATAAATGAAACTGATATTTGAGTTAGGTTTTCTGCACTTCATAAGAACTGCACCAGGTTGGCTCTGAATTTTTCATGGTGATACTATTCATCACAGGTGTATTCATGGTTTTTTTTATCTGCTGTCGGTCTGTTTATGTGTTGTTGATGCTTTTGCTGCTTTATTCCACGGTCAATGGCGATAATCTTCCATCCGGTATCTATACCTATCAGGAAACAGTCGGCGAAAAGTCTTGTTCCTTTTCCTGGGAAGTTACCGGGGATGGGCTTGTCAATACCGTGTCGGTGCACGAAAAAGATAAGTCTTTTATAAATATCTGTTCTTCCGACGGGGCAACGTGGCGATGGCAAGTACAAGATGGCGATCGCCATGATCTGGCGATTGAAAGGCAAGGCAATGTCTTGAAGATATCCGGCATTCGCGATGGAACTGCTTACCGGGAAGCTGTGAGGATAGACGAACGCCCCTGGTATCAGCCTCTGTCCTTTTCGCTTCGGGATTTTTTGGCATCAGACCAACAGGCCATGTCGTTTTGGACGGTCCGCGCCGATACCATCGAGGTCGTCGCGATGCAGGTCGAGAAGAAAGGAGAGGATGAGCTTATGGTAAACGGTCTGCCGGTAGTGGCCCAGAAAGTCGAGGTTCGAGCGGAGGGCTTTTATGCTCTTTTTTGGCATGGCACCTATTGGTTTCGGAAAATGGATAAGCTCTTCCTCAGATATCAGAGCGTTCACGGCGGCCCTGGAACAGCGGAAACTATTGTAGAGCTTTTGAAGCTACCAGGACAGGTTCTGTTTACCAGGCCCAATTAGAATCAGCAGAGAGACTTAATCTTGAGGAAGGTGAACCGATTGAATTCTCGATTTCCAGTTTCAAGGGTATCTCGACTCAATTGTCAGTGGAGATTAAATAACCAGCAGCGGATTGAGATTTTGCCAGCAAGGGTACTCCTCTCTTAATCATTTTCTCATGTTATTTTAGCACTGATCTAATATGCTCGGGATAAAATTCCCGTCATGAATACAAAAAGATATCCCCTCCAAACAATGTACGATGCCGAAGCAGATGTCAGTCTGTTTCTCAGTGCCCTAACGGCCAATGGACTCCAGCCTTTTGCAGGAGAAGATAGCAGCGTAGGTATGGAATACGAGCTGCAGGTGGCGGTTGAAGGCAGTCATCAAGATGTTGACCTGACTGCCACCATCCGCAACTCCAGTTATTTCAAAAATATCGCCAAGCGTACAGCCCGAGGCGATTTACCGTCAGGCTGCCAGGAATCGCTGCAAGATTTTCTTCATAATAATGCGTCCAATGTCTGGGAAAACAGTTGGGTGAGATTCCCTGAATACCGGCTTACACCTTGGAGCCGAAAACTACTCACTCGGGATTTTCTCGCGGACAAGAGCATCCTCCACCCCAGACAAAGAAGTGATGTACAGCGATTTCGCTGTATCCACAAGGGAGAGACGCATCTGCGGTTGCCGATCAGTTACCTGCTCAAACTTTCCCTGGCCAATGTCATTAGTGTGGACGATACTCTTCCGCCGGTCCTGTTCAAAACCGGCAAGAGTTTACTTGATAATTTTCTCAGTGACAATACCTCACCGGAGGTCCTGAGCTTCAACATCCCCAATGCCTCACAGGGCAGGATAGGCGACCTTGCCGCAGCAGAAACGGCGCGAACCCTGCTGTTCAGCCAACTGCTGATACAATACGCCAATAAAACATTTGGCCTTGAAGAATCCGGCCAAAAATGCCTCCTCTACTGTGCCCCCCATGCCCCACTCAGGCAAAAAAAACTTAATGATGTCGTTCCGGACGGTTTTTATCGCCATCTCTTTATGAGCCCCTGTCTCTCTGGTTGGGATAAAGGTGAGGAAAAACATCGCTATATGGAAATCTGTCATAAGACCCTCTCCCGCAGCCAGCTCAACACCGTCAGCAAGCTTAAGGATGCCGGTATAATCACTAACAATCTCATAGTCCTGCCCAATACCTCCAACACCTGTTTGGCCAACAACGGTACCCATGTTTCCTTAGGCAGCAAACTTCTCACCTCGTTGGCCGCCGATCGGGAGTCAATGTTTACCCCCGGGGTGGAAAAGAATTTCGGCGATCTGGTCATCAAGATTGTCGAACATTTCCTGCCGCTCTTTGTCAACACCTACAGCGCATCCCCATACCGGCTTGATTTTGCCGATTTCCATCCGGAAAAAGTACTTGGCTTTTTACCCCATGAGCTGGATTACACCCACCTTCGGATGATCTGGCGAAGGTGGAAGAAAAAAGCCGACATCAGCTTCCTTGGCAAGCCGGTTACCCCTTTCGGTCCCCGCTGGCTTGACCAAACTCTTGCCGAACTGCTCCGGCTGAAAGGCGATCTGGTCCCCGATTTTCGCCTCATCGATTATCTGGTCACCCTGCTATCCACCGAGAGCTGTCCCGGCCTTAACGGCAGTCCCGGCAATCATGAGAAATTAAAGCAAGAACTTTCAGAAATGGGGGTTTTCGATCCAAGAATGTCCATCTACCTCCTCTACCGACAGCGCCTTTTTGGTTCTGCAGGATATGCAGGCTTTGAGGGGAGGAGCTATTCACTGTTTCACAGTCTGCAGGAAGATATGGCGGAGGCTGTGGACATCCAGAACCTTGTTACCGCTCTCGCCTGTCGATACATCCAGGAGGGTAAGGTTCATCATCATGATATCCCGGATCAGCCCTCCATTGAGAGCGAACGACGGCAGATTTTTTTCGCCGTAGCCGTCGGCATCCCTACCTTTTATGTGCGTGCCGACACCGGCAACAGGTTGCTTAGAAAAATCCTCAGCAATGTACGTTCCCAGCGCAACAGCCGAAGGTACAAAGGATACGTCAGGGTTAAAATCGATGACTATAATCTCGCCCTTTTGCACATGCTTGAAATCGATGGCGCCGATCTCATCGAACAGCTGGATCTTGCGCCGCGCGTGCAATCCCTACGCAGACGGCTGACCGACAGCACGGTCTCGAGTTACGCCAAGATTATAGGAGCAGTCCAAGAGGAGCTGCCGCGAAAACGAACCCCAATGAATGCTTCCGCTGACGAATTTAACTCCGCCACCGAGCGCTATTACCGCACTGGGCTTAAACAAAAATATATCAAAGAATCCCTTTTGGTTTTTATCGAAGACTGTAAACGCCTGGACCGACTCGAAGAGCCACATTACAAGCAGGTTATGGCATCCATTGGCCAGGACGGCTCCGGTGCCGATTATATTCGTGCCCATCAGGATTCAATCATCCAGGAAACCGCCGATCCCGAAATTCTTCTGCAAATGCTGCGTATCGGCCTGGCCATCATTAACCACCAACGCAACAATAACTGAGGACTCCCTTTAGCAAACCAAAACGACCATGATCCTATCAACTATTCCCCATCAGTATATCGACCGAAACTCTCTGCAGGTCATTACCGAAAACCCAATCGGCGACCGCACTATACAATTTCTCTACCATAGCCTGCGGGAAAACACGCCGTCGATGTTCAGGGCTCTTACCTCCGGCAGAATGTCCAGCCTGCTCGGTTACTTGCACTATGATATGCCCGGTAAAACCAGGAAAAACGCCAAAGACCTTTTCAGCAGATTCGGGGCTGACTGTCAGGAATGCGTCGAGCCTGTCGAATTTTACGATTCCCACCGCAAATTTTTCGAAAGACAGATTCGCTATTGGGAAACCCGGCCAATGAATTTCAGTCCAACGACCATTGTTTCCCCCGCCGACTCACGGATATTGATCGGCAGTTTTGTTGAGACATCAACCCTTTTTATCAAAAACAAATTTTTTGATCTTGAGGAGTTACTCGGTCCTGACAGCACCTGGCATCCACATTTTCAGGGCGGCGATTTTGCCGTGTTTCGGCTCACCCCGGATAAATATCACTACAACCATGTACCGGTAAACGGTCGGGTGGTTGCCGTCTACAATATTGACGGCCGCTATCACTCCTGCAATCCATCAGCACTCATTGCCACGGCCTCTCTCTATTCAAAAAACAGAAGAGTCGTGACCATCATCAATACCGATGTCGAAGGAGGGACAGCCATTGGCCTGGTGGCAATGGTGGAAATTGTCGCTTTGATGATCGGCGACATCGTCCAAGGTTACAGTGAAGAGCGGTATGAAAAGCCACAGGATATCCGTCCAGGGCAAATGGTAAAACGAGGCTGCCCAAAATCCCTGTTCCGACCAGGCAGTTCAACAGATGTCCTTATCTTTGAAGCCGGCAGGATATCCTTTGCAGAGGATCTTGTCAAAAATTCACAACGTCGCGATGTGCAAAGCAGATTTACCAGCGGCTTTAATCGACCCCTGGTTGAAACCGATGTCGCCGTCCGCTCATCCATTGCAGAACCTTTGCGACATACAGAAAAAATTTCATAGAAGGAGAATTTCATGAACGATTTGCTGTTCCTGTCTGGCCTCGGTTTTATTCTGGCACATTTTCTTGGTTGGGGGTTCAAACATTTGCCGGGTGAACGATGGCAGATGCTGGCAGTGGTGCCGCTCAGGAAGGGAGGCGAAAACCATTGGCAGGGATCAAACCTGACCTATTACGGTTTCTTTATTGCTACAAGCCAACTGATCTCACTGACTCTACTCCTTGTTTTGCTTGGAGCGATGGACCTTTCCATCCCTGGAACAATAGTGGCAATCCTGATAGTTCTGGCCTGCTGCATTCCCGCTGCCCGGCTGATGGCTATGCTGGTCGAAAAAAAGCGCCACACCTTCACCATCGGAGGGGCCTCCTTCATCGGCATCCTTCTCGCCCCCTGGTCCATTCAACTCAGCAACACAATGCTCGCTTCTACTGACTCTAAACTGCCGATCATCCCCGTTCTCGCTGCCATGGCCATTGCCTACACCCTGGGTGAGGGTCTTGGCAGGCTTGGTTGCATCAGTTATGGCTGTTGCTACGGCAAGCCTCTCAAAGATTGCAACAGTCTCCTGCGATGGATGTTTGCCAGGGCCAGTTTTATCTTTTACGGATCAACCAAAAAAGTTGCCTATGAAGCCCAGTTGGCCGGAGAAAAGTTGCTCCCCATCCAGGCTGTAACCTGTGTGCTGTATACCCTTGGAGCTCTCATCGGCAGTTATCTTTTTCTTATTGGGTTGTTCACCCCCGCTCTGATATTTACTATTGCCCTGACTCAGCTCTGGCGCATTCTCTCGGAGACCATGCGTGCGGACTTCCGAGGATTCGGTAACATCTCCGCCTATCAAAAAATGGGCATGATGAGTGTTCTGTATATCCTTGGCGTTATATATTTCGCCCATGCTGCTCCCTATTCCAACCCAGAAATATTAGACGGCATTGGCGTTTTATGGAATCCTTTTGTGATTCTCGGCCTACAACTACTCTGGCTGGTTTTCTTCTTCACCTTCGGTCGCAGCACGGTTACCACCTCAACCGTCTCTTTTGAACTTATCAGAAAACATATCTAGTGCATGCTCTCTAACGTACCTTCATTTCTTTTCATTTTTCTTCACCAACAACCTGAACTTACACTTATCTCTTTATGATACCCAGAGAACAATAAATCTGATTAGTGTTGATCTTTTTGGTATCCGGTGGGTTGCTATCATCTTGTTGTTTGGGCTCATTCGCCACGTCTATTGCTTTGTAATTCTAAATATTGCCCATGTGATGAGCTGGTAAATTATCGGAGTGAATTAACCAAATCGAGCTTCTAGACTAAGTGAGCAAGGACCTTATTAATTAAATAAATAACTTGAATTGGAAGAACGGACAAAAGCCTGGAAACAAAATCTGTCAGTTTTGGATCCAGGCTTTCAATTTATTTCACCGCATCACTTAGCTTGCTGCCGGCCTTGAATTTAACAATCTTTTTGGCTGGAATCTGGATGGTCTCTCCCGTCTGGGGGTTACGGCCTTCGCGAGCTGCCCGTGCGCTCACCGAAAATGTACCAAAACCGATTAAGGTAACATTATCGCCTGCTGATACGGCTTCTTTGATTGCGTTTAAAACGCTGTTCAACGCTTGATCGGTTGCAGCCTTGCTTAAACCGCATTCATTTGCCACTTTTTCTATCAGATCGCCTTTGTTCATAATCTTTCCTCGTTAATTTGTTGAACTGCTATGGGTTCGGAGAGCTCTTTAATGTTCGAGTACATGGTTTCCTGACGTTTTGCAAGGTTATTTCGAACCCGTTTCCTGGTCATTTTTCATAAATTCACTGATTTCCCGGGGGGTGTAATATCGGAACCGTATCTTTTTGCTCAGTCTGTCGGTATAGTCGGAAAAAGCCATTACAATCTCACGACCTTCTTCCATCAATTGTTCTCCTTCCTTGTGCGAGATTCCATCCAGCTCGCCTAGCCTGGCCTTGAAATTGATATACGCCATATCGAACTGGCGCAGGATATTAAACATGGTCGAGCTGAGCGGCGAGTTGATTTTCAACACCCGTGCTCCCCGCTCCTTGACCATACTGATCTTTCTTTCCTGAATCTCCTGCCAGGAGAGTTTCGTTTCTTTATTCTCGGCCATTTTTTCTCACCTTTTGTTATGCAGAAATGATTTTTGCGTTCCTTTTGATTCGATACCGATGCCAGAGGTCCAGAAGATACACTGAACCATATGGGCAGATGGCCGCTATGACCATCAGGATGGAGCTTTTCACGGCCACCGGCAACAGGTGCGGTTTTATCTCAAAGAACCCGTAATATATTTTCTCAGCCATGGAGCCAAAATGGATGACCAGCTTCCAGATGTTTTTTGGTGTACTGAGCCGATAGAGCGTCAGATAAATCACGTAAAGGAGGAATGCCTTGAGCAGCAGGGACATAGCCCGGCCCAGAAGCAGTGAATTGATAGCCTTTCTGGTAATGTTGCCGACATAGTAGCGACTGATATAGGTACACATCGCGGTATTGATAAGCAGGACCAGATAGGGGATAGAGCCGAACATCAAATGGCTGAAAGCATCGAGCTTATGAAACACGAAGGGAAAGAGATAGAAATGGAACACCGGGAATAGCAGTATCAAGGCAAAGCCTTCGTGAAAGCCGCTTTTTATGCCGATCTTGAAAAAGTCCAGGGTTCGATCCAGGGTAAGGAATTCCGCAGGGATATTCTGGCCCTTGCTCTCGATAACATAGAATTGCTGAATCTCGGAGATGGCGTTCAGCAGGTTGCTCGGCTTATAAATCCTGCCATTATCAGTGGTAATGATCTGGGCGTTGGTGTCGCTTTGCCCTTTGTTTTCCCAATCTTTGACCATCATGCATCCTGTGATTCATTGTTGTCAAGATATGGACTGACCTTCACGATATCGCGCAGCATCGTGGGTTTGGTTTGTTCCATCTCGGCGATGGACCCGAAACGTTCAGCATGAAATGGCGTGTAATATCCTTTAATGGATTTGCCGATTTTCCGGGTGACGGTAAAATAGCCGCCGAAAAAAGTGTCTTTGATCAGCCCCCGATCAATAACCTCATGCTCTGCCCGCAGATGATGGACAATAGTGAACAGGACCTGTCGCATTGTTTCATCCCTCTCGGCCATGGAAGCGATTTCCATGCAGCCAGCCTTTTGTGCCTGGTTCCGCGCCACTTCTTCCAGCACCTTGACTTGAAAGTAGACGTGGCCGTCCGGCATGGAGAAAGCCAGGAATCGGCGCCCAAACATCTTGTTGATATACGGTTTTAGATCTTCCAAAAACTGCGAGGCATCAAACCAGCCGGAGATATCCATTAATTTTGGTGCGATGGATTTAGATTTTTCCTGGTCGAATGCATCGTTGTCGTCGTAAATATCCGCATGGGCACGGCGAGCTGCTGTCGTTACATTTCTTGTCTCTGGTTGCGCCATACCCGGCGGGATATTTTCATTTACCTCCGTTTTTGAGTCTTCCTGCAGAACGGTCGCTTCCAGTTCTTTCTGCCTGGCCTGTTGATCGGCCTTTTTCAAGGTTTTGCCGAGTAGTCCCTGGACCATCTTGTGGTGCAGCCTGACCGCCCGCAGAATTTCATCCTTTTTAGGCAGTTCATTAAAACCGGCAATTCCGGCCAAAGGTCGGCCTGCGGCCAGGGGATGTTCTCCCAGGGAATAGAGATAGCCTCGCAACGATTGCAGCTTGCCGAGATCGTGGGCTAGGGCAGCGACCATTGTATCCGGGATGACGTGCCAGGCCTTATTGTCGGAGAGGATCTGCACAACCTGTTCGGCTACGTTGAGCGAATGATCAAGCAAGGTTGTTTGGGCAAGTAACCGGTAGGTGTTTTCATCCCAGTTGCCTTCCACATCCCCATGGATATCGACCACTGAGGGACAATTACCCTCTTTGTCCAGGAGTTTGAGGATTCGCTCGCAAACGGCTTTCTGCTGCGGAAATTTTTCAAAGAGAGGCTTATGCAGAATATTTTTCATAAATGCAACGGCTCTTGGACTGCGCATTTCAAGAAATTCATTGTCTTCATTGACCGGCTCCTGGTTTCGCCAAAGAGGTGACAGCTCCGAGATATGGATTGTCTTGGAGCCCTTTTTAATCCAGATCTTCGACAGCTCATGAAGATGAATTTCTTTTAATCTCTTTTTCTTACTCAAAATCAGGATCATAAAAACGACCACAACCAAGCCCAATGCCAGCCATAACATGCAGCCGTCCCAGTCGACCCTTTTGACCCAGTTACCAAGGGCAAACATCAGTTATCAGATGCCACTCTGCCGGTCTTGACTTGATTTTTCATCGACAGATCCGGGAAACGGTGCCGGAGCAAACCATATTGTAGCTGCAGGAGGGAAAGAAATCGGTATTTATATCTGCCAGGTTACATTCAGTGCGCAAAACACCAAAAGTGAGGCCTGGGCTTATGAAAATTTTGAAAACGATGTGGTCAAGGTAATACCTCTGCACCGCAAGGTGCTGGAGAAGTTTCTCAACAAGGGATAATAAAAAATAGGTGAACCACCGGCTCTGCCGGTGGACTCCATTTCGCAGTATCGCAAAAAGGATATATTTGAAGACCTTATAACTGCGGTTGAAAACATTAGTAACAATGTAGCCATGAAAAACGAAGTGGCATTTTCAGATCCAGATGTCCCTTCATTACTAAATACTCGCAAGATCATCATCTGTTTCACGAGAGCCCGACGACAATTAGCTGATACCCTGGGTCGGATTGGCAAGGCTGGTTGATAGTGGAGGAAAAAATGACTCGAATAAACGAAGAGTTAGGTCGACCGATGTCGGCTCAAGAGATAGCTGCTTATTTAAATATTGACGTAAAAACCGCCAGGAAATACTATCAAGAACTAGGTGGAGTACGCATTGGAAGCCGCTATAAGTTTTTTGAAATGGAGGTTTGCGATGCCGTACAAAAAATTAGAAGTGAAGAAAGGAAAGACACAAACCGTATATATCGGACAAGTGAGAAAAAACGAGAGGAGGATAGAAAAACGGTTCAAGACGAGGAAAGAGGCGCTGGCATGGGAAATGAAGATGAAAAATCAATCAAGCGAAGATTGGCTAAAAAAGACCAACACGGTCTCTTTGGGTGATTGGTCACTGCCGTATTTAGATTACGCCAGAGCAAAATTTGTCGAGAAGACATACAAAGAAAAGCTCAAAGCTTTCAAAGAACTCTTTAAGGTTGTTGATCCTACTATGCCTGTAGAGGAGATGACAACGGCACTGGCGATGCAAAATTCTCAGATTCAGAATGAGAAAAGATCGGGTTATGCAGCCAATAAAGATAGGAAAAACCTTTTAGCTGCCTGGCAATGGGGCACTAAATACATGACCCCTGTGTTACCCAAAGAAAATCCTTTTGCAATTGAAAAAATGCCAGAAAAGAGGTCACCGAGATATGTCCCTTCTTTGAGAGATTTTTGGAAGGTATATGATCTTGCTCAGGGGCAGGATAAGGTGATGCTGAAAGCTTTCATACTTCTTGCAGCTAGAAGAGGAGAACTTTTTCGATTGAAAATACCTGACCTTGATTTTGACAATAATCAGGTCAGGTTATGGACGAGAAAAAGAGTAGGTGGAGCTTGGGAGTTTGACTGGTTGCCAATGGTTGATGAGCTAAGAGACGATCTCAGATGGTGGATTGACAACCGGGAAATATCTTCAGAATTTGTATTCGTTTGTATGGACCAAACCGATTTTACTCGAGAGTACTACGGTAAACCTTTCACCTGTCGACAGCATTTTCTTGCACGCTTGTGTGAAAAGGCTGAGGTGAAAAAATTCGGTTTTCACGGAATAAGGCATCTGACAGCTACAGAGCTGTATCGACGTCGTTGTAGCGTTGCTGAAATACAACGGATACTGCGTCACACCAGCCCAAATACTACTGTCAGGTATTTGAAGTCACTTGGTGTGGAAGGGGTACGGTCTGTAATGGAGGAGTTTGCTGGGTCCTGCAGGGTTCCAGTCAATTCTGCGGCTGTTGATGTAGAAAATAAAAAGCCGTCATTGGAGCCGTCACTATAAAAAAAGCCACCTAGAAATTAATCTAAGTGGCTTATATTACTGGCGTCCCCAACCGGATTCGAACCGGTGTTGTCGGCGTGAAAGGCCGATGTCCTGGACCTGACTAGACGATGGGGACAAAATTCTTTGGTGGGTCGTGCGCGATTCGAACGCGCGACTCTCTGATTAAAAGTCAGATACTCTACCGGCTGAGTTAACGACCCATGGAGGAAGTCTTTATACAAGGTCGGCTGAAATGTGTCAATAAGTTTTTTATCTCCTGTTTCTTTTATCATTTGTCGCCCCATTGGTCAAGGATCTTGGGCTTTTTGCCGCGGTATCACAGCCGACCAGTATAAAAAAGTTGAGACCCTGAGCAGGGGATGCTATATGAGAGAGCAGTATTCGATTTATACTTCGTGTCGGTGAACAGCCATTTGGTTATGCATTGACGAAATAATCGCAATGGGCGTCTCTCTGACTGCTGTTCACATATTGTGCATTATTCCAACATATTGTTTAAATAGGTTTTATATGGGTCTATTGAAGGGTTCAGCAAGCTTCGTGCGGTTTTCCGTTTTGGGTGAGTTGCCGGAAAACACCTTGGATTTTATTGCCGAGAGGGTAATCGCCTTTTCCTTCCAGGATATTGATGATACCTATGATGAGTACTCCATCGGCTGGGTTTCAATCCTCAATATGTTTGATTCCCAGTTTCAGTATGCCTCCTATGCTGCCGGGGATTATATCACTCTGACGCTGCGCATTGACGAGAGGAAGGTCTCGCCGGCGATCCTGAAAAAGGTCGTTCAGAAAGAAGAGGAGAGGGTACGGCTGGAGCGGCAGCTGCCGAAATTGAGCAGATCTATGAAGGTTGAGGTGAAGGAGCGGGTCCGGGTCGACTTGATGCGCAAAGCGATACCAATACCAGCAATTTTTGAGCTCTGCTGGAGTCTTTCCGATTCGACCCTGCTCTTTTTTTCAACAAACAAAAAAGTGCATGCAATCCTGGAAGATTTCTTTAAAGAGAGTTTTGGCCTGCTTATTCGGCAACAGATTCCCTACACTACCGCGGAGCATCTGATCGACGAAGAGCAATTGGCAGTGTTGGAGAGGATATCTCCCGATATTTTCGTTTAAAAATAGATAAATACTTCTCCAACGAGACAAACTGTAAGGTGGTAAGAACGTGATGGATTTAGTCGATCTGATAGTTGAAAAACGATTTCTCGGCCAGGAGTTCCTGACCTGGCTCTGGTATAAAAGTGAAGAGCGCGGCGGCAGCATCGAGCTTCCGGGTGAAGGGGATATAACGGTTGTTTTTGAAAAACATATGCTGCTTGAATCCGGGGAAGGGGAGTCGACCGAAAAAATTGTCTGCACCGGCCTGCAGGCTGAACTGCAGGAGGCACGAACCGGCCTCAGGATGGGCAAGAAACTTGAGCAGGCCCGGATTGTAATTGGGCATAATGACTATGAATACAGTTTTACGCTGGCCGCCGCCTTGATGGAATTCAGGAATGTACGTCTGCCCAAGACCGAAACCACGGAGCAGGACAAGAGTGATAACCCGGAAGAGGTCGAAGGCATGACTCTGGAGCGCATCTATCTCTTTGAAGAGCTCATCAAGCTGGTTAATGCGTTGTTCCGGATGTTTCTCAATGTGCGTCTCTCTGAGCAATGGCGCAATGAGCTGCAGAAAATCCGGGCCTGGGTGGTAAAGTCAACTGTCATCGATGTGGAATGATCATACATGAGAATCTTGTAAACACCCAAGACATACGATGCCATCATACATAAAAAATGAGCATGCAGGATACCCATGGAGTTTGAAACAGTAATCGGGCTGGAGATTCATGCCCAGCTGAAAACAGCAACGAAGATTTTTTGCGGGTGTTCCACCAAATTTGGTGCGCCGCCTAACAGCAACACCTGTCCGATCTGCCTGGGGATGCCCGGGGTTTTGCCGGTGCTCAATAAAAAAGTGGTCGAATTCGCTATCAAGCTTGGCCTAGCCACCAATGCCAAAATCAATCGTTTCAGCCAGTTTGCCCGGAAAAATTATTTTTATCCGGACCTGCCCAAGGGTTATCAGACCTCCCAGTTTGATCTGCCGATTATTGGCCGGGGTGAGATCGAAATTGAGGTCGACGGCCAGAAAAAAATTATCGGCATAACCCGTATTCATATGGAAGAAGACGCGGGCAAACTGATCCATGACGAAGTCGAACCGGTCTCCCATGTCGATCTGAACCGGACCGGGACCCCGCTTCTGGAAATTGTCTCGGAGCCCGATATTCGCAGTCCACAGGAAGCAGCCGCTTACTTAAAAAAAATCCATGCTATTGTCCGCTACCTTGATATTTGTGATGGCAATATGCAGGAAGGGAGTTTTCGTTGTGATGCGAATATTTCCCTTCGCCCTGTCGGTCAGGACGAGTTGGGTACCCGGACGGAACTAAAAAACATGAATTCGTTTCGAAATGTTCAGAATGCCCTGGAGTTTGAGGTTCGCCGGCAAAGGGATATTCTTCTTGATGGGGGCACCATCATCCAGGAGACGCTGCTGTGGGATCCGGATAAAAACTGCTCGGAATCGATGCGTGGTAAAGAAGATGCCCATGATTACCGGTACTTTCCCTGTCCGGATCTGGTGCCTGTTGAGATCAGCGAGGAGTGGATTGAACAAGTACGTCAATTGATGCCTGAACTTCCCGATCAGCGAAAGACTCGATTCATCGACCAGTATGAGTTGCCGGAATACGATGCCGTACTCTTGACTTCAGATCGTGAACTGGCCGAGTATTTTGAAGAAACAGTCAAGGAAGGGGCGCAGGCCAAAAAAGCCGCCAACTGGATCATGACTGAACTGATGCGGGAGCTGAAGGGTGCAGAAATATCTTCCTGCAAGGTCAGCCCACCGCATTTGGCAGCTCTACTGTCGATGATAGAGAAAAACACCATCAGCGGCAAAATTGCCAAGACAGTTTTTGTTGATATGATGGAGAGCGGCAAAGATCCGGCGACAATTGTCAAAGATAAAAACCTGGCACAGGTGTCCGATGTTGGAGAACTCTTGGCGCTGGTCAAAGAGATTGTCGCTGCCAACCCAGCACAGGCCGAAGATTATCGGGCCGGAAAGACTAAGCTAATGGGCTTTTTCGTTGGCCAGCTGATGCAGAAAACCAAGGGACAGGCTAATCCGCAGATGGCCAATGAACTCTTTGCCAAAGAACTTGACGGCTAGAAAGGGAGACGGTGGACAAAGAACTCTGGCAGAAAAAGGGAGAGGGCCATCGGGCTCGATTGCGTGATCGATTTCTGGCCAGAGGTCTTGACGGGTTCAGCGATGCTGAGATCTTGGAGCTGCTGCTGTCTTTCGGCACACCACGAGCCGATTGCAAAGAACCGGCTCGCTTGCTGCTGGAAAAATACGACTCATTTGCCAAGGTCTTTGAAGCACCAATCGCCTCGCTCCGGGAGGTCAAGGGGATCGGGCCGAAGAACGGTTTTGCCATTCATTTTATCCATGCGGTGGCCGGTCGCTATCTCAAGGAGCGACTGCACGGCAAACGTTTTCTCCATTCTTCCCGGGAAGTGGCCGACTATCTGATCCATTCGATGCGCGGCCTGAAAAAAGAAGTTTTCACCGTCATCTATCTCGACTCCTCCCATGCCATAATCGATTCGGAGATCGTCGCTGAAGGCACCCTGAATGTTAACACCGTCTACCCCAGAGAGATTATCAAACGGGCTCTGGAATTTCATGCTGCGGCCCTGATCATCGCCCATAATCATCCTTCCGGCAGTCTGCAGCCTTCGCCCCAGGATATCAAACTGACCAAGACCCTTGCCCTGCTCTGCCGCTACATGCAGCTGCAGCTGCTCGATCACCTGATTATCGGTGATGGATCGTATAGCTTTGCTGACAATGGATTGATGGACTCGGTTCGCGTGGAGTGTCAAACGGCAATGGATAGTTTTGGCCGGTAATGACAGCACTGTATCTGCATATTCCCTTTTGCTGCAGCAAGTGCCACTATTGTTCCTTTAGTTCCTGTGCCGGAGCTCAGGAACTGTATGGTCCTTATGTTGACGCTCTCATCATGGAACTGTCCAGTATTGTTGCACAAGGTGGGGCAACAGGCGCGCTTGGCCTGAAGACCCTTTTTCTTGGCGGAGGAACCCCTACCTGCCTGCCGAGTGGACTTCTACAAAGGGTCATCGATTCTGTTGTTGATCTTTTTGGTGTTGCTCCTGGTGCGGAGATCAGTGTGGAAGCCAATCCCGGCACGGTGGATGCTCGGTATCTGGAGTTGCTTCTTGCCGCCGGAGTGAACCGGCTCTCTCTTGGCGTACAGTCGTTTGACAACAGTGAACTTGCTCTGATTGGCCGGATCCATACCGGGCAAGAGGCGTGCTCGGCAATGAAGGCTGCCAGCCTTGCCGGTTTTACCAATATCAATCTGGATCTGATGTATGGGTTACCAGGCCAAAGTCCTTCTTCCTGGCAACACTCCCTGGAAAAAGGACTTTCATTGAAGCCGCAACATCTTTCTTTATATCAATTGACGATTGAACCCGACACCCCATTTCACGCTCTGCTGCACAACAACACCATCAGGCTCCCGGCAGAAGATGATATCCTGGCGATGGATGAAATCACTGAGCTGTTGAGCAGTTCGGCCGGATTGCATCAGTATGAGATCTCCAATTATGCAGCCCGGGGGTGCCAATGTCGGCATAATATCAATTATTGGCTGAACAACGATTATCTGGCTGCCGGGGCTTCGGCGGTAAGCTGCCGGCTTGGGTTGCGGGAGCGGCGGGTTGCCGATCCAAGGGACTATATCCGCCGGATAAACCAACAGGAATCGGTTGTGATTGAACAGGAAAAACTGTCCCGGGAAGACTCCTTTCGGGAGACGGTGATTATGGGGCTGCGTATGGTGCAGGGTATCTCATATACCGCTTTAAATGAAAGATATGGAATAGATATTAAAGTGTATTATGGCCCGGTCTTGAAAAAGCTGCTTGATTCGGGCTTTGTCGAATGCACTGCAACCCACTTTCGTTTAACCGGAAAAGGATGGCCTCTTGCCAACCAGATCATGGCCGAGCTGGTCTGACCGCGCCGGAGAATACATGCAAAAGAACTCTTTTATACAGGCTCTCGGCATTGAGCCTGGAGATGTCGTTTGTTGCATCGGGGCGGGCGGGAAGACCTCTCTGATGTTTTGTCTGGCACGAGAGGCCAAAGAGCGCGGTCTCAAGGTCCTGGTAACCACTACGACAAAAATATTTATTCCGGATGCCAACCAATATGATACCCTTGACCTGAGTGGGCAGCTGTTTTCCAAGGTTTTACTGCCATCAGCCGGTATCTTTGTCGGCGGCCTGCCAAGTACAATTGCCGGCAAAATAAGTGGCGTGGACATGGAGCTGCTCGCGCTGCAGCGAAAGATTTTTGATCTGGTATTGATTGAAGCTGATGGTGCTGCCAGAAAAGCACTCAAAGGCTGGAACGCTACAGAACCGGTTATCCCGGAGTTTACCACCAAGACCATCGGCATTGTCGATATTCAGACTATCGGCAAAAGCATCGATGCTTCCCTGGTCCACCGTTTGGAGCTTTTTGTCGAGCTGACCGGTGGAAAAGTTGGTGAACCGGTCACCATCGATCATCTTTATCGGTTAATTGTCCAATCTCATGGGCTATTTGCCAAATCCCGGGGAGAGAAGATTCTTTTTATCAATAAGGCGGAATCGACCAACGAAATTGGTAATGCAAAGAGACTGTGGGCACTGCTTCCCCATCTGAAAATTGTCTTTGGCAGCGTCCGCCAGGGAATGATCTATGACTAAACTCGATACCATTATCATGGCATCAGGGCTGTCGCGACGAATGGGGTGCAATAAACTGCTTTTACCGCTTGGAAAATCGACAGTTGTCGAACAGTTTTTGGGCCGTTTTCCCTATGGCCTGTTTCAGAAAGTAATTTTTGTTTATGGTGATCGGCAGGTCGCGGCAATTGCCGATAGATACCCGGTAATTCTCTGCCATAACCAAGATCCTCAGGCCGGTAAAAGCCATTCTATTCAGCTGGGCTTGTCGATGAGTACTGCTGAAGACGGTATAATGTTTGCCGTGGCCGATCAGCCGCTCTTGACCGGGACCACTATCCAGATCTTGGTTGAGATGTTCTATCGGCAGGATTGTAAAAAAATTATCGTCCCGGAGGTGGCGGGCCGGCCGGCAAATCCAGTGATTTTTCCCGCCGCCTGCCGCAGAGAATTTGCAGAACTGCAGGGAGATTCGGGTGGACGGCGGCTGATTGTCAAAGAGCCAGAGCGGATCTGCTCTGTACCTTTTGCAGCCGGAGAGGATTTCAGTGATGTGGATACTCCTGAGAGCTACCAAAACATATTGAAAAAATGGTCATTTCTGGAAAAAACTAGATAGACAAATAATCCTCGGGTAACTGTCCGGCCGATTCAAGTCCGCTGATGGCGCTGTTGATATGCTTTTGCACTGCTGTGCAAGCCTGGTCAAGATTCTGACCGGCAATGGCGTCAACAATGGTCTCATGTTCCTTGGTTGGACAATATTCGATCTTATAGAAAGGATCGTAGAGGATGAGGAAGATCCTGGTTCTATCGAGAAGCTCGCTGATATAGGAATAAAGGACGTGGTTACCAGAGAATTCGGCAATTTTCATATGTAATGCGTCGTTTACTGCTGCGTATTCGTCCAGATTGTTTTTGTCGAAGATCGCCGTCTCAAGCTGAATGAGGTTGCGAAGTTCTTCTATCTGCCCGGGGGTGATAGAGGGAATGGTGAGCCGGATCGCCATCATTTCCAGCTGGGCGCGGACCAGAAAGGTTTCCTGTATTTCTCGCTGGGTCGGGGTGATGACAAAGGCCCCCCGATTCGGAATACTTTTTACCAGTCCTTCGGCTTCCAGCCGCTTGATTGCACTGCGCACCGGAGTGCGGCTGACGCCTAATTGCTGGGCCAGAGTAACTTCGACCAGCTGACTGCCCTGCCTGATGTATCTTTTACGTATCGCTGTTTTCAGTTTCCCGTAAACAGAATCCTCAGAATTGATTTTCTTGATTTGTCCCATTTCTTGCCTGCTCCACTCCTGTTTTCTCCAAAAGAAGCAAAAATAAACTATTTCTTTAAATTACACAAAAATAGTTGACATATCTATTCCGAATGTCGTAAAAATATTTTGTGTGCATATATTGTATACAATTGTTCAGACCAATACTACTGATAGTTTTATTCGGTGATGAAAATATATAAAATTTTTTTCTCATTAGGACTGCTATGTTTAATAAAATGATTGCCGGCCTCCTTCCGCACATGCCGAAAAAATTGGTGTGGATATTTTCCAAACAGTACATAGCCGGAGAAACGCTGGATGAAGCGATTGCCAACGCCAAGAAATTAAATGCCGAAGGCATCCAGACCACCATCGACGTCCTGGGTGAGTTTATCACCACTCTCGCCGAAGCCAAAACTAATAAAGAAGAGTATTTACAGGTCATCGAGGCTGCAGAAAAGGCGGGGGTGGACGGCAATTACTCACTCAAGCCGACTTTTTTTGGCCTGCTTCTCGATAAAGAGGTCGCCTACCAGCATATCCGGGAGGTCGTCGCCAAGGCCGCTTCG
The DNA here is from genome assembly GCA_963804605.1 of uncultured delta proteobacterium. GTDB lineage: Bacteria > Desulfobacterota > Desulfobulbia > Desulfobulbales > Desulfocapsaceae > Desulforhopalus_A. The sequence continues at coordinate 73,324 of CAWDRB010000020.1, forward strand.
TACAATAACTTTGTCAGGATTGATATGGAGGATTCTCCCTGCACCGACATGGAGATCGATATCTTTAGAAAATTAAAAAAGGAATTTCCGGCAAATGTCGGACTGGTCGTTCAGGCCTATATGAAAAGAACTCGCAAGGACATCGAAAGTTTTCAGGATCTCAACAGTCCGGAACATCCAGTTAATTTACGGGTGTGCAAGGGGATATACATCGAGCCGGAAACCATCGTCTATAAAAAATATCAGGAGATCAACAGTCATTTCTTAGATGATGTCGAATATATGTTCCAGACAGGAATGTATCCGGCTATTGCCACCCACGACCAGCCGGTGGTTGAAGGGGCGTATAAACTCATCGAAAAATATAAAGTCCCCAATGACAAATACGAATTCCAGATGCTCTACGGCGTAACCCCGGCCCTGAGAAAGTCGATCCTCGATAAAGGGCACCGTATGCGGGTCTACGTGCCATTTGGTAAACAGTGGTTCGGCTACAGCACCAGAAGGTTGAAAGAAAACCCGAAGATGGCCGGAGTGATTATTAAGGCCCTGTTTAATAAGGGATAAGAAAATGGAGCTTGATTATGAACCTCATGAATAATGCAGTCATCAATACCCCAAAACCAATTAATGAACCTATTTTGAGCTATGCTCCGGGCAGCCCGGAAAAAGCGGCGCTCAAAAAAGAACTGGCGGCGATGTCGGCCAGGCAGCTGGAAATTCCGCTTATAATCGGCGGCAAAGAGATAAAAACCGGTAAGCTTGGCAAGGTCGTCATGCCCCACGATCATCAGCACGTCCTGGCGACATATCATAAAGCAGGGGCTGCCGAAGTACAGCAGGCAATCGATGCGGCAGTGGCCGCCCAGCCGATGTGGCAGTCTTTCCGCTGGGAAGAGCGTTGTGCCATCTTTTTGAAAGTCGCCGAGCTGCTGGCGACTAAATATCGCGCTTTGATCAACAGCGGGGCGATGCTCGCCGGGGGAAAAACTGTCTTTCAGGCCGAGATTGATGCCGCCTGCGAGTTGATTGATTTTCTGCGGTTCAATGTGCACTACGCCCAGGAAGTGTATCAGAAACAACCGGAATCCTCTGCCGGAGTGTGGAATTTTGTCCAGCACCGGCCTTTGGAAGGGTTCGTCTTTGCCGTGACGCCTTTTAATTTTACCGCTATTGCCGGTAATCTGCCCACAGCTCCGGCTATTATGGGCAATACGGTGGTCTGGAAGCCGGCATCTTCGCTGGTCTACACCCCGTATCTGATCATGCAGATTTTGGAAGAAGCGGGCCTGCCGCCTGGGGTCATTAACTTCGTGCCGGGTTCTGGTGCCAGTGTTGGCGATATCTGCCTGGCCGATCCGAATCTTTCCGGGATTCATTTTACCGGCTCCACCCGGGTATTCCAGCAGATGTGGCAGACCATCGGCGCCAATATCAGCAAATATAAAGCCTATCCGCGCATCGTCGGGGAAACCGGCGGCAAGGATTTTGTCTTCGCCCATAGCAGCGCGGACTTGCAACCACTGGTTACCGGTCTGGTCAGGGGATCCTTCGAATACCAGGGTCAGAAGTGTTCTGCCGCCAGCCGGGCCTATATTCCCCGTTCGCTCTGGCCTGCGGTAGAGGCTGAGCTGAAGTCACAGATCAGCAAAATCAAGATGGGGCCGCCTACCGATTTCCGCAATTTTTGCGGGGCAGTTATTGATAAGGCAGCTTTTGATTCTATTGTCGGGTATATCGATTATGCTCGCAACCATGTCGGCGGTGAGATTATTATCGGCGGAAAGTGCGATGACAGCGTCGGCTACTTTGTTGAGCCTACTGTCATCTTAGCTACTGACCCGCACTTCAAGACTATGGTGGAGGAGATTTTTGGACCGGTGCTGACCGTTTATGTCTATGACGATGATAAATATATCGAGACTCTTGAACTGTGCAATACATCATCGATCTACGCCCTTACCGGCGCAATTTTCGGTCGGGATCGAGCGGCAGTGAGCACCGCAGTTGCCATGCTTGAGCATGCGGCGGGAAATTTTTATATCAATGATAAACCAACCGGCGCAGTCGTCGGCCAGCAGCCTTTTGGTGGCGGTCGGGCCTCGGGAACCAATGATAAAGCCGGTTCCCAGGCAAATCTTATGCGTTGGGTGTCCACGCGCACAATCAAAGAAACATTTGTACCGGCTGCTGATTTTAAGTATCCTTTTATGGATGAAGAATAGGGGCAGGTGGAATGACGCGTAGTAACTGGTAAAGGGACGATGCTCCTCAAAGAGGTTGCTGCAAACAGTAAAAAGTTGCTTGCCTGGTGGCGAGCAACAGTTAAGAGGGCGTAATGGCCAAGAAGAAACTGAAAGAAATTATCATCAACCGGGACTGGTGCAAAGGGTGCGGCATCTGCGTCAAGTTCTGCCCAACCAAGGTGTTGGAGCTGGACAAGGCGGAGAAATCCACCGTCGTGCGCCCGGAAGACTGCATCTGCTGCAGGATGTGTGAACTACGCTGTCCGGATCTCGCCATCGAGGTCTTGATCGAGGAAGGTGAGCGAGATGAGTAAAAATATCCGATTTGTCCAGGGCAATGAAGCCTGTGTCGAAGGGGCAATCTATGCCGGCATCGATTTCTTTGCCGGGTATCCGATTACCCCATCAACCGAGATTGCTGAACTGCTGTCCCAGCGCCTGCCGGAAAATGGCGGTAAATTTATCCAGATGGAAGATGAGATCGCCTCGATGTGCGCCATTATCGGTGCCTCGCTGACCGGCAAAAAGGTTATGACCGCAACCAGCGGCCCCGGCTTTTCCTTAAAGCAGGAGGCGATCGGCTATGCCTGCATGACCGAGATTCCCTGCGTCATCGCCAACGTCCAGCGCGGCGGCCCGTCGACCGGCAACCCGACCCATGTCAGCCAGGGCGATGTCAACCAGGCGAGGTGGGGGACCCACGGCGACCATTCCATTATTGCCCTGACCGCCTCCAACCACCAGGACGTGTTCAAAATGACGGTCGACGCCTTCAATATGGCCGAGACCTACCGCACTCCGGTGGTGCTGCTGTTTGACGAGGTTGTTGGCCATATGCGGGAAAAACTGGTTATCCCCGAGCAAGGTGAGCTGGAGATTGTCGACCGACTGCGCACCTCGGTGGGCAAAGGAGTCGATTACCACCCGTATCTGCCCAGGGAAGACGGCCGGCTGCCGATGTCTGATTTCGGCGGCGAGCACCGCTACAATGTTACCGGGCTGTTCCACGACATGTGGGGCTTTCCCTCCAACAACCCGACCACGGTCAACGAGCTGCTCAAGCATCTGGTGGACAAGATCGAAAACAACGTCCACGCCATTACCCGCTATAAGGAGCACTTTATGGAGGACGCGGACTATGTCCTCGTTTCCTACGGTTCCTCGGCCAGATCGGCCATTCACCTGGCCAAGATGCGCCGGGCCAAAGGGGAAAAGATCGGCGTTCTCGAGCTGCAGTCGATCTGGCCTTTTCCAACCGAGCTTATCCGGGAGAAATGCGACCATGCCAAAGCGGTTCTCGTCGTCGAGATGAATATGGGCCAGGTCACCGCCCAGGTGAAAGCCGCAGTGCGAAAACCCAATCGGGTGTTTCTGGCCAACCGGATCGACGGACATCTTGTCACCCCGGACGATATCAAAAAACTCCTTCGGGTCATCCAGGGGAGGGGAGTATAACATGGCAGTTAAAGATTATTTACGCGAGCGGTTTTTCCCGCATATGTGGTGCCCCGGCTGCGGCCATGGCACCATTCTCAATGCGCTCATCCGGGCGATTGAAGAATTGCAGTTGAATAAAAACGAGATCGTCATGACCTCGGGCATCGGCTGTTCGGCCCGGATCTCCGGCTATGTCGATTTTCATTCCCTGCATACCCTGCACGGCCGGGCTCTGGCCTTTGCCACCGGGGTGAAGCTGAGTAAACCAAGCTTGAATGTAATAGTGCCGATGGGCGACGGCGACGCCCTGGCCATTGGCGGCAATCACTTCATCCATGCGGCGCGGCGCAATATTGATATTACCGCCATCGTTATGAACAACCGGATCTACGGCATGACCGGCGGCCAGTTCTCGCCTCTGTCCGGGCCGGGTGTAAAGGCCACCACCGCGCCCTATCTGACCATCGACTCCAATTTTGATGTGGTGGAGCTGGCCAAGGCGGCCGGGGCCACCTTTGTTGCCCGATCCACCGCCTACCATGTCAAGGAGAGCACCGAGCTGCTGAAAAAGGCCATTTTGCACAAGGGTTTTTCCGTGGTGGAGATTTTGTCCCAGTGCCCGACCCATTACGGCCGGAAAAACAAGGAAGGGGATGCGGTCAGCATGCTCGAGCTGCACAAGACCAATACCGCGATGCTCGGCGCAAAAGCCCTGGAAGAAAACCCCAATCTTATTCCCCGCGGCATCTTTGTTGAAAAAGACCGGCCGGAATACTGCGCGGAGTACGACAAGATAATCGCCTATGCAACAAAGGAGAAGGCAGCATGAACAGAGTACGACTGGTATTTTCCGGCTCCGGCGGTCAGGGAGTGATCACGGCGGCCATCATCCTGGCCGAGGCGGCGGTTATCTACGAGGGGATGAACGCCACCCAGTCCCAGAGTTATGGGGCGGCGGCGCGTGGCGGTTCGACCAGAAGCGATATCATCATCTCCGACAATGAGATCGACTTTCCGGAAGTGACCCAGCCCAATATCCTGGTCTGCTTGACCCAGGACGCCTACAACAGCTATTCCTCGATCGTCAGGCCCGGTGGCATCCTGTTGACCGACAGCCGCTATGTGCAGATAATCCGCAAGATCGATGCCAAGCAGGTCGAGCTGCCGATGTATGACAGCGTTATGGAGAAAATCGGCAAGCCGGTGGTCTTCAACATCTGTGTGCTCGGCGCTTTGATCGGCATCACCGAGGTGATTAAACCAAAATCGGTCATGCAGGCAGTGGCCGACCGGGTCCCCAAAGATTTTGTTAATTTAAACAACCGGGCCTTTGATCTGGGCCTGGTGCTGGGGGCGCAGTACAGCTGGCAGTGAGTTCGTAAACGTTCACCAGCACCCCATATACGCACGATCAGGTTGCCGGGCATAGCCAAAACTATAGTCCGGCAGCCTGCTTGCACGCATCTGGGGTACTGGTAAACGTTTACCGTGTCGGGTTGTGCCCCTTTGTGTGCTACTACGACGCAATTCCTAAAACCGCAAATTCTTTTCAAGAGGATCCGGGTAACCTTATGGATACTTTTTCCAGCAGCTATTCTTCGATGACCAGAGGCGAAGACATCATTGCCAAAGCCGAGAGTGTCGGCCTTGATCCGCGGGTTCTGTACGAGGCGGTCATCGACCTTTCCTCGGAGGGCTTGCTCACTGCCAACTGCATCAATATGGCCGCAGGGATTCTGTTAAAAGATATCGGCCTGCCCCGCTATTTTTTTGAAAATATCCGCAAAGCCGCGCTGGCGCATCTGCTTGAGTCGATCGCCACTTCCATCAAGGTAGTTGACGGCAAGGTGATTCTCTATGGCCGGGTGGCCCAGATCGACTTTGACGCCACCCAGGCGAGTGTTGCCCAGCGGGTCAGGATCGCCACCGAAGAGACCCGCGATAATATGGAAGCGGTGCTGGAGGGGTTGATCGCCGGGCATCGCCGCGAATATTATTACAGCCCGGCCAGCAGGTATTATACCTATATTATCCGGCCGGAAACTGTCAACGATTATCCGCGGGAGACCTTCAAAGACTCCCGCTTTCTGTTTACCCTGGCCGGGGACTATTCGGCAACCCCCGAGCCGACCCGGAGACGTTATGAAAAAGTCTTAAAAGAGTGCGAGGAATCGACCATACCCCTTATTGCCGTGTTCAATCTTCCCGAGACGGGTGAGACACGGTTGATGTTCAACTCTGATTTTGAGTCGCCGCAGATTCCGGTACTGCGCAAAATTCTCGCCGACCACGACTTGACTCTGGTGCGCGCTTACTGGGAACCTTATTTGGGGCAGTCGTCGGTTCCGTCGTCTATCTGCACGTTGTATGTCAATGGGGAACTGACCAGAAATCAGGAAGATGGGGTGGTGACAGACCTGCGTTCCTATCTCACTTTTTCAGTGAGTGACATCAAGGAGCTGTATCTGGACGACCGGATTAGCTTCCAGGAAATGCTCTTTGCCGGCAACGCCATCGATTTTGCCCATTTATTCATTTTCAAAGAGAGCGAGAACGTCACCGACCGGGAAATTCTTGACAGCCTGGCCAGCAAGGACCAACGGGAATCGTTTGCCAAACGGATCCAGAGCTCGAATAAGTCGACCTACGCGGCCCCGGTCATAATGGAAACGGTAACCCGCTATCCCGATCTCATTAAATTTCTCCATGCCCTTTTTAAGCAGCGCTTTGCCCCCATACAGATCAAAGGGGGAGGAGGGATTTCCGAACAGGAACTGCAGCATAAATTACAGGAATTTGAGAAAATCATTGCCGCCAGGTTTATCGATTATCCATTGGGCTATGAAATTTTCAAGTTCATGTTCAAGATCATCACCTGCACCCTGAAGACCAATTTTTACAAACCGGAAAAACGATCGTTTTCCTTTCGCTTCGATAATAGTATTCTCGATCCCCTGGTGTTCAGCAGGTTTGTCTTCGGGGTCTTTTTTGTCAACGGCCATTATTCCTGCGGCACCCATCTACGGGCGGCGGATATAGCCCGCGGCGGCCTGCGGCTGATCCGGGTGTCCCGTTCCAACCATGACAGTGAACTGGACAACGCCGTGCTGCTCAACTACGCGCTCGGTCCTAAAGCCCAGCGGTTAAAGCACAAGGATATCTGTGAAAGCGGCTCCAAGGGCGTGGTTATCCCGCTGCCGCAATATGCCGGCTATAAAAAAGAGGCCTTGAATGACTACACCGAAGGCATTATGGATCTGATGCTGCCGGACAGCTCCATTGTCGACTACTACGGCAAAGCGGAGATGGTCTTTTTCGGGCCGGATGAAGGCACCGCGCCGCTGATGGACGATGTTGCCTACCACGCCCGGAACAGGGGGTATCAGTACTGGCGGACGATCACCACCGGTAAAAGTTTTGGTATTCCCCACGACACCTATGGCCTGCTGCAAAGCGGCGAGACCTTCGGCCTCTATGATCAAGGAGAACAAGGCGTTGAACTGCAGGTTGATGGCCGTTCCGTTGTTTTGACGGGCGACATGGAAAAAATCTACGCCGAAGTTGGCGGCAACATCGCCGTCTCCGGCATGACCACGACCTCGATCATGGGCACTTTCAGGACCTTGATCGACCATTACCATGCCAGGGAAGAAGAGCTGAACCTGATGATTACCGGCGGGCCGGATGGCGACCTCGGCGCTAATCAGCTGCAATGTTACAAGGGCAGGATCTGCCTGATTGTTGACGGTGGTTCCATCCTCTTTGATCCGGAGGGGCTCGATAAAAAAGAGCTGATGAAACTGGCCTTTATGCGCAACTCCTCACCACGGGCCAATTCCCTGCAGTTTCCGGTGCATAAGCTGAGTGCAAAAGGCTTTATGGTGCCGATCGGTGCCACCAATGTCACCCTGCCGGATGGGACGGTGGTCGAAGACGGGGCCCTGTTCCACCGCAATTTTCTCAGCAGTCCGGCAAACCGCAAATATATCAGCGAGGCCGATATCCGGGCATTTATCCCCTGCGGCGGCTTTAAGGATACCATCAATCAGGGTAATATCCGCCGCTTTCTCGAGCTCTTTGGCGAGCTGCAGTTTATTGTCGAGGGGGCCAACGTCTTCTTTGACGATGCGGCCAGACGCTCTATCGCCACCCGGACGAACATTAAACAGATCAAGGATTCTACTGCCAATAAAGGCGGCGTTTTCAGCAGTTCGATTGCCGAAGTTCTCACCGCCTTTCTGCTGCAGGAGGACTATGAGGCTAAACTGCTCAATGACAACGCTACCCGGTGGGCCTTGACCAGGGATATCCTCCAGATGGTTGATCGCTATGCCCGCCTGGAAACGAGTCTGCTGCTCCGTTTATATGATGCCGATCCTGCGGTGCCGCTTTTTGAGCTGTCAGAGATAACCAGTGAGGAAATTTTTGCGCTGCAGGATGAGCTGGAACTGAAGCTCCCCGAGATCCTGGCCGACGAAAAACTGGTCTGGCAGGTGATGGACCACTACATCCCGGCAGTGCTTCGTGAAAAGCTTGGCAAACAGTCGATTATGGCCATCCTCAATGCGGAGCAGCTGCAACCCTACCGCAACGCCATTATCACCAAGAAACTGGCGTCCATGGCCTTTTATCGTTTTGGGGAACGCTGGTCGGACTATCTGGCCGAGCTGGAAAGCGAATTATTGCCATCGCTGCATAAGATTTTTATCGATTAACAGGAACCGGGAGAGGACAGCCTATCGACTGTCCTCCTGTTCCTTTTTCATGCGTCGATATTCGTCATCGGCGACGATACGCAGCGGCATAACATCGCTGCCGCCTCGTATGACCAGCGAGGGATCGACTCGTACACAGGCTCCGGCAAACGAGCCGGCAACGGCAAAGGAACATACCTGAACATTCATCGATCTATTTGCGGAAGACGAAATAAGCTCTGATATATCCGTTGACGATTGCCAAAACGGCCCTCTGTTCTGTCAATAATATCATCTGTGTCTGTTATGATGATATTTTCGCCGCTACGACCGACAATCGGTTTCTCGACGTAGCCGCTTTGCGTAGACTCATCGGTCAGTTCGAATTGCGAGTTGAGCAGATAAGGGTGATCTCGGAAAGAGCATCCACATCACCGGCAAGATGGCCTTATTGCTTGGAATCAGGGTCCAGAGAGGTTCATGAACCATAACGTCAGGTCGCAGCAATACATCCACAAGCCGAGGAGGAGGATGATGCCTCCACCGCGTTATTCAGCCACTTCGTGCTCTTCCATCTCGTGTCTGACTCTGATCCAGGACTGTTTCCCAGGCCCACGTCTTCCACACCCGTTTTATGGGAATGTTCTCAGAATCAACAATACTCTCGTTGCTCCAGTGAAGATCTGACTAGTCCATGCAAAATTTTTACGATAAGTCCTGCCTCTTCCATCGCTGACTTCATGAACAGAGCATGGTAGGTTTCCTCGTCGTCTACATCTTGCATTATGTGCAGAATATCTTTAATACTTCGTGCTTTCCAGGCCTGAACCAGACAGCCAAAGAGTTTTTCGCCGGGACTGCGGCCAATGGTGCATCCGAAATGATTCGCCCACTCTGTCTGCAGACGGGCCGCTTCAAGATAACACGAAGCGGAGTCGGCGTTGTATTCGTATACCTTGAGGCCGTTTTCCGAGATGCTGAAATCGAATCGACCGGTGATCATGGAATTTTTTCGATTATTCCATGAACTGCGGATTCGGGGCCAGAGGGTGGACGGGATATTGAAATGCTGCAGTAACTGTGTCATCTTGTAGGACATACTCCGTTGCCCGCATGAAAAAATGGTGCAGTTCATTGGTGGCCCGCTGCAGTTCGCTATACGCCGTTGCAGACAGACAAAAGTATTTATGGGCGTTACCGGCATCGCTCGACCAGCGTATGACCGGAACTTGCTGCATAGGCGGCACTGGCAGGGTCACTGGTATCGATCCAGGGCGCATCGGCTTGGCCGTTATCCGGCACGGAATCCATGAGCGGCTGAAAAATTGCCTATCGAGTTCATTGATTTCTTCCGCATCCGTGGGGTCGTCGGTTTGTAGTCACCCAGCCAAGGATGGACACATTGTCCGGTTCAGCTTCAATGCGATACCGTCCTTCTTCGGTGAGTGTTGCCTTGCAGCTGCCGGGAATAGTTTTGCCCTTTGGGCCAGACGTGGTTCTCGTCATTCTGATCGGCAAAACGCAGATACTCGTCATGGACCTCAGTGACGATCGCAACATGACCGGTGATGGCAAATTCGCCAACCGGCTCCCAGATTAAAAGGCAGCCCGGCTCCGGTCGCCGGCGCGCTCCATTTTTGAAGGAATGCAGGGGAAGCAGGCTGTTGTCGCTGAGTTTTTTGACAGTGCGCAGCCGAAAAATATCATAGGCCATGGGGATATCGTCAAAAACATATCGCTTATTAACGTACAGCCAGCGCCTGACGAACTCGACACATTGCCATTTATAGCCCATAAAGATGCCGTCGACAAACGATCGGTATGCCTGACGATTGGGAAATTCTTTAGTATCGGCCGTGGCATAGTCTGAGGAATATACCGGCACATCCGCCCGGTGCCAGACCAAGTACGGTGCCAAATTTAGTTGTCTGCATAATACGCCTTTTCTGTATTGAGATTTTGATGGACTCGTAAAAATCCCGATCTACGTCGTTGTAGATCGGGATTTTTCCAGAATCCATCCCAGACAATTCCGATGATTTTTTACGACACCATCAGGTTTTGACAGTTCCAACAATGATAGGCACTTTTTTTTACTTAACCATCGAAGTTTTTAGCTTTTTACGAGTTCTTCTTTCTTTATCGTAATTTTTCAGTCGGTTGTCGGGCTGCTGTCCTTTAGCCGCTTGAGGTCATTTGCGGCATCCTCGACTTTTGTCTGCTCCCGCGCCACCTTGCGCATCGATTTTTCAATCTCTGCGGTAGTTTCGGCCAGCTGTCTGCGCAGTTTTGCATGGATCGCTGCCTCGTCGGACTCTGTAAGCGATGCCAGTTGTTTCTCTATGGCGGCCAGCTGTTCAGTCTTTTTATAGAGGCGCTCCGCAGCATCGGCCAGTCGTTTTTCCGCGTCGTGCAGAGCATCCAATGCCTGAGCAATAAGTCCGGCTGCACCATCTTCCGGCTCGGCGTCAAGATCGATATCCTTTGCGGCCATGACCAGGGCAACCGGCGGCAGTTGGGTCAGCACTCGTTCCAGACTTAAACCATCGGTGTCGGTCAGCATCGACTGCCTGATCCGAAACGGCAGAAAGACCAGGTCGGATGCACCTGATTGGCCAATCACCGTTTCTGGTCGCATATCGGCAACGAGCAGCGGGGTTGCCGCGATCCTGGCGTCTTCGAGCTGCTGTTCGACAATCGCTATTTTTTCGCTCAGATCGGTAGAATCGCCGACGGCCAACAGGCGGATAGTCGCTTTGGCCCAGAGAGCACTGCGGGTCGTCAGATAGGCGAAAAGCAGCATGAGCCTGCTGCTGGCATCATTGTTCCACCAGACATCGATGATGCGGTCTTCTTTTTCGACATCAAGGAGATGATCGGTACGCAGAGGGTCACCATGGAAGACCACGAGGTTGTAGCCGCTGCGAAAGGCGAGTCGCAGAGTGCTGCCAAATTTCATGGTGGTCAGCCCCGGAAAAGATGTCATCGTCTCGCCATACCAGTTGCACAGCACAGTGTTGCCTTTCAGCGGTCCAATGCCGTAGGCCTGCAGCAGGATTTCCGTGGTTTGGTCGATATTGGGTCCGGAGACGACCAGCGGGAAAATTTTCAATCCGGTTTTCCGGATAGAGCTGGTAAGATCTGCGAATGCTGTTTCTTTGTCTTTGGCGATCGGCAACCCACTCCCTTCAATTAAAGTGACCACGGTGACAAGTCCTGTGCTTCCTCCGATCCATTCAGCAAAACGAAGCAGGAGGGTCCGGCGCTCAGGGTCTCTGCTAAAAGCAAGGATATTGGGGCGCCAGTCCCGATCATGTTCAGGTTCTCCAAAGGTGGCCAATAGTTGCCGCCGGATGACCTGCATGGCATGGGAGCGACCGCTGTCGGCCCATCTGGCAGGACCCGCCGTGCGTTTTACGTACTGGTAAATTGCGGCAAGGATGCCCATGGCGACGAGGCCGTACTGCACATCAAGCGCGAGAATGACGCCGACGCAGACTAAGCATCCGAGCAGGCTGAGATATTTGTTGAACCACCGGAACCGCGGACGAAAGGACGGGCTCTCGCTGTGCGCTTCATACCAGGTGGCATAATTGAGCAGCCCGTAGGAAATAAGAAAAAACATGGAGACGATGCCGGCAACCAGGTTCAACTGACCAAGCAAAATCACCCCAACTGCCAGCCCACAGGTGAGCAGAACCGCCCGGCGCGGATTATTGGCCGCCCCGGAACCCTTGGCAAAAGGGGAAAGGATCGGAAAAATCTTGTCCGCAGCGAGGGACTGCAGGATACGTGGCCCGCCGAGAAAGGAAGCCATAGCCGAGGACAAAGTGGCGGCGATAACCCCGGCATCAATGAGAAAATCATAACGGGAAACCTGCTTGATTGCCTGGTAGTCTTCTATCATGACCCTGTTGGGCAGCACCCCGGCAAAGACGATAACCACCGAAAAATAAACCAGAATAGACAGCCCGACGGCTAAAAATGTGCCTAAGGGCAGGCTTTTTCCCGGATCACGCAGGTCGCCGGACATACTTACTCCCTGGGTAAAACCGGTGACCGCCGGGAAAAAAATGGCAAAGACAATCCAGAACGGCTGCGGCACCCCGTCCGGCGACCAGTTGGCCAGAAACATTGCACCCTGCCATTGTGGAATGCCACCGATGAAAAAGGACAGCAGGGCGGCCACCAGCAAAATCATGACCACATATTGAAACTTCGTGGCCCAGTCCGCACCAAGCCATGCGAGCATAAAGATGGCGGCTACCGCCAACATGGCGATAAGCCTCGATGAAAGAAAAAAATCCGGTCCGAGGATGGCGGAAAGTGCCTCGGCAAAGCCAATACAGTAAAAGGCCACGGACACCGACTGGGCCAAGTAGAGGACGATGCCGATGGCCCCGCCAAACTCCATCCCCAACGTTCTGGAGATAAGATAGTAGTCGCCGCCGCCTTTTACTTTCAGGTTGGTGGCAATTGCCGCCAGGGACTGGCTGGTCAGGATGGTAATCACATTGGCGATGGTAACGATAAGCAGCGCCCGGCCAACCCCGCCGCTGCCGGTCACATAGCCGAGCCGTAAAAATAAAATGATGCCGAGGATAGTCAGGATGCTTGGCGTAAAAACCCCGGCAAAGGTACCGAGTTTACCGTGAGATTCCTGGTCCAGTTGGGCTGTCGTATTCATTGGTTCTCCTGTCTTACCTGTGCGTATTCAATTGTCTCCGCCAGGTAAAGTAGTTAGTATGGGAACAATGGGAACAGTTAACAATTTACCGGGAAGGGGGTGCGAATGAAAGAAGAATACAACTATACTTTGACAGTCCCATTGGATGATCTCGCTGAAGCAGAGGCAATTCTGCTGGAGGTCCAGGTAAATAACCCGCAGATGCGGCTCAGCAGAAAACCGGACAGTAGAGGCAACGCCAGGTTTTATCTCTGTTTTCCTTATGCTGGGACTCGAACGGATCTTCGTTTTCAGGAGTGGTTTGCCACCCGGAACAGCAAAAAATGGGATCTCTTTGGTCCCAATTACGGAGTCTGGGGATTGACCTGATTGCCTGTCGAACGGGACTGCAGAATCGTTTCAATCTCGCTGCCGATTGTATCCAGGCGAATTGGTTTGGCTATATAGCCATCCATGCCTGCGGCCAGACATTTTTCCCGATTGTCTTCAATCGCATGGGCGGTCATGGCAATAATCGGTATGTGCCTCCCGGTGATTTTTTCACTCAGCCGGATGGCTTTGGTCGTCTCATAACCATCCATATCGGGCATCTGGATATCCATCAGGATCAGATCAAATGAGGTGTTTTGCAGGATATTCAGAGCCTGGAGACCGTTTTCCGCTGCTGTCACCTGCCAACCTTCACGCTCCAGCATGGTAACTGCAAGAGTTCGGTTAATATATTCATCTTCGACAAGGAGAATGTGCAGCAGTTTTCCTCCCGGTTTGTCTTCTGCAGAAGGTGAAATGTTATTTGTCGTCGTTTTCAGGACGAGAGCGTCGGTTGCTCCGGAGGTAAATTGGATGGTAAAATAAAAAGTAGTCCCGACCTCTGGTGTACTTTCGACACAAATTTTACCGCCCATCATTTCCACCAGTTCACCGGCGATGACCAGGCCGAGCCCTGTACCTCGCTGGTTGGAGCTCTGGCTGGTACCAAGCTGACTGAACGCCTTGAATATATTTTGTATTTTTTCCTGGGGGATACCTATGCCGGTATCCCGGATTTGAAACTGAAGATCGATAAAGTCGTTCTTACTCCTGTTTTGTTCCTCTTGCTGGATAGTGAGCCCGACCTTTCCGGTGTTGGTGAATTTAATCCCGTTGCCCACCAGATTAATCAGGATCTGGCTGAGTTTTCCGGCATCGCCGCGTAATATATCTGGAATATCCTCATTACATTCGACTGTAAGGTCAATATTTTTTTTCGAGGCGCTTACCGCCAGGATCTCCAGGGCTCCGGCGATGGTCGCTCGCAGACTGAATGGGGCGATGTTCAGCTCGAGCTTTCCGGCTTCTATTTTTGAAAAATCGAGGATGTCGTTGATAAGCTTGAGCAGCCTGTCGGCAGAGGAATGGATCATTTCCAGATACGTACGTTTCTGGCCGGAAATATCCGAGTGCAGGACCAGGTCGGTTAAACCGAGAATCCCGTTCATCGGCGTGCGTATTTCATGACTCATATTGGCCAGAAAAATGGACTTGTTTTTCTCCACCCGCTCCGCCCGTTCCTTGGCTTTTTGCAGCTCATCGACAGCACGTTTGCGGTTTAACGCATCACCGATATGACGGGCGACAAAGGCCATAAGTTCTTTATCTTTTTCGGTATAGATGACGTTGCTATAGCTCTGGATAGCGACTACCCCGGCGATATGACCCACAAAAAACGGTGCCCCCAGCCAGGAATAGGGACGTGCTCCGACACATTCGATGCCCTGTTCACGGCAGATCTGCTCAAAATTTGACGGAGTGAGCAGCAGTGGCTGTCGGGTTTTGAGTAAATAACCGGTGATGGAGCATTGCTGTTGGTCGAGCTGCAACTCCATTCCTTGAAAATGAGTGTCGATTTCATCGATAAAATAGGGGAATTTTATATACTTGCCATCTGAATGTTCTCCCACCAGGGCGATAAAAAAATTGCGGGCATATATCAAATGGCCAACTTTTTGGTGTAGCTTTGCATATAAATCATCTATATCTTTAGAATAATGAGCTTGTTCACTGATTTCGTAGAGGGCGGTACGGAGCCGGTCTGAGTACGCCAATGCATGCATGGACTCTTGCAGCTGCCGGATAGTCGCCATGCTCTTTAGTCGCGAGCCGATTACTGCAGCAAGAGTTTGTAGGGCGTCGAGAAACTCCACGGTGAAAGTGACAGAAATGGGGCTGCCGAGATAGAGCAGGCCGGAGAGGGTATGGCCATCAAGGATGGGGACCAGCAGATGGCTGGTGTTGCTTGTTTCGGCGGTAAAGAGAGGAGGCTGCAGTTGGCTGTCCAGTTGGGCAGCAGAGCCTGTTTCGGCTATTTGTTTGATGAAGGGGTTATTGCCGGCAATCGTTTCGGGAAAATTTCTTTTTTCATTGGCTGTTTTCGCCGGAGTCCCTGCAGGGAGAAAGTTGTCGGATAGATGGTGAGGGAAATATATCTCAGTAAAAAAGGGTCCCAGCTTGGGGAAAATCTTCTCATGCAGAAAAACCGACAATTGATCTACCGTATTGATTGATCGCTGACCTATTGTGAGATCTTTGATCAGTTCGCCAAGGGCAAGCGTCGGAGTGGTATAGAGGCTCTTGATAATATCTTCCATGGAGGCACAGCATCGTCGGTTAGTGTTCCCATAAGACATCCCTTGAATAATCGGCCAAAACAAGGGAAGGGTACGTTGTCATTGTTCTTGTTATTACAAATAAATCATATCAGAAAATAGTAAAGAGATGAAGGAGGTCAAACTATTTTCCATCAGATGGTCCCTGTCAATCTGTTTCTCATTGAGTTTTCTCCAAATTCGCAAACCTAAATATCACCGGATGGCACGACCGGAGAAATCTATATGTGCGACAGCGTCCTTTTCTTCCCAAATCTCAATTCGTTCACTTTTTTTGCCCTTTGCATTGGAAACAAAGCCAATGCAGCTAATTTTACCGCTAACACGGCTGCAGAGAAGGGCGAGGGTCAGCAGAAAGTTATTAAGGTACTTAAGGAAAATGCATAAAAATTATTGATACGATGTCAATTTTAAGCTAGCATCGAGCTCTGAAACAAAAGTACAATGGTCGGGCAACTTGCTATCAGGGCTGCCCAAAACACAATTTATTATCACCCTATTGTAATTGCAGAGAATTTGTAATTCAGAAAGGAGGTTTCCACCGGCAGGATATCTATCTGCGAAAATCGGCGATGTTTGATAATCGCTCGCTGCATTAGAAAACAGCATTTATAGAGGTATACGAGGTACACGAAAAAACTTATCCATAAACACTTAAGGAGTCATCAATGGAATTTGGTACGAACAAGAAAAGTGGATCGGTTATGGTTGTTGGTGCCGGCATCGCCGGCATGCAGGCATCGCTTGACCTGGCAGAGTCTGGTTATTACGTTTACTTGGTCGAAAAATCCTCGGCCATCGGTGGAGTCATGTCGCAGCTCGACAAGACTTTCCCGACCAACGACTGTGCAATGTGAGTAATCTCACCTAAACTGGTCGAGGTCGGCCGTCATCTTAATATTGAGCTTCTAACGAACACTGAGCTTTTGGGCATCGAAGGCGAGCCTGGAAACTTTACCGCAAAAATTCATCAAACACCGAGATATGTAGATCCACTCAAATGCACGAGCTGTGGCGAGTGCACAAAGGTCTGTCCTGTCTCCGTCCCGAATGAGTACAACGAAAGACTCGATTTTCGTAAAGCAATCTTTAAACAGTATCCGCAGGCAATCCCTGGGACCTACGGCATTAATAAATCAGGAACCGCTCCCTGTAAAGCCACCTGTCCCGCCCATGTGAGCATCCAGGGTTTTGTTGCCCTGATCAACGACGGCAGGTACGACGAGGCGCTGAAGCTTTTCAAGGAAGAGCATCCGTTTCCGGGAATCTGTGGCCGGGTTTGTCATCATCCATGCGAAAGTGAATGTACCCGTGCCCAGGTGGACCAGTCACTGGCCGTCCGCGAGCTGCATCGTTTTTTGGGTGACTATGAGCTGGAAAAAGGTGAACTGTACATACCCGCGCCCAAGGTATCAAAGCGCAGCGAGAAGATCGCCGTGATCGGCTCTGGTCCCGCGGGGGTTACTGCCGCTTATGAATTGCTCAGGCAGGGCTATCATGTCACCATTTTTGAAAAACAGGATGAGACCGGCGGGATGATGCGCTACGGCATTCCCGAATATCGTTTGCCCCGGAACATCCTGGCCAACGAAATCAAAGTGGTCGAGAAGATGGGCGCCGAAATCAAATGCGGTGTTACTTTCGGCAAAGACATCACCCTGGAAAGTCTGAAAGCAGATGGCTATTGTGCCACGTTCCTGGCGATCGGCCTGCACAGCGGGAGAAAGCTGGGCATTGAAAACGAAGATATTGCGGGTGTCCTGCAGGGGGTCGATTTCCTACGTGATGCCTCAAAAGGTAAAAAAATTGAGGTTGGCAAAGAAGTCGTGGTTGTCGGCGGCGGCAACGTCGCTGTCGATGTGGCCCAGACTGCCAAACGGCTTGGCGCCGAGAAGGTAACGCTTATCTGCCTCGAACGTCGCGATGAAATGCCTGCCTGGGAATATGAGATCACCGAGGCGCTGGAAGACGATATCGAGATCGTTAACAGCTTTGGCCCGAGAAATCTCTTCCTGGATAATTCCACCAAGAAAATTTCCGGCATAGAATTCAAGAGCTGTACGCAGGTCTTTGACGAGAACGGCCGCTTCAATCCGGCATATGACGAAGGCGTCTGTCAGAACTTTAACGCTGATACAGTCATTATTGCCATCGGCCAGAGCGCCAATCTTGACGGCATCAAGGATCAGGGGATTGCCATCTCGAGGCCGGGCGGTCTGGAGGCGGATCCCGTCACCCTGCAAACCCCCATCGACTGGGTTTTTGCCGGCGGTGACGCCTTCTATGGACCAAAATCGGTGGTCGACGCGGTAGCCTGCGGCAAGGAAGCGGCTATCTCCATTGATCGTTTTATAAATAACATCGACCTGAAGGAAGGTCGTGAAAAGGTCTGGGAATATGTGAGACCAGCCGTCGAAGGTGAAGGCATCATCGAGAGGATCAAAGCGGCGCATCGCTCGCCTGAAGAGCGCGCGGGCAATTGGCTCGAGGTTGCCTACGGCTTTAATGTGGAAATGGCCCAGAAGGAAGCACACCGATGTATGAGCTGCGGTATCTGTTCAGAGTGCTACCAATGTCAGGAAGCCTGTCTTGCCGGCGCCATTGATCACAGTCAGGTGCCCATTGACAAGGATCTCACTGTTGGTTCGGTCATTCTTGCAACCGGTGCCAGACCATACGATCCGACCCCCCTCTCGGACATCTACCTGTACAAGAAAAATCCCAATGTCGTGACCAGCCTGGAGTTCGAGCGGCTGCTCAGTTCCGGCGGCCCCTGCCTGGGCCATCTGGTTCGGCCGTCTGATCACGAGGAGCCTAAGAAAGTCGCCTGGCTGCAGTGTATCGGCTCAAGAGACAACAATAAGTGCGGAAATAGCTATTGTTCCTCTGTCTGCTGCATGTACGCGATAAAGGACGCCATGATCGCCAAGGAACATGCCAGTTATGATCTCGATGCGGCTATTTTTTATATGGATATCCGCTCTTTCGGCAAGGACTATGAAGAGTATTACAACCGTGCCAAGGACAAGAATGGAATCCGGTTTGTCCAGTCGAGAATTCATTCGGTGACTGAGAACCCGGAGAACAGAAATCTTATTCTCCGCTTTACCGATGAAAACGGCATGATCAAGGAAGAAGAGTTCGATATGCTCGTTCTCTCCGTTGGTCTGGAAGTTACTACCGAAACCATCGAACTGGCTAAAAAGTTAGAGATAAACGTCAACAAGAACAAGTTCATCGACAGTGAACCTTTTGCCCCCTTGGCGTCTTCGCGTCCGGGCATCTACACCTGCGGTACCTTCCAGGGACCAAAGGATATCCCCGCCTCGGTGACTGAAGCAAGCGCCGCAGCGGGCCTTGCCGGCTGCATGATAGCAGAGGCCCGGGGAACAGACACCAGGACAGTGGAAGTTCCGGAAGAGATTGATATCTCCGGTCAGGAACCACGTGTCGGTGTCTTTGTCTGCAACTGCGGCTCCAACATTGCCGGTGTTATCGATGTCCCCGGCCTGCAGGAGTATTCTAAGACCTTGCCGGGAGTGGTCTTTACCGACAACAACCTCTTTACCTGCAGCCAGGATACCCAGGCCAAGATCAAGGATAAGATCCTCGAGGAAAAACTGAATCGAGTGGTCGTCGCCTCCTGCAGTCCGAAAACCCATGCCCCGATGTTCATGGAGACCCTTGAGGCATGCGGGTTGAACAGATATCTCTTTGAGATGGCCAATATCAGGAATCAGGACTCCTGGGTACATGCGGATAGCCCGGAACTCGCCACCGAGAAGGCCAAGGACCTGGTCCGCATGGCAGTTGCCCGTGCGGTTCAGTTAAAGCCGCTCCACGGCAAGGTCATTCCGGTCAACAAACACGCCCTGATAGTGGGAGGCGGAATTGCCGGGATGAATGCCGCGCTCGATCTTTCCCGGCAGGGATTTACCTCCACCCTGCTCGAAAAACAGGGAGACCTTGGCGGGATGGGCTTAAAGCTGCACCATACCCTCGAGGGTGCTGACGTCAGGAGTTATGTCGATCAGCTTGCGTCGGCGGTAAAATCGGATGCAAAAATCACCGTTCTCACCAGTTCACAGATTGCCAATTTCGAAGGTTTTCAAGGCAACTTCAAGACTGTGGTTCGCGCCGGTGGTCTGGCTGAAACGCAGGAAATCGAGCATGGGGTCATCATCGTCGCCACCGGTGCCAAGGAATACACCCCCAAGGAGTTCCTCTACGGGGAAGACGACCGGGTGCTCACCCAAGTCCAACTGGGTGACAGGCTGGCGGAAAAAGCTGCCTCTGATCTGGATTCCGTCGTTATGATCCAGTGCGTTGGTTCGCGCAATGATGAGCGGCCCAACTGTTCACGAATCTGCTGTCAAGGTGCGGTAAAAAATGCCCTGGCTATCAAGAAAAGCAGTCCGGATACCCAGGTGTTTATCCTCTATCGCGACATGCGCCTGTATGGCCAGATGGAAGATTATTACACTGAGGCCAGGAAGCAGGGCGTCATCTTCGTCCGCTACCATAAAGAAAACCCGCCTGTAGCCAATGCTTCAGACGAAGGCATACTGGTGACGGTCAAGGACCATGTCCTGCAGCGAGACATCGAGATATGTGCCGATCTGCTGGTACTTTCCGCAGGCGTCATGCCCAATATTTCCGATGAACTGGTCAGCAAGATGAAGCTCAACGCCAACCCCGAGGGGTATTTCCTCGAGGCCCACGTCAAGCTGCGACCGGTGGATATGGGAACTGATGCGGTCTTCTTATGCGGTACCGCCCATGGCCCGAAACTGATCTCCGAAACCATCGTCCAGGCCAACGCTGCTGCATCGCGGGCAGTTACTTTCCTCTCCAAAGATCAGATCAAGCTGTCGGCCATCAAGGCTGAGGTGTTCCCGGATCATTGCGTCAAGTGTCTGACCTGTGTCCGGTCCTGCCCGTTTGGGGTGCCGCAGTTCAATGTAGCGGCAGGAGAGATCCAGATTGACCCGGCTCTCTGCCAGGGATGTGGAGTATGCGCCTGCGTCTGCCCGAGACAGGCCATCAACCTCAACAACTATGAAGATGACCAAATTACCTGCGAGATCGAAACTCTGCTGGCGGAGGGATTATAATGGCTGATTTTAAACCGACTATTGTAGCGTTTTGTTGTGACTACTGAGGGTACTCTGCTGCGGACCTGGCAGGTTCGATGAGACTGAGCTACCCCACGAACATTAAAATACTCCGCGTCCCATGCACCGGCAAAGTGGATGTGATGTACATGCTCAAGTGTTTTCAGGAAGGAGCCGACGGGGTGTATTGCGTCGGCTGTCTTGAGGGCAACTGTCATTATAATGAGGGAAATCTCCAATGCCGGGAACGCGTCAACCACGTCCATGATCTTTTAGAGGAGATCGGCATCGAAGGCGATCGGATCAGGATGTATAACCTTTCGTCTGGTGAAGGACCGACGTTTGCAAAATACGCTCAGGAGATGACCGAGCATATCCTGTCCCTTGGACCCAATCCTTTGAAGGCAAAACCCAGGAAGGTCACTGCCCCTGCATAAGGGCGACTTCACTTGGACGAAACCTGCTAAAGGATATGTTGAAGAAGGCTGAAAAAGCCTAATAAAAGGAGACAACTATGTCTGTTGGAGTATTAAAAATAAGAGGGAAAAAGAAAAGCAGGTTGATGGATGCGGTCAAGAGCCTTCTGCCTGAAGGCGGGAACCTTGACATGTGTCTGACCTGCGGAGCCTGTGCTGCCGGCTGCCCGGCGACCGGATTGGAAGGACTGGATCCACGAAAAGTGTTGCGTATGGCAGCTCTCGGCATGGACGAGGAGTTGCTGGCCTCCGACTGGCCGTGGATGTGTACCATGTGCCAGCGGTGTATCTATGTCTGCCCGATGAAAATAGATATCCCCCAGCTGGTCTTTAACTTAAGGAGCTACAGGCCTCGTGAACTGCGTCCGAAAGGTATCCTGGGCTCATGTGACATGGCCCTGCGCAACGATACCTGCAGCGCCATGGGGGCCACCGAGGAAGACTGGCGCTTCGTGGTGGAAGACGTCGCTGAGGAGGTTCGCAACGACCAACCGGGTTTTGCACAGCTGCAGGCTCCTATGGACAAGGCGGGAGCCGAATTCTATCTCAACCAGAACTCGAGGGAGCCGGTAACAGAGCCCGACGAGATGATCCCGCTGTGGAAAATTCTCAATACGGTGGGAGCTGATTGGACGTATGGTTCCAAAGGATGGGCGGCGGAAAATTACTGTCTTTTTCTGGCCGATAATAAGAGCTGGGAACATATTATCCGGGTCAAGGCAAAGGCTGTTGACGACCTAGGCTGCAAGGTGTGGCTCAACACGGAGTGAGGACACGAACTTTTCGCAGTCCGGGCCGGACTGAAAAAATTCAACATCCCTCACAAATTCGAGATTGCCAGCATCATTCAGTATTACGCGAAGTGGATTCGGGAAGGCAAACTGCCGGTGAACTCCGACTGGAACAAAGACCTGAAAGTCACCTTCACCGTCCAGGACCCCTGTCAGCTGGTCAGGAAATCCTTCGGTGACCCCGTGGCCGATGATCTGCGCTACGTTGTGAAAAAGGTGGTCGGCGCGGAAAATTTCATCGACATGGCGCCCAGTAAATCAAACAACTACTGTTGCGGCGGCGGCGGTGGTTTCCTGCAGTCGGGCTTTCCCGAACAGCGCCGTGAATATGGCCGAATAAAGTTCGACCAGATTCAGGCTACAGGAGCTCAGTATGCCATCACCCCATGCCACAACTGCCATGCCCAGGTTCATGACCTGGCTGAGCATTTCGGTGGCAGTTACCACACCCTTCACCTCTGGACACTCATCTGTCTGTCCATGGGCATGCTTGGGGAGAATGAAAGAGTATACCTCGGGCCGGATCTCGCAGAAGTCGGTCTTTAGCATTTGACTGGACCGGGACGGATGTCCGTCCCGGTCCGTATTGGAGGATTTTATGATAGTTGCCCAAAGAAAACCCTTTGCCGAGATCAAGGAGATGCTCAAAGGGTACAACAAGGTCTTGAACGTCGGATGCGGAACCTGCGTCTCCGTCTGCCTGACCGGCGGGGAAAAAGAAGTCGCTGTGCTGAATACCGAAATCGAGATGGCTAGACGGCTCGATGATGATCCCATCGACATTCATGCTCACACCATCGAACGGCAATGCGATCGCGAGTACCTGGCCGAACTCGACAGCATCATCGAAGAGGGAAAATTTGATGCATTGATGTCCATGGCCTGCGGCGTGGGCATTCAGTTTCTGGCGGAACGATATCCGCGCATCCCCACCTTCCCGGCGGTAGACACCAGCGGGCTTGCGGTAAATCAAGCCGTTGGCTGGTACGAAGAACGATGCCGTTCCTGCAGCCAGTGTGTTCTTGGATGGACCGGTGGAATCTGCCCGATTACCATGTGCGCGAAAGGGCTCTTGAACGGTCCTTGCGGAGGAACCAATAAAGGAAGTTGCGAAATCAGCAACGAGCAGCCCTGTGCCTGGTTTAGAATCTGGGAACGCCTCCAGGGTCAAAATCGCCTGGATTCAATCAAAAAAATAAACACTACCCGTGGCTGGAAAAATCAAAGTCCAAGAGACCTGATTCAACCTGGATACAAGAAACCAGCAAAGATGGTAAAATAACAGGATAAAACGACTTATTCTTTTTTCCTCTTACCCTTATCGAGAAGCAGAGGATTACATATGAGCACAGAAAGAAAATTAAATTCCGGAAGCAATTTGGAAAAGGTCCTGAAATCCGGGCAGTTTGCCTTCACTGGTGAATTGGGGCCCCCCAGAGGAACCGACGTCGAAGAAGTGAGAGAAAAGGCCAAGTTTCTCAAAGGAAATGTTGATTCTGTCAATATTACCGACAATCAAACCGCGGTGGTGCGAATGTCCAGTTGGGCTGCTTCCCTCATTCTCATACAGGAAGGGCTCGAACCCAACTATCAGATGGTATGCAGGGATAGAAACCGGCTGGCCATGCAGGCCGATATTCTCGGCGGTTCGGCACTGGGCATCCGCAATATGCTTTGCCTGTCAGGAGACCACCAGCAATTCGGTGATCATCCTGATGCCATGGGTGTGTTCGATATCGACTCAATCCAACTGATTGCCCTGGTCAAACAGATGCGGGATGACGGACAATTTTTAAACGGTCAAGAAATCCATCAACCGCCGAAAATGTTTATCGGTGCAGCCGCCAACCCTTTTGCCGACCCCTTTGAGTGGCGCGTTCACCGCCTGGCCAAAAAGATCGAAGCGGGCGCCGATTTCATCCAGACGCAATGCATCTACAACATGCCAAAATTCCGTGAATTTATTCGTCTTGCCAATGAAGAAGGCCTCACTGAACAAGTCTATATCCTGGCCGGTGTCACCCCGATGAAGAGTGTCGGTATGGCACGATATATGAAAGGCAAGGTGCCTGGAATGGATGTCCCTGATGAAATCATCAATCGCTTGAAGGGTGTCGAGAAGGATAAGGTCGCTCAGGAAGGCATCAATATCGCCTGTGAGCAGATTGAAGAATTCAAAGAGATGAAGGGTGTTCACGGCGTCCATTTGATGGCCATCGAATGGGAGCATATGGTGCCACAAATCGCCGAGCAGGCCAAGGTGCTGCCTCGGCCTGTCGTCAGTTGACCCGTTAACTGAGCCATTACTCACAGGACCCGTTGAGTTTAGAGTAACGGGTCCTGTTTTAAGGCCATCAATAAGAAAGGAAAAATACGGCAGGTAGGTTCGTCAATAAAGAAAACCAAACATGCTTGGCTTTAACAATCACTCCTTGGGAAGACTAAAAACAAAGTTGGGATATCCATCAGGAGACTCTTCGCACCACAAATCTCCTCCATGCCGTCGCACCAGTTCACGACAGACAGGGAGTCCAATGCCTGAGCTACCCTCGCTTTCAAACATTTTAAATATCGAATTTCTCTTCTCTGCTGGAATTGGTTTTCCGCTATTGTAGACGTTCAGCCGGTACATTTGCCCATTGTCTTCAAAGCCATACGCAATTACACCTCCTTGGTCGGTGTACGCAATAGCATTAGAAAGAAGATTTCGATACACGATAGCCAACCAATTTTTATTGGCTGAAACAATAATTTTCGCACCTGGTATTCCACCGAGACGATTGTCTATCTGAATGTTTTTCTTTACTATTTCCTGCGAAAATTCTCCAAGAATCGGGTCAATAATATCCTCACGGAGGTCGATGAGTTCTTTCTTCCCAATTTCACCGGAACTCATTACGCTTGATTTGGTCAAGTATTCCTCAATGATTTTTTCTAGCCTAATCAAACGATTAAAAACGTCGCTCAGTGTTTGCTTCACACTTCCGCTCACGTCGCCAAATCTTCCTTTTGCCAATAATTTGATTGTTAAAGCAATGGAAACGATGGGCGATCGCATATCGTGTGTTGCTATGGAAAGCATTCGCAGGATATGGTTCTCTAATTGTTTACGTTTAGAAATATCACGTGAAATTCCAATCACGCCAATGGTCTCTCCGCTGATATCTTTCCAGGGAAATTTAGAAACTGAGATCCAGGACTTAGTGCCGTTTAAACGAGTCAGCTCTTCCTCCTTATCGACCAAGGATTCTCCTGTTTCCATGATGAAAATTTCATCATCTCGACATCTCCGTGCCTCCTCCAGGGGCAGAAAATCAAAGTCGGTTCTGCCAATCATATCCTCCCAACGGACTATTGATCTTCTAGCCTTGGCTTCACTCACCAAAACAAATCTCCCGTCCATATCCTTGAAAAATACGGAATCCTGCGTATGACGCAATAGCGCCATCATTTCAGGACATCTTTGATA
Source organism: uncultured delta proteobacterium (assembly GCA_963804605.1). GTDB lineage: Bacteria > Desulfobacterota > Desulfobulbia > Desulfobulbales > Desulfocapsaceae > Desulforhopalus_A. The sequence continues at coordinate 98,883 of CAWDRB010000020.1, forward strand.
GAGTTTGTTCGTCATACCATTGCATCTCCCCATAGATGATAGGGTGAATAAAAGATATAGAATACTGAGGGTATTCTAAAGCATGTGCTCCAAGTCATAAACTTTTTGTTACATAATAGTAGGATACTCTGTCTTTGAAGGGGTCTGGCTTTGTCGAGCAACATTTCCGATGAACTGTTTTTCAACAATATTTTATACTTACAAAAGGCAAAAGGCAATGCTGCAATGTGGTACTCAAGGTGCTGTTTTGCAAAGTTGCTGGTGAACGAGATGGAATTTCTTATGCAGGGATGGGGCCTTTATCAGGATGATGGGCAATGTTCACTATCGCCCTGTCCAGGACTGCAACGCCACTTTGACCGATCGCCGCATTCCTTCAGAAAAAGAAGCGCCGGTTTTTCTTAGATAGTGTCTGTCCGTACATTTGCCGAAACGATTGAATATCCTATTTTATAGCCCTCTCCACCACGGCTATTCCATCAGACAACTCTGCAGACGGGTAGAGAATAACCCGATCGCCCAACTCCAATCCACCCAAGACTTGTGCCTCGACACCATTGTTTTGTCCTATTTGGACCAGACGAAGGGTTGCTGTGTCATCCTTGACCTGGAAAACGGCCCAGTCCGAACCATCACGAAAGAGCGCACTGGATGGGACAACCAGGGCATTTTTCATTTCCCAGACGACGATTTTCACCTCAACACGAAAGCCATGACCAAGATTCGTCAGTTTTTCCCGTGGTCCGGTGAAAGAAACGATGGTATTGACTCGCTGTTCCTCAACCCCCAGGGCGGAGACCTTGGTGAAGCCTCTGGGCTCGACGCGCTGAACTGTGCCACTGAGAGTCTCCGGCCCTCCCCAGCCCAGAATAAGCACCCGGTCGCCTGGAGAAACCTGCACGGCATCTGAGGACAGCAGTTCGACCAGCACTTCAAGATCGTTGTCGATATCACCGATCTCCACGACTCCTGTACCAGCAGGGAGCGTCGATTCGCTTTCCTGCAGGAGGCGCAGTACCCGGCCGGTCACCGGTGCATGGATGGCGATAACCTGTTCGCTCTTATCCGGGTTGGCCTTCTGTTTATCATTGTAGCTGATTAGCCGGGCCTGGGTACTGTCGACTTCCGCCTGCCGCACGCCAATCGTGGCCTTGGCGGCCTGAAAAGCGGCTTTGGCAACATTGGCCTCGCGCAGAGCTCGATCCAGTTCTTCTCGACTTACCACTTCGGTTTCCCGCAGACGGCGGATGCGAAGCAGGTTAATATCGGCCAGTTCTTTGTCGGCTGCTGCTTTGTTGCACTCGGCCCGGGCCGCCAGCAATGCGGCTTCCGCGGCTTTGACCTCGGCGCGGGCCTCGGTCAGGCTGCGGACATCGAGCACTCTAGGATTCTCCGGCAGCATTTTTGCAACCAAACTTTCACCGGCAAAAACCGGATCACCAGACTCGACCTCGACTCGCAGCAGGCGACCGGTCACCGGGGTGGCGACAACATAGGCATCGTGGACGCGAGTCTTGCCCTCTTCATCGATCGTGACAACCAAGTGACTGCGCGCAACCTCACCGATGTCGACCTGCAGGGGGCGCATCATGCCGGCCACCGGTATCCATCTGCTTTTGAAAGGCGGCGCGGGCATCTTTTTTCAGGCTGACCCCCGCCACCATGGGCATGTCTTTGAGGGTTTGATAAACCGTATTGGCCATCAATTTATCCACCCGCAGATACGCCCCGGAAATTCGGTTTGGCTCCTGCAGGGCCCGATTTAATGCATCCAGCTGCATATAGGCAGGGGAACCAAGCAGGGTCTCGGCCACCCCGGCGACTGGAATGGACAGCACCGGACGGCGGCCTTCGCGGACTTCAACGGTCAGGAGTTCGCCGGGTTTTATGCCCAGGATATCGGCCAGCGCCTGGGCCAGGACGATGCCGCTTTTGCCCAGATGGATCGTCGCCAGATCACTGTCCACGGCCCGGTTCAGGCGTGCTTCCGGCACCAGGCCGTTGATGGCCCCGCGATGACTCTTCAGCCCATGGCGCAGAACCACCGACACGATACGCACCGGCTCCACTTCGATCACCCCGGCAATATTCCGCAGTTCGTAGACCGTCTTGTTCGACACAGCTTCATTGAAGGTAACGGTGACATCGCTGCGGTCGACCACACTAAAAGTCTGTTCGACCGTTCGATCAAAACCGGCCATTATACCGATCATCGATACCGATAGGGCCATGCCCGCCGCTATGCCGATCATCGCCCCGGCCATTTTCCCCGGTTGGCGGGTCAACCGGCGCAGTACCATCCGGCTGGGCTGGTCGAGGACGGAATTAAGCACCCGGCCGAAACGTCCCGTGCGACTATAGTCCGGCGGGGTGGGCGGGCGCATGGCCGATGCCGGGGTGAGGGCGAAGACCCGGCGCAAGACCAGCAGACCACCAGCGGAAGCGGCACCGACACTCACCAGAAAACCGGTGACGAAAGAGGCCGGATCGAGCTGAAAGATCAGAAACGGAAACTTGAAATACTCCAGATACATGTTAATCATACCCCGCCCGGCGGCTATTCCCAGTATGCAGCCAATGGCCGCGCCCCCGGCGGAAATGGCGATTATCAGCTTAAAATAATGGGTACCGACTTCCAGGTTAGTGTAGCCGAAAGCCTTGATAAGCCCAATCTGTTCCCGTTCGGAGTCCACCATCCGGGAAATGACGAGATAGAGGAGAAAAGCCGCCACAGCCAGAAAGATCGGCGGCACACTGCTGCTCGTCGCCCGCAGCCCGTCAATTTCTTCACTGACGAATCGGTTGGACATCTGGTCTTCCCGGCCATAGGCACCGAGCCCGCCGTAGGGTTCCAGGATCAGGTCGACGCCGGCAAGGACAGCCGGGAGACGGGTGTCAAGACCGATGGAAAGAATTGCCTCATTAAAGGCCCCGTCCATATCATAGGCGGCGGCAAGGGCGGTGCGGCTCATCCAGATAACACCAAAACGGGCATCGTCTGAGATCAGCTCCCCGGGTGCTGTGGTATAGAGGAACTCCGGGGCCTGGGCGAGACCGACAATTCGCAGGGTACGGCGTTTGCCGTTCATGGTGACGGACAGGCTGTCGCCGGGGCGAAGCTTGTTGGCCACGGCAAAACTGCGCAGCAGCAGGATCTCGTCGGCGTGATTGCTTTCCAGCCTGCGCCCATCAGTCAGGTAGATATCGTTGAGCCGCGGCGTACCGAAATCCGGCAGCGAAACTGCCTGGGCCTGCAGCGGCAGGTCATGGCCCGGCAGATCGATGAGGACGCTGCCGGTCACCTATCCCTCGGCCGCTGACACCCCGGGGATGGCTCTGAGCGTATCAATCATCTGCTCAGGGGCACAATTGACCGGGGCGAATACATCGGCCAGGCGATAACGTTCATAGTAGGTCCGCCGTGTCTCGTCGAGCGAGGTGACAAGGCCGGTCATCATGACCAGCATCAAAACACCGACGGCGATAACTGCACCAATTGCAGCCCCCTGGCCTTTAATTCGCCAGAGATCACGCAGCAGCTTGCGGTTGAGCGGACTCATCGGCTGGTCACCATTTGATGTCCTCTGGATTGAGCTTGCTGGTGTTTTTTATGACCTCACGGATGGCGCCGTCGGCGAAATGAATCACCCGGTCCGCCATATCGGCGGTGGCCGCGGCGTGGGTGACGATAAGGACCGTCGCCCCGAGCTTTTCGTTTATCTCTTTTAAGACCTTCAGCACAGTCCGCCCGGTTGTGCTGTCTGGAGCGCCGGTGGGTTCATCACAGAACAGCACCGTCGGCTGCTTGGCCACTGCCCGGGCAATGGCCACCCGCTGCTGTTCGCCCCCGGACAGTAGGGAGGGAAAATGATCGCCGCGCTCACCCAGACCAACCATAGCCAGGGCGTCCTCGGGATCCATCGGATCGTCGGCGATCTCGGTTACCAGCTCGACATTTTCCCGGGCAGTCAGGCTCGGCATCAGGTTGTAGAATTGAAAGACAAAGCCAACATGCTCGCGTCGGTAGAGCGTCAGTTGCTCATCGGTCATATCAGTCAATTCCATGTCCTGAAAGTAGACCGTACCCTCTGAGGCCCGGTCGAGTCCACCGATAATATTGAGCAGCGTCGATTTACCGCTGCCGGAGGGACCAAGGAGAACAACCATTTCCCCGGCAGATATCTCCAGATCAACTCCGCGCAATGCCTGAACAGCCGCCGGCCCTTCGCCATAGGTTTTTACCAGAGATTTTATCCTGTATGCGGTCGGATATTTGTTTGGTGGATCGTCTTGCACAAGTTTTTCCTTGATGAACTGGTACAAAGGTAAAGTCTTCGATGGTTAAGTAAAAAAGCTTCAATTATCCTGCTGTCTCCGATTTGACCGGATTGCTGAGGATGCCGATATTTTCGATCTCCACCTCAACTCTATCCCCGTCTTTTAAAGGGCTCACTCCGCTTGGTGTGCCGGTGATGATAATGTCCCCGGATTCCAGGGTGAAATTTTTGCTGATAAAGGCCATTATTTCCGGGATTTTAAAGATCATATGCCGGGTATTGGAGTGTTGCACGATCCGGCCGTTGAGGCGGCACTGTATCTCCAGGTTCTGCGGATCGCCGATATCTTCCGGGGTGACGATTATCGGGCCGATGGGGCCGAAGGTGTCCAGGGATTTGCCCCGGTACCAGCCGGACTTATCACCTTTTTGCAGGTTGCGCTGACTGATATCGTTGAAACAGGTAAAACCGAGGATATGCTCCATGGCGTTGCCGGCAGAGAGGTTTTTCACCCGGTCTTTAACAATAATTGCCAGCTCTGCTTCATGGTCGGTGCGGCAGTTGGCAAAACCGTATTCAGCAACAAATGCCGGCAGGATAATTGGTTCATTCGGTCCGATCAGCACATTCGGGGTTTTCGGGAAGAGAACCGGCTCGGTGGGGATCTCCCCGACCAGGTTGCTTTTATCTACCGACTGGCTTTCCTTGATATGTTCCAGGTAGTTTAAGCCCAGGGCGACAATCTTGGTTGGGTTGACTATATAGTTGCCGCCGCTAGACATGGGCAGGGTTACTTTCATCGGCATCTCCTTGCGATTTGTTATTGGGGATAAATGTTTGCGTCCAGTTTTAACGATGCATATAGGTCTTCAGAAGACCTATAACGACTGAATATAAAAAAGCAAAGGAGAAAGACTATGGTACTGACACCTTCTATCATGCAGGATCTGGGCATGCAAGCGCCGGATTTTACCCTGTTGGACCCGCTGGGGAAATCTCATTCCCTTACCGATTGCTCAATTGACCGTGGCTTGCTGGTCATTTTCATGTGCAATCACTGCCCCTATGTCGTGCACATTCGGCCGACCCTGGTTGAGAAAATTCGCCGCTACCAGGAGCAGGGAATCACCGTTGTGGCCATCAACAGCAATGATTTCGGCCAGTACCCGGATGATAACCCGCAAAACATGCTGCAGGATTCGAAAAAATTCAACTACTCTTTCCCCTACCTGATCGATGAACAGCAACAGGTCGCACAAGCATATGGTGCGGCCTGTACGCCGGACTTTTTTCTCTTTGATAGAGAGAAAAAACTGGTGTATCGGGGCCAGTTCGACAGCGCGAGGCCGGGCAATGACGAACCAATCACCGGCAAAGATTTGTCTGCCGCCATTAATCAACTGGTGGCCGGAAAAGCGGTGAGCGTGGCACAGCGGCCCAGCATGGGATGCAATATAAAATGGAAAGAAGGCAATGCTCCAGGTTATTTTAAGGCAAAATAACCGGACCTTGCAAAAGATTTAGGAGACCTCTCTGGAGGACTTCATGGTGTTGGAGCCGCGGGTAACGGTGGCGATGCCGACCCCGAGTTTTTCAGCAATCTGTCGTTGCGGTACGCCCTGTTCGAGCATCTCCAGGATCTGCAGACGGTTCGCCACATCCAGCAACTCACTGGCGGTAAGAAGCCGGCGCAAGGCCGCTTCCATCTCGGCCGCAGTCTTCTGCCCAAGCAAATGATTGACTAAATGGGAAATGTATTTTACTGTCGCCTCCATGTACTAGTACACTAGTACGAAATAATGGACAGTCAACTTTTTTCTCGTCGTGGGAGTGTGTGGCCATAATGTTTCATGATTTGCTGCAATACACTTTTTCCGGGATGACGAGCGGGGCGATTTACGCCCTTATCGCTCTCGGATTTTGTGTGGTCAACAATACCATGGGGATTGTCAATTTTGTCCAGGTGGATTTTGTCACTCTTGGCGGCATGTTGATGTTTTCCTGTCTGTTTGGTGCCGGCTTGCCCATGGTGCCGGGACTCCTGCTGGCGGTCGCCGGAGTCGCTGTTGTCGCCATGATCGTCGAACGATTCGGCTTGCGTCCGGCGAGATCGGGAAATCATCTGGTGTTGATCTTTCTGACCGTCGGCCTGTCCATCATTTTACGCGGCATTATCAAGCTGGTCTGGGGCAAAAACCGGATGGCCTTGCCGCCGCTCACCCCCGATCATCCGGTCAATATTTTCGGGGCGAGTGTGCTGCCGCAGGCGCTGTGGATCCTGCTGCTCACCGTTGTCGCCATTACCCTGCTTACCTGGTTTTTCTACCGGACTTCTCTCGGGCTGTCCATGCGGGCAGTCGCCTCCAACCCGACCGCCGCTGCGGTTGTCGGTATTCCAGCCGGGCGGGTGCGCCTGACCAGTTATGCTATCGCCGGTGCTCTGGGCGGCCTGGCCGGGGTGTTGGTGACGCCGATTACCACCCTCAATTACGATGTGGGGGTGTTGCTTGGCTTAAAAGGTTTTGCTGCCGCCATCCTGGGCGGTTTTGGTTCTTTTCCCGGCGCAATTCTGGGCGGTTTGAGCCTTGGTTTGCTGGAATCCCTGTCTGCGGGATATATTTCCAGTGCCTATAAGGATGTGGTTGCTTTTGTTGTTTTATTGCTGGTGCTGTTTGTAAGACCTAAAGGATTGCTTGGTAAATGATGGTTAAGTAAAAACTCTTCATCTTCTTCGTTGTTGCAAATTTCACTTTCATTACGACGTACTTTAGTACGCCGAAATGAAAGTGAAATTTACACGCCTCGAATATGAAGCTTTTTACCTAACCATCTCAAATTTGGGATTGATAAATTTTTCGAAGATTTAGAGATATATTATGCATAAAGAACTCATGATGGGCAACGACGCCATCGCTCGGGGGCTGCTTGAAGCGGGTTGCCAGGTCGCCGCCGCCTATCCGGGGACCCCGTCCACGGAAATACTCCAAAGTGTTATTAATAGAAAGGATCAGGCGGTCAACCCGCTGCATATTGAGTGGTCGGTCAATGAAAAAATCGCCTTTGAGGTAGCCCTGGCCGCCAGTTATACCGGCAAGCGATCGGCGGCGGTGATGAAACAGGTTGGCCTCAATGTGGCCGCCGACCCGTTTATGCGGACAGCGTACCTTGGTGTCAAAGGGGGTATGCTCACCGTCGTTGCCGATGACCCCGGGCCGCATAGCTCGCAAAACGAGCAGGATACCCGGCTGTTTTGTCTGCAGGGGCGGGTCCCGGTGCTTGATCCATCGAGTCCGGCCGAGGCCAAGGCGATGATTGAACCAGCCTATCTGCTCTCGGAAAAATATGAGATGAATATCGTGCTGCGCCCAACCACCCGGGTCTGCCACTCACGGCAGAGTGTCGCGCTCACTGAACCAGTCAGGCTGGATCGCCAAGCAGCTTTTGTGCCGGACACCGGTCGCTGGTGCGCAACGCCTGCTTTTCTGCCTGGTCTGCATCGCAGTCTGAACGCCAAGCTGGAGCAGATTGCCCAGGAACCGGACTGGCAGCCACGACTGACCGCCGGCGATAACAGCCGGCCGCGGGTTGGCCTGGTCGCCTCCGGGATTGCCTTTGCCAATCTTGTCGACCTGCTCGAAGAGTTGGGCCTGAGCGGCACCATCGATCTCTACCAGGTGCTGATGCCGTATCCGCTCAACCAAAAATTTATTGAACGTCTGCACCAGGACTACGAGCGGCTGCTTATTGTTGAGGAGACCTACCCGGTCATCGAGCTGCAGCTTGCTCACCCCGGTGCCGGCGGTAAACAGACCGGAGCTGTGCCAAGAGAAGGGGAGCTGACCCCCGATGTCCTGTATCAAGCCCTGGCGGATTTTCTCGGTCTTGAACCAGCGAAGACCGTACCTGCCCAGGGCAGAGGCCAGCGTCCGTCTCTTTGTCCCGGCTGCCCGCATCGCGCCGCCTTTCACTCGATCAAAAAAACCTTTTCCGACGGGATCTTCCCCTCCGACATTGGCTGCTACACCCTCGGGATGAACCTTGATGCGGTCCATACCGTGCATTGCATGGGCGCATGCATCAGCCAGGGGGCCGGTTTTCACCAGGCGTATAAACAAGATGGCGACAAGGTGCCGACCGTGGTTGTCACCATCGGCGATTCCACCTTCTTTCATGCCGGGGTTCCCGCCCTTATTAACGCGGTACTGCAGGATGCGCGGATCATTGTGGTTATTCTCGATAACGCCACGGCGGCCATGACCGGGGGACAACCGGTGCCGCATATGGGCTGTACCGCCGACGGCAGAAAAACCAGGGTAATCGCCATTGAGCCGCTGGTGCAGGCGTGCGGCGTTGATTTTATCGAAAGCTGTGATCCGTATCAGCATGAACGTTTCGAAACCTTGCTCAAAAATGCCGACGCCCATACCAGAAAAAAGGAGGGCGGTGTTGCGGTGCTTATCTCCCGCCATGGCTGCCTGATGGATCCGGTTGTGAGGAAGATGCAGGAGGCCCCGGCGGTAATTATTACCGAAGACTGCATCGGCTGTGGTCAATGTGTTGCGGAGTTTGAGTGTCCGGCCCTGTCGATGGATGAGGAAAATGGCGTCGCCAGGGTCGATTTGGATCGTTGTCACGGGTGCGGCACGTGCATTCCGGTATGCCCAGCCCAGGCAATTATCCCAGGGGAGAAGCGATGAAACAGCAAATAATTGTCAGCGGCATCGGCGGCCAGGGGGTTCTTTTTCTGACCAGGGTAATCGCCCAGGTAGCTGTCGATCGGGGGATTGCCGTGCTCACTTCGGAAAGCCATGGCATGGCCCAGCGCGGCGGCACCGTTCTTTCCACCCTCAAGGTTGGAGATTTTGCTTCGCCGTTGATCCGCACCGGGCAGGCGGACGTGGCCCTGCTGCTCTGGGAAGCAAATCTGGCGGTCCATCGAGCCCTGTTAAAAGATGATGGCGCCCTGCTTATCAACTCCGCCAAGAAAGGGGAGGGGGATCGGATCGACGGCTCCGGGACAGCTCGAAAAATGGGCAACGCGGTGCTGGCAAATCTGGTTTTGCTTGGCCGGGCAGTGAGCAGAAAAGCACTATTTTGCAGTGAAGAAGAGTGCATTGCCGCAATCGGCAAACTCGCTCCCGCCAAATTTGTCGAGCAAAATCTTCTCGCTTTTAATACCGGCATAAAAAGCTAGCCGCAATGATGTCTGCCCGCGACAAATTTTTCTATTTCATCTCCCTGCACCGGACCGGGTTGCTGGTCAGCCTGCTGAGCTTGGTGCTACTGCTCTTTCCGCTCTATGAGGACAACCCCTACACCCTTGGGGTAACCAACCTGATCGCCATCAACACCATTGTCGTTCTGGGGCTTAATCTCTTTATCGGCTATACCGGCCAGATTTCCCTCGGTCATGCCGCTTTTTTCGGTCTTGGTGCCTACGGTTCGGCGATCACCACCGGATCCTATGGCCTCTCACCCTGGCCTGCCATGCTGCTTGTCGCCATTCTTGTTGGCTTGATCGCCCTGGTGATCGGTGTGCCGATTTTGCGCCTGTCCGGACATTATCTGGCCATGGCGACCCTTGGGTTCAATTTCGTGGTGCACAGTGTGCTGCTGGAATGGGATGAGCTGACCGGCGGGCCAAGCGGTTTTTCCGGGATTCCCTCTTTACGTTTTGGTGATTTTTCTATTGATGATGAAGTTCGCCTGCATTATCTGCTCTGGGGATGTACCATGCTGTGGTTGCTACTCTGTCTCAATCTGGTGCGCAGTGGGGTCGGTCGTGGCCTTGCCGCGCTGGCCGAAGACGAAACCGCCGCTGCCGCCCTGGGCGTCAATACCCGGGATGCCAAAATCAAGGTGTTTGTCCTCTCGGCGGTCATGGCATCGATTGCCGGCAGCCTCTTCGCCCATTGTTACTCTTTTATCAGTCCGGATTCGTTTGGCATATTCACTTCCACGGATATGGTGATCATGGTGGTGGTCGGCGGGATGGGATCGATTTGGGGATCACTGTTCGGGGCCGGCTTGCTCACCTTGCTGCCCGAATTGATCGGCATATTTGAAACCTACAAGGATTTCGTTTATGGCGCCATTCTCGTACTGGTCCTGATGTTTCTGCCCCAGGGCCTCGTCAGCGGTCTGGTCGATATGGTCAAGGTGCGACTGGCACTCAGGCGCCGGGAGGCACAATAATGCTGCAGCTTACCTCGGTCTGCAAAAACTTTGGCGGCTTGCCGGCTTTAAGTGATGTTGCATTTCAGGTGCCCAAAGGCCGATTGACCGCGTTGATCGGCCCGAACGGTGCCGGAAAATCGACGCTCATTAACTGTATCACCGGGGTGCTGCCGGCAACCAGTGGTTCGGTGGTTTTTAAAGAGCAGGAAATTGCCGGCTTACCGGCCTATGCGATCAGCCGACTGGGGATCAGCCGGACCTTTCAGAATCTGCGCCTTTTCCCCCGCCTCAGCGTGCTGGATAATGTGCTGACCGGCCTGAGCTGCGAGGGGGGACGATCGATGATCATGGCCATGCTGCGTTTGCCTTCTCTGCGTCATCGCGAGCGCAGCTTAAAGCTGCGCGCGCTGGAAGCCCTTGATCGTTTCGGACTCAGCGATAAACGCGGCTGGCCGGCCGGCGTTCTCGCCTATGGCGATAAAAAAAGGGTTGAGCTGGCCCGAGCCACCGTGGGCAGGCCTGACCTGCTCCTGCTGGATGAACCGGTCGCCGGTTTAAATAGTGAGGAAACCGCCGATGTTGGCGAGCAGCTTAAACTGTTGCGCCGTGCAGGCCATACCATTCTTTTAATTGAGCACGATATGGACCTGGTGATGAAGATCGCCGATCAGGTAGTGGTCCTCGACAGCGGGGAGTGTATTGCCACCGGAACCCCGGATGATGTACGACGAAACCCGTTGGTGCTGGAAGCCTATCTCGGCCAGATGGAGGTTGCCGCCTGATGCTGACTATCAACAATCTGACCGCCCATTACGGTGCGGCCCAGGCGCTCTATGGCATAGATATGACCATTGGTGCCGGAGAAACCGTTGCCCTTGTCGGCGCCAATGGTGCGGGTAAAAGTACCTTGTTGAAGTGTCTGCTCGGCCTTGAGAAACCAAGTGGGGGCACGATTTTTCTCGATGGCGATGATATCACCGGCGCCAGCCCCGCCAAAATGGTGCAACTCGGCGTGACGCTTTCGCCGGAAGGGCGCGAGGTTTTCAGCAATTTATCGGTATTTGACAACCTGCAGCTGGGGGCCATTCCCCTGCGGCTGACCAAGAGCGAAAAATACCGCCGGATTAAAGAGGTCTATGACCGCTTCCCAAAACTTGAAGAGAGAAAGGATCAGCTTGCCGGGACGCTGTCGGGCGGGGAGCAGCAGATGCTCTCCATGGGCCGGGCGCTGATGGCAGGGCCGCGTCTGCTGCTGCTTGATGAACCGAGTCTTGGCCTCGCGCCGCGGATAATGGACGATATCTTTGCCATAATACGCCAGCTTGCCCGTGGTGGAACGACCATCCTGCTGGTCGAACAAAACGCCGCGCGGGCACTTTCAGCCTCCGACAAAGCCTATTTGCTGGCCAACGGCCGGATTGTCCAACAGGGAAAAAGTGCCCAGCTGCTCAATGATCCGGTGCTGCGTGCAGCCTTTCTTGGTGCCGCAAGTGATGAAAACCCTGCCGCCAGTCGACTTGGCGCGGCAGGCCTGACCAATATCCGTTTGGAGAAACCCGCAATGCACACCCCTGATTTTATGCCCGCTTTTCACAATGAACAGGAACTCAAAGACCATCAGCTGCAAGGTCTGCAATGGACGGTTGCCCATGCTTATGAAGGTTCTGCGCAATACCGCAAAAAACTCGAAGCAGCCGGGGTAGCTCCTGAAAATATACAAACACTGGATGACTTGCAAAAACTCCCTTTTACTACGGCGGACGATCTTCGTACCGGTTATCCTTTTCCCCTTCGCGCGGTGCCTTTCGAACAAATTGTCCGGGTACACGCCAGCTCAGGTACCACCGGGAAAAGAAAAGTACTGAGCTATACCCAAAAGGATCTGGACGATTGGGTCGGTATCTTTGCCCGTTGTTACCAGGTGGCCGGGGTCACCCCGCTTGATCGGGTGCAGATCGCCGTTGGCTACGGGGTGTGGACAGCCGGGATGGGATTTCAGCTCGGCTGCGAAAGAATCGGGGCCTTGGCGGTACCGGTCGGGCCGGGCAATATCGATATGCAGATCCAGTTTCTCCTCGATTTCCAGTCGACCGTGTTCTGCTCAACCGCCTCGATGGCCCTTCTGATGGCCGAGGAAATCCATCAGCGCGGCATCGCCGACAAGATTAATGTTAAAAAAATCATATACGGCTCTGAGCGCTCCAGCCGCTCGATGCGTCGCAAGATCTCCGATCTGTTCGGCGGGGCTGAGCTGTTCGATATAACCGGCCTGACCGAGCTTTATGGGCCGGGCACCGGCATCGAGTGTTCCGATCATGACTGCATCCATTACTGGGCCGACTACTACCTGCTGGAAATACTCGATCCCGAGACACTTCAACCTTTGCCGGACGGAGAATGGGGGGAAATGGTGGTGACCAGTCTCTGCAAGGAAGCAGCGCCGCTGATCCGTTACCGGACCCGCGATATCACCCGTATTATCGCCGGACCTTGCTCCTGCGGCAGTATTATGCCGCGTCATTCGCGGATCCGTGGGCGCTCCGATGACACCATCAAATTCCGAGGCGTCAATATCTATCCAAGCAGTATCGATACCATCCTCTCAGCCGTGCCCGGTTTAGGATCCGAGTATCAGATCCATCTGCACCGGGACAGCGCCGAACGCGATCATATGCGTTTACTTGTCGAACGAGCCGAAGGTGTTGACGGCAGCCGGACAGCTGAACTTATTCATGAGGTGGTCCACCAGGTCAAAAAGCAGATATTGGTTTCGGTCGATACAGAGTTGGTGGGGTACGGCACTCTGCCTCGTTCCGAGAAAAAAAGTCAGCGGGTTTTTGATAAGCGGATACAAGACGAAATAGTATAACAAAACTTAACCAGGAGGAGACAAACACCAATGAGAAAATTATTAGCCGCACTGACCATTATGACGTTATTCGCCCCGGCTGCCTACGCAGCGGATACCATCAAGCTGGGAGCATTCTTTGATCTCTCGGGCCGCGCTGCATTTATCGGCACGCCCACCAAACTGGTGGCGGAGATGGTCGTGGAAAAAATCAACAATGAAGGGGGAATCAATGGCAAAAAATTGGAGCTGATTATTGATGATACCGAAGCGAACCCGGCAAAAGCAGCGTCGATTGCCAAAAAATTTATCCATAAGGATAACGTTGTCGCCATAATTGGTCCCACGCTGACCGATACCGGCATGAACGTTAAAAAAGTCGTCGATAGCGGCAAGACACCAACCTTTATGACCGTCGGCGGGGATCCGGTAATCATGGGCGGTAAATTCGGCCCTTTCCAATATGTCTTCAAATCCCCGCAGCGCTCCAGTGTTGCTGTAGAACGGTTGTTCATCTATCTTAAGGAGAAAGGCCTGACCAAGATTGCCCTGCTCGCTGCAGCCGATGGTTTTGGTAAGGACGGTGAGAACTGGATGGAAAAACTCGCCCCTGAGTACGGCATCGAGATTATCGCCCGCGAATCGTTCGGCACCCGTGATACCGACATGACCGCCCAGCTCACAAAAGTGAAAAATGCCAGCCCGCAGGCCATTGTCGCCTGGACCATCGGACCCGCCGGCTCGATCATCGCCAAAAACAAGGTGCAACTCGGCATCGACCTGCCGCTGTTTCAGTGCCATGGACTTCCTGATCCCAAATATATCGAACTCGCTGGAGCAGCAAGTGAAGGCGACAGGATGCCGGCGACCAAGCTGATGATAGTCAATGAATTGCCCGACAGCGATCCGCAGAAAGCTGTCATTCAGGAGTTTGTTAAACTGTATACTGAAAAAGGCTACGACAAGCAGTTCCCGATCAACACCCACTCCGGCTATGCCTGGGATGCCATCATGATGGTTGCGAGTGCCATGAAGAAGGTGGGAACCGATAAGGAGGCATTGCGTAATGAGATCGAGGCCACGAAAAATTATGTCGGCGTTTCCGGAACCTACAATATCACTCCGGAGGACCATAACGGCCTGGATGTCAATTCAATGGTGATGGTGCAGGTGCAAGACGGCAAGTTTACCCTGGCAAAATAAGACATGGAAGTGTGACCTGGGAATGGTTTTTATTGTTTTTCACAGCAAAACCATTCCCAGCATATAATAGGTGACAAGGACACGCCAATCGGCTGAAACATCTCACAGACAAATTTACGACATTTTTGTTATCTTCTGGCAGTTCCTCATACAAAGTTGCAGGTCTATGACCCCCACCCCGGCAACAGAACATTTGTCTTTATCAGTCAAATCTATCGAAATCTATCGGAACAGTGGTTATTGTTACTGTAGGCACATTATTTGCTTGATTATCACTTAACAAGGCATCATCGGGAAATTGGTCAAGTTGAGTGAAGAAGAATCTGTGCCTTAAAAACGTGATTTTTACTAACCTGTAACAGTAGAGCTAAGCTAACGAGCAAAGCCAAGCAGATCTTGCCTGGAGAAGACAAATGATGTTTCAACCATTAGATAAGCCCATGCCCCGCCCACTGCCATACTCGGTTGAGCAAGTAGTGACGGTGCTGTACGAAGATATTTCACTCAGAGACAAAGTCGTCATTGCCAATCTTGCCGAAAGTGAGCTGGATCCATCCCTTTATACGGTCATGGCCAAAACAATAAGAGAAGAATTCAAACTCTACAGTGGCAACACCGAGTTGCTGAGTTCATGCTGCAAGTATATTGGCAGGAAGTATGCAAACCACGAAGACCCAGTAATGGTAATAATCAAAGAATTATGGAAAAAAGCCAGGGAAACCCATAGATTGCATTTGGTTGTTTCGAGCCGTCGATCTCCTGCGAACTAGGTTCTCTCTGGAGCCATTGAATCAGGCGGGATTTATAAAAGGGTAAGCAGATACGAGATCCAGGGAAGAACAACGACCAGAGAGCCGGTGGTAATCAGCCAGCATGAGTTGGCGAGATCGAGATCCAGGTCATAAATCGAGGCGGCCACCAGGGCGGTAAAGGCGACCAGGGCACCGATCGACAAAAAGGTTGCTCCAGGGGTTACTACGCGCCTGTCTGGGCAACGCATATCGAAGCTGCAGTTGGTCGTCATTAAGATAATTGGGTTCGACCGACCTGGTATGACAGACATAGCAGGGATTATATATTTTACCGTCTGGACCGGTAGTTTTGGTATAGCGTTGCCCAGGACTATAGGCAGTGGCATTAGTGAGCTGTGCCACTGCCCTTTCATACTCTTTTTCCTGATATCAGTTCATTGCCGGCATGGGGCCGATATACCCGGTATAACCTGCCGACTGAGCCGGATCCTTTAGTTTATCTTGGTCAGATTCTCCATATGGGTGCTGGACAACACTCATGAGGTAGGCATAGCCATTGATGTTGGGGTAGAAATAAGGAGAGGTCGTCTCCGAGCCATAAGGTGTGGTTTGAATCCGGGTCAATTTTTTAGCCTGGACATTATAGGCCCAGATGACATCGTTCTGGTGTCCCGGCCCGGTATCTTCGCCGATGATCAAGGTGCCGCGAGCCGGCATATAGCTCACATTATCCGGGTTGGCGATGCCGTCAATAGCGCAGGTATTGTTGGCATATTCGCTGTCTTTGGCGTAGTCGTGGGGTATACCGCTGACGATGCCGTACATGTTTTTCGCCACAAAGTCGCTGCCGATTGTCGCATCGGGCGCCAAATCAAGACCATAGACCACACCGCAGTCATTTTTCGGCAGCCTGATGTGGTTGGGTCCACCTTTGTCCTGCTTGCTGCCGTCTTCCATCCCTTTGGCAATTTCACTCATGGCAACGTAGAGGGTAGGGCCGGCAGGGTCGAGGGTGATCCCTTCTTCCTTGCGAAACTCGGTGGTCGCTCCTTGCATTGCCGCATATCGCCTGGTCTCCAGGCGGGAGGCGATGGTCTCCATCCCTGGTTTGACCTTGAGACATTCATGGCCGTCGGTGGTTGAAATGGAGGTAAAGCCGTCATCGCAACTTCCATTATCTTTCGGTTCGGCGACAGTGAAAATTTGGGAAAATGTTACGCCACTCTCTATGGACTTTTGGATCTGCGCATTATTGGCCCGGCCAAGATGTATCCACGAGATATCGGCAGATCCGCCATCGCGGTCATGTACCTGATTCCATTTGGCGGCATAGAGAGTTCCGCTCGATAAATCTTTGGCCTTCTCGGCAACAAACATAAACAATCCTGCGTTGGTACCGTCATCGGAGATATAGGCGGTGCGCATGTCCGGCATGACCTTGGCCAATTCGACTGCAACCCTGCCCATGGCGAAATGTTTTGTTGCCTTGGCCTCGCCTTGTTCGGAAACGGTGACCTCGACCGGGTAGCCGTAGCGGTATGGTTTGAACACTTTACGGAAATCGTCAACTGTGGTGGTTGTGGCATAGGGGTCAACACCGAAATACCTTGCCATCGGCTTGTCGTAATCCTCGATAGCATCCATTGATTGGGCAGCTTCCGTCAAACGGGCATTGTTTGGATACTCTTCACTGCCGAGATGACTGTTCCATGGGGTCACACTGCCGGCACAAGGCACCCAGAGCCCGCCAAAATCGGAAAAATCGATATTTTTGGTACTGACGGCGGTTAACCTGCCGGTATCTTGTTCCTGATTCAGATCAGTCAGATACATGGCCCCCGGCCGACTCTCAAAGTGCGACACCATAAACAATTTGCTGCCGACAGACAGGAGGGAACTGAAGTCATTATCAACGGATATATGCTCGGAGCCATCGTTGCTCTTAATCGGTTGTCCTTTTTGATCGACCAGCAAACCGAAAGTTCCCTGGCCCTTCACCTCGCCGGATCGCATAATGGTGTGAAAACCAATCTTGTGAGTTTTACCATCAATGGTGAGCTCATCGCTGGCCAGGATGCTACGTTTGTCTGCATCTGATACTGGAACAGGAACCTCTTTGAATTCTGGAATCCCGGATGATGTGCTGTCATCAGCTACCGCTAATGAATTGATGGCAGCCAGGATGGATGCGGCAAGAAAAAAGGTGGCTGTCTTTGTCATTCGTTGTTTCATCTCAATCTCCTTGAAATCGAGTTTTTTGATATTTACAATCCTGGTCAGATGACCTGTTGTGGCGAAATCAATACCACTGAATGACTAAAGGAAAAAAATTAGATCAATATTATGAGAAGATTAAAATCTGATAAGCAGGAGCAATGTCGGAGAAAATGGTGCTTGGAACAAAAGAGTTTATGGCACCTCACTTTGGGCAATTCTATCCTGAAGGAGGTGTTTACGCTGCAGAAATCCGATGGCGTAGAAAAATTTGCCGCAATACTCCCAACTTGTCGGTTCCGGACGCCTTTTTCTTATGAGATACCTTCAAGTTCCATTCTTTGCCGACAGTGTAAATTGAGCTGTAGCCTGTCGTATTGTTTGAGGTTTTGTTGGTAGAATTATCTCCTTTGTTTATTAATATTATATTTTTTTGAATTTACATAATATTAATAAAAATCAGTATTTTGAGTTGATTTGTGTTGTTTAAGCGAACAATTAAACGGATGTTGACTGTTGTCTAGATGGTGTTTATTCTGCAAATAGTAATAGATTCTTAATAGGTTGGTGATTATGAAAATAAAGAAGCAAGAAGTTGAAAAACGAATGAAACTTTTTGAGATGGTTTGCCGTGGCGAAGGGATCAAGTTGACGCACCAGCGCATGGAAATTTTCCGTGAAATTGCCCAAACAGGCGATCATCCGGATGCTGAACTGGTTTTTCAGCGCGTCAGAGTACGTATACCGACAGTTTCTATCGATACCGTTTATCGAACACTCTGGTTGCTGAAGGATCTTGGGCTGGTCGTCACGCTTGGTTCGAGCCGTGAACGGACCCGTTTCGACGCGAACCTGAATAGGCACCATCATTTTGTTTGTGGGCAATGTGGATTTACGCATGACTTTTACAGCGATGATCTTGACAACATCAGATTACCTGATTCGCTCAGCTCTCTTGGTGAGATTGAAGCAGCTCACGTTGAGGTGCGAGGCCTCTGCCGAAAATGTGTTGAGGGTCGAAGATAAAGAGCTCTGTGGCTGAAGACAGGTGAAATCTGAAGAGCCGGAGTTGATTGGAAACCTATTCACAATACATTGTGGGTATAGTTGCACTGTATTCATAGCAGTACAGTGAATACATTCATACAACATGGGGAGGAAATATTATGAGTGGTGAAAAGAAATGCCCGGTAACGGGAAGATCGAACAAACACGTAGTGGGCGGCAAGTCGAATCTCGAGTGGTGGCCGAACAGGTTGAATCTGGATGTTTTACGCCAACATTGCCCCAAGTCCAATCCGATGGGCGAAGATTTCAACTACGCTGAAGAATTCAAGAGTCTGGACCTCGAAGCGGTGAAGAAGGATCTCCATAAACTGATGACCGATTCGCAGGATTGGTGGCCGGCGGACTACGGTCATTACGGACCTTTCTTTATTCGGATGGCATGGCATAGTGCCGGTACCTACCGCACCGGCGACGGCCGCGGCGGTGCCGGGACCGGTAACCAACGCTTTGCGCCCGTCAACAGTTGGCCCGATAACGTAAATCTTGATAAGGCACGCAGGCTGCTTTGGCCGATCAAACAGAAGTATGGCCGGAAAATATCCTGGGCCGACCTGATGATTCTCACCGGCAATGTCGCTATGGAATCGATGGGTTTCAAGACCTTTGGTTTCGCAGGCGGGCGTGCGGATATATGGGAGCCGGAGAAAGACATCTATTGGGGTGCTGAAGATGAATGGCTGGCTACGAGTGATAAGCCCAAGAGCCGTTACGCCGGTGATCGCGATCTCGAAGATCCCCTGGCGGCCGTGCAGATGGGTCTGATCTACGTGAACCCGGAAGGCCCGGACGGCAACCCGGACCCGCTTGCCTCAGGGCGTGACGTTCGGGAGACGTTTGCGCGCATGGCAATGAACGACGAGGAAACCGTCGCGCTCACCGCCGGCGGACACACCTTCGGCAAATGCCACGGCGCCGGGGATCCGGCGCTGGTTGGACCTGAACCCGAGGCTGCCGGTATCGAAGAGCAGGGGCTTGGCTGGAAGTGCAGTCATGGCAGCGGCAAAGGTGGCGATCAGATTGGCAGTGGTTTGGAAGGAGCATGGAACCCGACCCCGACGAAATGGGACATGAACTATTTTGACATGCTGTTTGGCAACGAGTGGGTACTGACAAAAAGCCCGGCAGGGGCACAACAATGGACGCCGAAGGATGCGACTGACAAAAACCTTGCTCCGGCTGCTCATGATCCGAAAAAGCGGGTGCCGATCATAATGACCACCGCCGACATGGCCCTGCGGATGGACCCGATCTATGAACCGATTGCACGGCGCTTCCATAAAAACCCGGAAGAGTTTGCCGATGCCTTTGCCCGTGCGTGGTTCAAGTTGACGCACCGAGACATGGGGCCTCGTGCCCGCTATCTCGGCCCGGAAGTTCCTGCTGAAGAGCTGATCTGGCAGGATCCGATTCCTCAAGTCGATCATGAACTGATCAATGACAGTGACATCGCTACCCTCAAGGGCAAGATCCTTGATTCTGGCCTGTCTGTCTCCCAGTTGGTTTCAACCGCCTGGGCATCAGCTTCGACCTTCCGTGGTTCTGACATGCGCGGCGGCGCGAACGGCGCCCGCATTCGTCTGGCACCTCAGAAGGATTGGCCAGTCAACCAGCCGGATCAATTAGCAAAAGTTTTGAAGACACTGGAAAGTATTGGCAGCAAGTTCGGCAAGAAGGTTTCCATGGCTGATCTGATCGTGTTGGCAGGTTGTGCGGGTGTTGAGCAAGCGGCGAAGAATGCTGGTCACAATGTGACGGTCCCCTTCACGCCGGGCCGCATGGACGCCACGCAGGAGCAAACTGACGTTGTGTCCTTTTCCGCTCTGCAGCCGGAAGCAGATGGTTTTCGCAACTACCTCAAGACCAAATACAGTGTATCAGCTGAAGAGATGCTGGTCGATAAGGCACAATTGCTGACGCTGACCCCGCCTGAGTTGACGGTTCTCGTTGGTGGTATGCGTGTCTTGAATGCTAACTTTGGTCAATCTCAACATGGCGTTTTTACCAAGCGGCCCGAGACCCTCACCAATGATTTCTTTATAAATCTCCTTGACATGAGGACGACATGGAAGGTGAGCTCTGCAGACAAAGACCTGTTTGAAGGCAGTGATCGCGCAACGGGTGAACCTAAATGGATCGGCACTCGCGTTGATCTGATCTTCGGTTCAAACTCTGAACTCCGCGCTCTGGCTGAAGTTTACGCAAGTGCAGATTCGCAGGAGAAGTTTGTCCATGACTTCGTGGCAGCTTGGAACAAGGTAATGAACCTTGACCGCTTTGACCTTGCTTGATCGTAATATAAAAATTTAGAGGGTTTCAGAGGCGTATTCTGAACTGAATATGATACGCTCGCGAAAGCGACATGCGTCACAAATTGTTGGATGGTCTGAACGATCAAGAAAAAGTTATTGGCAGCATATAAGCGCGGTGTTTCTGTACAATCTGAAACACCGCGCTTTTCTGGTGGTTTGATCATATGTAACACCAGGAATATCTTATTTGAACTGTGGCAGAAACTCCTGGTACCCTGATGCCACAAATTTTTCGACCGGAACGAATTGTAACACTGGAAGCAAAGAGCGGTTCACCCGAGACGATATCAACATACAGCCCGGCTTTCTTGTTGTCCCAGTATGCATTGTTAAATGGCGGTTCTGTCCCTTCTTCCTGGGTCACTTGGTACTGGAGAGGGGTAAATTACTTTTTCAGATCTACTTTCGTTTCCGCTCCGGTGAGGTTGAGCTTAACGCCGCTCCAGGTCTTTTCCAGATAGTCGTCGCGACCGGAACGTGAGCGATAAAAGGAGTAGCGAATCGGATTAACCTTGTAATAATCCTGATGATATCCCTCGGCTGGCCAGAATTCCGGGGCATCGAGGATCGGGGTGACGACCGGTTTCTTCAAAATTCCGCTTGCCGCCAGTTTTTCTTTCGAGGTTTTGGCAAGTAATCGCTGCTGCGAATTGTAGACAAAGATTGCCGAGATATATTCATGACCGCGATCGACAAACTGGCCGCCGTCGTCCGTCGGGTTAATCTGTCGCCAAAAGGTGTCGAGGAGTTTCCCATAGGTAATTTTTCCCGGGTCGTAGACTATTTGTACCACCTCGGTATGTCCTCCATGTCCATAGTTCTGGTAGGTCGGATTTTCGGTGGTCCCGCCAGCATATCCTGAGGTCACCGAAATGACACCTTCCAGGGACTCGAAGGGTTTTTCCATGCACCAGAAACACCCCCCGGCGAAAAGAGCTCGCTCAGTGACTATTGTGTTTTTTGCCATATCTTCAGTTTTATTGAGAGTATTTGCCGTAAAAGCAAATACAGCTGCCAACAGGACGATCAGTGTGGCGATGGTCCCCGTAAAAATAAGTCTCATGCCTCGTACCTCCTTGTCGAAGTATTTTATCCGCGTGGGTTTATAGTTCTGATCAAATAGCTTTTGGTTTTTCCATGGAACCGGTCATGTCTTTTTTCATGGCGTGTCTCCATTCTTGTTAGTTGTTGGGGATGAAAGGGGGGCCCCCATTGCCTAAAGAGAGGCCGGTGACTCGGTCGATCTCTTCCTCCCGTGCAGTCAACATCAACACCGACATATCCGAGAAGGTTCGCAGTCTTCGGCAGACTTCCAATTGTAAGGCATTAAATAGTCAAACAGATACCGTCAATATAGGAGAGGCTTTTGGCCCATCTGGCAATGGAATTGTCTGCTTTGGCGACCATCAATAAACGTTCCAGCCCAAAGCCCATTCCCACCCAGGTGTCGGTGATACCCCAGGCAGAATCAAGAGGATGCGGGCCCATGGCCCCTGAGGCAAGCTCAATTTTTTCAGGACCCGCCACAACGTCGAGGGTTGCTCCATAGACCTCTGATTCTTCTCTTGCAAAATGAAAGTCGGTGATGCCCGCAGCCTGCATGACGGTTTTAGCATAAAACTCCAGTCTCTTTTGCCGGTCGTGCTCGGGGAGTCCCATTTCAACAAGGTTGAGCATGGTAAACTCGTTGCTGTGGCAGGCACCCTGGGATTCTTTTCGAAAGCAGGCACCTATCTCATAAAAACGGCTTGTTTTTTGGTTCAGCCGACTAAAATCCTGCATTAAGCTGTATAGATTTGGCGCAAGCATTGGTCGCAGGCACTGTTTGTCATTGAGCCAAAAAACCTGTTTGAACAGAGGATGTTTTGCATCGATGGTCATTTTTTCAAGCGCCTGTCTGGTGATGATGGTCGGCGTAATCACACTGGTAAAGCCCTGCTGCAAGAGTGCTTGTTCAATCCTTTCCCGAAGGAGCCGCATTTGGGTCTTTTTTGTTTCATTCAATAGGCTCGCCAGTTTTTTCCTTTGTAGTTTGCTCTGTTTTTTCTCGATTTGCTGGAAGAGGGTATTTCTTTCTTCCGGAGTCAAAAAATCAGCCTGGAGATTTGGCGAATCGATTCCCAGCTCTTTGAATCTTCTGAGCTGGGTCAGGGTCCATTTTTGCTCTGCCATTTTATCGTCCATCGCTGTCACCCAAAAGAAGATATACCGCCATCGCCGCAACTCCCAATTCCAGCTTATCATGGACCAGGCGATTTTTTAACAGGCGACAACCGGTCGGTGATATTCCCAGGGGGACCCCAGGTGCGGCAACCATCATCTGATCAGAAATCAGCTCATCGGCAATGGTGTTGCAGACCGGAGTGGCCTCTACAACAAACACTATTCTTGCAAGGGCCGCGGCAAGATCTTGTTCAACCTGGACGCGGCTGTTTTTTAGATAGTCAGTCAGTCTTGTTTTTAAGGACATTGAATTGTTATGGCTGATATCATAGAGTGCAAGACGGCCTCCCAGCTCTACTATTTTTTTTGCGGCCGCTTCGCCAACAGGGCCGCAGCCCATCACCAATACCTCGTGGTTCAAAATCTCACCCGCCATAAGATCGAGTGCCGCCGCAAAAACCCTGCCGGTGGCCTCGGAATTATCGATAATCCTTCGGGTTTGCAGGTTTATTGCCACAAACCGGTGGTCATCGGCCAGCATAACTGCATCGGCTCCTCTTATAAAGGCCGACGCGAGACCGGAAATATCCGATTCAGCCGTAACCCGTGCATCGCAACCTAAATAATTGAGGATAGCGGCCACAGTTTCACTGAAACCGGAGATAACTCCAAGCCCTGCAGTCACCGGAATAACATCAATTGATAAAGTCTTGAATCGATCAGTGATTTTTGTTTCATCCACTTGCCACGCATGGGCGGCAATGCCCAGCAAGGATCGGCCGGTTGTTTTTTTGAGTTGTTGATTGTATTCGGCTAAACGGTAATCTATCTGACAAATATCACTGGTTTTTAAACGGGTCATTGACCTAACGCCTGCATATGTTGCATGATTTTGTCATGGCAGGAGTTTCTTTTGCGGTTGATTTCGTCTTGGGAGGCACCAAAAAATATCAGGGTTGCAACCCAGCACCCTTTGGCCTCATTAAAGCTGGTAATGGCTTCATCGGCACCAAAAAAATCGGTTTTCTGAGACAAAGGGCCATCCTCAGCCATAATGTGTTCTCCTAAAAAGAATATTTCATGACCGCAAACCTTGATATGTTCAATAAGGACCGGTCGTTCATACCCTGACGAGGCAGCTTCTTTTTTATTGAGGACAAGATGACATAACAACTCAACCATATTGATGCCTGTTGACCAATAGACAGCCATCGGCGTCTGACTGGGGAGCCTGGCATCAATTTCAAGGAGTTGCAGTTCATTGTGACAGAAAATGGCTTCAACGTCCATAATTCCGACCAGGCCGATTTCCTCGGCGATGGCAACGGCCATTTCCTTGAACCTGCGGATATGCTTTGCCGGTAATTGGGTCGGAGCGGTCACCTTATTGCAGTCAAAGGTCTTATCCATCCCAAGATCAGTGATCTGTATCACCCGATAAGCGCCAGGCTTGCCGAGCACTTCAACGGAATAGGCAGGGCCTTCGAGGAATTCCTGGATAATGATCCTGTCCGGGTTCTTCTGGGCCGATAAATAGAGTCCAAGGTCTTTGGCATTGCCAATCACTTCCACCCCCACACTGCCGCTTGCCTGGTCCGGTTTTACCACAACTGGAAAACCGCAGTCCGGCCAGTGTTTTGGTGTGGGAAGGTTCATTGCCTGAAACAGAGCATCCGATTTGATTTTGGAACTTGAGATCGAGTAGGCGTGGGGATCAAAAATCAGGGGAATGGCCGCAGCATCGGACCACACCTTGAGCGCCGATAAGACGCGGTCATTTTCGATGGCAGGCAGGATTATATCAATTGGCGGTGTATTTTGTGGAAATGGATTTTCCAGACTGAATTCAAATACCATGAACTGGTCACAGAGTCCTGCTGCCGGGGCAGCCGGATTTTTATCGATCAGCAGGGTCTGGAAACCGGCTTTTCGGGCCAGGTATACTGCTTCAACTCCCTGGAGTTTTCCCCCGATTACCGCGATCAGCATAGGGTTGTTGCTGATTCTGCGGCAAAATGAGCGTGAGTCTTCTGCCTGTCTAAGACCCAGGCTCGATAGTCGCAAGGCCGCGCGGCGCTTAAACCGCAATCCCTGATAACCGGCAGGATATGTTTAAGGCTCCGTCGAGAATCCTCAATGTCAAGAGAGTTGTTGGCCACCCCCGCCAGACCTTTTTGCGAAGGAATAATCGATGTCACAACATTTGCCCCGGCATTTAAGCGGGCCTTGAGACCGGCAAGCCCATGTACATCAAGAGATGCTGGAATCAGGATATCCTGCAGCATTAAGCGCATCACGGCAATAATTACCAACTCCCTTAAGCTGTTTTGCACCTTGGATTGAGCCATTGGCGTACCAGCCTGGGGAACAAATGTCATTACCCTTGCCTGGTCGACCGCAAAAGCTTTCATCCACAAAAGAGAGTCGGCAAGATCACCGAGGCCTTCTCCGACCCCGGTAAGTATACCTTCCTCGATGAGCATGCCGTAATTTTTAGCCAGGTGTTTTTTGGCAAGCCGTTGCTGGAAAGATTGTCCGGTCCGCAGGTCTTGATACAAGGTCTGGTTATGTGTTTCCTGATAGCAGGCGTACCAGCTTACCCCGATATCAGCCAGTTCTGCCAAAATGTTGTCCGGCAGCGTTCCCGGGGAGATCATCACCGGCAGTCCTGTCACTTGCTGAACCTCTTTAATCAGCGCGATAAGGCTCAAAAACCCTGGTTCTTCCGGCGAATAAAGCTGAGGATCTTCGCCCATGGTAAGGTCAATAAGATGCACCCCGGCCTCGGCCATCTCGACGGCTGCCGCGATGATTTCCTTGGCGGTTTTTCGATATCGGGGCAGCGAAGTGTTCGATTTTCGGTATTGGCAGAAATTGCAATCGTTGCGGCAATAAGTGGAAAAGTACAGGAAACCGTATAAAAATATTTTGTTGCCAAAATATCTGGCCCTGATTTCTCTCGCTGCGCTAAAAAGTAGCGTGATGTCGTTAAGATCAGTGAGACCGAGGAGTTTTATCAGCTCATTCTTGTCGACAAAACAGCCATCTTTCAGACGGTTTATAATGTTTGTAAGCTCTCTATCAACCGTCTGCATACTGTGGTCGCTGGTCCATGAGGGGATTAATGCTAATGTACGAAGGCCTTGGCAAATCTGGCCGCAGAACCTGCATCCTCGGCATATCCGTCAGCACCAATACTCTCAGCAAAGTTCCTGGTCACTGGTGCGCCGCCGACCATTATTTTTACCTGGTCCCGTAAACCCGCTGCACTAATCGCCTCAATGGTCTTTTTCATCATCGGCATGGTGGTTGTCAAGAGTGCTGACAGGCACACAATCTGGGCATTTTTTTCCTTGATCTGCCGGACAAATTCTTCCGGGGCGATATCGACGCCTAAATTGAAAACCGTCAGGCCGGTACTTTCCATCATCATCCCGACAAGGTTTTTGCCGATATCATGAAGATCGCCCTTGACGGTGCCGATAATGACATTGCCGCCGCCATAGGTCTGCCCAGCCCCTAAAAGCGGTTTTAACAGGGCAACACACTCCCCCATAACCTGTGCAGCCATAAGGACCTCCGGGATAAACATATCGCCATTCTCCATCTTTTCGCCGATGATGTCCATACCGGGAATGAGGCCATTGCTTAAAATATCCTGGGCTGGTGTGTCTGCTGCCAGCGCAGCTTTAACCAGCCCCATTAATTTGTCGGTGTCACAACTGATTAAAGCCTCTTGCATCTCATTAAAATTTGCCATTTTTTTCTCCCGTCGAGCTATCCTGTCCTAGTTGTTTGATCCTCCGGCAAAAGGAGGCGTCTCAGCTGCCCCATCACCGGAATGTATTTGTCTGTTTTGGTCCAGCATTGAGCCATGATGTCGTTTGAATGTTGTTGCAGAATACTTTTCAAGCTTCCAGCCCGGAATTTTACACGCGGCACATTCCTTGATGAACCATTTGTTGCGCAACCACCTTCCCGATCTGCTGTTCAAGGAATTTCTAATGATAAACTCCTTGTTGCAATGGGTGGTAAGCCTGGCAGTTTCCCCCATGATTTCCAGGGATTTAATGCCATGCAGCTGCCCTGTCCGGGATGCCCACAGCTTAATTTTGTCAATCAGGTTAAAAAGCCGTGCCCTTTTCCGATAGAATCGTTTTTTTTCAGGCTTGGTCTTCTGTTCTTCTGTTGTCATGAAAAGATTATATTTTTTAAATCCAAACGGCAGGGAGCCCGATTGCCTGGCGGAGAGTCCGGGAGTCGCACCCGGCTGCATGGATTTAGAGTCCATGTGATCACGTCCGATCCACTCTCCATGGTAACACTGTCTTTTTTATAATTTCTCTGTCATTACCGGCACAACTTCAAAAATATCGCCGACAATCCCGTAATCGCACCATGAAAAAATGGGCGCATCCCTGTCGGTATTAATGGCGACAATCACCTGTGAGGTTTTCATGCCGACGAAGTGTTGAATTGCTCCGGATACGCCACAGGCAATATACAATTTGGGGCTGACGGTTTTGCCGGTCTGGCCAACCTGCATGGTATGGGGAGCATATCCGGCATCGACTGCACTTCTTGAGGCACCTACCGCAGCCCCTATCTTTTGGGCGCAAGCCCGCAGCATGGAAAAGTTGTCCGCGGATTTGATGGCTCGACCGCCCGTCACAATGATTGAGGCCTCGACCAGATCGACCTTGCCGGTGTCGGCCTTCTTTGTGGCAACTATTTTAGTAAGCCCCGGGTCTACGGCATTTGCGACATATTCAATAATTTCTCCGGTGCCAGGTGCAGCAACAGCGTCAATAGAGTTAGGACGGATGGTAGCCAGAAAAACCGCCGCATCCACCTTCAGAGTGGCAAAAGTTTTTCCGGAAAAATGAGACTTGACCGCCGTCTTCCGGGCGATATCGACCTGCACACAATCAGAAATCAATGGTTCATCAAGGATTGCCGCGAGTCGCGCAAACAGATCCTTGCCAAGGGCGCTGGCCGAGCCGAGAAGGGCATCAAGGCTGAATGCATTGACGACCTCTGCGATGACCCCGGCCTGTAGATCAGGGCTGCCTGCCAGATCACCGGAAGAGGTGATATGCACGATAGTGGCGGCGCCATATTTGGTCAGTATTTCTTTGACCGCTTGCACGTCCTGGTCAAAGACCAGGGCATGGATATCGCTGCCGGCAGCGGCGGTCATTACCCCGAGGCTGGTTTCTTTGACCCTGTTGTTGTCAATTTCAATGACAATTCCCGTCTTGCTCATCCCCTCAGCTCCTTATAAAACCCGTTCCGTCTCTTTGAGGATCCTGATGAGCTCAGTCACCTGGTCGTCGACAGATCCTTCAAGTATTTTGGCCCCGGCCCGCTCAGGTACAGGCTGTAATTTTTCAATCGTTACTCTACTCTCAGATACATTGATGCCAAGATCGGCCAGCTCAATTTCTTTGATCTCTTTTTTCCTGGCTTTCATGACATTGGGAAGTGAGGGGTATCGTGGTTCATTTAGACCTTTGGCCGCACCAATTACGCAGGGAATGGTCATTACAACGACCTGTTTCTCGCCACCGCCTGACTCCCGCTGGGCGGTGATTGTCTCCTGGTCGACGATGAGGCTTGAAACATCGTTGACGATGGGCAGGCCAAGGTACTTTGCCAGCCGGTATTGGGTCTGGAAGCTTTCGGTATCAATGGATCCTTTGCCGGTGAAAATCATATCGGCCGGTCCATCCTGGTCAATGACCGCTTGCAATGCCCTAGCTGTCAGTTGACTGTCAAGAAACTGTCCGTCAATTTTTACCAGAATGGCCCGGTCGGCCCCCATCGCCAGGGCTCCTCTGATGGAGGTTACCGCTGTGGCTTTACCGACGGTCAGGACAACGACTTCGCCGCCGTGTTTTTCAACCAGGCAAACCGCCTCTTCCACCCCGAACTCGTCATAGGGATTGGCGATGAACTTGAGCTCAGAGTCATCGTATCCCGCATCGCCTGCAACCCTAATGATTGCAGCAGTATCAGGTACATGCTTAACACAAACAAATATTTTCATAATGAGCTAAGTCAGGATTTTATTCTTTTCATTTCAGGGTCATAGAGAGGTTTCAAAGAAACCTGGGCTGGATACATGTTGCCGGCAATATTGATTTCCCATTGGCCATCAGCGATATAGGCCTCATCAATAACCTCATCCGCCTCGATCATAAACAGGCCGGCTGCTCCACCGAGGGTGTAGCAATATGAGCCCGATCGGACATACCCGGCGTTTTGGCCATTTCTCGTTATGACCTCAGCGTGATACAACAATGGCTCCGGGTCCTTGACCAAAACCTGGGCGAGACGTCTTTTGAGTCCGCCCTGGGCCTTTTTTTCTGCACAAGCTTCTTTGCCTATAAAGCCTGCCGCTTTGTCTAGTTTAACCGTAAAGCCCAACCCCACTTCATAGGGATCGTCGGTGTTGTCCATATCATGGCCATAGTCCCGATACCCTTTCTCCATCCGCAGGCTGCCGAGGGCTTTTAAGCCGGCGTGGCACAGACCAAAGGCCTTTCCTGCCTCAACAAGAGTGTCATAGACATGAACCGCCTGTTCGGTGGGGATGTAGAGTTCATAGCCCAGCTCTCCCAGGTAGGTCAGCCGCGCGCAGATTGCCCGGCCATAGCCAATGGCAATCTCTTCGACATGCCGGTAGGGAAAGGCTTCATTGGTCATTTCGGTCGCGGTAATCGCCTGCAGGAGTTGTCTGGACTTGGGCCCCTGAATGTTCAGCTGGGCGTATGCCGAGGTAACGTCGGTCGCAAAGGCGTGGGCGTCACCCGGGATATGTCGATTCAGCCAGGTTTCGGCGTGGCGATGCATGGTATCGGTGACAACAACCAGAAACTTTTGTTCGGAAAGTTTGGCTACGGTCAGATCCGCCTCAAGTTTTCCGTCTTCGTTCAACCAGGGGGTATAGGTGATCTGGTTCAGGTTTGCGTCGACTTCATTGGCTGAAATATAGTTCAAGACCTTGCCGGCATCACGCCCCTGGACCAGAAATTTGGACATAAAGGACATGTCCATAAGGATGACGTTTTCCCTGGCCGCTTTATGCTCGGCTTCCCAGTAGGCAAACCACTCTTGCCTGCCCCAGGAATAATCGGTAATTTCTGCTTTCCTGCCCTTGGGGGCAAACCAATCCGCTCCTTCCCAGCCACTGACATCCTTGAAATAGGCGCCCTGATCTTTCAGACGATCATACACAGCGGATTTTTTGGCACCTCTTGCGGTTTTCATCGATTTATACGGATAGTGGCATTGATAGACCATGCCCAGGGATTCCACGGTTCGATGCTTTCTGTATTCCGGATTGTTCTGAAAGGTATGCAACCGGTCGATATTAAATCCAGTAATATCAACGTCGGGTTTGCCGTTCATTATCCAATTGGCCATCATCCTGCCGAGGCCCGGACCCATGATAATGCCGACAGAATTCAATCCGGCGGTCACGAAATAATTTTTCAACTCCGGGGCTTCACCGATGATCGCAGAAAGATCGGCGGTAAAACTTTCCGGCCCGCAGAAAAATTTCTTCATGCCGAGGGTTTGGCTGATCGGCACCCGTGACATGGCTTTCTCAAGAAAAGGACCCATTCGATCCCAATCCGGCTCAATTTCACCAAAGGAAAAAGTCTCGGGAATCCGATCGATTTTCCAGGGAGCGCACTTGGGTTCAAACAGACCGATCATCAGCCCGCCAACCTCTTCACGGTAGTATCCATAGTGCGAAGGATCTTCCAGAACGGGCATGTTCTGGGGGATACCCTCTATCTCTTCAGTGATAAGATAATAATGTTCTGCCGCCTGGTTGGGGATATTGATTCCCGCCGCATCGCCCAACTGTCGTGCCCACATTCCGGCACAGTTGACGACGACATCGGCCTGGATATCCCCATGGAGCGTTTTCACTCCGGTGACGACGCCGTTTTTTTTGGTAATTCCGGTACAGGAGACACCTTCAATGATCTGTACCCCCTGGTTTCGGGCACCTTTGGCCAGCGCCATGGTCGCGTCGACCGGATTAACGCGCCCGTCTTCCTTGACGTAAAACCCGGCAAGCAGGTCATCGACGCGGGCCAGCGGGAAGAGACTCTCGATCTCTTTTGGGGTGATCTCATGAACATCTATCCCGCAATACCGGTTGAATGCCGCCACCCGGCGATATTCTTCCAGGCGGTCTCTATTGCTGGCGACCTCGATAAATCCCACCGGGGCAAAACCGGTTGATAGCCCGGTTTCAGCCTCAAGGCGGTTATAGAGATCCCGACCGTAGAGCCGCATGTCACAGGCTGTTTCCGACAGTGAGCCAAAGGTCACCATCAGGCCCGCTGCATGCCAGGTCGTCCCGGACGTCAATTTATCCCTTTCCAGCAGCACGACATCCTTGCAGCCAAGATGCCCGAGGTGATAGGCAATCGAACAACCAATTATCCCCCCGCCGATAATAACGACCTTGGCGTGCTTAGGGACGGTAACTGTTTCTTTTCCCATTAGATTTCCTGTTTATAGTTGTCGTTAATCTCTTCTTTACGATTGAATACCCATTTCTTTTTCGGTGTCCACAACAATAGCGCGAATTGTGGCAAGAACTTCATCGGAAAGTGGCGCAGGCGTATGGTTTTCAAGGATATATCGCACCTTTGCCAGAGCCCTGTCATAAGCATTGGTGGATCCACTCTTTTCCCAGCTTGCGCGCATTTTTCGATCAATCAGTTCCGGTTTTGACTGGCTTTTCATGTATTTGAAGGTGTGCTTGTGCATGAGATAATTGCCGCCGGGTCCTATCTCCTTGATGGGATCGATGGCAAGGGTATCGTCATTTACCGGTATGCCCATGATGGTATGCTTGATCATCCGGGCGATTTCACAGTCTAATACAAGTTGGCCATAGTCAAAGGTGATACCGCTTTCCAGCATGCCCAGACCATAAATCATATTGGCACCTGCCAATGCGGGTATAAGTCCGGTTAATGTTTTTTCATGCCCAGTCTGGGTATCGGATATTTTACTGTCGCCCTACGTGCCGGCGGCGTAGCTGGGCAAGAGATAATACCTGGCCAGCTTCGCCACCGCCCCGCTGATCAAGGCGCATTCAGGGGTGCCGACGCTGGCGGAGGCAAGTCGTAAATCCATGGCGGTGGTGGAACTGCCGTAAATAACCGGTGTTCCCCTTCTGGTCAGCTGGGCCAGGGTGATCCCCGAAAGGACCTCCGCATTGTGTGTGACAAGTGTGCCAGCCAGGGTTACTGGAGAGGTACCGCCTGCCATGGCCATCGATAAAATATTGCAGACGACATTATTCTTGGCGGCCTCCATGATAATTTCACAACATTCGGTAATCAGCTTTAACGGACTCACCGGGCATGTTGTGAAAGAGACGAGGGGACGTTTTCGAAAGGCTGCCGCACCGCCGGCAATGGCCTCGCCCATTTTTATGATCTTGTTGAGAAATTTACCATTGCCGGGGCCAAAGGCACAATGTTTTGAGGTGTTTGTCAGGTATGCTTCGGCATTGTGGAGAGGTACTGTCTCCTGATTTACATCATGGGCGCCAAGAGCCTTTTCACAGAAGTCGATCTCTTCCAGATAATCAATCACCCGGGCTGACTCAACCAGATCCTTTTTTATTGGCGGACGGTTTTCCCCGGTATAGGGATCATTGACCATGACGCCTTCACTAAAATTGGTAAAATGAACCCGGGTGCTCTCCAGGACAATGTCATGCTTTGGGTCGCGGCCATAGAGAACGACCTTCGGTGGCGCACTGCGGATAGCCTCCTCCACTACATGCGGTGGAATTTTGACAATTTTTGTGTCACGATCGACTAGAGCGCCACCCTCTTCAAAACAATCAAGAGCAGCTTCACTTTCGATAAAAACACCCGTTTCGTTCAGTACTTCCAGGGTTCCGTAGTGAATCTCCTGCAGCTCATCATCGGTGAGGATGTTGAGACTCAATCCGGACCCCAATTGCCTTCCTGCATGAAAATTTCGTTTCATCGGATTTTCACCTCGCAACTGAGTGTTGTTGAACTTTGCCTCTGAAATATAAATTTAAGAAAGAGGCGTTCTTTCTTTGCTGCCCAACCATGCAGCAGCTCCTTCTGACATTTTTGCACAATTCCAACCATATAAGCCTGTCGTGAGGAATGTTGAACACAAATTGTTCGACAATATATGCCTGGCAAAATAACTATAGCAATATGACTGGTGAAAAGCTATCTTATAAATTCCAGGAGCATTTTCACCGTCACACAACCATAAATACGAGCTAGCAGGAGGTTCACCATGACAAGAAAGTTGGGATTGTTCGCCATTCTCTTAACCGTATCGTTTGTGCTGCCGCAAAACAGTATGGCAGCAAAAAGTGTGCTTGAAGAAATTATGGATGCAAAAACCATTGTTGTTTCTACCGACGCCAACTACGCACCGCAGAGTTATCTGGATGACAAAGGTGAGTTGGATGGATTTGATATCAGTGTGGCAAAAGAAGTTGCCAAGAGGCTTGGGGTTGAGGTGAAATTTATTACCCCGGACTGGGATCTGATCACAGCCGGGAAATGGGGAAAACGATGGGATCTCTCCATTGGTTCCATGACCCCGACCAAGGAAAGAAAAAATGCCCTGTTATTCACGCTGCCCTACTACAGTTCACCAGCCCAGTTTGCCATACATAAAGACAATAAGACTATCAAAACCCTGGCCGATCTTGCCGGTAAAACCATCGGGGTAGCCACCGAAACCACCAACGAAAGATATCTGCAAAAGGACTTGGTCATTGAGGACGTGAACGTCGTTTTTCAGGATTGGACTCCAGGAAAACTCAAAACCTATCCTACCGACGCCAATCATATAGAGGATTTAGCCCTGGGAGACGGTGCAAGACTGGATGCAGTTTTCACCTCTAAACAGACTCTTGCTGAGTCCATCCGGTCCGGTTGTGGCAACGGCTGTCCCATAAAATTGCTGGGTGAATCCCCCTATTACGAACCCTTAAGTTTTGCGCTCGATAAAAGCCGTGCCGACAGTCAGACCCTGGTTGATGAACTCAATAAAATCATTAAATCGATGAATGAAGACGGGACCTTGGTGAAGCTGTCAGAAAAGTATTATCATACTAACTTGATCCCCAAATTATAAAGTACGGAATAAGAAGCGGTTTTGGTCAGTTCTGTTGCCAGGATTTTTAATTCTAAAGACCGCTTCTTTATTATTTTTTAGTGCTTTATTTCTCCAGCAGAGGAGATGTTATCGGATAGTAATTTCACCGCTGACAAGACTCGCGACACATTTATTGTATGTTCTCTTGATTATGTGGCATCTCCAATATTCCATCCTCCTGTGTTTTCAAGGTGTCCATCAACAAGGCCAAGGTGTATTCAACATGAATTAACAAGGAGTGATGCATGGCGGATGTGACAGCACGCCCTGGCAAGACCGGAATTCCCCCGGA
Organism: uncultured delta proteobacterium; assembly: GCA_963804605.1. GTDB lineage: Bacteria > Desulfobacterota > Desulfobulbia > Desulfobulbales > Desulfocapsaceae > Desulforhopalus_A. The sequence goes on from CAWDRB010000020.1 coordinate 133,382, forward strand.
AGCCCTAGCGGTACTCAACCAGATAGAAGCCGAGAAAGTCAGGTACAGGCGTAATAATATCATTGCTTTTACTATTCTGGCGATCTTTATGGTGGCGACCCTCGTTGCCTTAAAGCTTGATTTTAGGTTCATGATCAAGTGGTTGCCATTCATTCTCGCAGGGAGCGGTTACACCTTCCTGGTGGCATTCCTGGCCATTATTTTGGCGTGTTTTCTTGCCGTAATAGGGGCATTGGGCAGGCTTTCCCGAAACCCTGTCTTAAACAGCATTGCCACCACCTATGTCTCACTGATCCGGGGTACACCCCTTCTTGTCCAGGTATACATGTGGTACCTCGCCCTGCCGCAGATCGGCAAAGCATTGCAAGGGTATGGTCTGGATGGGATTCAGGCCTGGTTTACTCTTCCCGCGGTGCCGGCCGGCATATTGGCCCTTGGGGTATGCTATGGCGCATATATGACCGAAACCGTCCGCGCCGGCATCCAGTCGATAAAGATCGGTCAGACCGAAGCGGCAAAGGCTCTGGGCATGACCAAAACCCAGACCATGCAACGAATAATTTTTCCCCAGGCATTACGGGTCATTATTCCTCCTGTTTCCAATGAGTTTATCGCCATGATCAAGGATTCTTCATTGGTATCCCTGATGGGGGTCTGGGAACTCAGTTACCGGGCAATAAAAGTGGGCAGACGGCATTTTCAATCTTTGGAAATGTTGATTCTGGTCGCTTTGATTTACTGGGCAATGTGCATTCTGTTGCAATATTTTCAGGAAAAAATTGAGAGACATATGGCTCGCGGCGACAGGGGGATGTCATGACCGAAAAACCGAATCCCATGGTGAAACTCACCAATATTCACAAGGTATTTGGCGGGGGTCTCCATGTACTGCAGGGAATTGATCTCGAGGTGAGAAAAGGTGAGACTGTCGTTATTCTCGGGGCATCCGGATCCGGCAAGAGTACTCTGCTGCGCTGCATTAATTTTCTTGAAGAGCCGACGTCCGGATCTGTTGAAGTGGATAATATCGTGGTGAGCGCGGGAAAGGAGGACAAACGTCGGGAGGATCGAATTCTTGATATTCGAAAACGAACCGGGATGTGTTTTCAGGCATTTAATCTGTTTCCGCATATGACCGTCTTAGAGAATATCATCGAGGGCCCGGTCACTGTGCTTGGTCAGGATAAAAAAACGGCGAGTCTCTACGCAGATGAGCTTTTGGAATGGGTGGGACTTACCGAAAAAAGAGAGGAATACCCATCCCGTCTTTCCGGAGGCCAACAACAGCGGGTTGCCATTGCCCGAAGCCTCGCCATGAAACCGACTGTAATGTTGTTTGATGAACCGACATCTGCTCTTGATCCTGAACTGGTCGGAGAGGTCGTCGAGGTAATGGAACGTCTTGCGAATGAGGGGATGACCATTATAGCCGTAACCCATGAACTGCATTTTGCCCGCGATGTTGCCGACCGAGTCTTTATTATGGATCAGGGAATTTGGATTGAAGAAGGAACTCCCGAAAAAATTTTCAATAATCCTGATAATGTTCGGACCAGACAATTCCTCGCGCATATATTGTAGCCACTCAAAAAACAATGATGGTGTCGTAAAAACTCTTCATTTTCTTCGTTGTTGTGAGTTTTACTATCATTACGACGTACTCTAGTACGCCGTAATGATAGTAAAACTCACACGCCTCGAATATGAAGTTTTTTACTTAACCATCGAAAATATTAGGAAGTTGGTCGCAGTATTATAATTGTGGGTTGCAGGAGGTCTATATGGCAAAAAATTTGGAAAATTTTGCTTATGAGAAGATAAAAGTAGCCATCAGCAAGGGCTATATAAAAAAGGGCAACCAACTCAAGGAAGTTTCGCTGGCCAAGGATTTAAAGATGAATCGCGCCACTGTTAAAGGGGCTATCAAGCGGCTCGTCCATGAGGGTCTTGCTGAATATAAATTGAACAAAGGGGTTTCGGTAGTCGATCCAACTCTGGATGATATTCGTGAGGCCTTTCAGATCAGGGCACAACTTGAGAATCTTGCCACCTCCCTGGCTGCGTCGAATATTCCCCCTGAAGATTTTGCCGAACTGCACCGGCTGATCGAGGAGGAGGAAAATGTTTTCACGGCCAGGGAGCTGGATAAATATTATAAGATTAATACTGCATTTCATTTACTCATTGCCAAAAATTCGGGCAATCGGATGCTTGTCCATTACGTCGAAGAACTTTTACAAAAAACAACGATTTACCTCATTCTTTTTGATCCTTTTTACCAGATACTGACGACCAGCAATCCCTCTCCTCAAGCGCACCGGAAAATTGTCGCCTTCCTGGAAAATAAGCAAGGGGAAAAAGCAGGGCTGGAAATGAAAGATCATTTAGAAAGCAGCATGAAAGGCATAGATATGCAAAGACTCTTTCCCGAAGACTATCTAGTCGTTTAACCCTCCCAACAACCAACCGAAGCCGTTTTGGAGAAGCTGAACCATGTACGATGTAAAGCCTAGAATTACGGTCCTGAACAAGGATCAAATCGATAAGGTCCACCGGGATGCCTGTTCAATTCTTGAAAAAACCGGCGTGCTTGTCGATGCTCCAGGGGCACGTAGTTTGTTTGAAAAAGCGATCGGAGTAATCCATCATGACCAGCGCATAAGGATACCCAAGGATCTTATCCAATGGGCAATCGCATCTGCTCCGTCGGAAATTCAGGTTTATGACCGCCTTGGAGCGCCGTGCTTTCTGCTCAAAGGCGATGGCAGCCAGGATGCCGTTTTTGGCGTTGGGGTCACCAACCTCAATTACCAGGATCCCTTCACCGATGAAATTCGCCCTTTTCACCGCAACCACATGGCATTGGCTGCAGGCCTGACCCATAATCTTGACAGCTTTGATTTTCTCTCAACGCCGGGTGTAATCCAGGATCTGCCGCCTGAAACAGCTGACCTTCATGGCGTTTTGGAGATGGTTGCCAACACCACCAAACCCCTGGTGATGTTGATTTCAAACCCGGACTGCTTTCACCCGGCGCTGGATCTTTGTGAACACCTCTGTGGCGATATTGCCAGCCATCCCTTCGTACTTCCCTATGTAAACCCGATCACCCCGCTGGTATTAAATGCGGAAACCACCATGAAGATGGAGGCGACGATAGAAAGAGGGCTGCCGCTGATGTTTTCTAATTATGGCATGTCCGGTGCAACCTGCCCGATAACGCCGGGTGGAACACTGGCCCTGTTGACCGCCGAGTTGCTGGCAGGACTGGTGTACAGTCAGCTGGTAAAAAAAGGCACTCCAATCGTCCTCGGCAGTCTGCCGGCGGCCTTTGATATGAAATATGCCGGCAGTTTTTACTCACCCAGCACCTTACTGCTGAATCTGGCATGCGCTGAAATGATGACCTCCTACAATATTCCTCACTGCGCTACGTCCGGCAGCGGCAATGGCTGGGGTGCTGATTTGCTTGCCTCGACAACCATGTGCATCAACCATTTCACCAGCATCCTCGGCTCTGCCGGCATGGTACCTTTTGTCGGCGGCAGTTTTGATTCACTGGTCTTTACCCCGGAACTCGTGGTCTATGCCGATGATCTGATATATCAGTCGAGAATGTTTGCCTCCGGGTTCTCGCTCGAAGATGAAGACGTCGGTTTGTCCGACATTTCGACGATCGGACCCGGTGGTAATTTTCTGATGGCAAAACTTACCGGCAAATATTTTCGACAATCTCAGTTCACGACCAGAATCTGGCCGTTTTTGACCCTTGATAAATGGCGGGGACAGGGAGAACCCAAGGCTGAAAAAATACTTAAAGAAAAGACCTGCCAAATCTTAAACAACCTTGTCTGCCCAAGCGACAAGGATGACATTGTTGTGAAGGGCGAGGCTTTTTTAGAGCCTTAATTCCTCCGCTTTCTTTTCGCCTGAATCTACGTTATCCGCCAATTGTGCTTCTTCGACAATCTCCCTGCCGATCAGCCAATAGGCCAGAACTAAAGCCGGACTACATTTTCACGGGGTTGTTCCATTATGCCAACGACCCGCTGAAAAAGCGAACCATCACCCACGCTCGCTGTCTCTAATTCTTATTTATTCATATCCATTTGGGGTGTCATCACGCTACTTCAACCAGACGAATCAACGTGTTGTCACTTTGCTTTGAAAGTGCAAAACTGCAACATGTGCCTGCAAGTATAGGAGTATCTGATTGCTGGCAGCCGAAAATGCTTTTAAAACGAAAAAGGGAACCTGGTATTGAGAAACGAGCTTTCCAATCCTCAAAACCCAATAAAATCACACGATCATTTTACGATTCTGTCCTGTTTTGGACAGCAGTGTGTTCCTCAGTTACGCAGCCATCGTGCCCTTTGCCACACTCACTACAATTAACGGTCACTTTATCCTTGATGTCGCCATGTTTTTCCCGGTATTCATCAGGCGTCATATTGCATATAAGGCCACATCCGCATTCAGGGCATTCCGATTTGATCTGGTATCTTTCCTTTGCCATGTTTTACTCCTTCGCGTTGTTTTTTCTATTGTTCCTGCCACCGGGCCATTTCTTCCAGGTTTTGAAACGTATTCCGCCGTCCTCCGGCACAACGAACATGAACCAACCCCATTGAAATAATTGAACTTATGGAGTAAGTTTATTTAGACTGCTTTTTCAGTTCATCCGGCGTTTCAAAGTCACACACATCAAAAATCTGTCCGCACCCACCGCAAATCATCTCGCATTTATCCGGCGTACGCGATCTCCGCTCCTTAAACTGTGAGCGACATTCCGGGCATCTGAGTTCAATCGGTGAGGTGATAAATCAACCCTTTTTTAGAAAGCCCTAAAAAAGCGGTTTCCTACTCGAAGCCACTTCGTTTACAGACATCAGATTATCCTTTTCAGGTCGATCTAGCAAGATTTTCGTCGTTTGGCTTGATTACGGGTCCGGGCGTTTATCATTGCGAGTCGCTCAGCTAGGGACTGTAATCGCTTGAAGTTTTAGTAAACGGGCGTGGGCGGGCCCAGATCCAGCTCGCAACAACTATCGCCCCGAACATAGTGTAACAAACAGCAAATACCCACATGGGCGCTCTGTAAAATAAAATGGTTTCAAGCAAATGAGAAATATAAGAAACGCCCGGTTTAAGGTTAACTTTTTTTGGAGGTGATAGCTTGAAACGATGAAATTTGACGTTTTACCTTATCGCTTTTGCATTTAGGACACGTAAAATTTTTCTTTTCATACTCTGAAATAGTTATGACTAAGGAAAAACCATGATCACACTTTTGGCATATAAATTCGTATACGGGCATTGGCCATCTCCTTTTCCGATTTTAATTTTTAAGGATCATGATAGGTTAAACCAAGCAATTCACCACAGTAAATGTATGTCTACATATAGACACGTTGTGTATTCTTTCCCACAAGCCCACCCACCACCTCAATACGGTCTCTCTCACTAATTTCAATAAAAAGCCCGGCTATCTATTGAGATCTACAACTTTCTGTCCCATTCTCACTGTAGGTTTGGCTTTGTCTTGTTTCAATTGCATTGAATAGATCATGCAGTTTAACTTGTATTGGCATTTAGCAAAGAGTCAAGGGAACAACTTTGCGGGATTTAAAATAATTGATGTTTCCATCAATAATCCGGAGATGTGATGGTTTTGCAATATTTGTTCGTTCAAATTTGCAAAACTACTGTTTGAGCAATTGTGTTTTTTTCGAATAACACCTTTTGCACTGCTGATTTAATCACTCCATCAGCATATGTTGACTTGTAACATTTTATTTATATAATTATTTTTTTAAAATTACCTTCATTGCACGAATATTGGGGTTACCGCTGCTTGGGTGTGCAATTCCGGCAAGATACCATGGCCTTTCAAAAATTTAGGAGGGAATATGCTTCGCTTATCCATTTCCATCATGACCGTCACTGCAGTTTTCCTGATCATGTTCGTTGTCTCGAGTCCTGTCCTGGCAGATGATGTGACGGATTCCATCAACGAAGCATTGAAGCAGTACGACAGTGGGGAATTTGCTGGTGCAGTGCAGAGCCTTGATTACGCGTCACAGCTTATTCGACAGAAAAAAGGCGGACAACTGGAGGCGTTTTTACCGGTACCCGTTTCCGGATGGGAAGCGGAAGAAGCAACCTCCCAGGCCATGGGATCAGCCATGTTTGGAGGAGGGGTTACTGCAGAACGTTCTTACGGCAAAGGTGATAGCCAGGTGAGTGTGAAAATCATTACTGATTCCCCAATGATGCAGGGAATGATGATGATGTTTTCCAATCCCATGTTGGCCACATCAGATGGAGGAAAACTTGAAAAGATTAATGGAGAAAAGGCTATTGTGAAATACAATAACGAAGACAAGGCTGGTACTGTCACCGTGGTGATTGCCAGACGTTTTCTCATCATGGTTGAGGGAAACAATGTCGAAAGAAAAGATTTAACGGCCTTTGCTCAGGCAATTGAGTTCAAAAAACTGGCTGCGATGCCATAACGAGATGCGGATGAGGTACGGCCCGCAAGTGTTTTCATTGCGCACATTACTGAAGAGCAAAGGCATCGCATATCCTAAAGTGGACCCCTTAGTTGTAGCGAGTTGCAATCATAAGTGCTCAGGACCACTTTATCTGCAACTATGCTTCCTGAAAACGGACGGCGGAAAAAGTCTGGAACTCACTGGTAGCGCTAGAGCATCGGCAAAAGGAGAATTAGTTCCAGCGAGGTTCTGATATGGGACGATGAACTTTTATCATCAGCCGGTGTCGGAGAGTCATAACACATCATACTGACCCCAAAATATCTTAAAACACAATCGTGCATCAAGTAGTGGCAAAATGGAGCAACGTTTTGGTTGATTATCTGGGAACAATCAAGGGATTCTTTTTGATTTTTAAGATATAATTAGAGCCATGGATAAGCTGGACAATATAGGGTATGACGACTGGTTTCGTAATCAAGTTGACGTTGGCAAAATAGCTGCTCATGAGGTTGCCCGTGTAGTTGCAGTCCACAAAGACAGATGCGTGATAACAAAGGGCGATAGAGATGTTTTTGCGGAGTATTCCGGAAATCTGCTTTATTCGTCGGACTCTCCGCTTGATCTACCAACGACCGGAGATTGGATATATGCAGATTTTTATGACGATGACTCTCACGCAATCATCCATGGAGTGTTGCCAAGAAAAACCTTATTAAAACGAAAAACAGCCGGAAAACTGGTAGATTTTCAGCTCATTGCAGCAAATATCGATGTCGCCTTCATTATGCAATCCGCAGACTACAACTTCAATCTCAGAAGATTGGAACGATATCTAGCCATGGTACACGAAAACCAGATTACTCCATTAATATTACTGAGCAAATGCGATCTTGTCTCAGCAGATGAAGTTGAAGAAATCAAGAAGAATATTATTAGCATTGCCCCTCATACTTCAGTATTGGCTTTTAGTAATTTGACCCGAAAAAATATCACTGCGATAAAAGACTCTTTATTGCCTGGGAAGACGTATTGTCTGCTCGGTTCATCAGGAGTAGGTAAAACGACCCTTCTCAACAGTATCATCGGCAACGAACAATTCGAAACTCAAGCTGTCAGTAAAAAACAAAGTAAAGGAAGGCACACCACGACGAGCCGGGAACTTGTTCAGCTGGATAATGGTGCATTGCTGATAGACACTCCTGGAATGAGGGAACTCGGAAACATGTCTGTTGATGCTGGTATTGACGAAACATTTTCGGAGATATTAGAACTGGCAGAGCACTGTCAATTTCGTGATTGCTCCCATACCAATGAAAAGGGATGCACAATATTGGCAGCAATAAATGTCGGAGAGCTGGATGAACAACGTTACAAAAACTACGTGAAAATGAGAAATGAATCAGCTTTCTATAGTATGTCTTATTCCGAAAAAAGAAAGAAGGATAAGGAATTTGGAAAGATGGTTAAATCAGTCATAAAAAGTAAGAAAAGACGATAGTACCTCACTAGAGCATTTTCCGGTGGTGGTCAGCTTAGTAGTTAATATCGACATCTTGAAGGTCTCATGACTCAAGGTTTTTCCTAAAAAAGAATTGTCCTAAATGGAGCATTTGGTATTCCAGATAGCTCCAGAATCTCTGTTATTGATAGTCAGAAAACACCTTAAATTAGCGACTCGGTCTATCCTTTAACATTTCCACAATGAACCATAAATCTCCGGCTGCAGCATTTTGTTGGGTGGAACTGTGATTAGGCGGTTATGTCTCCTGTATGGATTGGCCATCGGCTTATTACTGGCCACAATTGGTCGATGCCTTCCCACAGGCGCGAGTAATATTAACATGGAGAACTGCCGAAAGCTGGTGGAAGAGCTTCGAGAAAACGCTTTTGCCGCGAATACTTTCCTTCATAGAGACTGAGGCTACGCCCAAAAATAGCGAATTGATAGGCCCGCGTGTTTTTCATGACCGGCCGGATGATCGAGCACATTGTATAGCCGTCTATGAGTCCAATGTCGCGGCTGTCAAGAAAAAGGTATCCGCGGAACGGTTACTGATCCACGAACTAGGGGATGGTTGGGAACCCCTTTGCGCACATCTCAACGTGCCGGTGCCTGATATCCCTTACCCAAATAGTAACAGTACCCGCAATTTTCAGAGCGAGTTCCTCGGAACGCCACCCGGTTAAACAGAGAACATACACTGATCCATTGATTTACCCGTTTATATTGCCATCTTGAAGGTTTGATTATTTGACAAACCCTTCAACTTGAGCATAACTAGTGACCAGCATCTGAAATAACAAAGGGTTTCAATAAATTACGCTTAATCAGGTCGAAAAAAACAGCAGAATAACGTTCTTACGCCCTTGGTTAATTTTGCCAGCAATTTTTGCATAACATAAAATGGTTTCCCGGCATTAGTTTCCTCTTTGTTTTCAGGTGAAAGCAAGCGCTGTCTCCTTCCTATACTTTTCAGATGCCGTACAAAAAAGGATGATGGCATCGGGAACAATCAAGAATCCAAAATGCTCCATTATTCGCCATTTCTGGGATAATTTCGAATTTACAAAAGATCCAAATTGCTCCTTTTCGGGAGTGATATTGGGCCATACTCGAGGTAAAAATATTTCGACAATATACGTCGCCCAGATTGAGAAAACATGAATCATCCTGCACTCCAGTATTTTCTACTAATCCACCAAACCCAAAGCGTCTTTACTGGCGGTGCTGCCGGACGCGGCTCCGATGTCATCGTCACCGCTATGATAGGCGGGATGGTGGTTGAAATGTTACGCATCAAGAGAAACTCCTGTTTCTGGATAGTTTAATGTTTCATGCCGGAATAATGCAACCTGCCTTTTTTCAGATCTCGCTGTTTCAACAGGATGAATATTACTGGTGTCATGATGAGTACATGAACCGCTGAGGATATCATTCCACCGATCATCGGAGCGGCAATTGGTTTCATAACATCGGCGCCGGTGCCCGTTGACCACATAATCGGAATCAAGCCAAGCAGAGCTACAGCCACGGTCATCAATTTTGGCCGCAAGCGCAAAACGGCACCTTCGAACGTGGCATCGTAAATATCCTGCTCTGTGCAGGGGCCATTGATTAATTTCTTGTCCAAGGCCTCGTGCAGGTATATGACCATTACCACTCCGGTCTCCACGGCAATGCCGTATAGGGCAATAAAGCCGACCCAGACAGCCACCGACAGGTTATATCCCAAAGCCGAGACTAGGTAGACTCCACCTACCAGGGCGAAGGGCACCGACAGCATAACCATGCTGGCCTCCAGTGCGGAGTGGAAGGTGAAGTAGAGCAGGATAAAGATTATCACCATGCCCAATGGAATCAGTATCTGCAGACGAGCCTTGGCGCGGATCTGGTTTTCCCACTGGCCGGACCAGGCAACGTAATAGCCGGGAGGAAGTTTGAGTCTCTTTTCCAGTATCTGTTTTGCCTCGGTAACAAAACCACCCATGTCTCGGCCACGCACGTTAAGAAAAACAATCGATCGCAGGAGCCCTCCTTCGCTGTTGATTTCCGAGGCGCCTGTGGATATTTTCAGCCTGGTCACCAAAGCGAGAGGCACTTGGATACCACTCATGCCGCTGACCAGAATGCGGCGGATGGCCGGAATATTGTCACGGTAGTCCCGCAGATAGCGAATACGGATAGGGAAACGGTTTCTGCCCTCAACTGTTGTGGACAGCATCCCACCACCAAGGGCGATCTCAATGATATCTTGTATGTCACCAACGCTGACGCCGTAGCGTGCAGCCGCTTCGCGGTCAATGTCTATGTCGATGTAGTTACCGCCGGTTACCCTTTCAGCCACAACATCAGCTGCGCCGTCAATCGGTTTGAGAATTGCTTCAGCCTGAATTGCCAGATCCTTCAGCACATTCAGGTCATTACCAAATATTTTGACTCCCAGATCGGTACGTACCCCGGTTGAGAGCATGTTGATGCGGTTGATTATCGGTTGAGTCCAGCCGTTTCGCACCCCGATCTGTTGCAGTTTACCATCCAGTTCCGCCACGATGTCGGCTTTCTGTAATCCTGGACGCCATTGGTCTTTAGGCTTGAGGATGATGATGGACTCGAACATGGAAACCGGTGCCGGATCGGTGGAGGTCTCTGCCCGGCCGACCTTGCCAAGAACATGCTCAACCTCGGGAACGCTCTTGATGATTGTATCCTGCACCTGAATGATACGTTTCGCCTCGGTAATCGAGATATTGGGGAGGGTCACCGGCATGTACAGTAGCGAACCTTCATCCAGAGGCGGCATAAACTCACTACCAAGGTCCATAAACATCGGAACAGCAATCGCCAGCGCCACCAGATTGAGTGCAATAGTGGTTTTTTTCCAGACCAGCACCCAGCGTATGACAGGTGAATATAATTTCACAAAGAAAGTTGAAACCGGGTTGGCACTCTCTGGCGGCATCTTGCCCCGCATGAAGTAAAACATCAGTACTGGCACCAGAGTTATGGCGATGATCGCTGAGCCCATCATCGAAAAGGTTTTGGTGAAAGCAAGAGGATGAAAGAGTTTTCCTTCCTGCCCCTCCAGCAGGAAAACCGGGACGAAGGAAAGTACAATGATGGCCAGGGAGAAGAAAATGGGTCGACCGACCTGCTTGGCGGAAGCGATTACGACCTCCAGACGTCTGCCTGCACGTTCTTCAGGCGGTATTTCAGACAGGTGACGATAGCAGTTCTCCACCATGATAACGCCAGCATCGACAAGTACTCCAATGGCTATAGCTATCCCCCCCAGGGACATAATATTGGAGGTGACCCCCATCAGCCTCATAGTGATGAAGGCAATCAGCACCGATATCGGCAAGGTTAGCACGATAACCAGGGCGCTTTGGAAATGCAGGAGGAAGACCAGAATCACCAGCGAGACGACGACAGATTCTTCCAGCAGGTTTTGTTTCAAGGTATCAATCGCCCGGTCGATAAGATCAGAACGATCATAGGAGACCATTATTTTTACTCCCGGTGGCAGCCCCTTCTCCAACTCCTTAATCTTTTCTTTGACCCGGCCAATGACATCCTTGGCATTCTCACCGTAGCGCATAACCACAATGCCGCCTACTGCCTCGCCCTCGCCGTTTATATCAATCAAGCCCCGCCGAATCGCTCCACCCATCTGGACTGTGCCGAGATTTTTGACATAGATCGGCGTTCCGCGCATATCAGCGCCGACAACGATATTCTCCAGGTCTTCCTTGGTTTTTACATAACCGCGTCCACGGATCAGGTATTCGGCGTCAGCCTGCTCGATAAGACGGCCACCCACGTCTTTGTTGGCTGTCTTCACCGCCTCGATGATCTGTCCTAAGGCGATTTTGTAGGAAAAGAGTTTCGTCGGGTCCAAATCGATCTGGTACTCGCGGACAAACCCGCCGATGGAGGCAACTTCGGCCACTCCTTGAACTGTATTCAGCTGGTATCGCACAAACCAGTCCTGGAGAGTACGCAGTTGCTCCAGATCGTACCCCTTACCCTCGATAGTATACCAGAAGACATGTCCCACGCCGGTGCCGTCCGGACCAAGAGTCGGAACCACGCCGGGTGGAAGCAGTGAAGCTGCATAGTTCAGTCTCTCAAGGACGCGGGTTCTGGCCCAGTATATGTCAGCCTTGTCCTCGAAGATGACGTAAATCATGGAGAAGCCAAAGGCGGAGGAGGCCCTTACGGCACGAACCTGCGGTAGTCCCTGGAGGTTGACCGCCAACGGATAGGTGACCTGGTCCTCAACCACCTGCGGTGAACGACCGGGATAATCGGTAAAGACAATCACCTGGTTGTCGGAGAGGTCGGGAATGGCATCCACCGGTGTCTTGTAGACCGACCAGACACCCCAGACGATGATCAAACCGAAGATCATCAGGACTAAGACTCGGTTACGGGTGGAGTATTCGATTATCTTTTCAATCATTCCAGCAATTCCTGTAGGAGATCGTCAATAAATTACCAAGTATTCTCTGTGTGCTTCAGTCAGAAAATTATTTTACTAAAGGACTATCCGTGTTGATCCAGGGGAAAAGCGTCGTCATCACATCTTCATGTCTTCTATCTTCAAGTCCCCGTTGTCCTCCAATTGCTGCTGTTCCGGTGGGGTGCCGTGACCTTCATGACCTCCACCATCTTGCAACTGTGATTCGGAGTCAATCAGGTAGGCACCTGAAACCGCAACCTTGTCCCCTACCTTTATGCCGGACAGAATCTGGACCTTATCGTCTACACGCTCGCCCGCCTTAACATCTCGTGGTTCAAACATTCCGGGTGACGCTTCAATCCAGACTAATTGGCGTTTGCCCGTGTCGATGAGAGCCGTAACCGGTATGACGATCCCCTTCACCAGCGGGACTCTGATTATGGCGTTGACAAACATATCCGGTTTCAATATATAGCCGGGGTTGGCCATCTCCACCCGTGCCTTTACCGTATGGGTTTTTGGATCATGAAAAGGATATACGAAACTGATCGTGCCGTTGGCTACGGCACCATCTTCTACCGTCGACCGTATATTCACCTGCTGTCCAACCTGTACATAGGGAACTTCATTTTCGAAGACGTCTATTTCCACCCAGACTTTCGAAAGATCAGCAATATTGAAGAGTACCTCACCTCTATTGACGTACTGTCCCTGCTGGACCATTTTTTCGATAACGATACCAGACAGAGGAGTGTAGATCGGCAGGCGAATGTTAGGCTTTTGCCGGCTTTTTCGAGCGCAGAGATCTGGCTCTCCTTAACTCCATACAGCATCAGGCGCTCTTTGGCCGACGCGACCAGCCCGTCGCCATTCCGGGAGATTGATGGGATTGACGATTTTTTCAACAGGTCACGGCTCTTAACAGCAAGCAGGTATTCCTCTTGCGTCTCCAGCAGGTCAGGCGAGAAAATTTCTGCTACGGGCTGGTCTTTGCTGACCTGAGCGCCAACCGTATCGACATTCAGTTTATCAATTCGACCGGCGATCCAAGCAGTGACCTTGGCCTGGCGTGACTGGTCGAATTGTACAATACCAACGGCTTTTATCTCCTTGTCTAGTGTCTGCTGTCTGGCCTCGATGGTGGAAACATTTGCCATAATTCGCTGGTTGGCAGACATGGAGACATGTCCGAGCATCTGGCCCACCTGTTTCTGCTCCGGAGTCTGTCCAGCATCATCAGCAGATGTATTATCAATCTTCTTGATCAGTTCCATCCCGCAGATCGGGCAGGTGCCTGGCTTATCCTTAATGATGAAGGGATGCATAGAGCAGGTATAGAGCTGTTTGCCCTGGGTCGCCTTGTGCTCGGATGTGTTACCGGCATGCTGCCTCTGCCAAAAGAACCAGCCACCTCCTGCTGCTGAAGCCAGAATGATTACCACCAGCGGGATTGCGACTGTCTTGTACAGAGCCATGGTTAATACCTCGGTATCGTGACTTTTAACGATGTTGTTAATGCTCGGATGCAGGAGTAACAGGTGATGATGATTGTCTTTGAGTCTGCTTCGGCACGATAGGTAGCTGTGGTATCATTGCGCCACTGGTGTTGTTTAAAAGATCAATACCAACAGCAGCTTCAAGTTTTGCCAGCTTCATCATATACTCAGCCTGGGAATCGAACATCTCCCGCTCGTAGGTAAACAAGGTTATTCGGCTGTCAAGGAGGGTCAGAAAATCTACATTGCTTACTCGATAGCCGATGACGGCCGATTCCAGGGACTGCTCAGCCTGGGGAATTATCCCTCCCTTGTAGAGTTCAACCAGCTTCCGGCGGCGATCCATCTGGGCTATGCTGTCATTGATGATGTAGGAGATGCTGTTCTTCAAAGCGTTCAACTCTGCCGCTGCCATGCCTGTCTCGGATGCTGATTCGGCCAGCATAGCCTGCCGGCGTTCCTGCTGGAGCGGCAGGTTTACTGTCACTCCGACGGTGAACATGTCATAGCCGGGGTCCGTTACCATATTGGTCGCAATTCTATCCTTGAACATATACTCAAAGAAGAGGTTAAAGTCGGGATAGAATTCCTTCTGTGCTAAACGATGGGATGCCTGTCCTTTGTCCGTCAGACTTAGAAGACTTTTTATCTGGGGACGCTGCTGAAATGCAATCTTGTTCAGTTGTTCAGCGGAGAGTGAGAGTTGCGGCAGGGTGAAATCCGCGATGTGGCCGACCGGCGTATCTCCGGGGCGATAGAGGAGATAATTAAGATTAGCTTCCAGGCTTTTTCGCTGTTGCTTGAGGGTAATCTGCATATCCAGCATCTTGGATTGTTCCAGGCCTGCCTTGTAAATATCCTGCTGCACTCCTTGACCTACGGAATACTTCGACTCGGCAATGGTCACAAAGTCGGCCAGGATCAACAGGTTTTTCTCGACAATTTCCAAAAATTTATCAAGAGCCCAGAGCTGGTAAAAGGTTTCCTTGACCATGCGGGTCAGTTCCAGCTTACGCTCTTCAATGGACCATTTATAAGATTCAGCCTCGAAGTTGGCAACTTCCTGTTTGATGGCCCGCTTACCCCAAAATGGGATCTGCTGAGAAACGCCGATTACCCTGGCGGACTGGGGATCTTGGTCGAAAACAAATGGCTCCCGAACAAGCATATTCTGGAGCTTGAACATCAACATCGGATCGTCCAGCGCCGAGGCCTGTTTGGCCTTTTTGGCAAACATCTCCCAGCGAGACTGCGATGACTTTAATTCCGGATTGTTTGCAACTGCTCTAGCAACGAAATGCGACAAGTCTTCGTCCGGCAGATTGAGGTCTTCCGACCATACCACGCGAGGCAAAATTGTCAGTAACAGGAGTAGGGTAAAGTTGTGTATGGATAGCATCGGCGCTCCTGATACGAAAGTGTTTATTGTGCCGAACCTTCTCAGATTGATGCTTTCGTGCGAGGAATCGCAGGTAAAGTTACCTTCCTGTACTCTGCAGAAATCACTACAGCGGTCATTCCTCCTGTAATCGTAATCGTTTGTTGTGCGATGCTGTTCCGTCAACCAGGATGTATTACTTTGCTGTTTGTTTCAGTTGCTCGCAATTATTACTAATCGCTGCTTTTTGATTAATAAAACATATGGTTTTGCGAACGCGATGTCACGTTTTATTTAGACCATACACCTGTTAATTATCAGCCGCGAGGTTATACGTCGGTTAAACAATATCCGTTGGCCCCCTCCTGCTATCTTTCTGCCCCTCGTTCAAAGCGTTAGCCCATGTTTAACACAGAAAAAATAATATCTAAAAAATATAGACACATACAGCCATAAAATATTTCCAGTGGCACTACATTTGCGTTATTTTGCATCAGTTGACCATTTTGTGAAGGCCGACCGGGGAAGAATGTATCCCGAGAACATCGTAGAGGTTTTTCAGTTTGGGTTCGACTACAGTTGTTTTGCGTATATGGAGCGTCCTGCCGTCTTTTTGTCTGAAGGTAGCCGTTATCCGCTGCTGTCCTGAAAATATTCTGCGCAATGAGGTCCAACTGTCGTTAATATCACCGCCCTTCAATTTTCGCCGGATAGCCTGAACTGCCTGGTATGCCAAAACAGTGATGAACAAATGCCCTTCGGCGCGTTCCTCTTTCTGATGATAAACCGGACGCATTCCCAACTCCGACTTCAGACTGCGGAATACCGCCTCCAGGTCAGTTAACATGGTGTATGTCTGCCATAACGTCACTTCATCCCAGTCCAGTTCGTTGGTTCGCAGACAATAGACGCCGGGATGGGTCAATCGTGTACCCTCAACCGGGGTCCGTTCCCAGCTCAAGGCAGTCACCACCTCACCGCCTTCATCGTGGACCAGATCGATCCGGCAGTGTTGGCCAATGCCGCAACTTTTCTCCTGGAGAAGGCTGATTCGCTGCAAAACCTTGTCGCGCTTTTTGGTGCCTCCTGGTTTTGCAAGGCTCTCGGCGATCTTTTGCAAACCTGCCTCAAATCGCT
This sequence comes from uncultured delta proteobacterium, assembly GCA_963804605.1. GTDB lineage: Bacteria > Desulfobacterota > Desulfobulbia > Desulfobulbales > Desulfocapsaceae > Desulforhopalus_A. The sequence goes on from CAWDRB010000020.1 coordinate 149,856, forward strand.
TGATAAAACGCGCATTCATGGCATCTTCTTTCTCTTGTCTTTGTTGGGAATGACAATACAACCGCACTTCCAAGCCATCTTCACGCAGAACCCGCTGGATGTGAATAGTCTGCCTTGAGGCCGAGGGTACTGGCACCGCCTGCTCTGCCGTAAACTGACGAGCTCGCTCACGACTGACGACCAGATACCGATATTTTTTTTCACCCAGCCAATCAATATTGGCCTGGCTGGCGATGTTCCTGTCCATGATCACCATCGCACCCTTCGGGGTCTCCAGCCCTTCAAGCATCGACTGAAGCGTTGTCGGCTCAGACACGCTCCCTTCGAACATCCTTGAACGTCTGACAAAACTGCTGCCATCCAACACCAGGCCAAGAGTCACCAGGGGGCAATCGCTGCACTTTTCTTTGGAATGGCCACGACGCGCCTTAGTATTGCCGGCCATCTCACCCTTGAAATACTTGTTGGATCTAACCTTATTTGTTATACCGGCGAACTGCCGATTTATATGGCCTGACTGAGACAACAGGGGCGGAACAAGAAAATCGATATCTGTTGTTCTTATCCGCCGTTGCTGCGCGGAGATATTGATAATTCGAGTCACACTCTGGCCATTTTCTTGTAACTCGTTGTTTTAGAGTTATCTTCTTTACCTAATATCATTTGATTTCTCAAAAGTACGGATAATCAATAATCGCAGCCTTCAATACCCATAATAATTTGTACGTGACAAAGTAGAAGGGGGGGATGGGTATGAAAATTTTAATTATTGGTGCAATTCGTGGAATTGGCAAAGCATTGCTTGAATCTGCGCTTGAGGATACATTCGATGTCACCGTTCTTGCACGAAAACCAGAGAAAATAACCATATCACATCCACAGCTCCGAGTCGTTAAAGGTGATGTCCTGGAAACTGAATCCATCGAAGCCGTTGCAAACGGGCAGGAGGTAATTTGTTCATGTATTGGTGTGCCAATCACCTTTAAACCGGTAGATATTTTTTCAAAATCAGCTCTTAATATCCTTGCCAGCGTTAAAAAAAATCCAGGACAGAAATACATTGCGGTGACCGGGATTGGCACTGGTGACTCAAAAGGGCATGGAGGTTTTCTCTACGACAAAATTTTCAAACCTCTTTTGCTAAAAACAATCTATGCTGACAAAGACCGGGAAGAGGAGATTACTAAAGGCAGCGGGGTTGACTGGATGATCGTACGACCGGCGGGGTTAACAAATGGAAAACTCACGGGTAAGTATCATATTTTCAATGATCTGAAGGGAGTGACAGCCAAAAGAATTTTGCGTTTGGATGTTGCTGATTTTATATTGAAGCAGTTAAAAAATCCCACTCAATTTGGTAAGACACCATTGCTTACATATTGAAATAATTAATCATTTTAATATAAATTGAGCATTTCCCGGCTGCATGTGATCTTGCCCCGTATAAGAGGGCAAATTATCATGCCACGTTTTGTACCGCCAGTCTGAGATATTGCCAAATAATCGCCAACAATTCAATATATGCCAGAGGAGAATTCCATGAACAGCAAGATTGCATTAGTGACCGGCGGAAGCCGCGGTTTGGGAAAAAGCACAGTTCTTAATCTAGCAGAGAAAGGAGTGAAATGTATCTTCACCTATTTAAGCCGACAAGATGAGGCGAATCGAGTGGTTGCTGAGGTGGGAAAACTGGGTGGCAAGGCGGTGTCATTACAATTGGATGCTGGCAACGTAGCTACTTTTCCTGATTTTTCCGAACGGGTCAAGCAGGCACTCAATAACCAATGGAAGGTAAATTCTTTTGATTTCTTGGTCAACAACGCAGGAATTGGGGTTCATGAACTTTTTTCCGAGACCACAGAAGCCCAATTTGATCTGTTGATGAACCTACATTTCAAAGGGGTTTTTTTTCTTACCCAAACACTGTTGCCATTGATCAAGGATGGCGGGCGTATCGTCAATGTGTCGAGTGGGCTCACCCGTTTTTCTTTGCCGGGTTACTCCGCCTATGCAGCGATGAAAGGCGCTATTGAAGTATTGACCAGATACTTGGCCAATGAACTGGGCCCAAGGAAGATTGCCGTTAACGCAGTCGCTCCTGGAGCAATCGAAACGGATTTCGGTGGCGGTGCCGTTCGCGATAACGAGCAAATAAACAAGATGATCGCCTCGCAAACGGCTCTTGGTCGCGTTGGTTTGCCCGATGATATTGGTGGTATGATCGCATGTCTGCTCTCTGAAGACAACCGTTGGATTAACGGTCAACGGATCGAAGTTTCAGGCGGCATTTTCTTGTAGAGAGCAAAACTTGGATGCCTTGCATCAGTTAGTAATGTTCAAAGTTATCTCCAGAGTTCTTGTTTTTTATACCCCTCAACGGGTATTGAAAAGAGTGGCAGGCTTTCTGGAGTATGGCAGTAATGTCTCGCGCGAAAAATCAATAAGTTAGTCTTGGCCCATATGTCTTGTCCTCAGTCTGGGACCAAATGATATGGTCGTGGCTATTAGTGTTCCAGAACATCTGCCAAATTATTATCTCTTTGAATTGATAGAAAGTACTATCAATTATCTATTGTTTACTGCCCGTTGTAATTGTGACTGGAGGTCATAATATATGAGTAGGTCAACAACAAATGAAATCATGGATGGCAACTGTTTAGAACCAAATCGAGGGTTGACCTTATCGATTAGGACTAAACTGCTTGAGTCTTTTTGATAACGCTTGGCCAGATCATCAGTGGTGATGATCTGGTACCTTCCGTTTTTCCCTTCAGCGAGGACATCAACCCAGGTAGCTTGTTTGGGGGTAACTGCCCGATTAGTAAACCAGAGGGCTCCAATTGTAAGCAGTACCGCGATAAGGGCCACGAATGTCGTTTTTTTGTTTTGCATAACAGAGCCTTTTTTGAGTGAGTGAACCACTAACCTTTAAAGCTTTTGCTCGCGATTAAGTTTTGATAGAAGAAAAGTGGCACCTCGCAATGACAGCCCAATTCTTTTTGCAACTTCCTCTGGATTGAGAGGGCCATGTTTGCCGTTCAATGAGAGAATCTCATCTTCCAGTTCCTCAAACCAGTCTTCAAACAACACGAGAAGATCGGGGGTCGGTTATCGCCACAAGCTGTTTTGACTGGGCAACTTTATCCACTAAACTCTGGCACATTTGTGTTGGGTCGACACCTTCGCCCATACATTCGGCCAGTCAGAGATGAACCATGCTCGAAACCTTGTCTCGTCCATTATCGCCGATAATATCCATGATAAATTGGGCTCGTTCTTCATCTCCGAGAAGCGGCATGAGCTGTTTCAAGGCAACCGCTGTCTGGGATGCCGCCTCTTCAGGATCCATTTTGCTGATTATTTTTAAAATTTCATTCATGAGAAATTGAGCAACTCCAGCAGGATTTTAAAAGGTTGTTCGGGCAGCCAGCAGATCTCTTGCCACCGTATTCAGCGCCTTGATTGCCTCAAGAATACGAGGGTCAGACAGTTCATAGTAGATGAAGGGACCTCTGCGTGCAGTCGTCACCAGTAGGGATCGTTTGAGTTCCTTCAGATGGTGGGAGACGAGCGGTTGAGAGAGGCGAAGCTCTTCGACAATACTACCCACCGCTTTTTTCCCTTGGCTGATACACAGGAGTATTCGCAAGCGGTTTTCATCTGACAGGCTCTTGGCAAGAAAGGCAACCGTTTGAAATTCCTCACTGTGCAATACAGATGTGTCCTGATCCGCTCCTGATGTGCCATCTTCAATGTTTTCATGCATTACGAGATCTCCTGTCACATTCCCAATAGATCTGGCCAATGGGATCCAGAATAATCATATTAGTGCTTATTTATATGCTAATATATAAAGCAAGAATTTTGAGATGTCAACAAAGTTAGATAGTTCGATGAGAACAGAATTTATTTGGCTGGAACAACTTGTATAAGAGTTGGAAATATAACTGAGGTGGCTCAATTTGTTTGAACAGCATTTCGCTAAGAAAAAGTATCCCTTGGCAAGCTTCAATTGGAAAGGACATCTTGTCGATTAAGCTTCTGATATGTTCTTATTTCAGAAACTGAGTCGGACTGTCGAGTAACCGGTCAGAAACTTACGAAAAACAGTAATGGTATGAACTTAAGACCAAGAGCAATTATTAAGAGGTGTACCCAGCCAATCTTAATTGGTTGTTTCAATGTATGGCATGAAATACCAATTCAGCTTTTAATCAATGTTCATCTTGCCATTTCAAAATGCCTCCTTCGAGGAACCTGATATTTGAGTGATGTTTCTCTATCACATCCGCAACAGATTGGCTTACCGAACCGCCTTTAACACAATAAACGACAACCTCTTGTTCAATAGGTAAAGTCAGGCACCAATCTCCGACTTTTTCAGGGTCTTGCCATTTCGCCCCTGCAATCGCTACCGGCATTTTCTCGTAATCGACCTCTCTTCTAACATCGATCACGCAGACATCTTCCCCGTCATCGACTCTCTTTTTCAGTTCTGAAACTGTGATAGCTGTAGCCATATATTTTCTCCCCCGCAACATGCATCATTAAAGGTATCAAAAGACAAGAAGATGCCAGAGCAAGCCCAATCCACCTGCACCGGCTATTATAGCTATCATTCCGACTTTATAAAACTGCATCAAAAAAAATGACACAACAGCAAGGATGGCGGAAAACCAGGCAAAACCCTCTGCCGGAAAGAGAACATGTGTACCGAACCAGACACCAAGATTAAGGACGACGCCGACTACTGCGGGTGTGATGGTCGCCAGTGCCGCTGACATTTTGCTATTGCCTGCAAGTTTTTCAATATAGGGCGCACCGAAGAAAATGAAGAAGAAGCTTGGCAGAAAGGTAAAATACGTGGCTACCAGCGAGCCAGTTACAGACCCCAAAAAAGGTCCCAGAAATCCAGGATGGTTCCAGCCCGCCAAAAAACCGACAAACTGCACAACCATGATCAGAGGGCCGGGTGTTGTCTCTGCCAACCCCAGTCCATCCATCATCTGAAGACTGGTCAGCCAGCCATATTGTTCAACTCCTGCTTGAGCGATGTAACCCAGCAGCGAATAGGCACCTCCAAATGTAAGAAACGCGGCCTTAGTGAAAAAGAACGCCTCTCTGGCAAAAATAGAACCAGGCAAAAGCAGATAGAGAGCAAGAAACGGTAGAATCCAGAGCGCACCAAACACCACAAGCAGTATCGTATTTCGCGCAAAAGGCGACCTGGACCTACTACTCATTGCTTTATCTGCAGGAAATGGCGAGTCAGCCAGAGGCGTTGCAGGGTCTTGCTTTTTCCCAACCAGAAAAAAATTTGGGGCAAACTGGCTGCCGACTATCCCAATAATACCGACTGTCAGGATCAGGACTGGAAATGGCATTTTGAGAAAATAGGTGACGAGAAAAGAGATCGCCGCTAAAGCAATCAGCATGTTGTTCTTCAGAGATTTTTTACCAATTTTGATAACAGCACCAAGTACAATGGCAAGTACTGCTGCCTTGAGACCAACGAAAATTGCTGCAACCCATGGCAACGCACCATAGGAAATGTAAATGTAACTGAGACCAAAGAGTATAAAAACCGAGGGGAGCACAAAGAGCACCCCGGCAACAATTCCCCCCTTGGTCTTATGGAGCAGCCAGCCGATATAGGTTGCAAGCTGCTGGGCCTCGGGCCCCGGCAACAACATGCAGTAGTTGAGAGCATGAAGAAACTTGTCATTGCTGATCCACTTCTTCCGCTCAACAAGCTCCTGATGCATAATGGCGATTTGTCCTGCAGGACCGCCAAAACTGATCCAGCCAAGCTTCAACCAGAAAAGAAAGGCTTCCATAAAAGAGGGTGCGACCGTTTCCGGCGTATCCTTTTTTAAGTGTGAATTTTGATTTTCCATATATAATCTCAGTCTTTTGTCTGTACGTCCTTGAACATTTTGTACAGATACAGGTCATAGAGTATCTTCAAGCCTCCGGCCACAAAGAACGGGGCGCTGAACAACAGTGGATTGGCCATGAGGGCACCGGCTAATACAGGTGAGGAGGCGGCGCCCACGGATCGAGCGACATGGGTAATTCCTGAAGAGGCTGTTCTTTCCTCAGGTTCTACAACGGCCATCGTGTACGATTGTCTAACCGGGACATCCATTTGCGAGATACTTGCGCGCAGCAAAAGAACGGTTATAGCCAGCCCCAGATTTGGCATGAGCGGCACCAGGCACAATAGAATATTGGACGGTAAATGGGTGAACACCATGGTATTTACCAGGCCGATACGTTCTGCAATTTTTGTGGCTGCGAGTGCCGACACCCCAGCCAGCAGGTTTGCCCCGAAAAACATTGTGCCAAGTAGTTTTTCGTCAACACCGTACTGCACATGAAACCACCAGGCCACCATGCTCTGTACGACAAACCCGCCGGCAAAAGCGTCCACCGCAAAAAGACCACTCAGCTTTAAAACTATGCTTTTTGATCGTGAGATGCCGAAATTGAATCGGGCCGGCGGGTGAACTTCCGAGTTCACTGTTCGGTGGACTTCGGAATCCTGAGACAGCATTAAAAACAGAACAAAAAGGATAGCTCCGCAGAAGGCATATCCTGCCATGATATAGCGGTATGACTCAAAAGCGCTTAAGCCAAAGTCCTGAAGTAGTGAAGCCAGCCAGCCTCCGGCAAGGGCACCGGCTGCAGTTGCAAATGAACCGGCAAGATTGTACCAACCAAAGAGCGCAGTCCGCTTCTTGTTAGATACAAGCTGCGATAATGCTGCCTGCTCAATAGAGAGAAACGGTCCTATCTCGTTGCCACTGGGGCTGATTATGCCGATAATTGCGGCAAGTGTCAGAAATACGGGGTTTTTGGTCAGGACAAAGACCACTCCGCCCAGAATCATGAGCAGGGAACCGAGCATGAGCATTTTCTTTCTGCCTATACGGTCTGCGATCATGGTTATCCAGAGAGAGACAACGATATCTCCGACAAGGGTTGCGGTCAGTAATGCGCCGATGCCAAAGGCGCTCAACCCTGTCTCTGCGAGATATAAGGCCAAAACGACGGAAACAAACCCGTAGGCAAAAAGCCGTGTGGTTCGTGCTGAAAATAATAGTGCGGTATCGGATCGTTTTGCTTTCATATCTTGCCATTAAACAACAAGCCTAAGGACTGAGCCTCCGGGTCTATTCTTTCATCCACCCCTGAATTTCATCATGCAGAGCGATGTACCTCTGCAGGGTCGTCTTATTTTTCCCGTATTTCTGGTAATTTTTTAAGATTTCAATAAACTGTTTTTCAGCCACCTTTTCAGTGGCATCCGGGACAATGCCATCTGTGTAGATGTCGACCATCCTGTCTGTATAGATGATGATCTTTTCCTCCACCGATTTAAGGGTGTAATCCCTTACCGGAAGGCCAAGCTCTATGGCCTCAGGTTCTGTCAAGCCACCACGAATGTGCTTTAAGATGATATCCTGTATTTCTTGTTCAAGACCAATTTCCACTGCCATTTTTGCGCCGATCTCACCATGCTCCATGCCATAGGTTTTGGCTTTGCCGAGATCATGGAAGATCGCACCTCTGGCGACCAGTTTTTTATCCACTGGAACCTTTACGCGAGATGTAATCTCAAGTGCTTTTCTGGCCACTTCAATACTGTGTAAAACAGCCTCTTCCGGGCAACCTGCTTTTTCAAGAGTTGCTGTTTCCTTCATGAGGAGGTCTTCGGCCATATGGAGAAAAAATTCGGTAACCGCTTTCTCACCCCAGTTGGAACGAACATATTCACTGTTTTCAGCGAGGGCTTCAAGATCATGTCTGGTAGCTTTATCGTCAGGATGATTATCCAGCCAGTCATGCATCTCCTGATAGTTGTTACCGGTTCTTTTTGTGCTGGTTTCTAAATGCTTTGTATAGGGAGGCATAGTGTTATCCTTTTGTACGAGTGTTTGTTTCTAATTCGTTAATTAAACCGGGCAATCAGGAGAATTGGAGCATCCTGACGTGGTGAGACTGTCAGTGGTGCCTCTGAAGGACGCCTGCTTTTTTCTTTGTTCACGACTTCTTTGAAAATGCGGCATAGAGGGCATCAAAGACGAGCAGTGCACTGGTCAACAATTGATGGTCGTTGTTTGAAATGGCGACAAGGCCATCAATAACATTTTTCAACAACGCCGCATCGTCGGGGAGAACCGCCTCCTCCTGCACATCAATAAAATGCACCAACTCGGCAATCCTTGTGACCGCCGGGTCAAATAGACCAAAATCACGAGCCATTACTTCAAAGGTGATCAACTCACCCTGATGGGAGAAATTTCCCCCGACCGTGTCAAAAAGAATCTCTCCCTCTGACGATTGAGTCTTCTCTTTTTCCTTGATAAACTTGAATTGAGGGGTGTCGTCAATGAATCGGCTAATCAGCCAGGAGCTACTTAAGCGGTCAATATATGGGTTGGCTCGCGTTATCCATGTTCTGTTCTGATAGAGGCTACGATCAAGGGTTGTGATTGGGGTGCTTGCAGACTCAGACTTAAGCAGTTTGTCAGAGGTGGCATCAATGACGGCTATTGTCTTGATTGCTGATCCGGAAGGGAAAAAATCACGGCTCTGAAGCCCTTCGAACCGCTTGCGAAGTTTTCGTAAAATAGCTGAGAGTTCTTTGGTCCTGTCCTCTGTTGATACCACGTCAGTTGGTGCGAGCAAGGCTCTTGCTTCAGTCTGAAGCTGCAGAAATTCAGGATCAATTTGAGTCTGAAAGAGCTTTTCGATCTGCTCATCCTCCATCCCTTCTATTTGTACACACTGTATGGCCAGCGCTTCACCACCGAGAGCATTCACTTCACCAATCAACCAGGTAATGTTTTCCAGCAGATCGTCCCGATTCGGTAAAATCTGTAACCCGGTTTTTAACTGGACGGCTCCAGTGGCAGAAATACGACGCCAGATACGCATTCGCGCTTTGGCGTTGGATGAAGGGACAGAGTATGAGAAGAGAATCCATTTATTTTTCATAGTGAACTTAAAATATGTTACATATATAACATTGTCAAGGGGCATTTTTCAACAATACATTGCAGAATGCTCACCAAGCATCCAGAGCCATAATAAATACCGTTTGATTGGATCGTAGGACCGAATAACCTATTCACCACGTGGAAGTAGCATCGGAGGAAAATATTGATTTTGGCAATGCGAAGCCAATATGCAAAACGGCGGGTTATGCTTATTACCTGATGTATGTTGCGTTAAGGTGAATACCCCATTTAAATCAGGATGATATTTGGCTTCGATTGATCTCACTGCAAACAAAAACGTACTTTTTCAGGATCAATGCTCAAGTCATAAACACCACTTTTTTCATCTCCTTAAGATTTAATAATTGTGTTTCTCAATTTTTCACCTATATAGTCGATTTTCAACCCTATGCATTGCATCTTTTAGGATTGCTCTACCCACAACTAACCTCTTTTATCAGGAGTAATATAATGTTACACCCGCCTGAACCCGTTAGTGAGCCATCATCTTCTTATGTCGGGTCCCATCATCCGCTTGATCCAAAAAGGTGCACAACTTTTAATTGCCAAGAATGTCTGGCGCTCGACGTAAGGATTAATATGTTCAGAGAACATCCCACTCTCTGATTGGACCGATCAGCAGCATATCCCACTATTTACTGCTGGTACCTACTCATCCTCCAAAGATTTAACTAACTGTATGTGGGGTCATTTTAAGGAGCGCCTGCTGCAGTAATCTATCTTTGTCTTGTATAGGTGGACTACATAATGCGAACAATTTTCATATCAATAGGCTTATTGTGCTGCAGCAATATATTTATGACTTTTGCATGGTACGGACATTTGAAAAATCTTTCAGCCAAACCATGGATTATTGCCGCACTCGTTAGCTGGGGCATTGCACTTTTTGAATACTTATTGCAAGTCCCCGCAAACCGAGTTGGCTATCAAGTGATGAACCTGGGCCAGCTTAAAATTCTTCAGGAAGTAATAACTCTCTTAATTTTTGTTCCCTTTTCAGTTCTATTTATGAAAGAAGAGATCCGATTAGATTTCCTTTGGGCTGGTCTTTGCATTTTGGGAGCAGTCTTTTTTGTTTTTAAGCAGAAAATCTTGGGTGCATAGCAAAATCAACGAAAAAGAAAGAAACACTGTAGCTTTGCCGTGAATGCATATGGCTGGCCGCAAAGTTCTGAAGTTTTCTTGCTCCAGCAGAGGATCCGCCTGCTTGCTACAGAGTTGGAAATCTTTAAGATGAATGGAGTTTTTTGCTGTGGCGAAAAACTGAGGCCGGACAACGGTTTTTCACCGGACCAGCTCAATACCTTCTCTGTTTCCTTCGCCATGCCAAGGTAAATCGATTGCATATTTTAGCATTTTGAGGATTTTTCCAGTTTCATGTGATCATGCGTAGAAAAATTGCCTGCAAAGGAGCATTCTGACACTTTTGAAAAACAAAATTATTTTCCAGAAAACAAGCTGAAAATGGAGCACTTCAAATTAGTGATGCTTCCAGAATCTTTGAAGGGCAAAAGATGTATCCTGCGGTTATCATTGCCACGATACAATCTACCCAGAACATAAACCAGGCTCATTCTATGGCATGGGCCATTAGCCGCAGATACTTTTCATGAAACAGCAGCCGATCATTCGGCTGGTCACTCTCCTTGATGAAATGGCAGGAATTTTCCCGGCAGTACAGTCCGGAGCTGAGATAATTAAGGATCACCTGGGGAATGTCGTAATGATGGATAGTCGGCAGAGAGGTAACAACTCCATTCTCAACCACGATGAGCCTGTTGAGATAGAAGCTGTTTTGCCTATTGTCGAGGTAGCCAAGCTGCCTATAGGTTCCTAAACCCTGCAATGGCGGCAGATGATCGGCCACGATAATGATCAAACTATCACGGTCAATCGCCAGCAACCCTTCCAGGTAGTCGGCAATGGCTTCTGAACGATAAAAGAACTGGTTTGCCACGCGCTCCAACTGCGGGTCGTGCAAATCGGCGATAAGTTTGGTGATCTGTGGTCGTTTCGTCTTATTGAGCACATGCGGGGAGTGGCCATACATAGTCAGAACATAGTTCAACAGCGGCCGTTCAGGATTGTTTCGAAGATGCTCGGCGACGAACTTGAGATTCTGGGAGAAAAGGACGCTGTCGAACATATAGATTTCTCCGGTAGTGTCATCCGTTGAAAGGTAGGTTGGAGAGTTTGGAGAAAACTCAATGGGAAAGAATTGCTCTGTAAACCCTATTCCCTTATAGGCGTTGACGGCATTAAAAAACGATGGATCATAGCCGTTGGAGACGGTTGCTCGGTATCCCGCCTGGCTTAATATGCCGGGAAGACAGTGGGCGGCGCTGCCGCTGAAAGAATTGAATTCAACACCGGCGAGCTCCTGAAAGGCCGGAATGCCGCAAAGAACCTCGAATTCGGCCTGGGAAGTCTTGCCGCCAAAGATCGGTGAAATAGAAAAACTGCCGGCGTTACCGATCAAGGTGCTGTACTTCGGGTGAACGGGGTTGACCGAAAACCTGGCTTTGCTGAAGAGCGTGGGGTCGAGAAGGCTTTCCATGACAATTATATGGACATTGTTTTTCCGGCCATGCTGGGTGAGCCAGGAGGCCTGTTTCTGGGCATCCTCATCATATTTGGCGCGGTCGTGATACCTTGAGGTTTTCTCCAGTGAAATACGCCGTTGTGCCTCTCGATAGAGTAGCATGGTAAATCGACCGTTTGTTTCCACGGGGCGGACATCCGACCAATTGACTATCTCCCTGCTCACCAGTTGAAAATCGCTGGAAAATTGTTGCGGCCAAAGTTCGACCCACGTCAACACAATAGCAAGCGGCACTATTCCGAGAACGGCAAGAGCGATTCGGCGCCTGTCAAGGAAACTGATAAAAGCAAGAAGTATCATCGCTCCGGCACCAACCACCACCATGCGGTATTTGAGAGTCATAACCCGCATGAGTTCTGAGACCTCGTTCAGTTCGACGGCCCGGAATATCTTGCCCAGCAGCAGGTAATAAATGTCCTGACCGACATAGGCCAACAAGATCGGCATGGCGGCCAGCAGAGCCGTCCATCGGCCGGGACGCATGATTGAGTTTAGGTACCAGTACAGATAAAGGAGAATCGGTATCTCCAGATATTGACTGGCAAATCTCCACCCACCACGGATCCCGCCTTGAGATTCGACCAGCAGTGAATATATGAGGGCAGCCAGAAAAAAAGCTACATAACGGTTACAGACAAGGGCAATCATCGTCATTCATCCATCTCAAAAGCCCTCGAGGCAGGCCTTGTTTTCAGATTTGGGGCAGAAATGCCGGAGAGTTTGTGGAAACCACCAAGAAGATCCAGGCTGTGACGTATCCTGGACAATACACTTATATAACAAAGGATGGATTTTTTCCACCTATCGTTCTTGAAAACATTAGAAATAAAGGATGCCATCCATACCTCTCCGGTACTGGTAAACGTTTACAGACCTGAAGTAATACACCTTTGGGTTGTGCTCCGGTGAAATGCTACCAATGAAAATTGTAAGGTGATTGATAAAATTCGTATCTTCTGCATATTGATTTTCTCATGTCGGCAAGGTATATACTTCTCCTGCAGGTGCACCTTATTGATGGTAATAGGAAAGACGGTGAGATTCCGTCACAAGCCAGTCATTGCTGTATACGAAGGCTGCCGCAGCTGGGAGCACACTACATCTGTGCGCCCAAATCTTTTTTATGATTCGTCACTGGGAGAAAGCCCGGGAAGGCGGCTGCTTGGGCAGGATAATTCGTGAGTCAGAAAGCCTGCCTGCACAGGTGGATGTAGTATCGATCCACGCCGGAGTCAACCACTGGAGTTCTCTGTATCTGGAATTGCACAGTCTGATTGTTGCAGACCATGCATTGCTGCGGATACGGAGACTTGTCACCTTGCTGTAGCGTAATTTTCCGTATCCATACATCGAGCCTTTCGGCGCAAATCAATAATCCACCCTGGAGTATTGTATGGATCTGGAAAAGAATCAAAAGCTTGGCCAAATTATTACCCGTCTCATAGGCAAAGAAAATATTTCTCATGAAGAATCCCATGAAGCCTTCTGCATGGTACTGGCCAATGAGGTCTCGGAGATACAGCAGGGCGCCTTTCTCGCGGCTCTTACCGCAAAGGGAGAAACCGCAGATGAGGTGGCTGGCGGCTGGCGGGCTGTGTATGAACTGGATACCAGCAAAGTCGACCTTGGAGAGCTGGCCATTGTCGATAACTGCGGGACCGGCATGGACAGTTTCAAGACCTTTAATATCAGTACTGCCGCTTCGCTGGTTGCCGCCGCTGGAGGAGTGACAATTGCCCGCCATGGCGCCCGGGCAATCACTTCAAGTTGCGGCACCGTTGATATGGCCGAATGTCTTGGGGTTGATGTTGACTGCAGTGTCGATCTTGTGGCGAAAAGTATCCGGCAGGCTGGAATCGGCCTGTTTAACGGGATGAGTCCTGAAGTCCACCCGATGGCCCTTGGACGTATCCTTTCCCAGATCTGTTTTGGCTCCCCGCTCAATATTGCCGCCTCGCTTGCTCATCCCGCCTTACCCAGGGTGGCGGTGCGGGGGGTCTATTCTCCGGCTTTGCTCAGGCCGGTGGCCCAAGTTATGCAGACAATCGGCTATACCGATGCACTCGTGGTATACGGCACCATCTCAGGCAGTGACAAGGGAATGGATGAAGGTTCGGTCTGCGGCATGACTTCCGGTGTACACCTTAAAAACGGCACACTCACTGATCTCGTTTTTTACCCGAAGGACTGCGGATTGAAGAGTCATTCGCCGCAATTTCTGGCGGCAGATCCGGATAAAAAAAGTGCGGCGGTGAAAATGTATCAGCTGCTGGCCGGCAAGGGTGATACAGCGCGCAGTGATGCCGTCATTCTGAACAGTGGGCTGATTTTTTATGTACAGGGCGTGGTTGCAACTCTCGTAGATGGGGTGGATAAGGCAAGAGAGCTTCTGTTGTCCGGGCAGGCCCTGGTGTCGCTTAGCCGCTGGATTGAAGTACAAAATAACGATCCAGCCGCAGGATTTACCAAACTGGCTGATCTCAAAAGAGCTGGAGCTGCATTATGACCGAGCTGCTTATTATTAAGGCAGGTGAAAACTATTTTCGTTGCCGAGAAGACCATTTTGAACCGTGCGAATTAAGCAAGGCCAGTGTCTTTCCTCTGGACCAGGTTGAGCAGGCGAGACTTCTCTGTCGAAAATTAATGATGACGGGTGTAGCCGGACCAGTGCTTAGAAAACTCACCATTATTGAAGAGCCTTTCGATCAGGAATCAGACCAGGAGTGATATGAAACTTGCCCTGACCCAGTGTGAATCTCTGCAGTTTATCGACCATAGCCAGCCCCCGAGAGCCACCAGCGGCAATATTGTCCTGACTGTCAGTTGTTGTGCCATCTGCCGCACCGATGCAAAAATGTGGCGTCAAGGTCACCGTGATCTGGTGCTGCCGAGAGTCTTAGGCCATGAGATCGCCGGCCGGGATCCACAGAGTGGTCAACTTTACACGGTCTGGCCGGGCCAGGCTTGTGGCCTTTGCCGGTATTGCCTGGCTGGCCGGGAGAATCTCTGCGATGAGATGCGGATTACCGGTTTTCATACAGACGGTGGTTTTGCCCACGCTGTCTCCGTTGCCAAAGAAAGTCTGGTTGCGGTTCCTGTGGACATAGAACCGTCGATTCTTACCTTTGCCGAACCGGTGGCGTGTGTGCTGAATGGTCTTTCGCAGATCACTATTGCTGCCAGTCAACGGGTCATTCTCTACGGTGGCGGGGTTATGGGGATGATTGCCGCTCTCATCCTTCGTGAGCACGACTGCCGGGTGACGGTCATCGAAAGAAACCAGGAGAAAATTGATAGGCTGCGTCCTTTCTGCAACGAAAATGGTATCGCACTGGGTAAGGATACCGTTGCCGCCGATTTTGATCTCGCCATAAATTGCTGTGCCAGCCATATCGCTTTTAGTCTCTGTATTACCAAGCTTTGCAAGGGAGGGCGGCTGGTTTTTTTTAGCGGCCTGGATAAAAACGAGGAGATAGAGACCAACCTGCTCAACCTTATCCACTATAAAGAGCTCGAAATCTATGGTGCCTATGGACCGAGAAGAGAGCATATGGTGCAGGCGGTCCCCTTTTTGGCCCGGCAACAAAAAAATCTGGCGATGCTGGTCGAAAAAGTTATCACGCCGGGAGAGGTGGAGGCCGTTTTGCCGCAGATCCTTTCCGGCAACAGTTTGAAATATATTATCGATTTTACCGCAACCGGTAAAAAAGCGGAGATGGACATCGCCCCGGGAAAGGAGGTAGAGAAGAAGTCAAAAGGGTTGAATAGGCTTTCGCCATTTATGGTGCAGCTCATCGCCCAGATTCAACCGGTTGCTGAAAGCTTTAAAAGTCAGGCCCAGAAGAAGGTCGACCTGAAGACCAAGCCCCTTGGCGCCCTGGGGCGGATTGAACAACTCGCCGTGCAGCTGAGTGCCGTCAGGCAAAGCCTTAACCCGACGATTGAATGCAAACGGATGTTTGTCTTTGCCGGCGACCATGGTGTTGTGGAAGAGGGGATCTCGGCTTTTCCGGCCAAAGTGACCATCCAGATGGTGGAAAATTTCCTTGCCGGCGGTGCAGCGATCAACGCCTTTTGTCATCACTATGGCATTGAGCTGGCCGTGGTTGATATGGGCGTCAATGGCGAGCTTGATGATCATCCGATGCTGATCAAGCAAAAGATTGCCCCGGGAACCGGCAATTTTTCCGTGCGGCGGGCAATGAGTCTGGCCGAGGCGATCCGGGCCATTGAAAACGGCGCAAGAGCGTTTCTTGAAAAGGATGAGCGGCAGCGCTGCGATCTCGTCGGCATGGGGGAGATGGGGATCGGCAACAGCAGCAGTGCCACGGCGATTATCTGTGGTGCTTCAGGACTCTGTGCGGCAAAAGTAGTCGGCCGCGGCACCGGGGTTGATGACCGCGGACTTGCTCGTAAGAGAGAAGTTATTGAAAAAGCTCTGGCTCTACACCAACCACTCAAGAATGACGCCCTGGAACTCCTCTCCATGTTAGGCGGCTTTGAGCTCGGCGGCATATGCGGCGCTATCCTGGCCGCCGCCTCGAAAGGTTGTGTCGTCGTTTTAGATGGGCTGATATCAACAGCAGCGGGACTCCTGGCCTATCTGCTCTGTCCAGAGGTCAAAGACTATTTGATCGCCGGGCATAAATCAGTGGAAGTGGGGCAGCAGGCCGCACTCGATCTTATCGGGCTCGAACCTGTTGTCGATCTGGATATGCGGCTGGGTGAGGGGACGGGGGCCGCTATCACTATGAATCTGGTCGAGCTTTCCTGCTGCATGATGCGGGAAATGGCCTCGTTTGCCGAGGCGGGAGTTGACAGCGGTACCACAACCACATCATCATAGATGACATCGGTCCTGATCTTTTGTCCTCGACATGCCGGGAATAAGGGTCTGTGTTGAGACCACCCCTCGCCACTGCCTGATTGTATACTGGATGAATTGTGAGAGGATTTCCGCATCGGAAGAGAGCAGATCCCGCATCAGGGTTATTTTGGCGATCATGTCGATGGAGCCGTGGACGCTGTGCACCTCGCGGACTTCATCCAACTCCAAAAGTTTATCGAAGACCTGCTGCTCGTATTTGCCCTCAACATTTAGCAGGATAAAGACCGTAATTTCCCGCTTCATTTCCGGATATTCCTGCTCTGTATGTTCTGCCATTTTCTGCCGAAAGGCCTCCATGTCAGTGGGAATGAGTTTATCGACGCCGATGCCGTACGTTCTTTTACTGCCTATTTCCCATTGATGAACGGAAATATACAGGTACAGGTCGTCAACCGTGCGTCCAGGAAAGGCATTCACCAGTTTGCTGTTGGCGATAAGGGTTGCCAGGGGTCGATAGATAGTTCTGTACCAGTCAGCGGCGGCCTGCTTAAAGCTGGTGGCCTGGTTCTTTTCTTTGGTCAGAAATTTCCGATGCTCTCGGACCTGCCATTCCAGATGAGATATCTGGCCTGGTTCGGTCAGGTCGATGCTTTCGGTCAGACCCGCTTTATCGCGAAAATGAATCTTTTCCACATAGAGAATGTTTTCCAGGGTGTTTTTTGATGGTAGCAACTCGACGATTCGAGAACGGATCTCGGACCGTCCCAGTTCAACCGCTGCCCTGAATCGATGATGACCGTCGAGGATGAAAAAATCCTCTTTAATCTGGTACAGGGCAATTGGGGGCATATCTTTGCCTTCCCGCATGGCTTCGATAATTGCCTTGAGTCGTTCATCCATCTTGTTGGAGTGGGTCTTGAACTGGTTGTCGAAATCGTGGTATCTCCCGACGCTGCCGGTGATTTTATTCAGTGGCACCATCAACGTGCCCCGTTCGACAGCCTCGTAGGCCTCTTCCTTTTCCTGGCGAATATTGAAATTACTGGGGTTATCTACCTCAACCTGCTGGTCTTGGCCGGTTATAACTTTTTTCAGAGAGGCAAATGGATTAAATTTCGAGAACATGGTAGCCATAGCTATTTATTACCGAGGTGGATTTGACCCTGGTCAGCCTTTCAGAATCATTCTCAAACAGGGTGTGGATATGGCCATGAATAAAGTAGGAAGGCCGGTATTTTTCAATAAAAGGCAAAAACGCCCGGAACCCTCGATGACAGGGATCTTCTGCGTCATTGATAAATCTGGGTGGGGCATGGCTGATAACCAGATCGATTCCTCCGTTGCGCCAGAGGGAGAAGCGCATTTTCCGAATAAACCTGGCCATTTGCTGTTCAGTATATTGATTGATGTTGCCATTATACCACCTTGATCCGGAAAAACCGAGTATCCTGACAGTGCCGATGGTGACAATCTTCCGGTGGATATGAAAGCAACCGCCTCCCGGCGGGGACTCGTCGTAACGGAGATCATGATTACCAAGAACATACAGCAGTGGCGCATTATACCGATGTTTTAAAGAGGTAAGATATTCGGGCGGCAGATCGCCGCAGGCCAGGATCAGCTCAATACCGGCGATAGCCGGGCCGCCCTCGACCGGCTCAAGCAGGCTTTTGACAACGGTATCGGACACACTGAGAATTTTCATAGAGGCGTGTGCAAGGTTTGCTACTTTTTTACGCTGTTGTCATGTTTTTCGGTTGCAAGACTGTTCTGTTTCCCATTATGAATGGGAGACCGTCTGTTATCATGGCCAAACGAGCCGGTAACTTTATATTATATAACCACGTTCTTTACAGTCGGGACGAAAAAATTATCTGTGAGTGGAATTAAAATGAAAATTAACCAAGCAATAGTTCTGATCAGTGTTCTCTCTTTGTGTCTGGGAGTTTCGACAACGATTTTTGGCGGTGAAGAAAATACAACTCTTCGATTGGCGCTCTTGCCGGTTCCTGATGTACTGCCGGTGTATGTTGCTGAAGAAAAGGGATATTTTTCTGAACTCGGCATTACTGTCGAAGCACTTCCCGTCGGCAGTGCCGTCGAGCGCGATCAGCTGCTGCAGGCTGGAAGAGTGGATGGCATGATCAATGAAATTTCCGGTGCGGTCAATTTCAACCGGGAGGAGAACCGGGTGAAAATTGTCTCTATCGCCCGTTCGCCGATAGGAGAATCCCCGCTGTTCAGGCTCCTTGCCGCTCCCGGCAGCAATATTAAAAAAGTTGCCGATCTGGCAGGTGTCCCGATCGGTATTTCCAAGAATACTATAATAGAGTATATAACCACGCGATTGCTCGAGGCCGGCGGTGTATCAGGCCAGGCCATTCAATACAAGTCGGTTCCGGTATTGCCGGAACGTTTGCAGTTGCTGCTGTCCGGGCAATTACAGGCGGTGACGCTGCCCGATCCTCTGGGGGCCAGTGCCATAAAGGCAGGGGCCGTTGAAATCGTCAACGATACGGCCCTGAAAAGTGTCAGCGCCAGCGTAGTCACCTTTACCGGCGATGTTCTGGTCAACAAAAAAGATACGGTCAAGAAATTTATGGTGGCGTGGGATAGGGCATGTGCCGATCTCAACAGTGACCCAGCCGCTTTTCAGGCGCTGATGCTGAAAAAAATACGGGTGCCGAAAAATATACAGAGCAATTTTCACATTCCGCCACTGCCGCGAAAAGAAGTGCCGACCAAAGCGCAGTGGGATGATGTGATGACCTGGATGATTGAGAAAAAACTCCTGATCTCTCCCTTGGACTATGAAGGCTCGGTCACCTCGGAGTTTCTCGCAAAATGAAAGGCAGCCTGAAGTGATAGAGATCCAAGACCTCACTTTCGGATATGGGAGCGGAATTTTTCTCTTTGAAGATTTTTCCTTTACCATCAAGGGGGGTGAATCCTGGACCATTATCGGTCCCTCCGGCTGCGGCAAAACAACGCTTCTCTACCTTATCGCTGGTTTACATCAGCCTTTGCGAGGGGAAATCCGGATTGGTGGCGAGAAGATTGTCCGAGCCAGGCCGTCTACTGGGCTGGTACTCCAGGACCACGGCCTGCTGCCCTGGGCGACAATTCTGGAAAATACCCGGCTGGGCCAGAAAATAAGAAAATTTTACGGCCCGGACGGTAAACACAGCCCGGCCAATGTGTCGCATGATTCGAAAAAAGACGCAGATCGCGTGGACTACTGGTTGAACTGGCTGGGAATTGCCCAACTAAAAGATATGTATCCAGCCCAGCTGTCAAGAGGCCAGCGACAGCGGGCAGCCATCGCCAGAACCCTGGTGCTCGAACCGGATCTGCTCCTGATGGATGAGCCTTTCTCGGCCCTTGATGCCCCGATAAGAGAGGAACTGCAGAAGGTGATGAACCGCTTCCATCAGGAGTCCGGCCTGACATCGCTGACCGTGACCCATGATATAGAAGAGGCGGTGATGCTGGGTGAAAAAATCCTGGTTCTTGACAATAGCTGCAACCGGGTTCCGCAGGTCATTGACAACAACCTCTCTGGCGAGATCGATAAAAGAACCGATTCCGAGTTTCTTAAACGGTGCAGTGCGTTGCGTGATCTTCTGGCGCTTAGTACCACTCGGGATACCAAAGTAAGCTGAGGGGGCAGCCGACGACCAATGAAGAAAAAGGCGACCTTGCTCAGCACCCTTATCGGGATTGTGATGTTTTTTTGCCTCTGGCAGCTGGCGGCCCTTCTTATAAATCGACCGATTTTTCCTTCGCCGACAGAGGTGGTTCCACTCTTTTTTTTTAATATTACCGGTGAATTAGGTTTACATTTCCTGGCATCCGCGGGTCGGGTTCTTGCCGCTGTTTTCCTGGCCACCCTCTTTGCCGCGCCGCTTGGCCTCGCGCTTGGCCAGATGCCGCAGCTGGACCGGATATTAAGCCCACTGATCGCCATCATCTATCCAATCCCCAAGATCATCTTTCTGCCGGTCATTTATGTGTTGATGGGCATCAGCGATGTTTCGAAGATCACCCTTATTGCCATAATTATCTTTTTTCAGATTCTGGTGGTGGTACGAGATGAGGCCTCGGGATTGAGAAAGGAGTTGATTCTCTCGGTCAAATCGCTTGGCGCCGGGCGCCGGGCGCTGTTTCGCTATGTCTATCTGCCGGCGTCGCTGCCGGCGGTACTGACTGCTCTGCGGATATCGGTCGGCACTGCCGTGGCGGTGCTTTTTATCGCTGAGCAGTCTTTAACGAGCTATGGCCTTGGTTATTACATAGTGATTGAAACATATCAAGTGCTGCTCTATCCGGAAATGTATACCGGTATTATGGGGATGGGACTCTTGGGGGTGCTGCTCTATTTTGCCATCTATGCTATAGAACTTAAGGTAAGCAAACATCTGTTCATTGAATGATGGTGTCGTAAAAACTCTTCACCTTCTTCGTTGTTGCAAATTTCACTATCATTACGACGTACTCTAGTACGCCGAAATAATAGTAAAATTCACACGCCTCGAATTTGAAGTTTTTTTACTTAACCATCGTAGTTTTTAGGTTTTTACGAGATTGTCATTGAATGATGGCGTCGCAAACAATTTTCTTGAAAATATTATGCAAAAAGACGTTCCCACAAAATTCCGGCTCTGGCTGATGGCCATCCGTCCCAAAACCCTGCCGGCGGCGGTTGGGCCGGTGGCGGTTGGTTCTGCTGTCGCCTATGGTGATGGAAAATTCGCCGTTGTTCCGGCTTTTTGCTGCCTCCTTGGTGCCATACTGCTGCAGATCGGGGTCAATCTGGCCAATGACTATTTTGATTTTAAAAATAATATTGACTCTGAGGAGCGGCTGGGGCCGGTGCGGGTTACCCAGAGCGGTCTGATTGCTCCGGCCGAAGTGAAGCGGGGGATGATTTTTTGCCTTTTTCTTGCCGCCGTCATTTTTCTTTACCTGGCCCGTGTTGGGGGATTGCCGATAGTGCTCATTGGCGCTTTTTCGGTGCTGGCGGCGTTGGCTTACAGCGGTGGCCCGTATCCTCTTGCTTCAAATGGACTGGGAGAATTGTTCGTTTTTATCTTTTTTGGTCTGGTGGCGGTTGGCGGGACCTATTTTATCCAGGCTGGACAACTCAGCTCGCTGGCGATATTTGCAGCGGTTCCGCCCGGACTGCTTATTACCGCCATCATTGTGGTCAATAACCTGCGAGATATTGACACCGATCGCAAGGCGGGCAAAAATACCCTGGCCGTGATCCTTGGCCGCAGGTGGACAATTATCGAGTATAAGCTGTTGCTGTTGCTGAGCTATCTGGTCCCTCCGGCAATGGTGCTAACCGGTGCAGCCGGCGCTCTTATTCTCCTGCCGCTGGTCACCGGTCCCCAGGCCTGGTTGCTGGCCATAAAAATAGCCGAAGAACAAGGTGCCCAACTGAATGAATTGCTGGCTGGTACCGCCAGGTTATCGCTTATCTATAGCCTGCTCTTTGCCGCCGGCCTGATGGTTGGTCTGAGTTGATCCTTTTATAAGAAGAATAGAGATAGAGCGTATTATGAGTTTTCTTGGAGTGGAGAATAAGATCTTTGTTGTCTTCGGGCTGGCCAATAAAAAATCGGTTGCCTGCGCGATCGCCCGGACCCTCGTGGAAGAGGGAGCCGAGGTGATTCACGTGGTCAGGTCGGAAGAACGGGCAGTCAATGTTCGCAAACTTTTTCCCGGGTCACGGGTTTTTATCTGTGATGTGGAAGAGGAACACAATATAATCCGGGTGCGGGATGAGATTGGCGCGGCATTAGGTGCTGCAGGAGGCAGAAAAATTGATGGCATTGTCCATTCAATTGCCTTTGCCAACTACTCCGACGGCATGAAACCGTTTCATGAGACGAGAAAGGACGATTTCCTTCAGGCGATAAACGTCTCCTGCTTTTCGTTTATCAGCATCGCCAACCATTTTAAAGAGCTTTTCGCCGAAGATGGCTCGGTGGTGACTATAACCATCTCCACCACCAGCATGGCAGCCGAAAACTACGGCTATATGGCGCCCATCAAAGCAGCTTTAGACTCGTCACTGTGTTTTCTGGCCAAGAGTTTCTCGGAGTTTTCCAGGGTACGCTTCAATGCGGTGGCGCCTGGTCTTCTGAAGACCTCCGCCTCCGCCGGAATCCCTGGATACATTGACAGTTATCTCTTTGCCGAAAAAGCGACGCTTAGAAAAAAAGCCCTGGCCACCCGGGAAGTTGCTGATGCTGCCGCCTTTCTCCTTTCGGCCCGCGCTTCCGGCATCAACTGCCAGACAATTGTTATCGATGCAGGGATGTCGGTAAACTATTTTGATAAAGAAATTGTTACCAAAACCGTCCAATAAAATCGTAAAACCTTAAGGAAAAAATATGCTCAATTTCACCGTAGATCTGGAAACCTGTATCGGCTGTGGACAATGCTCTACCGACTGTCCGGCCATGATTATCAGCATGGAGACGGGGGTTCCGACTATTGCCCCGGATTTAGAACAGTTCTGCATCAGCTGCATGCATTGTGTGGCTATCTGCAGCGAAGGTTCTGTCTCCATCCATGGTTATGGTCCCCAGGAAGGATCGTCGCTGCCTTCTGAAAAAATGCCGAAACCGGAGCAGTTGGAAATGCTTATCAAGAGTCGGCGGTCTATGAGAAATTACCGAGATGAAAACATCGATCCTTTGCTGATCGAAAAATTGATCGAAGTAGCCGGCCATGCACCAAGCGGCCATAACGATCGGCAACTGCTGTATACTCTGGTCGACGATAAGGGTGTCCTCTTCGATTTGCGAGAAGAAGCCATTGCCGGCCTTGAAAAACTGGTCAAAGAGCAAAAACTGCCAGAGGGAATGGACATGTTCGCCGATATTATCGAGGCCTGGAAAAAATCCGGCACAGATATCCTTTTCCGTGGAGCGCCGCATCTGCTGGTTGTTTCCGCTTTAGATGAAAGCGCTGCGCCCTCGCAGGACTGCCTGATTGCCTTGACCACCTTTGAGCTCTATGCCCAGAGCCATGGCATAGGCACAATCTGGAATGGGTTGGCGATGCTGACTATATCCCAGCTCGTCCCGCCACTTAAAAAGAGACTGGGCATTCCGGACGACCATCAGATCGGCTATGTGATGGGCTTTGGTTATCCGGCCATACAATATGAGAGAACAATTAATCGAGGTAAGCCGCTGGTGAATCGAGTGAGTTAGAAGGCTGTTACGATTGAGGATTATAAAAGGGGATTATCCAGTTCAGTGGATAATCCACAGACCCTGAGTTCTCTGGTTATAACCCTCAAGATCAGCTCGTCGATAGTGCCGTTCAGTAAAACTAAGCAGTTACCAAATGGTAACAAAAACAGAAAAGCACGTTACCTTGTGGTAGCACTCTGGATTTTTACAACGCATCAATGTTACTTCAGAACGGAATTTATGAATCTGTAGGTTTATGCGAAATTGATCCCAATTCTTCTTGCCAACAAAAGTGCAGAGCATCGTGGCGGCAACTGTCCAAACATTCACCACAATTCCAACAGTAGGCAGATGTTCCTTCACCAATGACTGGCAACAGTCCCATCGGACAGGCTTTCTCACACCTGCCACAGTTGGTGCAATTCGCGTGATCGATTTGCACCCGAAGCTTTCTTTTCCTGCCCAGCAAAGCAAGCAGCCCGCCGAGAGGACAGAAGGTCCGGCAAAAAAACCGGCGGGTCAATAGTTCCAGTAACAGACTCAACAGGAGTATTCCCCCTTCAAGGGCCAGAGTCCGGAAAAATACCGCCATCATCATTTCGCGACCGACCAGTCCCGGTGGCGAAAGGAAAACAAAGAGCGGTGCACCAAGCACCATGCTGCAAAAGATTTCGGCAATTAAGGTAAACCAGAGAACTTGTTTAAATTGACGTGCAAGAAATAATTCAAGAAAGGGTTGCTGAGAATAAGCAGAAACGCACCGGTGAGCACGGCGAACCGCCAACGCCCATAAACCGTTTTTCGTCCTCGGCTATGGTGTTCGCCAATGACAATGTTCTCACCCGCCGCCTTTTTCATCCGGTCACCTTTTCTCCGGCATAGAGCGGTTCAATATTGATCGCCTTAAGGCCACCTGCAACGGTCACAGGGCAGGCATTGGTGCAGATGCCGCAGCCGGTGCAGGCGGATTCATCGACTACCGGCCGTAATTGATCAAGACGGATAGCCTTCTCCGCATAAGGGCATTTATCGTAGCAGGTCCGGCACAATATAGTGCCAAGCCAGGCAGCACAATGAAATCGATTGATCACCGCCAAGCCCATGCGGGTATCCTGCTGTCGAATACGCAGCAAACTGCCGGTCGGACAGACATCGACACACTTCATGCAGAGATAGCAGGGGATTTTTTCTGCCTCAACGAGTGGGGTTCCGGCGTGCAAACCGGCCCGGATATCGAGCATGATGATCGAGCGATACGGGCAGACTTCGACACAGCGGCCACAGCGGATACATTTGGCTGGAAAAATCTCTTCAGGGACAGCACCCGGTGGTCGCAACCGGTTGGTTGCGACCGGTGATTGCAGAAGTTTTGCCCCGGCAGTTCCAGGCAAAAGGGATAAGCTGGAAAGGCTGGCCCCAAGCAGTTTGAGAAAGGAACGGCGCTGCACTACGTATTACTTACAGGCGTGCGAAAGCCAAACGGTCTAGCCAATTTTTCGCCTTTGGCCATTCGTTCAGCCTCATCTTCAGTATTCAGATAGGTCAGCCCGACATGGAGGACGTTTTGATCCTTGCTGATCCGATCGATAATTTGCTCCATCTCTTCCGAAGACTCAGTTTCCAGCACTGCGATGATATGGCCTTTTTCATCATCGCCGTGAACTTCAACCTGAGAGATATCGGCTAAACCTCGTAAAACTGCTTCTTTTTCACTAAGGCGACTGGTTATAACGACTCCACTTATCGGCATGAGGCCTCCCGTAGATTGATCTCTGGTTGCAACGGGCAAAATATCACCCGCTGCAACCAATTAATGTTAAACAAGATACGGCTCAAGCGGCTTCGGACCGGACGCCCGTTTTACCTGGACGGCACAGATTTTAAATTCCGGTTCTTTCGAGCCGGGATCAATAGCATCTTTCGTTACCTTGTTGATCATTCGATCAGGATGCTGATCATGCCAATAAGCAAAAACCATACCCTCAACGGGTCCTTCATAGACCTTGGCCGGCAAGAGATTGACACCCCGCCGTGACTTTATTTCCACCATATCACCCGGCTTGATGCCCAGCCGTTCTGCATCTTTTGGATTGACTTCGACATAGGCGTAAGGGTTGGCGCGAAGCAATTCAGGAATACGGCCGGTCATCGACATGGTGTGCCAGTGGTCGATAATCCTTCCGGTAGAAAGGTAGAACGGATACTCCGCATCGGGAATTTCTTCCGGATCGGCCTGCTCCCGCTGCCAGATCCACAGGGTACGATCGGGATGGGCAGGACCATAGAACTGATAAGGCAGATCGTTTTTGGACTCGGTGGTCGCCATGGGGTCCCGACCTTTGACGAATTTTTTCACTGTTCCGCCGGTCAGGGCATACTCCTCGGTCGGCGCCGGCCATTGAACACCGTCAGCCATTTTTTCGAGCACACCATAGGTCGCTCCGCGCAGGTCATTGTCCCTGTTGGCCGTCAATTTCTGGGATTCGCGGTGGGCTATCCATCAGCATTCCCATTAATTGGGCTGACGATCTTATCAGAAGAAATATCCACAGCCTTATCCTGATAGGTGTTGCGAGTATTTTTTTTGTTACCGTGGCTCTCTTTCTGATGTTCGAGTCACTCATTGTCCATCGTATAAGCAGGCTGACCCAGGCCATGGACAGCTTTCCCGAGGATCCACCGGAAGAGTACTTGCTGCCTTCGCTCTTCAAAGACGAACTCGACAGCGTGAGTGATAACTTTGTACTCTTCTGCGACCGCCTGAAAAAATCCCAGGAGGAACTTTTAAAAACAAAGGCACAGGCCCATTTGAACGAAAAAATGGCTTCACTCGGCATCCTCTCCTCGGGAATAGCGCATGAGGTAAACAATCCCCTGGGTGGCATGCTCAATTGTGTTAAGTCCATGCGAGAAAATCCTGATGACCGTGAACTGACCGAACGTTATCTTCCCCTCCTCGACAAAGGACTCAGACAGATAGAAATGATCATGCGTCAACTGCTTAATTTCGGCAGAACTGAGCCTCTGAAAGCGAGAAAAATAGACGCTCATGCTCTTTTTAGCGAGTGCACCCAGTTACTGTCCTATAAACTGAATACGATACTGCTCGAAACCAACATCTCAGTAACAGCCGAGCATCTGCTTGACGCCGAAGCGCTCAAACAGATGATTATCAACGTCGGCCTGAATGCCATCCAGGCCATGCGGGACGGTGGGAAGCTCACTCTTGAATGTAGGGAACAAGGTAAAGAGCTCATTTTACTCTTTCAAGATACAGGGATTGGCATAGCTGAAACAAACCTTCCCCATATTTTCGACCCGTTTTTTACCACTAAAGGTGTCGGGGAGGGAACCGGGCTTGGACTTGCGGTAACCTACTCGCTGGTTCAGCGTATGAATGGTAAAATAAAGGTGGACAGTAAATTGGGTGAGGGGACTCTTTTCACCATTACCATTCCAATGAACAATGGATAATCCGAAAACCGAATCACCAGAGCGATACCAACCCCGACACAACGAGAAACTGGTCGGGATTATTTTGTAATATGATGGCCATATATGACCATGACGCTGTTTGCAAGGCACCAATATCACCTGATAATATCCGATATCCGCATGCCTGGCCTCGACGGCCTGACCTTGCTCCAGGGTGTGCTCAAGCAGAGTCCGGACACCGATGTGATTATTATGACCGCCTATGGCTCGGTCGATGATGCTATTGATTGCCTGCGAAGGGGGGCAAAAGATTATATACTCAAGCCGTTCAATCTGGACGATTTGATCATCCGGATCACACGTCTTTTTGAAACTCAGGCGGTCGAGATTAAATGCGAAATTCTCGAGGCCACCTGTCAGCAGGAGCAAGGACCGCCAGCTTTTTGGCCAATCGCCGGCTATGCAGAGGGTTTATTCGCTGATTGAACAGGCGGCGCCCACCAATGCCACCATTCTGATCACCGGAGAATCGGGCACCGGCAAAGAACTTGCGGCGCGGGCTATTCATAAAGCCAGTGCTCGACATGACAAACCATTTATTTCCATCAATTGTGCCGCAATACCCGACGGGCTGATGGAATCCGAACTTTTTGGTCATGAACGGGGTGCTTTCACCGGGGCT
The DNA here is from genome assembly GCA_963804605.1 of uncultured delta proteobacterium. Lineage (GTDB taxonomy): Bacteria > Desulfobacterota > Desulfobulbia > Desulfobulbales > Desulfocapsaceae > Desulforhopalus_A. The sequence goes on from CAWDRB010000020.1 coordinate 177,640, forward strand.
GATCAAAAAAGAAAAGGGAAATTCGAACTCGCTGATAACGCCACCCTGCTCTTAGATGAGCTTGGTGAGCTTCCGGGACCACTTCAGGCCAAACTGCTCCGAGTCCTTCAGGAAAGTCAGTTTGAGAGGGTTGGAGGCAGCAAAAGCATCAAGGTTGATGTCCGCATAATTGCCTGTACATCAAAAGATCTGCAAAAAGAGGTAATGGCCGGCAATTTCAGACAGGATCTTCTCTACAGACTCCAGGTAATCCCACTTAAAATGCCGCCCCTCAGAGAACATAAAGAAGACATCGAAGAACTCTGTCAGGTATTTCTTACTGAATTTAACTCCTTGCATGGCAGATCGGCGAAAATCACCGCCGAGGCAATAAAATGTCTTAACCGGTAAGATTTTCCGGGTAACGCTCGGGAATTGAGAAATTTGATGGAGAGGGCATCCGTGCTCAATCGGGGGCCTGAGATTACTCCAGCAGATCTCCCTACCGAAATCAATCAACACCGGGGAGAGCAGGAATTGGATTTCAACCTGAGTGATCAACTGGCAGTTGTCGAACAGAATTGTCTCAGAAATGCTCTCGTTCACAGCAGCGGTAACCGTACTGAAGCGGCCCGTCTGCTTGGGATAAGCAGGCAGAATCTGTGGGAGATGCTCAAGTTTTACGGATTACAATGAAGAATACTTGGCTTTGAGAGTGGAACAAACCCCGGACTGGGTTTCTCTGCAGCTTTAGTCCTATTCAACAATACAGACCGTTGTCTGGCAGAGGAATCTCATAATGCGGATTTAAATCTGAAGTTCTCACCATTTTTCGGTCTCTTCATGTCAGATCAATAGTACCCTGGTATTTCCGGCCAAAGGTCAGGCCCAGCTCTATCCGGTCAAGCACCTTTTCCTTGTCACCTGGAAATTGATAGCCTTCATATTCATGGGAAAAGACCAGGTCACCCTTGGGGGTGCGCCAGTGATTGCCGACATGGTCAAAGCAGACTTTTGCGGTGACCTCTAAGGCTGATATCATGAGTTTGAGCTCCAGAAGCTGTTCTTTTGGGGTGAGCAGAGTCACATTCCCTCTTCGCACCTCATCATACATCGAGGTGCCTGGAATGGCACGAAAAGGCCGGGAGCGGATATAGTGAGGGTTGATCTCATTGAGAACACGGGCCGTATTCAGGGCATGCTGTTCAGACAGTCCTTTTCCGCCCAGACCCGGCATCCAGTATTCTGAAACCTGGAACCCTGCTGCCATGGCTTTTTGACCCCCGTTTATATGCCCCTGGGCAGTAACCCCTTTTTTGATTTGTTTGAGCAGTTCATCATCCCCGGTTTCCAGGCCCAGGTGCACCCGGTCCAATCCGCTTGCTCTGATGGCTTTTAGATGTTCCGGGGATCTTTGGGCAATGGTTCTTGCCCGGGCATAGGTGGTGATCCTGTTGATGGAGGGAAAGGTGGTTTTCAAATGGGTCAGGGCTTGAATCAGGTCTCTGGGGTTCATGATCAAGGAGTTGCCGTCCTGGATGAAGGCGGTTTTTCCACCGGAAAACTGCCATTGGAGGAACATGTCCAACCCCTGGTGATGGTTGAGGTCCGGGGAGCACTCAAGCAGGGCCAGAATGGCCTCCCGGGTAAGCTGCCCACTGTGACCAAGGCGGATCGATGCTGATTTCAGGTCATTGGCCAGAGCAGCCATGGAATCGATATCTGCTTTGATTTCCTGCAAGGATCGCAGCTGGAACTTTTCTGTTTTGTACATGGCGCAGAAAGTGCAATAGTTCCAGGGACAATTACGGGTGAACCGGACAAGAAGAGAAGCACTTCCACCTTCGCTGGGGGGACGATACACTCCTGTTTCAAAATGATAATCTTTTGTCGTCATGGGATCTCTCCTTTAATAACGTAAACCAGATATCGTTTTGCAGAACTTTGCCGTATAGGATTGGCCGGGGGCGGATATTGGCGGGTTTCTTGTTAACCAATGAGAAAAGGATGAGCGGGGCATACTTATGCCCTGCTCATCCTACCAGGAGCTAAAAGATCTGTTTGTATTTAAAGAAGCGCCAAAAGCACACCGGCTGCGACGGCGGAGCCGATAACTCCGGCGACGTTTGGCCCCATGGCATGCATGATCAGGTGGTTTTGCGGATTGGCTTCGAGACCGACCTTGTTAACTACCCGGGCGGCCATTGGCACTGCGGAAACCCCCGCCGCTCCGATAAGAGGATTGATTGGAGTTTTTGTCAGTCTGTTCATCAGTTTGGCCATCAAGACGCCGCCGGCCGTACCGATACTAAAGGCGATCATACCCAGGCCGAGTATGCCCAGAGTCTCAAGGTTAAGGAATTTATCGGCGGACAACTTGCTGCCCACAGCCAGGCCGAGAAAGATAATGACCGTATACATCAAAGAATTCTTGATGGTGTCGGACAATCTGTCGACCACGCCACATTCCTTGGCCAGATTGCCGAGCATAAACATGCCGATAAGCGGTGCGGCAGACGGCAGCAGTGTGGCGCAGATGCCAAGCACGAGCAGGGGGAGGATGATTTTCTCCAGTTTGGACACATGACGCAACTGCACCATCTTGATCTTTCTCTCCTCTTCAGTGGTCAGCCATTTCATAATCGGCGGCTGGATCAGCGGAACCAAAGCCATATACGAGTAGGCAGCGATGGCGATTGAACCCAGCAGACGAGGCGAAAGCTTGCTGGCCAGAAAGATTGCCGTCGGACCGTCGGCACCACCAATAATGCCGATGGATGCAGCATCACGCAATGAAAAATTGATGCCGGGTACTAAATCGGACAGCCACAAGGCACCGAGCAGGGTGGCAAAAATGCCCAACTGAGCGGCACCGCCAAGCAGAATGGTGATTGGATTGGCAAGCATCGGGCCGAAGTCGGTCAAGGCCCCGACGCCCATGAAGATAAGCAGCGGGAACACTCCGGTTTGGATGCCCACCTCATAGATATAATAAAGTATTCCACCTGGTTCGGCAATTCCTGCCAGCGGGATGTTGGAGAGAATCGCCCCAAAACCAATAGGAACCAGCAGGAGTGGTTCGAACCCTTTAAAGATGCCCAGATAGAGAAGCAGCAGCCCGACGGAGATCATCAGCAGCCGGCCTATGCCCACCGTCCAGTCCTGCGTCGTTTGTCCTGCATAGATTCCGTAAACCCCCGTGGTTTTAGCAAGATCGATAAGAAGCTCGGAGATGGGCGGTAGTTTCCTGCCGGTAATGACGGTTGGTTGATCAGCGACGACCTGGGTGACGGCTATCGTCCCGAGGAGTTCGTCTTTATGGACTTTTTGATAGGCGATGGCCGGCATATTGATGACTTTTCCGGCTGCACCCGCCTTGAGGACGATAACTGTTCCGTCCTCCTTTTTCAGGGTTGCGATCTCGTCGCCGCTATAGACAAAGCCGTTTTTCTGGGCGAGAACCCGTATGATTTTTGCGTCTGCCGGCGAGACTATATCCACCGTAACGTCTCCGTCCGCAGCGAGCGCGGAAAAGGACCAGGTGCACAGCCATGCCGACAAAAGAAGCATGAAAATTCTGATTTTCATAAATACTTACCCGGTAAGAGCAAAGAAGAAAAGGTTCCCGGTTACAGACCGGGAACCTGAAAACCTACACCCTGTCAGCCAATGGTGAAAAGCTGATCAGAGGCTTGGACAGTATCGCCGGCAGAGATATGAATAGCCAGAATCTTACCGGCGCAGGGGGATTTTACCTCCGATTCCATTTTCATTGCTTCCATGACAACAAGAGGCTGATCTACGGTTACAACAGTGCCTACATCAACCAGGATCTTGACGATGTTCCCCGGAGTCGGGGCATCCACTTCCGTCCCCTCTACAGCGGGTGCGGCTGGAACTGCCGGAGCAGCTGCGGGCGCAGCCTTAATTCCGCCTGCATCAGAAACAGTAACATCGTAGGGGCGGTTATTGACGGTGATGGTGTAATTACGTGGTCCAATAGAGGCGGCGGCCGGGGCGGCGGCTTTTGGGGTAGCGGCTTTTTTATCGACCGGCGGCGCATCAGTCAGTTTTCTTACATTGGTGACAGCATTGCCAAGGAGGAAATCAAGGCCTTTCTGTTCACAGCTGGCAATGATAAAGATGTTCTCATCGTTTACCGGCAATTTGTTCTCTTCCAGAATCTTGGTGGCCTTGGGAATACCAGGCTCGAGAATATCGAGAGGGTCGGCTGTAAAGACTGGTTTGCCCAGTTGCTCCGAGGCGATTTTGATAATTTCCGGATCAGGTGGTACCGGGGTGCGGCCGAAATAGCCAAGGACCATATTGCCGTAACTCGGATTGATCTTTTTCCATTTACCCTGGGTCACATTGAGATAAGCCTGCTGGAAATAAAACTGGGAGACCGGAGTAACGGAAGTACCGAAACCACCGCGGGCAACTACCTCGGACATCTCTTTGATGACGTCGGCATAGAGATGGAGGGTGCCGGTATCACGCATCATCATGGTGTTGGCGGTGAGTGCCCCGCCAGGCATCGGTGATAAGGTGACTTTGGGCGAGACCATTTTCGCTTCCGGTGGGAAGAAGTAGTCTTTCATGGCTTCTTCAAAGGCATCGGACGCGGTAATAATTTTTTCGTAATCAAGATCTAGGGTATACTCCGTTCCCTTCATGGCATGCATCATCGACAGAATATCCGGCTGGCAGGTACCGCCGCTTACCGGAGATTTCGCCAGGTCGATCCCGTCGGCACCGCCTTCAACTGCCGCCATGTTCTGGGAGATGCCAAGACCAGCGGTATCATGGGTATGGAACCAGAGAATGGTGTCATCGGAGACAATGTTTCTGGCCGCCTTCAGGGTTTCATACACTTTTCTGGGATTGGACGTGCCGGAGGCATCTTTAAAACAGATGGAATGAAAAGGAATGTTTGCATCGAGGATCTGCTTTAACCGGTCCATGTAGAATTCTGGGGTGTGCGCGCCGGAACAGCCGGGGGGCAGTTCCATCATGGAAACTACGATCTGGTGATTCAAGCCGTGATGGGCGATACGTTCACCGGAGTACTCGAGATTACGGACGTCGTTGAGGGCGTCAAAATTTCGAATGGTAGTCATGCCGTGTTTCTTGAACATCTTGGCATGCAGGTCGATGATATCACGCGGACATTGACTCAAAGCCACCACATTGATACCACGGGCCAGGGTCTGCAGAGCTACATTCGGGCCAACTTCGGTTCTGAAACGGTCCATCATGTCGAAGGCAGATTCGCCGCAATAGAAAAACAAGCTCTGAAAACGCGCCCCGCCACCAGCTTCGATATTCGTGATTCCCGCATCGACTGATGCCTTGACGGCGGGCATAAAGTCATCTGTAAATACCCGTGCACCAAATACAGACTGGAAACCGTCTCGGAAAGACGTGTCCATGAATTGAATTACCTTTTTACTCACCGTTCTTCTCCTCGCTTAGGATTATTAAGTGTGAATACTCTTGGATTGAAAATATGTCGTGGGACTGCAGGTCAAGCCATAGAAGCTATGCCTGGGCGAATCTTTCCCTCTCATATGCTGCAACTGCGGCTGCAATTACGGCAATATCCTCGTCAGCACTTTGAGAGGTCCCTTCTTTGGCTTTTTTTCTTTTGAGTGTCTGAAGTGCTCTCTCTTTGGCAATCGCTTCAACTTCCCGGACTGCAGAACCCCTGGTTAAAAAAGAGATGAGGTTGATGAAGAGGATCATCAGGCAGAGAAAAAGCATGACAGTGGTCATGCCAACGATCATTAGCTTAACACCTTCAAATAACATTGTGTTCGTGCCTCAATATTGGAAAATGATTGGGTGATGCAGTAAAAATAAAGGATCCCAAACTACACCAAGAGAGGGATCGAATCAAAACACTAACGTAAATAGAAAAAACAAGTGTTTCTGATTATGCGTCATTTTTTACATGTGAATGTTTATGATCAGGACAACGTGCGGGAAAACAAACAAACATATGAGCAGTGTGAAAACAACTCATCATTGTACCACACAGAAGGGGTGCGGTACAATGATTTCAGGAAGGAATTATACTTCATAGGCGGCGTAATCGGTTTTTTCGCCGAGCAGCGCATCAATTTCACCCTGGATAGCCTTGCGTTCCTCGTTGTTCAGCCAGGCATTCCAGTCATCCAGCGATCGCCAGGTGCTTATTACCATACACTCGTCCTTATTATCGATTCTCTTTAAAGTCTCGCCATAAATATATCCCGACTGGTTTAAGGTTAAGCTACGCAGCTTTTTCAGCAAAACTGTGAGTGCCAGGACATTTTCCGGTGAAACTTTTCGTCTGATGAAAATTTTAACTGTCATACGCATCTCCTTTTATTTCATTTTGCTTCGGAGCATAAGACATAAGCATGGCCAAAAAATGCACGGTGTCTTTTTGCTGTGCTATAATAATTATAATGTGTATCAGTAAAATTGTAAAGTCGGCCGGTTATTTCTTGTGGAGAAGTTCGCCCATCTCGAGAAGGCGTATAAATTCAGCTCGATATCCTTGATCATCCGTCCCGCGACTATTCCGGGCCATGGCGAGTAATTGGGGATAACTCAGCCCGTTTATCTGGTTAGAATGACGCAGAAGCATGCCAAAACCTGCGACAGTTGCGGCAAAGCGAAAATCACCACTTGTCGTCTCGAAGACGTGGTCGTTGTCGGTGACGGCTGAACTCAGCAGGAGTGATTTGTCGCTTTGCATTGGTTTGTAACGTACCTTGACATTAAGCATTTCGTTGGAAGCATCGCTCGAATGCGAAGAATTCCGGTATTTCAGAGGATCGACGTCGGGGATTTCAGTTGATCCGACGGGCAGCAATTCATAAAGGGCGGTGACGGTATGTCCCGCCCCGATTTCGCCGGCATCTTTTTTATCGTTATTAAAATCCTCGTCGGCCAGTGCCCTGTTTTCATAACCGATCAATCGATAGCCGCCGACCCTGGCTGGATTGAACTCAATCTGCAGTTTGACGTCACGGGCAAGGGTAAATAAAGTGCCGGATCGTTCTTTGATGAGCACTTTTTTGGCCTCGAGCAGGGAGTCGATATAACTGTAATTGCCGTTGCCCTTATCGGCGAGGATTTCCATGGTGTCATCGTGGTAATTGCCCATCCCAAAACCCAGCACGGTCAGAAAAACACCTGATTGCCGTTCTTTGGCCACTAATCGCTCAAGTTCATCTCGACTGGTCACTCCGACATTGAAATCGCCGTCGGAGGCCAGAATTATCCGGTTGTTGCCATTTTTGATAAAAGTCTGCCCGGCAAGCTTATAGGCAGTCAGAATACCGCTCGAGGCATGGGTCGATCCTCCGGAAGACAGGGACGTTATGGCCTTGCGGATCGTTTCTTTCCGGTCGCCTGCGGTTGGTGGCAGAATAACCCGATCACTCCCGGCATAGACAACGATGGAAACCCTGTCCTGGCTGGTGAGTTCGCCGGCGAGCAGCAGCATCGATTGTTGTAGGAGCGGTAATTTATTCTCCTCGTTCATTGACCCCGATACATCGATAAGAAAAACCAGGTTGGAAGGGGGAATATTTCCCGGATCCAGATTTTTTGCCTGAATGCCGATACGGACCAGTTTATTGGCCGGTTGCCATGGACAGGGACCAAGTTCCGTGGTGATGCCGATTGGGCCGTTCTCTGGTTGCGGATATTGATAAGAAAAATAATTAACCATCTCTTCAATGCGCACGGCTCCGACCGGTGGGAGACTGCCACCGGTCAGCCACCGGCGGACATTGGCATACGATGCCGTATCGACATCGATGGAAAAAGTGGACAATGGATCATTGAGGGTGGCAATAAACGAATTGTCTGTGACTGCATTATAGGATTCTTGCTGGAACTGCAGGGGGTGTAGCGCCGGCCTTTCAGTGGCTGGTATATGGCCATAAACGGGAATTGCTGCCGATGCTCTCCCGGATAATTTCGCCATCTGGGTTGTCTGATAGTTTCTTTTCGATTTTTCGAGCAGAGACGCTTCTGCCGAATCAGAGGCTGGCGCCGGTAAAGGCACCTTTTCTGCGGGGTGCGGTGATTCGCCGGCTCTTACTGTTGAGCCTGCAACCTGATCCTGCTCTTTGGTTTCGGTCAGGGAAGAACCTGAGCAGCCATGCAGTATGAGAAGGGAGCTGAGTAAAAGAGCCGGATAGAATCTCCTGGTTACAATGTTCATGATTTCTCCTTTTTCTGTTTTATAGGTGGGGCCGCGTGCTTCTGTAAACGGTATGACGGACGCAAAAGAAAAATGTGTCGGCTAATAACAAAATTTTTCTGGAGAAAGAAAGGAAATCACCCTAAGGTACAGACGGTTTAAAAAGGACAAAGGGGATAAGATTTGACCGACTGGAAAGATAAAGCGCTCGCCTACTGGCAGACGATCAACCGTATGGCTGTCAGGCGATTCGGGGAAGGGAGCCTCGCCGAGGAGGCCGCCCTTGCCGTAATCGACGGTTTGCGAGCCGATGACTGGTATAGGCTGCGGGCGTATGACCAAAAAGCTGCCTTTACCACATTTATCAGGACTCTTACTGCAAGGCTGCTGGAGGACTTTGCCCGGAAACGTTTTGGTCGGGCCAGACCGCCGCTCTGGGTTAAAACCTTTGGTGGGATCTGGGCAAAACTCTTTACAGCGCTTTGCCTCGAGCGTCTCCCGGTTGCCGAGGCTGTGGAAGTTGTCTTACAGCGTCAGACGGTCGTCGGAATATCTGAAATCGAGAGTGCCGCATATCAATTGCTGGCAAGGATTCCTGATTGTGGCATGCACCGGGGGCTGGAAGTTGCATATGAAGAAGAATATTCCGATATGGATCTGGCGGAACCGAGGCTGGATAGCTCAGTTGAAGAACGGCAGAAAAAAGAGCTGCTTGAAGCCATCTTTCATCTTGTCCTTGGAGGAGAAGAAGTTACGGTTTCCGAAAATTTTTATCGAAAATTCAGTCAATTGGAGATTAGTCTTTTACCGGAAGAAAAATTACTGCTGAAACTCTGTTATCAGGATGGGCTGGGGGTCGCACAGGCGGGTGAACTGCTTGGGCTGACACGTTTTCAGGCGCATGGAAAAAAACGCCGTCTTATGGCTCGGCTGAAGGCAGAACTGGAAAGAACCGGATTAACTGAAGAGCTTCGTCTGTTGCTTGAGCTATAGCCAGAAACATAAAGGACAAAATGCTGGTAGATGTCCGTCAAAGTGAGTAGGTGTATGTATAAATATAGGATTGAAATCTTAATTGCCGGTGCAATGCTCAGGACATGATTATCAAGCCAGACTTTAAAAACAGCAGAAAAGCTGAAAAAGCGGCCGCTCTTTTTGCGCTGAGTGCAGATAAGGGCTCAGAACACCGGCGGTGTCTCAACCCCGAAGAGATGGCCGTCCTGGTTGATGCAAATTGCACCAAGGAGGAGCTGGCAATTTATATGCAGCACCTGAGTAATTGCGAGCAATGTTACGGAGAATGGTTTGCTCTAAAGACCATGGATAAAACGGCAGTTGGCGGTGCAGCCAGGCGTCGTAAGCGTCCACTCGGTCGAATAAAAAAATACAGCTTTATTGGATCGGCTTTGGCTGTTGCTGCAAGTGTGGCGATTTTTCTCAATCTCAACCATCTACCGCATATGGTACAGGAGACAGAGGAGAGAGCTGTACCAGGAGCTATACTTGAGAAATCACCAGAGAGTTTATCTGTTCAGCAATCCAATCGACAAGCCGATGCGCTGAAAAAAGCCAAGACTATGGCTCGGGTTGGGCAGGAAGTCGCGCCTAAAATAAACGAAGCTCCAGCACCGTTGCCGCAACCGGCAGCTGATGCGGTCAAAAAGGCTGCGCAGACAGAAATATATGGTGCAGGTTCAGCACAACTGGATGTTGATTCCTGGCTGGAAGAATTGCAGAAAAGCTGTCTTTCCGGCAGGCAGGACGCAGAGTTCTGGAGGGGGATGTCTGTCCAAGGGCAAACAATTCTTCTAAAACAGGCCGGATCATTACCGAAAAATAAAGCAGAGAAAATGTCGGCTGCACTCGTGCTGCTGCATGGGATGGAGACAAAACCTGTAACCGATCAGTGCCGTCAACTTCTCGCTCTTCTTGCAGAACCAGAAAAGAGCAGGTAAAACAAGATGGACTCGTAAAAAGCCCGATCTACTTCGTTGTAGTGTCTGATACGGCGATTTGCTGTACCACATGTACTAGCAAATCGCCGTATCAGACACTACGCCTCGTATACCGAACTTTTTCCAGAGCCCATCCAGAGGGCCGACAAGGCATCAACACGTCTTTTGCAATCGGCACAACGACATTACAGGGAGAGTTATGAGCCATACAAAAATACCACTTAAGGAGAGAATCATCGTTGCGCTGGACGTTGATACTCCTGAACAGGCCAAAGATATAGTTAAAAAATGCGAATCACATGTGTCATTTTTTAAAGTGGGGCTCCAGCTGTTCATGGCCAGCTGGTTTGAAACAGTCGACTGGTTGGTTGATCGCGGCCATAAAGTTATGCTGGACCTGAAGTTTTTTGATATCCCCGAGACAGTCAAGCTGGCTGTGGAGCAGGTGAACAGCCGTGGGGTGAGCTTTGCCACCATTCATGGCAACGACCCGATAATTCGGGCGGCCGTCTCCGCCAGGGGTGATATGCAACTGCTGGCGGTGACCGTTCTTACCAGTTTTGGTGAGGAGGATATGCGGGCGATGGGGATGACCCAGTCGGTGGCCGATCTTGTTTATTTCCGGGCGAAAAGAGCCCTTGAGCTTGGCTGTGACGGGGTTGTCTCTTCCGGGCTTGAGGCCGAAAAGATGCGGCGTGAACTTGGTGAAAAACTGCTTATCGTAACCCCCGGCATCCGTCCGGGAGCAAATGTCCGCGATGACAGTGATGATCAGAAACGGATAGTTACCGCTGGAATGGCTATTAAAAATGGTGCCAGCCATGTGGTGGTTGGCCGACCCATAACCAGGGCGGTCGATCCGATACAGGTCATCGACCAGATGCAACAGGATATAGTCGCTTCTGTCCGGTAATTACCGCGCATTCTGCCTCTCTTATGAATTATCCATCAATTACAAATGTTTTCGGTACCTTATTGATTGTCACCGGCAGCTCCATGTTGCTGCCTGCGCTCTGTTCCTTTCTCTATGGTGAGGATGATCTTAGAGCCATTGCTCTTGCCGCCCTGATCATTATCGGGCTGGGTATTCCACTCAAACGGATATTTAAAAACGACAATACCCTCAATATCAGGGACGGTCTGTTTATCGCGACCTTCGGGTGGATCATCATCTCCGGTTTTTCGACCCTGCCATTTATTCTCCATGGAACCATCCCGTCGTTTACCGATGCCTTTTTTGAGATGATGTCCGGCTACACCACCACCGGCGCAACCATCCTTACCGATATTGAAGTGGTTCCCCACGGTTTGTTGTTCTGGCGAAGCCAGACGCATCTGCTCGGCGGCATGGGGTTTTTGACCCTTACCCTGCTTTTTCTGCCCCATGGGATGAGCGGGGTGCGGATCTTCCGGGCCGAATCAAGCCCGGGTCAGGTCATCACCAAGGATAAATTCAAGGCCAGGAACAAGGATACCATGGTCTGGCTCTGGTCCATTTATCTGGTGCTCAACCTCCTGCAGACACTCTTATTATATGTGGGTGGAATGCCATTGTTCGATTCACTCTGTCACGCCTTCGGCACCATTTCTACCTCCGGCTATTCGACCAAAAACGCCAGTCTGGGCTATTATAACAGCGCTTATTTTGACTGGGTGACCATCTTCTTCATGTGCTCCGGCGGGGTAACCTTCGTTCTTTTCTACCAACTGGTCAAAGGAGAGTGGCGGGTTGTGCGGAACAATACCGAGTTTCGCTGGTACCTGGGGTTTTTAGTCTTTTTCTGTGGGGCAGTCACTCTGCTTCTCTGGTTCAATAACAGTTACGGTAATTTTTGGCAGTCGCTCCGCTACGCCACCTTTCAGGTGGTGTCGATTCTTACTACTACCGGATTTACCACCACCGATTACGAGCTGTGGCCGCAGGCCGCCCAGATGTTTCTTTTTGCGGTCTGTTTTGTCGGTGCCTGTGCTGGTTCGACGACAAGCGGCATCAAGGTGGTGCATTACGTCGTCATTGTCAAACACATGTATTCTTCCATCAAAAGAATTTTTTTACAGCCGATGTCGGTGAGCACGGTTCGGTTGAATGGGCGCCCTATCGACGCGTCGATTATTGATCTGTCGATCTGCTATTTTATCGTCAATATCTTTCTGGTCCTGGCCGGCGGCTGTTTTCTGGTGCTGAGTGATCCTGTTGATTTTCTCACCGCAATAAGTGCGGTTATTGCGGCCCTGATGAATATCGGCCCAGGATTTGGTGCAGTGGGGCCAAGTGAAAACTACGCGTTCTTTTCGGATACCGGCAAATGGTTTCTCTCCTGGAATATGCTGGTGGGAAGACTGGAGATGTTTTCCGCTCTGGTCATATTTTTTCCCGCCTTCTGGAAAAAATAAAACCGGAATCTGATTGCCCCTGAAGTTCAGCTTCTGAACCAGGGTGTGGGCTGTTCGTTTCCCGGGACGCCATAAACCCATCCCTGGGGGCTTCGCTGCAGCCATCCATGGCCGCAGAGACCCGTAAAACGAACAGCCCACACCCTTTTATTTTGACAGGCTGAGCTTGAGGGATAATCAAAAACCGGAATATTCTGACGCCACGGGATCAGGCGATGAACAGTTTTCTAACATCCTTCAGGTGTCTTGAGGTGCAAATCACAATGACGGCCTCGGCTGCTTGAATATGGGTGCTGCCCACCGCGATCTGCCATCTGCTGTCACGAAAGACAGCGCCAATGATAAGTTTGTCATGGAAAAAACTATCCAGTTTTGCCAACGGGTATTTGGTGATGGACGATTTTTCAGCGGCCACCAGCTCGACCACCTCGGTATCAAAGCCATGCAGATGGGCGACCGAAAGAAATTCACTTCTCCGGATAAATTTTAGAATTTCATTGCCGGCCATCACCTTTTTATTTAAGGCAATATCAGAACCGATGGTTGCCGCCAGGACCAGATAGTCCTCTTTATTGACCAAAGCAATAGTCTTGCAGTCTCTTACTTTGCCGTTGTTCGGCTTGCTTTTCTGCTTGAGGTGTTTGGCCAGCAGGCAGGTCATGATATTGGTCTCGTTTTCCCCGGTGGTGGTAACAAAGGTATCGGTATCATGCAGCCCCGCCATGCTCAGAACATCACCGTCGGAGCCGTCACCATGGAGGACCTCGGTGTTGGCCAACTCAAAGGACAGTTCAATAGCCCGCTTTTCGTCTTTTTCGACAAGTTTCACTGATACGGATCTTTCGAGCAACTCGGCAACTCTGGTGCCAACCAGACCACCGCCCAGCAGCATAACGTTTTGCTGGCGCAACTTATTGACGCCGGTGAGTTCCATAAGGCGCGGCAGGTGTTTTTGAGTGGCCATGATAAAGATATGGTCCTGGGGAAGCAAAACCTGATTGCCGTTGGGTATAATGGTGGTGATGCCGCGGGCAATGGCGACTACCCGGAAGGGCAAGCTCACTGTACATTCCGGCTATCTCTTTCAGATTCCGGTTGGCCATTGGCGATAATTCATCGATGCCTGTGGCCAGAAGCTGTATTTCTCCCTGGGCGATATCGATGATCTCGTTGCTGGAGTTAATCTGAATCAGCCGGACAATTTCCTGGGCTACCAGCTCTTCAGGATGGATGAGCAGATCAAGTTTTAAATCGTTTGCGGTCAGCATTGAATCAGGATTACCAAATTCAAGAGACCGTACCCTGGCGATCTTTCGTTTGATGCCAAAGCGGTCGGCAATCATGGAGGCCATCATATTTACAGCATCGTTGTCGGTGACGGCGATGAGATAGTCCATTTTTTCTGCATCGGCCTCTTTCCAGCAGTTGATGCTCATGGCATTGCCCTGGATAAGCCGTGCATCAATCTGGCCATCGGCATGGCTGATAAGCTTGGGGTCGGATTCAATTATAGTGATGGCGTATTCTTCGTGGATAAGCCGTTTTGCCAGGTATAATCCAACGCCGCCGAGGCCGAGGATAAGGATATTTTCCGGTGCTGCAGTTTTTTTGCCAAACATTAACGCGCCTTCTTAAGATACATTGCAGGACTAGTGTTCGAAACAACAATGGAAGATCAATTTTATATTGCAGCGCTGACCTTATTTTTTTCTGTCTGCACCGGATGATAGTGGACGAAGACCCTGCGCATTGAGTCGATTTCATTAACCAGCAGATGTTCAACCCGGGTGGCGATTCGGTCGCCCTCGGCGACAGTGAGGTCCGGAGAAACACCGATAGTTATATTCAACACCATATAGAGGCCGAATCGATGGCCGTGAATCTCCTCGACATCGAGTACTTCGTCTAATCCTGCAAGTTTCTTGCGGATCTCTCCGGTGAGCTTTTTGCCCGGCAGGGTGTTCATCAGATCGGCGGCCGACTCGCGGATAATCTCGACGCCGGTGAAACAGATAATGATGGAGACGATTCCACCGGCCAGCGGATCAATCCACAGAAATCCCAGGCGGCCGAAAATGATGCCGATGGTTGCCGCCAGGGCCGAAAAGATATCGTTGCGGTGATCAGCGGCAAGGGCCATCAAGACGTTGTTGTTGGTCTGTTTGCCAATCCGAAGAGTCCAGAATGACAACCAGATCTTGAGCAACACGGTAAAAAGGGCAATCCACAGCGCCAGTTGTGATGCTCCGGTAAAACTGCTGGTCCCACTGAACAGTTCGTATACATTGTTGATGGATGCCCAGAAGATGGAGATGGCGGTGGTTATGACAAAGGCCCCGACCACGACTGCGGCAATCGATTCCATCCGGTCGTGGCCATACGGGTGTTCATCGTCGGCGGGTTTGCCGGAGAGACGCATGAAGATATTAACGACTATGCCATATGCCACATCGGAGGTCGAGTTGATGCCATCGGCCAGAAGAGCAGGACTATGGCCGAAGATGCCCACGCTGGTCTTCAGCAAGGCGAGCAGAGTGTTGGCTGCCAGGCCGATGTTTATCGCCAGGATACTTTTTTTCTGGCGCTGCTCTCTCTGTAAATTTTCTTCACTTGCCATCGGTATCATCCCTGCCACTTTCCAAAAGCCAATTTTCTTTCAAATAGGTAATGCCGGTGTGGTTGGTCAAGTCAAGCTGGATAGGTGTGATAGAGACATTGCCGGCGGCAAAAGTGTAGACGTCAGTGTCCTCTCCGGGGTCGGCGAGCGCCGTCCCTCCTCCTATCCAGTAGTGTTTGGCGCCCCGTGGATCGAGGGTTTCATGGATGGAATTTTCCCAGAGTCTTCTGCCCTGGCGGGTCACTCTGATTTTTCGATAGACCTCACCGCTGGGAACGTTGATGTTGAGTAAAGTATTTTCCGGCAAGGAATTACGGAGGATTTTTCCGGCCATGCAGGCAGCAATCTGCATGGCCGCCCGATAGTCGTAAGGCGGTTCTCCACCCACTGAGAGGGCCATGGAAGGAACGCCGTACATGGTCCCTTCAATGGCTGCGGACACGGTGCCGGAGTAGGAAATATCATCGCCGAGGTTGGTTCCGGCATTAATCCCGGAAACGAGCAGATCCGGTGGCTGAGGGAGAATTTTCTTCAGCCCGAGAGCAACGCAGTCGGTGGGAGTGCCGTTCACGGTATAGAAATTGTCGGCCAGCTTATGGATCTTGAGGGGACGGTTCATGGTGAGGGAGTGGGACACCGCCGAATTATCACGGTCCGGAGCAATGACAATTGTCTCGCCAATTTCCTGCATTGCCTGTTGCAGCGCTATGATACCCGGACTATGGATACCGTCATCGTTGGTTATCAGTATTGTTGTCATTGTGGTGTAGCTTTTACATTTGTTTCCCGGGTGATAATGTCCCAGAAAGATTGTACCAGTGGATTGCGTTTATTTTTGGCAAAAGTGCAGGCGGCGACAGTGAAAGGTTTCAGCTCCGGTGATATTTCCAGGATTTTGACCTCGCTTGCTACGCTGCTTTGATCCAGGACTAAACGCGGCACGATACCGACCCCGCAGCCCATGCTGACCATGGCGATAATGGCTTCATTGCCGGAAACCTGCGAATATATATAGGGGCGAATTCCCTTGTCTGCAAACCATTTCTCTGTTCTGGTTCGGCTGAGGCCATCGGCGGGCAGGATAATCGGCGTTTGGGCCCAGTTTATCTCGCTCCGGCAATAAAAGATAGTTTCCGGAAAAAATCTACCAAAAATAAATAGCAGTGGGGTCTCGAGGAGTTCGATAAAATCTACTCCTTCAGGAAGATAGTCGGGAAGAGCGGCAATGGAAATATCGACTTCACGGGATTGCAATTTGTTAAGAGCTTTTGCCGCATCTCCCGTCTGAACATGGATCATGACTTCCGGGTGGGCTTTTCTGAATTTTCGGAAAATTTGCGGTAGAATGGACAGACTCGCTGTAACAGAGCAATACAGCGACAGTTCGCCGCGGAGAACGGTATCGCTGCGTAAGTGGCTGCGCAATAGATGCCAGTTGCTGATGGTCTCTTCACAATATTCTTTAAAAAGGATTCCGGCAGGAGTGAGGTGAACGGAGCGGTTGTTTCGAAAAAAGAGTGCTTCGCCCAGATCGCTTTCCAGTCGTTGAATCGTTCGAGTTAATCCTGAAGGGGTGATGTTGCACTCCAGACTGGTCCGACCGAAATGGAGGCTTGAGGCCAGATGGCGGAAAAGCTCAAGTTCCCGGATGTTCAAGGTTTCGTTCCTCAGAAAGGTGTTGTGTAGGATTGTTGCATAATCCGCAACACAGTATCACGAATAAATCACTTGACGCAATAAAAGTTTATCAATATATCAGTTGGGAAACGATTGCCCTGGGGCGACGATAAAAAACAATACAGATACAAGGAGATAAAAATGGCTTCGAATTATTTTAACACCCTGCCGCTGCGTCGGCAGATAGAAGAACTGGCCAAGTGCCGCTTTATGGATGCCAGTGAATTCAGCGGTGTTGACTATCTGAAAGGTAAAAAGCTGGTCATCGTCGGCTGCGGCGCGCAGGGCTTGAATCAGGGCCTGAACCTGCGTGACAGCGGCCTGAATGTGTCCTATGCCTTGCGATCGGCGGCAATTAAAGAAAAACGCCAGTCCTGGAAAAACGCCACGGAAAATGATTTTACCGTCGGTTCCTATGAAGAGCTGATCCCACTCGCCGATCTGGTCATTAATCTGACTCCTGATAAGCAGCATACCAATGTGGTCTCCACGGTAATGCCGCTGATGAAGAAAGGTGCCTGTCTCTCCTATTCGCATGGCTTTAATATTGTCGAAGAGGGGATGCAGATTCGCAAGGATCTGACTGTTGTCATGGTCGCACCAAAAGCACCGGGAACCGAAGTACGGCAGGAATACAAGCGCGGTTTCGGCGTACCGACGCTTATCGCCGTGCATGGCGAAAACGATCCGAACGAAGAAGGCTGGGATATCGCCAAGGCCTACTGCTGCGGCACCGGCGGTGATAAGGCCGGCGTGCTGGAGTCGTCTTTTATCGCTGAAGTAAAATCGGATCTTATGGGCGAGCAGACCATCCTGTGCGGCATGTTGCAGACCGGCTCCCTGCTCTGTTTTGACAAGATGGTCGAAGAGGGCATTGATCCAGGGTATGCCTCGAAACTGGTCCAGTACGGCTGGGAAGTCATTACCGAGTCTCTCAAACTGGGCGGCATCACCGCCATGATGGACCGGTTGTCCAATCCGGCCAAGATCAAGGCATATCTGCTTGCCGAAGAACTGCGGATCATCCTGCAGCCTCTTTTTGAAAAGCATATGGACGATATCGCCTCCGGCCATTTTTCCAGGACCATGATGGAAGATTGGGCCAATGATGATGCTAATCTGCTCAAATGGCGCAAGGAAACCGGGGAAACTGCATTTGAGCAGGCGGTCTCCTCGGATGCTCCCATCAGTGAGCAGGAATACTATGATAAAGGCATCCTGATGGTGGCCATGATCAAGGCCGGCGTGGAGCTGGCTTTTGATACCATGGTTGACTGTGGAATCAGAGAGGAGTCGGCTTACTACGAATCTTTGCATGAAACACCTCTTATCGCCAATACTGTGGCCAGAAAGAAACTGTACGAGATGAATGTGGTCATTTCCGATACCGCAGAATACGGCAACTATCTTTTTGCCCACGCCGCTGTTCCTCTGCTGCAGGATTTTATGAAGACCATCGATACCGACGTGATCGGCAAGGGCCTCGACCTGGAAGACATGGGGGTTGATAATCTTGATCTTATCCAGATCAATGAAGGCATCCGTTACACCTCGATTGAAGCGGTCGGTGAGGAGTTGCGCTCGCATATGAGTGCCATGAAGCCGATTATGTAATTTTTCACCCTTCTTTTTTTAGTAACAACAAGCCACAGGCCCCTGAATTCACGATTAAATTTCAAGGGCCTGTGGCTTGTTGAGCAGGCCAATGTATTGAAAAAATAATTGATAGATAGACTTTGTGGGATATATGTGAGGGCCTGGTGATAGTCTTTAAGGAAATGAAAACGACATCTTTTGCTGCGCAGCAGATTGATATTTAAAAAAGTTTTCAGGTTGGTAGTTAACAGAAAACTCGGTTGGCAGAGACGCCACCAATGTCAATTAAGACAACTCAAAAGGAGATCACATGAAACGTATTCATTTACTGCTTATCGCCGTTGTTGCCTGTACTCTCACACTGTCCACATTATCAGGAAATAGTTACGCTGCAGCAAAAAAAGAGGTGACCGCGCCGGTCAGTACCACTGGGATGACTAAAAGCACCACAAAAGCCAAGAAGCAAATCCCCCATGACGTGAATATAAATACCGCTGACAAGAAGCTGCTCACCCAGCTGCCCGGCATCGGGCCAGTCACCGCCGACTCAATTCTCAAGTATCGCCAGACCAACGGGCAATTTAATAATATTAGTGAATTGAAGCAAATAAAAGGAATTGGCGACAAAACTCTGGCTAAATTGGAACCGTACCTCTATAAAATCTAACCCCGTAAGTCAAATTACAGGCAGCTCCCTGGCGAGGACCTCTTGGCCAGGGAGCTGCTTGGCTTATTGTTTCTTTTCAGTGGGGAAGTTACTTCTTTCCCATTCCTTCCAGCCTCCTTTCAGGGCAAATACGTTCTGGTAACCATCGTCAATGAGTTTTTGTGCCAGCCTGGCACTGGTGTATTCGGTAGGTCAGGCGCAATAGAGAACAATAGTGGTATCTTTTGGTAATTTCATAGCAAAAGTCAGATCTCCATCATCGACCCGCATAGCATCTTTTATCTTCAATTCACTGGTATTCCAATCCCCGTCCTGGCGAACATCCAAGATAACCAGATTTTTCGAACCCAATTGAGACTTAAGAACTTCTTTGTCCATTCTCGGCACCGAGTCGGCAAAAAGAGGTGTAGCTGCTAAAACTAACAAAACAGTGAGCAATGAGATAATTCTTTGCATAATGTGTCTCCTTGTGCATCGTAGAGTAGCGTGCTGATTTCTTTTCCTGTCACACCAGCAGGAAAAGAATCAATAATACGACAAAGTAAGGCAGAAGCAAACGATGGCAAGTTGGAGAGCCGGGAAGTGCGTTGGGAGAAAAAACAGTTGCTGTGTTGAGGATATCTCGAGACAGTCAGGCACCATCCTGGGCCCGGTATGTGAAATATGTCTCGGGGAGGTTGATGAAGGACGACACGAACCGGCAGAGTGACCCGCCGGCAAGGACGCTGGATCGCGGTACTAAATCAAGCAAGGACAGGCGCAGTCAACTCTTCCATGGTATCGAGCAGATAATGAAGCTCATCCAATTGCGTACATGTACATTCAGAGAATTCGACACCCACCACCAATTCAAAGACTGCTGTCGAGTCCAGGTAGTCAGCGTTCGTTTCCCACATTTTCCTCACCTTGAGCCTTTTAATATGGGCACCTCTGGCACCAAGAATATCAATATGGAACTCAGAAGGAAAAGTATGTGGATAGAGACAGCCGAAAGAAAAGCCATCGTCACTGATATCGAGTATTTGTCCAGTTCCCCGTTCGGTGATGGCTAAAAGATGAATTGCTTTATGACGTTCAACTTTTCTTTGTTCCGAAAGAAAGAGAGCTTCTGGTGTTTGGTAGATGGTGAGCTGGTTCATACTGTCCTCCGTAAAGAAATCGGGCGGTCCCAGAATCTACAAGCGGATCGTTATTACCCGCCTGGAAATTTTCGGCAACAAGGCAGGTTTCTATGAAGGTAATCTAGCAAAATATGTGCCGAAATGAGATATTGAGATCTTCAGGATAGTTAGTTGAAAAGTTGCAAAAAAGTGGCAGCGAAACAGTCCAATTTTTTCTCTTTTCATCGTCAAAAGTGCAAGTTTTGCACAGGTGGCGAATGCGAACTGCAAAAATGGAGGGTACAGCGGGGGGTGGTTATTGTAAAAAAGAGCTGAATTACGGTTACATCAAGTTAGGGCCACCGCTCGGGCAGCGAGAAGTGGCCCTGCATCTATCAATCCAAAGGTTCCATATCTCTACCACAGCAAAGAGGCACAGCGCCGCCTCCCTTGACCTTCATATATTTATTGCAGGTGTGGCAGTAATAAGTGTCATCTTTCGGAGCTTTTTTCTCTTCAGAATAGATGGTCGCACCACCTTTTATTCCTTCAATATTGAATCGGGCAAGCTTATCAATGCCAGGGACGAACTGGCCCATGGGAGCTAGTTTTTTGTTGTTGCCATAACAATCTATTATTACTCGCCAGAGCACATTCAGCGATTCTGTTTCCTGGGCAGATTCAGGCGTAATTTCTACAACATTTCTATCTATTGCTATATTCATTAAGTCGCTCCTTTTAAATGGTAAACATTTACCGTCCTGAAGTTACTCGGGCAGGTTTTCCGCTCTCTATTTGCTTTTGCTATTAATCAGCTTTCCAGAAATCCTCTTTTGCGGCACCGCATTTAGGGCAGACCCAGTCAGCGGGGACTGCCTCCCATGCTGTTCCAGGCTCGACACCACTCTCGTAATCACCTTCTGCCGGATCGTAAATGTATCCACAAGGGCATTCCCATTTTTGCATTGTTTTCTCCTTTCTAAGTGGCTGAGAAATTATTTGCTTGCTCCATACAAAAAAATAATTTCGTGAATAGGTTATTTAAACTAATTCGAGGTAAATTAATAGGAATGATTGTTATTGTCAACTATATTCAGTCCCGTCTCAGCAAGAGCTTAAGGGTTTTCCCCCTTGGTTATTTTGGGGATGGGTTTACAGTTTTTTATGGTTACTTTCCCCTGGAGTAGATTTCCTTTGGAATATTCTGTGAAAATACAAGAGTTTGTGCCTGGATCAAAATTCTCAATCCATAAATTGTCATCTTTCCAGGTTGCCCCGATATGGTACTGGCCTTCTGGTACCTGAATTGTCATGACGCCACCGTAGCGTTTGACAAAAACCTGCTGAAATCGGAAATAATAGGCACTCCAGCCTATCGCAAGAATCACCAGGGCGAGGATTGTGCCGATTTTCCACTTGTCGTTTCTCGCACTGATAGCGAACAGTGCGGCTGCCAAAAGGACGACAGCGGTCCAGTAAATATAAGTGATCATAATCGTGCTCCTTTTCGATGAAGATTTTTTACTTCGCTTTCCCTTGATGCCGGCCGCTGGTTACAAGACTCACCATCCAGCAAGGTGAAGCTCAATGTAAACATTTACAACCCTGCGATTGCAGGCTCTTTATTCTCCGCTAAACTATTACAAAAAATGTGTGGAGCTAAATCCCATCGACCCTGTTAGGTCTTTTTTCACGATAAATAGAAAAGCTATGGAAGGTAATCAGTTTATATGTAAAAATAGTGCCTATCAAAGTAGCTCATTTTTGATTTTTTGCCAAATTCTCTTGATAACTGTGTCTCTTTTTTTAAGAGAATGCCATTCGATTGGAGGTTTTTCGACAGTTCTACTGAGTTGGTCAGTTCGCCGGTGGATTGCGGATCATGCGAATATGAGGAATACCATCTTCGTCATACCCTTCCGAAGCGATATAAAAGCCGAAATATTCATAAAAACGAATAAGATACTGCTGTGCGGAAAGAGTGACCACTGAGTTCGGATACATTTCGTCAATAGCGCGCAGGCACCTTGCCATTATTTCCTTGCCAAGTCCTTTTCCTCTCATCTCCGGGTGGATAACAATTCTACCGATAGCCGGAGAATCACCTTCTTTTTCAGGGGGTCGTATCCGCAGATAAGCAACCAGTGCCGATTGTTCGTATCCGTCATCCCAGCCGAAAAGATGGCGGGCGTTTTTGTCCTGGCCATCGCAGTCTTGATAGACACATTGTTGTTCAACGACGAATACTTGTTGTCGTAATGTAAGGATTGCATAGAGCTGAGTCGTCGTCAACTGCTCAAAGGGGCATAATTGCCAGGTAATTGCCATGTGTTTCCTGCCGGTTAGTTCTCTTTGGAGCCAGCTTTCGCCTCATTCATTAAATATTGGTTACCACCTGCACGAAAAAAATGCTAAGCTTATTGACCAGTCAGTTGATTGTTGGAAAAACCTGCGTCTCACATGTGCAGTTGTTAAAGTCTGTGCTAGCCTGCCCAGCCTTCTTACAGTTGAACTTTTCCCCAATTTTATAAAATATAAAATAACTCTATTATGTTGCGAGCAATTTTAGCATTATTGGCCAGCCTTTTTACCGCGGTTCAGGCGTTCGCCATTTACCTGCAGGGTCGGACTCTTTGTTTCAATGATGGTTGTGCCGTCGTCGACAGTCTCACGACCGTTTCTCCGCTTTATTTTAATCTTGCCGGGGTTCTCTTTTTTCAGCTCCTTTTCTGGTGCTTTTTGTGGGGGCGGGATGGGGGTGCCGAGCACTGGCATAAACTTGCCAGGCTGTTGCTTTTGGCCGCTCTTTGTGCCGAGGCTGTCCTGGTATTCTTTCAATATAAAGTTGCCGAGGTCTTCTGTTCCTATTGTGTAGTTATACTGGCCTTCATTGTCTTGCTGAATATATTGAGCGGCCCGCGCCAGATTTTTCGGGGGATTGTACTTTTTTCTGCGGTAGTAGTTGCCTGTTTCAGTCTCCAATTTCAGCAGAAAGCTGGCTCCGGGATGTCTCTTGATGAGGGAAGTATGGCGATATCAGCTGGAAAACGGCAAGATACCAGACTCTTTCTCTTCTTTTCTTCGACCTGTCCGTATTGTGAAAAAATTATCAATATTCTTAAAGAGGGAAGTAGTTGCCCCGTCCGCTTTAATCCGCTGGAGCGAATTGACTCATTTAGCTTTCCCGGCGCCAAGTTAAGTGCAGAGTATCATCCCGAAATAAATATCAATTTCATGAAAAACCTGGCCATAACAGCGATTCCGGTTCTTGTTGCGACAAGCGAACAAGAAACTCTTGTTCTCAAAGGAGAACAACAGATTGCCCAGTATCTGAACGAAAACTGCCTGGAAAAAAAGAGTGTTGACTATACCGGTACCAGCAGCATGGGAACGACAGGATATACGATTGTCCCTCAAGGGCAAAAAGAGCTTGATGATGCCTGCAAGGTGGAGGCCGATTGTGACACCGTGCCGGGCGAGGCCACGAAGAAGGAATAGCTGGACATCTGGGCCAGCGAACCTCGTTTATTTCAACAAATCCGCCAATTCTTCCTGGGTAAGCATTGAGCGTGGGGTTGGGTTGCGTCGGTCGGGTACGGTTCGTTGATCGATGTACTTGCGCCGGTCAACCCCTAATCTTCGCTTCATTAAAGACCGTAACCACCCGTAGAAGCTCAGGTTCTTCTTTTGAGTGTTGTCTCGCCTATCGGATCGCCGTTCACGAATTGATCGGCGCTCGGAATTTCGTCGATTGCTGTTTGGTTTTCGACGTTCAATCCCATCCCAATTTTTATATACGGGAGGGTTCATAGTGTTCTTCCCTGGTCAATTTTTCCTCTAGAGTGTACCTACCCGGCTCAGCACATTGGCCTAGTATATACTCTAATAAAATTGATGCAAGCTCCATCCCGCTGCACCTTAGGCAAAGCTATCCCTTTCGTTAATTTATTCGATTCCCCATAAAAAGCACCAACTGTTTGTCATTGGTTGATGTCATCCGAATACAAAATGAGTCACCATTCATTTCAAACAACATAACATGCTAATTTAATTAAATATAATCCCTGTTGAAAAACTTTCTCAATCTGTTACATATACACAGCGAAAAAGTTGCGATCAGATTGTACTTTGGATCAATAGTCATTCCCGGCTGTACTGACCAGGATCTAAATATGATTTGCTTTCCTCATTACAAGGCGTTTCCGGCAAATGGCATTCTTCAGAGCACCTCTTGAGGTTCCTTTACAAATTTCCTCGGCGCGTAATATCTGATTTTACTTCAGGTCCGGCGATTTGATTGAACGATGAGATCGGTTTTCTCCAATTCATAAGAAAAATACCGCTACGATTGTGTTGTTTGTGCGGTATTTTTTTTCTGATTAGCCGTCAAGCTCGGCCTGTTGGAAAGGAAGGGTGTGGGCTATTCGTTTTACGGGTCTCTGCAGCCATGGACGGCTGCAGCGAAGCCCCCAGGGACGGGTTTACGGCGTCCCGGGAAACGAACAGTCCACACCCTGGTTCAGCAGCTGAAAATTGGGGGGCAATCAGATTTCTTTGGTAATGCATCTTGCAGCAGCTGAGCAAGCGACGCTAGAGTTGGTTGAAAAAATGTGGTACATCGTATCGCTGTAAGAAAGAAGCAATTCACGGGAGTTCTTTTCTATTTCGTTTTGCTGGAAAAAAGCAATGAGGATCAATTTTATTACCACGGTTTACGGCCCCGATATACCCGGGATCATCAAGGCACTGGCCCAGACTACGCGGAGTCAGGGAGGGGAATGGCTGACCAGTAAGGTTATCAAGCTCGATGGCCGTTTTTCAGCCATAATGAGCGTGATCGTCGATAAAGAGCTGGAAATGAACCTGAAAATGATTCTGGAACAGCAGTATCCCGAGCTTTGTTTTATCTATAGTGCGCCGAAGACCGCCAGTCAGGAGATGACGAAAATTATAAACCTGGTTGTCGACTGCATCGACCGACCCGGCCTGACTGCAGATTTGAGTAATATCCTGGCCAATTTCGATATCGGGGTGGAAAACATGGAGCGTAAACGTTTTGCCATGGACGGTATTCACGATCCTGTTTTTTCCGCCCAATTAACCCTGGCTGTTCCCGAAGAAGCCGAAAGCGAGGTTATCGCCGGAGAAATTGAAGCCTTGTCGGAAGATGTCCGGGTGAACGTCCTGTAAAAAACCCATCAACAAATTATTTCAGTCACTGTCTTCTTCGCAGAGTGCATGATGCAGCGCTCGTTGCGCCTGGACAAAATGGTCGCGCTGAATGGTGAACTGCATGTTTGTTTGTCTCGAAGTCTGGGAAACGGTCAGGATATTGATTCCCGAGTTGGCTAGTGCCCTGGTGGCTTTGGCGAGAATCCCCGGTTTGGCGATATTGGAGCCGATGGCGCAGACAATGGCGACATTATAGGTCGCGACACTTTCAAAACGCTCAGTCATGTCCCTGACTAACTCGTCCGTGCAGTCTTTTTCATAGATAATCACATCAATGGTGTTGGCATTGGTCGCTTTGTTAATATAACTGATATGATGTTTCTGGAGAACTTTCATAATCTGCATATCAAAACCGACTTCACCGACCATGCGGGTATCATGAATTTCAAGGCAGGTGACTGCATTGGAGCCGGTGATAACCTCGGTTTTTGACTGGGGGCAGATATAATCCTTGGTGATCAGGGTCCCGCTATGGCTGGGGTCAAAGGCGTTCATTATGCGGATGGAGATACCAGCTGTCTCCAGTGGTTTCGAGGCTTTAGGGTGAATGGCCTCCATGCCGACATCGGCCAGCTGATCGGCCACATCGAAATTGGTATTGCAGATCGGGTGGACTTTATCCTCACCGATGATCATCGGGTCTCCCGAGCACAGATGGTACTCTTTATGAATAACCGCCTCAGCTGCATGCAACAGAACAGCTATTTTAGAAAAAGTTACCTCGGAATAGCCCCGATCGAACTCCCGCATGATCCCTTCCGTCCCTTTGGTATAGCCGGTGGCGACACAGATGGTTTGTGATGGATCGAGATCTTTAAAATTGTGTTGAATACGCTGATCAATGGTTCTTTCCCGTTTGTCTTGCCAGCCGCTCAGGTCAACAAAGGTGGCGTCGTAACCGAGATTCTGCAGGATATTTGCGCTGTTAAAGGCGCTGTGCATCTCGCCTATCGAGGAGAGCAGTTCCCGTGCGGCGAGCAGGACTTCGGTGCGGTTGACGTAGCCGGAGGAGAGCACATTGTCCATACTTTTGAGGATGTTGACGGCAAAGTGAATACGTTCGCAGATAAAGCGATCCGCGACATCCACCTGGAGTCCTATCCCCTCAAAGCTGCGATTAAGTTTACACAGCTCATCTTGTAGGTTGAGTATGGCTGGTTCATAGTCATTGCTCTCGGCAAATGCCTGGTATATTCCGGACCGCGAGGTCTTTTTATGTTCGAGCAGCTCGTTGGTGATACCGGAATATGCCGAAACGACAAATATTCGATTGAAAAGATCGTTCTTGTCCCGAAGAATCACGTTGTCGAGGATTTCCCCGAAGCGAGACATCGCCGTCCCGCCAATTTTCTCTACACGAAGCTTTGTATTACGCATCACGTCTCACTGGATAATTTTTTTAGCTGCCTCTGCCGGTTGGTCTTTAAAGAGGGGTACCAAGTCCCGATCAATATTGACGACCGCATCCTATCGCAAAGGTTTTGCCGCTGCAACTTTTTTCCATTAGAGATGGTTTATGGTGTCGATCGATATTGCATGAGAATTGTCTGAAATCTCTTGCTGATGAGTTATGAAAAGCCATGGCAGCACGATAATTTTCATGGTAGATATCTGTCTGGAATCCATTTCTGCTGCACCGAAAACAAGCAAAGACCCGCAATTGCCGACCGTCGACCATGGACTATTCGAAACTGAAACTCTCTCTCTTCTTCCTGATAGCAACCATTGCTTTTGGTACTACAGGGTATATCACTTTTGAAGATATGCAGCCTTTCGAGGCGTTCTATATGACGATTATCACCATCAGTACCGTTGGTTTTTCCGAAGTTAAGCCTTTATCGCATATCGGCAGAAGCATCACCATAATTATCATAATTCTGGGCATCAGCCTTTTGACCTTTACCCTTGGGCAGGTTGCACGCATTTTTGTTGAAGGTGAATTGAGAAAAGTTCTGGGGAGAAGAAAATTGGAAAAGCAGATTGCAGCACTGAATAAACACTATATTATCTGTGGCTACGGCAGGATCGGTTCTATTATAGTGAAGGAACTGAAGGCGGAAAATATACCCCTGGTAGTTATTGATCAGGATCCAGAGTCTATAGCAGAGCTTGAAGCCAAACATACACTGTATCTTAATATGGATGCCACCTCCGACCAAGCGCTTGTCGCTGCCGGACTTGATCGGGCTCAAGGGTTGGTAACGGCAGTCAGCTCGGATGCCGACAATGTTTTTATCGCTCTTTCCGCTAAAGGTCTGCGACCGGATATTTTTATCCTGGCCAGGGCCTCTGATGTGAAAAATGAAAGCAAATTGCTGCGTGCCGGGGCATCCAGAGTCGTCTGTCCCTATCAGATGGGGGGCAGGAGAATGGCCGAGATCCTCCATAAACCAACGGTGGTTGATTGGCTTGATCAGACCATGATGCACACCGAACTTGGCCTGCAGATGGAAGAGGCAATAATCCCCGAACACTCGCCGATTACCGGCAAGAGTATTGTCGGCAGTAATCTTCGTCAGGATTTCGGGGTAATAATCGTCGCCATCAAGAGAAAGTCTGGAGAAATGGTGTTTAATCCAGGGCCGGCTGAGACCTTTACCGCCGGTGATGTCATTGTAGTCATCGGTAAAAAAGCCGAAATGCGGCGGATGTCGGCGGTTATCTGCTGAAAAAAATTATAACTCAGTGTTGATACGGATTTACTGTGGTGGGATGGTGGAACGCTTGACCGGTTCGCAGCTCAAGCCGGCAGAGCTCAGCTCACGGCATTGATCAACCGCCCCGATGTGGGTATAGAACGCCCCGACGTAGAGAAAATAATCGCCTTTTTTAGTGCCGAGAATGTACGGAATGACACCGGCCTGATCGGCTTTAACAAAGGCATCGGCGAGTTTAGTCTTATCAGTATATATCCCCAGCCGGGCGGCGTAATGCGTTGGTTTGACCAGCTTGTCGACCAGTTCGTTCCGCTCAAGATATTGCCGTGCTTCTGCCATGGAGGAAAAAACCCCGGTGAACTGTCGATAGCGTACGCCCCTTTCATCGAGGTCAACTTTGGCCCAGAAGGTGGCGATACCGCGCTGACGGTATAACGAGATTGCCCGTTGCGCTGTTTCTTTTTTCTGAAAAGTACCTACTAAGATCGAGAACGGATAGTCGCCTTGCGGCAAGGTCGTCACCTCCAGTTCTATTGGTTGTGGCGGAGTTTCGGCAGCTTTTTCTTCGGCAACTGCAGCTGTCTTCGTTTGATGGGCCATAACCACCTGTTCCTGTTCCGGGTATATTTCATCCAGAGGCGGCTCGGAAAGGATGTTGCTGCCTGGATCGTCAGGATTTGCTCGTGCTGTTTCTGGTGGATGTCCGGCCTCGTCACTTTTTGTGGGCAGGGTGGCAGGCTGTTGATTAATGGTATCGTTAACCGCCGTTGTTGCCGCTTTTTCCGGCGCAAGAAATGGTGCAAGATCGATGGTGGCAAGAAGCACGACCACAACACAAATCAGCAGGAAAAAAGTGGCGATAAGTTTTTTCATGGGGTTACGGCCAAAAGATCCGTTCCGGCGGGTTTTTAGTTACCATACGAGAATATACTGAAATTTTTACCATTTGTTGGCCGGAAGATCAAGCAGCCGATGCCATAAAGATGTGACCTGAACTTCTGGTTCACTCTCTGTTGGTCATTGCTGTTGACACAGTTGCCTAAAAGTTTGTATCTAGACAAAATGGACGTTTTACAAGCAGTGATAAATCATTCGTAAAAAACTCTATTTATCGATGGATACGCAAAAAAGCTTCAGTTTTTGCGATGCCATTGATGATCTTTTTTGGAGGCAGTCAGATGTGGCAAAATGTTAAGGCAGCTCCCGCAGACTCTATCCTTGGGTTGACTGAGGCTTTTCGCAACGACCCAGACGACAGGAAAGTCAATCTCGGCGTAGGTGTGTATAAAGATGAGGAAGGCAAAACTCCCATTTTGAACTGTGTGAAAGCTGCAGAAAAGATTTTGCTGGACAAAGAAGCAAGCAAAAGCTACCTGCCTATTTCCGGTGACCCGATCTATGCCAAAGAGGTACAAAAACTTCTCTTCGGTGAGTCAGCTGAGGTCATAGACAGCGGTCGGGCTGTCACCGCGCACGCGCCCGGCGGGAC
Organism: uncultured delta proteobacterium; assembly: GCA_963804605.1. Lineage (GTDB taxonomy): Bacteria > Desulfobacterota > Desulfobulbia > Desulfobulbales > Desulfocapsaceae > Desulforhopalus_A. Next base: position 207,206 of record CAWDRB010000020.1, read on the forward strand.
CGGGGCGTTGCGCGTAGGTGGTGATCTGTTGAAGAAGTTTTACCCTGAGGCCAAGGTGTGGCTTAGCAAACCGACCTGGGCCAATCACCGGGGCGTCTTTCAGACCGCCGGTTTTGAGCTGGCCGAGTATGCCTATTACAATCCGCAGACAAAGGCTGTTGATTTTGTTGCCATGACGGCGAGCCTGGAAAAAATACCGGCGGGAGATATTGTCCTGCTGCATGCCTGCTGCCATAACCCCAGCGGAGTTGATCTGACTGCCGAACAGTGGCATCAGGTGGCCGCCATCGGCAAAGAAAAAGGCTGGATTCCCTTTCTTGATTTTGCCTATCAGGGCTTTGGCGAAAGTGTCGAGGCGGATCGGGCCGGGATTGAAGAGTTTGCCGCAAAGGGAATCGATTTTTTTGTTGCCAGTTCTTTTTCGAAAAACTTCGGTTTGTACAATGAGCGGACCGGAGCTTTGACCATTGTCTGCCCGAACGCCCAGGACGCGGTGGTGGCGATGAGTCATCTGAAGACCACCATTCGGGTCATCTATTCCAACCCGCCAGCCCATGGCGGCCTGGTAGTCGCGACAATCCTCAGTAGTCCTGAATTGCATGCGCAGTGGCTGCGTGAGCTCGCCGCGATGCGGGATCGGATCAGAGCAATGCGGGTCGCCTTGGTTGATGGGCTTGCTGCAAGGGGGGTAAAAGGTGATTTTTCCTCAATTACCAGACAGCGAGGTATGTTTTCCTTCAGCGGCCTGTCCGATGAAATTGTTGCCTGGCTGCGAACCAATAAGAGTATCTATGTGGTGGGTGGTGGTCGAATCAATCTCGCCGGATTGACCAAGGCAAATATTGATTATGTCTGTGATGCCATCGCCGAGGCACTTGAAAAATAGTTTTACTCGAATCCCCTAAAAAAGAAACGGCCATCAGTGATACTATCATTGATGGCCGTTTCTTTTGCATCTTTTTGGTCTTACGAGAATTCCTGTTCCGTGCGGCTGATAATCTCTTCCTGGTGTTCTTTATCAAGATCGACAAAGTAGTCGCTATAGCCGGCGACCCGGACCAGCAGATTGCGGTATTCATCGGGGTGCTGCTGGGCTGAACGCAGAGTCTTGGTATCGATGACATTGAACTGGATATGGTGGCCGCCCAGCGTAAAATAAGTGCGGATCAGGCCGCCGAGTTTGTCGAGGTCCTGCTCGGTTGCCAGGACGCTTGGCAGGAAACGCTGATTAAGCAAGGTTCCACCGGACTTCAGCTGATCCATCTTGCTGAGTGATTTGATCACCGCTGTCGGACCGTTGCGGTCGGCACCGTGGGAAGGCGAAGTGCCGTCGGATTCGGGCAGGTGGGCAAGTCGGCCGTTAGCGGAAGCGCCGAGCATCTTGCCGAAGTACACATGACAGGTGGTGGACAGCATATTCAGATGATATACTGTCCCTTTAGTATTGGCTTTACCGTCGATGGCGTCATAGAGTGAGCTGTAGACGTTTTGCATGATCGTATCGGCCCGGTCATCGTCATTGCCGTAAAAGGGTGTTTTGTTCCAGAGTTTTAACCGTAGTGCTTCAGCATCATTAAAATTAGTCTTCAGGGTAGCAAGCAGCTTTTCCATGGACACCGAGCCATTGTCAAAGACATGGGTCTTGATGGCCGACAGGCTGTCGGTCACTGTGCCGATGCCGCAACACTGAATATAGTTGGTGTTATAGCGTGGTCCGCCGTCATAGTAGTCCTTGCCATTTTCGATGCAGTCATGGATGACCACCGATAAAAAAGGTGCCGGTGAATACTTGGCGTACATCCGTTCGATATAATTGTTGACCCGTATCTTCAGGTTCACCACAAATTCCAGCTGCCGGGTGAAGGCAGCATAGAGTTGCTCGTAGCTGGTAAAGGTGGCCGGATCGCCGGTGGCAATCGAGACTTTTTTACCTGTCAGCTGATCATGGCCGTTGTTAAGCGTTATTTCCAGAATTTTCGGCACATTGAGATAGCCGGTGAGGATATAGGCCTCCTTGCCAAACGCCCCGGTTTCGATGCAGCCGCTGGTCCCGCCTTCCCGGGCATCTTCAAAACTCTTACCGACCCGCACCTGTTCCATGATCACCGCATCGGTATTGAAAACCGATGGATAGCCATACCCTTTACGGATAACCCTGGTCGCGGCTTTTAAGAAACGCTCAGGCGTTTTGCTGCTGATATGGACACTTGGCTGGGGCTGCAGCAGATGCAGTTCATCGGATACTTCCAGACAGAGAAAGGACACCTCGTTGCTGCCATCGCCGCCCGTAGCATTGAGGCCGCCAAGATTGATCTGGGTGAAATCGTTATACGTCCCGCTCTCTTTGGCGGTGACGCCGACTTTGGGTGGTGCGGTGTGGTTGTTGACTTTGATCCACAGGCAGCTGAGCAGTTCCTTGGCTTTTTCCCGGTCAAGAAGACCGGCGGCAAGATCACTTTCATAGAAAGGCTGGAGATGCTGGTCCAGGTGGCCGGGAGTCATGGCGTCCCAGCCGTTCAGCTCGGTGATGATGCCGAGATGGACAAACCAATACATCTGCAGGGCTTCGTGAAAGGTTCTGGGCTTATGGGCCGGAACCTGCCGGCACACTTCAGCTATGGCGCGCAGTTCTGCACGCCGCATCGGGTCCTTTTCCTGGCCCGCCATCGTCTCGGCGAGTTCGGCATGGCGGATGGCGAAAATGATCGCCGCATCACAGGAGATATCCATCGCCTGGAGCTGTTCAGCCTTATCCGAGGCCTCCGGGTCGTTCTGATAATCGAGGCGGCTGATCCGGTCGGCGATGCGTTGCTTAAAATCGACCATTCCCATAGTATAAATAGTACCGTCAAGGGCGGTATGCCCCGGTGCCCGTTGTTCCATAAATTCGGTGAACAGCCCGGCTTCATAGGCTCTGCGCCAGTCTTCAGGGATTTCGCTGAAGATGCGATCGCGCATCGAGCGTCCTTGCCAGTAGGGAATAACCTCCAGCTGGTAGCGTTCGATATCATCTTCGGCCACCTGGTAGCTGGTCATGGTCCTGGAGTTTAAAATGCGCAGATCTTCCACACTGTGGCAGGTCAGTTCCGGAAAGGTCGGCACCACCTTTGGGCCTGGGCCTCGTTCGCCGATGATCAGCTCTCCGGCGCCGAGATGCAGGCTCTTTTTTTCACAGAGATATTTGAAGCAGAGAGCACGAAGTACGGGAAGAGAGTGTTTGCCGCTGTTTTCTTTATAAAACTCGGTTTCCAACAGCGCCCGTTCTATGGAGATGGAAGGGTGGGTGGAAAAACTTTCTTGCCGCAGGGCTGTTATCCGATTGTTCATATTATCCTCCGATGCGGACATCCGACAGGTAATTTTTCAGTAGTGCGACGGTATTGCTCAGCTGTCCCTGTGAGGGAGCGGCATAGTGCGTGCCCTTATATTTCAGGCCCAGTTTTTTATATTTGGCAGTAGCCGCCGGGTGATATGGTAATACATCGATTCCTTGAACGTTGGTACATTCGGCGACAAAAGCACCGGTCGCCCGGAGATTGATTTCGTCGTCATTGACGCCGGGAATAAGCGGGATGCGCACCCTGACAGGATGGCCTTTTTCTGCGAGTATCCGCAGATTATGCAAGATCAGTTCGTTGCCCACCCCGGTATAATGTTGGTGTTGCCTATCGTCCATATGTTTGACATCAATAAGAAATAAATTGGTATATTCGGCAATGCGCAAGAGGGTCGAGGTCGGCGCAAAAGCGCTGCTGTCAACGGTCCGGTGAATGCCAAGAGCAGCGCAGCCCTGCAGCAGAGCCAGGAGGCTTGCCGGCTGACAGAGGGGCTCTCCGCCGGAGATGGTAACTCCGCCGCCGGACTGATCATAAAAGGGTTCATCTTTTAGTATCTCGCACAACAGTTGTTCTGTTGTCATCTGCCAGCCGGTTGGCTCATGGGCCAGAGCTGGGCAGATTTCGATACAGCTCAAGCAAACAGCACACAATTGGTCATCCCGGCGGACTCCTGTATCGCTTCGTTGTAGAGCCTTGTTCGGGCAAGAATCAATACATTCCCCACAGTCGATGCATTTACCCGCACGGGTAACCAGAGTAATATTAACATCAATGCCTTCCGGATTATGACACCAGTGGCAGCTCAGGGGACAGCCTTTGAAAAAAATGGTTGTCCTGATGTTCGGGCCGTCATGGATTGCATAGTGTTTGATAGCAAATATGGTTGATTTTATTCCGTCCATAGCTTTTATTAACAATAAATCTCATTCTCATGCAATGGAAATCTCTGTTCTATCCTGCCTGTCATGGAAGGGTCCTTCTGCCGGCGGACCATTTCAGAGGGAGGTGTATTGTATACCATTGTTGTATGCCATTCAAGAGATTGTCGTAAAGCGAAAAAAAGATTATAGCAAAGATCAGAACAAAGTGAAAAAGTTGGTACAATCCGGCTTGGACCGGGAGACCTGATGACTAATTGTGTGGCAGAAAAGGGAGAACAAGTTATGAAAATGCTGGTTGTGTTGGGAAGTCCCCGGAAGAATGGCAACAGTGAGACCTTGGCCCGCAAAGTTGCTGAAGGGGTGGAGGAGGGTGCGGGCACGGTCGAATATATCCGGCTGAACGAATTGAATATCCGTCCATGTCAGGGCTGCGGCGGTTGTGAGAAAACCGGTAATTGTGTTTTGAAAGATGATTTGACGCCGCTTTTCAAGGAAGTCGATGAAGCTGATCGCCTCATGTTGGTCAGTCCGGTGTATTTCTATGGACTGTCTGGCCAGTGTAAAATTTTTGGTGACAGGTTTCAGTCTCGCTGGGCAAGAAGATATCTGCTTAAAGAAAGATTTCGCGCCGGTGAAGGACGAAAAGGGTATCTTTTGTCCACTGCCGCTACCACGGGGCCGAAGATCTTCGACTGCAGCGTATTGACCACCAGGTATATTTACGATGCCATGGATGTGGAATATGGCGGAGAGTTACTGGTGAAAGGGGTCGACAAGCGTAAAGCGGTTCTGGAAGTTCCTGATGAAATGGTTCGGGCGGAGCAGTTTGGCCGCGATATTGTTGCCGGTCGAATTTAACCAGGGTCTTTTCTATATTCTGCTCAGGAGGATGTCGGCTAATTCCTCTTTGGATAGTTGGGCCGGATTGTACTTGTTGCCTGTCTTATCGACTATTTTCTGGACGTCGGCGGTTCGCACGCCAAACTCGCTCAGTTTGGCTATATCTAGTTCGGTGGTCAGGCGGTAGAGCTGTTCGATGAAATAATCCTGATACCAGGAATCCGTCTTGCTGTGTCGTTCACTGAAAATCCGGCCGAGCTCTGTATATTTGGCCAGTGCCGGGTGATCGGCCTTATTTGCCCGCAGATTGTTTATGGTGAGAGCATTGGCCGGTGCCATAAGCGTTCCGCATATTACCCCGTGGGGGATGGCAAAAAAACCGCCGATGACCGAGGCAAAGCCGTGTACGGTTCCGAGCCCGCTGTTGGCGAGGACAATCCCCGAGAGGAGCGTCCCATAAGAGAGATCGCTTCTGGCGTCTAGATTGCTGCCATCATTGCAGACGATGTGCAGTGACCTGTGCACAGCCTTGATACCTTCTATAGCCAGCGCTTCGGTAACATAGGAGCTGTTGGTGGAAAGGTAGCCCTCGACCAGCTGGGTAAAGCAGTCCATGGCACAGGCCACGGTGAGCTTGGGCGGGCAGGAGAGCGTTAAACTCGGGTCTACCAAGGCAAGGTTGGGGATGTAATTGTCATGGCGGAGCGAACTTTTAAAGCCATCCCTGCCAACAGAACTCAGCACCGCATTACTTGTTGCTTCGCTACCAGTCCCAGAGGTCGTTGGAATAGCGATAAATGGCACCTTTTTACCGCTGGGCCTTGTCTCGCCCACCCCTTCCAGGAACCGGGCTATCTCTTTTTTTTCCGCCATCATCGCCGAAATGGCCTTGCCGCCATCGAGAACAGAGCCGCCGCCAATGGCGATCACCAGATCTATTCCGGCACCAGACAACGTGGTAACGATGGCATCGATCATTGCCGGAGAAGGTTCTGAGCCGATATGGACAATTTCGACTTTAAGAGCAAGTGTGTCGAATATGTGCTGTACCTGGTGGTAATGGTTGGTGGTTAGAAACGAACGATGGCCAAGCACCAGCAGTGGATTGGATCCAAATCGGCTAATGATATTTTCGAGTTCCGCCAGTTTTCCCGGGCCGAAAATTATATGGGGCGGAGTTTTAAGGCTGAAGGAGGGAATCAAGTTTTCACCAAAGGAATATCGTCCGTGAATCACATTGTGATCCAGTTAAATTCTTTACCAGGGCAGAAAGGTGAGTATAGTTTAGTAAAATTATGCTCTTTGTTAGAGTTGCCGATTACCGGAAAGTAACAAACCAGGGTTCTTCTGGAAACAAAAAATCCAGCAGAGCGAAAAAAGTATGTTGCCCGCATGTTTCTCATTTCTCATCGACTCAAGCTGGGGTAGCGTCGTAAGACCAGCTTCCCTGGTTCGGTATTACAAAATTACTCTCAGTATTTCATATGCTTATCAACATACATACAGAAGGAAACCAATGGAATTATTAAGTACTCTGGACAAAGTGGTTGGGAAAATCGGGGCATTTGCCTGGGGACCGCCGATGTTGATACTCTTTGTAGGTACTGGCTTCTGGCTGACTTTTGCTCTGCGTGGACTGCAGTTTAGAAAACTAGGTCACGCACTTTATCTGGCTTTAATCAAGCGCAAAGAAGATACTGATGAGCCGGGAGATATTACCCATTTCCAGGCCTTGATGACCGCGCTGTCGGCAACTGTTGGTACCGGTAATATTGCCGGAGTTGCCACGGCGATTGCCGTGGGTGGCCCAGGTGCTTTATTCTGGATGTGGATTACCGGTCTTGTCGGGATGGCTACCAAATATGCCGAGGCGGTTCTTGCGGTAAAATATAGGATTGTCGATGAAAAAGGTGAGATGTGTGGTGGGCCGATGTACTACATTTCACAAGGATTAAAAATGCCCTGGCTGGGTACAGTTTTTGCGGTTTTTGCCTCTATTGCCGCTTTTGGCATCGGCAACATGGTCCAGTCAAATTCCGTGGCTGATGCGGTGGAAGCAACGTACAGTATTCCGCACATGTATAGCGGCATCGTTCTCATGGTCTGCACCGCGGCTGTCATTCTTGGTGGTATCAAAAGCATTGGCAGGGTTACCGGTGTCCTGGTCCCAGTTATGATCATTTTTTATATGGCCGGTGCAGGGTACATCATTTTAGCCAATATCGCCGAAGTTCCTGCGGCGTTAGCCTTTATAGTTAAACAAGCCTTCAATCCTACCGCCGCCGTTGGTGGTTTTGCCGGAGCGAGCATCATGCTGGCCATCAGGATGGGCGTAGCCCGCGGGGTGTTTTCCAATGAATCCGGTCTTGGCAGTGCTCCTATTGCCGCTGCTGCTGCCCAGACAAAGAGCCCGATCAGCCAGGCGCTGGTCTCAATGACCCAGACTTTTATCGATACTATCGTTGTTTGTACGATGACCGGTTTAGTTCTTATAATAAGTGGGCTCTGGTCAAACGGTCAGACGGGGGCGGAATTGACCACTATGGCTTTTGCGGCCGAGATGCCGGGCGGAGACCATGTGGTGACAATAGGCATTATTCTTTTTGCCTATTCAACTATTCTTGGCTGGAGCTATTATGGCGAAAAATCAATCGAGTATCTGTTTGGAGTCAAAGCAGTTCTGCCGTACCGCATTATTTTTGTCTGTTTTGTCGGCATCGGTGCGGTTGCCAAACTGAGCCTGGTCTGGAATATCTCCGATACACTCAATGGCTTGATGGCTATCCCTAATCTTATCGGGCTCATCTTCCTGACTCCGGTTGTTGTGTCGGAAACCAAGAAGTATTTTGCCAAGTAAGGCAAGTGACCAATCTGTTGGATTTGTAAACAGCAAGTACAAAACAAAAGGCTTTTTTCCGAATCTATCCGGAAAAAAGCCTTTTGTTTTTCTTAAAAGATGTACTCAATCAGCCAGGATATTTGTCGGCAATATAGTCTTTCAGATATTTATTCTCGGCGTGTGTTTCCTTCAGCTGCGATTTCACGACATCGCCGATGGAAACGAGTCCTTTTAGCTCCTTATTCTCAATAATCGGTATATGGCGGATCCTGTTTTCGGTCATGATAGTGAGCAGATAATCAATGGAATCATCTGGTGTACCGACAATAAGGTCGGTCGTCATGATTTTCTCGACAGTGAGCGTTTTTATCTGATCGAGATGATTAATGACCGCCATCAGTACATCACGGGCACCGATTATACCAAGGATCTTGCTGTCTTTGTCAACGACGAGGAGAGAACCGATCCGATTGGCGGAAAAGATCGACATGGCGTCGATGACTGAACTTTCCTTTGCAACTGTGACGACCCGACTTCCTTTGGTTGCCAGTATTTCTTTTACTTTCATATCGTAAACTCCACGTTTAGTGACTTAGAAAAAGTTTTCCGAGATAAGTCAGCATCAGGGTGTGCACCAGGTTTGTTTGGTCGTTATATAATTATAGGGTAAAGACCAATGGCAAAGACACAGACCACCAGAACAAAAGTGCCAGCACTAGCAAGAGGCGATCCTGTCACCTCAAAACTATCCTCGGCCTCATGGAAATACATATTAATTACGAGACGCAGATAATACCACATGGACAGGATGCTGCTGATTATACCAAGTACTGCAAGAGCATTCTGGCCGGCAGAAATTGCACTGGTGATGATATAGAATTTACCCATAAATCCGGCGGTTGGTGGAATACCTGCCATAGACAGGAGGAACACGGTTATAGCCGCTGCCGAATAAGGCCGGACTTTAGCCAGGCCCTTGAAATCGTCAAAAGTAGCTCGTTTTTCACCTGCACCGCCAAGATACGACAGTGCGGCAAAGATACCAAGGGTACCAACAGCATACGCTGCAAGGTAATAGCCGATGACACTGCCGGTGAAATTGATCCGTGCTGATGGCCACCAGACCAATCAGTAAGTAACCGGAATGGACGATACCGGATGCGGCGAGCATTCGCTTGAGGCTACTCTGGCCTATAGCGATAAGGTTGCCGCCAAACATGGTGAGAACAGAGATATAAAAGAGAAAGGTCACCCAGCCGCTGTGCATACCTGCACTGAGGGCCAAAAAGTTGGCAAAAACTACAAAAACGGCAGTTTTCAAGGCAGTAGCCATAAATCCGGTGACCGGCACGGAAGCACCATCATACACATCGATGACCCATGCGTGAAACGGAAAAGCAGCAACTTTAAAGAGTAATGCGACAAAGACAAAAAAGGCACCGGCGATCAAAAGAGGATGAGTCCCAGGAGTGGCGCTGATAATTGTGCCGATGCCGGCAAATTTAGTCGTTCCGGCTCCACCGTAGACGAGTGCCGTGCCCATGGCAAAAAAAGCCCCGGCAAAAGCACCAAGCATCAAATACTTAAGGATAGCCTCAGTGGCGGTGACATTTGCCCGGTCATAGCCGACCAGGATATAGATGGACAGAGACATGATCTCAAGAGCAATAAAAGCGGAAATGAGTTCTTGAGACATTGTCAACAGCAGCATGCCGCAGGCGGCAAACATCATGATGCAATAAAATTCGAGGGTGCAAAAGAGATTAACCTTGAAATAGGTGTGGGCACTCAGGGCGGTGAAAAACCCGCAGCCGAGAATGATGAGGCCGCCAACCATGGTAAAATTGCTGCTTACCAGCATTCCATTGAACATCTTGGGAAACAGTACAGTTTCCGGGCCGCAGCCGACGAGCAATTGAACAAAAAACGCGGCAGCGAAGAACCCCATACTGACAAAAGATGCAATCTCGACCTGAATCTTCTCAAAAGCAGAAAGTAGCATCAACAGGATGGCCCCGCCAACGATGATGAGAAGAGGGAGGATGGACAAAAAATCATGCATAGTAGTTACCCTGCCTTAATTCTTATGGTTGTTGTGTCCAGGTGTCGGGACTGTTGTTTCGGCAACTTGACTCTGGGTCATCGCAAAGACTTTGGCAATCTGCAGCTGAGCCGCCGGTTCGATTTTCTTAATAAAAGTCTGGGGAAAAATACCCATGGCAATAATAAGCAAAATAACGGGCAGAAAGGTAAGCACTTCAGTGACTTTGAGGTCCTGGAAAGCCATGGTGCGGTCATTCGCTTTTTCAAAGAAAACCCGTTGAAACATCCACAGCATATAGCAGACGCCGATGATAAGTGAGGTACCGGCGAGTAGCGCGATAAAACCATTAAATTTGATTGCGCCAAGGATTATGAGAAATTCCCCGATAAAGCCACTGGTGCCGGGTAAGCCGACCGAGGCGAGCATGGCGATAGCAAAAAAGGTGGCAAAGATCGGGGCCCGATAAGCAATACCACCGAGATCACCTATTTCTCTTGTGCCCATTCTTTCTTCCATCAAGCCGACAAAAAGAAAGAGCACTCCGGTGCTGGTAGCATGGGCGGCGATCTGAAAAAGACAACCGGTTAGTGCCTGCGCATTCATACAGAAGACGCCAACGGCGATGATACCCATATGCGAGGCGGATGAAAAAGCCAGCATTCTCTTCATATCTTTCTGGGCAATGGCCGCGAGCCCGCAGTACATCATCCCGACTACTCCGGCCAGGGAGAGCAGGACGGCAAACCGGACAAATTCAAGTTCAAAAACCGGCACGACAAAACGAATAACCCCGTAAACACCAATTTTGGCCATAATCGCGGAAAGGACAAAAGTAGTGGCCGTAGGTGCCTCGGTATACGCATCCGGTAACCATGTATGGAAGGGAAAGAGTGGTATTTTGATGGCAAAGGCAACCATAAACATGAGAAAGGCCAGGATGGCAAAGCCGCCACCAAGATCAAGGGCGCCAAGCTGGACTATATCAAAGCTCCATTTGCCAAATTGGTTATGATACGAAACACCAACATATATAAGAGCAACCAGCATCAGCAGTGAGCCGGCGATCGTATAAATAGTAATCTTCAGGGTGGCCGGCAGTCGGTTCGGACCGCCATAAATTCCGATCATGAAGAAGATCGGCAGCAGCATTATTTCCCAGAAAATATAGAAGAGCACCATATCGGTTGCACAGATCGCACCTATCATTGCTCCCTGGGCAATAAGCAGATTGGCGTAATAGCCTTTTGTCCGGGTGGTGAAGATGGCGAATACCATGGGAAACAATACTGCACAGGTCATAAGTACCAGAAGGCTGATGCCGTCTACACCAAGGCCATAGCTGATGCCGAGAGATTCGATCCAGGGTCGATTCTCCAGGTATTCCATGCCACCTGTCCCGGTAAAGCCGAGGAACAGTTCGATACCCATAAGCAGGATAACCAGCGAAACGATCAATCCTGTGATTCGAGATGCCCCCTTGCTGATGGGCATAAGGAGCATTGCCAATCCGCCAAGGATGGGCAGAAAGATCATGACTGAAAGGGCATATTCAAACATTCTTACACCTTACCTAGTTGATCGTTTGAGAGAGGAAGAGACTCATAAGGCTCAATCCTATAATCATATAGAGTGCATAAATACGCACATAGCCAACCTGCAGGGCCTTGAAAGCGGTCCCTGCTTTCTTATAGAGCCAGGTGGACAGCTTGACGCCGCTGTCGGTGACCTTTGGTTCGAGAAACTTACTGATCAGTGAGCCAAAGCCTTTATAAGGCTGAACAAAGACGGCATTGTAAATTTCGTCGACATAAAACTTATGATAGCCGATCTTGGCAAAACCTTTGAAAACGGGTTCTTCGGCGCCTTGGCCAAATTTTTTATAGGCAATGTAAATGCCGCAGGCGACAACAGCGATACTCGCGAGCATGGCCAGGATTTCCAACCAGACACTGACATGTGGGTGATGCTCAACAAGACTTGGCGCGAGCCAGTGCGAAACATTCAGTGAACCGCCGAAGATTGCCGGGAGATTGAGCACTCCGGCAAAGGCTGCGCCGACGGCCAGGATGATAAGGGGAACAGTCATCACCGCCGGAGGTTCATGGGCATGGTCAAAAGCCTCTTTGTCACGAGGTTCACCATGAAAGACCAGAAAAATCATCCGGAAAGTATAGTATGCCGTCATTCCGGCCACCAGTACGCCAATAAACCAGATTCCGGTATGGCCGGTGGCCAGCGCTGAAAAGAGGATCTCGTCCTTACTGAAAAAACCGGAAAAAGGAGGAACGCCGGAGAGAGCCAGGGCACCGATCAGCATGGTCCAGTACGTCCTCGGCAGTTTGTCTTTTAAGCCGCCCATTTTCCATACATCTTGCTGATGATGCAGGGCGTAGATAACCGAACCGGCGCCAAGAAAGAGCAGGGCCTTAAAGAAAGCATGGGTGAAAACATGAAAAATACCGGCCGAATAAGCAGTTACCCCGACCGCGGCGAACATATAGCCAAGCTGGCTCACGGTAGAGTAGGCAAGAATTTTCTTGATGTCCTTTTGAAACATGCCAAAAATCGCCGCCAGCAAGGCGGTCAGAATACCAACCCAAGCGACAACCGAGCCGGCAATTGGGAAATGGGCATAGACAAAGCTGAAGCGGGCAACCATATAAACACCGGCGGTGACCATGGTCGCTGCATGGATGAGCGCAGAAACCGGGGTCGGACCAGCCATGGCATCAGGCAGCCAGACATAGAGCGGGATCTGTGCCGATTTACCGGTAGCGCCGACAAAGAGCAGCAGACAGACCGTAACACCTATGGCCGGCGTAAGCGCATGAGCATTTGCCGCAAGGGATAAATAGTCGAACCCCTTTGCCCCGATAGCCCAGAATAAGACCGAGATGCCCAGCACAAAACCGAGATCGCCGATGCGGTTGACGATAAAAGCCTTGTTCCCGGCCAGTACATTATCGGTATCTTCACTGAAAAAGCTGATCAGCAGATAGGAGCAGAGACCGACACCCTCCCAGCCGACGAACATGACCACTGGACCGCTGCCCAGCACCAGGATCAGCATCGATCCCAAAAAGAGGTTCATATAGCAGAAAAACTTGCCGTAATTTTTATCTCCAGCCATATAGCCGACTGAATAAATGTGGATCAGCGAGCCGATCAGGGTGACAAAAAGCAGCATCAAGGCACTGAGCGGGTCGGCCAGAAAGCCCATGTTAATATGCAGATCACCAACGGCAAACCAGGTATATGCATTGTGCACCAGAAATCGATCTGCAGGCGGCAAGTCCCTTCAGCTGGAAAAAGACCACCAGGGCCAGAAAAAAGGACAGTACCGGCCCGACACAGGCGATTGGCTCCGTAAAATTTCTCCGGCAACGGATTCTTGGTACAGGTAAACATGTACAACAGTCCGATAACCAGTGCGCCAATAAGCGGAAACAGGGGTATCAGTCCGAGATATGTGGCAGTATGTTCCATGAAATCACCCTTTTAACAGGCTGAATACGTTGGTATCCAGGTTACCCTTGTGCTTATGAAGCAGTATGACTACCGCGAGAGCCAGCGCAGCTTCAGCTGCAGCGACCGCCATGACCAGCAAGGCCAGGACATGCCCGTCCATGCTCTCATGTAATCGTGAAAAAGTAATAAAGGCCAGATTTGCCGCGTTGAGCATAAGCTCTATGGACATAAACACGGTGAAGACATTTCGTCTCGATATAACCCCTAGTATGCCTATACAAAAAAGAATGATACTGAGGATGAGATAATGCTGAATCATTTGCCAAACCTCCTCTTTCCTGCAAGAACGACTGCACCTACAAGAGACACCAGCAGAAGAATAGAGACAATTTCAAAGGGTAATAACCAATCCTGGAAAAGAACCAAGCCCACCTCTTTCACCCCGCCAAAGCCGTTGCCGACAATGGTTGTGTTACTGCCGGGCAGACTTTTAACGACCTTGATGAGAAAAGAGGCAATTGGAATGAGCAGGACTATTCCGCCGGCGAGGTAGTACAATTTACCTTTTTCCTCAGGCAGATCGCTGGTCTGAATATTTAAAAACATGATAATGAAAAGGATCAGCGACATGATCGCCCCGGCATAGACAATGAGTTGCAGGACAAAAATAAGTTTGGCGGACAGGAGTGCATACAGCCCCGCCAGCGAAATCATTGTCACTATCAGACTCATGGCCCCGCTCATCGGATGGCGGAATAACACCAAGCCTACGGCACCAAGAACGGACAGCACTGAAAACACGTAAAATAACCACTCTGCAAACATGATATCAAGCGCCCCCTTTCTTATATTCTTCTTCGGAAAAGGCACCGGGAGTTGTTAACAATTCCTCGAGCCCGAGAACGAAAGATTCCCTGTTGTTACCGGTAACGGAAAAGATCCCAGTATCCATGCGGATCGCATCCACCGGACAGGCCTCAACGCAATAACCGCAATAAATACATTCAAGCAGGTCTATATTGAATTTGACCGGCATTTTTTCAGCTTTGCCATCAAGCCTCTCCCCTGCCTCAATCATGATACAGTTGGCTGGACAGTTGGTCTGACACATGAAGCAGGCGACGCATTTCACCGTATTGTCCGGGTGGGTGGTCAGTCGATGCCGACCTCGCCAGCGTACCGGGATCTCAGGCTGAACCTCAGGATAATGCCGAACATATAATCTCCGGTTATCGGCGAGATTGCGCCATAAATGACCAAAAGTGGTGGCCATTCCCTTGAATATTTCAACGAGGTAGAGTCTTTCGATAAGACTCGAACCTTTTCTCTCTATTGTTTTGACAGTTGCACCCATATCATTCTCCTCTAGAAACCGTTGCGAAATATCTCTTTACTCATAGTCCTTTCGTTACGGATCCCTTTCCGTTTGGCGGATTTAGCTCAACGCCAAGACAACTGCGCTGGTAATGAAGATGTTCAGAAGAGCCAGTGGAAGGAGCATCTGCCATCCTAGTTTTTGTAGCTGGTCATATCGAAAACGGGGTATGGTCCAGCGCACCCAGATAAAGACAAAAATCATCAGGGTTATTTTCAGCAGGAAGGTGCAAATCTGCAGCAAGGCCACAAAGATGCTCGCAGCGGCACCACCGGATGTACTGAACAGGATGGCTAGCAGAACCAGTTCCAGAATGACGATCAAGCCCCAGAAGCATTTGATATAGATGTTTGCCTCGAAGACGCGCGGGTCATTTTCCCGCGGGTAATGACTGACATTGCTTCTTCGTATCCACCCGGCGAAGAAATACATCACCACCGGCAGGGCGACCATCAAGAGAAAGGCCACCGGTTTCGCCCAGTTCAACAAGGTCGCGGTGGATAAAAATGGAATCTGGTAGCCACCGAAAAACAGCGTGACGATTATTGCACTTGAGGCAAACATCGCCACATATTCACCCATGAAGAAGATGGCAAACTTCATGGCACTGTATTCGACGTGAAATCCGGCGACGATCTCGCTTTCTCCTTCGGCCAGATCAAATGGTGTCCTGTTGCATTCAGCGAAAGCGGCAATGACAAAGATAACCATGGCGAGTGGTTGAAGAATTGCCCCCCACATGGGGATGAAACCAAAGAGGAGTTTTCCCTGGAACTGGGCAATTTCGTTCAGGCTCACAGTCCCATAAACGATGAGTAAGCTGACAATCGCCAGTCCCATGGGGATCTCGTAACTGATAACCTGCGCGGCTGAGCGCAGACTGCCGAGAATACCGTATTTATTGGATGATGACCAGCCGGCGAGGATGATGCCGTACACGGAAAAACCTGCCAGCGCAATAAACCAGAGAATACCCAGATCAACAGGAATCCCCTGCATCATATAGCTTCTACCATTGAGGACCAGGGTATCGGCAAAGGGCACAACTGCAAACGAGACGACCGCAGTAAAAAAGACAATGACCGGAGCAATGACAAAGAAAAATTTATGCTTGATGTGCTTGGAAATGATATCTTCTTTAAAAGCAAGTTTTAAGCCATCGGCAAGGTTCTGGACTAACCCGGCGGCTCGAAAACCAAAGATACCGGCGCGGTTAGGACCGGAGCGGTCCTGGAAGTAACCTGCACCTCTTCGTTCCATCCACACACAAACTGCGACAAAACAGAGTGGGACAAAGGCGCTGAAGGCAACGCGTATTGCAATCATTAAATAATCAAGCGGTGACATTGGCAGCCTCACTTTTCTTTAAGTTCAATCCCTCCGCCGGGATCTGGTCAACTGCAAACTCTTTGAGTGCGCTGATGCTTTGCTGCAATGCGGAATATCGCTCGCCATCATTCTGCAGGGGACTACCGAGCCGGACTGCAATGGCACAGATGTCAGGGAGATCTTCGTTTTTGGTTATCGCTTTGGTAAAACGCTGCAGGATATTGTCGCAGTTGATAATGCAGCCCGCATATTCACTGAAAGACGCTACAGGAATTGCCATATTGGCCAGAGCAGTGCATTGGCTATCTGCTGTGGTTACAGCCACCACCTTGGTGTCTTTAAAGAGCTTAGCCAGCTCGTTTTCGTTGTAGGAGAGTGTCAGGTCATTGTTAAAATTAATGAGTAGACCGGCTTCCTGTACCGCCTTTTCAAAGCCCTCCTTGGAACAATCGATGCCAAGTTGAGTGAGACCCGCACGGTTGGCCGACTTATCATCCTGGATGAGATAGTCGTCGCCATCGCCTTGTTTGATGTATCCGTCACTAAAACCGGAGAGTGAAGCGCCAATTTTTCCAGCCAGGACTTGTACGGTAACCATTTGTTCCAGCGAACAGTTCGGTGACAGGACAATGGCGATTTTTCCGGCCTGCTCAATCTCTTTGCTGCAGGCGGCAAGGACATCCTCAATTGGGCGAACTTTGTTGCCGATTTTGGCTTCGGTCAACCGTCCCTCGTTTTCCTTTTTATAGCTTAAGCGTCCTTCATCGCACATGAAATAGCCGTTGACCAGTTCATTGAGCCGCGGTCTAAATCGATAGATAATATCGTCTTTATATTTTTCCCGGTTGTGATCGATGGTGATATTGCAGCCCTTGGCACAGCCGTGACAGATCCCCGGCGCTTTTTGCAAAAACCAGACCCGTTGCTTAAAGCGGAAATCCTTGCTGGTCATTGCGCCGACCGGGCACAAATCAACCACATTGATGGCGTATCGATTGGTAAGCGGCCTGCCCGGGAAAATATTGACCCTGGCATCATCGGTTCGATTGATAATGCCCAGTTCCCCGGTCTTGGTGATCTGGCGGCAGAACCTGACACAGCGGCCACAAACGACGCAACGTTCCTGGTCGTGGACTACCCCGGCACCAAAGTCCATCTTCTTGCCTTTGGTCACCTGCGGCACATTCATCCGGCTGTCGGCATGATCGTAGGACATATAATAGTCCTGCAGCTTGCATTCGCCAGCCTGATCACAGACGGGGCAGTCGGTAGGATGGTTGATCAATTCAAATTCCAGCACGTCATGCTGGATTTTTTTGATATGTTCGGCGTCAAGCAGCACCTTCATGCCTTCCTGGGCAGGTGTTTTACATGCCGGTACCAGGGGTGGTCGGCCGTCTTCTATGCCGACCAGGCACATGCGGCAGTTACCGTCGGCCCCAAGAGCCGGATGGTAACATAAGTGAGGTATCTCGATGCCGACGGCACCGACAGCGTCGATCAGATTCTTACCGGCTTCGACCTCGACCTCGATTCCGTTTACGAAAAGTTTTATCTTGTCAGCCATGGGGTGCCTTATTCCTCTTTCGCTTCTGCTGCAACAGCATCGTTTGTTGCCACATATGCCTCAAATTCGTGCCTGAACTTATCTAAGTAACTGCGCACCGGCATGGTGCAGGCAGCCGATAAAACACATACTGTCTTCATCTCAATGTTATCGCACAACTCACGGAGTAGTTTGACATCGGCCATAGTGCCGTTGCCGGCCAGTATTTTTTTGACAATCTTCAACATCCAGCCAAGGCCTTCCCGGCAGGGCGTGCACTGGCCGCACGACTCATGGTGATAAAAGTCGATCAGGTTTTTAACGAGCTGAACCATATCGACGGTTTCATCTAAAACTACTATTCCGCCCGAACCGAACATGGTTTTATGGGCGGCCATGGACTCGTAATCAAGAGTTACGGTCTTGGCTTCCTCGGGGAGCAGCACCGGGGTAGAACTTCCGCCGGGAATGACTCCTTTGAGTTTTCTCCCTTTCCAGACCCCTCCGGCCACCTTGTCGATGACCTCAAGCAGTGGTAAACCAAGAGGCAGCTCGTACATGCCTGGTTTTTCCACGTGACCGGAGATACCAAAGAGATGCGTGCCGGGACTTTTTTCGGTGCCGTGGGCCTTGTAGGCATCCGCACCATTGGTAATGATAAAGGGCAGTGATGCTATGGTCTGGACATTGTTGATAATGGTCGGGCAGCCATACAAGCCGGCAACTGCGGGAAACGGCGGCTTGCTGCGCGGTTGGCCTTTCTTGCCCTCAATGGACTCAAGCAGAGCAGTTTCCTCGCCGCAGACATAGGCACCGGCACCGCGATGCACGGTGACGTTTAATTTAAAATCATGGCCGGCGACCTTGTCACCAAGATATCCGGCGGCGTAGGCTTCATCTACTGCAGCCTGCAGTGCCTTGACCTGGGTGGTATATTCTCCGCGGATATAGATGAATGTCTCGTGTGAACCGATCGCATAACTGCAAATGATGATACCTTCGATCATCATATGGGGATCTTTGACGAGAATATACCGATCCTTAAATGTTGCCGGTTCCGATTCATCGGAGTTAACAGCAAGATAGACGGGTTTGCCGGTATTTTTTGGTAAAAACCCCCACTTCACACCAGCGGGAAAACCAGCGCCGCCTCTGCCGCGCAACCCGCTTGCCTTGACCACCTCAATGACATCCTCTGGTTTCATTGCAAAGAGTTTGTCAAGAGTGGCATAGGCGCCATGCTTTTTGGCAACTTTCAGTTTATGGGCGTCTTTTGTGTCGAACTTGGCACTGAGAATTTTAACTTCCATGTTCTTTCCGCCTCCTTATTTCAATGTGGCCAGCAGCGATTTCAGCTTATCCACGTCCATGTTCTCGTGGAATTCGCCATTGACCTGAACAACCGGGGCGGTACCGCAGTGACCGAGGCATTCAACTTCTTCAAGACTGAACTTGCCATCGTCACTGATATGGCCGGGTTGTATGCCGATTTCGTTTTTAAGGTAGTCGACAATCTCCTGCTTGCCGCGGAGCCAGCAGGAGAGGGTGCGACAGACACAGATATGATTTCTGCCCATCGGATGCAGGTTGTACATAGTGTAGAATGTTGCTGCCTCGTACACCTTGCTGGCGAAAGTCCCGATGCGGTCTGCGGCATAGGCCATCGCTTCCTGGCTTATCCAGCCTTCCTGTTCCTGAATCAGCCATAGGGCAGGAAGAATCATCGAGTCGCGGGTCGGATACCGTTTGATAAGCCTCTCGAATTCAGCATCCCTTTCCTTGTCGTACTGGAATGGTTTTCCTGTCGAAATCAGTTGTGAACGATCGCTCATCTGTCCAGCTCCCCACCGATTATATTGATACAGCTCAGGTTGATGACGGCGTCGGCTATCATATTTCCTTCAACCATTTTATGAAAACCACCCATGATGTAAAAACATGGTGGTCGCACCTTTAATTTGTAGGGTTTTCCTGATCCGTCCGAGACAAAATGGAAACCCAGTTCCCCGTTTGCCGCCTCAAAAGAGTCATACCATTCACCAGGAGGAGTTTTTACGCCCTCGAAGACCAGCTTGAAGTGATTGGCTAATCCTTCAATGTTGCTGTAGACTTGCTGCTTGGGCGGCAAACATACCTGGGAATCCTTGACGTTGACCGGGCCTTTTGGAATATGTTTCATGGCCTGGCGGATGATGCGAATAGACTGGGCCATCTCATAAAAACGGATCATGAAACGGTCGTAGATATCGCCGTTGGTGCCGACCGGGACCTCGAAATCAAAGGACTCGTAATTATAATAGGGAGCGTCTTTTCGGAGATCGTAAGGAACACCGCTGGCCCGAAGAACCGGACCGGTAAAGCCATAGCTGAGGGCGGTTTCCGCGGAAACGACACAAACTCCCTGGGTCCGGTCATGAACAATGCGGTTGGTATCGACCAGTTTCAAGGCATCACCAAATCCCTTTTCGATGCCGCGCAGCTGCAATTCCAGATCCGTTTCCCAACCATCATAAAAATCGCGATACATCCCGCCGATTCGGGTGAAGGAACTGGTCAACCGTGCACCGGTGAGACGGCTGATAAGATCGTAGGCAGCTTCTTTCTCGTTGTAGAGATACCAGTAATTGGTCAGTCCACCCATATCGACCAGTGCGGCGGCAAGGCAGACCAGATGATCGAGCACCCGGTAAAATTCGGTAAGCACCACCCGCATGAACTGGGCCCGTTCGGTGATCGTCACACCCAGCCATGATTCAACCGCTTTGGCGTAGGCGATGTTATTGATCATCGAGGAGCAGTAGTTGAGCCGGTCGGTAAGCGGGATGATCTGGTTATAGGTACGGTTTTCGGATGTTTTTTCAAAACCACGGTGCAGATACCCAATTTCATTGACGTTGGCGAGAATGGTTTCTCCGTCTAGCGCAGTGAGGATGCGGATTGCACCGTGGGTTGCCGGGTGAGAAGGACCGATATTGAGAAACATTACCTCAGTGTTGATATCCTGAAGTGTCTGATCATCGACACCTCTTTGCGCCAGCCTGGCGCGAATTTCTTTCTCCAGGCTGTCAGTTTCCAGGCAGACTTGACCTTTTTCGATCGGATAGTCTTTGCGCAGCGGGTGTCCAACGAACTGCCAGTGATTGAGGATTCTACGTAAATCAGGATGACCCTGGAAGTGGATGCCGTACTGGTCATACACCTCCCGTTCGCCGAAGTTTGCAGCACCCCAGAGATGGGTCGCCGTAGGAATCCCTGCAGTTGGGTCATTTACCGGCGTGCGCACCTGCACCAGGATATTTTTTTCCCAGTTACGTAAGGTATATACCACACGAAACCTGTCTTTCTGAGGCTGTGGATAGTGCAGATAATCAATGGCCGTGACATCAACCATCAGTCCACAGTTAAAATCAGGCTCGTTTTTCAGCCGGGTGAGAGTGCTCGTGAGGTTTTCAGGCTGTACATCGATAACCACAGAATCCAGAACAACTTTGCAGGTCGCGTCCGGAAACGCGGCTCGGATTTTTTCTAAAGCCGTCGCATTCATATCAGTCGAGAATCCCTTTAAAGTCTTTATGGCGATCTTTCAGTATGGTTTCGCCTTTAATCTGGTCCTGGATAGCAATCAGGGCATCCAGCACAGCTTCCGGCCGAGGAGGGCAGCCCGAGATAAAAACGTCTACGGGGATGATGGTATCTATGCCTTGAACTGTGCAGTAGTTGTCGTAAATGCCCCCGGAACTTGCACAGGCTCCCATGGCGACTACCCATTTAGGATCGGGCATCTGCTCATAGATGCGCTTTAAAATAGGTGCCTGCTTATAACTGATGGTGCCGCAGACCAGCAGAAGATCCGCCTGGCGTGGAGAAAAACGTACAACCTCAGCGCCAAAACGGGAAATGTCATGTTGGCTCGCGGCTGCACTCATAAATTCAATAGCGCAGCAAGCGGTGCCGAAAATGAACGGCCATAGTGAATATTGCCGACCCCAGTTGATGCACTCATCCAATTTTGTGGTGATGACTGTGTCGCCGAGGCTTGCTTCGAGTCCTAACGCCAATTGAGCACCCCTTTCTTAAGAATGTAAATGAGTCCAGTGAGAAGCAGCATCATGAAGACCATCATCTCGGCAAATCCGAACCAGCCAAGTTCACGGACACTGACCGCCCATGGATACATGAACACTGCTTCAATGTCGAAGATTAAAAAAAGAATTGCGAGAAGATAAAATTTGACGCTGAATTTCTGGTCGACCGTGCCGATAATTGGACCTACACCACTCTCGTAGGCTTCATTTTTCATCTTCCCCTTGGAGCGCGGACCCAGAACCGCGGTGGCGACCATGATAAGGGGAACAAGAGCGGCAAGACCTATCAGTGCCACTGTTGAAAAAACCAGTTCCGTTGACATTATTTTTTCCTCTCACTGCTTTTTTCCATACCATGTGGCCGTTCAACAGCACACACCGACACAAAAAGATTTATGAATAACCATTCATTAACAGGAGCCTCTATTCCCTGTCAAGAAATTATTTCCGTATACCAAACAAGTACTTAAACTTTTCCGTTGCAATTAATTTTTTCACGATACAATTGCACGTAATGTGCATATTGTGCTTTTGCTGATCGCGCATCACGGCCGCGTTAATTCCGGCAATTGTGGCTTGAGTTAGTTTCTAGACGTTATATTGGTATGTAGAGGGTTTGAAAGCCAGGTGTTATTTTTGTGTCAAGAGATGATTGCAAGAAGGTGAAGCAGGTGGGCACAACACGCACAATGAATATATTGCCTTGGAGGGGACGTGTTTATGGATCTGACCGGAAAAAAGTTGGTGAGACGGTTCTTAAAGGATTCCATTAATAATGAAATTTCAAAGGGATGGTCGACGAGCTTTTATTATTCATTTCAATGAAGATTATGTTCAGAATTGATTATGGATAAGTGGCGTACAGCAACTGTTTTTTGGAGGAGTCAGCTTGGGAAGAGAGGGTGATAAAATTGGGAGAGCTGGCAAAGGGGCCGGCAATCTTGTCGCTGGAGAAATGACAAGATTGCCGGCAGTAAAAAGATCAGTTGGTCCAATTAATGCGAACAGTTACCATCCGAGAGACAGGTAATCGTGCATTGAATTGGCGGCATCTCGCCCGGCTCCCATCGCCAGGATGACAGTAGCTGCTCCGGTAACAATGTCGCCTCCGGCCCAGACAGCTTTTTTAGTGGTTTTGCCGGTTCTTGGATCAGCGACAATATTACCCCATTTATTTAACTGCATATCAGGGGTTTCACTGGTCAGAAGCGGGTTGGCTCCCGAGCCTACGGCGACAATGCACAGGTCGCATTCGATCTCGAATTCAGAACCTTTTATGGCCACCGGACG
Organism: uncultured delta proteobacterium; assembly: GCA_963804605.1. Lineage (GTDB taxonomy): Bacteria > Desulfobacterota > Desulfobulbia > Desulfobulbales > Desulfocapsaceae > Desulforhopalus_A. Next base: position 230,241 of record CAWDRB010000020.1, read on the forward strand.
TCGCCTGCCCGAAGCATCGGGTTCGCCGAGTTCCATGCGTAAACATTCCATTCCGGTCAGTCTGCCGTTTTTGTCGCCAAGATACTTGGTGGGATTGGTCAGCAGAAACAGTTCGATCCCTTCTTCCTCGGCATGGTGAATTTCCGCCTTACGGGCGGGCATTTCTTCACGGGAGCGGCGATAGACGATTTTGACGCTTTCAGCACCGAGGCGCATGGCGGTACGGGCCGAGTCCATGGCTACGTTGCCGGCGCCAAGCACCACCACGTTTTTACCAATGGGGATTGGGGTATCGACTTTCGGATACAGATACGCCTTCATGAGGTTGGCCCTGGTCAGATACTCATTGGCGGACAGGATTCCGACCAGATTCTCACCGGGGATGTCCATGAATCTGGGCAGACCGGCACCAACGCCGACATAGATGGCGTCATATCCCTCTTCGAGCAGTTCGTCGAGCGAAACCGTCCTGCCGACAACTGCGTTGCATTGTACATTCACACCGAGTCTTGCCAAAAAATTAACCTCCTGGGCAACAATGGCTTTCGGCAGACGAAACTCAGGGATACCGTACACCAGAACACCGCCCGGCTTATGGAAGGCTTCGAAGATGGTCACGTCATGGCCCTTGGTGATAAGATCACCGGCAACAGTCAGCCCGGATGGGCCGGAACCGACCACGGCAATTTTTTTGCCGGTGGGGGCGCCTTTGGGCGGTAGCTCGCCGGTGCCGTGTTCACGTTCATAGTCAGCGCAGAAACGTTCAAGATTACCGATAGCCACCGGTTCACCTTTCTTGCCGACAATACATTTCCCTTCGCACTGAATTTCCTGCGGGCACACTCGGCCACATACCGCGGGCAGGGCATTTTTAGTCCACAGATTGCGGATCGCCCCGGTCATATCGCCCTGGGCAATAAGATCAATAAAGCCGGGAATATCAACGCCCACCGGACAACCGGCGACGCAGCCGGGCTTTTTGCACTGCAGACAACGGGAGGCCTCGTCCTGGGCCATTTTCATGGTGTAGCCGGTGGGTACTTCAAGGAAATTGCGGGCTCGGACCTTTGGATCCTGCTCAGGCATGGGTTGCCGTGGATTCTTCACATTTTTGTCTTCTGTTGCTGCCATAATATCCTCCGATGAAAATCGTAAGCCACGATTATTAAATTATCTCAATAAATTAACTACGGAAAAAGAGTAGGTTGCCAGGTTATTTAGCGTCGCGAATGGTGCAGTAGTCCTGGTGACACTTTTTCTCATCTTCCTGGTAGGCTCTGAGCCGTAAGATCAACTCATCGTAGTCTACTTTATGGCCGTCGAATTCGGGACCGTCGACGCAGGCAAATTTTGTTTCGCCACCAATGGTTACCCGGCAGCCGCCACACATTCCGGTACCGTCGACCATGATCGGATTGAGGCTGACGATGGTCTCGACATTGAACTCCTTGGTGAGATTGCTGACTGCCTTCATCATGGGAACAGGGCCGATAGCGACGACCATCTTGATATCTCCTGCCTGAAGAGCTTCTTTGAGGACGTCTGTTACAAAACCGTGATGGCCATAAGAGCCGTCATCGGTGCAAATGCGCAGATCATGGGAAGCAGCCCGCATGTGGTCTTCCATCATCAACAGGCCTTTATTGCGCGCGCCGATGATGCAGAGGACATCGTTGCCCACTTGTTTTAAGCCGCGGGTGATCGGATGCAGCACGGCAACGCCGGTGCCGCCGCCGACACAGATAACCTTGCCGACTTTTTCCAGATGGGTTGCTTTGCCGAGCGGGCCAATGACATCCTGATAGGAGTCGCCGACCTTGAGGTCTTTGAAAAGTGCTGTTGATTTACCCACAACCATGTAAATAATGGTGATGGTGCCTTTTGTCGGATCGGTATCCGCCATGGTAAGGGGGATTCTCTCGCCTTCCTCGTTTGCTTTGAGAATGACGAACTGGCCTGGCTTAGCCTTTTTGGCAATTAACGGGGCTTCGATTTCATTAAGAATCACTGTCCCTTCGGCCATTTCTTCGCGTTTCACAATCTTAAACATTTTTCCCTCCAGGTGTAAAAACCATTGAATTTTGCAAGCAGAAAATATTTTGGTTGTAGGCGATTTTTCCTGGGATAAGTAATCATAAAGTGGTTATTAAATCAACCTCTATTGTTATGCCGGCGTTGTCAGATAATTGTATTTACCAAAACCTTGAACAAGGCACCTCTTCTGGCCATATTGGATGAAAAACATTACTAATCGGTTGTTTTAGAGTGAAAAATAAACTTTTTTATTTTTATTTTACTGCAGTAAGGGTATAAGGAAAAACAGGCTGACTTTTGAATGGTACATAAAAGTCATAAATGCATTTTGTGTCAAAGGAGTATGTCATGGCAGAAGGAACAGTGAAGTGGTTCAATAACTCGAAAGGTTTTGGTTTTATTGAGCAAGATGGGGGAAAGGACGTTTTTGTTCATCATTCGGCGATCAAGATGGAAGGCTTCAAGTCTCTTGAGGAAGGAGAGCGGGTGAAATTTGATATTGTTGACGGAGCAAAAGGCCCCGCTGCGGAGAATGTCGTCAAGATCTGATACATTCTTCCCATAGTCCAAGCCTGATGAGGATTGGACTTTGATTGCTACAGCGCCCGAGAACTTAAAGTTCTCGGGCGCTGTTTTTCATTAAAGAGGTAGCCAAAAGCCGATGAAGTTAAAAGACAGGCTGGCGGAGCGTCTTTCCCAACAAGAGTTGGCGCAGCTGGTCGGTGCCCATGATGTGGTGGGTGATATCGCCATTGTCACTATTCCCGAGGGATTGACCAGCAAAAAGCAGTATATTGCCGAAGCGATACTGGCCGGCAACAGCAAGATCAAGGTCGTCGCGAAAAGAGCCGGGTGTTACGGTGGCGAATTCAGAACCATGCCGCTGCTGATTCTGGCCGGGGAGAACCGTAAAGAGACCGAGGTGAAGGAGTTCGGCGTCCGGCTGTTGGTCAATGTTGAGACGGTCTATTATTCAATCAGGAGCGGCAATGAACGAAAGAGGGTCGCCGCACTTGTCTCGCCGGGGGAGTCGGTCCTGGTCTTTTTTTCCGGGGTAGCTCCTTTTCCATTGATGATTGCCCGGTACAGCAAGGCCCGATTGATCGTGGGCATCGAAAAAAACCCCGAGGCCCACGCCTATGCCGTAGCCAACCTGGCCCGCAATAAAAAGCAGACGAACATCCGACTCTATCTCGGCGATGTGCAGGAGGTGGTGTGGGGTCTGGCGGCAACCTTTGACCGGGTGATCATGCCCCTGCCGACCAGGGGTGAAGAATTTCTATCATACGCGTTCCAGGTCCTCAAGAAAGATGGAGTGTTGCATTTCTATGATATGCAGCCATTGGATGCAATTGCCGAGTCCGTTGCCAAAATTGACAGGGCCTGCAGCGCTGCCCATCGAAAGTTGATTGCATCCACCATCAATAGATGCGGACACTGTGGTCCTAATACCTACCGAATCTGTGTCGATGCGATGATTTCTTGAGTCAAACCGCTGCTGTTTTGTCGGGAATAGCTGTTGAGTTTTATCCGCCCCTTTGTTAAGAAATAATGCGATGTTATTACCTGCATGAGGTAAAAATTACTGCACCGCTTTCAGCCCGAAAGGAGAATCAATGCACGTTACATTCTATGGAGCTACCCGAGAGGTTACCGGTTCTTTTCATACCCTGGTAACCGACCAGGACAATATTTTACTCGACTGTGGCCTCTTTCAAGGCAGGAGAAAGGAGACCGAGGCCAAGAACCGCGTTTTTCCAATTGATCCGAAAATTTTAACCAACATGGTGCTGTCCCATGCCCATATCGATCACTCCGGGCGCATTCCCATGCTTGTCAAAAATGGCTTCAGCGGGCGAATTTTCTGCACCAGGGCAACAACCGATGCCAGTGCATATCTGCTCAGAGATTCAGCCAAGATCCAGGAAGGTGATGCGGCCTATCTCAATTATAAGACTGCCAAGGCTTTTCTGGCCCAGATAAAAACCGGCGGTGGCAAATCAGAGATGTCCAAAGCCGACCAGCAGGAGATTAAAACTCTCTTGAAATCGGGCGATCACGAACTGCGCACCGAGGTCGCCGAGCAACTGCTGCGCGAACATCATCTGGAGGTCGTGACGCCTCTTTATACCTTGACCGAGGCAGAAGAGGCCCTGGCATATTTCGAAGGCATTTCGCTGGGGGAAACCGTTACCATCGGTCGGGACCTTACCTGCACCTTGTATTGTGCCGGTCATATCCTCGGCTCGGCGATGTCGGTCATCCAGCATAAATTGGTCGGGCAGACCAAAACGGTGCTCTATTCCGGAGATCTGGGACGCTTTACCAAGCCGATAATCAAGGATCCGACCCTTGATTTTGCGAAAGAGCACCGAAATATTGATCTGATGATCATGGAGAGTACCTACGGCAGCAGGAAGCACGAGCCGGTAATCGACATGAAACCGATGCTGAAAAAGGTCCTGAACGAAACCTTTGACCGGGGCGGTTCGGTGATTATCCCGGCCTTTGCCTATGGCCGCACCCAGGAGTTGCTCTATTTTATTCATGAACTTTTTCTGGCCAAAGAAATCCCGCCGATGCCGGTCTGGGTTGACAGTCCACTGGCGACCAATATCACCAATGTTTTCGGTGAACATCCGGAAACCTATGACGAAGAAACCCATGCAACGTTTCTCAGAAACGGGATCAACCCCTTCGATTTTGCGCAGCTGAAATTTGTTCAGAGTGTTGAAGAGTCGATGGCGCTGAACCGCGACACCAGGTCGCATATTGTCCTGGCCGGATCGGGTATGTGTGAGGGTGGCCGGGTCCTGCATCACCTCCGGCATAAGATCCATGACGAGCGAAACACCGTGCTGATCGTCGGGTATATGGGACAAAACACCTTTGGCAGAACCCTGCAGGAAAAAGGTGAAAAATATGCCGCCGACGGACGGCAGGGCGAGCCGCCGGTTGTCCGGTTTTATAATAAAGATTATCCTCTCAGGGCAAGAGTGGTAACCTTGGGCGGTTTCAGCGCGCACGGCGATCGGGAAGAGATGACCAGGGTTCTCAAAGAGTCGAACCTGGTCATCAAAAAGATCGCTCTGGTCCATGGCGAAGAGGAGCAGAGCCTCGGTTTTGCCGAGTATCTGCGTGGAGAGGGATTCAACGTGGATGTTCCATTGCATGGGCAGAGCTTGGATGTATAGGTCTGATTGATATTGGTTATGCCTGAAGCCGGATATTTTCAACTGCGGCCCTTTATGCCCGGGGCACTGACCCATAGGTTGGCAGTTTCGGGACATGTCATCAGACGCCCGGGAGTGATTGAGATAGAATACCAGGTAGCTGGCTGGATGACTGGGAAGCTGCTGCCGGAAAATGCGGGGAGCCCGGAGCGTCGCAATGAACTGTGGCGACAAACCTGTTTTGAGTTATTTTTTGGCATTCAAGGTGATTCTGCCTACTGGGAAGTTAACCTGAACCCTAATGGTGACTGGAACATATATCGCTTTACCGATTACCGCACCGGCATGCAGGAAGAATTATTGGCTGTTCAACCTGATTGCGTTGTTATTGGGGATGGTGATCTTTTCTCGCTTTGCTGCACCCTTGATTGCAAAGCTCTCACTGACGATTCGTCGGATCTTGAGCTCGCGATCAGCTGTATCATAAAAGATCCCGGAGGAAGCCTCAGCTATTGGGCTGTTGACCATTGTGGAGCTGAACCGGACTTTCATGACCGGGCAAGTTTTAGTATGGTATTGCCTGGCGTGAAGGAGTATAAGGATGCAATGCTGTGACACTAAAAAGGAGTAATCGATGAAAAAAATTGCCTTGCTTGCCTATAATGGTGAGCTGACCTGTTTTGCCCATGTTATGCTTTATGCCCTTGATTTTGAAAAAAAAGGATATGAAGTGCAGGTGATTATAGAGGGCGCTGCCACGGCTCTTATCACCGAACTGGCTAAAGCCGGTACGCCCTTTGCCAACCTGTACAGTCAACTCCGCGAAAAAAAACTGCTGAGCTGCATCTGCAAGGCGTGTTCTCAGAAAATGGGGACTCTCGCCGAGGCTGAAAAACAGGGGTTGAATATTGTTGGTGATATGCAGGGCCATCCATCCATTGAGGGCTTGGTAAGCGAAGGATATCAGATTCTCTCCTTCTGATCGGTTGCCAGCCTCCCACTCATGCAGCCACGAAAAATTGAACTGCTGGCCCCGGCCAGAAATTTTGCCTGCGGCATCGGCGCCATAAACCATGGCGCCGATGCCGTCTATATCGGCGGTCCGCAGTTTAGTGCCAGGGCCGCAGCCGGCAATAGCCTGGCCGATATTGCCAGGCTGGTCGCCCATGCCCACCAGTTTTCGGCCAGGGTCTATGTTGCCCTCAATACCATCTTGACCGATCAGGAACTGGATCCCGCGGTAAAGCTCTGCCATCAGCTGCATGGAATCGGCGTCGATTCTCTCATCATTCAGGATGTCGGCTTGCTGGAGATGGAATTGCCGCCGATTCCCCTGCACAGTTCAACCCAGATGAATAATCAGACGGCGGAGAAAGTCCGATTCTTAGAGGAAGTCGGTTTTCAGCAGGTTGTATTAGCCCGTGAACTGAGCCTAGGTGGGATCAGGGAGATTCGAGCGGCCACCAGGGTGCCGCTGGAGTTTTTCGTGCATGGTGCGCTCTGCGTTTCTTACAGCGGTCAGTGTTATATCAGTGAGGTCATGGCCGGGCGGAGCGCCAACAGGGGAGAATGTGCCCAGTTTTGCCGCCATAAATTCACCCTGAAAGATGGCCAAGGCAAAATTTTAGCAAAGGATCGCTATCTGCTGAGCCTCAAGGATTTAAACCTGTCGGCCCACCTTAGTGCACTCATCGATGCGGGGATAAGCTCTTTTAAGATAGAAGGCCGCCTGAAAGATGAGAATTATGTCAAGAATGTGACCGCCTATTACCGTCAGGCGCTTGATACCATAATTGCCGAAGACGGGAGGTTGAAACGCTCGTCTTCGGGGAGCTGCAGCTTCGGTTTTAGCCCAGATCCAGAAAAATCGTTCAACCGGGGGATGAGCGACTATTTTTTGACTAACCGGCACAATACCCCGGGGGCAATCGACAGCCCGAAATCCACTGGCCAACTGCTGGGACAGGTTGTGTACGCCGAAAAATTGTATTTTAAGGTAGCAACCAAAGAGCTGATCAATAATGGCGATGGCCTCTGTTTTTTTGATCCAGCGCGAGGTCTGGTCGGGTTCAAGGTAAACCGCGTTGAAAACGATAGAATATATGCCAGGGATCCGGTGGTTTTGCCGGTGGGAACGATGATTTACCGTAACTCGGATACCGCCTTCAATAAACTGCTGACCAGAAGTGGGCAGTGCCGGACGATTGCCCTGCAGTTGATGCTTAACGAAATCGACGATGGTTTGCAGCTGCTGATAAGAGATGAAGACGGGATAGAATCGACAACTGTTGTCCAGGTGGAAAAAGCGGTGGCGAAAGAGGCTGGAATGATCGCCGCGCTGGCGGAAAAACAACTGCGAAAAAGCGGCGGTTCCGTCTTCTCAGTTGCCCAGGTGTCGGTTAATCTTCGTCCTGAGCTTTTTCTTCCCGCAGCGGTTATTAATGATCTGCGGCGAAAAGGGTTTGCCCGCCATCAGGCCCAAAGACTTGCGCAGTACTCCGTTGAACGTATTGAATTTGTCGCCAATGATATTCCCTGGCCGAGGGGCGAAGTAAGTTATCTCGACAATATCGGCAGCCATAAAGCGGCAGCGTTTTACCGGCGGCATGGTGTGCGGGAAATTGACCAGAGCAGGCTTTGCGCTGCGGATGTTGCCGATTGCGCCCTGATGACCACCAGGTACTGTGTCCGAGCTCAATTGCAGCTCTGCCCAAAAACGAGCAATCATCCTGAAAAAATGGCGACGTCATTGACTATTATGGATAATACTGGGGCATATAAACTTGAATTCGATTGTCAAAAATGTGCAATGACTGTCCGAAAAATTTCCCAGGCACCTGAGAAAAATATCTGAGTCATGAGAAAAAACTTTATCAATAAACTGAGAGAACAGCCCCGACTTTTGTGGACTCTTGCGGTAAGGAGGAATTTTTGGATTGTTCTTTTTACCGACATAGCCCTTATCGTGGCTGCTTTTTTGCTCGCCTATTTAGTGCGGTTCGATTGGCAGATATCGTGGTGGATTCCGCAAATTGTAAGCGTCCTGCCTTTTCTTATTTTGTGTAAGATTCCCATATTTTACCTGTTCGGCCTCTACCGGGGAATGTGGCGTTATGCCAGTACCACCGATCTGCTGAATATCGCCAAGGCGGTCGCGGTTTCGTCCGGCTTGATTATCACGTCTGTTCTCTATTTTAATCGATTTATCGGCTTTTCCAGGTCAGTCTTTTTTATGGACGGGGTATTTAGCTTTTTGCTGCTGTGTCTGCATCGCGGCACGATCCGCTATTTTCTGCAGAATAAAGAACTGATGCCCTGGCTGACGCATGATTCTGTCAGACCTGATAAAATACGACTGCTGCTTATCGGCGCCGGGGCAGCAGCCGAAAAAGTTATTCGTGAGATACGAGACAACAATAACGTCCCGTACGAGGTTGTCGGCCTTGTCGATGACGATCGGAAGAAACAGGGCCTGAAAATCCATGGGATACCCGTGGTCGGGGGACTGGATAATCTTCAGCAGTGCATCGCCAGAACCAGGCCCGAAGAGCTGCTTATCGCTGTTGCTTCGGCCACTGCAGAACAGATGCAGAGGATAGTCGAGCTGTGCCAGAAATCAGAGACGAAATTCAAGGTCCTGCCAAGTATGGGCGAGATCATCAAGGGAAAATTAAGCGTAACTTCCAGCCGTGAAATCGCTTATCGGGATCTGCTCGGCCGACCCGTCGTCCATCTCGATCAACAAGAAATCGGGCGTTACTTGACCGACCAGACGATCCTGGTCACCGGGGCAGGGGGATCGATCGGCTCTGAGCTTTGTCGACAAATTATCAAGTTTGATCCAAAAAAAATTATCCTGCTCGATGCCGGGGAAGAAAATCTCTATAAAATCCAGATGGAACTCCACCATGACCACCAGTTTTACGACTATGTCCCGGTCCTCTGTAAAATCCAGAACCAGGCCCTGCTAAAGGCAATATTTTCCGAATACGCGCCGTCCGTGGTGTTTCACGCAGCGGCATACAAACATGTGCCTCTGGTCGAGGCGAACCCCTGGGAGGCGGTCTTTAATAATGTCTTTGCCACAAAGAGTCTTATTGAAGCGACCATTGCCCATAAGGTCGAACGATTTGTGCTGGTTTCGACCGACAAGGCGGTACGGCCGACTAATGTCATGGGCGCGACAAAACGAGTGACCGAGCTGCTGATGCTCGCCTATTGCAACGAGCAGGCGACAGTCCTTGCGGGTCAAGCACATAATAAAACGACTTTTATGGCGGTACGCTTCGGCAATGTCCTTGGTTCTTCCGGATCGGTCATTCCTCTCTTCAAGCATCAGATTGAAAAGGGCGGGCCGGTGACTGTCACCGATGCGGAAATGACCCGCTATTTTATGTCGATTGAAGAAGCTGCACAGTTGATTCTCCAGGCCGGAGCCATGGGAGCGGGCGGTGAGATTTTTATTTTGAAGATGGGCGCCAGGGTGAAAATCGTTAATTTGGCCCATGATCTTATCAAGCTGCTCGGTTATGAACCGGAAAAAGATATCAAAATAGAATTTACCGGACTCCGCCCCGGAGAAAAATTATACGAAGAATTGATCTCCGAAGGTGAAGGCATCGTGCCGACCAGGCATGAAAAAATCATGGTCCTGCAGGGCAATGGCAAACCAGGCCCGGAAATGGAGGAACTGCTGTCCCGTTTAGCCAGGAAAGCCACAGTGCATGATGCGCGGGGAATAAAAGAAGTTTTGCAAGACATTATTCCGGAATATAAACCAGATCTGAAAGCGGTGGCGATTATTCAGCGCTTGGAACCTGGTGTCTAGACTACCCCAGCGGCTGGCTGGATCATTGCAAGTGGATATTGTCAAGGTAGGTTTTGATCAGTATTATTTTGAAAATGCGGCTAGGGCGACGCTGAGGCGCGATTCTCGCGCCGGGACTCGTGGCAAGTCCGCTGTTGCTTCTTACTGCGGTAAATCCTCCGATGAGAGGTGAAATGGACGAGGCGAAAATCCAAAATCTTCTATGGCATCCGAGTGATCAAATATCAGATTGCTATTCATCCGTTCTGCCATGGCGACAGACCAGTGACGATATCTTGGCAGCAGGCGTATACAAGCCACGGCGAGAGCAAATACTGCCAAAGGTATCGGCAACAGCCGCGGTGAACGGTGTAAAGAGGCAAACACCCGGCTGACCATTTCACGATAGGGCAGGGTTTCATCACCAGAGATATTATACGCCCGGTTTTTCGCCAGGGGAGATTTCAACGCTGCTATACACGCCTTTGCCACATCCTCGACATGAATAGGCTGCCGTAAGCCGTTTGCTTTGCCCAGTAAGGGGAAGAACTTAAACCGACGAATAAAATGAGCTATCTCGGCAATGTTTTTGTCCCGACCACGACCATATATTAAAGTGGGTCGGAGGAGGACCCACTCAATGCCCTTGCTTGTTGCCCATGTTTTGAGATTTTCTTCCCCTTCTATCAAACGAGCGGCGATTGCTTTTTCAGCGGCATCAGGGGACTTTGTTTTCGTAAAACGACTGGTGGACGAGAGAGCTACAATACGCTGCACCCTATATGATTCAAGCAGGGGGAAATGGTCTTGCAATACCCAAATGGGTGCCAGACACAGCCAATCTTCAATGGGAAAATGGGTATTGCAAACAGTAGCTGAAATTTGATGCCAAGCCAGTCCAACATTTTTTGATATTTGCGGCTTTCGAGAAAAGGCGTGAACCTGTGCATCATCTTGTAAAAGTGGAAGCAATATTTCACCCACCAGACTGGTTGCACCAAGCAAGCCTACTTTTTTGTTAGGCACGATTTACCCCGAGTGATCTTACGACCCGATGTACTCCAAAGTATCCAGCCACAAGCATAAAACGAAACCACACTCCAAAAGCTACAAGTGGCCACAAAACTCCTGGATACTGGTGCCGGAAAAATTTTCGGTAAAATCTTAGCATACCTTTATGTTTATGCCATTCGACGAATATTGGACGAGTTCGACTGCAAGTGCCTTTATCATGCATAACCCTAACAGTCGGCACAAAAAGAATTTTCCATCCCTTTTGGCGGAAGCGCATGCACAAGTCGAGATCTTCACAGTGTAAAAAATACCCTTCGTCCCAATCCCCGACATCCTGCATTGCCTCACGTCTAATCAACATACATGCACCTGATGTCGCCTCAACTTCTATTGGCCTATCGGGCAAAGGTTGCTTGTGCAAATGAAAATCAAAGAACATTCGGGGCCAACGATCAGAAAAACGGGCCAGTCCAAAAGCGCGCACAAAAGATCGCCATGGGGTGGGTACCGCTCGCCGCCCGCCGGGCTGTTCGGTTCCGTCTAAATTAGTTAGGACCCCTGTCGCCATGCCAACACGATCATCAGAATTCATTGTTGCCATCAATTCAGTTAAGGCGTCCGGTTCGAAAAAACAGTCTGGATTGAGGAACAGCAGAAATGGGGAAGAAGTAATACGTAACCCAATATTACAGGCCGTAGCGAAACCAACGTTGGATGGATTTTTAATTATCTGCACTTCTGGCAATCCCTGCAGCGCATCTAAACTACCATCTATCGATGCGTTATCAACTACGATAATTTCGATTTCCAGTGGACAATTCAGCAATGAGTCGACACAGCTACGCAACAGTTCGCCTGCATTATAATTGACAATAA
>CAWDRB010000021.1:0-113612 GCA_963804605.1 uncultured delta proteobacterium
ATCCTTCGCGGGAAAACCGGCTCTCTTAGCGAACAGGCAAACATAATGTTCGAGATGGTCTGGCAGGGAATGAAGGCGCACCCTCAACAACTGAATCAGGGTTCGAACTCTGAAAATAAGTATTCTTGAATTTCAATCACAGAATGCACACACAATAGAGACAAATTTTAATTTTGGAGGATTCAATGAAAATATTGAAAATTGATCACTTGGGTATAGCTGTAAACAGCATTGACGATGGCAAGAATTTCTGGTCCGACGTCCTTGGTCTTAAATTTGAAGGCGCAGAGACTGTTGAAACACAAAAGGTAACCACTGCTTTTTTCCCAGTCGGCGAAAGTGAAGTCGAACTCCTTGAATCCACTGCGCCAGATGGTCCGGTAGCTAAATTCATTGAAAAAAAGGGCACCGGCTTTCAACATGTCGCATTCCGGGTCGCCAACATCGATGAAGCTCTGCAGGAACTAAAAGATAAAGGTGTACAGCTCATAGATCAGCAACCGAGAATCGGTGCAGGCGGAGCGAAAATTGCCTTTCTCCACCCCAAAGCCACCGGTGGCGTGTTGGTAGAGCTTTGCGAACGATCGTAGGGCGCATCTCTTCTCTTAATCCCTTGCCGGGGAAATGATATTTTGCCTAATAAGGAGTAACTGATGTCTGAGAATCCAAAATTACAAAAATGGGCGGAATTCGCCTCCAAGCAAATGAAGGGAAAATCCGTCGACTCCCTCGACTGGATGACCCCGGAGGGCATTAAAGTAAAAGCCCTTTATACCGCAGAAGACCTTGAAGGACTGGAGAGCGTCGACACCATGCCGGGAATGGCACCCTATACCCGCGGCCCCATGACCACCATGTACGCCGGTCGGCCCTGGACAATTCGCCAGTACGCCGGTTTCTCTACCGCCAAGGAATCGAACGCCTTCTATCATAAGGCCCTTGCTGCCGGCCAGAAAGGCTTGTCGGTCGCCTTTGACCTGGCGACTCATCGCGGCTACGACTCCGACCACCCAAGGGTTGCCGGCGACATCGGTAAAGCAGGCGTTGCCATAGACTCCGTCGAAGACATGAAGATCCTGTTTGACGGCATTCCGCTCAATGAAATGTCCGTCTCCATGACCATGAACGGGGCGGTTATCCCGATTCTTGCCGGGTATATCGTCGCCGCCGAAGAGCAGGGGGTCAGCCATGACCAGTTGTCGGGAACCATCCAAAACGATATTTTAAAAGAATATCTGACCAGGAATACCTATATCTACCCTCCCGGACCATCCATGCGGATTATCTCCGACATTATGGCCTATTGTTCCAAAGAGATGCCGAAGTACAACACCATCAGCATCAGCGGCTATCATATGATGGAGGCCGGAGCCAACAGCGTGCTGCAGACTGCCTTCACCCTGGCGGACGGCGTCGAGTATGTCCGGGCCGCCCTGAAAAGCGGCATGGATGTTGATACCTTTGCTCCAAGGCTGTCGTTCTTTTTCGGCATCGGCATGAACTTTTTCATGGACATTGCCATGCTCCGGGCGGCTCGATTCCTCTGGCATCGTCTGATGAGTGAATTCAAGCCGAAAAATCCGAAATCTTCCATGCTGCGCACCCACTGTCAGACCTCAGGCTGGAGTCTGACCGAGCAGGATCCCTACAATAACGTGATCCGCACCACCCTTGAGGCCATGTCGGCGGTTCTTGGCGGAACCCAGTCGCTGCACACCAATTCTTTTGATGAAGCTATCGGCCTGCCCACCGATTTTTCTGCCCGTATCGCCAGAAACACCCAGATCATAATCCAGGAAGAGTCCCAGGTTTGTCATGTCATCGATCCATTAGGCGGTTCATATTATATCGAATCTCTGACCAACAGTATTGTCGAAGAAGCACAAAAAATCATCGATGAAATTGCCGGTCTTGGCGGAATGGCCAAAGCGATCGAAAGCGGCATGCCCAAAATGAGGGTCGAGGAATCGGCCGCCCGTAAACAGGCCCGGATTGATCAGGGCCTCGATGTTATTGTCGGGGTGAATAAATACAAGCTCGCTGATGAAAAAATAGACTTTGAGGTCAGAGAAGTACCAGCGACGGTTCGAGACGAGCAGATAGCCCGGATCAAAGAAATTAAGGCCAGCCGGGATCAGGCCGCCGTCAAAAAAGCACTCGACGACCTTACCGCAGCAGCGAAAAACGGTGGCAACCTGCTGGAAGCTGCCCTGCCCGCTGTCAGGGCAAGAGCCACTGTCGGGGAAATTTCTGATGCGATGGAGTCGGTATTTGGTCGGTTCGTTGCCACCACCCGGTGCATTTCCGGAGCCTATTCTTCGGAATTCAAGGCAAATGACAACACCATCGCCGCCATAAAAGATCGCACCAACAAGTTTCTCGATAAACAAGGTCGTCGTCCTCGACTCCTGGTTACCAAAATGGGTCAGGATGGCCATGACCGCGGTTTTAAGGTTATTGCCAGTGCGTATGCCGACCTTGGATTTGATGTTGATATCAGCCCGATGTTTCAGACGCCGGAAGAAGCAGCCAAAATGGCAATTGAAAATGATGTCCATGTTGTTGGCGCATCGAGTCTTGCCGCTGGACATAAATCACTGATTCCCGCTCTGATCAAGGAATTAAAGAAAATTGGCGGTGAAGACATCATCGTCGTTGCCGGCGGCGTCATTCCACCCGCCGACTATGATTTTCTCTTTGATGCCGGAGTCAAAGCTGTTTTCGGACCAGGGACGCCGATCCCGGTGTCTGCCGACAAGACGCTCTCTCTGTTAGAGGAAAAATATCGCTAGCAGCGACTGTTGACAGCACAACGGATCCGGCGGTTTTCCCTCGCTTGATCGCTGGGCCTGTTGTGTTTTTCACAGAAGTGGCGATACTGCCATCCATACAGTATTTGAATAGTTCAAAGCCTCATGCTTAAAAGCCCCCAGGAATATGTCGACGGCGTGCTGCAGCAAGATCGTTTGATGCTCGCCCGGACGATTACTCTTATTGAAAGCACCCTGCCCGCCCACCAGGAATTAGCCCGGATCATAGTCGACAAGTTGCTCCCTCATACCGGCAAAGGGTATCGTATCGGCATAACCGGTGTCCCCGGTGCCGGAAAAAGCACCTATATCGAAAGCTTTGGCAACATGCTGACAGAACGTGGCCATAGGGTCGCAGTCCTGGCCATCGACCCGAGCAGCAGCCGAAGCGGTGGGTCTATTCTCGGCGATAAAACCCGGATGGAAAAATTGGCTGTTAACGAAAAGGCCTTTATTCGACCCTCACCTTCGAGCGGGACCCTGGGCGGGGTCGGCAGAAAAACCAGGGAAACCATGCTCGTCTGCGAAGCTGCCGGCTACGATGTCGTTATCATTGAAACCGTCGGGGTAGGGCAATCGGAGACCACCGTTGCGTCAATGGTCGATTTCTTTCTGGTGCTCATGATAGCAGGAGCAGGCGACGAGCTGCAGGGTATAAAAAAGGGTGTGCTGGAGGTGGCTGACACCATCGTCATCAACAAAGCCGACGGCGACAACATACTTCGCGCGGAAATCGCAAGAAAAGAATACCAGACTGCCCTGCATATGCTGATGCCAAACAGTCCAAACTGGACGCCGCCGGTTTTAACCTGCAGCTCCCTCGAACATACCGGAATCGAAGAAATATGGCATACCATACTTGACCATCGCCAAAAACTGAGTGACAGCGGCGAGATGGCCCAAAAAAGAAAACACCAGGCACTTGACTGGATGTCTTTTCTCTTGGAAGACGGCTTGCGTCAGTGGTTTTACACAGATCCGAGGGTAAAAGCAGCACTGCCAGGTTTGCGCAGCGATGTGGAAATGGAAAAAACCTCACCCACTGCAGCTGCCGACACCCTGCTTAATTTTTTGCAGACAAACGACCGCTAATCATTTTTTTGGAATCTCGCCAGCTTTATTTATACCATCCTGAATACTTGATATAATTCTCAGCGATCCTTTCAATTTCCCCGGAAATCAATTCCTGGCTGATGTCTTTTACCTTTTTTGCAGGAACTCCGGCGTAAATGGTCCCGGATTCAACATGAGTTCCCTGGGTAACTATGGCCCCGGCAGCAATTATTGTGTTGCTCTCTACAACACAGTTATCCATGACTATAGCCCCCATGCCAATCAGCACATTATCATGAATGGTACAGCCATGAACGATGGCATTATGCCCAACTGAGACATTATTACCGATATTGGTTGGATATTTCTGGTAGGTGCAGTGCACAACCGCCCCATCCTGGATATTCACCTTGTTGCCCAACCGAATATAATGCACGTCGCCGCGAAGAACGGCGTTGTACCATATCGAACACTGATCGCCCATCACCACATCCCCGACGACCACGGAATTTTCAGCCAGGAAGCAATCCGCGCCAAACTGCGGGGTATGCCCGTTCAGCTCTTTAATAATCATCACACCCTCACAACTTCTATGACTTTATACAGGGAAATAATCTGCCTCGCCAAAGATAAAAATATAAGACGAGGCACGAGACTGCGCAAGAAGGTGTCTTGCGCAGTCTCATTGGAAAGGAAAAAAAGAGGAAATCAGCTGATAATGCAAAGCACAGCGCCTTTGGCAACCGTATCGCCACTGGCAAATTTGATACCGCTTACTGTTCCGTCGCAGGGAGCCGTAAGTGCATTCTCCATTTTCATTGCCTCAAGAACGACCAGAGTATCGCCTTTTTTCACTGCATCACCGGCTTTCTTCTCATATTTAACGATCATGCCCGGCATCGGGGCAAGCAGAAGTGTTCCGTCGGTCGGTGCAACTGGTTCTGCAGCAGGTGCAGGGGCAGGAGCCGCTGCGGCCGGAGCAGGTGCCGCTGCTGGTGCAGCCGCCCGCGGTGCCGCAGCCACAGCTACGGCCTGCATGTCACCGGTCGGATCCACCTCGACATTGAAATATTCGTTGTCGACGAAGACGTTAAAAGTGCGCAATCCAGCAGATTTGGGCGGCGTATCTCCCTTAGGCTCGATCAATTTTCCGGCCTTGGCTTTCTTGATAATTTCATCTTTTTTCTTCACCTCTTCCAAGGTGATTGCTTTGACACTCGCCGGAGGCTCGGATTTGCCGTATTTCCATTCCAGGAACTTTCTTCCGGTAACAGGAAACTGGGCGTAGAGAATAAGATCATCCATATCGACAGCCAGATCACCGATCTCAGCTTTGGCTTTTTCCAGCTCAGGCTCAAGAACCTCAGCCGGCCGACAGGTAATCGGCGTCTCGCCACGGGGATAACCCTTCAAGGCTTTCTTTTGTACCTCAGCATTGATGGGCACTGCGGTTTTGCCATACAGGCCATAACAGAGATCCTTCACCTGTCCGGTGATCATCTTGTACCGCTCATCCGGGGTATCATGCAGAACATTATTGACCGTCTGCACCCCGACAATCTGACTGGTCGGTGTAACCAGAGGAATTTGTCCCAGGTCTTTACGGACTCTCGGCAATTCCTTGTAGACCTCGTCAATCTTATCGAGTGCATCCATTTCGCGCAGCTGATTCACCAGATTCGACAGCATCCCGCCAGGTGTCTGATGCAGCAGAACATTAATATCAATAATAGAAACTTTGGAATCATCGAGCAGATGCTTGTACTTCGGCATCACCTCTTTTTCTAAAATTTCGTTGATGACAGCCAATTTTTTAATATCAAAACCGGTGTCACGGTTAGTGCCAAGCAGCGCCATGACCAGCGGTTCAACAGCGGCATGGGAGGTTCGATAAGCATACGGTGTCATGCAGGTGTCGATAATATCGACGCCGGCCTCGATCGCCTTTAGATGGGTCATCGGCGACATCCCCGAGGTAAAGTGACTATGCAGATGAATGGGGACCTTGACCGCCTTTTTCAGAGCCTTGATCAACGGATACGCATCATATGGGGCCATCAGGCCGGCCATATCCTTGACGCAGACGGAATCTGCACCCATATCTTCGAGTGTTTTGGCCCTGTCGACATAATAGTCCAGGTTATACACTTCACCACCCAGACGTGGTTCGGTAAGGGTGTAGCAGATGCAGCCCTGGAAATGCTTGCCGCTTTTTTTGATCTGCTTGACTACCGTCTCGAAATTCCGGTAATCATTGAGAGCATCGAAGGTTCTAAATACATCCATGCCGTTTTCTGCCGCCCGATCAACGAAGGCATAGGCCAGATCATCGGCGTAATTCCGGTAGCCGACGAGGTTTTGCGCCCGAAGCAGCATGGAAAAAGGGGTCTTTTTAATATACCTTTTCAGGGTGCGCAGTCGCTCCCATGGATCTTCATTAAGGAACCGGTGCATGGTGTCAAAGGTAGCGCCACCCCAGGTTTCAATTGCCCAAAAACCGATTTCATCCATCATTTCCGCCACCGGAATCATATCTTCCGTCCGCCCACGAGTCGCAAAAAGTGACTGATGTCCATCCCGAATTGACAGATCCATTATTTTCACAGGATTCTTAGCTTTTGGCCGATCCGCGGAATAATTCAATGGGGTCATTTTTACTTGATCACTCATCCTATTTCTCCTATCGCCTGATCTTTAAACTGTAGATTCTACTAAAAACGAGTAAACGTTCTTAATTGGATTAATCTCCGCATGGCCATCATTTCCTGACTACCACTCATTGCCCACGGACTATACATGGCACCAAAATTCTCCCGTCCGGGAGCCTGCTGTTCGTATAAAACCGCCTCTTCCTGCTGCAGGTAGAGACTTACGGCAGCCAGGGCAGCGGCCATTTTCTTTTTTTTATCTGCCATCAACTCACCCATTGATTATTTTGTCTTAAGGTCATTCTTTTTCAGCTCAAGAACCTGTACCTTGGGTGGCATAAGATTCGAGCATTTCGTTGTGTTATCACGAAATGCAACTTTATGCGCTATACATAGCATAGTCGGTTTCCTGACCAAGCAGTTTGTCTATCTGCATCTGAATTTCGATGCGCTTGGGGTTATTCACCCAGCTATTCCAATCCTCTACCGAACGCCAGGTGCTGATAACCATGTACTCGTCTTTTTGGTCTATTCGAGTCAAGGTTTCACCGGAAATATATCCCGGCTGTTCCAAGGTAAGTGCTCGTAATTTTTTCAAAAGAAGGGTCAGTTCAACAGCGTTCTGAGCCTGAACTGTTCGTTTTATGAAAATTTTAACTGTCATGTGCATCTCCTCATTGATAATCAATCAAAATCTCTAGTCAGTTATAACGGTATATTACCGTGTTTTTTCATTGGGTTGGTATCACGTTTGTTCTGCAGCAACTCCAGTGCCCTGATGATCCTGACTCGAGTTTTAGCCGGTTCGATGATATCGTCGATATAACCACGCTGTGCAGCCACATAGGGATTTGCCACAGTGTTCTGATACTCTTTTTCTTTTTCCGCAAGAAATGCAGCGGGATTTTCAGCTTTTTTCGCCTCTCGGCCATACAGAACGCCTACCGCTCCGGTTGCACCCATTACCGCAATTTCCGCGCTCGGCCAGGCATAATTGATATCCCCCCGGAGATGCTTGGAAGACATGACGCAGTAGGCTCCACCATATGCTTTTCTTGTGATAACAGTAACTTTCGGGATAGTAGCTTCGGCAAAAGCATACAGTATCTTCGCACCATTTCTGATCACCCCACCATATTCCTGCGCTGTTCCCGGCAAAAAGCCCGGCACATCGACAAAAGTTACCACCGGAATATTAAAACAGTCACAGAACCTGACGAACCGGGCGCCCTTAACCGATGAATCGATATCAAGTACCCCGGAGAGATGCAGAGGTTGATTGGCGACAATGCCGACGCTCATCCCGTTATACCTGGCAAATCCGACAATCAGGTTGGGGGCAAAACTTTCCTTTACCTCAAAGAAATCACGATTGTCAACCGTCTGGAGAATAATCTCCTTCATGTCATATGCAGCGTTGTTGTTCTCCGGCAGAATCGCATTGAGTTCTATCGAATCACGATTACGGGGATCCGTACACGGAAGGACGGGCGGATTCTCCATATTGTTCTGCGGCAGATAGGACAGCATTTTTCTTATATACTCTATCGCATCAGTACCCGAAGTTGCCGCGTAGTCAGAAACGCCGCTGCGGCTGGCGTGCATTGCCGCGCCCCCCAATGCTTCAGTAGTTACGTCCTCAAAAGTAACGGATTTAACAACCTTTGGTCCGGTCAGAAACATGTACGACTGGTTCTGGACCATGATGACAAAATCAGTCAGAGCAGGAGAATACACCGCGCCACCGGCACAGGGTCCGAAAATAGCCGATATCTGCGGTACGACCCCTGAGGCCATGACGTTGCGCTGAAAAATTTCCGAATAGCCGGCAAGACTCTCGATACCTTCCTGAATACGGGCTCCACCGGAATCGTTCAAGCCGATTACCGGCGCACCATTTTTCATGGCGAGATCCATGATCTTGCATATTTTTTCGGCAAATGTTTCCGAAAGAGAACCACCAAGTACCGTGAAATCCTGGGCAAAAACATACACGATCCGACCATCAACAGTGCCATGCCCGGTTACGACGCCGTCGCCGGGGAAGACCTGTGTTTCCATGCCGAAATCCCTGCACCTGTGGGATTTAAACATGTCAAACTCTTCAAACGATCCTTTATCCAGCAGCAGATCAATGCGTTCTCGGGCAGTCATAACCCCTTTTTCATGCTGCTTGTCTATCCTTTCCTGACCACCACCCAGTCGGGCTTCAGCCCTGAGTTTCTTCAGGTGATCCAATTGGTCATTTGTCTTCATTGTGTCTCCTTGAAACAAAAT
The DNA here is from genome assembly GCA_963804605.1 of uncultured delta proteobacterium. Taxonomy (GTDB): domain Bacteria; phylum Desulfobacterota; class Desulfobulbia; order Desulfobulbales; family Desulfocapsaceae; genus Desulforhopalus_A. Next base: position 8,789 of record CAWDRB010000021.1, read on the forward strand.
TCACAGTGCACTTTGCAGCTCACCATCATTTTCAGCCAGATAATCAGGAAAAAACTTCCTTACATAATTTACCTAAAGAACCCAGATCTTCACAAACATAAAGCCCGCACTGCTGCATGGCTTCAATCTTCGCCGACGCCGTACCCTGTCCGCCGCTGACTATCGCCCCGGCGTGGCCCATCCGCCTGCCGGGAGGCGCAGTCAAACCGGCAATGAAGCCGACAACCGGCTTTTTCATGTTGGCCTTGATCCAGGCCGATGCCTGTTCTTCGGCATTGCCGCCGATTTCGCCAACCATGACGACTGCTTTAGTATCCGGATCGGCATTGAAGGCCTCTAAACAATCGATAAAACCGGTACCATTGACCGGATCGCCACCGATACCCACACAGGTGGTCTGGCCAAGCCCTACCTGCGTCAACTGGTGTACCACCTCATAGGTGAGCGTGCCGGAACGGGAGACAACACCAACCGGCCCACCTGGCTTATGAATAGCACCCGGCATGATCCCGATCTTACACTCGCCCGGAGTAATTATACCTGGGCAATTCGGCCCGATCAGCCTGGTCTTTTTCATCGCCAGATAGTTCTTTATTCGCAACATATCCATAACCGGAACACCTTCGGTTATGCAGACAATAAGTTCCACACCTGCGTCTATTGCCTCAAGAATGGCGTCGGCGGCAAAAGGCGGGGGAACCAGGATCATCGAGGCATTGGCTCCGGTCTTTTCCCGGGCCTCTTGTACCGTGTTAAAGACAGGTACCGAGTCCATACTCTGACCACCTTTACCGGGCGTCACCCCTGCGACGACATTGGTACCATAGGCGATACATTGCTGGGTATGAAACTGCCCTTCCTTGCCGGTAATACCCTGAACAAGGACACGTGTTTGGGAATTAATTAGAATGCTCATTTTTTTCCTTTGCGAGTATATTTGATACATACACCTTTTTAAAGTCAGGTGAGTTTTCCTTAACCGTCTGCCCCATAACCGGCACATCAAAATGAGTTCTTTGAAATAACAGGTATTTTGATGTCACATTTGTCATGTCGCAGGACCATCCAGAAAAATAACAAGCAACAGCTCGACGATTTAAAGAATTGAGTATTTTTTACTCGTCCTCTTTTGATGCCTGGATGTTTGGGTTATTTGTTTTTAGGATGTTGCGGATGGTCTCTGCTCGGCTTAGCGATTGTTCAATCAGGCTACTAGTTCCGCGACTTTTTTGGCAGCGTCCGCCAGATCGGTTGCATTTATTAATTTAAGACCTGATTCGCTGAGTATTCGCCGCCCTTCCTCAACATTGGTTCCTTCCATCCTCACTACGACAGGCACTGATAATTTCACTTTTTCAGCTGCTTGAACCACCCCTTGCGCCAGAACATCACAACGCAGAATACCGCCGAAAATATTGATCAAAATCCCTTTGACCTTGGCATCACTCAAAATTATGCGAAAGCCGTTTTCCACCATTTCCGCATTGGCACCACCACCGACATCAAGGAAATTTGCCGGTTCAGCACCAGCCTGCTTGATGATATCCATGGTTGCCATGGCCAGGCCGGCACCATTGACCATATTGCCGACATTGCCATCAAGATTGATATAGTTGAGGTTATATTTGGCTGCTTCAGCCTCGGCAGGATCATCCTCGTTGGGATCATGCATGGCAACGACATCGGGATGCCTGAACAGAGAATTGGAATCTATGTCGACTTTGGCATCGAGGGCAATAACTCGATTATCTTCAGTGATAATTAAGGGATTGATCTCGACCATGGAGCAGTCGTAGTCTACGAAAAGATTATAGAGATTCCTTAAGATTGCCCCGAACTCCTTCATTACCGCTTTATCAAGCTGCATCCCGAACATGACCTGGCCGATATGATACCCTCTTATACCGGTCACCGGGTTGACAGGAACTTTAATTATCCGCTCAGGCGTTTTTGCCGCAACTTCCTCAATATCCATGCCACCATCCTGGCTTGCGACGATGGTGATGGTCGCGGTACTGCGATCCGGTATAATGGACAGGTAGAGTTCTTTTTTTATCGCCAGCCCTTTCTCAACCAGTATGGTTTTAACAACACGTCCTTCCGGGCCGGTCTGCTTGGTGATCAGAGTCATGCCGAGAATTGCCGACGCGGCCGCTGCTGCTTCCTTGTCGGTCCTGGCTATTTTGACACCGCCGCCTTTGCCGCGACCACCAGCATGGATCTGGGCTTTGACAGCAACCGGAAGGCCAAGATCAGCAGCAACCTTTTCAACACCCTCTACAGTTGTACTGACACCGCCTTCGGGAGTTGGCACCTTATACTTACGGAAAAGTTCTTTTGCCTGGTATTCATGGATTTTCATAAACACTCATCCTGGGAATCGGGACTGGAGATCTCTCTGGTCCCTTTAAGTTGTAAGAAAAAAGGCAGCTGCCGAATAGACAGCTGCCGGTTGAAATTTGCGTCAATTACTTCTTGGCATAACCCATTTTTTTGAGGGTATCAGTGATCTCGTTAAGAATTGCCGGATCGTCGATGGTTGACGGTACCTTATAGTCTTTACTGTTGGCTATAGACCGCATGGTGCCGCGCAGAATCTTACCTGACCTGGTTTTCGGCAGACGCACGACCTGGCAGGCATCACGGAAACATGCTATCGGACCAATAGACTCACGGACCATTTTCACCAGCTCGGCTTTGATCTCATCACCGGAACGGGTGACCCCGGCCTTGACGACAAAGAAACCGACAGGCAGTTGGCCTTTCATTTGATCATCCGCACCAAAGACGGCACACTCGGCAACGTCGGGATGGTTGGAAATAATCTCTTCCATTGCTCCGGTCGACAGACGATGACCGGCGATATTGATGACGTCATCCATTCGACCCATGACATAGACATAGCCGTCTTCATCAATATATCCGCCATCACTGGTCTCATAATAACCGGGGAATTTGGTCATGTAGGACTTGATATAACGCTCGTCATTGCGCCACAGAGTTGTCAAAGTTCCCGGAGGCAGCGGCAGTTTACAGACAATGTTTCCTTCCGTGCCGCGAGGTACTTCATTACATTCGTCATCAACCACCCGAACATCATAGCCGGGCAGCGCTTTGGTCGGAGATCCTTCTTTAACGGGAAGTTGTTCGATCCCACGACAGTTGCCGACGATCGCCCAGCCGGTTTCCGTCTGCCACCAGTGGTCGATAACCGGAACACCAATCATATCTTCCGCCCAGTGCAGGGTATCGGGATCGGTTCGCTCACCGGCAAGGTAGAGACATTTAAAACAGGAAATATCGTATTTTTTAATAAAATCTCCGTTCGGATCTTCTTTCTTGATCGCCCGGAATGCAGTAGGAGCAGTAAAGAGAGTCTTCACTTTGTGCTGGGAGATAACCCGCCAGAATGCACCGGCATCAGGGGTTCCGACCGGCTTTCCTTCATAGAAAACTGACGTTGATCCCTGCAGTAAAGGGGCATAGACGATGTAGGAGTGGCCGACAACCCAACCGACATCCGACGCTGACCACCACACTTCTCCGGGATTAATGTCATAGAGGTTTTTCATGGTCCAGTACAAGGCAACCGCGTGGCCGCCATTATCTCGCAACACGCCTTTAGGCATTCCGGTGGTACCGGAGGTATAGAGAATATACAGGGGATCGGTTGCATCAAGTTCAACACATCCTACCGGCTTGCTCTTGCCTACCAGTTCTTTCCAATCTACATCGCGTCCTTCAATCATTGAGGCCTTGACGATATCACGCTGAAAAACGATTACATTTTTCACTTCATGGGTCGATTGCTTGATCGCGCTGTCAACCAGCGGTTTATATTCCAGGGTTTTCTTGCCTTCAATCGCCCCGGATGCGGTAATCAGCAACTTTGGCTGGGCATGATCAATTCTGATGGCAAGCTCATGGGGAGCAAAACCGCCGAAAACAACAGAATGCACTGCACCCAGCCTGGCGCATGCCAGCATGGCCACGGCGGCTTCAGGAATCATCGGCATATAAATGACGACGGTATCACCTTTTTTTACTCCAAGACTGGCCAGGCCACCGGCAAATGTTGCGACCATGGTCTGCAGTTCTTTATAGGAGATCTTTTTGATGGTATTCGTGACGGGACTGTCATAGATGATTGCAGTTTGATCAGCTCGCCCATTTTCCACATGACGATCAACCGCATTGTAGCAGGTGTTCATTTTTCCGCCGGGGAACCATTTATAAAATGGGGCGTTTGAACTGTCTAAAACCTTTTCCGGTTGTTTATACCACGTGATGTCCTTTGCTGCTTCTGCCCAAAATTTCTCAGGATTTTCTACACTTTTTTGAAACACCTCATCAAACTTACCCATAACCACTCCTTTTGGTCTGAATTTTAGTCCATCCACCAGTCTCAATTGCATTTTATACTGCATAGAAGATCATAGTTCAAGCGATAAATCAAACATTGTTACACATCTGTTAGCCGCAAAATACATTTATTATCTATATTACCTTGTATTAACAGATTGTTAGATATGTTATCAGGAAATTTAACAAATTGATTTTTTTCAGCTATTAGAAAGCAAAGAGGACAATGTTATTACAGTGTTATAAATCTATATATTCTGTTATTATTGTATTTAAAGTATACAGAAAATTAATGATGCACAATGAACAGAACAATGTTACACAGATGCATCCTTTCCAAATTGACTTTATCGACTTCTTCAATTAATTTTATCGAAATGATTATGAGCACCTCAACCTACACGGGCAAGCTTTGGCCAATTAACAGATTGTTATATTGCTGTTCTTTGCATTTGAATCGATGTATTTCCGGCCTAATGAGTGTTATTGAAGGAGAACACAGTGAGGAAAAACCCAATGCATACCTTTGTTTCATCGTGGAATATCGTTCTGCTCTTCACCCTGCCATCTGCCACTTTCACCACATCGGATGAGTCGACGATGAGAATCCCGGCAAAATCCTTCTTACCAAATATAGTTCCGGCAAAAATTTTTATGCCGGTTCTTTTGTCGATGTTTTTATTCATCGGCACATTTTTTGGCTACATGCTGCCCAGGGTTGAAGACCATCTCATGGATCGAAAACGGGAAATGATTCACGCCCTCAGCGAATCTGCCATGAGTTCTGTCCGTTATTACGCAGAGCTGGCACAAAATAAAACCATTACTGTTGAGGATGCAAAACACCAGGCAATCGCCCTTTTGCGAAGACTGCGATATGGACCGGAAGGAAAGGATTATTTCTGGATCAACGACACGCATCCGACCATGATCATGCACCCTTATCGCCCGGATCTTGAAGGAAAAGATGTTACAGATACCGAAGATCCCGCCGGCATGAAACTTTTTCAGGCCTTTCTTGAAACAGTCAAAACAACCGGTGGCGGATACGTGAGATACCATTGGCAATGGCAGGATGAACCCACTCGGATATTTTCGAAAATCTCCTATGTCCAGGAGTTTAAACCCTGGCATTGGGTGATCGGGACCGGGGTTTACGTTGAAGATGTCAGGGCGCAGATTGCCGCGATAACAAAACGTATGACCCTGATTTTTCTCGGTATCCTGGCCATAATCGCTATGCTCTCGGTGTATATCATCTGGCAGGGGGCTGCAGGTGAGGCTCATCGCCTGGAAATGGAGGAGTCTTTACGGAAAAGTGAAAATAAATATCGCTTGCTGGCTGAAACCGCCCGAGAAATCATCCTGGTTTTTGACTCCAATCTACGGATCAGCTACGCCAATACCGCCTGGAAGCGGATAAGCGGCTATCTTCTTGATGGAAATGACGGATATGACCATTACCGACATGATTCCGCCTGAACTCCAGGGGCCGTTTCAAGCAAAAATAAACCAGATAAGCAACAATCAACCGGACGATTATCTCCTGGAAACAACTTTTATCCTTAAAAACAAACGCACAATTACTGTGGAAGCCACTTTTGCAAAACTTGAAACAGCAGATCAATTGTCAACTGTTCTTATGACCGCAAGAGACATCACGGAAAAGAAAAAAATTGAGGCCCAAACAAAAATGCAGCAGGAGCAACTCATGCAGTCAGACAAGATGATATCGCTCGGCACCCTGGTTTCCGGAGTTGCCCATGAGATTAACAACCCAATCTCATCAGTCATGCTCAACATCCAGGTTTTTGACAAACTATGGCATACCGTCGAGCCAATTCTAGATAATCATTATGAACAGAACCCAGATCTGGAAGTCGGGACCATGGCCTATCCACAACTACGGGAGAGAATGCCCCGCCTCCTTCTCTATTCCCATGAAGGGGTCGAACGCGTCAAACGGATCGTCGGCGACCTTAAGGATTTCTCAGGTCATAAGCCCTCAGATCTGCGCGAAACGGTAAACCTCAATCAAGTGGTGGAAAAGGCACTCGGCCTCATTTCCAGTCTGATCAAAAAGGCCACTTGCAATTTTTCAGTTGTTTATTCAGAAAATCTGCCGACCATACAAGGCAACAGCCAAAGGTTAAGTCAGGTGGTTATCAACCTGATAGTTAATGCCTGTCAGGCCCTCACCGATCCTCAGCAAAGCCTGCATGTAACGACCGGTTATATCGAAGAATCGGAAGAAATTTTTCTGGAAGTACGCGATACCGGCCCGGGGATGACTCCGGAAATTCTCGCCCGCATCAAAGATCCGTTTTTTACCACGAAACGCGATAGCAGCGGAACAGGCCTTGGCCTGTCCATCTCCGATACAATAGTACGCAACCACGGCGGCTGGCTTGATTTCAACTCTATCCCCCAGGAAGGCACAACCGCGACTATTCTGCTGCCGCGATACAGCACCGATGAAGTGATAGGAAGAATGATATGAGCAAGAGACCATATCCATCTGATCCGATTCTGGTCATCGACGATGAAGAAGCAATCCTTCTGTCGGTTGACACTACTCTGCAACTTGCCGGCATGAACAATGTTCTGACCTGTTCCGACAGCAGACAGGCGATGGCCATAATTAAACAGCGCCCACCAAGTGTCATCCTGCTCGACTTGAATATGCCGCACATCGACGGGGAAGCTATCCTGGAACAGATAACCAACCAGAACCCGCACATCCCGGTCATTATTATTACCGGGCGCATCGATGCCGAAACCGCAGTTGAATGTATGAAATCCGGTGCCTTTGACTATATCGTCAAACCAGTTGACGAAAACCGTCTCATCGCATCGGTAAAAAAAAGTATCCAGTACGGGGCATTGCATCAAGAAAACCAGGCTCTCAAAGAACAGTTGCGCGAAGGCAGCCTGAAACATCCCGAAGCGTTTAGTAAAATCATCACCAATTCACCAAAAATGCTGCTCCTCTTCAACTACGTCGAATCCACCGCAAAAACATCAGAGCCGGTGCTTATCCGAGGAGAGACCGGTACAGGAAAAGAGTTGGTGGCCAGGGCCATTCATGAGATCAGCGGCAATACCGGAGAATTTGTCGCGATCAATGTGGCGGGTCTTGATGACAACGTCTTCTCCGACACTTTGTTCGGCCATGTCAAAGGAGCATTCACCGGCGCCGATACCGATCGACTGGGCCTTATTGAAAAAGCCGCACATGGGACCCTCTTTCTCGATGAAATTGGCGATTTGAGCCCGATTTCACAAATCAAACTGCTCCGCCTGCTCCAAGAAAAAGAGTATATGCCGCTCGGTCGGGATACCAATAAAACGAGCAGCGCCCGGATTGTCGCCTCCACCCATGTTGACCTCTGGGACCTGCAGCAGAAGGAAATGTTTCGCCAGGATCTGCATTACCGCCTGCGAACCCATCGGATAATTTTACCACCACTCAGGGAACGCAAAGAAGATCTTGGCGTGCTCGTCGACCATTTTGTTCAGTGTGCCGCGGAAACTCTTAAAAAAAAGCCGCCACGGATCCCCGAGGAACTAATGATTCTCCTCGAGTCCTACAGTTTTCCCGGCAATATCCGAGAGCTGCAGGCCATGGTTTTTGATGCCCTCGCGCAAAACGAAAACGGCATTCTCCCCCTCGGCGTGTTTCGCCAGCATATATCACGAACACAACAAGACCAGACAAAACACCATACCCGCGATCCGAAAAGTGGTATCCCAATCACCTTTGCCGATCCCCTTCCCACCATAAAACAGGCAACCCGCATGCTGGTAGAAGAAGCAATGCACCGCGCAGGAAACAATCAAACCACTGCCGCGTCTCTGCTTGGCATTTCGCAGCAAGCCCTGAGTAAAAGGCTCAAAAACCTCGAGCTACCTGACTAACCCTACGACTTTTGCAGTGATCACCACCAGTGGTGTTTTATCGGTAAAAGGCAATATTATCACCATCTGCTTGACAAGATCGACTCCGGTTGCCATTGCTTTCTGTGTAAGCGAAGATTATCATGCAGGCATAATCATTCAATTTCCAGTGGGTTTTTCCAGAATTTTTCAGAGAACAATGACTCTTGGCACTCACGAATGTGAGCGTACCTGACTGTCGACTTGTTCTGCTTTTTTAAGATAGCGCTTTTCTCATTATAGATCAAAAGGAGTACAACATGCCTAATTCCCAATACTGGGCGGATACCTATTTAGAAAAATTAACCAAACCGGCGGAAGCTATTTCCCGAATACGCTCCGGGCAGCGGGTATTTATCGGCTCGGGCTGCGGAGAACCACAGATCCTTGTCCAGGAGCTGGTAAATAAAACGTACAATTTCAGCGGACTGGAAATCGTTCGCCTGCTCGGCCGTGAAACTGCGTCTCTTACGGCCATTGCCGACAAAACCAGAGACACCAATCTGAATATACGCTCGATTTACCTCGGTTCGACAAAATCCGAATCCATTGCCAGGCAGAGACGGTTCATAACACCAATGAACATGTCTGATGTTCCCAATCTTTTCATAACCCGCAAAATGCCGCTCAATGTTGCCTTAATTCAGGTATCTCCGGTCGACGATTTCGGCTGGATGAGTCTTGGCATTTCCGTCGATGTCACTTTGGCGGCTGCCCGCTCCGCCGATTTTGTCATCGCCCAGGTGAACCCACGGATGCCAAGGGTCATGGGGCAGAGTTTTATTCATGTCAATGACGTAGACCTTATTGTCGAGCACGAAGAGGAATTGCTGTCGATTCCACCTTCGAAAATTTCCTCCGAGGTCGCGACTCGGATCGGCAGCCATATCGCACGGCTTATTGAAGACGGCTCAACTCTGCAAATTGGTCTTGACGCTGCCTCCCAGGCCACCGTTCAGGCTCTCTCAAATAAGCATGATCTGGGTGTCCATTCCCAGTTTCTAACCGATGATATCATGCATCTCTATTCCACGGGAAACATCAACAATAAGAAAAAAGGCTTCAACGACGGCAAGATGGTAGCCTCCATGGCTATAGGCACTCACAACCTGTACGAATTCCTCAACGATAATCCGGCAATTGATTTTCATCCTTCGGATTATGTCAATGATCCCTTTGTCATCTCCCGGCACAACCGGATGGTTTCAATGAATGTCGCACGCATGATGGACCTGACCGGGCAAGTGACGGCCGAGGCCTCTGCGGCAACTCGATTTGCCGGAGTTTCCGGCATTCCTGATTTCGTCCGCGGAGCCAGACGATCGCCCGGTGGGAAATCCATTCTCATGCTTTTTTCTACCTGTCAGACCGAAAACGGACTTGAATCAAATATTGTCCCCCATCTCAAGGATTATGTGGTGGTGGTGCCTCGAGGCGATGTCCATTATGTGGTTTCTGAATACGGCGCCGTCAACCTGTTCGGTAAAAGCATCCAGGAGCGTGTCATTGCCATGATCAGCATCGCCCACCCTCAATTCAGGGAAGAACTATTTGAAGCGGCTAAGGAACGCGGTTTCATAGGCGCCGAAAGAAGTCTGGGAGAGGCGGCGAAAGCTGTCTACCCAATCCAGCTCGAAGAGACTCTGGATATCAACGGGCAAATAGTTACCATACGGCCATCAAAACCGGTCGATGAGCGCCGCATCCAGGAACATTACTACAGCCTGCCCAAGGAAGACATCCTTACCAGATTTTTTTGCCAGAAGACTATTTTTGCCAGACCGGAAATGGAAACCCGTTCGCAGACGGACTATGTCAATGATCTGACACTGGTGGCCGTGGTCGGAGATTTTGGTTTTGGCCGGGTTGTGGCAGTGGCCGAGAGCATGAAACTGGAGAATGAGAATATATCCGAAGTAGCTTTTTCGGTCAGCGAAGAGTTTCAGGGAAAGGGACTCGGCACCTTTTTCCTTAAAAAACTGGCTGCAGTGGCCAGAGAAAACGGTATTGCCGGGCTGGTCGCATACACCTTCCCGACCAACAAGGCAATGATACGACTTTTCAAGACCTTGCCGTACAAGGTAAAGACCGTCTATGAAGATGGTGATCTGGTTCTGACCTGCCGTTTTAATGAACTTGCGTGAAAATTTACAACAACAAAGAAGCTTTGTTGCCTAAATATCGGATAAAAAAGTGCATTAAAAATCGAGAATAAAAGCTGTAATAGATGAAACGATCGGGTTAAAAAAAGAGCTTACACCTTCCCATCCACTCAACCTGATAAGAAGAAACGAACCGACAATAAGGTAAGGACCAAAGGTACAGAGCGTTTTTTTGATCTTTTCAAACAATTCACCTTTCGGCAGAATCGCCCAGAGGAACGCTGAACCGGGCAGTGGTGGGATCATGATCATTCCATATACCGCCATGGTAACATTCACTACGGCGATTATCGAAAAGACCCTGTCGTCAAAATTATACTTGCCAAGCAACCAGGACAGGCTGGCGGCAATGTTGGCCATCATGAAATTGGCCAGGGGACCGGCTATTCTGCTCAATACAAGAAAAAGCCGGGGAGAGTTTTTAAAATTATCGGTATTGATGTCAATTTCCTTAGCCCAGCCAAACCCGGCAATAAAAAAATTCAAGGTACCGAGTATGCTCATATGCATAAATACATTAAAATGAAACCGATCTTTGGCACCCTGCCGTGAATCGCCGAGAAGGGTAGCGAAAAAGGCCTGTCCTTCCGCACTGACAATGATCGCGGTAAGTACGGCAACACAAAAGATTGCAATGTCCTCAGCTACCGGTTGTGCATAGTTGATAATATACGGCAGATAAAAATCCCGTTGCATAATTCCCCTTTTTTCGGCCAGTTCATAGTTGAGGAGCTACTGTACTGTAAAATTGCGTAAAACACCAAAAAAAATGGCGGGGACCTTTCGGGCCCCCGCCATCTCGCAACTACAGGTGGATGGATGTAGATGCTACACTGCTTCCAGGTACTACTTGTTACTTACCATCTTTTGAATCTGCTCGACAATCTCAGGATTTGCCAGCGTCATGACATTACCGACATCTCCCTTGTTGGAGATTGCGCCAAGGACTCTGCGCATAATTTTACCCGATCGGGTTTTAGGCATATCGGGCACTATCCAGACATTGCGACATTTAGCAATTTTGCCGATCTGGAAAGTGATCGCATCGGCAATTTTCTTCTGAATTTCAGCAGACGCCTCGTAGCCCGGCTTCAAAGAAACATAGACTTCGGGCTCCTTGCCTTTAATCTCATGGTTGACCGGAACGACCGCCGCTTCCGCGACCTCTTGAACGGTGAGACATACTGACTCGATCTCTTTGGTGCCCAGACGATGACCGGAAACGTTGATGACATCGTCGATGCGACCGAGAATACGAACATAACCATCCGCATCGACCACCGCAGCATCACCGGTCAGATAAGGCCAATCCCGCCAATCTTTACTGTTAGGATTTTTGTTATACATACCAAAATAGGTGTCTACAAATCTCTGCCGATTGCCCCAGATGGTCTGGAAACAGCCCGGCCATGGATTTTGAATGCAGATATTGCCCGCCTTGCCAGCCCCGGCCGGGATCTCAATGCCATTTTCATCAAAAACAATCGGATGGATGCCGGGAACACCAGGTCCGGCACTGCCGGGCTTCGTCGGCGCTATGCCCGGTACGGTTGAGCAGAGAAAACCACCGGTCTCGGTCTGCCAGTAGGTGTCGACGATAACCGCCTCCCCTTTGCCGACAGCACTCTGATACCATTTCCACACTTCAGGCTCAATGGGCTCACCAACGGTGGTCATATGCTTGAAGTGATAATTATACTTGGCTGGCTCATCCGGTCCTACCTTTCTGAGCGCACGGATAGCCGTCGGTGCCGTATGGAAGATATTGACATCAAGCTCTTGGGCTATCCGCCAGGAACGTCCTGCATCCGGATAGGTCGGTACACCCTCAAAAATTACCGATGAAGCGCAAAGCGCCAATGGTCCATAGACAATGAAGGAATGCCCGGTAATCCAGCCGATATCGGCCATACACCAGTAAACATCCTCAGGGTGAATATCCTGGATGTATTTGGACATAGCGGTTACATAAGCGAGATACCCGCCGGTACCATGCTGGGCGCCTTTTGGTTTACCGGTTGTGCCGCTGGTATACATCAAAAAGAGAGGCTCTTCGGCCAGCATCTGCTCCGGCTCAACCCGCGCACCGTAATACTTCTTCAGTTCATTATTGACTATAATATCACGGCCTTCATGTAAGTCAGAATCCGAAGAATTCTTTCCTGGATACCGCTGCCAGATAAGAAGCTTATCAACTTTCTGGCCTTCTTTGGCTGCCAGTTCACAGGCTTCATCGTCAACCGTCTTATGGTTTAACAGTTTGCCACCACGATAATAAGCATCCATGGTAATGAGAACACGGCTGTTTGAATCAACAACCCTGTCGGCACAGGCACTGGCGGAAAAACCACCAAAGACCACCGAGTGAATGACCCCCAGTCGGGCGCAGGCCAACATGGAGATAGGCAGTTCGGCCGACATCGGCATATGGATGGTCACTCTGTCGCCTCTTTTCAGGCCGGCAGTGTCGCGTAACAGGGCGGCGAACTCGTTGACCCGAACATAGAGCTCCTGATAGGTGATGTGCTGAACTCGTTCTTCTTCCAGCTCAGGAACAAAATGGATAGCGGTCTTGTTCTTATTTTTTGCCAGATGTCGGTCAATACAGTTATAACTGGCATTCAATTTGCCGCCTTTGAACCATTTCCAGCAGGGAGCATCGCTGGTATCGAGCACTTCATCCCAATACTTGTACCAGGTCAGCATCTCGGCAAATTCAGTATAACAATCGGGAAAATTATCTAAACTGAAGCGCTCAAAAACAGCCGGGTCGGTAAGATTTGCCTGGCCAATAAATTTTGATGATGGAAAGAATTTTGTTTGCTCTTGCCAATGGACCGCTATTTCCGCTTCAGAAGTTTCAACAGATTTACTTTCTTCACTCATATTAAACACTCCTTGTATATGACTTTAGTATTTTCAGCTGGGAACAAAGAGTTCTTGAATTCCCAACCAAACCCGACTCAAGAAAAATATTTTAATTATGCAGCTGCCTTATCACCACGAACTTCATCCGTATGCATTGGTCTTCTGGTCATTTGGGCAAGGATAACCCCCGCAACAAGCAGGCCACCTGAGATATAGAAAGCATTGTTCAAACTACCGGTAACGTCTTGGATAGTTCCACCCAACCTGGCCATGAAGAATCCAAGCCCCCAACCGATAAATACCAATCCATAGTTCATACCGAGATTCTTCGGTCCAAAGAAGTCAGATGTAAAGGAAGGCATCAATGCAAGTCCGCCACCATACTGCCAGTAGGCAATTCCCACGGCGAGAAAAAGAAGAAGAAGGTTTGAAGTACTGATAATATACGGCAGAGAAAACAGGCAGAGTGCCGAGATACCACAGTTGAGACAATAGGCATTCAGACGGCCGATTTTATCCGAATAGAACCCGGTACCGACACGGCCCATGGCATTGACCAAACCACCGAAAGAAACAAGAATCCAGCCATTGGCGACGAAGAAAGGCATATCTTTGGCAGTTTTCATCAACAAGCCATTGGCGTTGGCTATGATAAGCAGACCAGATTGAGTGGTCAGGATAAACATGACGACCAGGGCATAAAATTGCCAGGTTTTCAATACATCGGCAGCTTCCCAGTTGGTAATTGTCGAGTTGGCTGTTGCCACATTACCCCCGGAAAGAGTCGGAGGTACATATCCTGCAGGTGGTGTCTTCAACATCGTGCCGGCAATAACAACAACCGCGGCAAAGAACACGCCAAGGCCTACAAAACTCCCTGTTATTCCGTAGTTTTTAATGAGATATGAACCAAGAGCACCAATATACAGGGCAGCACCACCATAACCACCGACAACAATGCCGGCGATCAAGCCACGCTTATGGGGACCAAACCACTTCAGGGCTGCAGGTGTAGGCGCCGCATAACCGATACCCATCCCGATGCCGCCAAGAATACCAAAACCGATAATAATGCCGGTGTAACTTTTCATGAGACCGGCAATAATACAACCGGCCGCCAGGGTTAGTCCCCCGAGTGTTGCACCAAATTTGGGGCTGATTTTATCCTGAATACGTCCACCGGGGATCATCAGGAGGGCAAAGATGATGACACAAAGAGAAAAGGGGGTAGCAGCCTGAGCATTGTTGAGATACACCCATCCTGCATTTATACCGTCCATTGTCTGGCCGGCCTTATCAACGTCTACGAGGGCAGATTTCCAGAGACTCCACGCATATAGTATACCAAGACACAGGTTAATTGCCATTCCGGCAAAAACCGTAACCCAGGCTTGAGTCGGAACTGTTTGATTCGGTTGCGACATTTGTATCTCCTTCTTGAAATAGTGATCAGGATATTGACAATCACCCACTCTTACTTCAGCCCATATTTTTGTTGTTTATGACTTCTGACCTTAAAATGAGTGATTGAATGGCACACAATGAATTGCACATTCATTTTTCACCTTCGCTCCTTGTCCGGCACCTCCTTTTTTTTTAGTTGAATTTAGTGGGGCTTTGTCAGGTCACAGAGACAAAGTAACACTCTCAAAGTTGAAATTAAAACTACCATTTAGAAACAGGCACAACTCTTTATCAATTTTATTTAACCAATATCCAAACATTACTCAAGATAAAAATCTATACTTTTGCACATTCGTCATTCATTTGTAAGGCATCCCTAAGTTCAGCAAAATACACGGAAAAACATGCCCCTCTTTCTATTATTGAGCGTGAATGATTGGCGAGTTACACCACCTTCATCGCCTATTACATGGACCGCACACACAAATGATAATAATTGTTAGAAAGCTATGAGGCACATCAGATGTTGGTAAGGCGAGCGATAAAATCAGGAAAAATCCAGGTGACGGCAGATCGAGAAATAATATTTTATATATATAATATCGACAAGATACACGACAAGCTTACACAACATCAGCATTCTTAAGGAAAGAGGGTGAAGATATAAATAAGCCGAATGAAAAGAATCAACTTGTAAGCAACCGGTACATCTCGGCCATTTTAGCGGGCAAGGAAACAACTTGATCGACAAAGATATAGTTCCCCCTGCCGAACATATGAGCCAGATAATCATGGGCGGATTTGTCAATCGTTATACAAAAAGGATATACCCCGCCGCCTCGTGCCTCCAGCAGCGCCTTTCTGGTATCCTCAATCGCATACTGTCCCTTGTAATCGTCATAGTCTTCCGGTTTGCCATCGGAAATTACTACCAAGAGGCGGACAGTGCTCTGCGTTTGTTGCAGTTTTTGGGTAAGGTGACGTATCGGTGGCCCCATCCGGGTATATTCCTTCGGCGCAATGGCGGCGATACGCCCCTGCACCTCAGCACCATACGCTTCATCGAAATGTTTGATATGAAAAAGCTCACTCCGCGAGCGCCTCATTCCGGAAAAGCCATATATTGCATAGCGGTCTCCCACCACTTCAAGCGCCTCGGCCAGAAGAACGAGAGCTTCCTTTACCGCCAGCCCCACCCACCCTTCGGTTGAATTGGACATATCGACAAGAAAGATGGCGGCAATATCTCTTTCGTCTCTTAAAAGTTGGACAAAGAGACGATCCGATGGCGCAAGTCCTGCCGTGGTATCGCACAACGCTTCAATATGGGCGTCGAGGTCAATTTCGTCACCATACCGACGTCTTTTGACATAGCGGTACCGGGTACGCAATCGTTCGAACTGACGCCGCAGTTTTTGCAGCTGAGGCTGATATTTTATGAGCGTTCGCGGAACAAAAGTCGATCGAACCGGATGAAGAGTTTTTTCCGTCAGGGAACACCAGGCCGCCCGATAACCGGCCCGCCGGTAATCCCATTCATCGTAAGTGTGAACGTCAGCCGGGATAAAACTGCCGACAATTTCTTCAGGACCCTCAACCTGCTGCCTGTTGACACCTCGCCCTGCCTGTCCTGCTGCGGCCTGGACATAAGCTTCCGGCAGAGCCCCCAGGTCATCTTCAATCGCGCGGACCAGTGCTGCGAGTTCTTCAGGTACTTCAAGTCCTGCATTATCTAAGGAGATGGCATTCCTGCGACGCAGTTCAGGCTCCTGTTGCTGCTCTGAAAGCAGGAGAAGGCTTTGCTGCAGACTATCAGGGACATTGCCGCCTTCCCCCTCTTCTTCATTCTGTGCGTCCCGCCGTTCCAGGAAACTGACGAACATCGCCACAAACTCTGCCTTTTGTTCCTCCCGTCGTACTCTGATCGTCTCCCCGGCTCTGACAAAGTCAAATGTTCCAAGCAGTAAAGCTGCAGGACCAAGCGTATAACCACCCGGCAAGCTGGAAATTTTTTCATAAAGAATCGGTAAACCCTGAAAAACGGGTTGATTCACCACGTGGGCAAACAGTTCCCCGGAGGCTTTAATCTCCGCAAACAACATGGCATCAGGGGTTTTTCTTTGACACATCCCCAGCAGGAGAAGATACTGCAAGGCAAGGCATTTCTGTTTTACACCACCCACGGAGGTCATCTTTGCAATTAACCCGGCACAAAGCTCTCGTCCCTGCCGGATGAGTCCAGGTAATTCTGATTCGAGATATCGAAACACCTGAATGAACTGCAGCGCTGCAAAGAGATCTGCAGCCAGCTGCCGTTCCGGATATCGGGCCAATAATTCCAGCGGCTCATTGCCCGCCCCAGGCGTCTTATAAAATATTCCTGATTCAACATGGCCCCATTGCAGACTTATCAACAATTTATAGAAAAATATATTGTTTTCCAGGCTCGAAAAAACATCCACAAAACCCGGCAAGAAAATTGTCTGGGTATCTGTAGCCGGTAATTGAGCTTCCGCAAAATCGAAAGATCGTCCTGAGACTCCACGCAGATAATGGATCATTCTGGCGGAAATTTCAGCAAAAGCCACTCCGGCTTCTCCCCGCATCGGACCAAGAAAGAACTTGTCGACATCCGCCATGAACTGCCGGGCACCCAGCAGGCCTTTTTTTTCATACAGACCAAGAATCCGGCGCACCCATTCACCGAGCATCTCTCTTGAAAAACGCTCTACCGATAATGCCTGTACCGCATGGGTTAAATAGGCAAAACACAGGCTGTGACTGACCGGCCATATTGCCCCGACATGATCCAACACAGCTTCTGCGGTCGATTCATCCAGCTGGCCGAGTTGATCGAAAATCTCATCAACCTCCCAGGTATCCGGCCGGGAGGGCAGCACTCCGGCATAAAACTTTTTTTTCTGTTCAAGAAGTTTCATGTATTCTGATTAGAAGAGCGAATAAATCATTTCGTCCATTGCGGCCAGCAACTCGGGGTCGTCGGTCAGACTCTCGATCATTCCCGACCGGCAGGCACTGAGCGTATCAATCCCGGCTTGTATCAACATAACGGTCTGAATAATCAACCTGGTTGACGCCCCTTCGGCAAGCCCTGACTCCTTGAGACTTCTGGTCATGGTGGCAAGCTTCACCATCTGGATTGCAATTTTTTCATCAATTCCACTCTCTCGCATGACAATCTGTTTTTCCAGTTCCGCAGAAGGGTAGTCAAAGCTGATGGAAACAAAACGCTGTCGGGTGGAAGGTTTCAGATCTTTTAATACACTTTGGTACCCCGGATTATAGGAAACGGCCAACATGAACTCCGGTGGCGCAGTGTAAAGTTTGCCAAGTTTTTCAACCGGCAATTGCCGTCGATCGTCGGTCAACGGATGAATAACGACGGTAGTGTCTTTCCGGGCTTCGACAATCTCATCCAAATAGCAGATAGCTCCTGCACGAACCGCCAGAGTAAGTGGCCCATCTTGCCAGAACGCCTCATTTTTCTTGACTAAATACCGCCCAACGAGATCGGAAGTAGAAAGATCGTCATGACAGGATACGGTAATAAGCGGCCTGTTAAGCCGCCACGCCAGGTACTGCATGTACCTTGTTTTGCCGCAGCCGGTTGGACCTTTCAGCAGCAAAGGTAGACGGTTGGCACTTGCCGCCAGGCCAATTTCGATTTCATCGGCCCTGGCCAGGAAAAAAGGCTCGATATCTATCCGATGCTCTTCAAGCCTGCATTCTGTGAGTTCATTCATACAATACCTCATTGTCCCAAGTGATTATAATGCGATAAACATACGACACCTTCTTCAACAGGACAAGACACAAAAAAGCAAGAGTTTGCCAGGGACAGGCGGTAATCGAAGATTACGGCTTAACAAAAGCGCAGGAAGGCAGCGGGCCATTTTTTGAGCGACACCACGTTCCTTTCTTGACATCCATTTAAATACCAAGTATTTTTCTTCTCTTTTGATTTCAAAATGATTGGCACAGCAATTTGCGTCAAGCTTCGGCAAACATGTATCTTTGCGGCAGCGTTACAAATATTCGTGAATGGCCGACACCAGGAAAAAACAGATGCGCTCTTAGCGCGGCGATAAACAACTATGTTTGAAAACTTAACAGACCG
This sequence comes from uncultured delta proteobacterium, assembly GCA_963804605.1. Lineage (GTDB taxonomy): Bacteria > Desulfobacterota > Desulfobulbia > Desulfobulbales > Desulfocapsaceae > Desulforhopalus_A. The sequence goes on from CAWDRB010000021.1 coordinate 27,659, forward strand.
GCTGGAAGGAGTATTTAAAAAACTTCGCGGCCACGGCAAACTCTCTGAGGAAAACATCGATGAGGCGATGCGTGAGGTACGCACAGCGCTGCTGGAAGCCGATGTCAACTTCAAGGTAGCTAAAGATTTTGTTGCAACTGTTACGGAAAAAGCCATAGGCCGGGAAGTATCTAAAAGTTTGTCGCCAGGCCAGCAGATCATTAAAATTGTCCATGAGGAGCTGGTTACTCTTCTTGGCGGCAGCACTGAGCAGATAGAACTGGACGGAAAACAGCCTGTTGTTATCATGATGACCGGTCTCCAGGGCTCGGGCAAGACTACCACCGCCGGCAAGCTGGCCAAATTATTAAAAGAGAAAGGACGCAAACCCTATCTGGTCCCGGCCGATATTTATCGCCCTGCGGCCATCGAACAGCTGCAGGTGCTTGGCGAAAGACTTGATGTGCCGGTGCATCCGTCAACCGCCGACGTCAAACCAGTAGACATCTGTCGTCAGGCAATGAACGAAGCCGCACTGCATCATTATGATACGGTGATTATCGATACTGCCGGACGCCTCCATGTTGACGAAGCCCTGATGGGCGAACTGCAGCAGATTCAGGCCGCCGTGCCACTCTCGGAAATCCTGTTTGTGGCCGACTCCATGACCGGCCAGGATGCTGTTACCGTTGCCGATAAATTCAACAAAGACCTTGAAATAACCGGTGTCGTCCTTACTAAGATGGAAGGCGACGCCCGTGGCGGCGCCGCGCTTTCCATTAAAAATATCACCGGCAAGCCAATTAAATTTGTGGGGGTAGGCGAAGGACTCGATGACCTCGAGGTCTTTCACCCAGAAAGGGTGGCCTCCCGTATTCTCGGGATGGGTGACATTCTCAGCCTGATTGAGAAGGCTGAAGCCGTTGTCGATAAAAAAGAAGCCGACAAACTCGCCGACAAGTTACGCAAAAACCAGTTCACCCTGGAAGATTTTCTCGATCAGATCCAGCAGATCAAGAAGATGGGATCGCTGGAACAAATCCTCGATATGGTTCCCGGTATTAATAAGCTCAGACAGCTCAAAAATACCCCAAAACCTGACGAAAAAGAACTGGTCAAAACGGAAGCTATCATTCGTTCCATGACCAAAAAAGAACGACAAAATCATCAAATAATCAATACCAGCAGAAGAACCCGCATCGCCGCCGGCTCCGGAACGACCATCGGCGATGTCAACAGAGTTCTCAAGAGTTACTCGGAAATGTTGAAGATGATGAAGAAATTTCGGGGCAAACCGGGTGCGATCACCGGTGTGAAACGAAGAAAAATGCCCAAGGGCATGAAAAGAAGATAAAGACTTATTAATAATCAACCGGAGGATATACCGGAATGGCAGTACGTATTCGATTAACCCGACTTGGCAGAAAGAAAAAACCTTTCTATCGTATTATTGTTGCCGACAGTGAAAGCAAACGTGACGGCAAATTTCTCGATGTCATTGGCACCTATGATCCACTTCAAAATCCTGCAGTTATCAATATCAACAACGATAAACTTCAGGAATGGCTTGGCCGGGGTGCCCTGCCAACGACAACAGTCAAGAGCCTGATTAAGAAATCTCCGGCTGTTGTCCAGCAGTAATGGAAGAATTGATAGCCGTTATCGCCAGATCTCTGGTCGATCAACCGGATGCCGTCAAGGTCACACGAACAGATGAAGAGAACAATGTGACTCTGGAACTCGCGGTAGCTTCGGAAGATTTAGGCAAGGTCATTGGCAAACAGGGACGAACCGCGAGGGCATTACGCTCCTTACTGGCTGCCGCTGCGGCGAAAGTCGACAAACGATCACGACTTGAGATTGTGGAATAAGTTGAAGTTGCCCATCGGTTCATAAGGGCGATTGGTGCAATGACTGAAATTTTTCCGTATCCCGCTGATAAGTATGTACTTCTTGGCAAAGTAACCAAGGTGCATGGCTTACGCGGTGAGGTTAAAATTTTTTCCTTTTCGGGACAGCCTGAAAATTTTTCCGGATACAAGGAGATTATTCTAGCTGACAATTCGGGCAATCTCTCAGCAGCACTTGCTGTGGAGAGATTCAGGATCCAGGGGAAGACTGTTATTGTCCAGCTTGCCTCGATCAAAAATCGAGAACCGGCGGAAGCGATTGTCGGCAAAAATGTTCTTCTTGCGAAAGACCTTCTCCCGGAAACGGATGAAGACGAATACTACTGGTATCAGTACGAAGGCAAATTGGTCGTAGACCAAAGTGGACAGACCATAGGCAGGGTTGCGAGTCTTTTTAATAACGGGGCTCAGGATATTATGGTCGTTGAATCGGGGGAAAAAGAGATCCTGATCCCGGTTACGAAAAATATCATTGTTGACGAGAACGACGAACAATTGATTATTGACCCGCCATCAGGGTTGCTTGATCTTACAGATGAGTGATCAACTCTCTGCAGGCAGAGTCATTCAATGATTTTTGATATTATTACAATTTTTCCTGAGCTGCTCGATTCCCCTCTGCAAGAGGGTATTATTAGAAGGGCACGGCTAAAGAACCTGATTGATATTGCAATTATCAATCTCCGCGATTTCGCCGAAGGGCCGCACGCAATGACCGACGACCGCCCCTTTGGCGGCGGCGAAGGCATGGTGATGAAACCGGAACCTTTGACGGCGGCTGTGAAGAGCAGACAAAGTATCGGGCCTCAACCAAAGGTCATCCTGCTCAGCCCGCAAGGTCGCAAATATGATCAGAGTGTGGCCGAAGAGTTGGCGAAAGAGGCTCATCTGGTGCTGGTGTGTGGACGTTACGAAGGGGTTGATGAACGATTTCGCGAATGGTATGTGGATGATGAAATTTCCATCGGGGATTTTATCCTCACAGGCGGTGAACTGGCGGCGATGGTGATGATCGATTCGATCACCCGTTTGTTACCGGGAGTACTAGGTTGTGCTGAATCAGCAAGAAGAGATACCTTCAGCAGAAAATTATTGAAACACCCGCAGTACACCAGACCGCAAGAATTTAAAGGGCATTCGGTCCCGGCAGAGTTGTTATCCGGAAACCATGGGGCAATTGAGACATATCGATTTATCGCCTCGGTTAGACGCACGCTGGAGAGACGTCCGGACTTGATCCAAAAGGAAACATTCAGCACAGATGAGGTTTTACTGCTGCACAAGCATAACCTTTTAGGACCGGTTGAAAAGCTTCAGGGTAAGAGAAAGTGACATGACGAGTTCGGGTCAACATTCTTTAAACATTGCCCTTATACATCATCCGGTGGTCAACAAAAGAGGCGAAACAATCGGTTCGGCGGTAACCAATCTCGATGTACATGATATAGCCAGGACCGCAAAAACCTACGGAATTGCCAATTATTTCATAACAACTCCGTACCAGGACCAGCAACAGCTGATAAGGGAATTACTGGCACACTGGCAGACAGGGCACGGTGCAGCATATAATCCAGCCAGAAAAGAAGCGCTCAGCGTAGTCAAGCTCGCTGCTTCGCTGGAAGAGGTGACAACGGCAGTCACCGAACAATACGGTCGCCGCCCGCTGCTCGTAGCCACCAGCGCTCTGGTGAGCGACAACAGTTTGAGTTACAGTGAACTCCGCCGTAAAATAGCCCTGGGGGAACCGGTCTTGCTGCTTTTTGGTACGGCCCATGGCCTGGCGCCAAGAGTAAGGGAACAAACTGATGCTACCCTCCCGCCAATCAGGGGAGGAACGCAGTACAATCATCTCTCGGTTCGATCAGCCGTGTCAATCATCGTTGACAGGCTGCTTGGATCTTGAGAATATATAAAATATTTTAACAATCGTACTAACTCATCATGAGGCAACACGCCTCAATATACTTCAACCTATAGAAGACGCTATGAGCACAATTATCGACAGAATCAACCAGGAACAATTGCGCCAGGACCATCCCGATTTCCGTCCCGGCGACACCGTAAAAGTACATATCCGCATCATTGAAGGCGGTAAAGAACGCGTCCAGATGTTTCAGGGCGTCGTTATCAAGCGTAAGCGCGGCACCATGGATGCCAGCTATACCGTTCGGAAAATTTCCCATGGCGTCGGCGTGGAGAAGACCTTTGCTTTTCACAACCCTCGTGTCGAGAAAATTGACGTCATCACCCGGGGTCGTGTTCGCCGTTCACGTCTCTTCTACCTGCGCAATCTGACCGGTAAAGCCGCACGTATCCGTGAACGTACCCTGCCGCGTTAACGACATTGAGATGATTGCATTCGGCTCCGACTCGGCTCTTTGTCCGCAGTCGGAGCCGAACCCCGGCAGATTTCTTTTACTGCCCCGATGATGCACCCAATTTTCTCCGAGCTGTGCGCTTCTGAGGATAACTTCAGTCTCGAGCGATTCCTCTATAGTAAGGGTTTTATCTGTGTGGCCGGTTGTGACGAAGCTGGCCGAGGACCTTTGGCAGGCCCTGTTGTTGCTGCTTGTGTGGTCTTACCCGCTGAGTGTGACCATTCTCTTTTTGTCGATTCAAAAATTCTGCCCCACCACAAAAGACTTGCGCTAAAAGACCGCCTGCATGAGCTTGATGTCGATTTCGGTCTTGGAATCGTTTCTGAACGAAAAATAGACCAGATCAATATTCTCCAGGCCTCACTGCTGGCTATGCAACGAGCAGTGGAAAATCTCACTGCTCCACCTGACTTTCTCCTGATTGACGGCACCTTTACCCTGCCCATGGACACTGCTCAAGCCCCGCTCGTGAAGGGAGAATCGAAAAGCAGCTCTATAGCCGCCGCAAGTATCCTCGCCAAAGTCGAGCGAGACCGGATCATGGACCAATGGCACCAGCACTATCCAGCCTACAATTTCCAACAGAATAAGGGTTATCCTACCCGCGAACACCGGCTGGCCATTCAAAGAAATGGGATCTGCCCGATTCATCGCAAAACGTTCAAAGGAGTAAAAGAATATGTTGAACCGTCGGCAGCGGCTGGGCCAAAGCGGTGAGGAGAAGGTTGTCGAGCATTTGAGAGATAAAGGCTATCGGATACTCGTCAAAAATTATCGCTGCAAAGTGGGTGAAATCGATATTATCGCCAGAGATGGCGGAGTACTGGTTTTTATCGAGGTCAAAACAAGATCCGGTCTCGGCTACGGATCGCCAGCTGAGGCGGTTACCCCAAGAAAACAAAGACAGATTAGCCGAGTAGCCCAATGGTATCTGGCAGAACAACAGCTCTTTGACGTGCCGGCCAGATTTGATGTTATTGCAGTGCTTGGCGGTAAAAACCCGGCAAATGATTGCATAGAGCACATCGACAACGCGTTTGATCTTTGCGAATAATCGACGGCTGATTACCATATGAACTGGCATGGTCTCTTTTTTTAGACAATTGACGAGCATCCTCTCTATGCATAATCAATTTTTCACGGTACAGTATCTATTATGACAATAATAGGAATTACCATGGGTTGTCCCGCCGGGATAGGCCCTGAAATCATACTTCGCTCGTTTGCCGGCAAGACCGACTTCGCCGAGATTCAGCCAGTAGTTCTCGGCGACAAAAATGTTCTCAAAAGATGCGGCGCACAGCTCCAGTTGCCGGCACCATGCGTGAGCTGGACACCTGGTACGCCCCTGCCGAACGTTCTTGACGGCCGATTTATCCCGGTTGTGCAGCTTTCTTCGCTTGGAGAGGAGGATATCACCTGGGGGCATCCTAATAAAGCCACCGGCAGGGCCATGGCCCATTATATCGAGGCGGGAGTGACGCTTGCCCAACAGGGGATGATCAATGGAATCACCACCTGTCCCATTTCTAAAAGCTCGCTCAATGATGCCGGTTACCACTTTCCCGGCCACACGGAAATGCTGGCGAGTCTAACCAACACTTTCTCGTTTGCAATGATGATGGCCGGCAGCAAACTGCGGGTCACCCTGGTGACGATTCACTGCCCACTGCGTGAGGTTCCGCATCGTCTGACCAAGCAAGCAGTCTACAGCATGATCCGTACCACGCATCAGGCCCTGACCACTGACTTTGCCATCGGAAATCCTCATATCGCCGTCGCCGGACTCAACCCACACGGCGGAGAGAACCAACTTTTCGGCAGCGAAGAGGAACAGGTTATCGCTCCAGCAATTGAACAGGCCCAAAAGGAGCATCTCAGAGTTTCAGGGCCTTATCCACCTGACACCCTGTTCTATAAAGCAGCCTCAGGGACATTCGATGCGGTAGTCTGCATGTATCACGATCAAGGTCTTATTCCTTTTAAACTCCTCCATTTCGATGATGGCGTCAACATCACTCTGGGTCTGCCGATTGTTCGTACTTCCGTCGATCACGGTACTGCCTATGATATTGCCGGAAAAGGGTTCGCCAGCCATCGAAGCCTGGATGAAGCGATCAAACTGGCCGCAGTCATAAGCCGTAACCGGGCCACAGTGCAGGATATAATAACATGATGGCCATGGCGGAGAGAAAAGGAATATTAATAGTGTTCGAGGGTACGGATGGCACCGGCAAGTCAACCCAGGTGCACCTGCTCAGCCAATATCTGCAGGACCAGGGCTATCCGGTCGTTGTCACTCGTGAACCAACTGAAGGTCAGTATGGCAGGAAAATACGCTCTCTTTATATGCATCGCAATGCCTGCAGCCGGGAAGAAGAACTCGAGTTATTTTTAGCCGACAGGCGAGAGCACGTGCAGCAACTTTTAGGACCCGCTCTTGCCCAGGGGAAAATTATCCTCTGTGATCGGTATTTTCTGTCTACCGCCGCATATCAGGGGGCCAGGGGATTTGACCCGGAAACTATTCTGCGCATGAACCAGTTTGCCCCCGACCCCGATCTGGCTCTGCTTTTCCAGGCACCTCTCGATACCGGGCTCAAACGCATTACCACCGGACGGGGAGAAACTCTGAATGATTTTGAACAAAAGGATAATCTCCATCAGGTCGCGGCCATTTTTGCTTCCATTAAACGATCGTACATCCAGCCCATTGATGCGAGCGGCTCGATTGAAGAGGTGCACCACCAGGTGATATCTTGCATCCGTCCGCTGCTCTCCGCATTTTCTGCAGCTCAGGTTTAAACCATGACCCATCGTGCTCCTCTTCTCATCGCTGTTTACTGCTGCATTTTTCTCATCTCCTGCACCACCGTCAAGCAGCCGACAACAACAGTCCAACCTTTACTGCAAGCGGCGCCCACTCCGTCGGAAGAAAAAGAACCGGTTGATCTTGGATGTGCGTATTTTTATTTTCTCTGGGGTACCAATGCCGAGTTCGATGAACGTTATTCCGAAGCGCTTGAAGCTTATGAAAAGGCCTTGATCTGCGACGAGGAAGCCAATTATGTCAAAGAAAAAATTCCGTTGCTCCTGCTTAAAATGGGCGAATTCAACAAAGCCACCGATTGGCTGGCCCAGGCTATTGCCGACCATCCCGATAATAATAACTACCGACTTCTCCTGGCCAGCCTGTATATCCAGCAGGAAAAAGTTGATGAAGCTATTGACCAGTATAATAAAATACTTGAAAGCGATCCCGATAACGAGGGGGTCAATCTGCGCCTAGCCCTGCTCTACACCCATTCCGGAGAGTACCGGAAAGCGGAGGCGATATTCAAAAAATTACTGGAAAATGACGTCGATTCCTATTTCACCCACCTTTCTTATGCCAGATTACTCAAGCAGATGGGAAAGTTTTTGGAAGCGGCCGAGGAATATGAAAAGGCTCTCGCGTTGAACTGGTCAAAAGATTTAGCCTATGAAATTGGCTATTTCTACGTAAGCCAGAATATGTTCACCGATGCCCTGCGTATTTACACGACAATAACCGACGATGACGCCTTTGACGAACGGGCAGCACTTAGTCGTATTCAGGCCTTAGTAGATCTGAATCGGGAAGATGAGGCGCTTAGTGAGTTGCACACCATTCGGCTTTATACTAAAAACCCCGCCAATATCGATCTCATTATCGCCAAACTGCTGCTCCGAAAAAAAGAAGTCGCTCAAGCCAAAAAAATCCTCACCAGGCTGATAAAAGAACCCGATAGTTCCGAGCCTCGATATATGCTGGCCCTGCTCGCCTATCAGGAGGAAGACTATGCCACCAGCCTCGCCCATCTGGCCCATATCGACCCGGAAAGCGACAATCTCGAGGAGGCGGTATACTTACAGACTCGTATCCACCAGAAACTCGGCAATATTGATGAAGCGATAGAGCTGCTCAAAAAACACACCGAAACAGAGATCGGCAGAAGCCCGCTTTTCTATGCTCTGCTCTCTTCTTTGTACCAGGCTAAAGAAGACAATCAAGCGGCCATGGTTTTAATGGAGACGGCGGTAGATCTATACCCGGATAATCAACAGCTGCTTTTTGAATATGGTTTGCTACTGGAAAAAAACGGCATGTCCGATCGGGCGATCGTGATGATGGAAAAAGTACTGGCATTAGAGCCGAACCACGCCGAAGCGCTGAATTATATCGGTTATACCTGGGCCGACAGAAATATCCATCTTGAACAGGCGCTCGAATATATTTTACGCGCCGATGCACTCAAACCAAATAACGGCTTTATCATCGACAGCCTGGGCTGGGTATACTACCGCCTTGGCAATTTTCCCCAGGCGATACAGGAACTCGAGCGCTCGTTGCTTCTTATTGCGGACGACCCGAACATCTACGAGCACCTTGGTGATGTATACCGTTCCCTGCAGAGATTTCCCGAGGCCCTGAAGGTCTATAAAAAAGCCCATGAGCTGTTCAAAGATGGCCAAGATAAAGTCACTATTAAGCAAAAAATCGATGCCCTGGAAAACCAATAAACTTGCGGCCCTTCCCATCCGGCACACCTTGCTTTTTCTGTTTGCCGCCTTTGTTCTTACCGGGTGCGCCACTTCGCCATGGACGGACCCACTGCAGAACACAGAAGCAGAGAAGATCGCCCGCCAGATCGACGCAATAGCGTCTCGAAACACGGCTTGCGGCAAGACGCTAGAGGCCGATCTGGTCCTTTTCTACCAGAGTCCGCTGGAAAAAAAAGCACTGGAGGGATTTCTCCAGTTTTCCATGCCTTCGTCGTATAAATTTGTAATCTCCAATCCCTTTGGCCAGCCGGTGCTGATCATCGCCGGAGATCAGGACTCCTATCAAGTTATCAATACGTTTACCAACAAGTTTCTGACGGGAAGCCTCCTGTCATATGGTCTTCACAATAATATACCTGCCTCTTTTCTGAAAAGTGACTGGAGCGCCTTGCTCACCGGAAGATTCCAGCTCTTTAGCCGGTCGATCACCGATATCCGTAATGATCGGGAGGCCCGGGGGGTATGGCTTACATTTCCCAACAAAAAGCAGGGAGGAGTCTCTCATCTGCTTTTAGACCGTGAAAAAGAGATCTTTCTGGTCTACATTATGGAAGACGATAAGGGGAAGAAAGTGGCCGAATTAACTTATGGCAACCGGATGCCCGCTGACACCTGCCAACAACCCCTCGATATTCGCATCGCCGGATTGGATTACGGCACAGAAATACACCTTACCCTGGAAAACGTGGTTCTCAGCGAACAAAAGAAGACCTACCAACTGCGTCCCCCACCTGGTTACATTCGGCAGTACATGCCTTAAAGCTTTTGCGGTGTATGCTCCGGCTCACTAGAGTGAGTAAACTCAATCTAAGTAACGCTAGTAACGGATAAGCCCGCTTAGACAATTTTATGGATATCTCATGACAGATCGTTCAATACTCTCTTCCATCGCTCGCCCCGGCCGCTATCTCGGCCATGAATACAACATCGCAGAAAAAGACTGGCAATCGGCACAAGTCCGCTTTGCTTTGATATTTCCGGATCTCTACGAGATAGGCATGTCGCATCAGGGATTGCAGATTCTTTACCACATATTGAACGGCAGAGAAGATTTTCTGGCAGATCGATGCTATTGTCCGGATATCGATCTGGAAAAAATGCTGCACCAGAAAAATACGGTGCTGACCAGTCTTGAATCTGGCCGTCCACTCACCGATTTTGATGTGCTGGGTATCACCCTGCCCTATGAGCTCTGCTATACCAATATCCTGACAATACTCAGCCTGGCGGCAATCCCGTTTTACTCCCGGGACAGAGACAATGCATTCCCGCTGCTTCTGGGAGGGGGGGCGTGCTCGCTCAACCCCGAACCGGTAGCCGATTTTTTCGATGCCATCCTCCTTGGTGACGGGGAGGAGGCGATCATCGACATTGCCGAGCTTCTGGCCGCGCATAAACAAGAGATGCCGGATAAAACTGCTCTTCTTGATCTGCTCGGTGAAATCGAGGGAGTATATATTCCGGCACATTTTGCGCCGGAATACAGCGTGGACGGGAAATTGCTGACAATACACCGAACCGGCGGCAAGAAGGATCATATTACCCGCAGAATTTTACCGGATCTCAACCACATTGAGCACCTCAAACATCCTCTGGTGCCAAACGCCAAAATTGTTCATGACCGAATGGGCATCGAAGTGGCCCGCGGCTGTACCAGAGGATGCCGGTTCTGCCAGGCAGGCATCACCTACCGACCAGTGCGGGAGCGAAGTCCAGAAAAAATCCTGGAACTTGCCGAAACCGGACTGGCAGCTTCAGGTTTTGAGGAGCTGGCCCTGCTTTCTTTATCGACCGGCGACTACTCCTGTCTCGAGCAGACCCTTCCGCAGTTGATGGACAGTTTTGCCGATCGGTTCGTCTCGGTAGCCATGCCGTCCATGCGGGTGGGGACCTTGACCCCGAAAATCATGGAACAGGTGAAAAGGGTCCGTAAAACCGGTTTCACCCTTGCTCCGGAGGCAGGCAGCGAACGACTGCGGCGGGTCATAAACAAGGGAATCACCGAAGACGATCTCATCGCCACCTGCGAGGAAGCTTTCGCCCTTGGCTGGCGGGTCATTAAATTCTATTTCATGATCGGCCTGCCAACCGAAACGGAGCAGGACATCGATGCAATCATCCAACTGGTAAAGAAAGCCATGACTGTGCAAGGTGGTGGCCGACCCGGCAAAGGAAAAAAACAGATAACCGTCAGCATCGGGACCTTTGTGCCTAAACCGCACACCCCTTTTCAATGGGAGAAACAGCTGAGTGTTGCCGAGAGCACCCAGCGTATCCGTCGACTGCAAAATGGTCTCCCTGGAAAAGGATGCAATCTGCGTTACCATAGCCCGCAGATCAGTTACCTGGAAGGGGTTTTTTCCCGTGGTGACAGGCGCCTGGCAAGACTGATGGAGCTTTCCTGGCAGGCGGGTGCGCGGCTTGACGGATGGGATGAACATTTTGATCTGACACGCTGGCAGAAAGCGGCAGAGCTGTGCAATCTCAACCTTGATGATTTTCTGCAGGCCAAAACCATAGACGAGACCCTCCCCTGGCAGCATCTCCATACAGGAGTCGAGCTGCAATTCCTCAAAGACCAACTGGCCAAAGCACAAGAAGAAATCTATACCCCGGATTGCCGGTACCACGCTTGCCAGAAGTGCGGCCTCTGTGATTTTAAAACGCTTATGCCCATTGTCTATAATCGCCCGGACAGGACAGAGGACGCAGCATCACCATCGACCGCTGCACCTGAACCAGCGGCTAAGGTAAAAACCAGAGCCGCCGCCTCCGTTAATCCCGGACACTTCAAATATCTGGTGCACTATTCCCGAATCGGCGAGATCTGCTTTCTTGGTCACCTGGAGATACTGCAGATTATCTTTCGCACTCTTCGTCGGGCATCAATTGCCACCAACTACAGCCAGGGGTTTAATCCTTCACCAAAAATCTCCTTTGGACCGGCTCTGCCGGTTGGAACCGAAAGTCTAGCCGAGTTTTTCATTATGGACCTTCCCGCTCCTCCAGGCGATCTTCAAGCAATCAGGGCAAGAATCAATGACAAGCTTGCCCCCGGCCTGGAAATAACCGGGATTGAACTTCATTCAGGCAAGATTCCCCAAAAAATTGGTGTCTGCTATAGCCTTACTCTGCCGACGGAAATGACGGCTGCTGAAAGAGACAGAGCGGCAGGATTTGCCGCCATGGACAGCTTTTTCATCGATAAGACCAGAAAGGGCAAAACCACTCAAATTGATATCCGCCCACTGATTAGTAAATTCTCAACCGATGATACCGCCAACCCAAAGACAGTGCAGATGGAAATGATTTCCGCCAGTGCCGAACCGGGTATTAAACCCATGGAGGCATTGACCCGGATTCTCGGTCTGGACCATGAGCGAAGCCTGCAGACCAGGATCATCAAAACCGAATGGCATTCCCTTGACTAAAAAAGCATCGCCATATTTATAATGATAACAATTTAAGGGTAATGAGATATGGCGATTGGTGCGCTCAAAAGGCTCGGCGGCTTTGGATTCTGGTACTGCCTATTCGGGATACTTCTGGTGCTGCTTCAGCCGTATCGAACCTGTGCTGCCTCCGAGATCGAACGAATCATCGAAAACGGCGGATATATGGTTTCCGGCGATGCCGCTCGGCTCAAATACAAGGAGCAGGAGCTCTTTATCCCCGCCTCCACCCTTAAAATTCTCACCTGCCTCGTTGGCTTGGAAAATCTTGGCAGAGAGTACCGCTTCGAGACGCATTTCTTTCTCGATCAAAAAAACAATCTCTTTATCAAGGGCTTCGGTGATCCCCTACTAACCTCTGAGGTAATCCTGAAGATAGGCCATACCCTGGCCGGGATGGGGATCAGGCAGCTGGCAGCGGTGTACCTCGACGAAAGCACCTTCACCTTAAACGGAGAAATGGCGAGTGAGGAGAACTCGGCCAATCCTTATGATGCACCCAATGGAGCCCTGGCAGTTAATTTCAACGCCCTGCCGGTACAGATCGCCAGAGACTGGAGCATAAGCTCTGGCGAACCGCAGACCCCACTCATCCCGATGATGACGGAGGCTGCCGAACGACTCGTTCCCGGCACGCACCGAATTAATGTCAACACCTTATCACTGCAGGGACAGCTCACTCCAGCCCTGCGTTATGCCGGTGAACTCTTTGTGGTGCTCTTCAGACAGGCAGGCATCAGCGTGCCCGGCTATAATGCGGCAGCAGTCCCGCAACAACTGCAACCCATCTATATACATCGCAGCGAAAAACCACTGGAAGAAATAGTCAGATCATGTCTGAAAAACTCGAATAACTTCATCGCCAACCAGATTTTTCTGGCCTGCGGCGCCAAATTATATGGCCTGCCGGCAAGCTGGGAAAAATCCCGTCAGGCCTATGCCCTTTTCACCCAAAAAGTGCTCCATCTCGGTCCCGACAAGATCATTGTGCAAGAAGGCTCCGGACTGTCAAGAAAAAATAGAGTGAGCCCTGCTGCCCTTCTAACAATCCTTGATATTTTCAAGCCTTATAGTACATTGCTTAAGCGACAGAATAACATTCCAATCAAAAGTGGTACGATGAAAGATGTGTACTGTTATGCGGGATATTTTCCCAAGGGGAACAACTTGATACCTTTTGCCATCCTGCTCAATCAGTCGAAAAATAAAAGATACCGGGTTTTGGAAATTCTGCATGGTGCTGTGGATCCGACGGGCAATGATTAAAATTTTGCGCGCCTCGCATCTGAAGCTTTTTACTTAGCCATCCCGAAAGTGGGCTTTTTACGAGGTCATCATAATTTACGTTGAACCAAATGTTCGATTCTTTTTCCTAAAGAGGCCGAAATGTTACACTCATCAAACCGACGCATTTTGACTATGGGGCTTGTTCTTTCTTGTCTCGCTTTCCTCACCGGATGCGGTGCTCCTCCGGGCAACCCCGCAGATGGGCAAAGATGGTATATGATGAACAATTGTTCTGCATGCCACGGCCCGCATGGCAATGATGGACGTGCTGTCAATATCGCCAACCTCAATATGCACTTTGGCGGTTTTGTGAGAAAATTGAGAACGACAGACGCGCCAATTATGCCACCTTTCCCGGAAACAAAAGTGTCCAAACAGGACGCCGCGGATATATACGCTTACCTGCAATCAATTAAATAGAGCGCATTCGGAAAAAAATCTATACGGTGGTAATGATAATGATTAGCGTTAGGACATAAACGTACACCAGCGCTGAAACTATTCTGTTTCCCGGTGAACGGTTTTAATAATGGCTCGTTTCCCACTCATGTTTCAAGAAAACTTTAAGGAGAATCGCATGGTAGAAAATCTCTATACGCTGTTGACAAAAATCGGTTTCAGCCACCCCCTCCATCCGATGCTCACCCACGTACCGATGGGGATGGTCATTGGCATGGTGGTTTTTTCTTTTCTCGGCTTGATCTGGAAAGAAAAAAATTTTGGTCAGACCGCTCATTACTGCGCCTTCTTTGCCCTGGTGGCTATACTGCCGGTAATAGTTACCGGATTGCTTGACTGGCTCCATTTCCAACAGGGAGAATGGAACCCGTTTATCATCATTAAGATGGTTCTGGCAGTAGTGCTTACGATCCTGCTGATTATTGCGGTTATCCTGAAAAGAAGAGGCGCCATGCCGGGAAAAATGTTTTTTATCTATCTTCTCTGCCTGGCCTGCGCCGGTGGATTGGGATATAGTGGCGGATCGCTGGTATACGGCTGATATTTACCTCTGCTGATTATGCCTCCCCGGCTCAACCTGTAAGTCAGGGAGGTGTTATTTTATTTGGCGCCAGCCAGTTTTTGTCGAAGATTCTCGTCCAGAGCGCAGAGAAACTCCTCGGTGGAAAGATAGTCGCTGTCCTGCAAATTTTTGCCATGGATGGAGATTGCCAGGTCCTTGGTCATTTTCCCACTCTCGATCGTCTCGACACAGACCGTTTCCAACGCTGTACAGAAGGCGATCAGTTCAGCATTGTTGTCAAGCTCTCCCCGAAAGGCCAGGCCTCTGGTCCAGGCAAATATGGAGGCAATGGGGTTCGTCGATGTCGGCTTTCCCTGCTGATGCTGCCGATAGTGGCGGGTAACGGTGCCGTGGGCGGCTTCAGCCTCCATGGTTTTACCATCCGGAGAAACCAGGGTTGAGGTCATCATGCCAAGAGATCCAAAACCTTGAGCCAGGATGTCCGACTGAACGTCCCCGTCGTAGTTTTTACAGGCCCAGACAAATCCGCCTTCCCATTTGAGGACCGCAGCGACCATATCGTCGATCAACCGATGTTCATAGGTAATGCCTAGAGCGTCCATCTCCTTTTTATACGTTGACTGATAGACCTCAGCGAAAATATCCTTAAATCTGCCGTCATATTTTTTAAGGATGGTATTCTTGGTTGACAGATAGAGCGGCCATTTCTTGTGCAGTGCCTGATTAAAACAGGAATGAGCAAAGCCGTAAATCGATTCATCGGTATTATACATGGCCAGGGCGACCCCGCCACCCTGGAAATCGTACACCTCATAGTTCTGCGCCTCACCACCCGACTCAGGGGTAAAGGTTATAGTCAATTTGCCTTTTTCCCTGACCACAAAATCGGTCGCCCGATATTGGTCGCCGAAGGCATGACGCCCGATGCAGATCGGTTTTTTCCAGGTGGTTACCAGGCGCGGAATATTGCCGACAATAATCGGCTCACGAAAGAGCGTGCCGCCAAGAATATTTCTGATAGTGCCGTTTGGCGAACGATACATTTTTTTCAGCTTGAACTCTTTCACTCGTGCTTCATCAGGGGTAATGGTGGCACATTTAATGCCTACCCCGTATTTCCTGATGGCATTGGCCGAATCGATGGTAATCTGGTCATCTGTTTCATCTCGTTTTTCAATGCTGAGATCGTAGTAGCGAATATCCAGCTCGAGATAGGGAAAAATCAGTTTATCCTTGATAAACTGCCAGATGATGCGGGTCATTTCGTCGCCGTCAAGCTCGACGACGGGATTGGTTACATGGATTTTTTTCATTGGTATATTATGCGGTTAAAGTTGATACAGCTCCCAAAATACGCTTTCTCTTATATTTTCAAGCCATAATACAGGCAATCGCCAAAAGTTGCCAGCATGCAACGTCGTTGTACCAGGTCCTTCTTTTATTTAGCTCTGGTTTTTGTTTTCTATTGGCATTATTGTGAAAAAGGCCTAAAGTACCAAGTTTTTCTCTGCCTTCTTCAGCTAGATCATTCTCTCACTCAAAGTAATTTTTTTCATCTGTCATGAACAAACAACTCACCCAGGAAATTGCCAAACGTCGAACCTTTGGTATCATCAGCCATCCGGATGCCGGTAAAACCACCCTGACCGAAAAGCTGCTGCTCTTCGGCGGTGCCATCAACATGGCGGGTGCCGTCAAATCCCGAAAGATCGAGCGAAAAGCGACCAGCGACTGGATGGCCATCGAACAGGAGCGCGGTATTTCCGTTACCACCTCAGTGATGAAATTTTCCTATCGGGATTTCGAGGTCAATCTTCTCGATACTCCCGGTCATCAGGATTTTTCTGAAGACACCTACCGGGTCCTGACCGCCGTCGATTCGGCGGTTATGGTTATTGATAATGCCAAAGGAGTAGAGGCGCAGACCGAAAAACTTATGGAAGTTTGCCGGATGCGCAATACCCCGATCATCACCTTTATCAATAAACTGGATCGTGAAGGTCTTTCCCCCCTCGATATCATGGCCGAGATCGAAGAAAAGCTGCAGATCGAATGCACTCCCCTTTCCTGGCCTATCGGCATGGGCAAAACTTTCAAAGGGGTGTATAATCTTTATAAAAAGACCCTGCACCTCTTTACGCCCGGCCAAAACACCAGAAAGACCGAAGGCATTGTGATTGAAGATCTCAGCGACCCGCAGGTTGACCAGTTGCTCGGTAAACAGGCAGCAAAAGACCTTCGCGAGGACATCGAACTGCTCGACGGAGCCGCCAATCCCTTTGAATACGAACATTATCTGCAGGCGAGCCAAACCCCGGTCTTTTTCGGCAGTGCCGTGAACAATTTCGGCGTCAGCGAACTCCTCGACGGTTTTGTCGAAATGGCCCCGCCGCCTGGCCCACGACAGACGGTAACCCGTCTTGTCTCTCCCAACGAAGAGGATTTTTCCGGCTTCGTTTTCAAGATCCAGGCCAATATGAATCCGGCGCATCGCGATCGCATCGCCTTTTTCCGCATCTGTTCCGGGCAATTCATCCGCGGCATGAAGGTCAGGCACCATCGCCTGGGCAAAGATATAACTCTGGCCAACGCAACGATCTTTATGGCCCAGGAGCGAGCCAACGTCGACGAGGCGTGGCCTGGCGACATCATCGGCCTGCATAACCACGGCACCATTAAAATCGGCGATACCTTTACGCCTAAAGAAGTGCTCAAGTTCACCGGAATCCCCAATTTTGCCCCGGAACATTTCCGGCGGGTACTGCTCAAGGATCCGCTCAAGTTGAAACAGCTGCAAAAGGGTCTGCTGCAGCTCGCCGAAGAAGGGGCCATCCAGGTGTTTCGCCCGCTGATCGGTTCAGACTATATTATGGGAGCAGTTGGCGTATTGCAGTTTGAGGTCACTATGGCTCGGCTGCTGAATGAATACAGCGTCAAAGCTATCTATGAGCCGGTGGACTTCCAGGCAGCGCGGTGGGTTCGCTGTGATGACAAGAAAGCTCTGGCCGAATTCGAACGAAAAAACCAGGGAGCCCTTGCCTATGATGGAGAAGGGTTTCTTACCTATCTAGCTCAGAACGAATGGATGCTGAAATATTTCATGGAAAAATGGCCGAATATCACCTTCGACAAAACAAGGGAAAACATCTGAGCCGGCCTGTTCTGCAGCCAATTAAAGCTCTTCTTTTTCCTCGTCCTGGTCAACAAAGACCAGAGCGTGCCCTGCGGTCAGTGCCGTCGCCGTTTTTTTGCGGGCAACGGTGATGATCCGCTGTATGGTCCCGCGGGAAACGCCCATACTCTGCCCGGCCTCCTCCTGGGTCATCCCTTCCCCGTCACATAACCGGAGTGCCTCCAGTTCATCCCGGTGCATTTCTATCTGCTTCAGTTCGGTGAGAGGGGTTCCCGTCGGTTTAAAGGCTCTGCCGCAGAACCTCCCCTGACAAGTTCTCGTTTTCTTGGGTCGTGGTGACATTATTTTTTACTCTTAAAGGGCTAGAAGATGCTTTTCAAGCAGCATCTTCTGGCAATCCATTGGCAATACCAAACGAATATGTTTTGTCAGTGGTGACAGTTGCCCGAGCCTTTGCACACCTGATCTGCATGCATCACCGGTAATGCATTGGAGGTTAAGCCGTCAACAACATCCTGAACTGTTGTCAGGCGGCTGCGGTCGGCAAAATAGACGGTAATACCCACATCGGCAAACCCGCGCATTGGCCTTGCCCCCATTCCGCCGACAATGATCGCCTCCGCACCGGCATCCTGCAGTATCTTTACCGGCACCAGGCAGCCCCCCACTTCATGATCGCCATTTTTTATGATGGTCACATCCTTGATTTGTTGTTTGTCATCAATATCGACCAGAGTAAAGATGTCACAATGACCGAAATGATCCGAACGTTGTGCCTGAAGACCGCCCGGAGAATTTGTTGGAATAGCTATACGCATCACATCACATCCTTCTATTTAAAATTTTTACTGCATAGCAACGATCCAGGAACCGTCCTCCTGCTATTTTTAAACATATACACAATAAATCACCTTTACTTCAGTTTCAAGCAACCATGCCGAAGTTCTTTATGAAAGGGCTGTTGGAAAAGGATCGATACGTGCAGAACAAGCAATAGACATCCGGAACGAGATCAAGTAAATTAGCAACAACTAAGCTGACAACTCTACCATTGAAAATATAAAACTGAAATAAAAAACAGCGTCAGGCTCGCCGGATCATCCGTGCCAAAACAACATTTCTCAAGATGACAGGAGGCTTGCGCCGCAGACATCCTCCTGCAGACAATCCCGATTCTCACAATAGACTGCACGATGCATGGTAAGCCGATACTATCCCAGCTCATTCTCATCTTCCTGCTGATGATTCCGGCAATTGCCGGAACCGTGGCCAGCTCTGAGCAGCAGGCAACCATTAGTGAATTGACGGCGACGACCACCGAGAACTCCCTCATCGTCTTTGGCACCCTTGAAAACAGCTTCACCCCGGAAATGATCGAGATACTGCACAGCGGCATAGCTCTCCGGTTTTCTTTTTTTATAGAGCTCTACAAAACCACCGAAAAATGGCCGGACGAGTTGATTGCCTCCCGCCATTTCCAACATCTCATGACCTTCGATACCCTCAAGGAAACTTATAAAGTCACTCTTGAAGAGGAAAATAACAAGCTCTTTTCCTATCTCTCTCTCGTTGATGCACAAAAGCTGATTAACGAAATCAACGGTGTCAAGGTCGTCGACTTGAAGCAACTCCTGCCCGACACTACCTATAAACTGAGGATGCGGGCGGAACTCTATCAGAAAACCCTGCCTCTCAGCCTGCACAATATTCTCCCTTTTTTATCCTGGTGGGATGTTGAAACCGACTGGCACACCATCACCTTTACCTACCAGGCCGCCTCTTTTTGACCATGGAAAAAAATTTACCGGGAGGCAAACCGAACAGCAGACAAGCCTATACTAAGCAACAGCTCCGCCAAAAACAACAATTGATCCGTCGGGTCATTATTGGCTGCCTCCTCCTTATTCCTTTTTTTATCTGGCTGCAAAGCCAGCTTCTCAAAGACCAGATCGACCTGCCGATCAACAACAGCATCCTTATTTTCGCCCTGATCAACATCAATGTTTTGCTGGTGCTGTTTGTTCTCTTTCTGGTTTTACGCAATCTGGCGGAGTTATTATTCGAGCGAAGAGTCAATCACCTCGGCAACAAGCTCAAGACAAAACTTATCGCCTCCTTTCTCTCACTCACCCTAATCCCAACCATGCTGCTCTTTTTTGTCGCGCTGCAGTTTGTCTCGACCAGCATGGATTACTGGTTTAATGCGAGTATCGAAGATTCTCTGACGGAATCGCTCAAACTGGCTCAATCCCTGCTTCGAGAAAAAGAAGAACAGGTCACCCTGATGAGTAAAGGAATCGCCGCACGTTTAAAAGGACTGGATGTGACCGCGTATACCCCGGAGACAATCAGTGAAACTCTGGATGACATTCTCACCTTCAATCCGATCAATGGCCCGGACGGGTTGACGGTGATCACCAGTGACAAGAACCTTGAGATAAGTGTGAAGGGGCCGCAGCTTCGCGGTATCGTCCTGCCGCAGATAACCTTGGCCACCCTGGACAGGGTGCGCAGTAACAAGGGTCATGAAATCCTGATCCAGGAAATTAAATCCGGGGATCTAGTCAACAGCATCACCGAGGTGGAAATCGGCAGCAGTGGCCTTGGCCGGGCGATACTCATCACCTCTCTGTTAGTCAAAAGCGAGCAGCTTGCCCGCATGACTACTATTTCTCAAGGTATCGAAGGCTACCGGAAACTGAAACATTTCAAGGAGCCCTTTAAGTTCTGGCTGCTGACCATTCTCCTGATTGTTACCCTGCTCGTTATCTTCGCCGCCATCTGGTTCGGCCTCTATATTTCCCGAGGCATTACCGACCCTCTTGAAAAGCTGGTGCTGGCAACCAGAAGAGTTGCCGACGGCGACCTTGAATTTGTCATGGAACGTGAATCCAAAGACGAAATGGGTCTGCTGGTCGATTCCTTCAATCAGATGACCCTCAATCTTAATACCAGCAACAAAAGCCTGGCCGAAACCCATGCAGCCCTGAAGAAAAGCTCACAAGAGTCGGAGCAACGCCGACGGTATACCGAAATCATCCTGCAAAACGTTTCGGCGGGGGTCATCTCTCTTGACGTACAGGGCCAGATCACCACCATTAACCGTTTTGCCGAAAAACTCCTCAATATCGACAAAACACTCTTTGTCGGACGTAATTTCCGGGATGTCCTGTCGCCCTACCAGGCGTCGATCATCGACAGGTTCATCGAAGAACTGCAGATAACCGGCAAGATTACCGTTGAACAACATTTAAAATTGAACGTGCTGGGCAAAAACTATTCCCTGCTGGTCAACTTTACCCCACTCAAAGATGAAGAGGAGAAACCGGTTGGATTTGTCCTTGTCTTTGATAACCTGACCAAACTGGAAAAGATGCAAAGAATGGCGGCATGGCGGGAGGTGGCCAGAAGAATTGCCCATGAAATCAAAAATCCACTCACCCCTATTCAACTTTCCGCCCAACGTCTTCGCCGCCGATATCCGGAAATCCTCAATGAAGAAAACAGCATTTTCGACCAGTGCACCAACACCATTATTACCCAGGTTGATGAGTTGAAAAGGCTGGTCAGCGAATTTTCCCAGTTCGCCAGGATGCCCAAGGTTCATAAAGCTCCGGAAAACTTGTCCCGACTGGCTATAAACACCCTTTTTCTCTATCAGGAAGCCCATAAAAACATCTCGTTTACCTGTCGTGAGGAAATGGTCATTCCGGTATTTAGTTTTGACGCTGAACAGATAAAGCGCTGCCTGATCAACCTGCTGGACAATGCGGTTGCAGTTTTGCCTCATGGCGGTACAATAGAAATTGTCCTTTCCCTTGATCAGGAAGAGGAGAATGTCTTTATCCAAGTACACGACAACGGGCCGGGCATTTCCAAAGAGAATAAACTGAAACTTTTTGAACCTTATTTTTCCACTAAGAAAACCGGTACCGGGCTCGGCCTGGCAATAGTATCGACAATTGTCGCCGATCATAACGGGTATATCCGGGTGCAGGACAACACGCCGAGCGGATCGATTTTCATCATTGAACTCCCTCTTTTAAACAGACAATAATTGTCTATTGCCGTCCAGGAGGGGTGTTAGTTTAGACATGAGCAAACGCATACTGATAATTGACGATGAGCTGAGCATCCGCGAGTCTCTGGCCGGAATACTCGAAGACGAAGGTTTTGCCTCGATTGGAGTTTCTTCCGCCGAGGAAGGGATGGAGCTGCTCGAGACCATGAACATTGATCTCATCCTCCTCGATATCTGGCTGGGCGACAACATGGACGGGATGACCGCGCTTGACAAAATTCGTGAGCAATACCGGATGCCGATTATTATGATTTCCGGTCACGGCACCATCGAAACAGCCGTTCAGGCAACCCGCAAAGGGGCCTTCGATTTCATCGAGAAGCCTCTCTCCTATGACAAGATCATTCTGGCTATCACCAACGGGCTGCGCTTTGCCAAGCTCGAACAGGAAAACCGCCTGCTGCGCCAGGGCTCGGAACAAAAACCAATCCTCACCGGCGAATCCCCGGTCATCCGGGCCTTAAAAAAACAAATTGAGATGGTGGCGCCAACTGATGCCTGGGTCCTGATCAGGGGAGCCCACGGCACCGGCAAAGAACTGGTCGCCCAGTCCATCCATCGCGCCTCGCACTCGAGCGAACAGCCGATGATCGAGGTCAATTGTGCGGCAATCCCGGAAGAATTGATCGAATCCGAGCTGTTTGGTCATGAAAAGGGCTCTTTTACCGGGGCGCATGCAAGCAAAAAAGGGAAATTCGACCAGGCCGACGGCGGGATACTTTTTCTCGATGAGATCGGCGACATGAGCCTCAACACCCAGGCCAAGATTCTGCGCATCCTGCAGGAACAAAAATTTGAGAGGGTTGGCGGCAGCAAAACAATTAAAGTCAATGTCCGCGTACTGGCGGCCACTAATAAAAACCTGGAAGAAGAGATCGAGGCGGGCAATTTCCGAGCGGACCTTTTCTGGCGGCTCAACGTGGTACCTATCCATGTGCCGACGCTCAGCGAACGACTCCAGGACATCCCACTGCTGGTCGATGCCCTGATGAAAATTCTTGTCAATCGTGGGTTAAAAGCTAAAGAATTCAGCCCCGATGCCTACCAGGCCCTGATGGAGCACCATTGGCCCGGCAATGTCCGCGAGTTGAGAAACTTCATCGAGCGACTGGCAATAATGTGCCAGGAACCAACAATCACCGCGGCACAAATCCGCTTATTTCTCAACCCGGGGCAAAATACCAGGGCGGTTGGCCACGTAGCCACCATCGACCCCTTTTTATCAACTGATTATAAGACCGCCAAAAGACTCTTTGAAAAAGAATACCTGCAGCAAAAACTTTTGCAAAACGATAATAATATCTCCAAAACAGCAGTACAGGTGGGGCTGGAAAGGAGCCACCTGCATAAAAAACTCAAATCCTTTGCACTTATTAATTAATCCGATGAAATTGATGAGGAATAGAAGCTCCTTCGCATCCTATGCCGATTGGTGCTATCCGCCCATCGATTAAGACCAGCAAACTAGAGAGGATCCCATGGTTTTTCCAGAATATAGACCCAGACGCCTGCGCAGAAACCAGGCTTTACGCAGCCTGATACGAGAGACGCAACTTGTTGCCGATCAATTTGTTTATCCCCTGTTCATCATGCCCGGCAAGAAAAAACGCCAGGAAATTTCTTCCATGCCCGGCGTGTTCCGCCTGTCGGTTGACATGCTCGAGGCGGAAGCCAGAGAGTGCCTGAAACTTGGCATCAATTCAGTAATCCTGTTTGGTTTGCCGGAGAAAAAAGACGCGGTCGGCTCCGGGGCTCACGCCAAAAACGGTATTATCCAGACAGCGATTCGAGAACTGAAAAGCAAGGTTCCCGAGTTATTGATTATCACTGATGTCTGTCTCTGTGAATACACCGATCATGGCCATTGCGGCTGCCTGATCGATAATGCGGTGGATAACGATGCCACTCTGGAAATCCTGGCAAAAACTGCTCTGTCCCACGCCCAGGCAGGAGCGGACATGGTCGCCCCATCGGACATGATGGACGGCAGGGTGGCAGAGATCAGGGCAGTGCTTGACGAGAATAATTTCGATGCTGTGCCGATAATGTCCTACGCCGTTAAATATGCCTCGGCGTTTTATGGTCCTTTTCGCGATGCGGCAGACTGTGCGCCGCAGTTCGGCGACCGAAGAAGCTACCAGATGGATCCAGCCAACAGCCGGGAGGCATTGCGGGAAGCGACGCTGGACGTGGACGAAGGGGCCGATATCATAATGGTCAAACCAGCGGTTGCCTATCTGGACATTATTTCCCGGCTGCGCGATGAATTCGATCTGCCGATCGCCGCCTACCACGTCAGCGGTGAATATGCCATGATCAAGGCGGCAGCAGAAAAGGGCTGGGTCGACGGTGATCGGGTGATGGAAGAGACCTTGCTGTCTATTAAACGGGCAGGAGCCGATATTATCATCACCTACTTTGCCAAAGATATGGCCAGGATCCTGCAGAGCCGCCGATAAGCCGGCCGACGTTCACTGGCTGCGCAAGAATTCGGCCATGGGGATTTTGTGCCGCCATTTCAGCCATATAACACAGGCCATTGCCGCCCCGCAGCCATCGGCTAGAAGATCATAGATGCTGGCTGTCCTGCCGGCAATAAAGGTCTGGTGAAATTCGTCGGAGATGCCGTAGAGAATACAAAAGACCACGGTAAGCAGTATCACCAGGCGAGGTCTGGTGCTTTTCTGCCGGTCATTGAAGGCAAAGAGCACCGTGGCCGCCAAAACGCCATAAGCAGCCAGGTGGGCCCACTTATCCGCCTCCGGCAGTGGCGGGAGCGACAGTTGGTCTCCCGGCTGGTGCGAGAGAAAAAAAATGGTCCCCATGATGAAAGCCATGGGGACCATTCGTAAAACTGCAGTAACTTTGCCGCTCATAGGGCTGTCGTGTCTTCCGGATGAGGCAAATGTACTTTTTTAAGCTGCTCTGCACTGAACTTGGCGCGAATCTGCTTCATGGCAGCAGCCAGTTCTCGCCCCGGTGCTTCATCCAGCGTCGCAACGCTCTTGTCGGCATAGGCCGTTATCTGCACCTCCTTGCCTCGAACGGTAAAGGTATGGCTCCAGTTGATTTCAATGGTTTCCGAGTTTTCATCGATAGGTGCCTCCAGAAGCTTGCCACCACTGGCCACCTGGACACAATCGCAGTCGGTCATCTCCATCAACCAGGCGTCACCCTGAGTCGTTGAAAAAAAGAAAAAAACGCCAAGTTCATGAAATTTTTTTCTGCGCCGCACGGCATCCTGCTGGATTGCCTGCACTCCCCCCATCAACGTTATTTTCAGCGCCTGTTCCGGAGTCGGCTGCGGTCGCATCCTCGGTTCCTTCAAGGCACAACAGTGTTTATATTTCTTGCCGCTCTGGCAGGGGCACTGTTCATTTCTGCCGATTTTCACCATAAATTTCCTCAAGATATATTTTTAAGAGCACTTGCTGTAGCCGCAATCATGACAGGTCTCACAGCCTTCTTCAAAGCGAAGCGGGCCGCTGCATTCCGGGCATTCCGAGGAAAAACCCTGCTGAGTACCAGCCAAAAAGGACTTGAACAACTTGCTTAGCTGGGCAGGCAGGTCCTGCATATGACCACTTGACCGGTCGAGTTGCTTAATAATCTCATCCATTGGGACATTAAACCGCAGGGCCAGAGATACCAGGCGACAGGTCGTTGTCCACATGGTCGATTTATCTTTCAAATCAACACGATTATCGAACGGAAATTTGGCGAAGACCTCCATCGGTTTTTCGTTTTCATCAAAACAGACGATTATGTAGACCGATTTTTGATATTGATCTTTCACCCGATACCGCTTGGCATCGAGGGTGTCCGGCAGATTCTGCTTTACCGGCCCCCGCTCGGAAACAATTGCCGTTTTCTGATCTTTTTCAGAGCCTTCTTTGGTATTGAGAACCTGATGATCGCGAGATCCGTCGCGGTACACCGTCAATCCCTTACAGCCAAGCTTATAGCCGCTGATGTAAGCCAGCTTCACCTCCTCGCGGGAGGCGTTGTTGGGCAGATTGATAGTTTTCGAAATAGAGCTGTCCACCCCGCTCTGCTGGAGGATTCCCTGCATCTGGATATGATCTTCCGGCTTGATATCCTGGGCGGTGCAGAACACCTGCTGCCACTTCACCGGAATCTCATCATGGTCGATGACCGTCCCGCTGTCGGCGACCTTGCTCATCAACTCAGCCGAGTAAAATCCTTCCTGCCGGGCGACCTGCTCGAAATACTTGTTGACCATGATCAACCGGTCGCCGTCCATGACGTGCTTGATCATAACAATGGAAAAATAGGGCTCGCAGCCGGAGGCACAATCGGCTATCATCGAAACAGTTCCAGTGGGTTGGATAGATGTGAGCGCTGCGTTTCTCCGCGGTTTATACCCATTGACCGCGGGATCGTAGGCGGGAAACGGTCCCTTTTCCACGGCCAGCTCAATCGAACGTTCTTCGGCGGCATCCCTGATAAACTGCATCACTTTACCGGCGACCTCCCTGCCCTTGTCACTGCCATAGGGGATTTCCAGCTGGATGAGCATATCATGCAGCCCCATAATTCCCAGGCCGATTTTCCTGGTCTTCAGGGTCATTTCCTTGATTTCCGGAATGGGAAAACGGTTGCAGTCTATGACATTATCGAGAAACACCGTGGCTGATCGAATGATCTGTTTCAATCTTTTAAAGTCAATCTTGCCCCTGACCACAAAATTAGCCAGATTGACCGAACCGAGATTACAACTCTCATAGGGCAACAGCCATTGTTCGCCACAGGGATTGGTCGCTTCGAAATCACCCAGTTGCGGGGTCATGTTGTCCTTGTTGGCGGTATCGATGAACAGGACGCCCGGTTCGCCGTTATGCCAGGCGAGATCGACGATCTTGTCATAGACCATTCTGGCGTTGAGGCTTTTAATCACCTGCTGGGTCGACGGCTCAATCAGATCAAAATCGGCATCATTTTCCACCGCCTGCATAAAAACATCGGTGATAGCGACACTGAAATTAAAATTATTAAAGCTGTTCTGATCTTGTTTGGCGGTAATAAAATCCATGATATCCGGATGATCGATCCTTAGTACGCCCATATTGGCGCCGCGCCTTTTGCCGCCCTGCTTGATAGTCTCGGTAGCCGCATCAAAGACGGCGGCAAACGACAGCGGCCCTGAAGCCACCCCTTGCGTCGATCGAACCGAGGCATTTTTGGAGCGGAGACGGGAAAAGGCATAGCCGGTGCCGCCGCCGGTTTTATGGACCAGTGCACCGTTGCGGATAGCGGTGAAGATGCCATCCATGGAGTCCTCGACCGGCAGGACAAAACAGGCGGACAGCTGGCCCAGATCCGTCCCGGCATTCATCAGGCAGGGGGAATTAGGCAAAAAGTCCAGACGGTAGATCATGTTGAAAAAATCTTCCTGGAGTTGCCGGTGATTTTTTCGCTCTTTATCGACCTCGGCAACCGCATCGGCGACACGACGGGTCAAAGTTTCCCATGTCTCAATAGGGTTGCCTTTAGAATCTTTCAGATAATACCGTCTTGCGAGTACTGTTTCGGCAGTACTCGTCAAAACCTGCTTGGTTAAATCAGGTGTCATGCAGCCCTCTTTTGTTGGATAATTTTACAATCTGGGGTCTCTTGGCTATCAGAAATGTCCTCAATTCAGCGTCCCAGAAGGGCATAACGACGCACCCTTCCGACCGAATTCAGAAATATTTACAAAAGCTTTTATACACCACATTTATGGCGGGCTCAAGATCAATCTACAACATATGGTATCTTTTACAAAGAGACACCCAATATCGGGGGCTTCACAAAAATATATTTTTTTCAAGAAAAAAACGTTGCGTACGCTTTTTTTTGGGGCTGTCTTCAACGGTGTCATCCATCCACCACCTCCCCCTCACCCTGCCTTAGTCATTCGCGCCGCAGCTCCACCCATCAGGCGACTCTTTTCGACAATAGCCCGGCTATGCTTCCCGCTGGCCACCTTGCCTGCCCGGTCAAAAACCTCCACTTCAAAGAGATATAATTTACCGTCGAGTTCAACAAAGGTCGCGACAACCCTGACCTCTTCGTTGACCGGCGTCGGCGCAAAATGTTTAATATCGATACCGACACCAACCGACAGCTCTCCAGGTTTCAATAATGGTTTCAGCAGCCTGGCTGCAGATACCTCCATCAGCCCAATCATTCTCGAAGTGGCCAGCACTTCTGGAAATGCGTCTTCGGCACTAACCCCGACCTCACTGGCCAGATCCTGCCGTTGAACGAGATAGACAAATTCTCCCTTCGCACCATTCTCCATTGTACTTCCTCCTTGAAAAAAAAATTGATCTGGGATTCACACGCCTTGAACATGAAGGTTTTTACTTAATCATCGTAGATTTCAGGTTTTACGAGATTGTCTTTATTTACTTTGCTGCAGGAAAAATGTAAAGCTGATCGACAAGAACCAAACAAAGTGAGGAAAATTAATGGGTATGCTGACAAAAAGATTCAGGACAATTGACAGGGTCAGGCTGCATGCTAACGAGTGGTCATTCTTGACGTTATACCGGTATTAGTCGCTTCCCGGTTTTGTCTGTGGTTGATATAAGCTTGAGTAAGGCTTATTATTGAAGACAGATTCATAGAAAATTCAACGGAGGGGATGAAGATGATGCAGAAAATATTAGTACCAATCAACGACTCACCTACAGCACAGAGAACCATTGACAAAATTATTGATCTGCACGACCACTTTCCCAAAAAACTGACCCTGCTCAATGTAATCAACAGCACCCAGCTGGCCTACCGCATGATCCCGGTGTTTCAGGTGGACATGGTCAAAGAAAACGCGACTAGGGCCGGCAGAACTCTTCTTGAACAAGCCGATAAAAAATTGCAGGAAGCGGGCTTCACCAATGAGCTTGTACTTGAGTTCGGCGAACCAAAAGACATCATTACCCACATGGCAAATGTACAGGATTTTGACCTGCTGGTTATTGGCCGCCATGAGGGTGGCGGCGAGATACGCGATGTGCTGTTCGGCTCGGTTGCCAACCATGTTTTACATAATATTAAATGTCCGGTATTGCTTTTCTAACTCACTATCCCCTGTGGGGATCGACAGGATAACCGCATGACTTCCTGATGTCTCACGCCAGCGGGTAGCAACAAAAAAATAAGCCAAATTGCAAAATCTGATGACTAATCTGTTCACCTATGGATCACTGATGTGCAGTGACATAATGTTCCGGGTAGCCGGTGGCAAAACCGATTCCACCCAGGCTACTCTCAATAATTTTTTCCGCTCAAAAATGCACAATGAAGAATATCCGGGCATTATTGCAAGGCCGAAGGCAACCGTGCCCGGTGTCCTCTATTTCCATCTCTCAGCTGAAGCAATACAACGACTGGATGATTTTGAGGGTGAAATGTACCAACGACAGCAGGTTGAAGTTATAGCGGAAGACTTTGTTTTAGTCACCGCAATGACCTATGTCATCAAAGACCGATACAGACACTTTCTGACCGATAAAGAATGGAGTTTCAATGAGTTCCTTGCCGTCGGCAAGATCAAGTTCGAAAAAACCTATTTTGGCTTTCAGGAACTCTAGTCTCAGCCATGTATAAGAGTCCGGCGTTTCCGGCTGTTACGCCGGCAAACCGGACAAACCGGTAACCTTTGCAAACACCGCCCCAAGAGAAGCCATAAAGGCTCCCTGCACCTGGGCCGCCTCAATGATCTGATCGCCATAGCTGAGATTACGGGTAGCGCAACCATCGGCAACAACAATACAGCTAAGGCCAAGATCAAAGGCTGCCCGCACGGTAGTATCAATACACATATGGCTCATCGCCCCGCATATCACTACTTCCTGAATCCCGCGGCTCTGCAGCTCGGCAAGCAGAATTGTGTCTCGAAAGCTGTTAGGAAAATGTTTTTTGATGACCGGCTCACCCACTTGCGGGGTGACTGACCGATGAATCTTCACTCCGTCAGAATCAGGCAGGAAAAAGGTCGCACCGGGATTGGTCGATGTATGCTGGATGTGGAATATCGGCAATTTCCGATCACGAAACCTGGTTAACAGTTGACTGACAATTTCAGCCGCATCCTCAATCCCGACAAGCTCCATTTTCCCGCCCGGAAAATAATCGTTTTGCATATCGATAACAAGCAGTGCCCTTTTCATAATCTGCTCCATTTTTGATTGTTTGCCATGACATGAGAGAAGAACCTATCCGGATTACTGAGCATATCATGGCTGTCGCTTTCTCCTGCTGCCATAGGAGCAGTTGATGGGCGAGTATTCTTTAGCTTATTCCCGCACCCTCCATCGACACCCTGTTGGTTAAAGGCTACCGATTGGCGGCAAGCAGGTCGTCGCGAAGATCTTCATCAAGCGGAGCATCGGGGCCCAGCCAGATGCCGAAGTAGAACCTGGCAAAATCGACGGAAACGATCCTGACCAGTTCCTCATTATTTAACGACAGGGTTGTCATACTGCTGCCTGAATCGAAGCAGAGAGTATAGCTGTCACCTTCCTGCACGTCCTGGTATTGCGCATGCAGGGCATCGATCTGTTGCCGGACGGCACGCAGCTCCCCTTCGCCGTGCTGCCGCTGCAGAACCATCTCCGCACCGCGATTAAAGATATCAATGGTGAGCGGTACGGCATAATGCAGAAACAGACACTTGGATATCTCTGTATCAAGAATGTCCTCTGCTGTTGCTCCCGGGCTGGCCGACAAACTGGCATCGTATTCTTTAAAGAGCCCCATATAGCGAATTTGACCATTGCCGATCGGTCGCATGCTCGATTGCATACTGGAAAAATCGGCAAAACAGCTGCCAGCAGTCGACATCACAACAACTATCAACAGAACAAAATAGAGTTTCATTTTCCATCCTCATTTTTCTGCACCAGATGCACCATATTGTCCAGCTTTATATGCAATATGGTAGGCATCTAACAGAGGTCCTTCAATAAGCGATAAAACAGAGCAAACTCATAGTAAAAGCTATCAATTAGTTTATTTTGCTCATCAGAACCCTGATGCCAAGCAGGATCATGGCGCCGCCGAGGAGGCGGTCGATCCAGTGACCTGCTCTTTGAAAGCGGCTGTTTACCGAAGGGATGGAGAGGATAAAGACGACAAAAGAGAACCAGCAGAGTTGGATAAACATGATCCAGAGGCCAAAAATACCGATCTGATAGAGAGGCATATCAGGAGCAAGGACCAGGGTGAACAGCGACAGGAAATAGATAGGCGCTTTAGGATTGAGGGCATTGCAAAGAAATCCTGTGCTGATTGTTTTCAGCGCAGTCTGCGAAGGACGTCGAATTCCCTCTACTCTCTGTCCGGCCGATGCCTTAGCCCGCAGCCCTTTTACTCCCAGGTATATCAGGTAGCTGCCACCGACAACTTTGACCCACCAGAGCAGCTCGGCGGAATGAGCAATAACTGCAGCCAGCCCGAAGGCCGAATAGGCGATATGCACAGACAGTCCAAGGGCAATCCCCAGACTGCACAACAGGCCGGTACGTCTTCCGTTAGCCAGAGTCTGCTGCGACACAAAAACGAAATCCGGCCCTGGAGACGCGGCAGCCAGGGTGTGCACCACCGTCAGTACCAGCAAACCATGAACTATATCCACAACCTCTCTCCCATAAAACAACGCAATTGATCCCATGCAGCGCATGGGAACCAGATGTAAATGATTAAAACTTTGCAGCAACGAAGTAGATACAGAATTTTTACGACGCCATCACAGTTGACGTTTATCGATTACCCTATCCCCTTTGCCGTTGAATCGTTCGAGGGACCGCTCTTCAACGAGTTTAATTTCTACGCCGATGCCCAGTTCCGAAGCGAGTCGTTTTTTAATGGTCTCCACCAGGGCCCGTTGTTTTTTCATTTCATCGAAGAAAATTGACTCAACGACTTCGACCATTACCGTCATTTTATCTTCGTTGTTCTCCCGCTCGACTATCAGGCGGTAATGCGGCTCGGTGCCCTCAATTTCAAAAAGAACCGCTTCAATCTGAGTCGGGAAGACATTGACGCCCTTGATGATGAGCATATCGTCGGAACGCCCCATCATCCGGCTCATCCGCGCAAAGGTACGGCCACAGGGACAGGGCTCGGGAATAAGCCGGGTCAGATCGCGGGTACGATAGCGGATCACTGGAAAAGCCTCTTTGGTCAGGGTTGTGAGCACCAGCTCGCCAACCTCACCGGGTGCAACCGGCTCCAGAGTTTCCGGATCGAGCAACTCGACGAGGAAGTGGTCTTCGTTGACATGCAGGCCGTTGCACTCTTCACATTCTCCGGCAACACCTGGACCCATGACCTCGGACAACCCATAATTATCGGTGGCTTTTATGCCGAGGCGCTCATTGATCTCAAGCCGCATGGCCTCGGACCAGGGTTCGGCACCAAACAGGCCGTAGCGCAGGGACAGACCGTTGGGATTAACCCCCATATCCATCATCACATCGGCCATCTTCAAGGCATAAGACGGCGTACAGACCAGCGCGGTGGTCTTGAAATCCTGCATGATCTGGATCTGCCTCTTGGTGTTGCCGGAAGAAATCGGAATCACCGAGGCACCCAATCGCTCCGCCCCGTAATGCAGCCCGAAACCACCGGTAAACAGACCGTAGCCGAAGGCGATCTGGATAACGTCATCGGGGGTGACCCCGGCCCCGCAAAGCACTCTGGCCACCAAATCCGCCCAAGTACTGATATCGTTTTTGCTGTAGCCGACCACCGTCGCCATCCCGGTCGTCCCCGAGGATGAATGCACCCGCACCACATCGCGCAGCGGCACGGCAAAAAGGCCGTAGGGGTAATTGTCGCGCAGATCCTGTTTTAAGGTAAAGGGATACTGTTGCAGCTCATCCAGCGAGGTGATCTTTTCCGGATCGAGTTTTAGTTCAGTAAATTTATTGCGGTAAAACGGCACATTGGTTGCCACCCTTTTCAGGATGTTTTTCAACCTCTGCAGCTGCAGCTTTACAAGATCGGGACGGGGCAGGCACTCTTGTTCTTTTTGCCAGTACATACAATTAGTTATATTTTAGATGAAAGGGCATCATTTGGTTCCCATGCAGCGCATAAAAACCAGTTTCACAAGCTAAAGGGCGCAGATCTGCTCTCTGGTGAGGATGGTAAAACCTTCTTTTTTCAGGGCATCAATGGCCTCCTCCATCTTTTCAAAACGAAAGATCAATACCGCATTCTCCCCGGTTTTGTTGACAAAGGCGTACATATATTCAACGTTGATGTTGGCGGCATGAATACACTGCAGCACCTTGGCCAGGCCGCCGGTCTTGTCCTCAACCTCAACAGCTATAACCGTGGTCTTGCCCACCGTAAAACCGTTTTCTTTTAATACCGTTTTGGCCTTTTCGACATTATCGACAATCAGGCGCAAAATGCCGAAATCAGCAGTATCGGCCACGGAAAGAGCCCGGATATTAATATTGTTGGCTGCCAAAACAGCAGTGATCTCGGCTAATCGACCTGATTTATTTTCCAGAAATACGGCAATTTGTTCTACCAGCATAGTAACCTCCTCAGATTTTACGGTTATCGATAACCCGCTGCGCCTTCCCTTCACTGCGCTGGATGGTCTTCGGTTCTACCAGTTTCACCTTGCAGGTGACCCCGAGCAGATCTTTAATTTCCTTCTGGATATGTTTGGTCAAATTTTCAAGGATCCTGATTTCATCGGAGAAGACCCCTTCGCTGACCTCGACCTGTACCTGCATCGTATCGAGATTTCCTTCCCTGTCGACCACTATCTGGTAATGCGGCTCGACGCCGTCAACGCCCATCAGCACATGCTCGACCTGAGATGGAAAGACATTCACCCCGCGGATAATAAGCATATCGTCGGTACGGCCGGTGACTTTCTCCATGCGCACCAGGGTCCGGCCGCAGCCACAGGGTTCGTAGAACAACCGGGAGATATCCTTGGTCCGATAGCGAATGATCGGAAAGGCCTCCTTGGTAAGGGTGGTGAAAACCAGCTCCCCTTTTTCACCCGGCGGCAGCACCTCTCCACTATCCGGATCGATGATCTCCGGCAGGAAATGATCTTCAAAAATATGCATTCCCCGGGTCGTATGCAGGCACTCCTGGGCGACACCCGGCCCCATCACTTCGGAAAGGCCATAGATATCGGTCGCTTTAAGGTTTAACTTGCGCTCGACCTCTTCGCGCATATTCTCGCTCCAGGGTTCCGCACCAAAAATACCAACGCGTAAAGACAGGGACTTGGGGTCGATATCCATGCTGTCCATGGCCTCGGCCAGATTAAGGGCATAGGATGGAGTCGAAAGCAGCACGGTGGAGCCAAAATCTTTCATGATGGTGATCTGCCGCTTAGAGTTGCCGCCGGACACCGGAATGGCCGTAGCCCCCAACCGCTCGATGCCGTAATGGGCACCGAGACCGCCGGTGAAAAGACCATACCCATAGGCGTTATGGACCATATCGTCTTTAGTGGCTCCGGCACAGCATAGTGCCCGGGCCATAACCCCCGACCAGGTCTCGATATCCTTGGCGGTATAACCGACCACCGTCGGTTTACCGGTGGTCCCCGACGAGGCATGGACCCGGACCACTTCATCAAGCGGCACAGTGAAAAGTCCGAAGGGGTAGTTATCCCGGAGATCATCTTTCACCGTAAAGGGCAGTTTGGCCAGATCGGCCAAGGTTTTAATATCATCAGGTTTCAACCCAATAGCATCCATCTTGCGCCGATAGGGGGCAACCGTCTTATACACCCTGGCGACCAGATGCTTTAATCGGCGCAACTGAATGGATTCCAACCCCACCCGGGGCAAGGTCTCAATCTCTTCTTCCCAATATATCACCGACATACTTTTATCCTTTGCTATTATTGACTGACTTTTCGTCCTGCGGCAAATGCCCGCAGATTTACGTCTCTGAACCTCTCCGGCACCTGGGTCCGGATAACTTCCGCATAGATGGCGGCATCGATGGGCAGAAAGGCGGAGAGCGCACCGACCATGACCACATTGGCGGTCTTTATCTCACCGACCTCCCGGGCGATATCAAAGGCATCGACCGGCACCACGATGATATCCCGCTCACGAAGATGATGCAGGACATCATGCGGATACTCCGCCTGGCCAGTGGCCACCGAGGGCGGCAGAATCTTCTGGGTATTGACGATGACCTTGCTGCCTTTATGCAAAAAGGGCAGATAGCGCACCGCCTCCATCATCTCAAAGGCCATCTGAATATCGGCACAGCCCGGTTCAATCAGCGGCGAATAGACCTTCTTGCCGTAGCGCAGCTGGGCAGTAACCGAGCCGCCGCGCTGGGCCATGCCGTGCACTTCGCTCTTTTTGGCATCGTAGCCCGCCGACAATAGGGCGTAAACCGTTATCTCGCTCGCCAGCAGAATGCCCTGGCCACCCACTCCTGAAAAGAGGATATTTCCCGTTTCTTGCATTATTTTCCCTCTCCTCTGGTGATGGCATTGAATTTACAGAGCGATGCGCACTGACCGCAGTCGTTGCAGAGGATCTCATCAATCTTGGAGATGCCCTTCTGGTTTTTCCGGTAGCCGCGCGACTCCGCCTCCCCTTCGGCAAATGGAGTCCAGCTGATCGCAGGGCAACCTAGACGAATACAGGACATACAGCCGACACAGTTCTTCTGGTTGGTAAAGTACGACACCGGCTTGCGCTCTTTCATCTCCGGCAGCAGCACGCAGGGCGCCTCAGAGATAACCACCGACGGCTCCTTCAGCTCAACCGCCTCTTTGAGTACCTTGCGCGTTTCGACCACATCATGGGGATTGACCTTGTAGACATGCTTGACCCCGACCGCCCGACACAGGGCTGCCAGATCGAGCGAGCTCGCCACCTCGCCACGGAGGTTATATCCGGTAGCCGGGTTCTGCTGCTGCCCGGTCATGGCAGTGATGCGATTGTCGAGAATAATCAGCGTTGAGGCGGAGTTATTATAAACACTGTTGATGAGGCCGGTGATACCGGAATGGATAAAAGTCGAATCGCCAATCACCGATACCACCTGATTATAGCCATCATCGCCCAGGGCTTTGGCCATCCCGTGGGCGATCGGTACCGAGGCACCCATGCAGACACAGGAATCCATGGCCGACAGCGGCGGCAGAAAGCCCAAAGTATAACAACCAATGTCACCGGAGACAAAAACCTTCATTCGGGACAGGTTAAAGAAAATGCCCCGATGCGGGCAACCCGCGCACATATTCGGCGGCCGGTTGGGCAGTTCCACCGGGGCAAACAGTTCCGGCCCCGAACCGGGCTCAATGGCCTGGCGGACGATAGCGGTGTTTAACTCACCTTGATTGGGGATGCAGTCCTTGCCGTGGCAGGCAATACCCATGGCCTTGATATGGGTTTCCAGAAAGGGGTCAAGTTCCTCGACGATATAGAGTTCCTCAACCATTGCGGCAAAATCGCGAATCTTTTGTTCCGGCAGCGGCCAGCACATGCCCAATTTAAGCACGGCGGCCTCGGGAAAGGCCTCCTTAACATAGAGATAGGATACCCCGGAGGTGATAAAGCCCTTTCTGGTGTCACCTTCTTCTATCCGGTTATAGTCAGCAGTTTCCGCCAGCGCGCGACATTTTGCCATCCGTTCTTCGACCACCACCCGCCGCTTGCGGGCAATTGCCGGGAGCATGACCAGTTTGCCGGGAATCTTATTGATGCCGCAGGCGGGATGCGAAGTATTCAACTCTCCTCTTGTCACTACTCCTTTCACATGGGCGACGCGGGTTGTGATGCGCAGCATCACCGGAGTATCGAGATCTTCGCTGAGATCAAAGGCCAGCTTGGCCATTTCCTTGGCTTCACTGGGATCGGACGGTTCGAGCATCGGCACCTTGGCGGCAAATGCATAATTGCGATTATCCTGTTCATTCTGCGATGAGTGCATCTCCGGATCATCGGCACTGACCAGAACCAGCCCACCGCAGACCCCGGTATAGGCGGCGGTAAAAAGAGGGTCGGCGGCGACGTTCACCCCGACATGCTTCATGGTGGCAAGGGCTCTGGCCCCGGCAAAAGAGGCGCCGATAGCCACTTCCAGGCCAACTTTTTCATTGGGAGCCCACTCGGTGTATACCCCTTGGTATTTGGCGAGGTTTTCCATGATCTCCGTTGAGGGCGTTCCGGGGTAACCGGAGGCAACTTTCACTCCGGCTTCATAGACACCCAGGGCAATGGCCTCATTGCCGGACATCCAGAGGGTGTTGTCATTTATTTTTGTCACAATTTCTCCTAATACATAGCAATCATATGGCTGGACATTTGCGGCTGCACACCTTCGTTGCGAAAAACCATATTTCTCATAGAATGACTGAGCAAACTACCCTGAAACTCGTTATCCAGGCAAGTTTTTTTTTGTCTGGCCAAAGAGCAGAGACAAACCACCCGGCAGGCACAGGGGCCCGGAGTTGCATTCCAGCCCTGATTCCAGAGGAAGTTATCCTTTTTGTTTACTTTGACAAATAGCATAACTACCGTATAATAGACAAAAAATTTGAAGGGATTTCGTTTTGTTTTTCGGCAGACTATCGCAAAAAAAAATTAAGAGGGGGACCATTATGTATATCGGCCGAATCATGCACACCGACCTTATTACCGTATCACCGAAGACGACGCTCGTTGAAGCAAAGAAACTGCTGGCCGAAAAAAAAATAGACCACCTGCTGGTCGTCGACGACAAGAAAAAATTAGTCGGCATCCTCTCCGATAGAGACCTGAAACAATACTGGGCCTCCCCCGCCACCTCACTGTCCACCCATGAGCTCAGCTACCTGCTGGACAAGGTGCTGGTCTCCATGGTTATGATCAAGACCGTGGTTACCGTATCGACCAACACCACCATCGAACGGGCGGCATTTATCATGCAGCAAAATCGGATCAGTTCCCTGCCGGTAATGGAGGATGGCGAGCTGGCAGGCATCATCACCAGCACCGATGTCATGGGAGTTTTATTGCAGGCTATAGGCATGAGCGAAGACAGCCAGCGCCTCAGCGTCTATGTCAAAGACAGCATTGGCAAACTTGCCGAGGTCACGGTTTGCTTAAAAGACGCCGGTGTCAACCTGCAGAGTCTTTTTTGCTGGCCGGAATCAAAATACGCGGGGATAACCCAGATAGTGATGCGAATCACCAGTCAGGATAGTGACAAGGCTATTTCAGCCCTGGCGGCAAAAGGCTTTAAGGCTAAAAACAAATACGAAAAAGACATCACCCCTTATTTACCAGCCTGATTGTAAACGCTTACAAGCCAGAGGTAATGCACACTTTTGATGCTGGATTCCATGCGGCGCCTGGAATCCAGCTGACGAACGGCGAAATACTCTCAGCCATTTCTGCCGAAAAGCAGCTTCCCGCCGAGATGTCCGGCGATACCGGTTACGGCCAGTAGAGTCGCAGAAATTCCCAGATAAATATACCTGGACGGCGCCCCTTCAGCGGCAACCTGCGGATCGATAAGGCGCCAGAATACCAGAACACTGAGAAGGGCCAGGACAATCAGGCTACAGGTGATTTTTATGATAAAGATCACCGATTTTATCCCTTTATAGCGTTTCTGCCATTCGATAAAGCCGGTCAGGATGACCATTGGCAGCATAACCAGAACAAAGATCATGTTAAAGTAGGCGGCAATCTCCAGGGAGAGAATATTAAAATAGACGGACAAAGCCAGAAACGCCACGGCAGCCGGTAAGATTCCGTTGGGGAAATGGACGGTGATCGGGTGCAGATGGTGCTTCAGCGAGAGGTTGGCGAATTTATCAAAGAAGGAAAGTGATTGTTTTTGTCCTGCGCCTATCCCAGACGCCATGGCAGGATCGAGTTCTTCAGTTTTAACCACGGTCAGGGCTTTACCATCGGCATCGATTTCAACGAACATTTTTTTCGGTGCATCGCACACCGGGC
Source organism: uncultured delta proteobacterium (assembly GCA_963804605.1). Lineage (GTDB taxonomy): Bacteria > Desulfobacterota > Desulfobulbia > Desulfobulbales > Desulfocapsaceae > Desulforhopalus_A. Next base: position 66,412 of record CAWDRB010000021.1, read on the forward strand.
ATTTTTCCGGAGGTTCCGCCCCGGTATGGATATACCCGCAGACCGTGCACCGCCATCTTTTCTCAACGACTTCATGCGGGACGGTGGCTGGTTCCGTTTTTTTGCCCTCACCATTCTCCTCTTGATTTTCTCCCGCCATTTCTTTAAACATCTTCTCCGGAGCCTCGCACACAGGGCACTTCTCCGGTGGTTTTTCTTCTTTGCCAACATAACCACAGACGCCGCACTCCCAACTCTTCATATGCTTTACCTCAAAAGTTCAGGCCATTTTGAACAAAAAAATATGCCCAAGGCACCCTTTAATGGAAAATCTGCTATTGAACGTCGTCTCTTTTTAAGGGAAATCGTTAGGAATATCAAGGACAGATTGATGACCACTGCAGCAATTCGATTTCAACCACTGCTTTTGGCTGCCGCGACGCTAATTTCAACCCGCCTGTTCATGGTGCGGCCTTCTTCCGTGTCGTTTCTGTCGACAGGATTTCTGTTGCCAAAGCCCTGGGTGCGTAATTTTTCCGGAGACAAATTCTGCCCCATAAGAAAACTTTTCACCATATTGGCCCGGAATTCAGAAAGTTTTACGTTATAATCAGCATCTCCGGTGGAATCAGTGTACCCGAAAATATTGATAGTTGCCTCCGGATATCGCTTCACCAACCTGGCAAATTCCTTCATCCTCTCAATATCGTCAACACTGAATAAATTCGAATCGTACTTAAAGCGTATAACCAGGGATTCCAGCGGTAATGACGCGCTCTGGGCGTTGCTGTCTGAAGAAGCGATGCTCCCGGCGAGGACCATCGGTTGAGCCTTCGGCTGGGCAGCCGGAACAGTTTCGACAACTTTAGCGGGCCTTGAGACGGCCGGGATGCTTAGGGCTTCTTTCGGCGCCGAAGCGGTTGACTTTGCCGGTGCTGGAGATGTCTGGACGGATGAAGATTTCGCTTCCGTGTTTTTTCCCACTCCAACTTTGTTTGCCTGAGAACCCGGCAGCAGATTCGCCCCAGACGAAGCAATAGCCGGCCCGGCGGTTTCCTCCTGAATGGCGGTAAAACGAGCAGTAGCTTCCTTAAATCTTTGGTTGGTATCATAGAGAAAATAATAACTGCCGGCCAGCAGCAGGCCAAGCAGCAGAAGCAGCGCCAGAACCGGCCCGGACAAAGACAATTTCATGGTCCTCCCCGGCTCCCCGACCGCAGCGGCCCCTATTGCGCCAGACGACAGAGCGGCGACCTGGCCTTTACGATGATCGGGGATCTGCAGTTCTCTGGCCGAATCCCTGACAATGGAACTGGTTATGACTTGCTTCTCTTCAGCATAGCCACTCATTAAACAGTGATCGCAGAGGATATTTATTTTTCTGGGAAACCCCTGGGAAGAAGCATAGATTTCCTTGAGGGCGGAGGTGTTGAATATTTTTTTCGTCGTCCCGGCAATCTTCAATCGATGGCGGATATACTCGGCGGTTTCTTCAGCAGTCAAAGGCTCTATATAATAATTTAAGGTCAGCCTCTGGGCGATTGCCCTATTTTCCGGTCGTCGTAGCAACTCATTGAATTCATATTGCCCGACAAAGAAAATATTGAGCAGCGGATTGCTGTCCCTGGTTACGATGTTGGACAGCAAGCGCACTTCCTCCAGCAATTCCTGGGTCATAAGCTGAGACTCGTCAATTATGAGCAGCACCTTTTTATTATTTTCATAGGCCTTATGCAAAAAACTGGTAAAGCTCGATAAAAATTTGCCCTTCGTCGCAAATTCTCCGCCTAAGCCAAAAGCAGCGGCAATATAATTGAAGAAGTCCATTTTATCCAGACTCGGATCCGGAACGGAAGCATAGATCACGTCTTTGCTGAGGCTGCCGATCAACGTATTGATAAGCGTCGTCTTACCAGTGCCCACATCGCCGGTCAAAAGCAGGAAGCCCTTGTTATCAAGGATACCATATCGCAAAGTGGCCAGAGCCTCTTTATGATTCTCCCCGAGCCACATAAACTGGGTATCCGAGGAAATCTGAAAGGGCTTCTTTGTTAGATTATAATGTGCTGTATACATAGGTCACTGAATAATTCCGGGTTATAATTTTGAGTCGAGAGGAATTGCGCTGACTGCCTCAGTTTACCATATCCAGTTCATCTCTCTCGTACAATATTTTTCCTGAGCCACGAAAATGAAAAAAGATTCTGGAAAACGTAGTTTCCGGGTATCCTTTTGTTGATGAAATAAATTTCTTATACCATGGTATCGTAATTGCTGTAGTATGCAAAAAAAATCGGTCATAAGAATGATTTTTTTTATTTTCATTGTCTTGGCCCAACGTTCAACAGCAGGCACCAGGAGCAATTCATGCACGTCGGTATCGGCACGGTAAACGGTAAACAAGGCTATCCAGCTGGACAGGAAGTGGCAAAACAGGCCATCCGCAACGGCAACATCGCCAAGGCAACCTTGGCCATCGCCTTTTGCGGCGCGAATATCGATGCCGCAGAATTTCTGCGCGGAGTACAGGATGTGATCGGTACGGCTGTGCCGTTAACCGGCGGCTCGGCAATCGGGGTCATCAGCAACGACCGGCTGTCGTACTCCGATCGACCGGCGGGAGTTGTCCTGATCGAGGACGAGCAACTGCATGTCCAGACAGCTGCCACCGGCGGCCTGGACAAGGATGAGTACCAGACGGGGCTGGACCTGGCGGCGCAGCTCAACACTGACGACGGTGATACCATGCTGCTGTTTTTTGACACGGTCAGAACCCCCGGCAGCCCTGCTGCAGTCCCGGTGATGAACTCTTCTCTTCCGCTGCTCCAGGGAATTGAAGAAAAACTGGCAAGTGCGCCTACCATTTTCGGCGGTGGCACAGTAAAAGACTATCTGTTTTCCGAAACGATCCAGTTCAAAGACGACACTGTTTTATCTCAGAGCGCCGCAGCCCTGGTTATGCGAGATAAAGACCTGATTGTCGACTTTACCATAACCCATGGCTGTTCACCAAAAGATGGAATATACCACACTATCACGAAAATCGACGGCGCGACTCTATATGAAATAGACAACCGACCGGTTGTTGAAGTCATCAACGAAATATACGGCAGCGAAGAGTGGCAGCAGCAGATTCCAGTTAAGCGGCTGACCATAGGCGTCAATCACGGAGAGAGACTGTGGACGGAATATAAAGAAGAAGATTACGTCAACCGCCTGATAATCGGGATTCTCCCGGATAAATCGGGTATTGTTATTTTTGAATCTGATTTTTCCGTCGGCACTGAAATGCTCTTTATGCTCCGTGATTCGCGTTTAATGATCGAGTCCGCCCGGGGAAATAGTTCCCGACTGCTGCAGAAGGTCCGAAAGGAAGGCAAAACTCCCGCCTGGGGCTTTTATATTAATTGCGCGGGACGCAGCGCTCTTTTTTCCGAAACCCTTACTGAAGAGGCAACCGAGGTGCAGAAGGTCTTCAACGCCGAAAAAATCCCGCTCTTCGGCTTCTACTCCGGGGTTGAGATTGCCCCCTTTGGTGGAATCAGCCGCGGCCTTGACTGGACGGGAGTGCTGATACTTTTTTCCAAAAAAGCCTGAAGCATTCGAGGGAGGCCATGGTCCGCAACAACCTAGAACTGGAAGAACAGCTCGATCAGAAAACAAAGGAAAGCCAATTTTACCAGAAGTTGTCGGAAAATCTCAGCAACAGGTACCTGAGAGATCTCGAAGAAGTATCGAAATACTCCGCTTTACTCAAGGAAAAAGTCAAGATCATCGATTCGCAGCACCAGCACCTCGCCAAAATCCTCGACAGTGTCCCGGCTAATATATACATCTGCGATATGGACAACCATGAAGTGCTGTTTATCAATGCCCACATGAAAAAAGCATTTCCTCAAGCCGCTGTGGGGACAGCCTGCTATCAGGCGTTTTTCAATGAGCTGATCCCCTGCCCGGATTGTATTTCCCGGAAACTGGCAACTGCCGAAGAGACAGCGGATCGAGTCGTCACCTGGGAAGGGAAAAAACCGATTGACAATAAATGGTATCTCAACCAGGAACGGGTCATTCAATGGATTGACGGCAGACTTGTGCGCATCCAGATCGCCACCGACATAACCGCCAGAAAAGAGTCGGAGCAGGCATTAAGGGACAGACATCTGCAGTTTGAACAACGCTATCAGACAATACTTGAGACCACCCAGGAAGGGGTCTGCTCAGTCGATAATAATTTCAAGATTATCTATGCCAATAATAAGATGACTGAACTTGTCGGTTACAGCGCCGAAGAACTGCCGGGCAGCATACTCTGCAACCTCATTTCACCGCTTGACAAGGAAGAACACCGCCACCGTATCCAGGCGCGGAAACAATCCCATGAGGCCGGCTTAAGCGACACCTATGAGCTTCGGTTCCGCCATAAAAACGGTGCCGACCTGTGGATGCAGGTTACCACCACGGCCCTCCATAACAGCCAGGGAAAAGTTGACGGGTCATTTGTCATGTTGAGTGATATCAACGAGATAAAAGAATCTTACCGGCAACAGAAGGTCAATCTCGAACGTTTGGTGCTGGCTCAGGCAGCGGGAAAAATCGGCAGCTGGGAATACGATCTGACGACAGGAAAAATGTGGATATCCAGAGAAGGCTATGCAATCTGCCAAATTTCCCCGGCAACGGACGGCGAAATCCTTATCGAAAAACTTCTGTCCTGCATACCTGAAATCACCAAGCTGCGCAGCGTACCCGGCAAAAATCAAAAATTTGAACTGGAGTTCAGCCTGACTAGCCAGCAGCACAACGAACATATCCACCTTCGATCGGTTGCCCGGCTCATTACCGATGTCAGCGGCAAGACGGAAAAGATCATCGGCATCATCCAGGATATCACCGACCGCAAGCAAAGCGAGCTTGAGCTGAGAGCCATGCATGCCCAACTGCTCCATGCGGAAAAGCTCAATGCTATCGGCAAGCTTTCCGCGTCTATCGCCCATGAGTTCAACAACCCACTGCAGGGGATTTTAAATATTATCAGCGGTATCCGCGAGCACTCCTCTTTATCGCCGGAAGACAATGAACTGTTGGATATGGCCATAGTCGAATGCAACAGGATGAAAAGCCTTACGCGGAGCCTCCACGATTTCAACCGGCCAACCCATACCCGCCTTGATCTTGTCGACATGCAGGCGATGATTGACAGCCTGCTCCTGCTCAACAAAAAAGACCTGCTGCAGCGCGGGATAAACCTGAAAAAAGACTACTCACCAGGCCTTCCACAGATCAAGGTGATTGGTGACCAGATGAAGCAGGTCATTCTTAACCTGCTGCAAAACGCGGCTGATGCCTGCATTGCCGGGGATGTGATAACCATTGCCCTCCATGCCGAAGCACACAAAATGATCCTGACGATCAGCGATACCGGCTGCGGCATCAAGGACGACGATCTGGCTCAGATCTTTAATCCATTTTTTACTACCAAACCGGACCTGAAAGGAACAGGACTCGGTCTGTCGATCAGCTACGGCATAGTAAAAAAACACGGCGGCAGAATCGATGTGGTAACCAAATGGGGAGCAGGAACCAGCTTCCAGATCGTTTTACCCCTCGATGGGGAGCACCATGACCAATAGAAAGATACTTTTCGTCGATGACGAGCCAACCATCCTCAAATCATTCTGTGTTGCCTTAAAACACCTGGGCTATGTACCGAGCGGCGCCTCGTCGGGTGAACAGGCGTTGACCATGCTGCAGGACGAAGTCTACGACGTTGTCGTAACCGATCTGCGAATGCCGGGGGTTGATGGCATCCAGGTGCTGAAAGAAGCCAAAAAAAGATACCCCAGGGTCGTTGTTATCGTCCTCACCGGGTACGGTGATATGCATACGGCAATCGATTCCCTGCGGCTGGGTGCCGATGATTACCTGCATAAACCATGCGACACCAATGAACTGGTCTTCAGGATAGAGAACTTTCTCGACCAGAGGCAGACAGAAAAAAAACTGCGCACCGAACAGCAGAAAGCGACCCGGTATGAAATGATTACCACCCTCGCCGGCGGGCTGGCCCACGATTTCAACAACCTGCTTACCGGAATCATGGGCTCGATCGAACTGGCCAAGATTTCTGAGGCCAAGGGAGAATCGACCGCATCATTTCTGACCATGGCGATGGCCTCCTGCATCGAGGCGCAGGAGCTGACCTATAAATTCAATCAGCTCTCCGATATGTTTATTCCCGCCCCGGTAGACTTCTCGGTGCAAAAGCTGGTCAATTCCGCCAGCAAAAAATTGTTATCGGACACCTCGATCATAATTGAGCAACTACTGCCGGCGGGCCTCTGGGATATCAAGGTAGACCCGGAAAAAATCAGCATGGCGGTCCAGGCCATTCTCATTAATGCTCTGGAGGCGCTTACCGCCGGGGGGACAATCAAGATATCCGCCGAGAATTTCGATACGCCGGGGCCGCAAAAGGTCAACCCGGTCAAACTGCCGCCGGGGAGATTTGTCAAAATGACCATCAAGGATTCAGGAATCGGCATCCCGGCCAAAAATCTACCAAAAGTATTCGATCCCTATTTCTCCACCAAGGGCAAAGGGGCCATCAAAGGTATGGGCCTGGGTCTTACCCTGGCCAACGCCTTTATCCAACAAAACAGAGGCCATCTGCATATTGCCTCGATAACCGGCAAAGGCACTACCGTCTCCCTGTATCTGCCTTGCAGCCCGAATTAATAAAGAGCCAGTCGCAAACCCTTATCTAGCTATCAGCCCAAAGGCCGCACCATCATGAGCGACAAAAAAAACATTCCCGAGTTGTTTGTCGACAAAACGCCCGGCACTACCATCCGGGTCTGGTCACCGGGCTGTTCCACCAGTGAAGAGGCATATTCCATTGCTATTTTGCTGCAGGAACACCTGGAAAGAGTCAAAAAACATTATAGAGTGCAGATTTTTGCCACCGATCTCGACAACCAGGCTATCGCCACGGCCTGCTCCGGTTTGTATCCGGCAAGTATCAGCGTCGATCTTACCCCGGAACGGTTGGCCCGTTTTTTTGTCAGCGAGGCGGACGGCAGCAGTTATCGAATCGCCAAAGACATCCGCGATATGCTGGTCTTCTCCGAGCAGACCAACCTCCTGGCGCTCAACACCACCATAGAGGCCGCCAGAGCTGGCGAAGCGGGGAAAAGTTTTATCGTGGTCGCCAATGAAATCAAAGACCTGGCCCGTCAGACAGCATCGGCAACCAACGAAATCAAGAGCCAGATCAGTGGCATCCAGACGTCCACCAGCGAAACCATCCAACAGAGCGAGCAGATAACCGCAGTCATCAACGAGGTAAACAACACCGTTACCACAATTGTCAGGGCCGTAGAAGAACAGAACGACAATCGAGATCGCCGAAAATATTTCCCAGGCAACCATGGGCATTCAGGAAGTCACCGAAAATGTCAGCCAGAGCTCCATTGTCGCCGACAAGGTTGCCCGAGATAGCAATACCTTCAGCAGTAAATCCACTGAAGTCGCCGAGTAAAGCAAAGAGATGCAGGACAACGCCGCCCAGTTGCACTCTCTGGCTAAAGAATTGCGCCAATTAATTAGCGAATTCAGGCTGTAAAAAAAGACTCCCTGACTTGATTACAGTCTGTAGGGGCACACCTCCGGGTGTGCCCTTTTTCTTTGGGTGAATTCGTAAAGACCACACTGGCATCTCCCCGCGGAGCAATGCTTTAAACGACTTTTTGCATCACGACCATAAATTTTAATTGTCGGCAGATCAATCACAGGATAGGTTGGCTACTACCAGCGCAACCACAGACTCCCATTTTTCTCCCGCTTCTTAAAATCCAAAGGACCAGACAAAAATGATTGATGAAATCGAGCATAAACTTAAAACACGCCATCTCCGTCTGGATGACTATCCGGTGCTGTATGATCTATCGGTTAAGGCCTATAAAGACGTCGCAACTCCCTGGACCGAGGAAGAGATGGTACGACTTATTCAAATCTTCCCGGAGGGCCAGATATGTATTGAAGACAACGGTAAACCGGTAGGGATCGCCCTGTCGGTGATTATCGATTTCAGCCTCTTTGGCGACCAGCACTCCTATAACCAGATTGTAACCAACGGCACCTTCAAATCACACGACCCGGAAGGCGACTATCTTTACGGCATTGATGTCTCGGTCGATCCTGGATACCAGGGCATGCGCCTTGGCCGTCGGCTTTACGAGGCCCGCCGGGAGCTGGCGGAAAATCTCAACCTCAAAGGTATTCTGCTCGGCGGACGCATACCAGGGTATGGTAAATATTCAAAGGAGATGAAGGCCCAGGAATACATCCTCAAGGTGAAAAATAGAGAACTCTACGATCCGGTTCTTACTTTTCAGCTATCCAATGACTTCCATGTCCGCAACCTCCTTGACGACTACTGGCCGGGGGATCATAAATCCCGGGGCAATGCCGTGTTGCTGGAATGGATCAACATCTATTACGAGAAAAAAACCAAACTGATCGGCAAGACCAAATCCATTGCCAGGCTTGGGGTTGTCCAATGGAAGATGCGTCGCTTCGAATCGTTTGAAGATTTTATGCAGCAGATAGAGTTTTTCGTCGATACGGTGAGTGACTACAAAGCGGATATCATCCTCTTCCCGGAACTTTTCAATGCCCCGCTCATCCATCAATACGAAGGCAACAACCCGGCTGAGGCCATGCGCATGCTGGCCGGTTATACAGAGGGTATGCGTCAGGCTGTAACGGAAATGGCACTTAAATATAATATAAATATAGTTGCCGGCAGCGTACCCCAGCTGCAGGATAACGGCAAACTCTATAACGTCAGCTTTCTGTGCCGGCGCGATGGAACCTGGGACAGCCAGGAAAAACTGCACATCACCCCGGAAGAGGCCACAGTCTGGGGAATTTCCGGTGGCCATGAATTAAAAATATTTACCACCGATGTCGGTAAGATCGGCATCCTTATCTGCTATGATGTCGAATTCCCCGAACTGGCAAGGCTGCAGGCTTTAAAAGGCGTCAAGCTGCTGCTGGTCCCTTTCTGGACCGACACCAAGACCGGATATCTGCGCGTGCGGCGCTGCGCCCAGGCCAGAGCCATTGAAAACGAGTGTTATGTGGCAATTTCCGGCAGCGTCGGCAATATCCCCAAAGTCGAAACCATGGGTATCCAGTATTCACAGTCGGCGATCTTTACCCCCTCTGATTTCTCCTGTCCCCATGATTCGATAGCCGCCGAAGCGACGCCGGGAATTGAAACAACCTTAATTGCCAATCTCGATCTCGATCTGATCAAGGAAATCCGAGCCATGGGCAGCGTCAAGAATTTCGAAAATCGACGAACCGACCTCTATGAACTGCGGTGGCTCGACAATAAATGATAGGGAAATTATGGAAGAAAAAGGCTTGATTCACGCCCTTCTTTTTGATGGTAAAGGCGGTGGCCGGGTGCTTGACGACTGGCCAGAGATCGCCGAGTGGTCCCCGGACCAGGGAGTTCTTTGGGTGCACCTGTCCTGCACCGCTCCGGAATCAATCAGCTGGCTGGAAGAAAAAAGCGGACTGGAGTCGCTTATCGTCGATGCGTTGCTCAGCGAAGGAACCCGGCCCCGCTCAACAGTGATCGGCGATGGGGTGCTCCTCACCCTGCGCGGAGTCAATCTCAATCCCGGCGAAGACCATGAAGATATGGTTTCCCTCCGTATCTGGGCCGAACAATCGAGGATTATTACCACCAGAAGGCGAAAACTGCTGTCTATCACCGACCTGATCGGCAGTTTTTCGGCGGGGCAAGGCCCTGCCACCAGCAGCGAATTCATCAATACCCTGGCGGAACTTCTGACCGCGTATATTGAGGACACAGTCGATATTATTGAAGACCAGACATCGGCTCTGGAAGAACAGGTGATGATTTCTCATGACCGAAGATTACGGTCGCAGATTTCCGGCCTGCGCCGCCAGGCAATCATGCTGCGCCGTTACCTGGCCCCGCAGAGAGAAGCCTTTACCCGGTTGCAGGTTGAGAAAATTCATTGGTTCAGCGAGCAGGACAAACGGCATCTCTACGAAATAGCCAACAGTCTTATCCGCATCGTCGAAGATCTCGATTCTCTCAGGGAGCGGGCCAATGTCGCCCAGGAAGAGCTGATAAATCTGTTGAGCGAGCAGATCAATTCCAGGATGTATACCCTGTCGCTGGTCACCACCATCTTTTTGCCGCTCAGTTTTTTCACCGGGCTGCTTGGCATAAACGTCGGCGGCATTCCGGGGGCGGAAAATCACTGGGCTTTTTTGATCGTCGTGGCCCTGCTCTTTGGCGTCAGCCTGGTGCAGTTTTTCTATTTCCGCAAAAAACACTGGATTTGAGATCAGCGAACACAGCAGGTAGTAATCGATTGCATTGTGTGCTGCAAGTGGTTCCCATGTGGCCCATGGGAACCAGGGGTCAGGCAGTTTCAGGCCCCGCCATCAGTCGTTAAAGAGCATTTCACCATAATAATCATCCGGATCATGATCGGCCTCGAGCATGGTCAGCTTGACCGGGTCTTTTGAAGTCAGTACATATTCAGTACCGCACTCATAACAAACGATAGCATCACCTTTACTGAAATAATATTCAATTGGTATATATTCCATACAGATTGCACATTTGCCAAACTTCTCCCGTTCCACCTGCTTTTTAGTTGCTTTTGCCATGGCATTCTCCTTTTGAGGGTATCCATCATGAAAAATTCTGGAATCTTCCATTCCAAAAAGTGTGCCAAAGTATATTTTAAATTATCGGGTTGTATTCAGGGAATAATAGAGCTTTGCTTTCTCGTCAAGAAAAGGTGTGATTGACTTTGCCGGTTCCGATTACTCTGGTCAGAAAGCCTGCATGACCTTTATAATATTATTTATATCAATATGTTATTAAATTTTTCCGATATGTGGCGATTATTCCGATTTACGAAAATCCTCTTTTTTCAAACCATATATTTTCATTTTGTTATACAGGGCTCGGGGGGTCAAACCGGCTAATTGCGCTGATTCACCAATACGCCCATCGGTATAATCTAGCAGCTCAACCAGATACTTACGTTCCGCCGCCTGGGAGAGATGGGTTTTATACGACTTCAGGGTTGTTCCCGGCCTGAAGGCATGCTCACTCAATTCGTTGCCGGAAGACGATGAGCCGGACAGCGGCAGACTCGGGATATGAATAAGATCGGCACCGATAGTTTCGCTGTCGGCGAGCATAACCGCTCTCTCGATAACATTCTGCAGCTCCCGGATATTGCCGAACCAGGGGACCGACAGGAGAATCTTCTGGGCCTGTCGATCCAGTCTTTTGATATAATCCCGGCCATCCTTTTTCTTTTTGTTGATAAAATGCTGGGTCAGCAAGGGAATGTCCTCTCTTCTATCGCGAAGCGGCGGAACGTGTACCTGAAAAACCGATAGACGATAATAGAGATCGGAACGCAAGCGGCCTGAATTCAGAAGTTCAAACGGGTTGGTATTGGTAGCCCCTATCACCCGAAAATCGGTACTGACTTCGCTGTTGCCGCCGAGGCGCTGCAGATTTTTTTCCTGCAGCACACGCAACAGTCGAACCTGCATGGCCGGAGACATCGACTCGATCTCATCGAGAAAAAGAGTCCCCCCGGCAGCGTGTTCAATCTTGCCGATACGCCGGCTGGTGGCACCGGTGAAAGCACCTTTTTCATAGCCGAACAATTCAGATTCCAACAGACTGTCCGGCAGCGCGCCGCAGTTCACCGCCATAAACGGCCCGGACCGGCGGCGGGATTCGTTGTGAAAGATGTTGGCGAGCAGTTCCTTGCCGGTGCCTGTTTCCCCATGCAGGAACACAGGCGACTCGGTGGGGGCGATGTCTTTTACCAAATCCAGTAATTGCTCCATCAACGGGCTTTTGGTGACGATTGCTTCCCGCCCCGGCTGCGCCTGGATATACCCCGCCAGATAGCGCTCTCTGTTTTGTTCTCGCAGATCACGCATCAGCTGCGCAAAAAATTCGGCACAATCAACAATATCCTTTCTGGCCAGTACATTCACTTTACTTGGCTGATTGACCGGAACATTTGCGGTCTTGCGGTCCGCATCCTGGTAGAGAAAGATATGCGGTGTATTATGGGTAGTGGTCAGCTCGGCAAGTTCAATCTCGGCAAACTCCGGATGCGAGGCTTCGATGATCCACACATCAAAAATACGTGAAAATGCGGTGGCGTAAAATTCGGCAGAGGTGTCTATCCGCAAAAAGCGACAGGCCATCGATGAAAAATCGGCGATCAGTTTTTCGCGCTCCTCTTCAAGGCCAAATATCAGAATGTTGTACATTTGTCTTTATCCAGCTGCGCTTTCATGAGATGAAGAATCTCTGCTATATCATTAATTTTTCTGCCCTGCTGAAACTGGTTCCCATGGAGCTCACGGGAACCAGAACACACCTTCCTTAATTATTTTGAAAGGCGGCAATAAACTTACGATCAATCCAGTCCTTGATATAAAAAGCCGGTTTACCCGAAAAGGTCACAAACCATTTGGAGAGAATACCGTCCCCGTCGCCCAGATTATAGATCAGCAGATATTTCCCGCCGGCGGAGAATTTTACAGGCTCCCGGCCATCAAGACAGGCCATCAGGTTGCCGTACAGGACTTCATTCTGGCGTACGGCATACACCCCGACCTTATCGAGCGGTTCTGGTTCAAAATAGATGCAATCCCCACCGCCGAAGACATTGTTATAGCGGCTTGAGCGGAGATACTCATCTACCAGCAGCCCACCATCAGGGCCGACCGGCAGGCCGGACCGGGCGAAGATCTTCGATGGTTTCACCCCGACCGCCGGAAAGATAATATCGGCCTGGTAGCTCTGGCCGTTTTCCAATACCAGGTGACCATCATCGATCTGCTGCACGTAACCGGCCTCGATTATTTCAACGCCTTTACCCGTCAGAATTGACCTGGCCAGGCTGCGGACCCTGGCCGGTCTGCCGGACATGAAATTCCGGCCGCTAAAGAGTTGGATATTGGGCATATGCGTACCCTGCTGCCGACACAGCTGGTGGATGTTGCCGGCAATTTCAATCGAAGAAGGACCGCTGCCAACCACCGCAATAGTGATTTTCTGCGCCGCGGTACGTTCAATAATCTTCTCCTTCGCAACCAGCAGTTGCTCTATGGGTTTGGCGGTGAATATATTTTGCGACTCTTTTTTGATCATCTCCCGCGGCACATACGAGCCGGCATTGCAGGACAGCACATCGTAGTCGATTGCTTCGTTGGAATCTTCCAATAATACCTGTTGCTTATGGGGATCTATCCGGGATGCCTTGCCGAGGATGAAGGTACCGCCTTTTTCTTCAACCAGCTTACGGGTGGCAAAACGGATATCTTCCGGTCGGTAGGTCCCGCCAAGCATTCCCGGCCCCATCCCGCTGTAATAGTGGTATTCGGAGGGCTGGATCACCGTGACACCATAGCCTTTGGCAATAAAGGTGTCCAATTTGGCCAGCGTTACCATATGGGCGTGCCCGCCCCCGATAAGCACCAGTTGCTTTGGTTTTAAAGTCATGTCAGATCCTGTTGTTGATCGATATAGCTGCTCAGCCTGGCAATATGGCTGCGCTCTTCATCGGCAATCTGCAGCAGGACCTTTTCCGTCTGCTTATTCTCACTTCGTTGCCCTGCCCGCAGATAAAGATCGAGAGCCTGTGCTTCAATGGCCAGGGCCATGCCGAGTACCTCCAGCTCCGAGTCATAATCAATATTGTACAGCTTGAGATATTCTTCAGTGCTCAGACCGCCTTCCATAACCGGTTCGACAATTTTATCGCTGAATTCGGTCATGGTCATGGCAGAACCGGTCATATCCCTATAGAGTTCAACTAAGCGCTGTTGATGAAGAATCTCAATATCGGCAAGTTTACCGAAGAGCGCTTTGGTCGATTCCCTGGAGGCTTTTGCCTGCATGGAAAGATAAAACTCCCGCAGCCCCATCTCCAGGCCAAAGCCGACAATGACCGCCTCTTCCGGACTCTCGTCCGCAGTGAAAAGATGCAGCCCAGTCTCCTCGGCCCCGACAGCAACCTCTTTGTTCCAGGCTTTGATTCCACCAGTCAGGTTATACACTTTGCTGAAACCTTTGCCGGCCAGCATCTGCGCAGCTACACGGCTGCGTCCGCCACTGGCTCAATAGATGACAATCGGCTGATTCAGGCGAAGCTCATCTAACCGTTTGTCCAGATCACCGAGCGGAATAAGCTTTGCTCCCGGCAAATGGCCATGGGCATATTCTTTTGGTTGCCGGACATCGAGAAAAACGACATCGCCATCAGGCGTTGACTCGGCCAGCTGGTGCGCCTCTTTCCAGGTAATGGAAGAGACCGGGGTAAAAAACTGCATCCATTTCATAGTGTTCTCCCAGGTTGAATGTTGAATCCATGAACAAATTATATAACCATTATTATCATTTTTTCACTCCATCCTTTTCAATGGGCCGCATCATTTGTTACCAGAGCACCAAACAACCTGTCGGTGTATTTGACGTACCAGGCCGCCGACTGTACCTGAATAATATATGCAAGCGCTATAACCAGTGCCGCATTGGCTCCAGCTTCGCCAAATGCATTCATGGCGATGGCAAGCGCGATGGACAAATTGCGCATAACCGTCCCATAAACCAGGGCAATACCATCACCTCGGTTAAACATAATTTTTGCGGCAAGAGTTGAAAGGCCGAAATTAATAATATACAGCAACACCAAGGGAACAAAGATAACCACTATTAACCCGGGATTATCGATAATAGTCCGGGCTTTTAAAGCCATAGCGACAAAAACAATACCTAATACACCGATAGTCGACAGGGCGGGAAAACGAGGAGCAATCTGGTCTTTAAATTCAGCCATGGAATATTTTTTAAGTAACAGTTGACGGGTGACATACCCCAGGCCCATTGGCAAAAAAACGATAAAAACAACCTGCTGCACCACTTTGACAAAATCCACTTCGACGGTGGCCCCAAGCAAGCCGCGCACATAGAATGGGGTGGCGAGTGACCCAAGGGTCAGGCCAATCACGGTCATATTGATCGCCGCTCCCATATTGCCTTTGGCAAAACCGGTCCAGGAGATAGTCATCCCGCTGGTTGGCAGAAGTGATGCCAGCAGGAGACCCAAGGCCATATAGGGCTGGTCTGGAAAGAACCAGCCACCCAGAAAAAAGGCGATAAATGGAATGAGCGCAAAATTAATGAATTGGGCAGTGCCCTGCAGTTTCAGGTTCATTCCCTGTTGCAAATGCTTGATATTCAGGGTGACCATCATCGGATATACCATGAGAAAAGTAAGCGGGATAATCAACAACTTCATTTTGCGGATAATCGTCATATCACCCCCCCAGCCACCGAATAAAAAACCGGCCAGCATGAACAGAGGAATAGCATAGATGAGATTTTTATTGAGACGCAGCAGAATTTTCCACATAATTTTTCGCCCTTGGGTATACTGTTTAATAAAGAGAGACATGGACACAATTTGTGCATATGCTATATTGAATCGTTTTTCCTGTTGTGTCAAGACAGCAATTAAAGAAAATACTTTAATTGTTATACCCAAAGCAAAACACGCAGACGCGTTGCGTTACCCTTACCTTTTTCAAACATTATTCTACCGCAATACCATGGAACAAACAGAATCCCCGATTGATCAGACAAGCCACCGCTTTTGTCTTATGTGCGGGCAGGACAATCCTTTTTCATTTGGTCTGAAATTCAAAAAAAGTGACGATGGTGTCGTATCGACAACTTTTACCGGCAACAGCAACCTCCAAGGTTATACCGGGGTTATGCACGGCGGCGTCCTCTCGGCCCTGCTCGATACTGCTATGGCCCAATGCCTTTTGCACCAGGATATCGAAGCGGTAACCGGCGAGCTGACGGTGCGTTATCTCGAGCAGGTGGATTGCGACGGAACCCTGGATATAAGGGCCTGGATTGACTCGTCCCTGCCGCCGCTCTACCATGTCAGATCACATATCCGTATCGGTGAAAAGATTGTGTGCAAGGGCAAGGCCAGGTTTATGCAGCGGGACCAGCGTGTATAATTTTACATTTTACATTAGGAGCTGGAAATGACCGAAACAGCTAGAAATAAATTTCTGGATGAGAACCAGAAACGATTCATCGAGCAATTGCAACAATGGCTGGCAATACCCAGTATCAGCACGCTCACCGCACATAAAGACGATATGACCAGGGCCGCCGACTGGGTCAGGGACAGGTTGCTGGCGCTTGGATTTCCCCATGCAAAAACCGTCACCACGCAGGGCCATCCGCTCGTCTATGCTGAGTGGACGGTGGATAACAGACAACCCACCCTGCTCATCTACGGACATTACGATGTGCAACCGGTCGACCCAGTCGAGGAATGGCACACCCCGCCTTTTCAGCCAACTCTTCGCGATGGGAATATATATTGTCGCGGGGCAAGCGACGATAAAGCCCAGGTCATGCTGGTGCTGGCAGCTCTTGAAGCATGGATCGAAGTGAACGGTGCCCTGCCGATTAATATTAAAATCCTCGTTGAAGGTGAAGAAGAAGCAGGCGGAGATTCGGTTACCAGATATGTGCTGGACAATCCGGAACTCCTCCGGACCGATGCCGCTTTAATTTGCGATACCCATATGGTTGCCCCGGAGCAACCTTCACTGGTTACCAGCCTCCGGGGGATCCTCTATACCGAAATCACTGTATTTGGGGCAAAAACGGATCTCCATTCGGGCAGTTACGGCGGTGTGGCACCCAATCCAATCCACGCGCTCTGTATTTTACTCAGCCGCCTGAAGGGCGAGGATGGAATCATCCAGATTCCGGAGCTGGCCGCGGCCATCACCTCGCCCTCAGCTATGGAAAAGCGTTTTTTCCAAGAAGATCCACTGCATATCGAAAAAGCTCTCTGCACTGAAATGGGTGTGACCGAACTGGTGGGCGAGAAGAATTATGCACCGCTTGAGCGTCTGGGCGCTCGAGCGACTCTCGAAGTCCACGGGATTCGCGGCGGTTTTACCGCTGAAGGAGCCAAGACCGTTATCCCGGCAACAGCTACGGCCAAAGTAAGTTTACGTCTGCCGGCCGATCTTGAGCCAAGCGAAGTCTTCAGCTGGCTGGAAAAAGCAGTCCGGCGCAACATGCCGGCCGGGCACCGCGTCCAGATTACCAATCTGCACTCGGGAAAAGGTTTTTATATCCACCCCGACAGCCACTTTATTCAGGCGGCTGCCAATGCCCTCGAAGCTGTCTACGGCACCGCACCGGTATTTATGCGTGAAGGAGGGTCAATTCCCATCGCCGCACTTTTCGATTCGATCCTGAAAACTCCGGTGGTTCTCATGGGCTTTGGCCTGCCAAGCGATGCCATCCACGCCCCCAATGAAAATTTCAGTCTCGATCAGTTCAACAAGGGCATGAAAACGGTTGCCGGTTTCTTGGGAAGATTGGCTAGCCGGACCTGAGCGGCTCAAACAAATATTCTAAGCCATTGACTTTGATCTCATAGACAATCGCCAGCATTTGTCCCAGTTTACCTGCCGGAAAGCCTTTGCCGGCAAACCAGACCACGTAGGGCTCAGGCAGATCAATCAGCAGTCTTCCAGCATATTTGCCAAAAGGCATTTTCATTTCGGCCAGCTCGAGAAGCTGCTGATGATCAAAGGGTATTTCACTCATATCAATCCATCCGGGTAAGAATGACTACAGCCACAATAACCAGTGCTGCACCAAACGCCTGCATCGGGGCAAGAGTTTCACCAAGCAACAGATACGCGAGCAAGAGGGTTACCACCGGCTCAAAAGTAGAGAGAGTCGCTGCATCACCGGCACCAAGACGACGCATCCCGGCGAAGAAAAAGACAACGGGCATCACCGTAGAAATTATGCCTATCGCCGCCACTGCCAGCCAGCCATCAATCTGCTTTGGCAAGCACGGCCCGTCAAACATCATGACCGCCCCAAAAACCGAACAAGCTGAGAGCATGACAACGCAGGCTGCCCCGATAGCTCCGGTCCGGGCAGTGACACTTTCCCCAACCAGAATATAAACGGTATAGACCAGCGCTGCGCCGGTCCCGAAGGCTATGCCCTTGGCTGTCCCGACAAGGCCGTCAGACACAGTCAAAAGGAGGCCAAAGAGTGAACCGGCGGCAAGCAGGATTTTTACAAGGGTCAGTTTTCTGCGACCAAGCATGGCAGAGCCGATAATAACCAGCGAAGGATGCAGGTACAGCAGCAGGCCGGTCAGACCGGCGGTGGCATAGTGGAGCGCGGTAAAAAAACAGAAAGACTGACCTGCATAACCCAATGCGCCCATGGCGATGAGGATATACAGGTCCCGTCCTCTCGGCCAGGGAGAACGAAGGACAGTCATCAGCCCAACCATGATAATACCGGCAATAAAAAAGCGGAGGAACAGGACCGTAATGGTCGATGCCCCCGAGGCAAAAGCGACTTTACCAAAAATAGCCATCGCCCCGAAACCGGCAGCCGAAAAGAGAACAAACAGGGCGCCGCTCACCCGTGATGAAAATACAGCCATTTTTTGTTCACCCTTAGGGTTTCCTTGATTTTATGGGATAAAAAGCATAGGCTCTTATATATGCTTTCACAAACCCATCAGTTCAAAGTGCGAGATGCCGTTTGGAAACAATAATTGCCAGGCAGCCGATCTTCAGTGAAACCAGACGTCTTTTCGCCTACGAGCTGCTGTATCGTGGTGTTGACGCAATGCACCTGGAGCATGTGGGCGGCAACCGCGCTACAGGCTCTCTTCTCACCAGTTCCTTTTTGACGGAGGGCCTGGGGAAAATCAGCGGCAATAAACCCTGTTTTGTCAATTTCACCGAAGAACTGCTGCTGCAAAATATTGCCAAAAGCTTTCCAAAGAGCAATATAATCGTTGAAATTCTGGAGGACGTTCCCCCCACCGATGCGGTCATCGACGCTTGCCGAAATCTGAAAGATCTGCAATATATTATTGCCCTTGACGATTTCATTTATGATGAAAAATTCATCCCTCTCATCCAACAGGCGGATATCGTAAAAATCGATTTTCGTCACACTTCCGCCGATCAGATAAGCCGAACCCTCACGCATCTCGAGCACTTTAAGGTTGATCTCCTGGCAGAAAAAGTCGAGACTTACAACGAGTTTACCGAGGCGCGAAAACTCAAGTTCAAATATTTTCAGGGCTATTTTTTCGCCAAACCTGAAGAGATGCGGATAAAAGAACTGACCACCTCAAAACTGACACTTCTTAGCCTGCTCTCGGAAATAAACCAGAAGTATGTCTCAAGCGACAAGATGGCGGAAATAATTTCCGCCGATGTTGCTCTTTCCTATAGACTGCTGCGCTACATTAATTCGGCTTATTTTTACCTCATCCAGGAGATTGAATCTATTGCCTATGCGGTCACGTATCTGGGAGAAATTGAAATACGCCGCTTTGTTACCCTGGCGGTCATTTCCGAGATTTCTTCCAACAAACCCGCAGAACTTGTACGATTAGCGGCGGTACGGGCAAAATTCTGTGAAAGACTTGGTGCGGCGAGTCCTTTGAGGACAAAACCGAATGAACTGTTCATGCTTGGCCTTTTTTCGCTTCTCGATGCCATGCTGGACGCCCCCATAACCGACATATTGAGTAAAATTCCCGTGTCGAATAACATCAAGCACGCTCTGACCAAAAAGACCGGCCCTCTTGCCAAATTTTTACATGCCGTTATGGCCTATGAAAGAGGCAACCGTGACGAATGTGCCCTGGCCCTGCAAATGCTGCGTATCCCCGAGAAAAATATCTACCCGCTTTACCTTGACTCCCTGGAGTTTGCCGATATTTTTGTCAACCTGTAGTGGAAATCCGGGTCTTCCGGCTCCCTGCTCAATGTGCCCTGTTGGTATTAATATACTGCGCGAGAATCGCCAGTGATTGCAAAACGGTCCTGCTGGTGTTTTCCGAGTCCATCCTGACACCATATTCCTGCTGAATGGTCACCGCGATTTCAAGGGCATCAAGCGAATCGGCACCAAGTGGAGACTCCGGACCAATCAGGGGAGCATCGCGATCAACTTTATCCATATCCACCTCATCCAGGTGGCACGTCGTACAGATCAATTCCAGCAGTTCTCGTTCAAAAGGTTCCATTGGTATATCAATAAGGTATTTAATTAAGATTTCGATATCACAAAACTATACTCGTGTTTGTGCCAGTATCCAGGCACCCAATATGGTCAGGAGAAAAAACAGGGCCAGTCGACCAAGGTCATCGACAATAACTGCACAGCTCTGTCCTCGCATTAACAGGTCCTGGAAAGCCGTCAATCCCCAATTTAACGGCGATATGATACTGAACCGCTGCATCATCTGCGGCATGGCATACACCGGAACCATCACTCCACCAATTGCGGCAGCAGCGACGACTGCCGTTGCCGCCAGGGTAGAGGCCTGCTCATAGGTATTGCAGGCGATCCCCAACAAGATACCAAGGCCGCAGGCTGCTAGACTGGAGAAGAGCACGACAAGCAACACGGCAGTATGATTGTCAGTGACGGTAAAGGCCGGAAGCCCGAGATAGGGAAACAAAAAGGCACCGATCAGACCAATCAGCAGGAACTGGCACAGACATACCCCCATATACGCAGCAACTTTTCCGGCAAATAACCAAAGATGGGACACCGGCAGAGAGGCAAGGCGAATCCAGATGCCTGATTTTCGCTCCTGCAGAATTGCCCCGGCAATGGGTATAGCGGTAAAGAACATACCAAAGAGCGCCCAGGCAGGGACATTTTGCTGCACCGGATTATAGGCAGGTGTGCTTGTTAAACCGGCAGTATCCAGATGGTCCTGGAGGTTAAACAGCGGCTGCCTGATAAGCCCGGAGAGTCCGGCTGCCGGCAGCAATGCCGCGTCTCCGGCAATACCGAGCTGGCCAGCAAGATCTTGCAGCTTAGTATCGAGCCTGGCAAGCTTTGCCTCCATGGCAATTGCTTCAAAGGCCATATGCAACTGGGCAGTCAGACCGGAACGAAGTCCGGGCATGATGCCGGGGTCAAAAAAAACATCCACGGCAATCTCATCCGACGCCTTGGTAGCTGTTGGACCCTTGCTTTCTTGAAAAAGATGCTCCGTTCGTTCCTGCAGACGGCGGGTAGATCTTTCCGGAAGAACGAGCCCCACCTGATAGTCACCGGCGGTAACCGCCGCGAGGACCGCCTCGCTCTTCTTGTCCCTTTTGTCCCAGGCGACGATTTCCATATGATCGGCCAGCAACCGCATACGCAGGGAATTGCCAAGTTCTCCCTCGTCAAGATCGAGAAACAGCATCCGGATGTTCTTCTGCCCGGTCAACTCCATGACATTTTCCTGGACGAGCGTTATCACAATTACCAAAAGAGCCGGCATAAGAAACAAAACCAGCAAGCCGGTACGGTCCCGTTTAAGCAGCAAGAGTTCCTTGCCGGCAGTTGTGATTATTTTACGCATTATGAGTCCCGCAGCTCCTTACCCGTCAAATCCAAGAAAAGTGCTTCCAAATTTCGACTGCCGCTCTGCTGCAGGAGTTTGTCGGGGATGCCCTGCAGAATAATTTTGCCGGCATCGATAATACCTATACGACTGCAGAGTTCCTGTGCCTCTTCCATATAATGGGTAGTATAAAGGATTGTTGTCCCCTGCCGGTTCAGCTCTTTGAGCTGTTGATGAATCAAATGCCTGGACTGGGTATCTATCCCGACAGTCGGTTCATCGAGAAAGAGAATTTGCGGGGAATGCAGGAGTCCGGCAGCAAGATTCAGACGCCGTTTCATGCCCCCGGAATAGGTGGCGACCAATCGTGTCGCCTGATCGGTGAGCCCGGCAAAATGTAAACACTGATCAATCCGCGCTTCCAGCCATTTGCCACCAAAGCCATACATGCGACCAAAAAACAGTAAATTTTCCCGGGCGGACATTTTATCATACAAAGCAATTTCCTGCGGTACCAAGCCTAAAATTTGCCTGATTTTATGGGGGTGTCGACGAAAATCCATGCCCATGACGGAGACCATGCCACCGTCGGGAGCCAGGAAACCGCTGAAGATCGAAACGGCTGTGGTTTTTCCCGCGCCATTAGCGCCCAGCAGCCCAAAGAACTCACCTCGACCAACCTGCAGATCGAAATGATTCAAGGCGGGACGGCCACTGTTCTTATACTGTTTCACCAGCGAATCGGCGATAAGTACAGCGTCTGCTTCTCTTTTATAAGGGGAAGGATTGCGGACATTCATGACTGTCTTTTCACCCACCCTTCCAATTGGCGGAAAACGTTTTCTTCCAGTGCTCCACACTGACGGATCTGATCCGCCATAGCTGCGTAGGTATCCTCAGGATGCGCGCGGTTTTTACAAATTCGGGCAGCGATAAGCGCAAACTGCCGCCAGCCGTCTCCTGTCCTGGTCAATTGCGCTGCATAGTCACGTAAAGATTGATCCTGCAGGATATCGCCGCTTTCCTGCAGAAAAGCGGCATACATGAACCGAAAACCGCCGCCGCCGGTGCCTATCTCTTCCTGCATGCGCACCACATGACCGATATGCAGGTCGGCACTTTTCCGGCCCAACCGCTCAGGCCATCGCTCCAGTCGATCAGCCAAAAACCGGATCCCCTTGATACCTATCAAAGGAAAGTGACTATCCAGCATCATTTTACAGACCGATCGGATGCCCTTGACGATAAGAGGCCGTCGTTTAAGTTCTTCCGGTAACTGGGTCAGGTAATACATTTTCCCTTTCGGGGCCAGCGCTCCGGATGCAAATCGAGCCCTGGCCAGATCCGCAGCGGGACACCGGACCGGCCCCGGAAACACCGGATCGCTTATCAGGTACTCATCACCTTCCTTGCCGTAGACCACAAGGTTATGGGCATTGAAATGAAAGCGCAGGGAACTGGGGAAATAGGGCAACCAATAGACACCGGTCTGCAGTCCGACCGGGATCGAATTATCAAGGGCAGCATCGAGAGCGGCCATAGCTTGATCTTTATCCCGGAATTTTTGCTGATGCATGGTGATGCCGGGAGTTTTACCTATCCGTTTTAAAATATGTCCGGCCGCGGATCGGTAAGTGACCAAAGGCAGTCCGTTGAGCCTGACGAAAGGCAGGTAGCCGAAAAAAAGACCGCAGCCGATACCAAAAGCCATCGCTTCGGAAATGTCGATTCCCCCGTGGCGGAGCAGGTTGGCAGTGACACCGCTCTCGCAGTGAGCAGACTGGGTGTGGGAAAAATCAGGCAAAAGACCGGGCCTCATGCTCTTGTTGCTGATAAACAGGTGGTCGCAGTTTACCTTGCAGCAGGTCATCGGCAGAAACCTTAAAGGTCTCAGCATATTTATTCAAGGTACGGGTAGACAACCGGTTGAAAAAGAAAGGAACCATATGCAGACGGACCAACCAGCGAGACTGGCCGGAATAAGCGGCCAGCAGACCGATGTTCATTTGATTGGCGACCATATAATAATACAGACAGCTCGCCCGACCGGCCGTGACCCTCACTTTTGCTGCCTTGATTTGCCGGTCGATCTCGGCCCACGCCTGGCTGTTGACGATATCCACGGGATGCCACATGGCACCGGCGACCAGCGCCTGGTTACCCTGGTGGTCTTGAACATAACTGACGATTTTCATACCATCGGTTATCCCCTTATCTGCAGATCGAATCAGGCTGTCCATGGGTTTTCTAAAAAGTGACTCCCATTAAGATTTTGAGCGAGTTTAAGGGTTCGTTGGGCTCTGTGGTGCCGGCGTTAGAAATATGATGATAACGCAGCTCAAAAAGCAGTTGATGCGCTGCCTCCCAGTCATAATGCACGCCGATACCGAATTGATAATTGCCATTGAGCTCAGCTCCCATTCCCTCAATATCGGCAAAATTATATACCGGTCCACCGCCACCGAACAGATAAGGCTGCCATTGCTGAGCTGAGGTGAAAGTGTAGCTGGCAAGAAAATTAATCCCGACCATTGTCGAGACTTCAGGACTGACAACCAAAGAGACCGGCAACTCCAGCAGCAGCGAATGAAACCCCCGATACCATCCGGAACCGATGTCATCGAAGATATGGTGATTATACCGAGGGATAAGATCAATGGTTTCAACTCGCTGGGTGGTATTGCCCCAACCTGGGAAGCTCTGGCCATAGCCACTGATGATGGCCCAGTTATCCCGGGAAATATCAAATCCGTCGGCATCAGCAGTACAAGACAGAACAAGAGTGAAGAAAAACAAGACACTTACCGGCAGGAGTCTGACTATTCCAACATACAGCACCATCAGGGTTGTTTTCTCCGTCACTTGGTCAAAGGAAGGGGGCATCGTTGATCTCCGGCAATCTATTTGGGGAGCTTAAAAGACATCTGGCGACAGACTCTTTATACTGTAAGCGCAAACAAATTTGCAAGAGGATTGCAGTATTGCCGGATAGTGTCCGTCCGGCAATGATCCTCAAGGGAGGTGCTTTTTTTCAGTACCCGTTTAAAAGGTGCAGGTCTGTTCAGGAAACAATCGTCATCACCGGACGACCAATGACTTGTTCCAGGGAAACTATGCTATAGTTCTGGACCAAAGCATGCAAAAGGCTGTCGAGTTCCTTTTGCCAATAATCCGCCAGCTCTTGCTGATGGGGCGGCAGATCATGGAGCATTATTATATTTCCCGGCTGCAGGCGAGCGAGGATGTGTCCAGCTAGATTGCGGATATTTCGGTTTCCCCGGTCAAAAGCGCGGCAACTGAATGTCACCGTGACCAGACCCTCTTCCGCCAATACTTTGACCAGGCGTGGACCGATGATACCGACCGGTGGACGAAAAACCAGCGGTTGTATGCCATATGTCAGTAAAATTTTCTGGGTGGCGTGGATATCTTGCCGGACCGTCTTCCAGCTTCGCAACATCAAAAACCTATCGTGGTTCCAGGAATGATTGCCAATGGTATGCCCCTTTTCAAGTATTGCAGCAATCAACTCGGGATATTTTGCGGCTTTTTCACCGACGACGAAAAAAGTAGCCTGCAGCTTGTACCTCGCCAAAAGCTCAAGCAAAACAGGAGTGGACGCAGGCGATGGACCATCATCAAAGGTAAGGGCAATGAACTCAGTGCCCGGTTGCCCCCGGCTGATAACCGGCAGGAAAAAACTGTATTGAGGAAAAAATGGGGCGCAGAAACAGAGAGCAAGAAACAACACCAGGGGCACGACTGCCAGGAAAAGATTGACGAACAAAAGCAAACCGGCTGAGCCCAGAGCAATGATGCCGATCTTCTCCGCGGCAGAATAATATGTTTTAAACGTATTGTCCGGCACCAGCTCTCTCTTTATCGGTCTGGCCGACAATCCAGAGCAATTCCGGATTGGTCGTCGAGACCTCATTTATGGTAATCACAAAACCAGCTTCCTGAAGCCATTGAACGATCGTGTCCCTTGAACGGTACCAGGGATGCCTGCCATGTATCCTTATCCGCCAATCTTCCAGATGCCATGACCAGGACGGACGACCGCTCGGCCTGATCGCACACCTGGTCGCCAACAGACCTTGATGACTGAGTGCTGTAAAACTCTTCTTGAAAAGAGCCGACACCGTTGCATCATCGAGGTGGTGGAGCATATCAAGAAGCAGAACGACATCAACCGGCCGGGCAACAGCAGGTAGATCTGGAGCCCGACCAACGGTTATCCTGCCCCGGTCCCCGGTGGCGATAGCGGTCACCCTCACCCTCTCAGGGTCCGGATCGATGCCAGAGACCTCAGCCTGGCCAAAATACTCCAGACACCAGCAGGCCGGGACACCATAGCCGCAGCCAATATCAATAATGGTCGTCACGTTCTTGCAGTCGGCAAGCATTCGCGGCAGCTCTTTGAACATCGGATCAAACTGCAACTTGAAGCGGACAAACATCCTGGGGTACGCCTCCAGGGTCCTAAAACGAGCACGAATCCTCTGCATAATATCTTGCTTGTCAGATGATGCCTGGTTTTTTTGCCTTTCCCTGGCGACGTAGCGTTCAAGCAACGGCGGCAGCAGCAGGAACGTTCCCAGAAGTGAATAGCCGATCCCGAGCAGAGAGGTTATACCAACACTTTTCAATACCGAATGTTCAGCAAAGCAGAGTACGCCAAAACCGATAAGCGTCGAAGCCCCGGACATAAAAACAGCGACCCGCACCAGCACATAGGAGGGGTGGCTGACCTCACGATATCGCTGGTGGGCCCGGACACAAAAGATAGCATAGTCAATGCCCATCCCGAGGATCACCACAGACAACATAAGCGAAGGGATATCCAGAGGATGATGGAGAAGTCTCAAGGTTCCCAAAGTGCAGATATAGGCAAAAACAGCCGGCAACAGGGTAAGCAGGGTAAGCTGCAGGTTAAGATAGAAGAAAAACAGCAGCAGAACCATGCTGGCTGAAACAATCAGCAGCATGGTGGTAAAGGTTGAAAAAAGGATCTCACCCAACCGTGCGGTAAAAAAAGAGGCATCGAATATTTTGAAATCCTTGCCGTATTCGTTCTGTACGGCGGCACCATCATAATTTTTTCCCGGCAACAGAGTGAGAAACTGCAGCAGCCCGGATTCTCTGGCATTTTCAGAAATACCCAGCAGATCGAAGTATTTTGCAGGAAGAGGTTGGCAATTCAGTGTATACGCTGGATCGAGCCGAGAGAAAAACCCGGCGAAAGCCTCGGGAGTAAAACCAAACGCAACGCCTGCACTGCGCATGGCTTCGATAACACCTTCGGCCCTGCCGTCTCGCCAGAAATTACGCCAGGCTTCCATATTGTGTGCGCTTCTCTGTCTGCCGGGAAAAATCATCGAAGGCACAAAAGCGGCCCGCAAGAGATCTCTGTCGATGTCCCGTTCAACCTTTACCAGCAGCCTGTCGTTATCCTGCTGGATTTTTTCAATATCTCCTGCCTTGTTCATCAACACGATTTTATCGCCGACACTCCCCCACACCTTGGTGAATAACGCGTCGGCGGCAAGAGTTTCCTCCGTCACCGTGTTCATGCCGGCAAGACTTACCGCAAACTGCGGTCTGGCAAAAAAAAGCAGGCCAAGTGCCAACAGGACCGCACCAATCAGTCCAGGTTTGCCGCTGTTGTACAAGGCGTTGACCAGACGGCGAAGAGGCAGGGCACGCTCACTGCCCGGCGGCAACGTTGGAAAGATCCTTGGAAAAATCAAGTGGATAAAAAGAAAGGAAAAAAAGATGCCCAGGGCGGTGAATTGACCCAGTTCGGTAAAAATTGGAAATCCGCTGAAACTGAGAATCAAAAAAGCGCCAATTGAGGTAATCACCGCCATTATCCCGATAGCCCGTACTTCAGAGGAGGCGTCTCGTCCCTTCGTCTCGTAATCGCGATCAAGAAACAGCAGATAGGCAATGCCATGGTCGACGGTGATGGAGACTATCGCCCCGCCAAAACCAAGCACCATAATCGAGATTGAGCTATGCAGTAAAGAATAGGCAAAGAGGGCGGCTCCGGTCCCGGCAAGAGCCGGCACCAGCGACAGCAGGCCGATCAGCGGCCTTGAAAAGAGCAGAAGCAAAAGCAGTGCGATTCCAACAGTTGCCAACACCAGGGCGAGTTGGACATCGTGGCGGATGATACGTTCGTTATCCAGCGCAGCCCTATAGGCACCGACGGGGGTAAGCGTTATCCGTTGTCCTTGACTGCTGAACTTTTCATTGAGAGTACGAGAACTTTCGGCAAGCAGCTCGGCAATCTTCCGGGCGGAATTGGTATCGGTTCCTGCTCCAAGCGGTCTGGCGGTGACCAGCAGATGGCGGCTATCGGCGGAAAGCAGAGCACCCCGAAAAAATCCGGCATTCAGAGATGGGGCCAAAGGAGCCATTCTCGCCAGGACCAGATCTTTTAAACCAAGTGGATCAAGACCAATAAACTCGGCCTGCCCGATGCCCTCCATGCTGTTCAGCTCGGCATATAATTTTTCGATCCGGCTGGTGATCCGCTCTGCAGTGAGAAGAGGCGCTACCTTTTGTACCAGTTCCTCTTCGGAAAAAAGCAGCGGCAGGTTCCGCGCGGCGTGCAGGGCCAGATCGGGCAGCAGTTCACCCATTGCCGCAGTGCCGACCCGGGCGAACAGTCCGCTGTCATCCAGTTTTTTTTCAAGCAACGCACCGATGGCGACCAGGGTATCCGGATCTTTGCCGTCAAGCATCACATCGATGGCGATCTGATCGTGAATCGGATGGTGTTCAAAAATATCCATTCCATCACCAATGACTTTTTCACCCGATGGCAGAGAGCGAACCACATCGGTGTCGAGATCAAGGCGAAAAAAACCGAGTCCGGCGAAAACAGATACCAGCAAGGAAACTATCAGGAGAAGACGGTAATTGATCATATTCTTCTACCACACCTTAACAGCCAGCAAAGCCAAGGCCAGCAGGAGGGACAGGGCAAAAAACTGAAGAAACACTTTATTATTCTGATAGACCTCGTTGATTTTCTGAATAAAATGCAACCCCCCACAGATTCTCCTTAGCCGATCTATAACCACTGTCCGATTGTCTGAACGTGCCGGCCCCTGAAAGGCAAACATGGGATACAGGCCAAAAAAATCAATATTATGGCGTCGTAATAACTCATCAAAAGGGATATCGTGCCATGACTCCCGGACTATCTCGTGCGCAAACGAGCGGTTCAGGGCATACGCATGCGCCAGACAGCGGTAGGTAATTTTAACCAGGTTCTTGTGTCCGGTTTTCTGACTGCCCTCGGTTATACAACCAAGAAACAAGGCGTTCCAGTTGGGTATCAATTGCATAGTATGGCAGACTGCAGCTAAAGTGTGCGGATCAAACCTCTGAAAGAGAACATCATCTTCAAAGACCAGTATATTTTCTGCATGTGCAGCAAGCCCCATATGCAGGCAACGCATATGCGATTCAAAGATGCCTTTTTCCGGATTGTCCGGATGCTTTGCCACAACAATAAACTCGACCCGGTCCAACAGACCAACCTCGGCAAACTGTTGCCGGGCTCTCTCTCGTCTGTCAGTGCGCGTCTCAAGAGAAATGCAGTAGATTTTATCAAAAAAGGCCCAGCTGCCTGGCTGCTTGCTTATTGGTTGCTTCACTCTTCTTCTAATTATTTACGGTTGATTGATGGGCGTTTTGTAGTGTATTCTGGCTGTGAACTTTTATGAATCCGATTCTTGATACTGCTGCCCTATGACTCGCATAATCAGGCGTAACATATTAAAATTCGGCACGACCGACTATGTACGCTTAGCCATTGCCGAACAGGCCGATCTTTCCGCCTTTAAAGAAAAACCTGCACCGGTGGTCCTGGCGGGTGTCTTTACCATCGGTTTGAGTTTTGTTCTGGGCTGGCCGGCAATTGCCGCCCTTGGAGCCTTATCGATAGAGACGCACAATCCCTGGCTCGTCGCGGTCGGCGGACCTCTGACTTATATCCTGTCGCATCTGGTTTTTCTGTTTGGCATGTACCTGTCCGGGGCAGTCTATTCGCTTATTTTTCTCCGCTGGCTGACCAGGGTTTCCATGGAGAAGCTGCTGGTCTGGGCCGAAAGTTAGCTTGTTTAAAAGACCCCGCCGACATTACGCATCCGCAAGCCGGTTACCATTTCATAGAGCTGTCCAGCGTTGTCCCAGATAGCCAGATCAAAAACCAGCTCCTCCCCTGCATAAGCCGTTTGCCTGACCCTGGTAATATACGATGCACCCGGCCGCGTCGGTTGAATTACTGTCCTTACCGCAAAGCCGACCGGAAAAGGCACAAAATCGACTAACTGCTGCCCCAACACACAGGCTGCATGCATGGCTCCGTCCAGGGGAAACGGTGAACCGAGAATGTTTTGGACGGCCTCACCTGGTGCAGGCGGAAAAACGCCAGCGAGCAAGGTTCCCCACGCTTCATGTTCGGCAAGATACAGCGTGTCCTGCAATGTCCGATATTGCGGCCCAAAAGGAACCAGATGGCGATAGAGATACTCCACATTAACCCTGGTGTGTACATGGGTCGGCGGGCTCGGTGCGAAGGGTATTGTCGCTGACGAGTCCTGGCCGTCATCCTTGGCTTCTGAGAAACAGACCCGGCAATGCTCTATAATCCGGCTCATTGTTTTGCCTTCTATGCGGCTGAGCAGTTTAGCCTGCAACCGGCCATCGGCAGTAATTGTCGATTCAAACAGCGCAGAGAGTGAAGCCGCATCACCAGGAATTTCCAGGAATTTGGTAAAAGCGACATCCTGCATGCAGCGAATATCAGTTCCCGGATAGTTATCAAGCACCTGGGCACCAAGCACAAGCAGAGCCTCCACGGCAGGAAGGATTATCTTATCGCCGAAAAAATGGTCAGAAAACCAAGGCTGAACAGCAATTGTCAGGGGAACGCGGCCATTGTTCATCAGCTGGGAAACCCTTCCCAGAGATTGATGGTTTTCTGATCGATCTCTACAGGGAGACCATTGCCATTCACCGCACAATGCCTGGTCATACCGGTGCAGGAAATTTCGCCGCTGTCGGCCCTGGTGATGATATAATCGAACTGGACCTTGACCATTTCTATCTTCGCCGGCCGGGTGTGGATATAGATCAGGTCATCGTAGAAAAGTGGTGAATAATAGTTGAGTTCCGTTTTGATAATAGGATAGACATAGCCGCTTTCTTCAATTTTCTTATAGGGATAGTCTGCTTCGCGCATCAGCGATGCGCGGCCGAATTCAAAATATTTCAGATAATTAGCATGATAGACGGCCTGGGAGCGATCGGTATCGACATAGAGCGTGCGCAGCTCGGAGCGGTGCCAGACTTTGCCGCTGTTGGTATCCCGGACATAACAGGGATTGGCGAGGAATTCGGGGATAAAGGGTTTGGGACGCATCACATCCCCCGAAAAACAATACAGCAGTTGGTGCCGCCAAAGCCAAATGAATTGGACAGGACAAATTCATGCGCATGCTTGCGGGCGGTGTTGGGAACCACATCAATATCGGCAAAAACCGGATCAGCGATATGGTTAACGGTTGGCAGGACAATTCCCTGCCGCATGGCCTCAATCGCCAGCGCCGCCTCAATGGCAGCCGATGCGCCAAGTGAATGGCCGACCTGGGATTTATTGGCCGAT
Organism: uncultured delta proteobacterium; assembly: GCA_963804605.1. Taxonomy (GTDB): domain Bacteria; phylum Desulfobacterota; class Desulfobulbia; order Desulfobulbales; family Desulfocapsaceae; genus Desulforhopalus_A. The sequence continues at coordinate 97,615 of CAWDRB010000021.1, forward strand.
ACCGGGATCTTGGCCACCTCTTTACCAAATACGGCGCGCAGGCACTCAACTTCCGTGGAGTCACCGGTGGGAGTGGAGGTGCCGTGGGCGTTGATCGACCCAATATCAGCCGGGGAAATTTCCGCATCGGCAATGGCATCATGCATAGCCCGGATAATCGTCGTGCTGTTTGGCCTGGTAAAATGATTAGCGTCAGAATTCCAGCCAATTCCGGCAATTTCAGCCTTTGGGGAGAGACCGAGAGAATGGACGGCATCTTCGGCTGCCAGCAGTAAAACTCCTGCCCCCTCAGCCAGCACGAACCCCCGACGATCAAGACTAAACGGCCTGGATGCCTGAGCCGGATCGGCAGCAGCCCGATCATTCGGGCCAACTTTAATGGTCGCCTGCATATTGGCAAAGCCTTGAATAATTTCCGGTACCAGGCAGGTTTCAACGCCGCCGGCCAGGACAAAATCACAGTCCCCGTCACGAATCATCCTCGCCCCGATACCAATGGCGTGATTCCCCGAGGCGCATGCCCCCTGGGGGGAAAAAATCGGCCCGGTAAAGCCCAGCAGCATCCCGGCCTTGCCGGCAGGCAGGTTGGCGCAGACGTTGGGCAGCAGATAGGGGCTGACCTTCAGCGGCCCTTTGTTGACCATGTTATCCATGGCAACCCGGTAAGAATCTGTGCCGTTCAGGGCTGAGCCGATCAGGCAGCCGGTTCTGGGGCCGGTTTCACCATTTATTTCCAGCCCGCCATGCAAAAGGGCTCGCCGACAAACCTCCATGGTCAGAAACACATAGGCAGCATTCCACAGCGAGGCCTCTTTGCGGTTGACGTACGCAAATTGTTCCGGTTGCCAGTCAGGGATCTCACCCACCACATTCGCCCGGCTCGACGTTTCGCAGCGGGTCAGCCGGCGAAAACCGGCCAGTCCATTCACCGCCCCATGCCAGGTTGCGGCAAAACTGTTGCCAAGCGCAGTGGCCGCATCATAGCCAACCACCATGACTTTTCTGTTTTGTGGTGCTTTCATTTTTTTGTATCAGCTGCTCTTTTTAAAGATAGCGCAGGCGTTGCAGCCACCAAAACCAAAAGAATTTTTCAGGACAAATTCCTGATTCACGCTCCGTTTGCCTTCGGCGACACAATCGATCTCTATCTCCGGATCAGCAGTATAGTTGATAGTCGGGGGAACAACATTCTCAGCCATGCCGAGAAGAGCAAAGATACTTTCAATGGCACTGGATGCCCCCATCGCGTGACCGATAAGCGATTTATTGGCACAGACCGGCGGCGGGTGATCACCGAAAATGGCTTTTATGGCGTCAAATTCCACCTTGTCACCTACCCTGGTCGACGCCGCATGGGCGTTGATCGCCGCAATATCGCCAGGTACCAGCCCGGCATCTGTCAATGCATCCTGCATGCACTTTTTAATGGTCGCAAAATAGGGCGCGACAAAATGATGCGCATCGGAGGTCATACCCCAGCCGGCTATTTCGGCGTGATATGGCAATCCATGGGCCTCGGCAAATTCTCTGGTGGTGAGGATCACCGCGCCGGCGCCCTCGGAGATGACAAAGCCGCGACGATCAGCGGAAAAGGGCCTGCTGGCTGTTTCCGGCGGCTCATCTTCCCGACCTTTTGACGGAATGTACACACCGTTCATGGTATAAAAACCGGCAACAATCGGTTCAACCAGGGCGAAATCCACCGCCCCGCAGATCGCGACATCAGCCCGGTTCTGGGCGAGAAACATGGCGCCGATGAGCATCGAGGTCAAACCGGTGGCACAGGCGGTGATGGTCGAGGTGATCGGTCCCTGGGCTCCGGTCATTATGGCGATTTTCCCGCCAACCATATTAATGCAGGAGTTGGGATTGACATACGGCAAGGGCAGTTTATTTTCCGCCTGCAACTTTCTATCGGCCGCAAGCACCGCGTCAAGGCCGCCAATGGCCGAGCTATAGGTGACGGCTGTTCGAAGAGCGATGTCCGGACTCAGCTCCACTCGGCTTTTGGCAAGCGCCCTGGCCACAGAGAGCATCGAGTATTTAAAGACCGGAGAGCTCCATGTCGCCTGGTGTCGGGCCGACAGAAAAGGATAGTCTTCGCCGTCAATGTCCGGCACCTGCCCGGCGATATGCACCGGGAAGTTTTCCGGGAGCGCAAAGCGGTTAAGCGGCCCAATCCCGCTCTGCCCGGCAAGAGCGCGCTGCCATTGCTGCGTGAGATCACTGCCCAGGGGGGAAATCGCATCGTAGCCGACTATGACCGCATCTTTTCCGCCCATTATTGCCTTTACCAGGGGATAAATTGATAGAGCTTGGCAAACATCTCGTAGACCTCTATCCAGTTCTGCAGGTCTTTGGTGGTCTTGATATGGGCCCGCTTATTGACCATGACCCAGCTCATATGCGCTGCGCCATCCTTGCAGGTCCTACAATCCCGGGTTTCCGAGGTGCAGCAGCGATGCATGGTCTTCAGATCCGAGGACCAGCGGATGAAATTGGTCAAGCGTTTCGGGCGGGGCTCACGCTTATCGATGGGCTCGGTCACCGAAGGACATTCCATCCAGCCAAAAGGCCGCCCGAGCATTTTGCCGGTGGTAATAATCTCGTGGTAGTATTTCGAGCTGATCACCGTCTCCGGATAGGCATCGAGCATATCGTCCATTTCCGCCCGCACCGCGATCAGCTCGTCCGGCTGCCAGGAGAAACCGTCTACTTCCTCGTCATTGGACAAGAGCTGCATATGCACCTTCAACCCGACATCCTGTATTTTGCGGATAATTTTCTCCGTTTTGCCGAGCTGTTTCGGGGTGATAGTGTACAAATAGTAGGCATGGGGATCGCCTGCATAATTGGCGCTGGAGATCTTAAAGGTGTCTTTGCCGCGCAGTACCTGCTCGTCTTCCGCGTCGCCCCATAAAGAGAGCCCGACCATCATGTCCGGAAAACGGTCTCTTGGCACCTTGATCAAGCCGTTGGTGGCGCAAAAAGTAGGCAATCGTTTATAAAATGTCTCGACCCGGTCCAGGCACAGGGTTGGTTCGCCGCCAATAAGAATTGCCAGATTGACGCCGCGCTCCATCTCTTTTTCAACAAAACTATGCCACTTATTGACGTCTTTTTCCTCGGATGCCACCTCATGTTCGCCGGAGGAAAAAAAGAAGCATCCCTTGCAGCGCAGGTTGCAGCGATCGGTCACATCATAAATGGAGCTGCGGATATTGAGCCGCGATATTTTCTTATAGCGCTCAAACCAGTGGTCGTTGAGAAGGGAACTGACAGTTATCATAAGTTAACTAATTATTTAAAGGCGGATTGACGAAGGTATCACAAAGGTTCACCCCTTTATCATACCCTCTCACCCAGACGGCAAGGTAGGTATCGACATAGTCGAGCCAGGCGGAAAATGTTACGGGGTCTATCGCATGGCGGTACATCCTGGCGGTGACCACGGCGCTTCCGGCAGCATAATGGCGGCAATCGTCGCAGTTGGTGTCCGGGACGCAGCAGGCGGCGTCGCGATTCCACTGCAGATCGGTGCGATACTGCCGAAACGAACGGCCAAGGCCAATATCCGTAGAAGGATTCATCCGCGGATAGGTACAGGAAAAAAGATCATGCAACCCTTTTTCCGCTGTATGGGCAACGATATTATAGGTGGAAAAGAGCACGGTTTGCGGATAGGCCAGCAGCAGCTCGTGCATCACCGCCCGGGTTTTTCGCAGCGAGTCCGGGCTATGGCAGAGCTGGCCGGTATAGCCAACCGGCGCGGAAAACATGTTGAAGGTGATCTGCTGATCGTTTTCCGCCAGGTGCCTGGTCACTTCCCGCGCTTCATCGATATTAAAAGGGGTAAAAGTGTAGACAAAAACTGCTCTGGGGTCATCTTTATAATTGGCTATCTGACGAATGAGCATATCCGGGGCTTTGCGAATAGCCAAGCTGGTCGCATCATTGCCCCAGACCGAAATATGGATGCGATAATCTATTGACCGCGGAATTGGTTTAAGGCCGTTGGTGGCGATGGCGCCTAGGGGAATAATCTCATGGCAGACCGCGCACAGTTGCGGCACCAGCGAGGGTTCGGCCCCGGCCAGAACGACGAAGGTAATGCCTCTTTTTTTCTCCGATTCAAAAAGATCTCGCCAGGCGGCTGGATCATTATTCTCATCGGCAAACTGTTTATCACCGATAAAATAGTAACATCCTTCACAGCGAATATTACAGCGGTTGCTCATATCATAGGTCGATTCGCGCAGAAAAAAATAGCGCCGAACCCTTTCCCACCGCTCCCTGATTATTGGATCGGCAATAATATCAGAGAATCTATAGGCAACTGGAGCTGACATCTATTCTTTATTGTGAAGTTTATCGTCAATGTACCGGGCAATAATGCGAACTGTGGTCAGCTTGGGGTAATCGTCTTCATCGATTCGAATCTGATACTCGTCTCTTAAGAACAGCGCAACTGTTGCCATGTCCATCGAATCGATACCGACCTCGTCAACCAAATCAAGATCGGGATCGAAGGTCTCAGGGGTAACATCTTCAAGCTTGAGCTCGTTGATAAGAATTTCAGCAATGCGGGTGATAGTCCGGCTAATGTCTCTGCTCATGAATTTGTTCTATGCGTTATGTTTTTCGTCTTGGGTGTAATATAACAGACCGGAACAGACGTCTTCGTTCCCGCTGGTAATCTTAAAGTTACATTGATCTTTTTTATTACCGCACGTGACAAGAATATCCAGCACTTCTTCGGGCCGAACAATTTTTCTGAACTTCACCCGGCTTAAACCCGTCACGTGCAGATCACCTGGTACAGACCTGGTAATGAGATCAACAACCATCTTCAACTGGGCAATACCAGGTAAGATCGGGTCATCAGGAAAGTGACCGGAAAACCAGGGAGAATGGGCAGCGGTTGTCACGGATGCGACCATTTTACCTTCTTCCATTTTTTTTTCAACCAGTGAGTACCATACTGTATCATCTTAATCGCAATGCAGCGACATGGACAGGGCGCCCAACCCGCCAAAACAGGACATCAGAGGGTGCCAACGACCAAGTTTATACCATTTAGGCAGGGAATACACAACAGCTTACAGGGGAGAGGTTTTAGCGGGATTGCAGTTTTTTGACGAAGAGATTACGACTCATCGAGTAATCGAGGCTGATATTTTGCGACTTCGACCTGCGTCTCCAGGCGCACGACCCTTTTATCGACATCGAGGACATGGGCCTGCAAGCGATCGATATCCTGGTTCAATCGTTTTGTTTGTCTTCAGTACGTTGAAGTTATGCCTTAGTAAATCAGAATAATCCGTATATCCATGACATTGGTATTGGTGGGCCCGGGTTTATACAGATCGCCCAAGATATCAAAAAAATTATAGGAGTCGTTATTTTCGAGATACTTCAGTGGGTCGAGTTGGTGCTTTGCGGCGCGTTGCAGGCTCAAGTTATCGGCAACCGCCCCCGCCGCATCGGTGGGACCATCGCTTCCATCTGTTCCGGCACTGAGGATCACAACATTTTCCATGTCCCGGATATCAAGGGCTGCGGCCAAGGCAAACTCCTGATTTCGGCCGCCCTTGCCGGATCCCTTGATAGTAACCGTCGTTTCCCCTCCGGAGAGCAGGCAGGCCGGTTTTACCATGGGCTGATCATGTCGGCCAATTTCCCGGGCGATCGACATATGCAGCGCTGCAACATGCCGGGTTTCTCCCTCCATCTGCGATGAAAGAAGAAGCGTGTTATAACCGAGTTCAATGGCTTTGTCCTTGGCTTTGAGCAAGGCGCTAAAATTATTGCCGACGATGATATTCCGGGTCCTGGTAAAGAAATCCTGCCCGGCTTTCGGGGTTTCAGGAACCCTTCCAGCGACACCTGATTCGATATGGTGCAACACACTGGCCGGGATCTTTTTTTCTATTCCATATTTTTGTATAATTGCCCGGCAATCGACAAAAGTTTTGCGATCTGGTACACCGGGGCCTGAGGCGATACTGTCGAGATCATCACCAACCACATCGGATAAAATCAGGGTGATAAGGGTTGCCGGATAAACCGCCCGGGCAAGTCCACCGCCTTTGATGACCGAGAGATGTTTTCTGACCGCATTCACCTCATGAATGGTCGCCCCACAGGCAAGAAGCGCCCTGGTCGTTTTTTGCTTGTCAAGAAGACTGACGCCAGGCACGGGAAGCGGCAGGAGCGCAGAACCGCCGCCGGAAATAAGACAGATGACCAGCGTTTTTACGTCGGCCGAAGATGCCAGCTGGTAGATTGCCTGGGCGGCAAGGTGACCGTTTTCATCGGGAACCGGATGGCCGGCTTCATAAATTATTATTTTCTGCAGACGCTCCAGATGATCATACTTGACTGTTATTATTCCTTCCGAAAGACGGTCACCTAAGATTTCCTCTATCGCCAAAGCCATTGTAGCACCGGCTTTTCCGGCCCCCAGAACGATGATCCGGGTGAACAGATCAAGATCATAGCTGTTGCCGTCGACATACAGGATTCCACCATCAAGCCGGCAATATTTCTTAATTGCCGCACCAGGTGCAACTGCCTGCAAACCGGCTTGAAATATTGCTATTGCATCCCGGCGCCTGTCGACAGTTGTCTGCTCATAACCATAATTTTAATAACGAGCTGCCGTTATTGAAATTATTATTAAGATATGTGGATAAATCATTGGCATGTTCATTTTTCAAGGCCGGATTTTCACCGGGGCTATTTTCTATCAGATTGGTAATCTTCACTGACATAAGCTTCTCCACTTTTCATGCAACACATGTTTTTTGTTTTTGGAGGGATGTCAATCAACTTGGGTTTGCTTCGGTATTGTTATATTTACGAGCCCGCCAATTCCCGGTCACCGCTTTATTTGCTCAAATTGATAAAAATGATGGACCGGGCCATGCCCTTTGCCAAGTGTATAAGCGGCACCGGCGGCAATTGCACCGGTGACATACTGCTTGGCGTTGCGGACAGCAGTAATAATAGAGTCTCCTCTGGCAAGGCCTGCGGCGATGGCCGAAGACAAGGAGCAGCCGGTGCCATGATTATTATGTGTCTCTATCCGTTTGGCGAACAGGAAGATCATCTCATCCCTGTCTCCCATATACAACCAATCATCGCTGCCCTCCCCGCCAAAATGGCCTCCTTTAATCAACACATTGGCGCACCCCAAACCACAAAGTTCTTTTGCTGCATCGTAGACCATATCCATAGAGGTAATTTCCCGCCCCAGCAGCACAGAGGCTGCCGGCAGATTCGGGGTGATGATCGAGGCCATAGGAATCAATTGTCTTTTAAGAGCGTCAGTTAGCGCATCCTGAAGGGGTTTATCACCACTTTGGCTGATCACCACCGGGTCCAACACAATATTGGCGACAGCATATTTCTTCAGCTGTTCAGCAACAACAGCAATCAACTCCGGCGAAAAGAGCATGCCGATTTTCACCGCGTCGGTGCCGATATCCGTAAGCACTGCCTCCATCTGCCGACGCACAAACTTGGCAGGTACTCCGTGAATGCCGCTGACACCAACGGTATTTTGCGCGGTGAGTGCAGTAATGACGCTCGTGCCATAACAGCCGTTGGCACCGATGGTCTTAAGATCCGCCTGAATGCCTGCGCCTCCGCCACTGTCCGATCCGGCAATGGTTAGAGACTCGGCAGTATTTCTTTTTGACTGTTGTCTTCATGCGCTTCCCGCTAACTTCATGGGTGAGATGCCAACTGTTTCCTTCCCTTTAGGAGCCCCTTCAATGCTGCAGCCGCTGTTTCCGAGCAGACTGCAACAACAATCGCCAACACAACTGCCGCGCCATCTGCTCCTGCGCGAAGTATATCACGGATATTGGTCGGATTGATACCTCCAATATCGATCAGTGGTACCATTGAGCCCTTTCTCTGGAGTGGGGGCACAAACGACTATTGCAAAAAAGCTGTGATGCGATAGGGAATTGAACCGGGGGCATGCCGGAAGCTTGCACTCCCCGCCACTCTACTTCTGAGTCTATATCGTTACACAGTTTGTTGAGCCAAGCAAAGGGGGGGGAGAGGCTTAAATAATATTTGTCATCAGCAGAACTGCAGTAATGAGGGCCAGCGCCACCCGATAATAGCCAAAGATTTCCAGGCCGTGGCGGTTCAGGTAGGCCACCATCCACTTCACGGAAATGACCGCGGCAATAAACGCAAAAAACAAGCCCGATGGCCAGAGACTGCGGGTCAAAGGTCTGCAGCATGACCTGGCCGTGTTTCAGGCCGTCGTAGGCGGTAGCAGCACCAAGCGTGACCACCCCGAGCAGGAAGCTGTACTCGACGGCCGCCGGCAGGCTCAACCCCACCAGGACGCCACCGACAATGGTCACCAGGCTGCGACTCACCCCCGGCCACATGGCAATGCATTGGGCAAAGCCGATAAAAAGGGCCATTTTCCAGCGCAGGTCATCAAGGGTTCCGACAGCCTGTTGCTTTCTGGCTGGTCTTCTGCCTTGTATAGCTGACCGCAAGAATTGCCAGACCTCCCAAAAACCAGGCAATTACTACCGGCCATGGGCCAAAAAGATAGGTCTTGATTATTTTATTGAACAATAGGCCGAGAACCGCTGCCGGCAAAAATCCCACTACTACATTGATAAATAAAGAGAGGCCCTGAGGGTTGCGGCCAAGCAAGCCTTGCAGCATCTGCAGGACCCTGCGAAAATAGAGGCCTAAAACGGCAATGATCGCGCCCGCCTGGATACAGATGGTATACGCGTTGGCAGCCTGCCTGTCACGCTCCTGCTCACTTGCCGACAGGGTCTGGTTTTCGCCGATGCCCATGATCCTCTCGGCCAGGAGCAGGTGACCGGTTGAGCTTACCGGCAGGTATTCCGTCAACCCCTCGACTATGCCAAGGACAATCGCCTGACCGGTAGACATTTTTTGTCTGGCAGGAGCACTCCCGTCACTGCGTGCTCTATCGGCGCTGAAGGCAAGCAGACAAATCGCCGTCAGCAAAAGCAAAACCACACGTTTTCTTCTGATCATTTGGTTATTTCCGTACTGGAAGAAGGTAATTTCCGACTGGCCGAATGACGCCAGCAGGTAGGATCGGCAGCAAGATAATCGCCGGTGAGTTGATATGCTGCTCCACGGCAGCCGTAACATTCGGCGGCCTTTTCACAACTTTTGCACTCCCCTTTGATCATTTCCCGGTAATTTTTCAGATTGTTGACCACTTCACTGTTTTTCAGGATATGAGCGAGTTTATTCCGGCGGATATTATCAAGAGCAATGGTCACCCCGACACAGGGCATGACATCACCAGTCGCCGTCACCACGCAGGAGACCTGGTGGCGCATGCACTTATTGCCGACCAACGGCGGCTGCGGCTCCCAGATGCGATTGAATTTTTCCCGATCGATTGTCGAAAGTTGGCCGAAAAGCTCTTTTAATTCGAGAGGTGCAACCCCGAGCCAGTTGTTTTCCAGGGCATTGGCCTGGGGAGTGATCACCTCAAAATAGGGCTCAATATTTTCCTCGCGCAGCCACTGCCACAAGGCCGGTAATTCTTTGATGTTTTGTCGACAGATAACAGTGCTGATGGCCAAAAACAACTCCTCAGAGGGATAGCCCGCTCCTTTGAGTGCGGCCAGAGCCTGGTTGATTATGGTAAAGGCACCTTTTTTGCCGGCCAGCTTATCCTGGATGTGCTCGTCTCGCGAATTCATCTTCAGGGCAACCCGTACCTTATATCCTGCCAGAGCCGCCGCCAGTTGTTGATCAATCCCGGAACCATTGGTGAACATCTCGATAACCAGGCCGTTTTCATCCAGAAAATCGATCATCTCGATAAGATGTGGATAGATAGAGGGCTCACCACCGAGGATGATTATTTTTTGTGCCCCCAATTCTTTGGCCTGGAGGATGACATCCTTGATTTCAGCTCTGTTAAGCTCACTGGCGCAGTCGATTTTCTCATCGACGTAGCAGTAGGAACAGCGAAAATTACAAACCCGACTGAATTCTATCTCCATGGAAAGCAGCCTATTCGCCGCGACTGCCTCGCGGATTTGCTGTGCGGTGAAATCAAGATTATATATCTGCATCCAGCTTACCCTCTATTGATGGGATTCATTATATCGATCAAGATCTTGGAACCGGTTCATGTTCTCCCACCGCCGCACTTCCTTGTCATAACGACCCACCCAGCCATATTTCTGCATTGCCCTCTTATAATAAACCTTTAAAAAAGGTTTAAAGATGAACCGCCAGATAGATATCCAAAGCCAGCCCTGACGTTTAACTTCAGCCGGTGGATTCCACCAGCCCAAGACCACCTGCCGCTGATACCAGAATTGATACTGCAGCTGCTCGGCAGTAAGATGCTTGGTCCGCACATTGGCCCACAAACCGTTATATTTTTTGTAATCGTACTCATTGGTTATCAGCCCCTCTTCAAGAAGCTGACGACGAATACCGGTTTTCGGGTACGGTGTCAACACCTGGCAATATGCCGCATCAGCATGAATGGACTTAAAAAATTGATAATTTTCCCTGATCGAGTCCTCATCGTCTTCCGGAAAACCAAAAATAAGACCGCCAATGACCATCATGCCGTATTTATGGCAGTTTTCTATGGCCTTTCGCGAATGGGCAACAATGTCGCCCTTCCCTGCGGCACGCAGATTCCTGGTCGAGCCGTTCTCAATGCCGAGAAACACAGAACTAAAGCCAGCCGCAGCCATCTTTTCGACCATTTCCTCATTTCGGGCCATGGTCACACAATCGGCCTGAACGAATATTTTCAATCCTCGATACTGCCTGGTGATAATTGCCTCGCATAATTCGATGACCCGAGCCGGGTCGAGGACCATGTTGTCGTCGGTGATAAAGATCGCTCTGGTTCTTCGCTTATAGTAAATATCGTCAATATCTAGAAGAACCCGGTTGAGCGGAAAAGTCCTGAAAGTTCGCCCATACATATGCCGCATCGAACAGAAATTGCACGAACGGGTGCAGCCGCGCGATGTCTCAATAAGCTCAATATGCGAGTGCACCATATGGTAACCACTGGTGAGTCTTCGCTTATCCCGAATCGGCAGTTTCAAAGTACTGAGATCGAGGTTTTCCCCCTGGGGATTGTGAATAAAAGCGCCATCAATCTTATATGACAAGGAGGCAATACCACCAAGGGCATCACGCCCCGCCAGGGCATTAACCAGGCGTCGGCAAGGCTCTTCCCCTTCACCCCGAATGATGAAATCGATCCATTTTGCTTCCCCCGAGGCGACAATCTCTTCATACATCAGGGTGGCGTGATACCCGCCGATTACTATTTTGACTTCGGGCAGAAGCTCTTTTATCAGATGGGCAATTTTGGTGCAGGTGTCATATTGCCAGGCCATAGCGGACAGCCCAACCAGATCGGGAGCAATTTTGGGGAGGACTTTGCCAAGATATTTTTTGATCGAACGCCGTTTACGGACGAGATCTATGAGAAAAACCTCATGTTCTGCATCGATATTGCCGCCAATGCTGGCGATGCCATGATTTGGCAGATGAACTGCTGCCTCGTGGATAATAATCGGCACCACATCAGGCATGGATATGAAAACGACTTTCATAGCTGACTCTTTGCGAAGGCCTGCCGTACCTGCATTTCAAGTTGCCCCGTAGAAGGACGATCGAGTGCATAATCCGGTTCAATACAATCGATAATCTTAACGCTGATGGTATTTGGTATCCGGGTATTAAATAAAAACTTGCCCGGCGTAAACAATTTATCGGTATTGTTTATCTCCAGGACATAGATGGGTGCCCGGTACATCCGGGCAATCTTGAAAGCCCCATGGTTAAATTCACCTAATTGACCATCTCGGCTCCTGGTGCCTTCCGGAAAGACAAAAAGATTGCCCCCGGATGCCAGGTAATCCGGCAATGTTTCCATCTGCTCGATCATCATCTTCGAGTATCGTCCCTCACTGGTAGAAGGTAGATAGCCAGATTTTTTAATTATCCAGCCAAAGATCGGCAAACCCAGAAAACGTGCTTTAACTATCGTTTTATGTTTTTGAAAAAGCGCAATCATCAACAGCGGGTCAAGATACGACAGATGGTTGCAGACAATAACCGCTGATCGGATTGCCTCCACCTCATCATCAATGACGATGCTATGCCGCGGAGCGGTTATCCTGACTATTTTAAAGAAAATCCGGTAAAATTGGCTGGTTATTTTTTGAAACCTGACCTGCTGATCCTTTGCAGAACAAGCAGCGGCGAGATAGCGCCAGGAAAAAAACAGGAAATAGCCAAAGATAAACCAGGCCCAGCAGATAAGCGTTGCCCAGCAATCAATACATCGATCCACCCAGTGAGTAAAAGAACTCTTACGAATCTGCGCAGCTTCCATTTTTTATAAGCAGACAGGTATTCACGCCGCCGAAGGCAAAGTTTTGGATGGCCGCTATCCTTGTTTCAGTGTCGATAACCTCCGGGGTGTGGCGCAGCATACTGCAGCGTTCATCGATATTTTCCAGGTTGAGCGTCGGCGCGATAAAGCCCTGTTCCATCATATAGAGGGTTAAAATGGTTTCGATTACCCCACAAGTCCCCATGGTATGGCCCATATAACTTTTCAAGCCGGTAACGAGCGGTCGGTTCCCGTACACTGCGGCTATGGCCTGGGCCTCGATCACATCGCCCATTTTGGTGGCCGTGGCGTGGGCGCTGACAAAATCGACATCCGCAGCTTGTATTCCCGCATCGTCAAGAGCCAGACGCAGGGTGGCGGTGATGCCGTCGAGATTGGGCAGGATCATATCGCCGCCGTTATTATTGCAGGCAAAGCCGATAACTTCGCCGAGAATGGTCGCACCGCGTCTTTTCGCCGCTTCATACTCTTCGAGCAGGACCGCACCACCGCCTTCGCCGACAACCAGGCCATCGCGATTGACATCAAAGGGCCGGGGCGTGCAGTGCGGCGTCGCATTATAATTGACGGAGCAGGCAAGCAGGTTGTCGAACACCGCCACCGTGGTGGTATCGTACTCATCCGCCCCGCCGCAGATCATCGCATCCTGCATGCCAAATTTGATCGATTCATAGCCATAGCCGATCGACTGGCTGCTGGTGGTGCAGGCGGTCGACGAGGCGATGATCCGTCCGGTAATGCCGAACATCCTGGTAATATTCACCGCCGTCGTATGCACCATGGAGCGAAGATAATCAACGGCGCCGATAGAGGAGAATTTTGATTCCAGATCGTTAAAAAAAGTCTTATAGATTTCCCGCTGGACGGTCGGGCTGCCGTGGGTTGAGCCAAAGGCGACGCCCAGGCGGCCGGAGGTGATAAACTCCACGCTCAATCCCGACTGCTCCAGCACATCTTTTGCCACCTGGCAGGCATAAAAAGCAACAGGCCCCATAGTTTTGCGGTATTGCCGGGCAAAACCATATTCAATGGGATAATCAACGGTACCAAAGACCCGGGAATGCACGTGCTTAGTCAACAGTCCATCATCGCGCAGTGGTTTTACCCCGGATGTACCGGATTGAAGACTTTGGATGATATCGTTTTTCGCGTAGCCTATAGGAGTGATAGCAGAACAGGCAGTTATGACAACACGTCGTTTCATGGGGTGCGGGATCGGCTTGATTCTCTTATTCCAGATTTCGATCTTTCTTTATTTCTTCTATATAATCAAGGATATCATTGATAGTCCTGATGGCCATAGCCTTTTCTTTTTCTTCACGGGTGAGGGAAAAGCCAAGGATGATTTCTATCTTCCCCAGCAGTTCAATGGCATCAATACTATCAAAACCATGGTCGTCGCGAAGGTTATCCGTGAGGCCGGGCTGGTCAAATTCAAAATCGTCGGTCAAGATTGCTAAAATTTTATCCTTTAATTCATTTCTGGTCATCACGTATACTTTGCCTGACTAGTACTTTATTTCATTCAAAAAAATTATTACCGTTTGTTGAGGTGTGGATAGTACACAGTTTCAGGTAAATTCAAAAGAAAATATTGCCAAAAAAATCCCGCCCATACTGAGATAATGCCATGAAACGTATACTTGAACCGGAACTAATGAACGACATTGAGCAGGCTGACGCCTATGCCGGGCAAGGTCTGGACGATGCCTATTGGTTGTTTATCCAGTGTTTTCGCAAGTACTTTCGCGGCCTGACACCAAAGGGAACAATCCTTGACCTTGGATGCGGCCCGGCTGTTATCCCTCTGCGCCTGGCTAAACTTTTCCCTGCCTGCGAGATACATGGGGTCGACGGGGCTCCGGAGATGCTGACCCGCGGCAAAGAGGCTGTTCGCCGGGAAGGGCTGGAACGGAAGGTACATCTTATCCATGGCATCTTGCCGGACAAACTGTCACTGCCACAGAGTGCGTATAACATTGTCATTTCCAATAGTTTCCTGCACCATCTTGCCGACCCCATGGTGCTGTGGCAGACCATCCAGGCATATGCTCTGCCCAACGCGGCAGTCCTGGTTATCGATCTTCTCCGCCCGGCAAGTGACCAGGAGGCGCAGCTCGTGGTCGACAGATTTATGCCGGATGCACCGCCAATGTTACGCCGGGATATGCTGCTCTCACTTCATGCGGCGTTTACTCTGGATGAAATTCGTGCTCAGTTGCAGGAGGCACAACTCGCTGAATATCTCACGCCGGCGATGCCAACTCCATTCCAGTTTGCTGCCTACGGCCACCTGGCGCCGGTGGATTAATCCCGAGGATCCGCATCTCGATAAAAGCATTGGTATATGTGAATTTCTCTATGCATCTCTTGTGTTAACGAGGTCCTAGTCCTATCTTATTATATTTACACGTCTGGTGTAATTTTTGTGCTGTCCGTGTACTGCTGTCAAATCTTATTAACCATTGAACAGGAGGAATGTATATGTATGACCGACGCGATTTTCTCAAGACAACCGCAGCTGCAGTATCATTCATGGCTTTAACCTCTGCTCCCCGTGCCTTTGCGTCAAGCTCCGCCGAATACAAAAACATCATTTTTACCAAGGATTCTCCCGGCAAGTGGGCCGGCAAAGAGGGTATACACGCCCCACAGGTAACCGTTGCAGGGGGCAAGGTTACCCTGTTCACCAACCATCCAATGTCCGAAAGCCATTTTATCGTCAGGCACACTCTGGTCCTTGGTGATGGGACTTTCATCGGAGGGACGGCATTTGCCCCTACCGACAAACCGGAATCAAGCTACGATCTGCCCGCCGGCTACACCGGCAAAATCTACGCGACCAGTTTCTGTAATCTGCATGATTTCTGGTTGACCGATACAGCGGTCTGACGCAACTTTTGTCGATCGAAACTTGGGCAGGCCAAGCTCCTAAGGGTGGCCTGCTCAATTGATCAGGGGTGATCTCAGGATGTCTTACATTCGTAAAAAAGCAATAGCCGGCTTAATTGCAGGCGACAAAATTTCTGTATCTCGTACCTTCACTGAACATGACGTTATGCAATTCGCCGCCATCTCCCGCGACTACAATCCTATTCATTTTGACGAACGATTTACCAAAACCAAAAACCTTGATGGCCTGATTTGTCACGGCCTGCTTGTTGCCAGTCTGGTTACTGAAATAGGCGGTCAGATCGGCTGACTGGCCTCCGGAATGAGTTTTACCTTCAAAAAGCCGGTATATATCGGAGATACCATTGACTGCGCTCTCAATGGCTTGAAAAGGAGACAATATGTTTGAACAGGTCCAAGCCGCAAAAGACCGATTGAAAGGATATGTCAATCCAACGCCAATCATGACTTCGACGACACTCAACCGACTCATTGGTGCAGAAGTGTATTTAAAGTGTGAGAATTTCCAAAGGAGTGGAGCATTCAAGTTTCGCGGAGCATTTAATAGTATCTCGCAGCTATCAGAAGAAGAGAAAATGCGTGGCGTGGTTACGTATTCTTCAGGGAATCATGGGCAAGCAATTGCTTTGGTTGGTCAAATGCTGAACGTTCA
>CAWDRB010000022.1:0-310765 GCA_963804605.1 uncultured delta proteobacterium
TCGAGGACAACAAACCCCTCACTGGCATGCAGCTTTTTGAACCTGGGCAGCTTACCCTCGTGGCATTACTAAGGAAAAACGCTGGTAATGCCGCCATGGTTGAAGATTTTACCGGCAAGGGATATGTCCTCCTTGAAGGTACGAAGATTGGTAGACGGGGCGTTGTCAAAGAAATCGACCCGAATGCCGTAATTATTGAAGAGACTGCCGTAACGCGAGCAGGAAAGGAAATCATCACGAAGGTCGTGATGACACTTAAGAAAGAGGGAGAAGAATAGAAAATGCTTAAATGGCTAGAACAAATAAAACCGGCTGTTTTCATCGCATTTTGCATCTTATTCGTACTTCAGACCGAAAGAGCACGGTCTGGAACAGATGTTTCCTACGAAATAGCCGATATTGCGGTTGCAGTGGCAGATAATACTATCAGTTACAAAATTACCGGAACAACTCCGCCGATATATAATGTAACTGAGCGATTTGCGCCATTCAGGATCGTTGTTGATATTGCCGGAGCATTTTACGGCAAGAACCTTGCAGCGGAACAAGCACAACTCCCGAAAAATGATGTTGCCACATTGCAGGTGTCCTGATGCCAAAGACCAGGTTCCGCAGCATATGCGGTTTGAATTCACCCTGGCCGACAGCCATGACTATGCAGTGGAAAAAGCCGGCAACGACCTGCTGATCAAATTATTTCCGGCAGCATTGACCAAATCGTCGGCGATGGCGGCAAAGGCATCACCTAGCGGGGAAACAAAGGCCAAGGCAGCGGCGCCTGCCGACACTACTCTCGACCAGCTTATCGGCTCATCCGAGCAATTACTCAGTCAGGTCCCGGAGAAAATGGCTGCGGGAAAAACCGTTTCTAAAGCGACAGCACTGCAAGAAGACTTCTCTTTTTCCGGATATAAAAAACAGCGCATCAGTGTCGATTTTTATAAAATTGATATTCACAATGTCTTTCGTCTTTTCAGGCAAATCACCGACCTCAACATAATCGTCGATGAAGAAGTTCAAGGCTTACTGACTCTTGCTCTCACCGATGTCCCTTGGGATTTTGCTCTGGACATCATTCTCAACCTGATGGATTTGAAAAAGGAAGAACGCTTTAATACCATCGTGATATACCCAAGCAAGAAAGCCTTTATCTGGCCAACTCGTGCTGAAGACAATCTCGCCTTCAAAGCTGACATTGAGGTCATTGAGGAAGAAGCTCTCGTGATTGAAAAATCAGCCAGCCAGTCAAGTGAGGTTATGCAGGCAAAAGAGTTCATGGCAAAAGCACAGAACCTTGAAACGCGAGAAGAATTTGAAGATGCCGCTCTTCTCTACACCAAGGCATTTGAGCTCTGGCCCGAGAATGCAAAGATCTCAAACAGGCTTGCAACTCTCTACCTGGTAAATCTTGGAATGAATGCCAAAGCCGTCTTCTACGCCAAGGAAAGTTTAAAACAAGATCCCAAAAATGCCAACGCCGCTCTTTACGCGGCTATTGGCTCCGCCAATATGCAAAGGACTTCCGAAGCGAAAGAATATTTTGCCCAAAGCATAAGCAGCTCTCCACCAATGAAAGAAGCTCTTATGAGTTTTGCCGCGTTTAGTGAAAACAATGGGCAAAATGACGCGGCACTCAAGCTCCTGAACAAATATCATTCCTATTACGGTGAAACACTGGAAACAATGGTTGCTAAAGCAAGACTTCTCGATAAATCCGGCATGAGCAAAGATGCTACTCAGCAGTATCGGGCCATTCTCGCTTCAGGTTTTCAGTTACGTTCCGATCTAAAGCAATATATTGAAGGACGTTTGGCTGCTAAAGATCTTAATTAAAATTAAAATGGAATCTGATTCTCTCTTAAAATTTTCAGTCCAAGAGGTTTTTATGAAGTACCTAAAATATGGTTTTGTTTCCAGTAGCCTCTTGCTACTCACATCTGATGCTCAGTTCATGCGCGACCGACTCACAACAAGAACAAAAATCCAGCTTGAACCAGGAAGACGGCTCAGCCGATTCAACAAGCGGCGATACAGAGTGTTCCTGCCTTACCAGCAACTCTGCCTGTCAGATATCAGACTGCCTCATATGTTGTGGACAAAGACGAAAAAGAAAACATCACAATAGCTGAGGAAAGCAAACTAAAGGTTGGTGCTCGCATTACCTCTACTCGCGGACCGCAACCGCTTTGGGATATTGTCAAGCGTTTGGCCTCTCTCAAAAGGATGAATGTCTCCTGGGCAAGTGATGTCGATAAAAATGTGCTGGTGGATGTAGATATCAATGCCAATGATGATTTTTACGGATCATTGGACAATATGCTTAGGCAGGTCGATTATTTTCATGAAATGCAGGGTTCTACAATTATTGTCAAATATAAAGAGACAAAGCAGTTTCAGATTGCTATGCCATTTATCAAACAGACCTACAAGACAAACCTCGGAGGAGATGTCTTAGGTGGCGGTAAAGCTGCTGAAAGTGGCAATGTTTCCGGAGAGATATCTTTATCCTCTGAAGGTGCGGCAATCAGCCAGCACAAAGATGGTACACCGGGTGGTATTGAATTTGACACGTGGAGTAGTATTGAAAATAATCTCAATGCTATTCTCAACGTCTGGACAACAGACGAAGTATCGATTGACAGTACCTCGAAATCCGACCAGACAGAATGTCAATCATGAAACGAGCCCAACAAGAACGAACGTGAGTTCCCAAACTGATTCTACTCTATCAAAAGCAGCGAAGCTACTGCTACATTTCGACGATCCTCAGGAGGCCAATACATTTTATATCGACAAACCGACAGGTTTAATCACTGCAACTGCTCCTCGTCCAGTTCTTGAAAAAGTTGATTCATATATCGATAACCTTAAAAGAGAATTATATAAACAGATCTCCATTGAGGCAAAAATACTTGAGGTGCAACTTAAATGACGATTCGAGTATCGGCATCAACTGGAGCAACGTTCTGAAGGATTTTGAGATTATCCGGTCTGGTTGAATTTGGTGCAAATGGTCAAATTACCCGGGCTCGGGCCAATTTGTATCGAACATTTCTTTAGGAGATAAAAGTTTTAGCGTCTTTTTAAATGCACTCAATGAAGAAGGCGATACAAAAATACTCTCAAATCCTAGAATTCAGTGTTATGAATGGTCAGCCGGCCATGATTACTGTAGGCAGAAATGTCACCTATGTCGATTCATTGAATCGGATCGAGATCAGGATACTAATACTGTAACATTTACAGTTAACTACCGAACGAATTCTCTCCGGTATCGGAATGGCTCTCACTGCAACAGTTCTTGGAAAAGATGAAATCATAATGAATCTTGTTCCCGTTACATCTGAACTTGAAGAACCTATTGAATATCGTGCTGTTGGCTTTGATGGTGGAAGTTGGATTACCGATTGTTAATGTTCGGGAAATGAGCACCACTGTAAAAGTGAAAGATGGCGAAATGCTTGTTATCGGCGGACTAATTAGTGATACAAATCAAAACACTAGTGAATTTGCCCCCGGTCTTGGGAGTATTCCAGTTCTAAAATATCTTTTCGGGTATGAAGAAAAAAAACATATCAAACGTGAGTTAATAATTTTGTTAAAACCACGAATCATTTAATTTTTTCAAATATGAATCTATTCTTTTCAGTAGGGAGAACAAATATGGATAGGCTGAAATATCTCGTCATCGGAGTTTTAGCGTTATTTTTAGCCGGCTGCGGAAAAGGGCAAGTTGTTGTGGAAACACTTAACGTAGCTGAAGGACCAGCCACCAGCGCCCTGGCAACGGTAAAAGCATTGTCATTCTTGCCCTTTGCCGATTACTCCGAGGGAAATCTTGCATCTGCCCAGCGAAGGAATATGCTCGTTACTGAAGCCCTGACTGATCGTCTGATCGTCAATGGATTTAGTCTCCCGATCCAGGAAGACGTTCTTGATTACCTGGTCAGGGAAAATGTCATCGGTGTCGATACGAGTTCACTTGCCGCTGAGCTTAACAATGATTGGTCCGAATGCAATGAAGTCTGAAATCAGGACCTATATGGGCCAGGTCGAAAATGATAATGCACAAATTGAAGGCAGTTCTTCCGGCACTCATGGTTTGGATGCACAAACCGTCTCCAAGATCGGACGCCAATTTAAGGCCGATTATATAGTCAGGGGACGAATTCTCGAATTCAAAACCCGCCAAGGAACATCATGGTCGCCTTCGAGAAGAGGACTCTTACCCGTTATATTCGAGAGCATTGGCAGATCCATCTTTGGTTATGCCAGCTCAGATGCCTATGACGATCGAGACGGTTCCCTCACCGCTGATCTTTCTCCTGGCCAGGGACCAGTTGATGGTGAAGGCAGCAGTGCAAATACGCATGTGGGTACAGGAAGCAGCAACCGGCAATGTCATTTGGAGCAACAGAATTAAAGTGCAGGTTTCTCCTGAATCAGTCGTTGCCGACAATCAGTACGACACTCTCTTTGAAACAGCTATTGATAAAGGCGTAACAACTCTCGTCGATCATTTTGTAGCTTACGGCTTATAAGTACTGCTGTAACAAATAGATTAATAAATGCAAAAGGGGATGTTGGCGTTCAAGCCAACATCCCCTTTTGCATTTCTGAGCTTGTTGATTAATTTTTCGCTTCTTCTTTTTTCTTCTTTGGCATTCTGAAAAAGAGCCATAAAATTGACCGGCTCCATCAAAAACGGCACAAAACCACCGTCGATTGAAACCTGGCTGACTATTTGTCTGGTAAAGGGGAACAGCAGGGTCGGACAGTCTACTCCAAGCAGCATGGCCATATGTTCATTGGGAATATTTTTCAGCATAAAAAGCCGCAGCATGCTCTATCTCTAGAATAAATAACACCTTGTTATCCTCTTTCGAGGAAACTTTTGATGTAATATGCAGGCTGACTTCCCAGTGGTCGGCATCAATCTGCTTATTGTTGAGCTGAAGATTTACTTCTACCGATGGGTCCATTTTCTGCCGATCAGTAAATACCTGCGGCGCATTGGGGTTTTCAAATGACAGGTCTTTAATATACATTTTCTGCATTCTGAATTGTGGCTTTTCTGCATTTTCGTTTTCTGTTTTATCTACCATGATACTCCTTGATTTAGTTGATATGCGACTAGTTTAAGATTGATGGTGCTACCAGCCATCAATACAATGTCTATCGAGTCAGTATTAGAACGTACTTCGCCGATTGAGGCAAGTCTTCTGCGCAGATTTTCGGCAATCAGGGCAAAACCTGTTGCAGAAAATGGCCGGTGTAGGATTTTTCCACCTTGGCTAAATCCTCGGGTGAGCCAACCGCCACAATCTCGCCACCGCCTTCTCCACCTTCCGGCCCAACATCAATTATCCAGTCGGCAGTTTTTATCACATCAAGATTATGTTCGATCACAATGACGGTGTTGCCCTGGTCAACCAGAATATTCAATACATTGAGCAGGTGCTGAATATCGGCCGGATGCAGGCCAGTGGTCGGTTCATCCAGTATATATAACGTTTTTCCGCTGCTTCTGCCGGATAATTCCTTAGCCAGTTTTACCCTCTGTGCCTCGCCTCCGGACAGCGTCACCGATGATTGTCCCAGGGAAATATAGGTGAGTCCCACATCATACAATGTCTGTAGTTTATGCTTGACCGGAGGCACGTTCTGGAAAAAATCAAGCGCTTCCTCGACGGTCATTGACAGCACGTCCTGAATATTTTTATCCCGGTATTTTATTTCCAGGGTCTCACTGTTGTACCGCCGCCCACGGCATGTTTCGCACTCCACATAAATATCCGGCAGGAAATGCATGGCAATCTTGTTGACTCCTTCACCTTCGCAGGCCTCACACCGGCCGCCCTTGATGTTAAAGCTGAACCGGCCGGGTTTGTAGCCCCGTGACCTTGACTCCGGCAGGCGGGAGAACAGATCCCGGATCGGCGTAAAAACGCCGGTATACGTTGCCGGGTTGGAGCGGGGCGTTCGGCCTATCGGGCTCTGATCTATATCAATTATTTTATCGATGAGATTGAGTCCACTCATGAGTGTGGCATCGAGTTTAAAGCTGTCGAGTCTTTTGCTTAAACCGGCCTTTGCCATGGCAAATAAGGTTTCTATCACCAGGGAGCTTTTTCCCGAGCCGGAAACTCCCGTTACACAGGTCATCGCCCTTAATGGGAAGGAGACCGTTATATTTTTCAGATTGTTGGTGGTGCAATTGTGCAACTGCAGACATTGTTTTGCGCCAAGGCGTTTCTTGCGCCTTTTGGTCGGCGTCGGAATCTCCAGCCGGCCGGAAAGGTAGGCGCCGGTGGCGGACACATCATTTTCGAGCAGTCCCTTGACATCGCCACTGTAGACGATTTCGCCGCCATGAATGCCAGCCCCAGGCCCCATATCGAGGACATGGTCGGCAGCCAGAATAGTATCGGTGTCATGTTCGACAACAATCACGCTGTTGCCCAGATCACGCAACTCCAGCAGGGTATTGATCAGTTTCTGGTTGTCACGCTGGTGCAGACCGATACTCGGTTCATCTAATATATACAGCACTCCAGCCAGGCGTGAGCCGATCTGCGAGGCAAGACGTATCCGCTGGGCTTCACCGCCGGACAAGGTGCCCGCCCGTCGCTCAAGAGAGAGATAGCCCAGGCCCACGTCGCGCAAAAAGGACAGGCGGTCGTTGATCTCTTTAAGGATCGACTGACCTATTGTCTTTTCCCTTTCGGTGAAGGGCAGCAAAGGGAGTTCTGCAAGAATCGTGTCGATCGGCAGGCAGGTGAGCGCATAAATCGACCATTTACCGACGTGCACGGCCAGGGCCTCGGGCTTGAGTCGAGCCCCCAGGCAACGCGGGCACTGCTGTTCGTTCATATATTTGGCCAGTTCATCGCGCACCATCGGCGACTGGGTCTCGTGAAAACGACGATCCAGCTGGGGGATAACTCCTTCAAAAACTTTCACCGCCGACATAGTGCGTCGGCCGTTGCGATAATGGAACTGGATCTCCTCTTTACCTGAACCGTAGAGAAAGATGTCCTGCATTTTTTTGGTTAATTTGCCAAAAGGCGTTTTCATGGAGACGCCGTAATGTCTGGCTACCGATTCCAGCATATGGCCGGTGTAGGATTCCTCGTTGCGCCAGCCCCAGGGGGCAATTGCCCCATCACTGATGGATTTTGCCGGATCGGGAACAATCAGCGATGCATCGAAAAACTGCTTAACGCCAAGCCCGCCGCATTCTTCACATGCCCCTTGAGGGTTGTTAAAGGAAAAAAGCTGGGTAGAGATTGGTGGCATGGAGATGCCGCAGGTATGGCAGGCGGCCAGTTCACTGAACAGCCGTTCTGAATTGTCACCTGGGAAAAGCACCAGCAGAAAGCCATCGGTAAGTTTTACCGCGGTACTGACCGAATCAGCCAGACGACGGCGAATGGATTCTTTGATGACCAGTCGATCA
This sequence comes from uncultured delta proteobacterium, assembly GCA_963804605.1. Classification (GTDB taxonomy): domain Bacteria; phylum Desulfobacterota; class Desulfobulbia; order Desulfobulbales; family Desulfocapsaceae; genus Desulforhopalus_A. The sequence continues at coordinate 7,460 of CAWDRB010000022.1, forward strand.
ACGACCACTTCAATGGAATGTTTCTTATTTTTATCAAGCGCGGTGACATCGTCGGCATGCAGAATATCGCCGTTCACCCGGATACGCACAAATCCTTCCTTGCGGATGCGAGCCAGCAGCTGCTCATGGCGCCCTTTTCTTTCGGTGACCAGGGGCGCGAGCAGGACTATTTTGGTACCTTCGGGCAGCAGCATCAGCGCATTGACCATATCCTCAATGGACTGTGCCGCTATCGGCCGCCCGCATTGATGGCAATGCGGATGCCCACAGCGGGCAAACAGCAAACGGAGATGATCATATATCTCCGTTACCGTGCCGACGGTAGAGCGAGGGTTTTTGCTGGTGGTTTTTTGTTCGATGGAGACCGCCGGCGACAGACCTTCCAAAGAATCCACATCGGGCTTATCCATCTGACCGAGAAATTGCCGGGCATAGGTGGATAGAGATTCGACATACCTGCGCTGGCCCTCAGCATAGAGCGTATCAAAAGCCAGCGTAGATTTGCCGGAGCCGGACAGCCCGGTAAAGAGTACCAGGGCATTGCGAGGCAGATCGACGTCAATATTTTTCAGGTTATGCATTCGCGCACCGCGAATGCTCAGTTTCTTTGGTTCCATGAAAAACGAGAAGAGGGTTTTCAGGCAGTTATCTGCTGAGGAGGTTATAATGATCCACTTTTATACACCGGTCCATAACCACCATAACTCCCTTCTTGCCGGCAAGTTCGGCCGCTGCTTCATTGATTATCCCCTGCTGCATCCATACCGCACGGGGCAGCGGCTGCAACTCAAGGAGCTGCTCGACTATCGGCAGTACATCTTCGGATTTTCGGAATATATCGACAATATCTATCGGCTCAGCAATCGCGGCAAGATTCGCATAACAGGTGCGCCCGAGGATCTCTTTCTGACCCGGGTTCACCGGATAAATGGTATATCCGGCATCGATCAGATACCGGCCGACCATATTGCTCGGTCGGTTTTCTTTGGGCGACAGGCCGACAACGGCGATGGCGGTACTCTCTTTAAGAAGACGGGTAATATCGGCTGTTTGCTGGAGTGAATCTAAGGTCTGCATTGGCATACACGGTAAAGGGAAGATTTCGAGATCTAATGTGGGGATATAATGATGACCCCATAGACAAAAGTCAAGATACCAATTATATACTACGGAGCGCATCACGGAACAAAGACCTTTCCCAGAACAATTCTGCAGCGTATGAGGAAATCGAGTGAACTTTCAAGACATCATTTTAGAATTAAATAGATATTGGGCCGAGCAAGGCTGTGTCATCCAGCAACCCTATGACATGGAAGTCGGTGCGGGGACGTTCCATCCCGCCACCTTGCTCCGTGCTCTTGGTCCCGAACCATGGAAATGTGCCTATCCGCAACCCTCCAGACGGCCAACCGACGGACGATACGGCAATAATCCAAACAGATTGCAGCATTATTACCAGTATCAAGTAGTCATTAAGCCCTCACCACTCAATGTGCAGGACCTCTACCTGAAAAGCCTGGAGAAATTTGGCCTAAACCTGCTTGATCACGATATCCGTTTTGTTGAAGATGACTGGGAATCACCCACCCTTGGTGCCTCCGGACTTGGCTGGGAGGTATGGCTTGACGGCATGGAAATAACCCAGTTTACCTATTTCCAGCTGGCTGGGTCGATTGATCTGCATCCGACAACAGTGGAGATTACCTACGGCCTGGAGCGCATTGCCATGTACCTGCAGGGTGTCGAGAGTGTCTACGATATCGCCTGGAACGATACCGTCAGCTACGGCGAAATTTTTCATCAGGCGGAGGTCGAGTTTTCCACCTTCAACTTTGAAGAGGCCAATGTCGAAAAGCTCCTGATGTTTTTTGACACCTATGAAGAGGAAGCGCACAAACTGGTCGACAAAAAACTTATTCTGCCGGCCTATGACTATTGTCTGAAATGCTCACACACCTTCAATCTGCTCGACGCCCGTAAAGCAATCAGCGTCAATGAGCGGACCAGGTACATCGGCCGGATCAGAAATATCGCCAGAAAAGTAGCCGAGGCATATGTTGAACAGCGGGCCAACATGAACCACCCGCTGTGTAAGGCATAGAAGGGCGGGTTGAGAACCCGCCCCCTACGGTCCGTCTCCCTCTCTTGAACCTTGTCAACACTTCCAGCCATGGTTCAATATCGGGTCTAGCAATGTTGCGTTGAATCAGACCGAGACGGATCGTCTTCTGGCATTTATCATCTGCTCAAATTGCTCCTGTGTTATAACGCAACGGGTTGCCCGCCTTGCGGCGAAGCTAAGGTCACTTCATTAGACTGGTCTTTAAAGACGAAGTATGGGGAAGCAAACTCTTCCAACCAGAAACCGCTCTTTAAACCTGTATCACCAAGTTTATCATGTGATGTTAAAACCATTAATATTTTCATCAATTCAACTTATAATTATATTTTATTACAGCTCGTTACTAACCTTGATGACAAGTTTTCCAAAATTTTTCCCTTCCAGCAGGCCCATAAATGCATGCGGTGCACTGTCTAAGCCTTCAACAATCTGTTCCCGGTAATGTATTTTCCCGGTTCCCAGCATTTCTGTCATGTTTTTGGAAAATTCATCGTAGCGATGGCCATAATCATCAAAGATGATAAAACCCTGCACTTTGATGCGCTTGACCAAAATTGTGCCCATGAGCAACGATAAACGATCAGGACCATCGGGAAGTTTGGTTGCATTGTACCTGGAGACAAGGCCGCAGACTGGGATTCTTGCACCGACATTCAGCAATGGTAAAACCCCATCGAATACTTTTCCGCCAACATTCTCATAATAGATGTCAATGCCATCGGGGCAGGCCTGTTTCAGTTTATCGGCAAAATATGGATCTTTGTGATCGAGACACTCATCAAAACCAAGAGTCCCTATGGCATAACTGCATTTTTCAGTCCCCCGGCAACACCGACCACACGGCAACCTTTTAACTTGCCGATCTGTCCCACAGTTGCCCCAACCGGACCAGTCGCAGCAGCTACCACCAGGGTGTCATCGGGCTTTGGTCTACCAATGTCTAACAATCCCATATACGCTGTAAATCCAGGCATCCCCAAAATGCCCAGAGCAAAAGATGGATTTTCGGGATTTTTCCCCAACTTGGTCAGACCGGAACCATCCGACACGGCATAAAGCTGCCAGCCGCTGTAGGCCAAAACCCATTCGCCTCTCTCAAAATCAGGATTCCGGGAATCTTCAACTTGACAAACGGTAGCGCCTACCATCACGTCATCAATCGCCACAGGGGGTGCGTATGATGGCGCATCACTCATCCGGCCCCGCATATAAGGATCAAGTGACAGGTAGATACTCCGCAACAAGACCTCTCCTTCTTTCATCACGGGTACTGCGGTTTCTTCTAACCGAAAATTGTCGTCAACTGGTGCACCCTTTGGTCGGGAAGCAAGCACGATACATCGATTTAGATTTTTATTTTGTTCCATATGGCTTTTTCACCTATTTGAAATTGTATGTTTTTGTATGAGGTAATCGGCAAAGCGATACGCATCGCTTCAGAAAGATCCGCCACCTCGGCACTCAGTTTGACAACTAAACACTTTTAATTTCCATAGGAAGAGACACAATTTACTCTGCAAAATATAATTATATCCTTGACATACACGACTTAATGCGGTTAAACGACCAGTGATTTAATTACATATATGATTAAATTTATGATCATATTGAAGTCGAGACATATACACCCAGGGGGAAACATGGCTTTATTCTTTATGGAAGGAAATGAAGCGCTGGCCACGACCACTTTCAATAACATGCTGAAAATGTTACCTGCCGAGTGTGTGGTGTCTGCCTGCAGGGAGTCGACGAAATTGCCTCGATGGGAGAGGCAAGGAAGTGACCGGAATAGCCACTTATCGCTAAGCGGTTTTCTAGGAAAAAAAGGGTGCAATGAATCCCATCAGGAGATTATCAATGACGAAAAAAATTAACTCTGTATTGGTTCTTGGGCTTGGAAAAGTCGGTTATCTCGTTGCCTTACTGCTCCATGAAACCGGATTCAAGGTTACTGGCGGGGATCTGCAGCCAACCGAGACATTTCCTTTTCCTATACAGGCCCTGGATGTCACCAGCGAAACCGAATTGTGCAAGGCCCTCAAGAACCATGATGCAATTATCTCCTGTCTGCCCTATCATTTCAATGTCGAGGTGGCCCGAGTTGCAGCACGCTACCACACCCACTATTTCGATCTTACTGAAGATGTGAGTACCACCAGGGAAATAATGGAATTGAGTAGGACCACACCAGTTGTTATGGCTCCGCAATGTGGACTTGCCCCTGGTTTTATTGCGGTTGTAGGCGCTTCGCTGGCTCGTAAATTTAACAAAATCAGATCCATCAAACTGCGGGTTGGTGCCTTGCCCAAGCACCCCACCGGTCTTCTTGGCTATGCCTTCAATTGGTCTCCGGAGGGTGTGGTCAACGAGTATCTCAATGATTGTGAGGTCATTGAAGGTGGTGTCCGAAAATGGGTCTCTCCCCTGGAGTGGCTGGAAATGATCGTCATCGATGGATTGCAGCTCGAAGCTTTTACAACTTCGGGAGGACTCGGCACCATGTGTGAAACTTACGATGGTCTTGTAGAGAATCTCGATTACAAATCGATCCGCTATCCGGGCCACGCCGCCTTGATGAATTTTCTGCTGCACGAACTTTTAATGCGTGAAGACAGGGCAAGTACCGGCAAGTTGCTGGTCAACGCCAAACCACCGGTGAGTGAGGACGTTGTTTACGTGCACGCCTCAGTCGAAGGTTGGACAAACGACCAGCTCATTCGGGAAGAATTCGTCAGGGCCTATCCCCCTGTGGAAATTGCCGGAAAAGCAAGAAGAGCCATCGCCTGGACCACAGCTGCTTCCGTCTGTGCGGTTGTTGAAATGGTCAATAGCGGTGCCCTGCCAGACAAGGGTTTTATCAAACAGGAAGAAATCCCTTTGGCCACCTTTCTGGCTACGCATAATGGGCGTTTGTATGACGGCCAACCCCATGGCGGAAAACTCGTATAAATTAATCAATTGGAGAGTTCAATGGTTACGACACCCATCGATGCAAACGCAGTAAGAGATAATATCAATAAAAGTGGTCTGAAAAGTGTTGGACTCGCCTCGATTCGAGAATGCAATCGTCTGGTGCTGAACATTGAAAAAGCTTCTGGTCAGCGCTTTATCCGCATGGAAATGGGAATCCCAGGTTTACCACCCCCGCAGATAGCCATTGATGCTGAAGTAGAAGCTCTGAAAAATAAGGTCGGATCAATTTATCCACCGTTCGATGGCATACCGCAACTCAAAAGTGAAATCTCACGTTTTGTAAAAAACTTTATAAATATTCAAATTGACCCGACCCATTGTTTGCCAACTGTGGGGTCGATGCAGGGCTGCTTCCTGTCATTGATGGTTGCCTCGAGACGTATTGCTAAACAACATAAAGTACTGTTCGTCGACCCCGGCTTTCCAGTTAATAAGATACAGACAGCTGTAATCGGGATCCAAAGCGAAAGTTTTGATGTTTATAATTACCGGGGCAACAAGCTGCAGGACAAGCTGGAATCATATTTAAGCAAAGGCGATATTGGTGCTTTAATGTACTCAAATCCCAACAATCCATCATGGATATGCTTTACGGAAGCCGAACTGCAGATCATTGGTGAACTTTGCACTAAATACAACGTTATCGCTCTTGAAGATCTTGCCTATTTCGGCATGGATTTCCGACAGGATTACTCCCAACCAGGACAACCACCTTATATTCCAAGCGTTGCCAACTATACAGACAACTATATTTTATTAATTTCAAGTTCAAAATCATTTTCTCTGGCAGGACAACGAATTGGCATGACCGCGATCTCCGACAAACTGTTTTTAAGTGACTGGCCCGACCTTAAACGCTACTTCTCCAGTTCCCAATTCGGCTATGCATTTGTTTTCGGTGCTATGTATGCGATCAGCTCGGGGGTGAGTCATAGCGCCCAATATGGCTTGACTGCGATTTTAAAAGCCGTCAACACTGGAGAGTACAACTATGTTGAACCAGTGAAAGAATACGGTTTTCGGGCAAAGGTCATGAAGCGCCTTTTCACTGAAAATGGTTTTGTAATCGTTTACGACAAAGACGAAGAACTGCCCATTGCCGATGGTTTCTACTTCACTATTTCCTACCCTGGTTTTACCGGGGCGGAGCTTGTAGAGGAATTACTTTATTATGGGATAAGCTCTATCTCGCTCACCACAACTGGAAGCGATCGCCATGCAGGTATCAGAGCATGTGTTTCTTTAACAGGAAAAGATCAATTTCCTGAACTGGAAAGGCGCCTGAAACAATTCAACATGGATCACCAAGATGGATTTAAAGCATTTTCCACAGATTGGCGATAATGGAACGTCATATTGACCCGATAATTCTGGTACTCAACCGAATGGTCGGCATTGTACTGCAGATGGCGTCCCTTGAACCTACCAAGAGTTGACGATTTACCAAAATAGCCTGGCATCACTATTACTTCAAAAATTCTGAACATAGAAAATTTTAACTGCTCATTTTTTTCATTTAGAAATTTTATTTGGTTGACACTTTCCGCACAGTCATATTACACCGTATATAAAATTCATTTATGAAAAAACCAAAAGTACCCTATGAGCAAAACCATTCTTGATTCTTTAGATTACGACATCATTCGCCTGCTCACAGAAGATGGGCGTATGCCAATTGGTGCAATAGCCCTTAAACTCAAGGTTACTGCGCCGACCATTCGAAACAGAATTAAAATTCTCGAGGAAAAAGGTTTATTCAAAATTTCAGGCCTTGTTGATCCAAGCCGACACCAAAACCTGATAACGGGGATGGTCGGCATGAGTATCCAGTCAGAAGGGAAGATGGATAAAGTTATGAATGAAATATCCCAACTGCCAAATGTCGCATGGGCAGCGGTGGTTGCTGGGCGTTACGATATCATTGCTGAAGTTGTTTGCATGGGAGGGATGGATGAATTATATCAATTTACCACTGAAACGATTCTTAAAATTGGCAATGTTGTTCGAAGTGAAACGTTTATCATTATGAAATCAAGACAAAACTGGATTCATCTGCCTGATTCTGCAGGAAAGACAAATCCTATTGCAACATGAAAATTCAAATGGAGGGGAAAAATGAGGAAAACAAAAGGAATTTCTATAATTGCTTCGTTGGCTGCTCTTTTCATCTTTTGCGGAACCGTAACAGCGGGAACCCTTGATGAAATTACCAAACGAGGAGAACTTCGTGTTGCCTGTCAGACTCAGGGCGCACCTTTTAGTTTTGTTGATAAGAATGGCGAGCGAACCGGCAGTTCGGTTGAGCTGTGTAAGTTGATCGCCAAAAATATGGGGGTCAAAATCAAGTTCCTCGACTATGACTGGGATGGCCTAATTCCCGCGCTGCTCTCCGGCAAGGCTGACATGCTGGCCGCAGATATGACCCCGACTTTGCAGCGAGCCATGAAGATTTCTTTTGTTGATCCCTATATGTACACGGGAAGCGTGGTTTTTGTGAAGCAGGACAGCCCCATTAAAAGCATCGAAGATGTTAAAAAATCAGGCATGAAGCTGGCCGTTCTGCTCGGTTCAACCGGAGAAAACGACGCTAAAAAAGCATTTCCCACCGCCGAAATAAAGACCTATAAAGGCGGTGGACCTATTGTGCTCAACGCAGTCATTGCCGGGCACACCGATGCCGGGGTGAATGACGGCTCGGCCGTACGTGGCCAATCCGCCAGCTACCCGCCGAATACTATCCGTATCCTGGATGGACAGCTGTCCAAAGCGCCGCTTGCTTTTGCCGTGCGTTATGATTCTCAGGACCTGCGTGAATGGCTCAATCTGTTCTTTCTCCATACCAAGCTGGACGGTCAGCTTGACGAAAATCTGGATTACTGGGTCAACTCTCTGGATTGGAAAAAGGATCATTAAAAATGTCTGGTGCGAGCCGGTAATACCGGCTCGCATGGCCAGGATATCAACCTCTTGACAGAAGGTTATTACCGGCACAAAATATGCTCGAAAATTTCAATTTCAGAGTCATCTTCGAATACATGCCGCTCTATCTGCAGTGCTTTTGGGCCACTCTCTGGCTGTCCGCGCTGTCACTGGTCGGTGCTATTCTGGTAGGAATACTTGCCTGCTCCATGCGACTCAGCCAGTCCAGGGTTATCTCGAGCATTGCCGCTATGTATATCGAAAGCATCCGCGCCACACCCTTATTGGTGCAGCTCTATTTTTTCTATTTCGGCCTGCCGTCCATGGGCATCATGGTGCCGGAATGGGTTACCGGCGTATTCGCCCTGACCTTGAACAGCGGGGCCTATTATGCCGAGATTATCCGAGCAGGCATACAGGGCATCGCCTACGGCCAGATCGAAGCCGGGATTTCTTCCGGCCTCAATTATTTCCAGCGCATGCGCTATATCATCTTGCCCCAGGCTCTGGGCATGACGATTCGACCCATGCTCGGTCAAGCCATCGTGTTGGTTAAAGACTCGTCCCTCCTTTCGTTGATTTCGATCATGGAGTTGACCCGGGCCGGCCAGATGCTAACCTCGGAGCGCTTTATGCCCGCCGAGGGATTCTTGACGACCGCGGTGTTTTATCTGCTGCTTTACTACCTGTTGAAAACCTTCTCAGGCTGGTCGGAAAAACGGTTAATCTTCCGGGAAGCCCATTGAGAGGATAAGATATGTGGGGTTTTTATTTCCAAGAATTGATGAACAGTCTGCCTTTTTTCCTCAAAGGGCTGTGGATGACCGTGGCGGTTTCCGGGCTGGCCTTGATCGCTGCGACCATCATCGGCTTTATTCTGGGAATTATCCGGGCCGGTCATATCAAGATGCTGCGCTACCTTATTGGTGCCTGGGTGGATCTCACTCGCGGAACACCCTTTCTGGTACAGGTATTCATCATTTTTTTTATCCTGCCAAGCTTTGGCATAGAACTCGAAGCATTTCCGGCAGCGGTAATCGCCCTGAGCAATATGGGCGCCAGCTTTATCTGTGAGATTGTCGCCGGCGGCATCCTCGCCGTACCCCAAGGCCAAAGAGAGGCAGCGACCGCCTCCGGGTTGTCCGGCTATCAGCAGATGCGGCATATAATTATGCCCCAGGCCCTGCCTTCCATTATCCCCCCCCTGGTAGGACAATATGTCCTTATTATAAAAGATTCGTCGGTCGTCTCGGTGATCGGGGTCGTTGATGTTACCAGGGTGGGCTGGCTGACGGTGCAGCGCATTCCGGAAGGTATGATGGTATTCGGTCTGGTTGCTCTTTTATATTTTTCAATATGCTATCCATTGATCAAATTATCCAATTACATGGAAAAACGGATCACTGTCACCAATACCAGGCTGTAAAAGAAATATTAATAATAAAAAAGGATGTCCCATGATCGCTTTCAGAAATGTTCACAAATGGTTTGGCGATCTGCATGTCTTAAATGACATCAACATAGAAGTTGCCAAAGGGGAAGTGGTTGTGGTCTGCGGGCCGAGTGGCTCAGGAAAAAGCACCCTGATTCGCTGTATAAATCGACTGGAGCCTATCCAACAGGGAGATCTTGTCGTCGACAACATGAATGTCCACGACAAAAAGATCAATATGACCACCCTCCGGGCAGAGATTGGCTTTATCTTCCAATCTTTCAATTTATATCCGCACATGACCGCCTTGGAGAATGCCACAATCGCTCCGATGAAGGTCCGAAAAATACCCAAAAAAGAAGCGGAAGAACTCGGCAGGCAGACCTTAACGCGGGTTGGCCTGGGCGATAGAGTTAATAATTATCCGGCCCAACTATCCGGTGGCCAACAGCAGCGGGTTGCTATCGCCAGAGGGCTGTGCATGCGCCCCAAAATCATGCTGTTCGATGAACCCACCTCGGCTCTTGACCCGGAAATGATCAATGAAGTTCTCGATGTCATGCGGGTTTTAGCCAAAGAAGGCATGACCATGATGGTTGTTACCCATGAAATGGGCTTTGCCCGAGAGGTGGCCAGCCGGGTTGTCTTCATGGATGATGGACAGATCATCGAAGTTGCGCCACCGGACGATTTTTTCAATAATCCACAAACAGACCGAGGCAAACTTTTCTTAAGCTCAATCTTAAAACACTGATGGTTAGTAAAAACTCTTCATATTCGAGGTGGGTGAATTTTACTTAGCCATCGCTAGTTTTACGTTTTTCTTGATAGATCTTCACACTTAAAGGAGTTTTACGCGATGGACCGGAAAATTGTTCTGCTGGGTTATGGAATGCAAGGCAAAGCCTGCGTCTATGATCTTATCAAAAATGGTATATTTGACCAACTGGTGATAGTTGATTGCTACGAAAACTTTCTTGCCGACATTGATTTATTGCACGACCCCAGGGTAAAAGGCTGCCGGATTGACGGCACCGACACCGTCAAAATCCGCGAAATTCTCCAACCAGCCTCGCTGGTTATTGAATTTTTTCCTCCCCATCTCACGCTTTCTATGGTGGAGCTGGCTATTGACTGCAACTGTCATGTTATCACCTCGAGCTATATCAACAACCCGGCCTATGCTGTGCAGCCGGGATTTGCCGAAAGACTGGAGTCGCTCGATCAAAAAGCCCGGCAAAAGGGTCTTGTCGTGTTGGAGGAGTTCGGCATGGACCCCGGCATTGACTTGGCCATGGGCCAGAGAGTAGTAGATTCGTTCGATGAGGTGCATGCCCTGCATTCCTACGGTGCCGGGTTTCCGGAGCTGCAATCGGCCGACAATCCTTTGAAATATAAATTCAGCTGGTCGGTTATCGGCGTCATCCGCTCGCACCTGCGACCAGCCAAATACCTTGACAACGGTGCGATTCGGGCAATTGAGCCCGTCGACCTTTTCAGCCCTGAGAATTCTCACCACCTTGAAATAGAAGGCCTGGGAGATACGCTTGAGTGCTACTACAATGGCAACGCGACCCAGTATGTTGATCACTTTGGAATAGGCAAGGCGATCAAAAGCATGGGGCGCTATATCTGTCGCTGGCCGGGACATGGTGCATTCTGGCAAAAAATGGCCCGATGCGGCTTTTTAAGCGACCAGCCTATTCAGGTTGGCGGGCAAATGGTCAAGCCGGAGGAGTTTTGTGCCGCACTACTCGGCAATCAAAAGCAGTTTCACTACCAGGCCGGCGAAAGAGATATCGCTCTTCTTCGGGTTGATGGCAGAGGGCTTGTTGACGGCTCCCCGAAGCAGGTGGTAATGCAGTCGATTACCTACCTTGATCAGCTTTCCGGTTTCTCAGCCATGCAGCAGTTGGTTGGCTTTCCCATGGCCATGGGCAGTATGATGATACTTGACGGCAAGATTAACCAGCCGGGAAGGACAATGCCCATGCAGGTCCCCCTCGACTTTTACTTCAGTGAGCTTTCCAGACGCGGCATCCAATTCGAAAAAACCGTAAAAGACTGGGACGGCAAACTCAACCCTTGAGACAATAAAACGAGGAGACGAATACATGCAGTCCCAAACACCATTTCTGGGGGTCCTGTGCTGGGAAGAAGGAGGAAGCCCGAAAGGACTGGAACAGTTGGAGAGCCTCCCCGGCAACAGCACGAACCCGCTGACATATCCCTTTCCTGTGCTCTTTTCCAAAGTTGCGGGTGCCAATTACCAATCGGTGCTGGTGGACCCGGACGATCGACTTGTCGGCGCGATGGTACAGGCAGCAAAAGGGATGATTAGGCAAGGGGTCAAGGCGATCATTACCAGTTGCGGCTTCAATGCCATTTTTCAACAAGAACTTGCCGAGGCCCTCAAGGTTCCGGTCTATACTTCAGCCTTGATGCAGATACCGTTTATTCGTACCTCCCTGGGCAGGAAAAAGCTGCTGGTCATCACCGCCTCAAAACAAGACCTCACGCCAAGACACTTCCAGGCAGTCGGCGTAATGGATATGCAGGGAATAGAAATATACGGCATGGAAGTGATGCCGGAGTGGAGCAAAATAAGCCGTTGCCCACAAGAGCCTCTGGCATTGGAAAAAGTGGAAGATGAAGTCGTTGCCCTGGCAGTCACTGCCAAACAGGAGCACCCCGATCTTGGTGCAATCCTGCTCGAGTGCACCGACTTGCCTCCCTTTGCCGATGCTGTTCGAAAAGCCATTAAATTGCCGGTTTATGATTTGCTGACGATGGTTGGATTGATTCACCAATCATATTCTTATTGATCACAAGAATTCGGAACCGTCCACCGTGCAAGCAGGCTCAAGGGCTGTAGGGGCGGGTTCCAAACCCGCCCTCCTGTGCCTGGCCATCTGATCGTGCACATATGGAGTGCTGATGATCATTTACAAATAATTCGGCAAATTTATCCGCAAAAGGAAAGAGTCCAAAGAGTCCGCCGGTATGAACGAAGACAATCCGTTTGCCGAAAACCGACCGGTTTTTCCTGATTTCGTTTACCATACCATAAAATGCCTTGCCGGTGTAGACGGGATCCAGAACCACCCCTTCGAGCCGCGCCAGATCGTAAATCGCCTGTAACTCCTCCGGCCGGGAAAGTGCGTAACCTCTTCCGACATAGCCGTCGACCATATCGATATCATAGCTGTTTATGGCAATATCAACAGTGTAGTCCTTGATAAATTTCCGGCAAATAGTGCCTATCTCTGCAACAAAATGGTCCTTATCATCACACACATTGATTCCAACCACCCGCAAATCAAGGCCAAGCAGCCGGGTGCCAAGAAGCAGTCCGGCGGTCGTCCCTCCGGAGCCGGTGGCTGAGAGAACCGTCGTCTCGGCAAAATTTTCTGCTCCAACTGCGCTCAGGTCGTTGGCGATCTCCTCCATCGCCTTGACATAACCCCAGCAACCCAAGGGATTGGATCCTCCTTCGGGGATTGTATAGGCGACCCTGCCGAGTCCTTGCAGGCGCTGCTGTTCCAGTTCAAACCTGTTCTGCCGCTCTTTATATTCGGCTGGAGTGATCCAGATAAGCTCTGCCCCGGCCATCCTGTTAAGAAGGATGTTATCATGGCTGGGTGGAGGATTGGTCGGATCTTCGGTCCTTAAGAGGAGAGTGCTCTTTAATCCAGCGCTCACCGCCGCCAAGGCTGTCGCCCGACAATGGTTGGACTGGGCTCCACCGCAGGTAATTACCGTGTCCGCCCCTTTGGCTTTCGCATCCGCCAGCAGAAACTCAAGCTTTCTGACTTTGTTGCCGGAGAGTTCACAGCCGGTCAAGTCATCTCTTTTAAAGAAAATCTCTACCCCGAGCGCTCCGCTCAATCTTTCCATTCTTTGAAGCGGTGTTGCCTTGCGGGCGATTTCAAGATGAGCAGGATAGTTCAATTGAGCCGACACGATTCATACCTCCTTTTTCTTGATCGATAAACATTACCCGATAAATAGGGTCGTTTTGCTCCCTGATTTTTACAATTATCATTTCATACCTTTATTCTGGTATGAAAAAATTAAATACTACCAGACTGCAAAGTGGAAAACATTACAGAAATTCCCAATCACTGATGCACCTCATTCCATCATTCCGATGGTTTTTCGGAAACGAACCAAGGTGACGCAGAAAAAAATCGTTCCTATCAAAACGAGAATAATGAACTGTGGCCATACCACAACCAGGCCTGCACCTCGATATAGAATAGCCTGCGCCAGGGCGACAAGATGGGTGGTCGGCCTGGACAAAAGAGGGCATGCTCTCCCGCGGCGTGGCCCCGCCTGAGAGGATTTGCAGCGGCAACAGCAAATGCATCAGCAACAACCCGAACTGTGGCATCGAACGGGCGATGGTGCAGTTTTCATCGTTCGCTCTTTTTCAAATTGGCGGGTTACTCCTGATTAATCGAAGGATTGTTGCTCTTTTTCCTCTAAGTGACACATAAGCATTTGATGATCAGTCTGGATCTCCGGGATACCGGCGAGGTAGAGTATTGTTTTTTTGATGACAAGGACGGATTAATAAGTATGGCTTTGTTGTCAGTATTAGATTACTTAGCGTGCGGTTGTAATTGCGAGTTAGAACACTTCCTTCTGCCCCCGTAGAGACACAGCAGGGAAGAAGATCAATTAATGCGTGAAAGACTTGCAGAACACAAGCCATAACTACCTGAAACGATTGGCGGAAGTGCATGGGAATCGAACCCACCTAACGGGCTATTAACCCGCTACACCGGATTTGAAGTCCGGGAGAGCCACCAGTGCCCTATCCACTTCCACAAGGTGGAAAGTTTGACAAAAAGAAAAAGAATATACTAATAAGTGTTGACCTTGAAAACAACTATTTATTATATTGCTTTTTTTAATCGGGACAACCGTATACAGTAGGATACTCGTCGCTTATTCTCCACCAATAAACCGGTCAGCGGGATTTCTTATCCTCCCCCTTATGGGAACCAAAAACTTGCACGAAATTCTTGGTTAACATTAACCAGGAATTTCTAAACTACTCATCAAGGAAATACTTCAAACCATACCTATGCAGTGTGAAAGACTAATTAAGATGATTAAGTCGTGGTATCTCCATGTTCGCGAGGAAACCATGGCTCCGGCCCGCATGATATCTTTCATAGAAAAACATGCCGCAAGTTGTGACATCTGCCGAAGCGACACGGATCTTAAAGAAGAAATTGCCAAAATTACCGAACTGATTCTACCGGAATCGAAAATCCCCAAAGCCATCCGGCAAAAAAACAGTGTGGATGACGACATTGACTCTGACGATGAGGATGACTCTGACTCCGCTGATGATACTGATGTGGAAGAGGACACCGATGACGACGAGTCCCTGGATGACGAAGACCTCGACCTGGACGATGATGTTTCGTCCGAGGAAGATGAAATCTGAGCCTGAGGACTGATTGTTTCATACCTCAGGCGCATGTGTATTAGCCCCTGAGGTCTTCCTCCTTGGCAACGGTGCACATATCTCGCACTACTTTTCTCCTGCCCATTCCTGCAATTTTCCTGTAATGAAGGCGTTGATGGCCGCGTGTTCTTCATCGCCTTTTCCAACCACCTTCATTGGGTTTCCAAAGGCGAAATGAGCTTTTTTGGTTACGTCCAGTTTACCAAAATCTTTCAATTTTTTACCATTTTGCCAGCAATCTGTCTTCAACGCGAGCGGCACTATCGATACGCCCGCTTTTTTGGCAAGCTTTACCCCAATTGAACTCATCTGCTCGGCATCAAAAGCATGAGACCTGGTTGTCTGTGGAAATACTATAATGGAAATATCATGTTGCAGTCTGTCAAGCCCTTCATTCAGGACGGTCTTCAGATCCTGCCTTGGGTTGGTTCGCGTCACACTGATCGGGTTACGGGAGCGCATGACGTATTTAAATACCGGATATGAGAGCAGCGATTCTTTCACCACAAAGGTTACCGGTTTTATCGGCTGGATCATTACCGGAAGCAGCAAGGTTTCCATCATGCTCATATGATTACCGATAATAACAACCGGACCACTCGCAGCAACGACGTTTTCAATGCCCGAAATCGCTATCCGAACCCCAACGTTCTCCAGGTGCTGCATCACCTCATAGCTGCTTTCCGTCCAGTCTGAGCCACTATAACGTCCCTTTTTAGCAAGCCTGCTGGCTCGATAAACAGTGTAAATAAGGTGGAGATAAAAAAACAGCGAGGGGAACAGCCTTGGCGTAGGCCGTTTGTCTGTCAGATAGTGAAAATCAGTATACGGTATTTTGTGCATAGCTTGATTGCCAAGATTTTAGTTGGGTGTCCAGCCGGATCAGGAGGAAGTTCAGTTTGTTTATAGTGTCCGTTCACCGGGAATAGTAAAATGCCGGCAAACCCAAAGTTTGTAATTAGCACGAACGACGCCTGGGGATCAACATAAATTGAAATATTATGCGAACATCTATAGTTAACACTCACACAAGATCTACTTGAGTGTTTTTTTATTCTTCAATCCATTCCGATTGATACTCAGCGCTGAAGCTGTTAAGCTTTGCAACTATGATTTGATTTTCCCGATTACGACAGGAATCTATCAGTAAAAAATAATAAACCCAGCCTTATGCAAGTTAAGAAAGAAGCTCCCTCCACCTCCCTACGTAACCTGAACCGACCACGAGAAGCAACGTATCCCCGTCAGGTTTCTCTTGAACAGCCCAAGACCGGTACAACCAGAAAGTACTTCTTTGCCTTTGCTGCCGCACTTTTGCTGGTGATTACCCTTCTGACTTTTGCCGCAGGCGATGAAACCTCGGGCGATGAAACGTACCAAAAAGCCATGATCGCTCTCATCAATAGACAATTCCCGGAGGCTATTGTTTCCTTTGAAAAAATCTTGACCAGCAATCCAGGGATGAGCGATAAAATTGCCTTGCCATACGCCGAAGCCCTGATCGGACTCGCGGACAACCTACATAAAACCAACCCGCAACAGGCTATCGCTCTTTTTAAAAAAGCTCTTCAGCTTGATCCTCGAAGTGTTCGAGCCCATTTCCAGCTGGGCCTGGTTCTCACAGCTCAAAAGAACTATGCCGCCGCAATCGAAAGCTACCAGAAAGCCATTATATTAAATCCCGATTTCCCGGACACTTTTTTTAACCTTGGCTTTATTTATGCGGTCTCAAAAAATTTCGCCAAGGCGGAAGAGATGTATGGCCGAACGGTAGAACTTAAACCAGATTACCTTGATGAAGCGCTCTTTAACCTTGCTCTGGTTCAGAGCAAACAGAATAAAAAAGAGCAAAGCCTGGCCAATCTTAACAGAGCCCTGACGGTGAATCCCAAAAACCAGTCCGTCCGAAATTATCTCAAAAAATTACAAGGAGGTTCAGCAGAATGAGGACATCGCTCCTTATGCATTTTGTCTACCTCCTCGCGCTGATAGCAACTCTTGTCATTGCCGGCTGTTTGCCTAAAGCCGAGCCTGTCAACGAGGATGTTGCACCGGTGGTTGAGGTAGAACCAGTCGTCGCGGAGCACCCCGACATGGAATATGCGGAAGGCGATGAAGCACACCCAGAAGGCTATTACGTCCATACAGTCAACATACCCGACGAAAACATCTCAATAATTGCCAAATGGTATACGGATAAGCAGAAGAATTGGCTGGTGCTGACAAAATGCAACCCAACGATTAAACCCAACCGGATTTTTTTAGGCGATAAGATTAAAATACCGCGCAGTATCTTGACCCGGCAGACACCACTTACGGTCGAATTTGTCAAGCAGTCTCAATCCGAACTACAACGGAAAAAAAAGATCTCTCAGTCAAAAACGAAGACACCGGTACAACCTGTAGCGGAAGAGGACCCCTTGCTCTTTGGCCCCAAGGCTTATTAGTGTCTTACAATTTGATTTGCGGAAACGCTTGGCCGATATAGCCTCTGGCAGACTGTCCCTGGTACAACCCTGCTTTGGTCATTTTTTGGCGTAATGTTTCACTGAGCTCACTCGTCAGGATATTCCATTTGGGAGCGACGAGCAACCGTGGATGCGCGGTTGCCCACAGCCGGTGAATGGTTACTTCTGCCGGGATCACCGGCAGGGCTTTCAGCAAAAAATCGATATACCCGTCTAGTGAAAACAACGCGACTTTTCCCTGCTGATAGAGTATTTGCAATGGCGTATCCCGGATAATCTGCAAATGATGCAGTTTCAAGGCATTTACCCCAAGCTCACAAACGGCCCTGATTGAATCGAGCATATCGTCTTCGGTTTCTCCAGGTATACCAAAAATAAGGTGCGCTCCCAGTTCAAAACAGCCGGCACCTTTGATTCTTCGGGCAGCGTCTTGGAAATCAAAAAAGCTATGACGCCGGTTGAGCCAATGCAGACTACGTTCATGCATGCTCTGCAAGCCGAGTTCAAAAAGACACTCCTTGCCGCTTTTACCGACCAGTTGTGTGAGCCGTTCCAGCAGCTGATCACTTATATAATCCGGCCTGGTGGAGAGGATCAAACCGACACAATCGGCATCAGACAGGAGCAACTCCAATGCAGGCAACAGCTGCTCAACAGGCAACGCGGTGCACGTTTCCTGCTGAAAATAGGCAAAATATTTGTTAAATCGCCCTTTCAGCAGATTGTGTTTCCCTGCAGTCACCTGTTGCACAAGATCATCGGTACTACTGAGATAGGAAGGAGTAAAACTTGCCGGACGGCAGAAGATGCAGCCGCCATGTACCCGGTTTGGACATGGCTGGCCCATATCGACAGGAATTTTACCTACGCACTGACCATATTTTTCTCGATAGTGGGCACTGAAAGTGTGAAGAAGTGGCGAAGACATCAAGCGAAAAAATGATTCCAGAAGGAAAACCAGCCTTTAATCGTGGACATAGAGTTCATCAACCTCATCCCACGCTTCTGGGTTGCCTTGTCGCAGTTGCACCAGTTTTTTGTAGTAATAAATGAGGACTGCAATGAACTGCAATCTGAGATCTTCGCATTTTTGGGTATTATCAGGTGCAAGAGCGCAGGCTTGTGCATCCGGCATTGCCAGGATACGATCAATTTCCGTGAGCAGATCCTGGCGCTGCATCCTGATAAAAACATCCAGCGGCGTTATAACCGGAGGTGAGAAATTAAGTCCTTTCAGACGGATTGCGGTCTGTTCGACAATATTGCCGGCAAGATCATCACCCATCTGCCGCACCTGATTTTGCAGATCATCGATCTGTTGCTGAAATGTCAACTGCGATTTCATAGGTTCGAGCTCTCTGGGGTCAAATCACCTCGCAATTCAATATCAAGCAGACAGCTCGCCAGGGATCGTTTCGGGACATGATGCACCCCCTGCTCGTCACGCCAGTACCGCACATCGTCTTCATCTTTGCATTGTTCAATGATGACCGTCTCTTTGGGTTTACCTAGAGCAATAACCAGGGAGAGGTGCAGATGATCGGCCAGCTTAAAAAGAGATGCCAGTTTCGGTTTAAATGCGCCTATCCTACAGCCGCCGATTCTTTTTTCCATTGCCCCGAGAAGCAGATTCTGGGTCGCTATACCCAGATCGAACTGGGCTTCACTCTCCGGGCCCTTTAACCGTTTTTTATTTAACAGGCAGAGGATATAAGCAGAAGGCCGTTCACCTGCCACCGGGCCATGCCAGTCGGTGAGATAGCCAGCCCAGCCGAGAAAGGGAAAAATCCTGGCGCAGAGATCGGGATTATTGACAATCATGTATTGCCATGGCTGGCCGTTGCGGGCCGAACCTCCCAACCGAGCTAAATCAATTAACTCTTGCAAGGTGGCTGTGCTTAACAGCTCCTTCTCTACAAACCGCCGGAAAGTCCGGGTTTTAGCAATAATTTCCTGCATCACCAAGCCACTCAATTTGTTTTTTCCACATTCTTTTCTTTCTTCTGACATTCCGGGCATATTCCTATAATTTCTACTCTGCATCCGGTGATCGAATACCCCGCTGCCGCCCCCAATTGTTCCGCATCGATATTATTCCGCTCAAAGCGGAGGTTGTCAACTCTATGGCAGACAACGCAGTAAATATGGTCATGATCAGATACATCGAAATCAAAGCGTTTCTGTCTGCCGCTAATCTCCAGTTTACCAATCAGTCCGGCTTCTGAAAGTATTTCAAGATTGCGATAAACCGTCGCCAGACTGATACGCGGCATGATTCGTTTAACACGATCATACAACTCGTCTGCCGACAGATGCTGTCTACTTTTTTTCAATTCACGCAGGATAATTTCCCGCTGATTGGTCATTCGAAGCTGCATGAGCCCCCTTGTTATTAATAATTAATACTAATTGTAATTAATTATCGTTTTCTCGTCAACAATTATTGCTGACAGGCGCGGAATCTGACAAATTTGTTGCACTTGTTTACAACATTGTCATTTCTGCCATTAAACTACACTCAGCCAACAATAAGATTAATAGCTGAAGTGGAACCTATTATGTCGCCAAAACTGACATATCGTCGAGATACCGGTCATGACCTGTTTCTTATGAAGGAAATGGCACCAAAAGAGATAACCCTGATAGATATCTACACCTCTATTGTGCCGTTTGTTATAATCATGCTTTTTGGTTTAGCGATGGTTATGCTGTTTCCGCAAATTGCCATGTGGCTCCCCGAATTTTTTATGGAAAATGATGGGTAGAGACGAAATTTTTTGCTTAGCCTTGTAGTTTTTTATGGTATTAGTTGCCTTACTTTGAATCACTGATCTTATCAGTGCAAACAACCGCTACCGATGCAATGACCATAATGAACAGCGCAGGATGCAAGCCATGAAACCGAGAGACGTTCAAAATGTACAGGATGCCAGGCAGATAGTTGAAGAGCGAGGTCTCAGCCATGTCAAGATTGGGCTTTTTGACAACGATGGTGTTATGCGGGGCAAATATATGAGTCGGGAAAAGTTTTTCTCTTCGCTCGACAACGGCTTTGCCTTCTGCGATGTGGTGCTCGGCTGGGATGTGCGGGACCATCTCTACGACAATGTCACCTACACCGGTTGGCACACGGCATTTCCCGATGCCCCGGCGAGAATTCTGCCGGAGAGTTGTCGGGATATCCCTTTTGAAGACGGGATGCTGCTTTTTCTCGCCGAATTTGCCGGACCTGCCGAAACGGTCTGTCCACGAGCAGCTCTGCGTCGAGTCATAAACAGAGCGTCCGATCTTGGTTTTTCAGCTTTTGCCGCCCTTGAGTACGAATTTTTTCTCTTTGATGAAACGCCGGACAGCGTACGGCAGAAAAATTTCGCCAATCTCCAACCGATTACCCCCGGCTGGTTCGGCTATTCGATGTTGCGCAACTCCACCCATGCCGAGTTGTATCATGAAATGATCGCCTTGACCAACGACATGGATTTCCCTCTGGAAGGCCTGCATACCGAAACCGGACCAGGAGTCATCGAGGCGGCGATTACCGTAGATGAAGCCCTGAATGCTGCCGACAAGGGAGCTCTCTTTAAGACATTTCTGAAAGTACTGGCCCAACGCCACGATTTAATGGCTACATTCATGGCCAAGTGGTCCAATGATTATCCGGGCCAGAGTGGCCACATCCATCTGTCACTACGTCATAAAAAAAATAACAAATCAGCTTTTTACGATAATAAGAAGCCGCACCATATGAGTGATATCCAGTTGCAGTTCGTTGCCGGACAACAAAAACTGATGCCGCAGTTGCTCTGTATGCTCGCCCCCACTATCAACAGCTATTCCCGTCTCATCCCCGGTTTCTGGGCACCAACTGATGCCACCTGGGGCATTGATAATCGAACCACCGCACTTCGTGTCATCCCCGGCAGCGAAAAATCACAGCGGGTGGAGCATAGGCTGGGAGCGGCTGATGCGAATCCCTACCTGGCTCTGGCCGCAGCAATCGGGGCGGGGCTATATGGTATTGAAAAGGGATGGCAGCCGGAACCACTTATCACCGGCAATGCCTATGCACAAAAGCATGCCGGACATCTGGCCCTGCCCAAGACTTTGTGGGAGGCGGCGCAGACCTTTAAAACATCGGCTGCGGCCCGCGATTTATTCGGCGATGCTTTTGTGGACCATTTTACCGCCACGCGAGAATGGGAGGAGCGCGAATTTCGTAAACATATCACTGACTGGGAACTGAAACGTTATTTTGAAATAATCTGATTTTTAAAGTGTGCTAACAATGAGTACGTCATTTTCAACCATCAGCCCTATCGATGGTTCCGTCTATGTGACAAGAAACTATGCAACCGGGGATGAAATTGAATCCTGTCTGGCCTCGGCCAGCAAAGCCCAGCATGAATGGAAAAAAGTATCTCTTGCCGAGCGCAAGGCGCTATGCACCAAGGCAATCGACGCCTTTATCGGGCGAAAAGAGATAATCGCCGAGGAGATCTGCCGGCAGATGGGGCGCCCTATCCGTTATGCCGCAGGCGAGGTTGCCGGTCTGGAAGAACGGGCCCGCACCATGATCAGACTGGCGGACCAGGGCCTGGCACCGGTTAAGCTGGATGAAAAACCGGGCTTTCAACGCTGGATAGAACGTGTGCCGGTCGGAGTGGTCTTTGTTATCGCGCCATGGAACTATCCCTATTTAACGGCAATTAATGCGGTCATGCCGGCCATTTTAGCAGGCAACGCGGTGATCATTAAACACTCGGCCCAGACGCCGCTCTGTGGTGAACGACTGGTCGAGGCCTTTCGGGAAGGCGGCCTGCCGGAGGGAGTATTTCAGTTTCTGCATCTGCCCCATGCGGATACCGAAACAATTATTAAAGACAGCCGGATTCATCATGTTGCTTTTACCGGTTCCGTACCTGGTGGCGAGATGGTTGAAAAAGCTGCAACGGGCCGTTTTATTGGTATCGGTCTTGAACTTGGCGGCAAAGATCCGGCCTATGTCCGCCGCGATGCTGACTTAGGCCATGCAGTCGAAACGGTCATGGATGGGGCTTTTTTTAATTCCGGTCAATCCTGCTGCGGTATTGAACGAGTCTATGTCCATGAAGATGTCTATCCGGAGTTCCTGCAGCGGGCGGTGGCCTGGGTGAAAGCCCTGAAGCTGGACCGACCCGATGATCCGGCGACAACCCTTGGTCCGTTGGTCAGGACCAGTGCCGCCGATTTTGTCCGCGAACAGATACAAGAAGCTATCAGTCAGGGAGCAAAAGCCCATATTGCACCAGACGATTTTCCCATGGACAAAGCAGGCAGTCCCTATCTGGCACCCCAGGTTCTCACCGAGGTCAACCACTCGATGCGGGTCATGACGGAGGAGAGCTTCGGCCCGGTTGTCGGTATTCAGAAAGTGCGCACCGATGCGGAAGCCGTCGAGCTGATGAATGACAGCGCCTTTGGCTTGACCGCGGCCGTCTTCACCAAAGATATCGGGAAGGGTATTGAACTTGGTCGGCACATTGAAACCGGCACTTTCTTTATCAATAGATGTGACTATCTTGATCCGGAGCTGGCATGGACCGGCATTAAAAATTCCGGACATGGCTGTACGCTGTCGGTAATCGGTTACCAGGCTGTCACCCGACCAAAGTCTTTTCACATTAAAACAGATATTTAAAGGACATAAGACATTGAATTACACAGCGAATTGGAATTATCCGACGAATGTCAAGGTAGGCCGGGGGCGAATAGCGGAACTGGCGGAACTATGCAAATCCCTGGGGATGCGGGCGCCGCTGCTGATCACCGACCCCGGCCTGACCGCATTGCCCATGGTCCAGAACGTAGTCGACGATGCACAACACGCAGGCTTGCGATGCACAATCTTTTCTGCAATCAAGGCCAATCCCACCGGAGACAATGTCACCGCCGGGGTTGACTATTATAGACAGCATGATCATGACGGCATCATTGCCTTTGGCGGTGGATCCGCCCTGGACGCCGCCAAGGCGGTCGCACTTATGGTTGGCCAGGATCGGCCTATCTGGGATTTTGAAGATGTCGGCGATAACTGGACCCGCGTCAATGTTGCCGCCATGGCCCCGGTCGTCGCCGTCCCCACCACCGCCGGCACCGGTTCGGAAGTAGGACGGGCTTCGGTCATCACTGATCAGGTGCGTCATATAAAAAAAATCATCTTCCATCCCAACATGTTGCCTAAGCAGGTTATCCTCGACCCGGAGCTGACTGTCGGCCTGCCCAAAGCTCTCACCGCGGCAACCGGAATGGATGCCCTGTCACATACCCTGGAAGCGCTCTGTTCCCCATTTTACCATCCAATGGCTGCGGGTATCGCCGTGGAAGGGATTCGCCTGGTCCAGAAATATCTGCCACGGGCGGTTGCCGATGGTACCGACATTGAAGCACGCACCCAGATGCTGGTATGCTCAAGCATGGGGGCAAGCGCCTTTCAGAAGGGCCTTGGGGCGATGCATGCCCTGGCCCATCCCCTCGGCGCCCTTTACGACGCCCACCATGGGACCTTGAATGCTATTTTGATGCCCTATGTACTGCAAGCCAACAAAAGTGTAATTGAACTGAAAATCGACCGATTGGCTCGATATATGGGTCTTGCAGATGCGAGCTTTTCCGGCTTTTTGAACTGGGTATTGGCCTTACGGGAAGAACTGGCAATTCCGCACACTCTGGCGGCAATTGATATCGACGACAGGCAGAAAAAAACCGTGGCCGAGATGGCCGTTGAAGATCCTTCCGCCGGCGGAAATCCCATCAGTTTCAGTCAAGAACAGTACAGCGATATCTTTGTCGCCGCTGTTCATGGTACTATTTAAGCACCGACAATATGCGAGTTGCTCTGCTGCAATGCGACGAAGTTCTTGAAAAATTCCGACCACAATTCGGTTCGTATGGCCAAATGATCCGGCGCATGTTTTCCTGCGTTGACGACTCAATCCAGTTTGACGGTTATGATTGCCGTGCCAAACAGTATCCAGACGACCTGGATGCCTATGATTTTTTCATTACCACCGGCAGCCGGGCAAGCGTTTATGATCCGGAAGACTGGATTCGAACACTGGTTGAATTTATCAGGAGGCTGGCGCGGGAAAAGAAAAAATTTTTCGGCATCTGTTTTGGTCATCAGCTCATGGCGATCGCTTTAGAGGGCAGGGTGGAAAAATCGCCAAAAGGCTGGGGAATCGGCGTGGCTGCCAACCGGATTGTCTCCCGGCCATCGTGGATAGACGAAGAAAAGGCCGATCTCAATATCATTGCCAGTCACCAAGACCAGATCATCGCCCTGCCGGAAGGGGCAACGGTTATTGCCGAAAGTGATTTCTGCCCGTTCTTCATGGTTCAGTGGAATGGCTATTTTATAAGTATCCAAGGCCATCCGGAATGGCACCGGGACTATGCAAAGACCCTGATGCACGAGCGACGGGCAATTATTGGTCCGACCGTCATTGAGGCAGGTTTGCAATCGCTGGCCAAGAAACCGGATAATGACTATGTTGCCCGGTGGATCATCAATTTTGTTAAAGAAAAATTATAAACAGGAACCACAATACCAGAAGAAAGCAGAGGGAGCGTAAAATGCCCATTATTTCATGGCAGGAAATGATGCTCGTCGGCCCCGGTATATTCTTAATTGTCGGCTATCACCTTTATTTATACTTCCGGGTCAAGCATTATCCACTGACAACCGCTATCGGCATTACCAACCATGCACGACGACTGTGGACCCGGGAGATCAGGGAAAATAAACGGGATATCGTCGCCGTTCAGACCATACGCAACCAGGTAATGGCCGCCACTTTCCTAGCGTCTACGGCAATTCTGATCAGCCTTGGCCTGTTCGGTTCCGCTTTTCGACCTGGCACTTTCCTGGAAGTTTCCCATGCGCTGAATGCGCTGGGCACCAGAAGTGAAGCAGTATGGATGTTCAAACTGATGCTGCTCGGCATCCTCTTTTTTTGTGCCTTTTTCAACTTTACCCTGGCCATTCGCTATTACAACCACCTCGGCTTCATGATCAACACCTATGATCCCGACGACCCGACTTGTTGCGATGCAGCCGTCAGCCGCATTCTCAATCGCGGCGCGTTGCATTATACTATCGGGATGCGGGGATTTTACCTGTCTATCCCCCTGTTCCTCTGGATGTTCGGGCCGATCTGGATGCTGGCCGGCAGTGTCGTTTTGATCATTATACTCTATTTTCTCGACCGTGAACCCTGATGGTGTCGTAAAAACTGTTCATTTTTTGCTTAACCATCGTAGATTTGGGGTTTTCAGGAATCCTTCAAATCTGATGGATTTGTAAAACCGGATTACAGTTTATACCGGTGCAAAGCCATACATGCATCGATTGTCAAATTGATTGACTTCCATGGCGTGGCAATTATCATAGGGCTGATTATTGAGTCAAAGGTTTGATAGAAAAAGAAGACCACGCTTTTTTACAGGAATAACAAATAATGAAGAAAAAAATTTTTCTGACCTTTCTCGGTCTTTTAATTGTTGTCGGTATACTTGCCGGCATTAAAACCCTGCAGATTCGGGCTATGATCGCCCAGGGCAAAAAATTCGTTCCCCCGCCTGAGATTGTCACCTCGGCGGCCGTCACCGCCGATTCCTGGGAAACGTTACTCTTTTCAGTCGGCTCACTGGAAGCGGTGCAGGGCGTGACGGTAACTGCGGAAATGACCGGCAAGGTGGTGGAGATAGCTTTTACCGCCGGTGCCCGTGTCGAATCCGGCGACCTTCTCGTCCAGCAGGACATATCGGCCGAGAAAGCCCAGCTTCGATCAGCCGAATCCGCCTCCGAACTGGCGCGCATTGAGTTTACCCGCACCAAAAAGCTGCTCGCCAACAAAGTCATTTCTCAGTCGGATTTCGATAGTGCCCAGGCCCAACTGACCCAGGCTTCAGCCCAGGCAGACAATATTCGCGCGGTGATTGCCAAGAAAACCATCCGAGCTCCCTTTGCCGGTCGGCTGGGTCTGCGCCAGATCAACCTGGGTCAGGTCATCAAAGATGGCCAGGCTATTGTCACCCTGCAGTCCATGCATCCTATTTTCGTCAATTTTCTTTTGCCGCAACAACAACTGGCTCAGATCCATACCGGGCTCACCGTTCGGGTAAGCTCGGATGCCTTCCCAGGCAAAGTGATCACCTGCCCGATCACCGCCATCAGCCCGGAGGTAGACGCCGCCACTCGTAATATCCGGGTGCAGGCCACGCTGGCCAATGAGGAAGAATTGTTCCGTGCCGGTATGTACGTCAACGTGGCCGTGGTCTTACCGGCAAAAGAAAAGGTGTTGGTCATTCCAGCCACGGCTGTTCTCTATGCACCTTACAGTGATTCGGTCTTCGTGATCGAAGAAAAAAAGGACGATGCCGGTACTCCCGCCGGGAAAGCCATCCGCCAGCAATTCGTTCGTCTTGGAGAAAAGCGCGGCGACTTTATTACCGTAATTTCTGGTCTGAAAGAGGGCGAAACGATAGTGAGCACCGGCGCATTTAAACTGCGCAATGGCCAATCGGTCAAGGTGGATAATAAACTGGCACCTGAATTTAAGCTGGCACCTCAGCCGGCCGAAAGCTAAATGAAATTTGACTTTTTACGAGTTCAATATACATGAAATTCACCGATATTTTTATCCGTCGTCCGGTGCTGGCAATGGTGATCAGTTTTCTTATCATTATTGCCGGCCTGCAGGCTATTCGTTCCCTGAACGTTCGCCAATACCCCCGCAGCGATAACGCCGTAGTCACCGTTACCACCGTGTATGTCGGTGCCGGCGCCGAACTGGTACGCGGTTTTATCACCACTCCAATGGAACGGGCCATTGCCGCCGCCGATGGGATTGACTACCTGGAATCACAGAGCGTCCAGGGCCGGTCCACTATCAATGCCCGCTTGAAAATAAATTATGACCCGATCAAGGCCCTCTCCGAGATCAGCTCCAAAGTGGACCAGGTACGCGGCGACCTGCCACCGGAAGCCGAGGTACCGATCATCAACGTCGAATCGGCCGATAGCCAGTTCGCCTCGGCTTATTTGAGTTTTACCTCGGATGAACTGAAACAGAATGAAATCACCGATTACCTGGTGCGTATCGTCCAACCCCGGCTTTCGGCTCTCGATGGCGTTCAGCGGGCCGATATCCTCGGTGGACGTACCTTCGCCATGCGTATATGGCTTAAACCGGATCGCATGGCCGCCCTCAATATCAGCCCGACTCAAGTCCGCCAGGCCTTGTCTACCAACAACTTTCTGGCCGCCGTGGGCAATACTAAAGGCTCACTCATCCAGGTCAATCTGACCGCCAACACCGATCTTACCTCGGTGCAGGAGTTCAAGCGTCTGGTAGTCCGGGAAGAAAATGGCGCGATTGTCCGCATTGAAGATATCGCCGATGTTGTGCTCGGTGCCGAAAGCTATGATTCCGAGGTTCGTTTTTCCGGCCAGACTGCTGTTTTTATGGGCATCTGGCCACTGCCTAACGCCAACTCCCTGGATGTTATTAGAGGAGCACGGATAGAGCTGGAATCCATAAAAAAACAGCTGCCCAGCGGGTTGACCGGTCGTCTGGCCTACGACGGCACCGCCTATATCGACAACGCCATTAAAGAAGTCATTAAAACGCTGAGCGAAACCCTGCTGATCGTCATTATCATCATTTTTCTTTTTCTGGGTTCGATGCGGGCGGCGATTATTCCCGTGGTGGTCATCCCTTTGTCGCTGATCGGGGCGGTTTTTCTTATCCAGGCATTCGGTTTCACTATCAATCTGCTCACCTTGCTGGCAATCGTCCTCTCCGTCGGTCTGGTAGTCGACGATGCCATCGTGGTAGTCGAAAACGTCGAACGGCACTTAAGCAAAGGCGAAACGCCGATGCAGGCGGCTATCCTGGGAGCCCGCGAACTGGTACGACCGCTGGTTTCCATGACAATCACCTTGGCCGCGGTCTATGCCCCGGTCGGTCTGCAGGGCGGTCTGACGGGCTCGCTTTTTCGTGAATTTGCTTTCACCCTGGCGGGAGCTGTGGTTATCTCGGGCATCGTCGCCCTCACCTTATCGCCAATGATGTCATCACGCCTGCTGCGTGCCGGCATGACCGAAAAAGGTTTTGCCGGTAAAATTGAACGTGATTTTAAAAAGATCCGCAATCTCTACGGTCGAATGCTGAACGCAACGCTCAACGCCCGGCCTGCAGTGTATATGGTCTGGTTCCTGCTTGGTGCTCTGGCCATCCCGATGTTTACCATGTCGGCCAAAGAACTGGCGCCGGCCGAAGACCAGGGCGTCATTTTCGGTATCCTCGATGCGGCTGCCAACTCCACCCTTGACCAGACCAGCATCTACGCCTCTGCCGTGAGCGACGCTTTTCTGAGCATACCGGAGACCCAGTTCGTCTTTCAGATCACCATGCCTTCTTCGGGCTTCGCCGGTATGGTGGTCAAACCATGGCAGGAGCGTGAACGAACAATTTTTGAAATCATGCCCGAGGTGCGGCAGAAGCTGCACGGTATCACCGGCATCCGCATGTTCCCGGTGACTCCGCCGGCCCTCCCCGGCGGCGGCCAGTTTCCGGTTGAGTTTATCCTGGCCTCAACCGCCGAGCCCGCGCAGATCCTCAGTTTTGCCAACCAGATCCAGCTGGCTGCCATGAAAAGCGGTATGTTTGCCTTTCCACCGCTGATCGATGTCAAGATCGATCAGCCCCAAACAGAGCTGATTATAGACCGCGACAAGGTTGCCGACCTGGGCCTGAGCCTCCAACAGGTCGGTGCCGACCTGACAGCGATGGTCGGTGGTAATTTCGTCAATCGCTTCAATATCAGCGGCCGCAGCTACAAAGTTATCCCGCAGATCCAGCGGGTGGGGAGACTTAACCCGGATCAACTGCAAGATATCTATGTCAGCGGCAGCGATGGCACTTTAATCCCGCTCAGCACCATCGCCACCATTAAGGACAGTACCGTACCACGCTCTCTGAACCGTTTTCAGCAGCTCAATGCAGTCAAGATCAGCGGCGTAGCTGTCCGCCCCTTGGATGAGGCCCTGAAGTTTCTGGAAGGGGAGGCGGAGAAAATCCTGCCCAGCGGATACATACTTGACTATACTGGAGAATCCCGCCAACTGCGAACTGAGGGAAACAAATTTATCCAGGCCTTCGTCCTGGCGGTAATTCTCATCTTCCTGGTATTGGCCGCCCAGTTCAACAGCTTTCGCGATCCGCTCGTTATTTTGGGTGGATCGGTACCTCTGGCCATGTTTGGGGCGATGATCTTCACCTTCCTGAAAATGCCCGATCCCAGCGTTGCCTTCTGGACGCAAGGCTGGACAACAACCATGAACATCTATTCCCAGGTAGGTCTGATCACCCTGGTCGGGCTGGTTTCCAAAAACGGCATTCTCATCGTCGAATTTGCCAATAAGCTGCAGATGCAAGGACGCAACAAACGCCAGGCGGTACACGAGGCGGCCATTACCCGTTTACGCCCGATCATGATGACCACCGGGGCAACCATCGCCGGTCATTTCCCCCTGACCCTGGTTACCGGGGCCGGGGCGGCTGCCCGTAACTCAATTGGTCTGGTGCTGGTCGGCGGCATGGCCGTCGGTACGCTGTTTACCCTGTTTATCATCCCCTCTATCTATATGTTACTAGCCAAAGACCATGGCAAAGACAAGGACAGTGAACAAGCTTTTAATGATGAAGAACATATAAACAGCAAGGCAGCATCATAGGAGACCAGGAACAACTCATTGCCGGACAGATCAATGCATTTCGAGCTTTAAGCAGTTCTTGCAGATTCCATCGACCCGGACTTCCACTCTTTTGATTTTTCCGGGAAAGGTTTTACGGAGGCTGTCGGCATTGATATCAATCGAATCTGCATTAAGACAATCCATCTGGCCGCATTTAATGCAGTAGAAATGGGGATGCGGGACGTGGTGTTCGTTGGGCGCCAGGCCGTAATAGGCAGCGCGACTGCCGACATTGAGGCGTTCGAGAATCTTTTTTTCAACGAACAGATCCAGAATCCTATAGACGGTGACTCGATTAATCGACTGTATACGATCAACAATAGTAAATATATCCGCTGCGGTAAGGGGATAATTATTATTGCCGATTGCTTCCAGAATACGGATGCGATTGCCGGTTACTTCAAGCCCGGAAACACCTAAGATATTTTCGTAATCACAATTTTTACACATAATTACAGATAGTTGCACAAAGCATTATGTATTGACTGTCCTTTTTCGGCCCAGTCGCCGCAGGGAGTCCAAACCTAAGGAAAGAAAGAAAATACTCCCGGCCAGAAAAATAATTGCCGCCCCGGAAGTCATATCGAAGGTATAGGACAGCCACAACCCCCCCGTTGTAAAGAACATCCCCAGAAAGCACGAAACGATCATCATGGTAACCAGCGATTTGGTGTACTTCTCAGCAATAAATGGCGGAATCGTCAACAGGGCGATGACCAGGATCAGTCCCACCACCTGCACAACCATGACAACGGTGACTGCGACTATACTGATCAGCATAAAGTACAGCCGCTTGACGGGCACCCCTCGTATCTGGGCAAATTCCTCGTCATAGGACATAGCCAGCAGGTCGTGAAAAAAATAGACGATAAGACCTATGATCAGAATCCCGATCACCACCATGGTGAAGAGATCTGATTTGGGAACACTTAAAATCGAACCAAAAAGGTAACTCATCAAATCGACGTTATAGCCGGGGGTAATATCAAGGAGCAGGATACCAAAGGCCATGCCCATCGCCCACATCACCCCGATGATGGTATCGGCCCGGTGTTTTGACTTCAGGGAGACCGCAGCCATAATCATCGCCGAAACAAAGGCAAAACCAATCGCTCCGACCATATATGGCCAGCCGAAAAAAAATGCCAGCCCGATACCGCCATAGGCACTGTGGGCAATACCGCCGGACAGAAAAACAAGCCGGTTGACAACCACCAGCGTCCCGATAATACCGCAGATAATACTGGTTAAAATACCTGCGGCCAGGGCATTTTGCATAAATTCAAAGTGGAGCGCATCAATCATTTTGCTGAGTCTCCAATGCCGGTTTAATCTGCACCCCTCTTAAGACATGTTCAACCGGACACACCTCTTCCACGGAGCAGGAGTAATAGGCGTTCATAAGTTCACCGGTTGAGCTGATGTTCTGGTGATAATGCAATCGTTTATTGACACAGGCAATCGACTTGGCATAGGATGAGACGATCAGCAGATCATGACTGACCACAAGAATCGTCAACTCCCGGTTGAGCTCTTTCAATAAGCTGAAAAAATCGGTCTGCCCTTTGGTATCAAGGCTGGCAGTCGGTTCATCGAGCACCAGCAGCTCCGGCTCGGTGACCAGGGCCCTGGCGATCAAAACCCGCTGCCGCTGGCCACCGGACAGATCGGTAATCTTGCGCCTGGCATAATCGGCCATGCCTATCTGGCCAAGGGCGTCAAGAGCCAACTGTCGATCCTGCTGTTTATTGCGAAACAGGGACCTTTGGGCCGGATTGTATTTCCCCATCAAGACCACATCCATGGCACTGGCCGGGAAATTGAGATTATGGTTGATAAACTGCGGCACATAGCCGATCACCGTGCCATTTTCCGAAGGTGCCTTGCCTTGCACGCGCACCGTTCCTCCGGTTGGTTTAAGAAGACCGAGAATCAGTTTTAAAAGGGTCGTTTTTCCGCCGCCGTTGGGCCCGATGATCGACACAAAGTCGCCCTTATTTACTGTCAGGTTAATATCCTGCAGTACTTCCTGTCCATTGTAAGAAAAATAAAGATCTTCGATCTGCACAATCGGACTATTCATTTACCGTACCCTCACTTTGCCGCCCGTCTGAATTTTTCAGCAACATCTTTTAAATTTTCCAGCCAATCTTCCGCGAGAGGATCAGCCAAGACAACCTTTCCGCCGATCTCCCTGGCAACAACTTCGGCGCTTTTCCGAGAAAACTGCGGCTGAGCAAAAATAATGCCGATGTTTTCGGCCTTGGCATGCGTGACAAGTTCAGCCAGCTGGGCTGGTTTAGGGGCTTTACCTTCTATTTCAATCGGTACCTGTTCAAGGCCGTACTGCCTGGCAAAGTATCCCCAGGACGGGTGAAAAACCATAAATCGCTGGCCTTTGCTGCCCCGGAGTTGCGATTTTAACTGAGCATCCAAGATATCGATTTGTTGTAAAAACCGACTATAATTGGCCTCAAGATCCGCCGCATGTTCAGGGATAAGAGGCTTGAGACCCGCAAGGATCGTTGCCGCCTGTTTTTTTACCAGCACCGGAGATAACCAGATATGCGGATCGAGGATCATATGTTCCGGCTGTCCCTTGTCACTGCCTGTTTCTTCATGGTGGTGCGCAGCCATGGCCACTTTTTCTATTCCTTCATCGGTGCGAATTATTTTCATCTCCGGGTTGACCGCGGCTATCTTACCGAGCCAGGCCTTTTCAAAAGGAACATCTATGGCAAAATATGCCTCGGCAGACGACAGCTCGGCCATCTGCGAGGGTTTGGGTTCATAGGTCGCCGGACTGGCACCGGGTTGCACCATCACTTCTACGTGAACCAGGTCTTTGCTAATTTGTTGCACAAAAAATTTTTGCGGTATAATGCTGACAAAGACCGTGGGTCTCTGTTCCGCCTGTCCTGAAGAGACCAAGAATAATACTAATAACATATTGAATTTAAATATTAATTTTTTATTTTTCATATATTTTTGTCTGGTAAGAACAAGAGATGATGATTTCATCAACATCGCCAACGGTAAATGCAACTATATTGCATCCGTCGATATTTGCAATCTCCCTCTTGCTTCTTGTGCCACAGACTACCCATCCATTTTCTTTTTTGCTATACTCAGTCAAACGACCAACTGTAGCCGGTCTCTGACCCACTCAACAAATAGTTGTTGGATATATGAAAAATTATAATAGCAAGCGCACGGCATCTCCTGAAGATATGCCCGGTAGCATAGAGCAGCAAATTGCCACCGAACGAAACCCGCAATTATTTGCCAAGATCTTTGACAATGCCCTGGAAGGAATTGTCATCACTGATGAAAAGGCCAATATTATTTCGGTTAATCAATCATTTACCAATATTACCGGGTATCAGGCCAGCCAAGTACTGAACAAAAATCCGCGAATCTTAAAATCTGCCCGGCACGGACCTGATTTCTACCGGAAAATGTGGCAAAGCATCCAGGAGAAAGGCCACTGGGTGGGTGAAATATGGAATCGTCGGTCCAGCGGCGAAGCATATCCAGAACGTCTCAGCATTAGCTCTATCTACGACGGCAACCGGGAAATAACCAATTACGTGGCTATATTCCACGATATTACCGAGATGAAGGTGCGGGAAGAAGAGATCAAGCACCAGGCCTATCACGATGCTCTTACCGGTTTGCCCAACCGGCTGCTGGCGAAGGACCGCCTGCATATGGCGCTCACCAAGGCGAAACGAAAAAAGACCCGCGTAGCCATTTTTTACATGGACCTGGATAACTTTAAACATGTCAACGATACCCTCGGACATCCGGTCGGCGATATCCTCCTGCAACAGGTGGGGCAACGGTTACTGGCCCAGGTGCGGGAGGAGGACACGGTTGCCCGTCTGGGGGGCGATGAATTTCAGATTATAGGAGCAGACCTTTTCTCGGAAAAAGAAGCGATTGCGCTGGCAAATCGTCTTCTCAGGGGATTTTCCGCCCCGTTCAGGGTAGAAAACCACGAACTTGCCGTCACGCTCAGTATTGGAATCGCCATATATCCAGGGCATGGCGACACTGCCGACGCTCTTATAAAAAATGCCGACATTGCCCTGTATCAGGCGAAGCATCAGGGGAAAAAAAATTATGCCCTTTTTAAGGATACATAACGATAACTATACCGCTCAGGAAATAAGCGTTTTTATTATATCCTTTTTACCTATCACGCCGACCAGCAGATCACCGCGCATTACCGGCAGGGTATGGACGTTCTTTTCCGCCATCAGGGTAGCTATCTCGTCGATAAGAGTCTCCTCGTCAACCGTACGTGGTTTTTTGGTATAGATATCGCCAACTGTTGCTCCGGCGATTTTTTTCATTTCCTTTTCCATCTTGTCCGGATTTTCAAGGTAAAAAACCGAGTCAAGGATCGTTATTACGGTGGGAATATGGACTTTCTTTTTCTGGTCAATCAGGTCATTTTCCGTGACCACGCCGACTAGCGAGCCTGAAGAGTCGAGGACGGGAGCACCACTGATACCTTTTGAAGCCAGAAGCTGGGCTAGTTCAATTACGGTTGTCTCAGGTGTGACGGTGATAACCTCTTTGGTCATAATATCCGCGGCCTTTTGCATGTATCCTCCCTGTTATCTTGATGGTGTTGAATTAATCTTTTTCTGCTTTACTGTCGCGCTCCCGATTACCTTGGTTTTAGAATAATCATCTACTGGTCGAGATGAAACAGGCAACATGGACTTCGCCCAAAAATCATCCAGACCAAGATTTCGAAAAACTTTATTACCCTCTTCTCATCGTTGTGGTTTCCTGCTCCACGCGAAACGAGAAATCGTTTTTCCGACAGTCCTGCCAGTAATGGAGTAATATTTTTTCAATGACCGGGAAAGCAATAGTGGACCAGGGGATATCATTTTCTTCGAACAACCTGACCTCCATACTCTCTCTGGTCGTATGAAATTGGGGTGTCTTGAGCCTGGCAAGAAACATGAGATAAACCTGGCCAATGTGGACGATATCAAACAGGCGGTATGGCTGTAATGCAAAGACTGAAGCTCCCGTTTCTTCGGAAGTCTCGCGCTTTGCCCCTGCTTCTGTCGTTTCATTGCATTCGAGATAGCCAGCCGGGAGTGTCCAGAAGCCTTTTCGCGGGTCAATATTTCTTCTGCAGAGGAGTATCCTGTTCTCCCATATGGGAACACAGCCTACCACTATTTTGGGGTTCTGGTAGTGGATTCGACCACAGGAAGTGCAGATAGATCGAGGCAGATTATCATCCTGAGGAATCAAAGAGATGACCGGCGCAGCACAATGGGAACAAAAATTCATATCTTTCTGTGGTGAGTTATGAGGTTGAGCTGTTTTTTTACAAAGAGGCTTTTTATCGTACCCTTTGCGAGCTGGTCGGGCAATCGTTTCTTCACAGGAATATTACCGACTCAATTTCCTGAGACGGTGCGACGTTTCACAACGACACTTGCATTCCCTTTGCACATGTGCTTGAGTCCATGGTGTCGCAAAAAGTCTTCATTTACTTCGTTGCTGCAAAAATTGATCAATAATGCAAACGATAGTCACCCAATAAAAAGGAGACAGAAATTATATGGGAGTTATGGTTGCCTATTCGATACTGGCACTTTTATTTCTTGCTTTGTCATCTGGTTTGTATAAACCAAAGAAATGGCGTGAACTCCCTGAGAGACACGTCAAGATCCTGAAGATTGGCTGCTTTTTTGGTTTCCTGCTTATTGCGGCAAATATTGCTGCCAGACTCCTCTAACGAACAAGACAAATCACCAAAACCTGTCCAAAAAGAAGGAAAAATACGCCTGAAGCATTTATCGGGTTGCTGGAAGGACAAAATTTCGGCAAATTAGTCGTTTGCTTAAATAATGAGCTCTAAAAGAGCCCGCAAGGAGAAATGCAAACGACGCAGATGGAGAGTTTCACAACGCCATCAAACAATAATTGTGGATTTTAACGCTATGAACAATTCAAGACGATTCATAATTGTAATGTTTCTAGTTACAGGGATCTTATTCAGTAACCGGTATTCATTTGGTCAGGACAGCCCTGTACCACCCGGTAAGAAGCATGATTACTCCATCATCGCTGGTGAATGGCAACGCACAGACGGTGGCTACCTTTTCAAAATCAACGACGTCCAACCGGACGGTCGGACAGATGTTTCGTATTTTAACCCCAAGCCTATTCACGTGGCCGAAGCCAAAATTTCTACACAGGACAAGTTGATCAAACTGTATGTGCAATTTCAGGATACTGGTTACGAGGGATCAACCTACACCCTGTATTATTACGCAGAAAAAGATGCCTTGGTAGGATTTTATTATCAAGCGGTGCTGGACAGAACCTATGAAGTAATATTTTTAAGAAAAAGGTAAACGTTCACCAGCAGCGAATCAGAAGTGGTCTGCCAGGCAAAACCACTTCCGACCCCATTAATCACCCTCCCCTTTGATACTCCGCTGATCAGATTCCGGCAGCCAGTGCCGTTGACCTACGCGGATCAGCACCACCATACATTATGCCATCCTTGACCATAATGGACTGAATGGCCCCCATGGCCTCCTGCTGCTTAAGTTGGTGGCCCTTTTCCTGGAGGATTTTGATGGTGTCGTTACTGATCCCTTCTTCAATCCGCAATTCATCCGGCAGCCACTGGTGATGAATGCGCGGGGCAGCTACGGCACTCTGAATATTTAAGCCATGATCGATGACATTCATGATCACCTGCAGCGTGGTGGTGATTATCCGTGAACCGCCGGGGCTGCCGGTTACCAGAAAGTTCTTGCCTTGATCTTTGACAATGGTCGGCGACATGGAGCTGAGCATCCGCTTATTCGGCTCCACCTTATTGGCCTCGCCGCCAAGCAGCCCGTAGGCATTCGGCACCCCCGGCTTGGCGGAAAAATCGTCCATCTCGTTATTGAGCAGAAAACCGGCACCCTCAACCACTATCCCGGAACCATAACTGAAATTAATGGTATAGGTATTGGAAACGGCATTGCCGAATTTATCGACTATTGAGAAATGGGTGGTTTCGTTGCTCTCGTAGGATTGCGGTTTTCCCGGCGCAATGGTGCTGCTCGGCGTCGCTTTTCTGGTGTCGATACCATCCCGGATTTGAGCGGCATAGTCTTTGGAAATTAACCCCTTCAGCGGCACTTCGACAAAATCCGCATCACCCAGATAGAAAGATCTGTCGGCATAAGCCCTTTTCATCGCCTCAGCCATCAAGTGGATGGTCTGGGCTGAATTATGACCATGTACGGCGATGGGATATCCCTCCAGGATGTTGAGAATCTGCACCACATGCACTCCTCCCGAGCTCGGTGGCGACATGGAATAAATATCATAACCGCGATAGCTGCCATGCACCGGCTGCCGGATGGTCGGGGCATAGTTTTTCATGTCGTCCATGGTAATCAACCCGCCGTGGCCGGCCATCTCCGCCACCAGCAGTTTGGCGGTTTCGCCTTCATAAAACTCCTTGGCACCCTTGTCGGCAATGCGCTGCAGGGTGGCCGCCAGCTCTTTCTGGACAAAAACCTCTCCCGGTTCATAGGTGGTGCCATCGGACTTATAGAAGATTTTCGCCGACGATGGCCATTTTTTGAGCATCTCCTGTTTTTCTTTGAGGCCGTCACTAAAACGTGGGGTGACGACGAACCCTTCCGCAGCCAGTTTGATCGCCGGGGCCATCGCCTCTTTCAGGCTGATGGTGCCATATTTTTCCAGGGCCAGGGCCAGTCCGGCTACCGTTCCCGGCACGCCGACCGCCAGGTGGCTATACCTGGACAGCGTGCTGTCAGCATTGCCGTCTTTATCGAGAAACATATCGACGGTTGCCCTGGCCGGCGCTTTCTCCCGGTAATCGATGGCGACGACCTCGTTGTTCTTCTCCGAGGAAATCAACATAAAGCCGCCACCGCCGATGTTCCCCGACCTCGGCTGGGCAACGGCCAGGGAAAACGCCGCGGTAACCGCCGCATCAATCGCGTTGCCGCCTTTTTTCAACACCTCCTGAGCTGACGCTGTGGCCAGGAAATGGCTGGTAACCACCATCCCCTCCTTGCCCTGCACCGGGCTCATCCGCTCCCCTTCAAGGATCGCTGCCGATTGGGCCAGCGTCGCTGCCAGCAACACTGCGCCTCCGATCAGACCAACGAGATACCTGTGGGTTATTTGGTGTAATAGTGCACGCATACAACCTCCTCGGTGTTTGGTCTAACTATTAACGGAGCTGGCCGAGCAGGGCCCGCAGCTCTTCAAGCTCTTCAAGCAGATCAAGGACTAAAGCAGCCCCCGGCAGATTAACTCGCAGGTCATTTTGTAATCTCACTGTTATCTGGATTCTTTTAATAGCCAAGCCGTTAAACCGCCAGTTGTCAGGCGAGCTTCCTTCCGGAATCACCAGTCCTTCGCTAACCATTTCGTGGATTAACTCATTTTCCACCCGGCAGAGGGTGCATATCTCGGTTATTCCCCATGTGGTGCTATCGTCCAGGACTATGCAGGAATATTCTTCTTTCATGTTCAACCTCCAAAACCGGTCCGGGGGTTATAGGGCATCAGTTTCCCCATCTTTTCATACAATTCCTTTTGCTCCGCCGTTTCCACCGGTGGGGTATGGACGGCAAGCGTCACATATTGATGGCCAACCTGGTTTTTTGACGAGAGCCCCCGGCCTTTGAGGCGCAGTTTTCGCCCGGTCTGGGAATTAGCCGGCAGCTTCAGATCAACATGACCGCCAAGGGTAGGTACGGCAATAGTAGCCCCCAGGGCTGCCTCCCAGGGTGTCACCGGCAAAACGAGATAAATATCACGTTTATTGACGGTGAAGTGCGGATGTTTTTCAAAGACAATTTCCAGGAAGAGATTACCGCGTGGCCCCCGGCCATAACCGACATCGCCCTGGCCTTCCAGCCTGATCTGTTGCCCTTCGGTTACTCCTTTGGGGATGGTGACATGCAGCGACTGGGGTTGGATACTCAAGCCGCCATTGCCGTCACCCACCGTTCTATTCAAGGTGATGGTTCTTTTTGCCCCGTGATAGCTGTCTTCCAGGGAAATGGCCACTTTCGCATGGAGATCGTTGCCTCGGTCATGACCCCGCTGACCAAACGAAGAAAAATCCCCGGCAGTAAAATTGCCGCCTCCTCCACCAAAAAGCGATTCGAAGAAATCGCTGAAATGTTCTGAGGATGCCTGGTGCGATGTAAAACCACCCTGTCGGGCCTGCCAATCCGGCGGTGGCTTGAATTCCTGACCAGCCTGCCAGTTGCTACCGAAACTGTCATAGGCCTTGCGCTTTTCCACATCACCGAGCACTTCATTTGCTTCATTAATTTCCTTAAATTTTAACTCAGCTTTCGGGTCTTTATTGACATCAGGGTGATATTTTCGGGCCAATTTTCGGTAGGCTCTTTTGATTTCATCCTGGGATGCACCTTTAACAACATCCAGAGTCTTGTAATAGTCCTTATAGTCCATTTCATTGCCGGTCCAACCGGTTCACTTTTCATTGAGTTCTGCAGATTGTTGGAATTGTCAGTTCAAATATTTGTCAGAGTTTACTATAAACACATCTTTCCCATCGGTACAGTGATGGTCGATAAAAAATCCGTATGTGTTGCGGAGCTTTTCAGATACGACAACCTGCTTTATTGTTACCAGGAGGACGTCGACAAAATCAAAATCAACAATGCTTGGAGGGTCTCATGAAAGAAAGAATGGAGGATGTATATCGTGGCTGGAATATTACCGTTGAGGCCGAAGATACCTTATGTGCCCATTTCAGTTTTTCGATAACCAGCCCATCAGGAAAAACGCAAAAGGTATCTATGGGCGGTGACAATAAACAGCGAGCTCTGGAAAGAGCACGGGAGATGGTCGATATGGAAGTGGAGTTTGCCGCCGAAGAATAATGGCTTGTGTTTTATTCCTTCTTTTTCTTAGCGTCGACACCAAACATCAAACAGTAGTCCTTGATGAGCTTAATGCGGCTATTTGGAGGGATCTTGAAATATATCGGACTCAGCATAAGAATTTTTATTGCTTCCCTGGCAGTCATAATCTGCTCCTGGCTCAATATTCATAAGTGCGGCAACGTACGAATATTTGCTGAAGCACAACAGCCTTTTAGGCCGGCTGGTTCAGCATTCTCTCTTTACTTACTGAACATTCAATTTTCATGCCATTTCATATTTTGCCGGGCAGGTTGACCAAAAGAGCAACCTCTCCAAAAAGCCATCTATTAAACGTAAATGATAATTGATTGAAATTTTGACAAAAAAACAACTGCCTACGACAGCGGATCACTGCCATTGTTGGTGAACTGCACGGTGTACCCCCTTGCCCCTTCTCTTACAAAGAGATGCCGTATTCCGTGAAATTTCGCTTATCTGGTTGTTTTTCCGCACATCTGGAATAATTTCACCCATGGGCCGCGTGCCGCTCAACACAGTTTTGCTCCCGGCGGAACATCCTGATCGGGAACACACAGCACAACGGCTCCATGTGCATCATGAAAACCGGTAATTAAACATTCCGACATAAGGGGTCCAATCTGTTTTTTGGGAAAATTGACGACACCGACGACGAGTTTGCCGATCAGGCTTTCAGGATAATACAGGTCGGTAATCTGCACACTCGATTTCTTTACGCCCAGTTCCTCCCCGAAATCGACCTGAAGGAGATAGGCCGGTTTTCGTGCTTTGGCGAACACTTCTGCACTGATGATCTTACCAACTCGTAATTCAACCCTGGCGAAATCCTGCCATTCAATTGTGTCCATTCGTCTCACCTCCTGACTCTTTGAAAAGAGATTTATTGTAAAAACTTGTACAACTTGCAATTACAGTTCTTATGATTTACTCATTCTTTATACTCAATCGATATGCAATGTAAAGGAGCAGCATATTTATGATCAGAAACATCCTCTTTGTCGATAACGATGTAATCCTCAGCAACGCGGTGACGAAAAGTCTCGCGCAATACCAGGAAAGCTTTGCCGTAGTGACCGCAGGCGATGGTTTTGAGGCTGTGCAACAGCTCAAAAAAATCCCGGTGTCACTTGTTGTTCTGGAACTGATCATGCCACGTATGGACGGCATGAGTTTGGTTGCCCATCTTAGCGAGCATTATCCGGACATTCCGGCCATTATAATTTCGGCAAAAGATGACGCCGATCTTCAGGCAATAGCCAAAACAAAGGGTATTATCGGATATTTAAGAAAACCTTTTCAGGCCGATAAACTTGTCGCTGCTATTCAGAGTGTATTGCAACATGAAGCGACCAGCGGAATAATGCATGATATTTCTCCCCCGGTATTTCTGCAACTGATGGAAATGGATGCAAAATCCTGCACAATACGGATAATCGATAAAGCGACAGAGCAAGGCGGTATTCTTTACTTCCTGGATGGCGAGTTGCTTGATGCAAGAGTAGGTGTATTACATGGTATCCAGGCGGCGTATGAAATTTTTTCCTGGGATTCAGCAACAATCTTTATGCGCAACGAGTGTGAACCAAGAACGAATACCATCAACAGCGAGCTCACTCCCATAATTATGAAGGCCGTGGGAATGAAAGATGAGGCTGAAAGTCCACAGTCCGAAGATGCAGACGATCCCCCTCCCGAAAACCAAGCCCGGCAAGAACAGACCGCTCCTGCGACTGCAGCGAGAATAGAATTGCTGAAAAACGAGTTAGGTAGGAAACTGGGCTTGAAGAAGTGTTTTCAAGATGCACAGGTGGCTCAGGCTGTGAAAAACCTGACGGAGATCAGTAAGCAAGAGAAGTACGGTGCCTTCAGCTTTGCCTATATCACCAACAACAAGAATCACCGGATAGTCTTGTCCGGGCAGCCTCCGATAGTGCTGAATATAACTCCGGAATGTCCGCCGGATATAATCGTCGATCTTCTTGTCAAAACAAAGAATTGAAATGAACCGATTATCGCCCCGCAAGGATACAACACCCGGATCTGCATTAATTGAGAAGTAGCTGGTCATACCGTGAAGATTACCTTTGCCAAGGTCAATTCTTCCCTATAGTTAGGATCATAAACTAATTCCGAATAGCTTCACTTGTAAGTTATGACAAGATGTTTATCCTTACCTGTAATCGCCGAAGATAGTCAACTTGAGCTATCGCCCTCAATTTAATCAGTATCTATCAACCCTTGGAGAAAAACTATGACGGAAGACTATATTGATTCCCAGGTGTACGATCTATATGATGAATACTGTCATACCCAAATGACACGCCGCCAGTTCTTAAACAGAGCATCAGCACTTGTCGTTGTAAGCGGTTCGACGCTCGCTATGGCTGAGGCATTGTTGCCGCGTTACGCTGAAGCTCAAATGGTTTCGTTCACGGATGAGCGCATCAAACCGAAATATGTTGATTACGATTCTCCCGGCGGCACGTCTGGTACAATGCTTGGTTATCTTGTACAGCCTGTGGGAAAAGGTCCGTTTCCTGCAGTCGTGGTGCTACATGAGAACAGAGGTTTAAATCCTTATATCGAGGATGTCGCACGCCGCGTTGCCGTTGAAGGGTACCTTGCTTTAGCTCCAGACGGGCTGGCGCCTATCGGTGGCTATCCGGGGAATGATGACGACGGCAAGGTAATGCAGAAGTCACTGGACCCTGACAAACTGTTTACAGATTTGCTGAACAGTGCCAAATATTTGAAGTCGCATAAACTGTCCAACGGTAAACTGGGAGCGACTGGTTTCTGTTACGGCGGAGGCGTTGTCAACAAACTTGCCGTGGTTATGGGGGCAGATCTTAATGCAGGTGTTCCCTTTTATGGTGTTGCACCGAAAACAGAAGATATCGTGAAGATTGTGACACCAATGATGATGCAGTATGCAGCAGATGATCCTCGTGTCAATGCCTCCCAAGAAGCCTATAGAGAAGCCTTGAAGGCAAACAAGAAGGATTTCGTTATGTACACCTACGAGGGTACGCACCACGGCTTCCATAACAACTCAACCCCCCGTTACAATGAAGAACAGGCCAAAATCGCCTGGGAACGGACGATTGCATTTTTCAAAAAGAACCTTTCTTAAATATCTATTGAGCAACAGATGTTTAAAGCAGTTGTCTTGGAGTAAGGCAACCGTGTTTTTATTATTACTGGCAATCTCTGTTTAGAGTACCGAACCTAAAACATTGATTATTCCTGTGTACACGTAACGTGCATCCGGGCAAAGTCATGTGATCCAGCCGATCGGCAAAGTCAAAACAATTCTACTGGATCGCAAACAAAGCACAGTCGCATTCCCAGATAACAGCTTGACAGCATGCGGACGACACCATATGTTAGCTCCATTGTAGATAATAAATATCTTCAATA
This sequence comes from uncultured delta proteobacterium, assembly GCA_963804605.1. GTDB lineage: Bacteria > Desulfobacterota > Desulfobulbia > Desulfobulbales > Desulfocapsaceae > Desulforhopalus_A. The sequence goes on from CAWDRB010000022.1 coordinate 51,037, forward strand.
GAGCTAATATCAAAAATTAGGAGGATCGTTATGTTTGACGAAAGATTTATGACGGTAGTGAGCAAGGAAGGAGTTGTTTCCATAGTATCATGCTCCGATGATGAGGCTCATGTAGTGAATACATGGAATTCTTACTTGGCTTTTCCTGGCGAGAACCGAATCCTTATCCCAGTATATGGAATGAGAAAGACCCAGAAAAAAGTTGAGAAAAATCAGAATGTATTGCTTACTCTAGGCACTAAAGAGGTTGAAGGGAAAATGGGTCCGGGCACAGGATACCTTATCAAAGGAATAGCGAAATTCATAAAATCAGGACCGGAATTTGATATGATGAAGCAGAAGTTTTCTTGGGCTAATCGTGTTCTCGAGGTCACAGTTTCATCTGTAAATCAGACTATTTAGGCATTTTTCTTGCTTTATTGCTATAAAGATCGACACCTCCTGATCATTAATGCTGGAAAAGAATTATCTGACCATCAGGTATTGGGAGGTTGTCGTTCTAAATAATTATTTCTTTCCTGAAAGACGACCATGTACATTTGCAAGTTATAGTCCCTATCCTGTTGCAGAAATAATAACAGAGATGTAAGGGAAAAAGAGTTCTTCCATTTTTTGATTGGAGAGTCGTATGCAGTTCAGTGTTGGAGTAGAGTACGCATTTCACTCATTGTTTTATATGGTTGATCTTCCGAAAGGTAAGACCGTTGGCATCAAACAAATAGCAGAATTAAATTCAATCTCAGAGACTTACTTATCAAAAACTTTTGCTAAGATGAGAAAGGTTGGTATCGTTCGGTCAATACCTGGTGTCAAGGGTGGTTACGAGTTGGCCAAATCTCCTGAAGAAATTTCTTTTTGGGACATTATTGAAGCTATCGAAGGTCCCTCTTTCTTTTTTCAGTGTGCTGAAATCCGCAAAAAAAATATTTTTGTGGATGATCCGTCTGTTTTTACAGATAAGTGTCCGTGCTTGATCAAAGTGGTAATACAGGAAGCAGAAGAGCTCTTTAGAAAGAGGTTGCGGTCGAAATCTCTTCGTTGGCTGTATGATCAAGTACACAGGAATTTTCCAGATGATAAGAAGAATGCCATTGATAATTGGATCAAGACGATATGATCCTCAATGGGAGTGCTTTTCGTATTCAGGTTCCAACAGGTTGTCATTATAAAAACCGGCAACCGTGGGAAAAAGGTGAATCTTTTACCTGCCTGGGTTATGGATCTGCTCCCTTGAAATCATAGCAACCGTTCGCCAGTACCCCATCTTCGTCCAAGCAGGCTCCTGAGCTATAATTATCTAACGCTTACGCCCGACCGCCTGAGAAACTTCGGCACTGGTCAAGGTTTCCTGAAACTCAAGATGGATGGTATAATCATTGCCAACAAAATCGTGACAATGGACGGCTTTCACCACCCCATTGCGCTGGAATGGCAGGGGAGAAAGATCAGTTCGAACCGTGACATGAACAGCCTGTCCAAGAAGAGATACGGCGTTTTTCTTTCTAGAAAACCGCAAACTAAAGGCCAGGCCTCCCCTGGAGATATCCAAAAGATTTCCCTTGGTGCCAAAGAAACTCTCATCGCCCATTTTTTTAAGCAATGCCACAGCTACATTTCCGGATACCTTCACCCGCTCATAGCGTCTCCTCGTGGTACCAACCTTATCAAAAGAGACATTGGATAATTTAAACCGACTACAAAAATCCATCAGCTTGGTACGAAGCGCAGGATTACCTTCTTTTAATTGCAAAAGACGATCCCAGGTAAGCAGAGATATCTCGGCACCCAGACTTCGTGCACTCATGGTCCAGATCGATATATCAAAAAAGGTTTCGGCGCCGAATATTTCACCGGCCTCCAGGGTTTTCAACGCATATTCGCCTCCATGGCCAGCCGAGAAAAGCTGGACTCTCCCACTGTTGACAAAAAACAGAATGGAAACAAACTGTCCTTGCTCCACAACAATATCGCCATTGTTATATTGTTTATGGACCATTGCATGATAAAGAGCAGAAAACTCTTCTGTCGACAGTTCCCCGACCAGATTGCTCCAGACAGCACGGTATTCATCGCTGATGGAGGCATTTTTTTGTTCCTCAATTATTTCTGCGGCTCGAATTATCTCACGCAATGATGTCGAATCGGCTTGGATAAGCCAGTCGCGCAACTGCTCGGCCAGATCGAATTGTTTTTTATGGGCGCATATTTCAATCTGCTCCAACATGAGCGCGATAGCCTCACCTTTCTTGCCCCGATCAAGCAGATCTTCAATTTTTGATCCTTCCGGCACTTGTGCAGCACGGCTTTTTTCAGCAGAGAAAGAGGATGCACGTAACGGGGCGGCACCAGACAGCACATTTGCAATGCGATTGTCTTGATGAGGAGAGGCAGGAGAAACGGTAGTGGTTTCAGGCGGCAAAGCCAGCTCGAGTTGGGCGATTGCCACCTGAGCCGCACTTTTCAGCTCATCGTTTAAAACGGTGTTACCCGAATCATGATCCTGCACCATTTTCTTCAGCGCATGCCAAGCTGCAAAGGACCTGCTCTCGCCAAGTACCTGACAAATATTGCCCAGCACCTTGCCTCTTACGTGAGGACTGAATTGAGCACTTTGCCTCAATAGAATAATGAGTTTTTCGGCAATCTCTTTGTCGGCATAGGGCAGAAGCGTCATGACAAATTGCGGATTCATCGCCTCGTCAGCTTCTTGTAACATGCGGAGCAGAACTTTTTTACAAATGATCGGATCGCTGAGCTTTGCCTGTAATTGAGCACAGGCGGCTTTTATATTCGGCAAACGGCCAAAATCACTCATGCCGATAATAATATAGCCTATCTCGGTATAATGGAGATAATAACCGCCTTTTTCATGGAACAGCTCGGCCTCTACAGGCGAATGCAAATCACCAATGATCGCATGCCACAAAGAGACCTGCCTGGCAAGCTCACCAGTTTCTTTGCTATCCTCAGAAAAAAGTAATTCCCCCCGAGTTGACAAAAAGAGCACTGTCTGAATAGAGGGAAGCTGCGATATTTTAGAGAGAAAGGTGTTCATCCAAATATTACTTTATTATTTTGCGTAGATACCCATCAGTAACACATGGTAAATATTCGATTGATTGCTGATAACAGCGTAGTATAATAGCCATAAAACCATATACTCTGGACTGCTCTGAGCAAAACCCTATATGGATATTAACAGTCTTGCAACAATAATTTCTTATCGATAGAAATGCTGCTCGGCAAGCACTCGACGACATGCTCCTTTATGCAGCTTAGCTGGGCACCTATTTCAGGACCTCCGCCAATAATTCCAGTATATGCACCGCCCGCACCGGCAGACCTGCATGATTAATAATATCCTGCAACTGCATGATGCAGCCGGGACAGGCAGTGGCGATCAACTCCGCCCCACTTTCTCGTAAACCAGGAATTTTCCTGGCGCCAATAGCCTTTGCTGTTTCGTAATGATACACGGAAAAAGTGCCACCCAAGCCACAGCAGGTCGAAGCATTTTCCATTTCGACAAAATCGACGTTGGCCAAGGCGCGTAAGAGTTCCCTGGGCTCTTTGGTTATGTTTTGGATCTTCAGGTGACAGGGATCATGATAGGTGACCTTTACCCTTTCCGACCATTTCTCCATTGCCGCCAGTTCGGCAAAGAGTCCTTGCCGTTGCAAAAAAACACCGAAGTCAATCACCTTGCCGGTGAAGTCGTCATAATCTGCCTTCATGGTCTGGTAATACTCGCCGATCCCGCCGTTACAGGACGCACAGGCGGTAATGATATACTGCACCTTTCTTTTGTTAAAAGCGTTGACATTGTTTCCGGCCAACTCTTCGACCAGCCGACCGTTGCCTGAAGAAAGAGCTGGAATACCACAGCATTGTTGCGATCTTGGTATATACACCGAATAGCCCATCCGCTGAAGAATGGACACCATGATTTCACCTATTTCCGGGTAGGCATAGGTGATGGAACAACCGGCAAAAAAACCCACCACCGGCTTGTCGGGTCGTCCTTCAATGAATTCGGGAACCCTCTCGAAAAGATTTCGAAAAGCAATCTTCGGCACAGTCCGATCTTTCATTATCGGTGTTGGAAAACGTAAACGTAAGCCGCTCGATGCCGGCACTTTTTTCAAGACCAGTGGAGACAGCAGCGCGCCGCCCTTGCTGAGTGTTTTCATCAGCAGCGGAGCCGCCAACAGGGTTGAAACCCCTTTGCTAACCAGCGACAGGCCTTGATTGTCGGTAATCTGCCGCCGGATGGCGCCGACAATATCATGGGTCGGCACCTTGTTGGGACATTTATTGACGCAGGATCCACACATAAGACACATACTGATATCCTGCTGCAACCGCTCTTCCAATCCGGTTTCCCCATCAAGCAGGGCCGCGGCCAGGGCAATCTTGCCCCTGGCAACCGACCCTTCTTTTTTGCTCACCTGATAAGTGGGGCAGTGGGCTTGACAGACGCCACATTTAACGCATTCACGGATGACTTTCTCAAAATCCGCTAAGCTCTTATTCTTCGTTTCGGTCATAATTTACTTCTTAGCTTTCTAGAAAGATCTTGCCGGGATTAAGGATATTATTGGGGTCCAACGCCGCCTTGATTTTCTGCATATACGAGATAGTGGCCATATCCAGCTCCATCTGCATATATCTGGCTTTGGACGTACCGATGCCATGCTCGCCGGAAATTGAACCCTTCAACTTAACAGCCGCACCGAAAACTTCATCCATCACCTTGTCGATTTTTTCCGACATACCCTCCTGCTGTAAATCGACCATGACATTGACATGAATATTTCCATCCCCGGCATGGCCGAAATTGACGATCGGCACCCCGTAGTCCCGGGAGATTTTCTCCAGGGCGCGGATCATGTCCGGCACCTTGGAGCGAGGCACAACGATATCTTCGTTGAACTTGTCCGGATTGACTTTTCGCAGGCTAGGGCTGACAACACGCCGCACCTGCCAAATCTCTTCAGACTCCTCCTCGGTTTCGGCAATCCGAGTATGGACGATACCAAACGGCTTGATAACATCCAGAATCCGCGCTACCTGCCGATCAAGCACCAGGGCATCCCCATCCACTTCAATAATGAGAATGGCCCGGCAATTCTCCGAAATCGGCTGAGCACTTACGCTGCGTATACAGTCGATAGTTGCCGCATCCATAAATTCCAGGGTGGTGGGAATTATTTTAGCGCCGATAATTGCCGAGACCGACTGCGCCGCCCCGTCAATGGTGGCAAACTGAACAAGCATGGTCTTTTTCGCTGCCGGTTTAGGCAGCAATTTGACGATAATCCTGGTGGCGATACCCAGGGTCCCCTCCGAGCCGACAAACAGCTTGGTCAGATCGTAGCCAACCACATTTTTCAAGGTCCGGCCACCGGTCTTGATAATGTCGCCGGTGGGAGTGACGACTTCAAGGCCCAGAATATAGTCCTTGGTCACGCCATATTTCACACAGCGAGGTCCTCCGGCGCATTCAGCAACATTACCGCCCAGGGTACTGAACTCTTTGGATGCCGGATCAGGCGGATAAAAAAGGCCCAGCTTCTCGACCTGCCGCTGCAGCTCGGCGGTTACTACCCCGGGCTCCACTTCGGCAGTAAGATTTTCGGTATCGATTTCAATAATTTTATCCATTCTGGTCAAGACCAGCACGATGCCACCCCGAACCGGCAGCGATCCACCGGTAAAACCACTGCCTGCACCGCGGGGCAGGACCGGGATCTTCCAGCGATTGGCCAGCTGCACTATCCGGCTGACCTGCTCTGTTGTCGCGGCATAGACGACGACATCGGGTAAATATCGTTGTTGCGTGGCATCATAGGAATGAGTGATTTTGTCGGGCAGTGCGGTTGACACATTATCTTTTCCTGCAATATCAATGAGTTCTTTGGTTATCTGCTGATTCATTTATATTTTATCCTTAGTTCAAAACTGCACATTTTTATAGCACCATCTGCAACTATAAGGCTTGTACAATAAATTGAAAGTGTGAATACACCTCCAGGAAATTACCGTCAATACCTTGAAGATATTGCAAATTACCGGGATATACGTTTTTATCTGAGCAGGTTATCAGTAAATCGCTCCTCTAATTTTCCAGGGAAAAGTACCATGTCCGACGAAAAAGTCTATTCCGAGTACGAACAAACGAGAACTTCCTATCGTCCGGCTATTCGGGGCAGAAAACAGATGGTGGTTTCCGGGCACAACCTGGCAACTCAGGCAGCAATGCGCATACTCGACAAGGGCGGCAATGCCGTTGATGCGACTGCGGCGGCGGGGCTGTGCCTGACGGTTCTCCAGTCTGATATGGTCAACTTTGCCGGAGTGGCACCGATGATGATCTATCTTGCCGAAACCGGGCAGACAACCACAATAGACGGACTTGGCGTCTGGCCACAGAAAGCCAGCGTTGATTTTTTCCGGCAAAAACATAACGGCCGGATTCCCGACGGCATCCATCGCTGTATTGTCCCCGGAGCCCCTGATGCCTGGATACGAGCGCTTCGCCGATACGGCACCATGAGCTTTGCGCAAATCTGCGCCGATGCCGTCGATCTGGCCGAAAATGGTTTTCCCATGCACCAGTTTATGCGGAACTCCCTGTATGAGCTGCAGGATAAATACGCCAGATGGCCAGCCAATAAAGCGATATATCAGCCGGGTGGCAGACCGCCGGAAGTCGATGAAATTTTCTACCAGCACGATCTGGCCAAAACCATGAAGCGGATGATCAGAGCGGAGCAAAGTGGATCTTCTCAAGGAGGTCGCCCGGCAGGTCTTGCCGGCGCCCGGGAGGAGTTCTACCGGGGGTCCATTGCCAAAGATATTGTCGCCTTCAATATTGCCCATGACGGACTCATGCAGGCCGGGGACCTGGCCGCTTACTCCTGTACCGAGGAAGCCCCTCTTTACGTAAACTTTGGCGAGTATACCGTTAAAAGCGCCGGCCCCTGGTGCCAGGGCCCGGTATTACTGCAGACCTTCAATATTCTCGAACATTTTGATTTGCAGGCAATGGGTCATAACAGCGGCGTATATATCCATACCATCACCGAGGCGCTGAAGATCGCTTATGCCGATCGCGAACAATTCTACGGGGATCCGAAATTTGTCACCGTGCCGATCAGTGGTCTCCTGGCTAAAGAGTACGCAAAACAATGTGCCGAACGCATCAATTCCACCGCCTGTCCGGTCATGCCGGATTGTGGTAATCCATGGCCTTTTAACGACACGCCTCTGCCAAAAGGATATCCTCTGCGCCACAAAACCATCCCGTCCAACCCCGAGCAAAACGACAACCTCGATACCAGCTATATCTGTGTGGTCGATGCGGCCGGCAACTGTGTTTCGGCAGTGCCAAGCGATATGTCGTTCAGCGGGCCGGTGGTTCCGGGCACCGGCATGGTGGTTTCCACCCGTGGTTCCCAGTCCTTTGTTGACGAGGATCATGCCAGCTCAATTCAGGGAGGCAAGCGGCCAAGGCTCACCCCCGCACCGTTTATGATCTTTAAAAATAATCAACCATGGATGATTATCGGCACCCCTGGCGGCGACACCCAGTGCCAGACAATTTTACAGACGTTTTTCAACATCACCCTGTTTGGCATGGACGTGCAGACAGCCACAGAGCAGCCGCGTTTTGCCACTTTTTCCTATCCAAACTCTTTTGCCCCCCACGACTATCATCCAAATCTACTGAGAATAGAGCAACGCGTCGGAACCAAAATTATTGATGATCTCAAAACACGCGGGCATCAGGTAGTCGCTTGGCCCGATTGGGCCTGGAAAGCCGGCGGGGTCTGTGTCATCGTTATCAATAAAGACACGCGAACACTGGTGGCTGGCGCCGACCCGAGAAGAGAATCCTATGCCCAGGGCTGGTAAGGTATTTTCAGTCTCTATGCTGCAGCGTCATCACTGTTAGCTCGCCGGCCATCAGCAATAACTGGTTATCTTTAATCGTAAAAGAATAGGTTTTACCACTCAGAAAACCTGATATCTTTGTGCTATTTTCCATATTAGGGCAGGCCTTCCGGGCCCCGGCAAGCTTGCCAAAGGTGATATATTTACCTTTGACCTCTGCGCTGCCCATGAAATTATTGCAGCCGTCATGGCCGGACACCCTGTTTTCGTTGATATTGATCTCTAGAGCTGGAATATTTTGGGGAAAATCAGCAGCGTCTAATTTCGTCGTTCCCAATGCGCTGATCGCCCAGATATTATGGATCCGAATACCAGGGACGTAATTGCCGCACCCCGTATAGGTGGTAAAATCATCTGCAGGCTGACGTTTTAGTTCCACCGTTACCTTACTGTCATAGGTTTGGTCGCTGCAATCCTGCCCCCCATAAATGGTGATAATCAGCTCTCCGGATTCGGTTACACAACGATAGCGGGTAACAGGAGCATCCTGGGCCTTGTCGCCCGCCACCGCCGGAACATTGAACTCTTGTCCATCCATGACTTTAAAATGAAAAACCTTGTCAAAGTCCAGATCCAGACTCCAGGAAGGCTCAATGCCGACACCATAAAAATCGATTCCCTGCTGCCATTTATCTGCCTTAAAACTCATGCTTGGTTGCCTCATAATCCGGTCATCTTTTTTCCCTTCGGCATACAGCATATATTTTTCAGCGAGTGCACCGGTAATTTGGTTGCCTGCCGTATCGAGCATAAGGAGTCCTTCCGGTCGTTTTTGGAAAAATTTCATCCCCTTTCTTGTGGTATCCAACTCGAGAAGTCCGTTGTCAGTAATCCGGAACGAACCGTGTTCGGTGAATGGTTGAGCCGATTTTCCAACATATTCCAAACTGGAGGAGTAGGTCAAATCACCCTCTAACAGCAGGGTGAAAACAATTTTTTCACAGTCGGCACATGGTATATTGCCAATATATCTGTCTGACAAGGCGGATGGAGACAAAGGCTGCGTCCAGGCCGAATGCGGGAGGACAGCCAAAACGATGAGGACTGAAAATAAATATGCTTTTGCCGCAAATTTCTGCATCGGTCATTTAAGCCGGTTGAGGTTGATAACTATACTCTGTCTGGTAATGCGAAGTGCCTGGGAGTTTATGTATCAAAGATGATTTTTCAACTTTTTCCACCAAGAGCTGCCTGTTCAGACCAATGTTACCGTGCCTCGCCCTTTCTCACAGTCAGACTTGCATTACCGATAAAAGCGATGCTCTGGTTATTCTGCCGGTCATAAAAATAGTCCCTGACACGTTCATGAGACCAACGTTCCATGCCGATCAGGCGGCAGGTAGCATCATCAAGACTGGTGACCATCCCGATACGGATTCGCTGCGACTTGGTCATCATGGCCAGCGCCGTCCCGCCGTTGCCCTGATAGCTACGGGACAACTCCGCAAAAGCGGCAGCAAAGGAGCCCATTGCAAACCACGGCATAAAAGTCGTTGATCCTATACCGTCACGGCATTCCCCGTAGAGCAGCAGCAAACCGCCGTCACGGACAAACATCGCCGCGTTGTGGACAGCCTTATGACTTTGAATAAAATTAATATCTTTTGGGTAACCGCCGCAGGAAGCGAGGACGAGATCAAAGCCGGGAGCGGTAATTTCGCAATTCTCACCATGCAGCCTGCAGGCTTCAAGAAAACTTTTCCTTCCCTCTCCGACAAGAAGATCGCAGAGCTCGCCATGAGAATCGACAATGCCGTGAATGGCCAGATCAACCGGCAGTTTTTCTTCGATCTCAAACAAATCGTCGGCCAGCGGGTTACCGTCGAGGACGCCGGGCCGGCAACCGGCGGATATGGTCCGAGCGCCGCCGTCAAGATACAGTCCATGGTTGACGTAGATGGCTTCACGCTCACCGCAGCCGGGAAAAATCAGCTTTCTGCCGCCGCCATAGCCGGCAAAATAATGGTGCGAAACCGCTCCCATGGTGATAATCGCACTGGCGGACAGTAAGTCATGGCGTAAGCGAACCGGGGTTCCTCGTGCGGTGCGGCCAAACTCCTTGAAACCATCGATTTTGGTGCAGTCATGGTGAATAAATGTGTACCGGTCGTAGGCATCGCCATAAGCTTGCCTGCATTCGGTATCACTCTGCCGGGCATGGGTCCCATAGCCGATAATAATTTTCAGCCGGGCCGTATCCATCCCCTGTAGTTCAAGACTGCTTATCAAGCAAGGCAAGTAGTCCGGATAGCCGCAGAGCCTGGTTTTATCGGCCAGGACCAGCACTGGACTGGCAAGATCCAGAGGTTTTTTAAGTAAAAAATCAGCCAGCCTCTGCTGAAAGAGGGCTGGTGTGATAAGCCGTTGCGGCTCCCGTACCTGCAAGTGTCTGGTATGGGCGGGCAGAGACAGTTCCAGACGATTATTACCATAGGCGACAGGATAAATATGGTTAGGGATCATGATATTGAAGGTTGCTGGAACACATTGTTGGTTGGTGGTTGCTGCCTGAGATTGACAATAAAGAGAACCAAAAACGACCCGGCAGCTGCTCCGTGCACCCAGATTGGCCAGGGTGCGATGAGAAAAAAGGCCAGGATCAGAGAAAAAATCCGCAGAAAGAGATTAAGACGATTCTCGAGAAAGCCCTGAAAACCTCCGGCAAAGGCATAAAGGCCGATAATGGCAAAAAAGAAAATGATGAAGTCATCCAACCAGTTGCCGCCGAGCATTGGGGTATATGCAAAAAGGATGGGCACGATATACAGCCCTTTGGCCAGTTTCCAGGAATAAAGGCCGGTCTGCATCGGCGGCGTCTTGGCAATGGCTGCGGCAGTGAAGGCGGCAAGACATACCGGTGGAGTGACATTGCTGTCCTGGCTAAGCCAGAAAATGATCATATGCGCCGAAAGCAGAGCAAAGGTTGCGGCATGAGGCGTAATAGCCAGATCGCGAACGGTTCCAATCAGGTCGAGCGGGACTGCCTTGAGAATGGCCCTGGCCTCTTCAACAGGCATTGCCTGGCCGAGCAGAGCAACTTTTTCCGGCAGGGCGAGCATAAAGATAGTCTTTGCCTCTTCGGAGAGCAGCCCTTTGGCTATAATTTCGGTTATCTGCGAGTCAACGATCAGATTATACAGGGCCGGTGCCGACAGAGTTCCCAACACGATATAGGCGGCTGTTACCGGCAGCCCCATCCCGAGAACCAGTGATGCAAGAGCGATCAGAAGAATGGCGATAAGCAGACTGCCGCTGGCCCACTGGGTTATCATCAGCGAAAAGGTGTTGCCGATACCGGTGGTGGCGATGACATTGACCATCAGGCCAACACTGCACAGCAGAATACCGGTCATAATCATATTCCTGGCACCTAGAGCCAGGGCCTCGAGAATCGCCTGAATGCCCATTTTATTTGGGCGTAAGCCAGGATGCAACGATAACAGCCAGGATGGAAATCCCCGCCGCATAGGTCGGGGTAAAACCGTAGACGAGCATGCCGATCAGCGCGCAGATCGGCAACAAGAAAGGGCAGACCACCCTCTTTCAGGACATCGAGCAGTTTGACATCCTCATCGTCGATCATCGTGACATTGCATTTCTTGGCCTCGATCCGCACATAGAAGGCAACACTGGCAAAGTACAGGATGGCCGGCAGGATGGAGGCGGTAATGATAACGGTATAGGGAATCTGTGTATAGCTGGCCATAACAAAGGCACCAGCCCCCATGATCGGCGGCATAAGCTGGCCGCCGGTGGAGGACGCGGCCTCGACCCCGGCGGCAAATTTAGCGTCAAAGCCGGCTCTTTTCATAAGGGGAATGGTTATGACCCCGGTGGAAGCGGTATTGGCAACGGCAGAGCCGGAAATGGTTCCGGTCAGGCCGGAGGCAAAGACCGCCACCAGTCCCGGACCACCGACGGTTTTCCCGGCAACCGCCCGAGCCAGATCAACGACGAACTCCCCGGCGCCGGAGCGGAGCAGAAAGGCGCCGAATAGAATAAACATAAAGACAAAGGTGGACGAGATCAGGGCAATATTGCCAAACAGCCCGTCATCGCCATAAACGGAGCGAAAGAGCAGGGTCTCGGTGCTCAGTCCGGTGAATCGAAACACGTTGTTGAGCATCGCCCCCCACCAGCCAACATAGGTGAGAGCCACAACGATAAGAATTGGAATGACCCAGCCGGTGGTCCGCCGGGTAAACTCCAGGGCGGTAAGCAACAGCACCGAACCGGCGATCCATTCGAAAGAAGACAGATGGACGCCCCGGGCATAGATGGCATCTTCCATGGAAATCATATAGATAGCGGCCGTCGCGGCCGAAAGACCCAGAATAAGATCGACGGCCAACAGCCATTTCTTCTTGCGGCGACGTCCACCCAATGGATAGGTGAGGCAACACAGCAGGGCAAACCCCGAGTAGTGCAGCGCATTCTGCCAGAGGCTCGGCAAAACGGTGAGGATATTGAAATACACATGCAGCAGGGACACCGCAACCGCCAGCACGAAGATAACTTTCTCCTTCGCCCCCGATCCCACAAATGTCTGAAATATTTCCTTTTGTTCCAAGGCCGCCACCAATTTGTTTAATGCACCCGTAAACAGTCAATTCCCGGATGGCTGTCACGCTATCTTTACTTAGAGAGGAGATTATCGGGTATGGTTAGCCCAATCTCCTTATAGTAGCGTGCCGCACCTGGATGCAGAGGCATCGGCAGGCCGGCCAGCGCCTTGTCGGTGCTCATGGCCGTGGTCGCCTTATGTATCGCATTCAAAAATGGCAGATTCTCATAGATGGTCTTGGTGATAAGATAGACGGACTCATCGTCAATATCGGCCCGGACCGCCAGAAAGTTCGGCTGGGCAATGGTCATGACATCTTTTTCCAGGCCGGGGTAGGCGGTGGCCTTGATGAGATATGGGGTCCAGAGATTAAGGCCGCCATCGGCCTGCTTGACCTGCTCGTCGGTAAAACCAAGGAGGGTCGCCTTCTGGCCCATTGAGGCCAGTGCCCTGGTCACCGCGCTGGCCGGAACCCCGGCAGGAGTGGACATGGCGGCGATCTGGCCGTTCTGCAGCGCATCGGCGCTCGGCCCATAGCCGACATAGACCAGGTCATAATCTTTTTCGATATTGACGCCGAGATTGCCGAGAATCACCTCATTGGAACCAAGAGTACCGGAGTTTTTCTTGCCAAGGGAAATCCGCTCCCCTTTCAGGCCGGTCATATCGGAGATGGTGCCGGTTTTGGCCTTGTCGGAAAGGACAGTGAAATGTTCGACATTCTGCCAGAGCATGGATATGGAACGGAGTTCTTTCTGTGGGCCGTCCTGAGCAAGTGGCCCCTTACCGTTCCAGGCATAGTAGCCGTACAGTCCCTGCAGAATGGCAAACTGAACCTCATTGTCGCGCATCAGCTTGATATTTTCGCCGGAGCCGGCCGAGTTGATCGCCGACATGCTGATCTTGTGATCCGGTTGCAGTTTTACTTTGGTGAGGGTGGACAGAGCGACTCCCACCGGATAATAGGTACCACCGGTACTGGCGGTAGCCAGCAGAAAGTTTTTATCACCCTCCGCCCGGACATATCCGGTACCAAAAAAACCGAAGGCCAAAGCTGCGATCACAGAGTACTTCAGGTACGATGTCAAATTCATTCTTATCTCCTCTGGTTAAATAATGTTTAAAAACAGGCCATTGGCACGAATTCCTGATTTTTGCTCAGGGTTGGGGATAGATTGTAGCAAGAAAATCCTGGAATTGAGAGCCTTTTTTGCCTTATTACAGTCAGATGTTTGTCAGGGATGTTTTTCCGGGTTTGAGGATTTTTCTTCCGCCGAGTAGTCTATCCAACTGTTAGTGCAGTATAATTTGACAATATTGGGGCAATTGCCTACACTTAATAAGTGTAATTTCCGGCAGTCCATAATGACCAAACAGCCCTGGTAAAAAATAATTATGCTTCCTTTTCTGTTTAGATCGCCCAGGATAGAGCTTGAGCTGGTAATGAATATCGGGCTGTTGGATATCCAGAAAGGTACAGCCCTGCCGGGCCTGCTCTCCACGACCGTCATTAATTTTTCCCGAGGAGGCGCCTGTCTTGTCCTGCCGACACTCTCGCTCAACGGCAGGCATGTATTCTTCGAAACCCTGAACAGTGACCGATTTAATCTGCTCCTGCACCTTGGGAAACAGGAAGGCGATAACACTGTTTCAACAATCGCTGCCCGATCTATCTGGATGGATTCCTGTGAGTATATGCAGCAAGCTGCTTTTAAGATGGGCATCCAATTTCTGCACGATCAAAACGTTCTCTACAAACACCTTAAAAAAAGACATTAGCCACAAAGATCAAGCACCCCGCTCCTCTTCCTGATCATTGCTAAAAGGTGTTTCGATGCTTAATGGATATAGACAGGCATGACCACCTCAAGCAGTCTCACCTCTCAGGAATAGCCGCTCATGAAACTTCATCGATTTCCCAGACTGATATCCAGCTGCCTGTTGTTTCTTCTCGCGATTTTGTGCCTCACCGACCCTCTAATGGCCGCTCAATTTGAAGAAGACGTCTCAACGGAAAATCATATGTTTATCAAAGGGATAGTCCGTTCAATCTCACTTGATACGCAAACAATCACAATCAAGGTGAAAAAAGGACCGACCACTGTCCTCGCCATCAACAAAGACACTCTTTTTGAAGGCTTTTATAAACTGGAGGAACTGAAACCGCGCGACACCATCAAAGTGTGGTATCAGCCAGGCCCACAGGAAAACAGGGCCTTGAAACTCCTTAAGCCGCTGGCGCTTGGCTGCTGAGTAAAAGTAAGGACAGGGTTAGCGGCATGGTGAATAACAATGAAAATAATATTTATTGTAATAATTTCTATTTTTTGCTGTACAAACTTCAGCCATGCCGAGGAACCGGGTATGGCAAGAAACAACAGCGCTGCGCTGAGTGGGTTGACGGCAACAAAAGCCTATTTCGATGTCACTGTCGGTGATCCAAAACTACTGCTTATCCGACTACAGCTTATCGAAAAAACCTACAACCAGCTTACAGCTGCCGGAGTTGCCCCTGCTTTTGTCATCGGCATTCGCGGCAAGGCAAGCATTTTTTTCACCAAAGGAAGCGACTACGTTCTTGATATGGATCTTGCTGATAAAAACCAAATTGCATCTTTGGTCAAAAAATTTGCCACCCAGAAAATCAGCATGGAGCAGTGTCTCATCGCCGCTGGAATGCATCATATCGATGCTGCGGATTTCCTGCCCCAGGTGAAACTGGTCGACAACGGCTACGCTTCAATGATCGGCTACCAGTCTAAAGGATATGGTTTTGTCCCTATGGACTAACCGGCTCGTCCACCATCGCCACCAATTCCCCCTTGCAGACTATTTAACGATTTTTTCTTGGAAGGAGACAATGACATGTTGACTGATCGGGTGCGCTATAAACCCCTGCAGGATAAAATTACTGATCCGGCCTCGGCGGCCCGGCATGTTCAGGACGGCACAAACCTGTTTATTTCCGGATTTACCGCCGGGTATCCTAAATTAATCCCCCGAGAGCTGGTCAGACGGGCGGAACTGGGCGAGCAATTCAAGATCAACCTGTTCGCCGGGGCATCGACGGGCGATTTGGTCGACGGAGCATTGGCCCGGGCTGGCCTGCTGGCCTGGCGACGCCCCTATATGAGTGACAGATTCATGCGCGGACAAATTAACCAAGGGGTGATTAAATTCAAAGATGATCATCTTTCCCAACTCTCAGCCAAGGTACGGGCCGGAGAATGGGGACGGTGTGACGTGGCGGTGGTCGAGGCCGCGGCTATTACCGAACAGGGCCATCTTATCCCAACCATGTCGGTCGGCAACACGCCTACCTATGTGCAGGAGGCTGAGAAAATTATTATTGAAATTTCAGCCAATTCCCCGGATCTGGAAGGAATTCACGACATCTTTATCCCGGAAGACCCACCGTACCGCATGCCCATTCCCATCTACCGTTCCGCCGATCGGATCGGCAAACCCTTTATCAAAATGGACCCCAGTCGGGTGGTGGCTATCCTGTTCAGCACAGAGCATGATCACTGTCCAATTTTCACCCCGCCGGATGCCATCTCCAGTCGTATAGCCGAGTTTATCCTGGACTTTGTCCGGCATGAAATTCAGAAAAATCGCATGCCGTCATCCCTCCCCTGGCAGTCCGGGGTAGGCGACGTAGCCAATGCCGTTTTGTCCGGTTTTTTAGAAGACCATACCTTTCAATCCATCGATATCTATTCCGAGGTCCTCCAGGACAGCGTACTGGATTTAATCGATCTCGGTAAAGTACGGGCGGCTTCCGGTTCGGCCATGACCCTGTCGGAAAAAGCCCGCGAACGCTTCATAAATGAAATCTACCGCTACCGGGAAAAAATAGTCCTGCGGCCGGTGGAAATCTCCAATTCCCCGGAAGTAATTCGCCGCCTCGGGGTCATTGCCATCAATACCGCAGTCGAAGTAGATATTTACGGCCAGGTCAACTCCACCCATGTCATGGGCACCCAGTTGATGAACGGCATCGGTGGGTCCGGGGATTATTTACGCAACGGCGCACTGTCGATCATCGTCACGCCCTCTACCGCCAAAGGTGGCCTTATTTCAGCCATCGTTCCCATGGTCACCCATGTCGACCACTCGGAACACTCAGTGGATATAGTGGTAACCGAGTACGGCCTGGTCGATACCCGTCCCTTGACACCTCGCCAGGTCGCCGAACAGGTTATTCAAAAATGTGCCCATCCCCATTTTCGCGATCAGTTATGGGATTATTTTCAACGGGCCGTCCGGGAGCGCGGCGGCCATGAGCCGCATATCATCGAGAAGGCCTTCTTCATGCACCAGGCTTATCTGGAACGCGGCGATATGCGGGCTACAGCGTAACCAGACATTTCTCCGACAGGGGATTAAGAAAACAATGAAATTTTTGCCGGGCCGGGGCCGAGCCGATAATCGCCACCAGATCGTGCTGCTGAAACCGGAACGTTGGATCAGGGTTGGTCACCAGGGTGCCGCTACGGATAATACCGACGACTGACACCCCGGTGATCTTACGGATTTCGGCCTCAGCGATAGTCAGATCTATCAGTGGATTATCAGTTTCGATCTCGACCCATTGCAGGTCAAACTGCTGTTCAGCAGCCCGCATCTGACCAAGAGTGTGGTATTCTTCCACGGAAGTTGCGGCCTGGGCAAGCAGTTGATGGCGGAGATTTTCGGTATGATGTTGAATCTCCGGCACCGGAATCCGCAGATAGAGGAGCACCTGCCTGATCATTTCCAGGCCGGCTTCGAACTCCGGATTAACCAGATCCGTCACCGCCAGCTCTTTGAAAACGCTGAAAAAATCAGGGTCGGACAAGCGGGCGACCACCCTGATCCCGCTGTTTACTTTCCTGGCATGGCTGATAATTGAGCGGGCGACAACGATTCCCGGTATAGTTACCACGAGAAGAGACGCACGCTGTATCCGTAATGCCTCCTGCACCACCTCCTGACTGCCATCGCCATAGACAATAGGAAAACCTGCCGCTTTCGCCCTTTCAATACGCATCTGGTCAAGCTCCACCAGAACAAAAGGTATAGCCAGCTGGTGCAACATCTCGGCAATCTGCATACCGATTCGGCCGCAACCGGCAATGACCACATGGTTGCGCAGCTCATCTTCTGGAAAATTGAGCGACTCCAGAGGTTCGTGCTTAAACCATCTTTTTTTCAGGCTATAGAGCCGCGATGTCTGCGACGAAATAAAAGGGGTCAGCACCATGGTGACCACTGCCATGGTCAGAAACATATTGTAAAATTCGCTACTGATTGACTGACTTGAAACCCCTATCCGGGCCAGGACAAAAGAAAACTCCCCAACCTGAAACAGACCCAGGCCAACGGCAAGAGGGATGACGTTGCGATAACGAAAAGTCCAGGCAATAATGGCAAAGATGGCACCCTTGCCGAGACTGACAACGGTGACCAGGAGGAGGATGAGCGTGAAGTGGCTGAACAGAAAGCGAGGATCAAAGAGCATGCCCACCGAGGCAAAAAACAGCAGGCCGAACAGGTCGCGAAGAGGAATGATATCACTGAGAGCCTGGTGGCCGTAATCCGACTCGCTGAGGACCATACCGGCAATGAAGGCACCGAAGGCAAACGACAGCCCAACCAGATAGGTGACATAGCCAACACCCAGGCCTATAGCGGTAATAGCCAGGATGAACAGTTCCCGGGAACCGATCTCGGCGATGGTTTTGAGCAGGTAGGGAAGCAACCGGGTCCCGAAAAAAAACATGGCGATCAGAAACGTTGCGGCCTTGACAAAAGCAAGACCGAGAATGCCAAGACCGGCGGCAGGGTTGTTCAACTGGGGCAAGACTATCATCAGCGGTACAACCGCCAGATCCTGAATAATCAGCATGCCGATCATTACCTTGCTCGACAGTGTCCCAAGCCAGCCTTGGTTCATCAGGGTCTTTAAAATAACCATGGTCGAGGACAACGATATCAAAGAGCCGAACCAGAGGGCCGTATTGCCTTCCCAGCCAAATAATCGACCGAGGGCATAGCCAAAGGCAATGGTCAAGAGCATCTGCATCGGCGTGCCGATAAGGGCAATATATTTCACCGGACGGAGATCTTTAAGGGAAAACTCCAGGCCCAGGGCGAACAGCAGCAGCGCCACCCCGATCTCGGCCAGCAGTTCAATATCATGAACTTCAGTGATCGTCATGCCGCCGGTATACGGGCCGAGAATAATACCGGCAAGAATATACCCGAGGATTAACGGCTGATGCAGCCACTGCATGACCAGACCGCAGAAAAAAGCAGTCAGTACAAGAATAATTATATCGGTCGCGATGCCCATACAACAAAACCCTTTTAAAATTGGTGTCCTAAAATTTCTGCATCCGTAGATATTATGGCCTCGTAAAAACTTAAAATTCACCATGGCTAAGCAAAAAACTTCATATTCGAGGCGTGCGAATTTCACTATTATTTCGGCGTACTAGAGTACGTCGTAATGATAGTGAAATTTGCAACAACGAAGAAGATGGAGACTTTTTACGACGCCATCAGATATAATACCAATCCAACAAGGGTCAAGGCAATCCCCCCCCAGCCCATAAGACCGGGGAGAACACCGCCGAGCAGCATGGCCTCTGCTGTGAGGGTAAAAACCACTTCCATCGATTGGGTGCAGTCAACAGCGGCCAGCTCCGATGGACTTTTGGCCATATGCCGTGCCCCAAGAAACAGGCTCGTCGCGGCAAAACCAGAAAACAGCGCGACAAGAAATGTCATGATCAGTTGGCCTGTACCCGGCAACGGCGGAGAAAGCCATACCAGCAGCACTATCCACAGAGGCAGTGAGCCCAGAGTAAGCAGCAGGACGCGACAGATGGCATCGTCCATGGCTGGATGATCAATGGTAGGAAGAAAACGTCTCATCAAGGGGACGTGGTGCCCTTGGGCAGCTATTCTCACCTCCCACACCATTTGGTTGCCTAAGGGATATGCAAAAGCAGCACCAAGTACCGGCAATGGTCCAAAAGAGCCAGTGGCGGCGGTACAGCTGCAATGCCTTTATCCCCACCTGGCCCGCCCGGCAACAGCCAGCCAGATGCAGAGCAACAGCAGCATCCACACATAACGTAGAGAAGCCGTCCAGAGCCAGTGCCCGCCTTCCAGGCTCATCGCCCGATTGAGAACAAAGGTGGAGCTGAAAAACAGCGCGGCAAGAATTCCTGTCAGTACCAGTCGGAGCATAATTTCCTGATTTTTTTCAAATTAAATTTCAAGATACCGGCAAACAGTTCTTTGTGCATGGCAAATTCTTAGATCATAAGCAGATAAACCCCGAAAACGGCAGTAACCGCGCCGGCGATGGCACGAAGAGAAACATGTTCTTTATGGAGATAAATGGAAAACGGAATAATACAGATGGGGATCAGCGAAAAAAAGGTGGAAGCGACCCCGGTCGGCAGATAGTGCAAAGCCATAAGAGACATGGAAACGCCTAGAAAAGGGCCAATGGCCGCACCTGTGGCGGTAAAGACCACCGCCTTCTTGTTGGTAAGTGCCGTTTGCACATTGTGCCACTTACCGGTCACGGTAAAAAAAATAACAAAACAGCAGAACGCGGCAAGGGCCCTGATCTGCGTTGCCGAAAATGCATCGAGATAGCCGGCATCCGTCTGCATCCCGCTTTTGCTGAGCAGCAAGCCACCCGCCTGGCCAAGCATTGCCGCAAAAGCAAAAACGACCCCTTGATATGATACCCTGGTTACCCGCAATTTTTTGGCCGGAGCCGCATCCCTGCTCTTCTCAAGGATTACCGCACCAACTCCGGCAAGGGTAATGGCCATGCCCAGCCACTGCTGCAGATTATAGCTTTCATGCAGAAAGCCCCAGCCAAACACCGCTGCAGTCGGCGCGGCCAGGCTCTGAATCAACATGGTAATCCGCGGCCCCAGCTCGACCAGCGCCTTAAAGAGAAAGATATCGCCTATGAAAAATCCAATAACGCCGGACAAACTGAGCAAGAGCCAGGCTCGCGGCGGGAAATCAATAGGGAGAAAAGTCCCCTGCCTGAAAAAAAGCAGTCCGGTAAAGAGTATTAAAGCAACGAACAACCGGATGATATTTACCGGGGTCGACCCAACCTCTCTGGAGGCAACAGCAAAAAATTGCACGCTGAAAGTCCAGCACAGCACCGTAGTAAGAGCGATTGCCTCGCCGATAAATGGCATAATAAACGTCCTCTTGAGTAAAATATATTGAGGACGATAATTAGAGGGAAACGGGATAAAAGACAAGAAGTATATCAGCCGACAGCACCGTGACAAGGTTTTACACGGTGCTGTCGGCTTCGAGACGGGAGGAAGTTCTTATCAGAAGTCCCAGAATGAATCGATGGTTTGGTCTTTGATATCCCAGACCACATTATGCGGAGCAATCGGTTCTTCCCTGAAGAATTCCGGCAGCCGGTCATCATGACTGGTAAAACCAGCGGCAATATTAAAGGCACGCTCTGTCTTCAATATACTCATACCAAGATTGGTGACATCATCAGCGGTGAGAGCAATGCCGAACCGCGCGTTGATCATATCAATCAACGCCGGCAGGCAGGCTGCATTATCGAGGGCGGCAAAAGCGATAAACAGGCACATGCCGGTCGAGTCGATGGCGGCGGTGGCGATCTGCAGATTACGCGAAAGCTCCACCTGTCCTTCCTGGCTGAGCGGATCGACAGAGCCGCCGACACCAAGGATATTGGTGGCAATGGTGTAGCCCATGGTATGGTCAGCTCCCTGCGTCGAGGTGGCATAAGTGATGCCGATACCTTTTATAGCGCGAGGATCATAGGCAGGTATCGCCTGATTTTTGACCACCGGCACCCGGGTTACCCCAAAAGCTTTGCCCACATTGCCGGCACCACCCCCCATAATCCTGCCGAGAGGCGTACCTTGACCAATATCTTCCCGAAGGATGCGACATACGCCGGCACCATCGCCGAACTCCAGGAGTCCCCCTTCCATGGCAACACCAAAAGCGACTGAAGTCTCAATCGTATCAATGCCCAGATCATCCATGATATAATCGGCTTCGGCAATATGATCGAGGTTGTCGACACAGCAATCGGCACCCAGAGCCCAGATGGATTCATATTCAAAACCTGAGGTCTTGTATTGTTTATCCTTGTCATTGTAGATCTGCGAGCAGTTGATGACGCATCCCGGGTGGCAGTTGTGTTTCGGTTTACCATCCCGGGCGACAATGGTGTCGTACATGGTTTCCCCGGAGATTTCCTCATGACCGGCAAACTGGCCGGAGGTGAAATTACGGGTGGGGAGCGCTCCCGCCTCGTTAATAATGTTGACCAAAACATTGGTGCCATACTGCCCCAGGGCCTGGCTGACCGGATGATCGACCAGGGCCTTGGCAAAGGCCCGGTTGGCGGTCTTAAACTCATCGGGCTGGGCGATGGCGACTTTTCTGTCGGTCGGGGCCACAGCGATGAATTTAATTTGTTTTGCGCCCATCACCGCACCTAAACCACCCCGTCCACTGGAACGGATTCGCGAACCAGGATCTTTGATGGAAATGTTTGCCGCAGCCATCTTCATCTCACCTGCCGGACCAATGGAAATAACCCCGAATTTCTCACCAAGGCGAACATTCAGGGTTTCAACAACAGCATAGTTTCCCTTGCCAACCAGTTCGCTTTCCTCATTGATCGAGACACCATCCGCGCTCACATGAAGGCTATACCAGGTATCGTCCTGTGGTTTTCCTTCGATGATGAGCGC
This sequence comes from uncultured delta proteobacterium, assembly GCA_963804605.1. Taxonomy (GTDB): domain Bacteria; phylum Desulfobacterota; class Desulfobulbia; order Desulfobulbales; family Desulfocapsaceae; genus Desulforhopalus_A. The sequence continues at coordinate 73,339 of CAWDRB010000022.1, forward strand.
TTTGATTCCCAGTTTTGCCAGCATTTGAGCCGAAGTACCACCGGCATTGGCTTCCTTGATAGTGCCGGTCAGCGGACTTTTAGCACCACAGGAGAGACGGCCGGAATTGGCGGCCTGGGTGCCGGAAAGCAGCCCCGGGGCAATAACCAGTTTGTTATTTTTGCCGAGCGGATGGCAGGTAGGCTCCACCTCAGCGGCAACCACGTTGGAAGTCAGACCACGGCCACCGAGCCCCGCCCATGCAGCCGGGACCTCTTCCACCCTGGTGGTTAAATCAGACATGTTTACACGAAATATTTTGTCAGTCATGGCAATACTCCTCGATAAATAAAACAACAACGGGGTACGGACGAATCCATACCCCGCAACATACTCAGTTGATGCAATGTACAGCCGACAGTGACTTATAGTGCCGCCTTATAAATAGCCTTCACATCGTTATCGGTCGGCGTACGGGGATTCGTCATACCACAGGCATCTTTCTGAGCATTGCCGGTCATGGTGTCGATATCCTTGGCGCTGACATCTTTGCCATATCGTTTACCGAGTTCAATGAGGCCTGCGGGTATGCCGATATCGGTTGACAGTTTCTTGATGGCAGCCAATGCCTTCTCTGCGGCGTCGCGAGGAGAAAGACCACAAACATTTTCACCCATCAACTCGGCAATCTTGACGAAACGATCCATTTTGGCGATCAGGTTGAAATTGCACACGTGGGGCAGCAGGATAGCATTACACTCACCGTGGGGCAGGTCATAGAAACCACCGAGCTGGTGAGCCATGGCATGAACGTGACCAAGACTGGCATTGTTGAAGGCCATCCCGGCGAGATACTGGGCATAACACATGCCTTCACGGGCGACGATATCCTGGCCATTGGCAACTGCAGGACGGAGGTGGGTGGCGATCAGTTCAATCGCTTTTTCCGCGGCTGAGTCGGTCATCGGGGTCGCTATGGTGGAGACATAGGCTTCTACCGCGTGGGTGAGGGCGTCCATACCGGTAGCCGCGGTCAGTGCAGGGGGCATACCCATCATCAGCAGCGGGTCATCAAGGGCGATACCCGGCGTGCAGCGCCAGTCGACGATGGCCATTTTTACCTTTCTGCTGGTATCGGTGATAATACAGAAGCGGGTCATTTCTGAAGCAGTACCGGCGGTGGTGTTAACCGCCACATACGGAGGCATTGGTTTGGTCGATTTATCAACACCTTCGAAATCCTGGATTCTGCCGCCGTTGGCAATGACCAGGCCGACGCCTTTACCACAGTCATGGGAACTACCGCCACCGAGGGTGATCAGGCTGTCACAGGAATTCTTTTCATAGGCTGCAACTCCAGCTTCCACGTTCTTGTCGGTGGGGTTAGGGATGGTCTCGTCAAAGACGACATATTTCATCTCTGCTTTATCGAGCAGATCGGTAATCTGCTTGGTAATCCCGGCACCGGTAATGCCTTTGTCGGTGACGATCAGCGGCTTGCTGCCACCGAGTGCTTTGATCTTTGCTGGAATCTCTTTTGCTGCGCCAATACCTATCAGGGTAACACTGGGAATGAAATAACCGTATACTTCTTCTCGAATTGCCATAATGATACCTTCCTTTTTTTAAGCTGAAATTATTCTGATTGGCCTATTGTTGCATTTGGATCCATCTCTTGCGCAATCCATACTTTGCAACAGACGTGCCAAGTTGAAATAAACAGCGAATTCGGGTAGATATCATTTTCAAATCGACAATCAGGAATGCCATAATGTCCCAGCTAGAAACATTTGGCCAGTTATGGGTATGACTTTTCGGAAAAATTCGTACCGAAACTGACAATTACCAACAGTTTCCGGCGTGGTGGGTCAAAAGGAAACAGGCATCAAGACAAAGAAGTCAAAACGACCCGGCATCATACTGAACCAATCAATGCCCGGCATACTTCTCCAGTTTTCTATACAGCGTTTTTCGGCTGACACCGAGAGCTTCTGCAGTTTTTTGCCGGTTATCATCAAAAAATTGCAACATTTTCAGGATGTGATTTTTCTCTACTGATTCAAGACTGAGAGTAGCCAGGTTATCTTCCGGTATGGAAACCAGCTCTCGAGGCAGACAACGTTCCGTGATGATGTTATTTTCCGCCAGGATGATCGACCGTTCAATAACATTACGCAGTTCCCGGACATTGCCCGGCCAGTTGTAGCGGAGAATGCAGTCCATGGCGCTGTCAACGATCCGGTACGGTGTATTGTCCGGGCTGAGGCGCATCAGGAAAAAATTTACCAGCAGAGGCAGATCTTCCTTCCGTTCACTAAGAGACGGGATCTCGATATTGAAGGCATTGATCCGGTGAAAAAAAGCCTCATTAAAACGCCCTTTTTCCACCTCCTCGGCAAGGTTGCGATTGGTTGCGTACACAAAACGGATATTGACCTTTCGCTCTTCCTTTTCACCAACCCTCCGGTAGGTCTGGGTCTCGAGAATTCGCAACAGCGAGGCCTGAACCCCCATAGGAAGCTCACCGATTTCATCAAGAAACAGGGTGCTGTCGTGGGCATAAGCCATCAGCCCCTCACTGGATTCGGTGGCGCCGGTAAAGGAACCTTTCATATGACCGAATAATTCACTCCGGGCCAGATCTTTTTGCAGGGAGGCACAATTTTTAATAATCATCGGATGTGCGGCACAAGCCGATCGCTGATGGATCAGCCTGGCGACAACATCTTTGCCGACTCCCGACTCACCGGTGAGCAGCACCGGTATTTTTGCTGGAGCCACCTTGTTGACTAAAAATTTGATATCGCGGACAGCCTGAGAATTGCCGATGAATTGTACCGCTTGCTGATCAATACCGCTGTTATGCCGAAGAATGGTATTTTCCCGGGAAAGCAGAACACGCTGATGGGCCTTTTCGACCACCAGTTCCAGCCGATCCAGATTGAATGGTTTACGGATAAAATCACAGGCACCGAGTTTTATTGCCTTCACCGCGCTGTCGATATCGCCGTGGCCGGTGATCATCACAACTTCGATATGGGGGACACTGTCTTTAATCTCGATCAACAGGTCCAGATCGCATATATCCGGGAGCCGGAGATCCATGATGATGACATCGAACCAGTGTTTTCGCAACATGTCTCGTGCTGCCGAAGCACTTGCAGCCGTCAGGACTTCCCGACGGTCGGTGGTGAGTTCCTTCTGCAGCAGCCTTCTGATCGGCTGTTCGTCATCAATAGCCAGGACGGTGTATTTTTCTTGTTCCATTCGCGCAGCCTCAGAGCTTTATTCCCGGTAAAGAGACTTTGAAAAAGGTACCTTGACCCTCCTCGCTGGTCACAGTGATCTCTCCACAGTGATGCTTAACAATCGAATAACAGGTGGACAGACCGATGCCGATCCCTTTGCCCACAGGCTTCGTGGTAAAAAAAGGTTCAAAGAGCTTATCATGCAGCTCGGCGGGAATACCGCAGCCCGAATCCTCGACGATTAACTCGACGCCCCCATTTGGTCCGGCATTGGTAATGATCCGAATAACATCACCTTCTCCGGTTGCATCAAAGGCATTGGTAAACAGGTTGATTATCACCTGCTTCAGCTGCGACTCATCACCCATGATCACCGGCAATTGAGCCTGCAGGTCCGTCTTGACGGCAATATTGTGCTGCTCTTTGAAATGATGCTTGAGTATAAAAAGGGTGTCCCTGACACATTGATTCATATCCACCGGACTAAGACTCGAGGCGACCGGTCGGCTGAAAGTCAGCAATGTCTGGACGATATCGCGACAACGGAGACATTCCTTGATGATGGTATCGGTATATTCGGTTAAATCATCGAGGATTTCCGTTTCTACCTTGCCCACTATCCGTCCTATCCGCCGCTGCATACCTTCGGCAAAACCACTAATCGCCGCCAAAGGGTTGTTGATTTCATGGGCCACCCCGGCGGCCAGGGCACCAACTGTGGCCATTTTCTCCGCCTGATAGAACTGGGCCTGGAATTCTTTTTCAAGGGTCACATCGCGCTTAAAGAGCAGCACATTCCGTTCTGCAGAGATGCCTGTTTTAAGGGGGGAAGCAATAATTTCAAAGTGTCTGAATTTATCGTTTACCTTATAGATACAGAGATCCTTGACTATTTCATCCAGATCAAGAGAGCGATGGGCCGGGCAGTCTTCACACCTGCTCTGTTTCCCCCTGAATAACTGATAACAGGTTTTACCGATGGGATCGATGCCGGGGAACCATTCGGCAAACACATGGTTGACCCGCTGGATCTTCAGGTCCTCGGATAACACCAGCATCAGATCGGTAATGCCGTCCAGAACTGCCTGAATCTCCTTGCGTTTTTTTTCCAGTTCCTCATTGGAGGTCTTCAGTTGTTCAACTTTTTGCTGCAATTCCTGATAAAATCCCAGTTTGGAATGTTCAATGCCGACCAGATCTTCCAGGGTGGTGATTTTCATTACCAGACCTCCTCGCATATTTTCAGCAGCTCCTGCCAGGAAGGAGGTCGGGGATTGGTCAGAACACAGGCGTCGTTGACCGCCATCTGACAGATCGGTTTCAGAAATTGTTTATCCTCTTCGCCAATCTCATCGCGCAATCTTTGCGAAACTTTGAACGAGGCAAAAAATTCTTCCAGCTTCTCAATCCCGGCCAGAGCGGTATCATGTGCTGACCCAACCCTCTTCCCCAGAATCACCTGGCCGATGTCGGCGAGTTTTTCTTCCGCGCCCTGCAGATTAAAACGCATGACGGCGGTCAGCAGAATAGGGTGGATCACTCCATGCCGCATATCGAAGTGCCCGCCGAGGGAATGGGCCAGGGCATGTTCCGCGCCGAGGCTGGCATTGCTGAAGGCCATGGAGGCGGCTACCGCGGCGATACTCAGCTGCTCCAGGCAATCCAGAGATCTCGTCGCAACGGCACAGGGCAGATGTTTAATAATCAGATCAATGGCTTTTAATGACTGCATCTCGGTAAAAGGTGAGGCAATCGTCGAAGTGTAGGCCTCGGTTGCGTGGGCAAGCGCATCAACTGCGGACTGAATGATCAGCGTTTCACTTTTGGTCTTGAGGATAAGGGGATCAACTATGGAAATATTGGGGACTAAGGTACGGGTGATAATCGACATCTTCACCGCCCGCTCGACATCGGTTATGATGCAGAACTGGGAGATATCCGAGCCACTGCCGGCGGTGGTGGTAATCAGCATCATCGGCGGCAGGGGGCGACTGACCCGGTTGGCGCCTTCGTAATCCCTGATCCTGCCGCCATTGCTGGCGATAATCGCAATCCCTTTAGCTGTATCCATCGGGCTGCCGCCGCCAATGGCAATAATCACATCGGCACCGTTGTTCAAATAAAACCGAGCCCCCTGCTCTACTTCAATATCCCGTGGATTAGACGTGACGCCGGAATAATAGACCCATTCTATTCCTTCTTTTTTTAATACATCCATCAGCTTCTGCACCCAGCCGGCTTCCTCGATGCCGGAATCGCTGACCAGAAGTACCTTCTTTGCACCGAGCCGCAGGGCACATTGCCCGGCGTAATCCAGACTCCCCCGGCCAAAAATAATTTCGGGGATGGCAAATTTAGTTATGTCCATATATCACTCTTCGCGGGTTAACTCCTGCTGCTGCCACACATCCGCATCGCAGAAATTTAGTCTGTAACAAGGCAATGTAATCATCAGGTCTGACAAATACTCAACCTAAAATTATATTGCAATTTTCACGCCTGATTATCAATCCCGTGCAGACAAGGTTTTACCAACTTTTCCGATCATGACAGTGGGACAAAATTACCCACCCGCTGTGATCCGGCTGCAAAAAAGATTCAAGTAAAAACGCAACCGGGTTAATTATTTTTATATTCCTGCAATAACAATGGATTAGACCAAAAAACTAAAGCAGAAAATTGTCCTTGCCAGCCTTCTCCGCAGTCTCACCGTGCCCACTGTAAGAGTTTTGTGAGTTTTCCAGATAATACTCTCAACAACCATCGTTAATAGAGCAATCTGTGGCGCACTTGTTTCGGTGCGTGTGCGCTAAGTGCGGCAAGAACAAATGCCGATAATACCGTTGTCGATGCGGGAAGAAAGCCATGATAGGCCGCGCCAAGCAACACCACCTTGATAAGGGTACTTACCCCCGATAATTCTCGGCAAATCTGCCGGTGCCTCATCCATTCGGTAAAAAATAGAGCCGCACCGCTGACAAAAACAATCACCAGATAAAGCGAGGGCAAATGCACTCCATCAAGCAGGAAAGAAGCCAGGAAAAGTGCAGCTCCTACCAGATGAACAGCCCTGATAATAATGGAAAGGTTCAGCACCCAATAGGGCCGGTCGCCAATCCGCCCCATCTTCTTTTCCGTGCAATTTCCAGAATTCCACATCTCCGTCATTGCCCCCCAAACTCCTTATTTCGTAAATTTTCCAAATCGATATTACTTTTTATAGCATTGACCATTCGTTACTTGAATTGTGATACAGACTGTCCTGTTTCTTGTACTCCTTCACCTTAGCGGTAAAAGAGGTCGCGAAATGACAACCGAAATTGCTCCCTTGATCCACGACACAGCGTATAAATATAAGTTCACAGTTCTTGCAGCCATAATTTTCCCCTGTCTTTGTCGACTGGCGCTTCTAGGATCGGGAAAAGAGGATGAGCTGTCCAGATACGGCGCAGCCTTGCTGATTGGAGCCCTGATCGGTTATCTGATCGATTCATTGTTCGGAAAAGTGCGGCAATCACTCTCTGTGAGTCAGAAAATCAATAGCAGACTGGAAAAAAAGATACAACAACAAAGGAGAGCCGACGCCCAGTATGTTGCCATATGTGAAAAAACCCATTCCATCCTTCTCCTGATCAACGCGACAACAGGCCAGATTGAACAAGCCAACCCCTGCGCCTGCGCGTTCTATGGTTATTCCCTGCAACAATTGCAGCAAATGCATATTACAACGCTCACCACCCTGCCCAGAGAGAAGGTTGAGTTTCGAATCGACCAGGCAAGAAGAGAAGGATGGCAACACTTCTTATTGACCCATAAAATGACCACCGGAGAAGAAAGAGATGTCGAGGTCTTTTCCGGACCAATCCTTATTGAAGGGACAGTCACCCTTTTCTGGGTTGTCCGGGCCATGAGAAAAAAGAAAGTACTGCAGGGGATCATTCCCATCTGTGCCCACTGCAAACAAATCAGGGCCGAGCCTGGAAATTGGAGCCAGATTGAAGAATACATTCAGCGTCATGCAGAGGTCACCTTCAGTCACGGCCTCTGCCCAACCTGCGCGTATCAGCATTATCCAACTATTTATGAACTGCAGAAAAACGGCTAGTATCCGGTCGACTGGGGATTGAAAAGCCGACCGGACACTACGGTGAAGCAATAGCAGATCAAATCCTGCATGATCTGCTGTTGAGAAAATTATTTCATCAGGCCTGCTTCTTTGTAATATTTGATGGCACCATCATGCAGTGGGGCAGAAAGGCCATCTTTGATCATTTCTTCTTTTTTCAGGTTGGCGAAGGCAGGATGCAGCTTCTTAAAATCATCAAAATTTTCAAAAACTGCTTTGACGACCTGATAGATTGTGTCGGCAGGTACTTTTGCCGAGGAGACAAAGGTTGCACCTACGCCAAAGGTTTTGGTATCCGCATCGCTGCCACGGTACATACCACCGGGGATCACTGCAGCACGATAATATGGATTAGCGGCGATAAGTTCGTCGATTTCTTTACCAGCAACACTTACGACTACTGCATCACAGGCTGTGGTAGCTTCCTTGATAGAGCCGTTGGGATGTCCAACCACATAGACAATGGCATCAACTTTATTGTCGCACATTGCCGAGGCCTGCTCAGATGCCTTCAATTCAGAAGCAAGTTTGAGATCGGCCATTGTCCAACCGTATTTGGCCATAACAACTTCAATAGTCGCGCGAGTACCGGAACCGGGATCCGTGACATTGACCCGCTTGCCTTTCAGATCCTGAAAAGTTTTAATCCCCGAATCGGTCCTGGCTACCACCGTGAAAGGTTCCGGATGAATCGAGAAAACTGCCCGAAGATCTTTGTCCGGTCCTGCTGAGGCAAATTTCCCCACACCTTTAACTGCTTCGTACTGCATATCGGACTGGGCTACGCCCATATCCAGTTCTCCCCCGGCAACGGCGTTCAGGTTATATACCGAACCACCAGTGCTTTCGACCGAACAACGAATCCCATGTTCTTTTCGACCTTTATTGACCAGGCGGCAGATAGCCCCGCCGGTTGGATAATATACTCCCGTCACCCCGCCGGTACCGATTGTCACAAAAGTCTGTTCGGCGTGGGCATACTGTGGGACAGCGGTCAGAACGAATGCAAAACAGGACATAACGGTTACTGCCAGTCTGCTGGTAAATTTCATACGGTTTTCTCCTTTTGAAGCTGATTAACAGTTGATGTCCCGAATGGACACCATCTCTTTCCTTGCAATCCCTCATGGATTTTTCACAAGAGATAGTATTGCAAAAAGCAACACAGTTCAAAGAAAAAAGGGGAAATCGCCTCATTTTTCTCCGGTATCACCATTTAAGCCGGTACCATTCAGCCTCTTTTGCACTTATGGTACCATTGCATCAAACGGAGAATCTTTTCCGGTGCATGGGCTTTTTTCCACTCACCCGCTGCATATTTACCTGCTTCCGAAAGAGTCGGGTAGGTATGAATCGTACCGAGAATCTTATTCAATCCCAGTCCGTGTTTCATGGCGAGAACAAATTCCGCGAGTAAGTCGGCGCCATGTTCGCCAACCAGAGTCACCCCGAGAATTTTATCTTTGCCGGGAACGGTGAGCACTTTGATAAACCCCCTGGTCGCACTGTCAGCTATGGCCCGATCCAGTTCGGCAAAATCAAAGCGACTCACTTCGTAGTCAATGTTCTGTTGTACCGCCTCTTGTTCATTCAAGCCGACTCGGGCCACCTCCGGATCGATGAAAGTGGTCCAGGGCAGCACCGAATAATCGACCTTAAACTTTTTCCACGTCCCAAACAAGGCGTTGACCGAGGCATACCAGGCTTGATGGCCTGCGGCATGAGTGAATTGATAGGGACCGGCCACATCGCCTGCGGCAAAGATATTGGGGAAAAGGGTTTCCAGATATTCATTGGTCAACACGGTCCTCTCCGTCGCTATGCCTATATCTTCCAGACCATAGCCGCTCAGTCGGGCAGAGCGACCGACAGCGCAGAGCAATACATCGTAATCGAGACGTTTTTCGGTGTCACCCCGCCGAACAATGATCGCTTTACCTCTATCGTCCTGAACACAGCGAACCGCACTATGGCCGGTTAACACGCTCACTCCGTCCCTTGCCAGGGATTGAGCGGCAAGATCAGAGACCTCGGGATCCTCGCGCATCAAAATTCTATCCGCCCTCTGTACCTGGACAACCTGCGATCCAAGGCGGGCAAAACACTGGGCCAGTTCACAGCCGATAGGACCACCGCCAAGCACAACCATGCGCTTTGGCACAGTATCATATTCGGCCAGAACGCCCCAGAGGGTATCGCTGGTCAGGTAGCCAGAGGTTTCAATTCCAGGCAGAAGTGGTACTTGGGGCCTGGCTCCGGCGGCGATAATAATCGATCTGGTGGTAAGCCTTTTGTGTTCACCATTCACCAGCTGCACCTCAACGGTCCATGGATCGATAATTTTGCCATATCCCTGCAGAACTTCCACTCCGAGAGCGGTGTAACGTTCGATGCTGTCGTGGGGGGCCACAGAGCCGATGATCGTATGCACCCGCGCCATAACTTTTTTAAAGCTGAATTGAGGCTCTACCCATTCCAGTCCATACTTCTCACCATTATTGATATAGTGAATTATTTTAGCACTTTTGATAAGGGCTTTGCTTGGTACACAGCCATAGTTCAAACAGTCTCCACCCATCTTGTGCGCTTCAATCAGAGTCACTTTGGCTTTCACCGCTGCAGCAATATAGGCGCTGACCAGCCCCGCTGCGCCGGCACCGATGACGATGAGATTACGATCATATGTTCGCGGTTTTGTCCACTTGGCGTACACCTTGCGCTTTTTTAACCATCCGGTCATCTTTTTGGCAATGAGGGGAAAGACGCCGAGCAGGGCAAAAGAGAAAAGCAGAGCCGGTGACAAAATCCCATCAAGAGTCTTTATACCGGCAAGCTGGGTGCCGGCATTAATGAAGACAATTGTTCCAGGGAGCATGCCGACCTGACTCACCCAATAATAAGTAGTGGTCTTTATAGGGGTCAATCCCATCAGGATATTGATCAAAAAAAACGGGAAAACCGGCACAAGGCGCAGAGTAAAGAGATAAAAAGCTCCGTCCCGCGCAATCCCGGTATTAATTGCCTTAAGCCGGTCGCCAAAGCGTTTTTGCACGCTGTCCTGCAACAGATACCGGGCGACGAGAAAGGCCAGGGTCGCACCGATTGTCGAAGCAAAAGAGACGATGACTAAACCCCATGACAGACCGAAAAGACCTCCGGCGGCGAGAGTCATAATTACCGCTCCCGGCAGGGAAAGAGCGGTAATTATGACATAGGCGGAAAAAAACAGCAGGCTGACTAAAATCGGTGATTTGTCTCGCCATTGCTGAAATTCAGCCAGGCGGGCTTGAATGTTTTCCAAGGTGAAAAGCAGGTTAAGATCAAAGGCAAAGAAGCCGATGACCGCACCTATAATCGCCACAATGATGATACGTTTTTTCATAGAAAAAAACCATAATCATAAAAACCGAGCAGCAATAAATTTTACTGCTTGAGGGGATACGTATTGAACCAACACCCTATTTATTACTTGTAACAATTGCCAGAAGAAATATATTTATACATTGTGTCGGAATCGATTCTTCCTGCCGTATTATAAAACCAATTAGCCGATGAAAGACTACTATAAAATATTAGGTGCCACCACAGCAACCAGCGATGAGGAGCTGCGCAAAAGCTACCGGAAACTGGCAATGCAGTATCATCCTGACAGGAACCCTGATAATCCGGCGGCGGAAGAAAAATTCAAGGAGGTCGCCGAGGCCTACGGTGTTCTGACCGACCCGGTAAAACGGCGGGCATATGATGCCTGCAGAGTCAGCGGCAAACCATTCAGCAATGGCCAGGCAAGTGGTGGTGGCGACGGTTTTACCTACAGCCAGGAGGATATTCTCCGGGACCTCTTTAAAGACCCCCGTTTTCAACAGATGTTCAGTGGTATTTTAAGGGAGTTTCAACGGTCCGGGTTTCGACACAGCACACAGTTCATCAGAAAAAGCTTTTTCGGCGGCAAAGGCGGTATGTTTGTCGGCACCATTTTTCTTCTTGGCTCATTGGCCAAACCTTTGCTGACCGGCGTTGCCCGAAAAAATCTGCCAGGCAAATCTTCGGCGCTTAAATCAGTCGGTAACGCAGTCGGCGCAATGCTTGGTATGGGCAAAGGCAAAAAAGCCGGCAGTTTGCATAAGAACGATACCTCGCACCCCCGGGAACTTGATCTTGACACTACCTACCATACCCCGCTCACCAACAGCGAACTGCTCCATGGCAAAACCATCCAGGTACTTGTCTATGGCGAAAAGGGAGAACAGACCCTGAAGGTCAGCATTCCGCCGGGCAGCAAGGATGGGCAGAAGCTACGAATCCGCGGCAAAGGCCGCCCCGGTCCACTGGGGCGAGGCGACCTTTATCTGCACCTGGTGCAAAAAGATTCCTGATCAGGCAGACTGTCCGTAATGCAGTTCTTCGTGCCGTATCAGAGGTTTTTTTTGCTCTGCAGAACGAACATGGCCACGAGTACCACCAAGACACCGGGAATGACGCGCACCGGTGGCAGCCCATGGCCCAGCGCCAGATCAATCAGTAACACAAGGGCGGGATACAGATAAGAATAGGCAGCCACCCGGGTGGGTCCAAGATATGTTACCGCATACTGGGTCAGAAAGAATGTTATAATGGTAGTAAAGACAACCAGATAAGCGATTCCCGCCCAGGCAAAAACAGGTACGGCGGCCCAATCCACTGAACCAAGCCTGCTGCCGGTGACAAGCAACAGCCAGAGACTTCCCGTTACCAGAACCCAAAAGGTCACGATTGCCATTGATTCGCCCCGGTGAACCAGTTTTACCAGTGGAGTATAGAGCCCCATGGCAATACAGCCGCCGAAAAAGATCGCGTCGCCTCTGTTCCACTCCATTGCCAACAACTGCGAGAGATCGCCCCGGAAAATAACCCAGATAACGCCAACCAATCCGCAGGCAAGCGCCAGCAATTGCTCTTTTTGTAAACGCTCACCGAGCAGAACAAGAGCGTACATCCCCGAAATGGATGGGACGAGGGCAAATATAACGCTGATATTAAGGGCACTGGTGGAGCGCAGTGCTAAAAACATGGCACAGAAAAAGATTACCAGGCAGCCACTGATCAGGGCGCAGCGGAAAAAAAGCGAAAACGAGAAGCCTAAACCATATTTATACTGCACCCAGGGTCCAAAGATGCTGGCGGCCAGGGTAAAACGAACGAAGGTCAGGACAGCCGGATCCAGCTGCGCCGTTATCGCGGCGCCGACGGTGAAAGAAGTGGAAACGAGCGTTGCCGCCAGCAGCATCAACAGATGAATAAACAGCAGGGAATGCTTTTTGTCCTCTTTAGAAATAAGTCTCAACTCCGCAAGTGGATTTCCGGTTCAGCGCCGGTGTTATCCGTCCCTTTTTTGACATGCTGAAAAGTTGCCATTGCGGTGGCAACCATACCGCTCATATCAGTCAGATTTCCCGGTATGATCATGGTATTGTTTTCTTTGGCAAGTTTGCCGAATTCGGTGAGATATTGCTTGGCAACATCAAGGTTGGCAGCCTCTTTTCCCCCTGGAGCAGCGAGTGCCTCAGCAACCCTTTTAATGCCTTCGGCAGTTGCTTCAGCCACCTTAAGGATCTCCAGAGCCCGGCCTTCCGCTTCGTTTACCCGTTTGATTTTTTCGCCTTCCGACAGGTAAATTGCCTCTCCCCGATCCCCTTCCGCCCGGTTTAAGGTAGCCTGCTTCTCGCCTTCCGACCTGGCTATTTCCGCCCGTTTCTCCCGTTCGGCCTTCATCTGCTTTTCCATCGCATCGAGGACCGTTCGCGGCGGCTGGATATCTTTTATTTCATAACGCAGCACCTTGACGCCCCAGCTGGCCGTCGCCTCATCAAGAGCCATAACTACCTGGCCATTGAGGCTTTCCCGCGCCTCAAAGGTGTTGTCAAGGGATATCTTGCCGATCGCCGAGCGGAGACTGGTCTGGGCAAGCTGGGTGGCGGCAAAACGATAGTCATCAATGCCATAGGCGGACATTTTCGAATTCACCACCTGCAGATAGAGGATGCCATCAACCTCCAGGGTCACATTATCGGCGGTAATGCAGGTCTGCGCGGCGATATCTATCGGTTCTTCCTTCAAGATTCGTTTATATGCGACTACATCCAAAAACGGGATAAGGATATGAAAACCGGCCTCCAGAGTTGTCCGATACTTGCCAAGTCTTTCGACCACATATTCAGAACGTTGGGGAACCACTACCGCGGTCTTCCAGAGGACCACCACGATAAATACCAGAATAACCGCGAGAGCTATGAGATTTTGTTCCATATTTTCCTCTTCTTCATATGGGGTTTAGGTCAGGTAACAGGTATGCAAATACGCGGCATCAGACTTTTTCTACATGAATAACCAAATCTTCCTGACGAATGATAGTGACGATCTCGCCTTCGTCAATTTTTTCATCAGCGCAGGCTCGCCAGGACGTTCCTGAATATTTAATCCGTCCTTCAGCAGGAGGAGCAATGGTCATGCTGACCACCCCCTTGTCACCGGGAACAGCGCGCATAACATCCTCATCGGCCTCTCCATCTTTGGCCGTGGGGGCAAAAAATTTATTCTGAATACTCTTTCGTAAACCAAAGAGAAAAAGCAGAGAAGTGCAGATAAACAGAACCAGCTGCCAGGCAATACTGATCGGGGCAAGCCAGGCTGCAACCGCCGTCACCAAGGCCCCCAGCCCAAAAAAGAACAGAATAAACCCAGGTACGGCCATTTCAAGAAAAAATAACATCACCCCGATGATCAACCAATACAATGCAGGATGAATCATTCCCATAATCTCCTCCCTTGATCAGGTAAACGAAAAAAGGAGGGCGCGATACCTGCCCTCCTTTTTTCGCTTCCATCCGTACGGATCTTATTCGGTTTTTTCTTCAGTGCCGAACAGGTGCCGGTAGAGAACCCCGAATAAAATGATAAGCATCGGCCAAACCCAGATGAGTCCGATGCCCAGTGGAATAAGAGCAACACAATAAAGCAGCCCAATGACAATAAACAGACCGGCCACTTTCCACCATACTTTATGCACAGATTTTCTGGATTTCTCCATGGCCTGCCATGGCGACATCCCCCTATCGACTATCAGCGGGATGGTCATGGCATACCCTATAGTAAGATAAATACCCGGTAACACCAGGAGGATAAAACCGATAGCAATAAGGATGGTCTGCAGGATAGTTGCGACGATAATTTTTCCGGCAGAGGAGAATCCCTGGAAAATCATCTGCCAATTAATGTGGTCCCCGGCACCTCTTCTTATCCCCATATAGAAAAGACCGGCAGTAAATAAAATGGAAAGAATACTGGTAAGAGATTGCAATACTACATTACCGATCCCGCCGGTCATATTGGTCGGATCGCTGTCCACTGTTGGAACTAGAAAATAACCTACCGCAGCAATGACCATAAGAACCAGATACATGATAGCACTGCCGGCCCAGATAGTACCTTTAGCACCCTTGGTCTTTTCCCAGGATTCACTGAGGACACTGCCAATAGAAAAGCCGGTATCCACCAAGCCTGCGTCCCCTATGCCCGCTTCCGATATATCGGTAGCGTCGGCAGTCTTCGCTGAATTGTCTACGTCAATTGGCTCCGATCCGATCTCATTCACTTCTTCAACCAACTGCACTTCATCCTCTATGACTTTCTTGGTATAATTCCCGGCAATCGCGGCGATTTCCGGGGCAACAGTTTCATCGGCAGGGGACTGATCGAATTCATCCTGCAGAGAACTTACATCTACCGGGCTGTCGTCAGGAATTTCTTCCGGCTCGACCGCAGGTTCGCCTGCTGCAATCTGCATCTCGATTTCCGCAGCGATATCGTCCAGATTAAAAGAGTCATCGTCGATCACCGATTGCCCTGCCGGTGGCACCACTGCCGGTTCTGATTCGGCATCATCGTCTGTAAAATCAAGAATTTCCTCAGTCGCATCAGCTGACAAGGCGGCAACAGGTTCTAATTCTTCTAGAGCATCGTCCTCAGAAACGGGCGGTGCGTCTTCCTGCCCGGGAAGAGATGACGGTACTGGAGTTGCTGTTGATGCAAAGAGAGGGGCAACGTTCTTGTGGTGCTCCGCCGAGCTGTCATCGGCAACTTCAAAAACACCTTGACATTTTGGACACTTAACTTTTCGCCCGAGGTATGAATCATCTGCAGAACCTTTTACTCCGCAGTGGGGACAATGTAATTTCATCAAACTCCTCCAACTCTTTTAATCTTTTCTTTGCCGTTAGTCTTGTCAAGAGATACGTTCATTCATCAGCAATGCTGCGCGTTCCGGCAATTGCTCCTCTTTCAGGTATCTCATAAAAATAATTTGAATTATGGTTGTACTCTGCGTATTGTCTAATAGAAATTGATGCAAATACATTATCTTTTCAGTTATTCTGCCATTAAATAGAAGCTGATTACAATATTTTTTTAGTTATTTTGCCGAAATTACATAAAATGGAAATTATTATCATCGCCGCAATGGCGCAAAACCGTATCATTGGCAGGAATGGCAAAATGCCCTGGCACATCCCCGAAGAGTTACGCTTCTTCAAGAAGACGACTATGGGATATCCAATGATCATGGGTCGAAAAACTTACGATTCTTTTCCTGCACCGCTGCCCGGCAGACGCCATATTGTTCTCAGTCGCAATCGACAATATACGCCAAAGGGCGGTGAATACGCTTCCAGCCTCGCCGATGCCCTGAAACTGTGTGGACAGGCAGAAAAAGTATTTCTGATTGGGGGAGCGGACATTTTCGAGCAGGGCTTATTGGTTGCAACTTCCATGTTGCTTACCTACCTCGAGAGAGAGGTCGAGGGCGATGTCAGTTTTCCAGAGTTTTCGGAAGATCAATTTATCGAAATGAACCGGCAACGATTTCCCGATGGATTAGAACCGTACACGGTAGTGACATACCAGCGTACTGCCAATGACTAACTGGACATGTGGAAAAATCGCGCTTATCGAGAATCTGAGGCGATAATGGATATCACCATCACCAAATTTACCCCAAAAAAACCTCAGGGTCTTATTGTTGTCATCACCGGCAACGGCAAAGGAAAGACAACTTCCGCTATGGGCATGGCGTTACGGGGCTGCGGGCACGGCCTGAGAACCACCATTGTTCAATTCATGAAGGGTGATTTGTATTCTGGAGAATGGGACGGCGTCAAAAAGCTCAAACCAATGGTAAAATTATACCATACCGGCAAAGGTTTCTGCGGCATCGAGGGCAATCCTTATGCCCATTCCGAGCATCGAAAAAATGCCCAGGAGGCCATAGAATTGATAACTGGCATACTCAATACTGACGACTGCGACACCCTTATCCTCGATGAGATCAACAATGCCCTGCACCTCAAGCTGATTGATTTAGATCAGGTGAAAAAAATCATCTCTTTACGCCCCGAACATATGCACCTCATCCTGACTGGACGAGACGCCCATCCAGACATTATCGAGCTTGCCGATACCGTCAGTGAGGTAAGGGAAATAAAGCATGCCTACCGCAGAGGGATTGAACCCCAGCCGGGGATCGACTTCTGAACGGACAAAAGGGCGGTTCGCCTGTGCGAACCGCCCTTTTTTTCTGGGATTTTCAACTGTGATTTTCCAAATTGTATCAGGAAATTTCAGCAGGTTTACAGAGTTCGGATCCGTCAGCAGCGACCCTGCCGCAGGACTGGCAGGAAAATTTCATTGCCGCGAGTTTCTGTTTACATACATGACTGGCTGCGACATCGGTTGCCCCACAGAACGAGCAGGACAGCGATTCAACGGTAGGATTACAGAGATGGCCTGGGTCATCCGCCACAGCCCCACAACTTTTACAGGTATGAGCCATAATAACATGCCTCCTTTGGTGAGCAGTTCGACACGGTTGCCTTATCAATCGGCACCCACTTTATTCTTCTCGAAAAAAGCATCAGAATGATTACATGAAAAGAATCCAAATTGAGAGAAGAACGATTAGGATGCTTCCAGAAGTATGCGAGAAGCATCCACCAAAGAATTTAAGCAAACAATGGTGAAAGTCAATGTTGATGAGGTCTATACTTTTTTCACTTCCCCTGCTCTCGAGCCTTATCGCCTGTACCATGGCCCCCTCGGCCGAAGAACTGGGAGATGGCCTGCTGCGCCCCTGCCCAAATCGTCCCAACTGCGTCAACAGCGACAGCGGCGACAGCAGACATGGCGATCAAATTGAACCAATCAGCTTCTCCGGCAGCTCCGAGAAAGCCTGGATGCAGGTACAAGGCGTCATAAAAAATCTCGGTGGAGAAATCAAAGAAGAGCAGCCGCTGTACCTCTCGGCCACCTTTACCTCAGCAGTCCTTCACTTTGTTGATGATGTGGAACTCAGAATGGTGCCCGACCAAAAACTCATCCACATTCGATCCGGTGCGAGGGTCGGTTACTGGGATTTCGGGGTAAACAAAAAACGTGTTCAAAAAATACGCCAACTCTTTATCAAAGAGTCTTCCAAAAATCAACAACCCCATCCCGGCACTTCTCCCGGAACAGGGTAGGAGCATCTTTGTTCAATTCTTGTCACTAAGCGCTTCCAGGGTAACCAGTATCTCAACATCTTTACCGACGATTCCCATCTGGTAAAATTTCCCGGTCCCAACCTTATAGGCAAGACGGTCAATAGTTAATTCACCATTGAAGCCGATGACTTCTTTGCCCTGCACCGCCGGGTGATCCTTTATTCCGGCGAGGGTGAGGGGCAAGGTCAAATCATATGCCACTCCCTTGACGGTAAATTTTCCAGCAACCTCATACATATTATCACCGGCAGCGGTAATCCGGGTCGATGCAAAAGTCATAAGTGGAAATTTATCAGAATCAAAAAAGTCACTGGATTGAAGGTGTTTATCCCGTTTGGCTATATCAGTGTTTACTGAGTCGGTTTTGATCTCAAAAAAGAAACTGCTCTCCGCCGGATTTGCCGGGTCAAACTTGATCTCCGCCGAAAAATCGTTGAACTTTCCGTCAACTTTGGAAAAAATATGATCGATACGAAAATAAAAATTGGAATGCGCTTTGTCCAGCTCCCATACCCGCGCTGCAGCCTGCGCGGTCTGTCCTGCCAAAACCAGGCAGAACAGGGTGATCAATGTATATGTAAACCTTTTCATAATATTCTCCTCGTGATGTGTTGGTAGAAATTTCCTTTTTCTTCTGCTGTTTTTTATTTCTGCGGCCGTGGTGCTTTTTTACTGACGACCACGGCCAGCACCACGCCGGCAAGGGCGATGAACATTGCAATTCTCGGCACGGTATGTTCAAACGAATCACTGACAAACAGGACATGCAGGGCGACCAATGCGAGAATCAGATAGCCGAAAAATTTATGGAATATCCTCCATCGCCGGTAGTCCAGGTGCAATTGCTGTCGCCACTGCGCCGAGATGACCATGATGAGAATAATGCCGAGCAACAACATGCCGACCATTTCCGGCCAGTATTTCTTACCGATGGGCAGGTTGGTCAAGCCTTCAGGTATCAAGATCAGCAGCATGTGACCAATTGCCAGAAAAGATATAACAAGCCCGTTAATCCGGTGCCACCGCATCAGCGCGGCAACCCCGAAAAGTTGCTGCAAAAATTCCCCTCTGGCGCCAAGCAGTATCTGGACAAATAACAAGACTACGGTAGCTAAGCCCATCATCTGGCCGGCCCGTAGCATGATCTTATCTCCGCCGACCTTATACCAGAGAGTTTGGGATTCGTAGACAAAGGGAATAAACAACACACCCCCTATGACCAGGAAGAGAGCGCCAACGAGCAGGGCACGATAATACTTCAGTTTTGTTGGCTCAAATTTGCCTGAAGAAGCTGCCATTATCGTCCCCTTATCTTCTGTTTTTCGTTCCCAGACAATAATACACAATAGGCAGGATGGCTACTTACTTAAGGCCTGGATGGGTGCTGATCTCTTTTTCAATGACATCAGCATTCGCAGCGTTATAACGAATAATATTTTGCAGATGGAAAAGATTGTCCGGTTCGATAGAGGTAAATTTCAGGCTGATTTCACCATTGCCGGCCCGAACAATTTCCCCAAGCACCGTAACACCGGCGTCCAGTCCGGACAGAAAAATGGTAAAGGTGCAGGCACTGCCGACAGAGACCTTTTCGGCAATCTCCAACAGGCAGCCGCCAACGCTGAGATTAGCAATTCGATCTATATGATAATCACATCCGGCAACCGTCAACTTTGCCCGAACATTAAAAAAAATCCGGCTGAATCGTCTTTTTTCTTCGGCCATGCTTCCTCCGCTGTCTGCGTTACACCTGGTTGATTGTCTCTATTAAAACTATATCGAACCCGGTATAAATTTCAAGCAATCATCTTTTTCTAAACAGTGGTAAGATAGGAGATATCGAAACAGAGTGAGCATTCTTTATCGTCACCAAATCCAGTTAAATTACGCAACTTGAGGAATACACCTGATGCAGGGAAACAACCGCCCTAAAGGCAAACTCATTCTGCGCACCCTTGCCATGCCTGCTGACACCAACCCCGACGGAGACATTTTCGGTGGCTGGATCATGTCGCAGATGGATATTGCCGGCGGCATCATGGCTCGAGAAAACACCTGTTCACGGGTCGTTACCGTAGCCGTTGAAACCATCACTTTTATCAAGCCGGTACATGTAGGCGACATTGTCTGCTGCTATGGCGAGGTAGTCAAAATCGGTACAACCTCAATCACTATAAACCTCGAAGTCTGGGTAAAACCATCTCTTACCAGACCCATCGAAGAAGAGGTTAAATTCCAGGTAACCAAAGCCGCTTTCACCTACGTCGCTCTTGATCGCAGTGGGAAGAAACAAGTCATTAATCGCGACTGCAGCTGTTAAGACCCAGCTCCTGCCAAAGCGTATCAATGGGGCTGCGACTGTTCATTACTTTTGACTTCTTTGATATCGGTTCCCTGAGGATTCATAAAGCGAAGAACCGCCGTCCAATATTCCGCAAACATATCGATCGTCCCGTGGTCGGCCCGTTCTATAAAAACGATTTCTTTTTTACCGACGATATGTTCGATAAGGTTTGTTGTTCGCTCAGGAGGAACCACCTGGTCCTGTCCACCGTATATGACCAGCACCGGACAGTCGATCCGCGCCAGATACTGCAGCGAATCGAACCGGTGTTTGAGAAGCAGTCCAACCGGCAGCCAGGGATAGCTTGACCGGGCAATATTGACAATGCTGTCATAAGGCGTCACCAGGATAGCCCCCTGGATCACTCTATTGGCTGCAGCATAACAGGCCAGCCCCGAGCCCAGGCTTCTGCCGATCAGAAAAATCTGCCTGGGTGCATATCTTCTGTTCATGTCGTCAATTACCGCCAAGGCATCACCAAAAAGTTCTGCCTCTCCAGGGCTCCCGTCACTTGGTCCGTAGCCCCGATAGGCAACAAACAAAGACGCGGCTTTAATATCCCTGAATTCTTCAATATTATGAAAGACATCTTCCCCGTTGCCACCGTAGTAGATGAGCAGTTTTTCCCGCACCAGGCCAGGGTTCACCAACCAGCCTCGCAAAGTGACCGTATCTTGCTGGAATTGATAATCGACGACATTGGTATAATCATGGCCATCGTGTTTTGCAGCAGGCGGGAAAAAAAGAAAGGATTCCTGGCGCAGATACATGAAAACCACGCACAACAGGTAGATGGCCAGTAAGAAAAAAAACAACTGAATCCACAACAACATTTTCATACTCTCCCTTCTGTCCATTTAGAGACAGTTTCTGTCAGAAACCGCAGCTTACTTTCTTTTTGTCAGGGGATTGGCTATATTTCCGCACGAACGATATAAAACGGGTCACTGTTTCTGAGCAAAATGCTTTTTTACCACTCATTAACCTATTTTTCAGCAACTTGGTAGTACACCAGAATGTATATACAAAATTTCCAGCACAAAGAGCTGTCCATCGATGAACTGACGACTGCCCCAGGCCAGACATGGTGTTTCTTCGGTGAAAACAGCTCTGGCATCGACCGGATGCTGGAGCTGCTGTCCGGCACCTTGAGGGACTTTTCCGCTGATATTCTCCATCTGCCCGAGCAACCTGGAATCCTCTCTTTTCAAGCGCAACAAGACATCTATGAAGAGGAGATGCGCAACGATGACACCGACTTCATGGATAAAATAGATCCCGGGACGCTGGTCTGCGAATTTTTACCAGACTATCGCAGACACCTTCCCCTTCTCAAAACCTTTGCCATGGACCATTGTCTGACTCTAGGGTATCGCCAACTGAGTTCAGGGCAGACGAGAAAACTGCTGTTTTTGCAGAAAATTACCGGGGGTTCGAGAACCCTCATCCTCCAGAACCCTTATGACGGCATCGACGAACAAAGTTGTCATGAACTCAATCTTGCTCTGCAGCAGCTGCCGGGGCAAAACATCGAACTGATCCTGCTGGTGAACAGCCTCCGCGACATTCCTGGCTGGTGTACCCATCTCGTTCTCATAAAAGGGGGACGACTGGATCAGGCCGGCGAAAAGAGGCAGGTACTGCCTCTTTTGCAAGGCCCTCTGCTGTCAAGCAGAATATCTTCTACGCCCATCACCGAAAATTGTGCCAACCAGACAGCACCTGATAAGAGTGAAGGCGATGAACTCATCTACCTGAAAGACGGTTTTGCCGGCTACGATGGCAAGCAGCTGTTCACCGGGCTTGATCTGATCGTCCATACCGATGATCATACCCTGATTTCCGGACCAAACGGCTGCGGTAAATCGACTCTTCTTGATATTATCACCGGCGATAATCCAAAATGCTACGCCAACACATTACGAATTTTCGGCAAACCACGCGGTTCTGGGGAATCGATATGGGAGATTAAAAAGCGTATGGGCATCGTCTCCCCGGCTCTGCACCGGGAGCACCGGATTCCCGGCAGTGCCCTGCATGTCATCCTTTCCGGTTTGTACGATTCCATCGGATTGTATGTCAAGGTGTCCAGCACCGAGATCAAAACAGCAACCCGCTGGCTCACCTGGTTGGCCCTGGCCGAAAAAAAGGCTGTACCCTTCAGGCGGTTGAGCTTTGCCGAACAGCGCCTGGTCCTGATCGGCCGGGCGCTCATTAAACGACCGAAGCTGCTCATCCTCGATGAACCAACCCAGGGGCTGGACGATATCAACAGAGGCCGGCTGCTCGATCTTCTTGAAGAAATTGCCGAAAAACATCTCTCGACTATCCTCTTTGTCAGCCATCGTAGAGACGAGCATAGGCCGATTTTCCGCCAACAGATCCAGCTCGACTCCTATGTGCCTTGATGGTACACTGGCAAAATCGCTTACTGCACCACGCCAACATAAAAAGAGGACTTAAATATATGGACATCGAAGAACACAAGGACAAGGAGTACCTGGACCAACTTTACCGGTTAACCGGCGGCGATACGGCAACACAAGTTTCCATGTATGAGGTGGGGGCTGCAATTGGTCTTGACAAAAGCCAGGCCGGCAGTCTTGCCGAGGAGTTAATGGTGCTGGGACAGGCAGAACTGCGCACTCTGGCCGGAGGGATCAGCATCACCGTGGAAGGTCTGGCAGCTTTGGGCATTACTGCAGCACCTCCCCAGGTGGCAGAAAGTGGTTTCCAACTGAGCAAAGGTCGAGTGACTGATGAGTCCGATCGCCGGACAATGCAGTGCATTATGGAAGAGATTAAAAAGGCAGTCGTCGGGTTAAAGCTCGAATACAATATGCTCGAAGAGATTATCCTGGACCTGAAAACGATCGAGGTTCAATTGCTCTCTCCCAAACCGAAAATCGCGGTACTGCGGGAAATATTGCGCTCACTGCACGCTTCCTTAGAATCAGCCAAGGCCTTAGAAATTGCCGCGCAATTAAAGAGCATTATATAATTTAACACTTCGAAATAGCTGGAGAGAGATATGAAGACTATCGGCCTGCTGGGAGGGATGAGCTGGGAGAGCACCACCCATTACTACCGGATGCTCAATCAGGGCATCAATGCCCGCCTTGGGGGACTTCATTCAGCCAAAATTGTCCTGGTCAGTGTTGATTTCCAGCCCCTTGAGACACTCATGGAACAGGAAGAATGGGCCGAAATAGGTGAACATTTGGCCGATGCAGCGCAAAAGATCGAGAAAGCCGGAGCCGATTTCCTGCTTATCTGTACTAATACTATGCATAAAGTGGCCCGGGCCGTAACTGAAGCTGTCGATATCCCGCTTCTGCACATTGCCGACGCAACTGCCGAAAAAATTAAAACAAAAAATATCCACTCCGTCGGTTTACTCGGAACCGGAGTTACCATGGAAGGAGAGTTTTACAGAGGCAGGCTAGTGGAAAAACACGGCCTTGAAGTAATCATTCCTTCGCCTGCTGATCGAAAGAAAGTTCATGATATTATCTTCGATGAACTTTGCCGGGGGAAAATCAACAAGGAATCACGGGAAACCTATCTGCGCATCATCGAAACAATGCACAGGCAAGGCGCCGAAGCAGTTATTGAAGGGTGCACCGAAATCGGCATGCTGATCAACCAGGACCACACATCAGTCCCGCTCTACGATACGACCGCCCTGCATGTCGAACAGGCAATTAACTATGCGTTAACAGAAGAGGAAGGTGTTGGAAAAAGCTCCCAGTGAATTCCGAGAGATGGCGTTGGTAAAAAGCTTGATATACAAAACGCTCCAACGAAGGAGATCGGGCTTTTTACGACGCCATCAGTTGTTGATTTTTATGGCGTAGATGGCCTCGTCCTTAATCACGCCTGTTACCCGCACATTCCTGCCGACAAAGGCGGCGGGTTCCTTCCCTTTTAAAAGAAAGGTTCCGCGGTTGGTGGTGATAGCAATTCCCCGGTTCGTTTCAAGGACGAGCCCTGAGAAGACACTCTGTTCATGAAAAATAAGGCGACTCATGGTCTCGCCATATTCCCGTGAATCGGAAGGGCCGACTTTTTCTGCTACAGCTATCATACCAAAGGCACAGAGGCTGGATACAAGTAGAGCAGTTACAATGTGTTTCATAAAAATATTTTTATAAAGAGACGAGGTTAATCTTGCCCTGCTCCCACAGCAAACAGCTGGGATATCTTGGGTCAAGCGAGGGATATGTCATTAACTTTTCCTTGATTGTTCCGAACAATTAACCAATATCTTTCATTTTTTTCAGGTGCTGCTGATCGTTTACCGCAGGTAAATTATTTCCACTCGACAGACAAGCTGCGAAAATTTTGCGCACATTCTTAACATATTTTTAATTCCCAGCCAAGAGTTCTGCGAGTATCCATTAAAGATAAATATTGATGGCGTTGAAAAAACGCAATTACGGTGTGGCATAAATACACCCGGACAGACCAGTCTATAGATGACAGCCGGTATACCGTTTGCTAAAATCAGCAAATGATTTTTTACCTGCATTCATTGATGGGAGAACAATGCGCTTGAAAATCGGTATACAGCAGAAACTTTCGCTGATTTTTTTCCTGTTTTTTCTTATTTTTTCAGGAACAGTCTCCATTCTTCTGTTCAATGTCCAGAGGATGGTGGAAACAACTGAGACAATAGTCGTTAAAAATAATAAAATTGACGAACTCACGGAAATATTGAAGGCTGGCCTGCTTGATATGGAGGAGAACCACAAAAAGCTGATTATTCTAAACAAAGACCGTTATTCAGAGTATTTTGAAGAGGCTAAAAACATCTTCGAGGGGGCATTGCAGCAGGCCGTTCAATTGTCCCTTGCAACAGAGAGCGACCAGGCCTGGCAGGATTTTGAATACAGCTATAATCGCCACAGAACCGGCTTGTGGGATAAAGGTGTTCCGCCCGAGATCGGTTCCAAATGGGTCACAGAGCAGGTTGTTTCCAACTGGATCAAGGATATCCGCGCCGCGAAACGTCTCAATCAACTGGAAATAGAAAACTCTATGCGGGGGCTCAACGAGAGAAGCCGCATCAGTGCAAGAAACGGCTTTTATGGCTTTTGCATAAGTATTCTGGTCAGCTTTGCCGGTATCTGGTTTATTACCAGATCATTTTTCAAGCCGCTGAAGACACTTGCCAGGGCTCTGAAACGAATCTCAATTGATAAGTTGCACCAGCCCATCAACCTCAAGGGCGGAGAAGATTTCTACGAGCTCGCGGCTTCTTATAACGATATGAGCCGACAGCTCAATGAAGAGGAAAATATCCGTAATGAATTTATCGCCACCCTGAGTCATGAAATCAGAACGCCACTTTCGTCTATTCGAGAATCGGTCAACATGATTATCGAGGAGGTATTTGGCCCAATAAACGACAAACAGCGTAAATTCCTGACAATTGCCAGCGTTGAAATCCAGCGAATCAGCAAACTTCTCAACTATCTGCTCAATGTCTCAGTCCTTGAATCCGATGTGCGCAAGAAAAAATCGGCCCGCCTCGATACCAGGCAGCTGCTATCAAGCAGTACTGAAATTTTTACT
Organism: uncultured delta proteobacterium; assembly: GCA_963804605.1. Lineage (GTDB taxonomy): Bacteria > Desulfobacterota > Desulfobulbia > Desulfobulbales > Desulfocapsaceae > Desulforhopalus_A. The sequence goes on from CAWDRB010000022.1 coordinate 99,181, forward strand.
TCCTTTGCTGAGAAGAAGAAAGTAACGTTAATTGTCCGCGACACAACCGGTTGTCCAAATTTGTACGGGGTAAGAGAAGAGTTGCAGCAGGTATTCGTCAATATCATTGGCAACGCTATCAAATATTCCCCGGAAAAGGGCTCTGTGACGGTCTCCTGGAGGAAAGACAGCAAAAGAAAATTTCTGCTCTTCCAGGTGTCCGATACCGGCCCCGGTATTGCTGATGATGAACAGTCACTTGTCTTCACCAAATATTACCGCACCAAAACAGTTCGGGGTCATCTCGATGGGGTAGGTTTAGGACTGGCAATCTGTCGTAAAATTGTTACCAGTTACGGAGGGAAGATACAAGTTGTCAATAATAAGGGCAGTGGGTGCACCTTTTCCTTTACCCTGCCAACACGGCCCTGAAACGAGTATGCTTTGGAGGAGGTGAGGATCACACAAAACCCTTTGGGGCAATTTAATTAATTTTGGCAATGCCGTTCAGGTTTGGTTGAATCAAAAACGCTGACGGATGTCTTTTGCAAGAAAAAAATTGGGAGTGCTCTCGCAATTATGTATGTATACCAATTATTGTCTTGGCGGGTACTCAAGATGTATCTGCTCATAGTGCTGCTCTTTCTCTGTACTTCGTGTGCAGAAATGCAGCGGCAGAATTCTCCCGTACCTGCGACTCTTCCTGAGCAACATAATCCCGCTCTTGCGGAACAGTTTTTTATCAATGGTGATTTTGAAAATGCCCTCCTCGAGTACGAACAGATATATGAGACTGCGCTCTCTTGGGAAGATAAAAATCATGCACTCTATGGATTGGCATGTACCCAGATGATGTTGGCCCGCAATGAAGATCAACTGGTTGAGGCAATCACCAATCTGCAAAAGTGGGATGCAAAGAAGGGCACCGCTTCATTTACGGAAAATCGACATCTCCTGGTACTTGCCTTGAAACAGCAAAGTACCCTTATAGAAGAAAAAAACAAGACTTTGAAAGAACGGGAAAATTTGCAAAACACGGTTATTGCCAACCAGCAATTAAAGATTACCCAAATGACGACTGATAACGAAAATCTGCAAATCGAGTTAAGAAAACTGCAGAAGCAGATTGAAGAAATTGAAGCAATTGACGAAAATGTCCAGAATAAAAGAAAACCTTTATGAATAAAGTAACACATGTCCTGATAGTAGATGACGATTCATCTATTCTAGAAGTTTTAGATGCCCGGCTGACAGCTGCCGGATTCAGAATCCACAAGGCATCCAGTGGTCCTGCGGCTCTTGAAATCCTCAACAACGAGCGGGTCGACGTACTCGTCTCCGACATAAAGATGCCGGAGATGAGCGGGCTGGAACTGCTGGAAAAAATCAGACCAAATTTCCCGCAGCTGCCGGTTATCTTTCTCACAGCCTATGGCACAATTCCCAATGCCGTTGATGCCATGAAGGCCGGTGCGATTGATTATCTCACCAAACCTTTTGACGGCAAGGACCTTGTCCGTAAAATAGAAAAAATTCTAGCCGGTGCATGGCAACCAATCGATTCTCAACCTGAGATTGAAGAAGGCATCGTCTGGGGCAAAAGCGCGGCCATGGTTGAGCTGAAAGAAATGTTGCTGAAGGTCGCTGCAAGTAATGCCAATGTGCTGATACTGGGGGAAAGTGGCGTCGGCAAAGAGTGTGTGGCCAGAATGCTGCACAACTCCAGCCCCAGAAAAAACAAACCGTACATCGTTGTCGACTGCGGCTCTACTCCTTCAGGTATCTTGGAGAGTGAGCTCTTCGGTCACGTCAAGGGATCTTTTACCCATGCCATCAACGACAAGAAGGGTTTAATAGAAGCTGCCCATGGTGGCACCTTGTTTCTCGATGAAGTAGGCAATATATCGCAGGAAATGCAGAGCAGGCTCCTCCGCTTTCTGGAGGAGAGAACCATCCGGCAGGTAGGGGCCATCAAGGAAACCGACGTCGACTGCCGGGTAATCTCCGCGACCAATTCCGACTTGAAAGCAGATGCCGACGAGGGCAAGTTCAGGCTTGACCTCTATTATCGGCTGAAGGTTGTCACCCTTACCGTGCCGCCACTTCGGGAAAGACGGGAAGATATTCCTGAACTGGCCCAGTTTTTAGTCGACAGCTATACCGAGGACAACAGCCTGCCCCGTCTGCGGCTGCCGCAAAAGACCCTGGACTGGCTGCAGACACTTTCCTGGCCCGGCAACGTGCGGGAGTTGAAGAATGCCCTGGAAACCGGGATCATCCTGTGCAAAAATAACCAGATACTACCGGAAGACCTGCAATTGGATAATCAATCCACGTCTATGCCGGGAAGCAGCGATCCGAACTTTTCCATTGAACAAAGCGAAAAAGAGGCGATTATCCGGGCCTTGAAACAGACCAAGGGAGTGAAAAAAGACGCGGCGGAACTACTGGGAATCAGCCGCAGAGCCATTCAGTATAAAAGCAAAAAATATGATCTTGATGCCGCTGATTTCAAGAGTTGATGGTGGCGTACAAGCATGCGGCGGATTGTAAGGGCGGGTTCTAAACCCGCCCCCCGCCTATGCTTTCTGGTATCTTACACCTGCCATCCTTTTGATTGGCTCATCGCACCATCCTTACCAATCACAAAACATTCACAGTCAGGCTGACTGTTGATAAACTGAACACCAGCAACAGGTTCCATAACAAAAACGCTGGTTGCCAGGGCATCAGCATCCATGACAGTCGGAGCGATGACCGTCACGCTACTGGACAAATGTGGTGAGTGGCCGGTCTTGCTATTGACTATATGATGAAACAGTTTCTCGCTGTCATAGTAAATTTCGTAATTACCCGAAGTGGCAATGGCCCCATCTTTCATGGTAATAATATCGGGATATTCCTTGCTTTTGCCGGGATCCTGAATTGCCACAGTCCAGGCCTTGCCTTGAGCAGCCAACCCGCTGGTGCGGATATCGCCACCGGCATTGATCAGATGATTGGAGACACCATTAGCCCGCAATACAGCCGATGCTTTATCGACAATATATCCTTTGGCAATACCATCAAGGGTGATGCCCATTTCACTGCCGGCAAATTGCAGTGAACCGCTCTGAAAAAGGATATTATTGCTGCCAACCAGCTTGAGCGCCCGGTCTATTTCATTCTCGGATGGTTGATGGCTCTTGGCAAAACTGTCTTTATACAGATCAATAATCGGCTTAACCGTAATATCGAAGGCGCCGCGAGTCTCACGATTATAGTACAGTGAACGGGCCACCAATTCTAGCATCTCCTGGGGAGCCTGGTCAATTTTCCCTGTCGCATTAAAAGAACCAACCGCCGAGCTTTTCTCAAAGTGAGTTAATAGAGCGTTGAGCCGATCGATCTCGTTAAAGGCCAGGCCGATCGCCTGTTCGGCCTCATCCCGAGAAGGATGGATTGCCGTCATCGCCACAAAAGTTCCCATAGCCAGACGGGTTTCGGTTACTTTATATTCTTCGGGACCAAACCATAACGTCTCGGCTTTGACTGCCGGCCAAAGAGCAGCAGATGCGACACCAAGTCCCAAAAGGCCGGAGAGTTTTAAAAACGATCTTCTTTTTTGATCAAAAGGAGTCTGTGGTTTTTTCATTTCTTTTTCCAAGTCTTAAATTATTAAAGAGTATCTATCTCTAAATGGCCATTCATGGAGAGATACTATCCGGCCATTTTCAGCCCGTCGGCTGCGCTTCTGGCAATAACCTGACGACCTTCATAGTGTCTGAATATATTACGAGGACATTTGGTTACACAAGCGGTTTCGCAGCCTGGACCGTAGGTGATACAGGTTTTATGATCAATTTTAACAATATTGTCTTCATAGATAACCGCATTTGCCGGGCAGGCCTTCACGCACATCTTGCAGCCGATACAGCCCACCTCGCAGACAGCCTTGACATTCTTGCCGAGGTCCTGGGTCGAGCACGGTACATACACCCGGGCCTTAAGGGTTTGAATCTCGATAATGTTTTTCGGACAGGTCTTAACACAAACCCCGCAGCTGACACATTTATCGGGATTGATCACCGGAAAGTTCTCAACCATGACTATGGCATCAAAAGGACAGGCCGCAGCACATTCTCCTAAGCCGATACAGGCATACTGACAGGCCGATGGCCCGCCAAAACTGAGATTGGCGGCAGTGCAGGAGGCAAAACCGTAATATTCATGTTTATGGCTGACCCTGCCTTCGACTCGTGAGCAACGCACCACAGCGGCCTGATCCTCCAGGGCGGTCATTTTTTTGCCGGTTAATTCGGCGACCCTGGCGGCAACTTTTTCTTTTCCAGGGAAACAGAGATTTGGCGGCACGTCCGGATCGTTGACCACGGCAATTGCGTAGCCTTCACAACCGGGATAGCCGCAACCGCCGCATTGAGCAAGCGGCAGTGACTCAACAACTTCTTCTATAAGGGGATTGACCTCAACCGCGAATTTGTGGGCGGCAATGGCCAGGCCGATGCCAAAAAACAGGCCGATGCAGCCAAGCAGAACCAAACCGCCCAATGCTAATTTTACTAATGCCGGATCCATATTTTTTTACTCTCGATTTAATTCAATGTTAAAACAGCTGCAGCCCGGAAAATCCAAGAAACGCCATGGCAAACTGCCCGGCAACAATAAAGGCGATCGGCAGCCCTTTGAAGGTTTTGGGGATATTGGCCAGCTGCATACGTTCACTCACTGAGCTCATCAGATACAGGGCCAGAAGAAAACCGCCACCTGCGCCGAGCGCCAGCATAAAGGTCTCAAAGACGTTATAATTATTATTGGCCAGAATCAGCGGTACGGCAATAATGACACAGTTGGCGATAACCAGGACAAGATATACCCCGAACGAGTTGAACAGGATTGGATTGACCTTTCTCAGGACCGTATCGACCGCCTGCACCGTCAGCGAAACCAGACCGATAAAGACCACGATCTGTAAAAAATTCAGATCAAATGGGATAAGGATAAAATTGAAGAAAAACCAACTCATCAGGGCGGAAACAACCATGACCAGGGTAAAGACAACCCCCATTCCCTTGGCGGTGTCCTTTTTCTTCGAGGTACCGAAAAAGACACACAGTCCAAGATACTTGGTAAAAACAAAGTTATTAATCAGCAGGGCCGAAATAAGAATACCGAACAGGTAGCCGAGATACGATTTGCTGACGGTAAAAGTCGTTTTATCGATACCGGCCAGGCCATGCACTGTGATGACATGAGTCTTGGTCGTATTCAACTTTTCCTTGAATAAAAGCGAGATGCTTTTCCCGTCGTCAGCAAGGATGGCGGAACTCAGTTCCAACCTGATATCCGGGTCTTGCTCTTCAAAAATGGTATAATTTTGGACATCCTCTGCGACAGTCTTATCAACCGGACCGGAGAAGGAGACCTGAATCTCGGTATCTGATTTAAACTTCTGAGCGACAACAAGTCCTTCGGCCTGTACAAAAAATGGGGCCATTAAAAAAAACAGCGTCGTCAGGACGGTATATCTGATGTGTGCAAGAGTCATCATTTTAACCCTTTTGAGCGTTTATAATAAATTTCAATCCAGTTGAAAAAAGCCATCATCAAACCAACCACAAAAAATCCGGCACTGGGCAGGATGAAAAAAAGCAATGGTTTGAAACCAAGAACATCGTAGCCGAAAACTGCGCCCGACCCAAGCAATTCCCTGACAAATCCTATGGTCATCATGCCGACCATAAAGCCAAGACCCATGCCTAATCCGTCCCAGAATGAAGCATTGACGGTTTCTTTACTGGCAAACATCTCAAGGCGCATGGTGATGATGGCAAAGGCCACAATAAGTTTGACGAAAATACCCATCTTGGCATAGGCTTCGGGCATATAGGCCGCCAGTACCAGATCGATCACCGTCACCCAAGTGGCAATGGTCAAGGTGTAGGTGGGGATGCGAATCCTCGGATGGATAACATTTTTGAAGATCGCAATCGTCACACTGGAAAAAACCTGCACGAAAAGAACGGCAATTCCCAACAGAAGACCATTCATCACCGTGGTGGAAATACCCACCGCGGGACACATCGAGAGTGCCAGCTTGAAGATGGGGTTTTCACTCAAGATGCCTCTGCTTATCAGCTGCATGCTGGATTTATCATTGGCCACGTCAACTTCCTCTTACAAGTGTTAAAACGATACAGCAAGTTGCTGTTCTTTAAGAACTTTATCTAAAACATTCATACGGTAGGCAAATTTCATCACAATGTTTTTCACCCCGGTACTCACGGCTTTTGTCGAGATAGTCGCACCGGTGAGGGCATAAATGTCTTTATCCTTATACTGCTCACGAAATTTAAGGATATCCTCCTCCGCCAGTTTACCGTTCAAGGCCTGAAGATAATCATCGGGAATCGGCGCCTTAACGACGTCGATGGTTTTCAGGGCCTCAAAAGGTTTGCCTTTAAACTGGTTCTTAAAGTAATCCTGTTCAATTTCCGCGCCCAGCCCCGGATCTTCTTCATGTTCCAGTATTTCCAGGCCCAGCAGGGAAAATTTCGGATCTACAGCCAGCATAACGTGCACAAAGGTTTTAAAGCCCTGGAACTTGTCGCCCACCAGGTAGGCGATTCGCTTACCGTTATCGGTGACAACAACGATCCTGTCGGCAAATTTTATCGTATAACCGGCACCGACTGCTGCCTGGATCGCCTTATTGCGGGTCTCGGCTTCCAGTACTTCAATCTCGCTCAAGGCTATTGGCTTGGAGTCTATCAGAGCACCACTCAGATCAATATTAACAAAGATAAATCCAGCCTCTTTGCCGTCTGCCTTGGGTACCAGGTAGCCGATCGACTGTTTTTCGCTGCTGCTGATGACATATCGATAGATCTCATGCAGAGCAAGCGACTCCGGAATCTTGCCTCCGTCCTTATAACCAAGCAGTTCATACATGACCCGCTGCTCTTTCACGTGCTCATTATGTTTCTTGGCGTTGCTGGTGAAGATGAAGCACAGGCCCATAACGGTTGCGGCCAGCAGGCAGGAGACGGTGAGCCGGAAAACTATGGTCAGCATATCCTTCATTTCGCACCTCCAGCCGGCGGCGCAAAACGTTTTGGTTTAAACCAACTGTCAAGAACAGTACTGAGAGGGTTCATAAGGAGAATGGCATAGCAGATACCTTCGGGATATCCACCGCGTAATCTGATCAGCACAGTGAGGGCTCCGATACCGATACCGAACACTATTTTCGATGTTTTCGTTGTCGGACTGGTAACATAATCGGTTGCCATATAAAAGGCCCCGAGCAAGGCTCCACCTGAAAGAACAGCGAGCAGCGGGTCGCCGCTGAAATAACTTTCACCGCCGAATATCCAGGTAAGAACAGCAATAGTTCCGAGCAGAGAGACAGGAATATGCCAGGTTATATAGCCGCGATAGACGAGATAGAGGCCACCAAGAACAAGCAGAAAGCCGGAAGTTTCACCGATACAGCCGGGACGCCAGCCAAGAAAGAAACTGGTATACAGACTTGCACCGCTGCCGAATTTCTCGACAAAGGCCGCCATACCATGTTCTTTCAGCACCGCCAGAGGCGTTGCGGTAGAGACGGCGTCGATTGTACTGCTGAAGTACGAAAAAATGCCGAAACCGTCACCGGAAATATCTATCGGGGTCAACCAGGCCGAAGTCATCGCCACCGGGAAAGACGCCAGCAAAAAAGCCCGGCCCAAAAGGGCGGGATTAAAGAAGTTGTAGCCGATGCCGCCCAGCAGGTGCTTACCGATATAGATGGCGAATACTGCGGCCAGGATAGGCAGCAGCGGCGAAACACCCGGCGGGATGACAAAGGCGAGCAGCATCCCGGTCAGGACGGCGCTGCCGTCCTTTATCGTCACCGTTCTGCCCAGCGCCTTCTGGCTCACTGCTTCAACAACCACACAGCTTATAACGGAAACAGCGGTGATCAGGAGCGTCTGTATCCCGAATACGAAAACTGACAAAATCAATGGCGGCACAAGGCAGGCCACAACCGTCCACATAATTTTCTCGACCGACTCACTGCTCTTTAGGTGCGGCGAAATGGAAACCTTCCACAGGCCCGCCGGCGCAGTTGTCTGGTCGTCTGAAGCTTGCTGATTGCTCACGACTCTCCTCAAAACATCCTGATTAATACATATGCCCAACAATAAGGGCCAACTCTGTCATTGTGGTCTCTTGGCCTTCATTTTGGCCAGGCGGACAAACTGCACCAGTGGGCGTTTGGCCGGGCAGACATAGGCGCAGGAACCACATTCAAAACAATCGAAGACGCCAAACTGCGCAGTATCCTGCGCTCGGTTCGCTTCCACATAGATACCGATCTCTTTAGGCTCAAGCCCCATCGGACACGCGTCAAGGCACCAGCCACAGCGAATGCACTGCGAGTGTGGTCTGGTGTCGATTTCATCTTCGGTCAGGAAAAGAATGGCCGACGTGGTCTTCGTCACCGGCACGTCCAGGCTCGAGATGGCAAAACCCATCATCGGTCCACCCATGATGACTTTACCAAGACCTGGCTGCAAGCCGCCAAGATACTTCACGATATCGCATATTTTAGTGCCAATTTTTACCTGCAGATTGGCCGGTCTGGCAATACCCTTGCCGGCAATGGTGACAACTTTTTCATACAGGGGCTTGTTGCAGACCACCGCGTCATAGATGGCCTTGGCCGTGGTCACATTCTGTACCACAACGCCGACTGCCGAAGGCAGAGCCATCGCCGGAACTTTGCGCCCGGTAACAGCCTGGATGAGTTGTTTTTCCGAGCCTTGCGGATACTTTACCTGCAAACTCCGCACTGTGATGGTACAGCCAGCGCCGGATGCGTCCAGGGCAGCTTGCGTCATCTCTTTGATGGCGTCGGGTTTATTGCTTTCAATACCAATATGACACTCACTGATTCCAAGAACCTTAAGAATAATTTTTGCACCTTCGACTATCTCGGTTGGATTTTCGAGCATCTGTCGATGATCGGCGGTGATATAGGGTTCACATTCAGCGCCATTAAGCACCAGCGTATCGACCGGAGAATTGGCCGGTGGGGAGAGCTTCACATGGGTTGGAAAACCGGCTCCACCGATACCGACAATACCGGCGTCGTGTATTTTGGCCAACAGTTCGGCACTGGAGAGATGATGCCAGTCCGCCCACTGATAATGAACCAGTTCCGCTTCTTTATCCACCTCGATGGTGATCGACGGGCTCGCGATCCGAATCGGATGGATGGAGGTTGCCAGGTTCTTGATTTTACCGGCGACCGGGGCATGCAGTGGAACTCCCAGCCCTTTCTTCACCTCGCCGATAACTGCACCCTCGACGACAAGGTCGCGCCTGGCGACAGTCGGAGTGCACGGGGCACCAATATGCTGGCCGAGAAAAAGTTCAAGTTCATCGGGTACAGGCATCACTTCTATAGCTAAGCCCTGCGTCTGGGTCTTAAATTCAGGCGGATGAACACCGCCCTTGGGAAAGGTCAGCAACGATTTCATATCAACGTATCAAGTTATTTAATTTGCAAAAAACATGTTGTTTGCACATGCTTCAAGCCATTGCGTCTCTGGTAAGGACAAGTCGATCAAGACAAGCCCCCGTAATATTTCATAAATTGAGTTCGCTCAAAGGCAGCCGGCTCAGTTGCCTGCCCATAACTCAGTTTACCTCGGAAATCGGCCAGGGTTGCGAAAGACTTTTGTTCCATCCATGCCTCAAGCCCCTGCAATATTTTTGCGATCTGGCCCGCCCCGTGTTTATATACAGTCGAAACAATCTGTACGGCAGTAGCACCTGCCAGGAGCTGTTTGATCAGCCCCTCACTATCGTGCACTCCGGTAGAGGCCACCAGGTCCTTTTCGATCAAACCCGATAGAAGGGCAATCCATCGTAACGGGCCGGCTCCTTCCGCGGGGGTGCTCAGGACATCTGCTGACTTTAGCGCCATCTTCTGAATATCTATATCAGGGGAATAGTATCGGTTAAACAGGACAAAACCGGAAACCTTATCAGCCCAGCTCAGCTTCTGAATAAGATTGGCCAGCGAGGCGGAATAATGACTCATTTTCAGGGTGAGCGGTATCGATACCATGTCGCTGACTGCGGCTATGATCTCCTGATATTTCTTCTCATTGTCCGCGCTGGTCATTTTCGGATTGGAAGGCAACAAGGAAACATTGAGTTCAATGGCATCGGCGCCCTGCTGTTCAATAGATTGAGCAAAGGAGACCCACTCACTCGCCGACACACAGTTGATGCTGGCTATTATTGGAATATTTACAGCCTTTTTCGCCCCGGAGATCAACTGCAGATATGCATCGACTTCATTACCTCTGGTATACTCGCGTATATAATCCGTCGCCCCTGGGTAATCTGCGTTATAATTGTCAAGGTTGGCCGACAACTCCGCCTGGATCTGCTCCTCAAAAAGGGACTTCAGCACAACTGCACCGGCGCCATTATCAGCGAATTCCTTGATTTTATCAACCGAGTGAGTAAGCCCGCAGCTACCAACTATCAGGGGGTTTTGCAGATTTAGTCCAAGATACTTCGTCGATAAATCACTCATATCGTCTGAGATGCTCTCCATATGAAAAATTTGTTCTGCCTGCACAAAAAACAAAAAATGCACCCACTTGGGTACATTTTTTGTGCATGTTATGCAAACAAAAAGCCAAAATAAGCCTTTTCCGTTAAATTCCAGCAAGAGAAATACTAAATTTTCTTAAAAATTCAACATTATTTCGCCTTAATTACAATAAAAAAATAATATGTATCTGTTTTTACACTATATAAATTTTACAGCTTATTTCTGTTAATATTTTTGATGAAAGTTCTACCAATTACAATTCGCCCAATGCATTGTGCGCAATGTCATACATGCAAGAGGGGTTCAAATAGATGCACGAGACTGAATTATAATCGGTGCACAATTTCACAAAGCCCATTATCCTACCAGAATGCATACCCTGATGCCAGATACCTTTAATCACAACAGACTATGGCGTGCCGTTGGCGGCCAATAGTTCCCCATCCCCGATATCCCCAATTATGTCTCTTGCGCAGCTCCGGCACCTGCCGACTTTTCAGATACTTTGCGGTGCTTTTCTCATTAGTTTTTCGGGAATATTTGTCAAGCTGGCAGATGTTTCCCCCACTGCTTCGGGTTTCTACCGGGTGTTTTTCGGAGCGATATTTCTTTTTGCTGCCACCTTTTGGGTAAAGGATTTCAAGAAACTCGATCCAGGTGAATGGCTCCTTCTTACTTTTTGTGGCCTTGTTTTTGCGCTTGACCTCTTTTTTTGGCATGAAAGTATTATGTTTATTGGTCCTGGACTGGCAACGCTGCTTGGGAATTTTCAGGTCTTTTTTCTCGCCGCAGCGGGAATACTTTTCTTAGGAGAAAAAAGTCGCCCGAGATTTTTTGCGGCTCTCCCCCTGGCCATAATCGGCCTCCTGCTGATTGTCGGCACCCACTGGAACAATCTAGAAAACAATTATAAAACAGGTATCTATTTCGGCCTTCTTACTGCGCTATGCTATACCGCGTTTCTGCTCAGCCTGCGGAAAATCCGCTCCGATGATACCCGCTCACTGTTTTCCACCCTCATGCTTGTGTCAGTCATTTGTGCTTTTTTTCTCGGCATGAAAATGCTCAATGACGGCGATTCATTTATTATTCCAGACATTAAAAGTCTTTCAGCCTTGCTAGGTCTTGGTCTGTTCAGCCAGACAATCGGCTGGGTATTGATAGCCCACGCTCTCCCCAGGATGCGGGCCTCCCATGCGGGCTTGATTTTACTTCTCCAACCGTCGCTGGCTTTTATCTGGGATGTTCTGCTGTTCAATCGGCCCACCGACACCCTGAACTGGATAGGTCTTGTCGTCACCCTCACCGCTATTTATATGGGTTTGACCGGTAAAGCCTCCCGCTCTTCGCATTAAACAAAGTTGCATAATCTGAAATTCGCTCTATTATTTACCAAAGGCCAGTTGCTCTCTGTTTACTTAACCCCAATGACCATGAGATTATTATGAAAATCGTTAATTATAAAGATTCCCCTTCCCATAAATTTGACAACGAAGCAGCCAAAGGCGTCACCGGCAGAGTCGTCATCGGCAAGGAAGATGCAGCCAACAACTTTTGCATGCGGGTCTTTACCGTCGCACCAGGGGGATTTACTCCCAGGCATGCCCACGAATGGGAGCATGAAATATTTGTCCATTCCGGCAAAGGGCAGGTCTACCAAAACGGCGAATGGCGGCAGGTCACCAGCGGTACGGTGGTTTTCATTCCCGGCAATGAAGAGCACCAGTTTATGAACGGGGGCGGTGAAGACTTCGTCTTTATCTGTCTTATCCCCTCCGGAGTCTCCGAAATCTGATGAACTGGTAAAAAGCCCGATCTCCGTCGTTGGAGCATGGGAAACGACGATTCGCCGTACTTTAGGTACTGCCGAATCGTCGTTTCCCATGCTCCGCCTAGTATATCGAGCTTTTTCCTCAGTCCATCCCGGCAATTATAAATTTTTTAAGTTTTTAACATTTCCCGACAATCACAATAAGAACCAGAAGAGCAGCACCCCTGACAGCCCAAAACAGATTGAAGGGGCGATGAGCCTGCGCCAGGCGTGGGTAAGGTCGGTTTCAAAATAGTTGCAGGTGAGGACAAAACAGATGTGGATCGGCGAGATCATCACTCCAGTGAAGCCGGAAAATGAGCCGAGAACCAAATAGGGGACTATCTGGTCTTCCATGCCAAGAGTATGCAGCAGGCCGATAAGCAGGGGAAAAGTGGCCCCGACAAAGGCGACGTTTATGCCGGCCACCATCCCGACCAGAAAGGGTAAGAACACAGCGGCAGCAAAAAGGGCAACCCCGCCGCCGGCACTGGCGGCCATCGCGTCGACAATTCCCGCCGCCTGCATGACATCCTTGAAAATAAAGATCGCCATGATCACCATGAGCATGGTCCAGAGGCTCTTTTTTTTCAGGACGGTGAGAAGAAACTCGAATCCAAGCTTATTCTGCAGCATGATGCAGATAATGGCGACGATCAGGGCGACAATGACGCCCCACTCAAAGGAAACAGTCGGGGCAAACCTGGCCAGCAGTGACTCCAGCCCTATCGCCCCGACTATGGCGATGAACAGTGGCAGCCCTTCTCTGACGACCGCACCTCGTCCCCCTTTACCGGAACTCGCTCCTTCCCGGACAGCCATCGTATTCAATACCCCGGCTCTCAGAAAAAAGAACCAGCCAATGACGAACATGGCTACAATCCCCGGCCAGGATTTGGAGATGAGTGCAGTGATCGGAATACCGGCCAGGGCAACAGTCAAAATTATACCGGGATAGAGCGGCCAGGCCATCTCCCAGACATGCCGGAACCAATAGTTGATAACCACCCGATCCTCATTGCCAAGACTCATATCAGCGCTGACCGCTTTCACCATAGGTGCCGAAAAAATTGCCCCGCCGGGCATTGGTAGAAGACCGATCAGTGCCGGAAAAAATATCAGGCGCAATCGCGGCTTAACCAGGTAACCGGATAATGCGCTCATAAGCCGGGTCGACTGCCCTGATCGCTCCAAGGCATCGGAGAGAATAAGAATCGAACCGACGATAGTGGCAAGAAAGAGAAACTTTTCCTGAACCAGTGCCATGCTGCTGGTCCGAAGGAGTGCGGGGACGGAAAGACCAAAAACAAGCCCCATAAACAACCCGCCCGACAAAATGGACAGAGCGAGACCAAGCTTGTTTCTAATGCCAATCAACATCAGGCAGAATGCCCCGATCACTTTCACAAAAGGCAGGGCAATTGTTATAATTTCCATTAATCAAACCCACAAAAAGAGCGCGCCATATACACGGCACGAAAGCATATCAGGCAACTACTCTATAAACTCCAGATATTTCACAATTATTTTTATCTTTCTGTTCATTTAGTTCCTGAAACTCGAAAATACCATCAAGGATCGAGTGGGTTTGTTTTGATACATAAATAAAGCCACCGGGGCAAATGGATTCGAGCCTTGAGGCCAGGTTCACACCGCATCCGAGCACCGTATAGTCACAAAACTCTTCCGAGCCGATGGTACCGGCCACCACTTCATCGGTATTTATACCGATGCCCAGCATGATATCAACACCGAGCTTTTGCTGCCATTTCTTTTTTAGGCTGTCCATCATTGCCTGCATTTCTATGGCGGCTTCGACCGCTTTCTCCGCATGATTCTCGAGTGGAACCGGATTGCCCCAGACGACCATCATAGAATCACCGACAAGTTTATCTATTGTTCCTCCATTCGTTCGAACGATCGAGATAAGTTTGCCGAAGCAATCTCGAAGCATGCCAATCAACTGTTCAGGGGCAATCACTTCGCAGAGCTTGGTGAAGCCGCGAAGATCGGCAAACATGATAGTCACCGTTTTGCGCACCCCATCCTGTTTAAGCAGGTCAGGGTTTTTCAGAAGGTAATCGGCAACACTCGGCTCAACTAAAGAACCAAGAGTTTTTCTGATGGTGTTTTTTTCTTCCGTCACAAAACTGTGCTCCCAGGCAAGCACCCGGATAATAGAGACCATGCAACCAATAAGGGGAGCAGTTAGAGGGACATACAAAGAATAGCTCGAGGTATAGGAATGAACCAGTACCCCGTAAAAAAACCAGGAGACAACAGTGTATATAGTTCCTTTCACCGAACCTTCTTCCAGGATAATGATGCCGGGAAATATGGTGTGAAAGAGGATGATCAGAACCATGACCACAGTCGGCAGCGGGCTGTATTGTTTCTCCGGATCAAAAGAGAGAAGACTTGCATCAACAGCTAGAAAAATATTGACATACTGCATTAGACAGAGAGTACATGCGACGAGGAGGGACACGACAAGAAACATTTTCAGGCGTGAATAATTGTGTTTCAAATCGAGATGCATAGGAGTGAAACCTTTATCAATCAAGGTAGTGTCTTAAAACTTTTCAAATAACATGGCCAGCTTGTAGCATTTATTTAAGCCAATTACTAAACATACTCCATAGTAGCAAAGCAGCGGGTGAGAAGTCAAATTTCTCTCCAGAGTTGGGCTTTGCTGTCATCCTTTTTGCTTTTGCCTTATAATCCAGGTAATATGCTATTTTCCCCACAGGATTGATGACCAATTATGCTTGCTATGACTCAACATCGCGGCTCGCGAAGCCAATGGACCAGTCTTATTTTTTTTCTGGCCTGCAGCGTTGTCATTCCCGCCTTCCTGGCGCTACCATCACCATGCCTTGCTGACAAAGAGAAGAAAACCGTCCTTTATCTCAACTCCTATCACAATGGCTACCATTGGTCGGACGGGCTGCTTGAGGGAATCCGTACCGTCTTGAACCAGAGCCACTATAAAGTGGATCTGCAGATTGAATATATGGATGCCAAGAAATACAACTACGAGCTTATCGCCAATAATCTGTACTCGCTGTATAAGGAAAAATTCAAGCATGAGTCCTTTGATGTCATTGTCCTCTCCGACAACGATGCCTTAAACTTTGTCAACGAGCACCGAAACGATCTTTTTAAAGACGTTCCCGTGGTATTTTGCGGAGTAAACGATCTCAAGGATGCGGAAATTGCCGCTGGCAATATCACTGGAATTGTCGAAATATATGATTTTATCAGCACCCTCAAAGTGGCAAAAACCCTGCATCCGGCAAAAGACCGCCTGGTTTTTCTGATCGATACCTCCACAACCGGCAATGCAATTCGGCACCAGGCTGAAAAATTAATCGAAAAGAACAACCTGGGGCTGCAGATCGAGTTCTGGGCACAGCTCACCCTCGAGGAAACACAAAAAAGAGTAAGCGAACTGCCGGACAATACATTCCTGTTTATCGCTCCATATTACCAATCGATTAAAGGCCATTTTTACACAGCGGAGGAAGTGACGGAAGCCATCTATAAACACAGTTCCGTACCCATATATTCCTCCTGGGAATTTATGGTCGGTTATGGCACCGTCGGCGGAAAGGTTCTGTCGGCAATAGAAGACGGCAAGACAGCCGGCAATATGGCCCTGCAAATCCTCGATGGAACGAAAGCCGACGATATCCCGATAGTCAGAGAGCCGGAAAGAGGTCTCTATCTCTTTGATTACCAAGTGATGGAAAAATTAGGCATCAACCAGGAGCTCCTGCCCGAAAACAGCAGGATCCTCAACGCCCCGAAGGCCATCTACTCCCTGTCAAAAGAACTTTTCTGGACCATGATGATCAGTTTTGTCATCCTGTTTCTCGCCCTGATGTCAATGGTGGGAGCGATGCTCGAGCGCCGTAAGGTAGAGCGGAAGATAACCGACCAGCTTGCATTTCAACAGACCTTGATGGATACCATCCCGCAGCTCGTCTCCTGGAAGGATGTGGAGGGGAAATATCTTGGCGCCAACCAGGCGTTCATGGATTTCTTCGGCGTTGACGATATTCTCCAGGTCATCGGCAAAAATACCGGAGAGATCCTCAGTGACAAAGTATATAGCGAATGGTCGACAAAAGTTGATACATCCGTCGTTGACAGGAAGCAGCCATTTCGAAAAATTCGTCGAAAGGTAAGCGATGTAAACGGCGTTGACGCCTGGATAGAAGTCAATAAGGTGCCGCTCAAGGGCCAGGGGGAGCGGATAGTGGGGATCCTCACCACCGCAGAGAACATTACCAAAGAACAAAACCTGGAGAAGCAGCTTCTTCAATCGCAGAAAATGGAGGCAATCGGTACCCTCGCCGGTGGCATTGCCCACGATTTCAACAATATACTTACCTCGATCATCAATTCAACCGAGCTGGCTATCGGCGATGTCGCTTCCGGCAGCCAAACAGAGGCTGACTTAACCAGGGTCCTGAAGGCTGCGAGGCGAGGCGGCAGAGTTGTCCAGCAGATACTTTCTTTCAGCCGCCCTTCCAGAGAAGGTTTTCGACCAACAGACATGAGCCAGATAGTCCAGGAAGTTGTCCAGCTTCTGGAGTCGTCGATGCCGGCCAACATCACCGTGCGCAATCATGTTGAACAGGGCCGGAATTTTTTTGTCCATGCCGATCCCACGCAGATGCATCAGGCAATTCTCAACCTCTGCACCAATTCCTTTCACGCCCTGCGCATGACCGGCGGAACCATCGATATCGATCTCAATTATGTGGTCGATGAAAACAAGACGGCCATACCCGGTCATACCGCAACTAGTACATATATCAAACTCTCTATTTCGGACAATGGACCAGGCATTAGCCCGGAAATACAGGATAAAATCTTTGACCCGTTCTTCTCTACCAAGAGTAAGACCGAAGGAACGGGCCTTGGCCTTGCGGTCGTCCATGGTATTGTCAAAAGTCATCAGGGCTCAATTCGAGTAAGTTGTGGCGATGACGGAGGAGCAGCTTTTACCATCCTCCTCCCCGAAGCGGAAGCCTGTGCCGATATCGTCTCCAGCAGTCCGGGTGGAGTCGATCTGGTTGGCGGCCATATCCTTTTTGTCGAAGATGATGAGGATCAATTGCAAACAGCACCCCGGCTTCTGGAAGAAATGGGTTTTCATGTTACTGCGTTGCGTGAACCAAAAGCGGCGATACGGCTGGTGTCTACCGGAAAGTATATTTTTGATATCCTGATTACTGATTTCGATATGCCGGACATGAATGGCACCACCCTGGCCGGACTGCTCCCTGAGCTGCCGGTCATACTCATATCCGGTCGGGACGATGCACGAATTGCCGCACAAAAACACCCCAATATTCATAAAATAATTATCAAACCATACCATAAGAAAGACCTCATGGACGGTATCCATGAGATCCTGCAAAACGGAAAGAACCATGCCTGAAATCCTGATCATCGATGATGACGTTGAAGCCTGCGAAACAATGGTCAGCCTGGTCACCCGGCTTTCTTACAACGCCGATATGGCTCACACGGCAAAAGATGGGCTGCGTTTAACCCGGCAGACCGCCTATGACGTGGTCTTTCTTGACGTGTATCTCCCCGATGGCAACGGCCTCGACATTCTCCCCTCTATAATAGCTGAAAACGACCCACCCGAAGTAATTATCCTCACCGGAAAGGGCAACCCCGACGGCGCTGAATTGGCAATACAAGGCGGGGTATGGGATTACCTTCTCAAACCCACCTCCATTCGCGACATCACCCTTACCCTCAACAGAGCACTCAAATACCGCAAAGAAAAGAGAGGCAACCTGAGCAAAAACGAACCTTCCCTGGAGGGAGTGGTCGGCAGTTGCCCGGAAATGAAAACCTGTATGCATCTCACTGCCAAGGCCGCGCGATCGGATGCCAATGTGCTGATAACCGGGGAAACCGGTACAGGGAAAGAACTGTTTGCCGGCATCATCCACAAGAATAGCAGCCGTGCCTCAGGAAATTTCGTGGTGGTTGACTGCACCTCGCTTACCAAATCTCTGGTCGAGTCAACTCTTTTCGGGCACATGAAGGGTTCGTTTACCGACGCTCAATATGATCGACAGGGGCTGATTAAGGCAGCTGACGGAGGCACACTTTTTCTTGATGAAGTGAGTGAGATGCCTCTCTCAACCCAGAAAATTTTTCTGCGGGTTTTTGAGGAAAGACAGTTTCGACCGGTCGGTGCGGTCAAAGAGCAGAAAAGCAATTTCCGTCTTATTGCCGCTACGAATCGGGATATTGATGAGTTGGTGGCAAGCGGGCGCTTCCGCAATGACCTCCAGTTTCGCATCAATACCGTACGCATTCATCTGCCTCCGTTGCGGCAGCGCACCAGCGACATACTGGAACTTGCGACCATCAGGATTGATCAGCTTTGCCGGAAATTCGGGGTGAAATGCAAGAAATTCGGCGATGATTTTATCCCAACACTAACGGAATATAGCTGGCCGGGTAATGTTCGGGAACTGTTCAACATTCTTGAGCGGGCAGTCATCGATGCCGGGGAAGAAAAAACTCTCTATGCCATGCATCTGCCGAGAAGCTTGCGCATCCAGGTGGCCAAAGCCCAGCTCTCCCTCCATGCCGGAGTTGAGGTCGATCCGGAAATGAACCATCAGGAAAATCCGCTTATCCAGACTGTCGGCCAAAAAATCTTTGCCGATATCTTTGACAGCACCCTCCTGCCACTCAAAGAATTCAAGAACACAGCGGAAAGAACCTATCTCGGCGAGTTGATCCGCCAGTGTGACGGTAATATCCAGCAAATAATGCAGGTTTCCGGCCTGTCGCGCTCGCATTTTTATGCACTTTTGCACAAGTATAAGCTGTCTCTGTAACTAGGTCCTTTTTTTAGGATTAAATAATATTTAATATTATTACAGACTCTTATCGATTATCCTTAGGCATTTATACCGTTTGTACGGAGCGGTCACCGATGATTTGTCTTATTTATCAGACAACTGGGCTGCAACCTGTCCTATTTTTCAGACAGATTCATTCGGCTTCCGTAAAAAACTGCCGTGGATTAACCTCAAGTAATTGAATTTGAGCAATAAAAACTGTCTTGCCAGCTTGTGGCACAGCAGTTGCTTGCTTTACTCCTGGTCGCAGTATCCAGACCGGCAAACATTGACTTTCAGAGGAAAGGATATGACGGACAATATAACTGAGCGTTTTATCGAGTCAGCCAGACGAGTAGGAGCAGAGGTCCTGCAGATGGGTACCCTGCAGGAGGCCGTCGGCTATATCAAGGATACATCCACCGGCACTGCTCTGGTTCCCGAAACGCCACTCGTCCGAAGGCATCACTTGCGGGCATTGCTGTCAGAGGCCGGAGCCGAAGTATTTACCGGAAAGTTTAGAAATGCCGGACAATTTCCCGGAGCAGGAATAACCTTTTGTAATTTCTGCCTGGCCGACACAGGAACAGTGGTTCTGGACAGCACCGATGAGGAGATGCGTCTGGCGACAACCCTGCCGGAAAGGCACTTTATCCTGGTTGATCCAAGCAAAATTCTCCGCGACAATCTGGCGGCTGTCAAGCCAATGAACGCTTTCCACCAAGGCAGTGAGCCGAAATTTATCGCCTATATCTCCGGCCCCAGCCGTACTGCGGATATTGAACGGGTATTGACCATTGGCTGCCACGGTCCAAGAGAAGTGCATATTCTCCTGGTGCCGGGCATCTCCAGTGATGTAATGGAAAATTGATCAAGGAGACAACCATGGCCACCAGTGAAAGTTATAAAAAAAGCGTTGAAGCCGCAATTGCCAATCCAAAACTGAGCAAAGCCCTGCACCTCTTTGGCGATGCCTACCTTGTTGCCAGAGAAAACGCCTATCGGGGTCTTGATTTTGAAGCGATGCGCACTGAACTGGCGACAATAAAAGATGAGGTTCGGGTTCGCCGCCATGAGCTCCTCGCTGAATTCATAAAAAACGCCGAAGCGGCTGGTTCAAAGGTCTTTCTCGCCAAGGATACCAAAGAAGCCAATGATTATGTGATCAAGCTGGCCAAGGAAAAAGGCGCGAAACACATTGCCAAGTCGAAATCGATGGTCTCCGAAGAGGCGCATCTGAATAAGGCGCTGGAGGCGCACGGGATCAAGGCCTCGGAAACCGATCTTGGTGAATGGATCATCCAGTTGGCCGGGCAGAGGCCCAGCCATATGGTGATGCCGGCCATCCATATGTTCAAGGAAGAGGTTGCCGAACTGTTCACCAAGGAGTCCGGCGCCATCCTGGCACCGGAGATTAAAACCCTGGTTGATCATGCCCGCCTGCGCCTGCGCCAGGAATACTTCAACGCCGATATCGGGCTGACCGGCGCCAACTTTCTCGTTGCCGATACCGGCGGCATCGGCCTGGTCACCAATGAAGGCAATGCCAGGCTGTGCGCCACCCTGCCCAAAGTACACGTGATCTTTGCCGGCATCCATAAACTGGTGCGCAATATCGAGGATGCCATCAAAATTACCCGCCTGCTGCCGCGCAACGCCACCGGGCAATTGCTCACTTCTTATATCACCTGGATTCGGGGTGCAGTCCCCGTAGACGGCGAGCAAAAAGAGCAGCATATCGTGCTTATCGACGGCGGCCGCGAGGCCCTGTACGAATCAAAAATCTGCCAGAACGCCCTGCGCTGCATCCAGTGCGGCGCATGCGCCAATGTCTGCCCGGTATACCAGACGGTCGGCGGTCATGTCTTCGGCTCCATCTATATCTCGGCCATCGGCATTATCCTCACTGCCTTTTACGAGGGCCTCGATAAGGCCAAAGAGATCACCAGGGCCTGTATCGGCTGCCGTTCCTGTGTTGCCGTCTGTCCGTCGAAGATCGACCTGGAAGAAATTATCCTCCATCTGCGCAATGAGGTGACCAAGGAATACGGTATGGGAGTGGTGAAAAATGTCGCCTTTAAAGCGGTGATGAAAAATCGCGGCCTGTTTCACAGCATGGTCCGCGCCGCCGCCAAACTGCAGGGCCCCATTACCCATAAGAATAAGAGTGAGAAGGATCGACGGATTATCCGCCATCTGCCCTTGCATTTTATGGACCGTGATTTTACCGAGTGGCGCGATCTTCCGGCGATAGCCCCGAAATCTTTTCGAGACCAGTTCGATGCAATCCCGCAGCAGCTGACCAACCCGCAATATCGGGTCGGTTTTTTTGTCGGCTGCGGTGCCGATTTTGTCTATCCGGAAGTAGGGGTGAGTCTGATCAAGGTGCTCAATACCTTGAATGTCGAGGTGGTTTTTCCAAAGACCCAGAACTGCTGCGGTATCCCGGCGCTGTATGCCGGGGATACCGAGACCGGCATCGATCTGGCCAAACAAAGCGTTCAGGCCTTTACCGAGGCCGATGTTGATTATATTCTCTGTATCTGCCCGACCTGCACCATGGCGGTCAAACGCGATTTTGTCGAGCGACTTGCCGACCATCCCCAATGGTCGGCAAAAGCCATGGCTCTTTCGAGTAAAACCATGGACGCATCGGCGTTTTTGGAAAATGTTCTTGATGCTTCAGAAAAACTCAAGAGCATGGGGGCGACAAAAACAGTGAGCTACCATGACTCCTGCCACCTCAAACGCGGCTCCAACGTCTGGCGGGAACCACGAGCTCTTCTTCACGCCGCAGGCCATAAGATAGAAGAGATGAAGAATTCCGACCGCTGCTGCGGTTTTGGCGGAACCTATTCCTTTCTCAGCCATCCGCAAATATCGCGGCAAATCACTAAGGACAAAGTTGCCACCATCCAGGATACAGGGGTCAAAACCGTGGCCACCGATTGTCCGGGGTGCATGATCATGTTGAAAGGTGCTGTAGGCAAAGTAGATGATACCATCCGCTGTGTCCATACCATGGAACTCCTGGCGGAATCGCTGGCAACAACCAAAGAACAGGTGTGACGGAGTAGTTATTATGGATATTCGACCCATTAAACCGATGCGGGTTTCAAGCCTAGTTTTTGAGCAACTGCGGGAACTGATTTATAAAGGTGATTTCAAGCCCGAGCAGCAATTCCCCACGGAACGGGATCTTGCCGCGTCAATGCAGGTGAGCAGGACTTCGGTCAGAAACGCCATTGATAAGCTGATTAAGCTGGGGCTGCTCTATCAAATCCAGGGTCAGGGCACCTTTGTCAGCTCCCCGGAGACCCGCGACGGCAATCCCCTCTCCGAACTGATGACGACAGATGAAGCAACCTACACCGATCTTCTCGAGGTGCGTATGGGGCTTGAATGCAACGCCGCCAGACTTGCCGCCACCAGAGCCACAGCCAAAGATCTGACGGCCATGCGCGATTGTCTCGAAGAGATGGCTGAAGATCTGGCCACAACAAAAGCCATCTCCGCCAATACCGATACCGCCTTTCATATGGCGGTGGCCTTTGCCTCGAAAAACCCGGTCCTGCTCAATCTGACCAGAAATTTCTACGATTTCCTGTATATCGGCATCAAGAAGAACCTGGCCCGGATGAAAGAAAACGAACCGGCCTACCGCGAGGTGTTGGAGCAGCATTGGACTGTCTACCGCCATATCACAGACCGGCAACCACAGCAGGCCCATGATGCCATGCGCACGCATATTCTCTTTGTGCAGGATTATTTTGCCAGGCACGACTTCATTCTCGACGGCGTCCCCGTCCTGCACATGACCGCATAAAAGAAAGAGAAAGAGTCGCCGGCCCCCAGGTTTTATAGTTCCCACGCTCCGGCGTGGGAACAGGGTACCCGACTTATTTTTTGTAGCTCAACAATTTGTCTTTCAATCCCTTGTTGACCGGCTTATCCCCCAGCCAGATCCGGAGCAGCGCATCGTTGAAATCCTTGCCGGGAATAACACCTTTTTCCTCTTTGGCGATAGTGACCACGGTCCCTTTATCGGGAATAAAATCAAGGACAATGAGATCACCTTTATGCGCATCAACGAATAGTGCATTGAATTGATCGATTCTTGGTTGTAATTGGGCTACTTCGGCTGCTTTGGTATTACCGGCAAAACCTTCATTCCAGCCCTCAATCAGTTTGTCTTTTTCCACTTTGTCATAGAGAAAATGCATGATCATCCTTTTTCGTCCGGCGTCCTCTATCACTGCAGTTGCCGCATTGGTGGGATGCTCCATATACAGCTCGGCGATGTAGATATCGAAAAAAAACTTGGACCTGATTCCGGCACCGTTCAGATGCAACACCGTGCCATCGTCGGTTTTTAAAGTTTCCTGCACCATTACTCCGCCAATCTCCTGGCCATTTGCCGGTACACTACACAAGAACAAACAGCAGAGAATAAATAGTCGCATGGTCATACTCCTTTGTCTGAGGTTGAAAGAGAACGGGAAAAAACAGCACCCATTCTACCTTCTTCTGACGAGTACGTAAACGTAATATTGTTATTGCGACAGATTCAATCTTGCCCCAGGCATGCAGAGTAGTATATTGTTTTTTTATTCTTCTCCGCACAATCAATGACAATTTACTGAAAACCATGACAGACACCATTGAAAGAGTTATCTCGGAGTCCGGCGATTTTTTTGGCGTGGCCTGCAACACAACCGAGCTGGTAACCGAGGCCTGCCAACGCCATGATGTCGGACCACTTGCTGCTGCAGCGCTCGGCAGGGCGTTGACCGGCGCCGCTCTGCTGGCGGCTTTGTTAAAAGATGATCAGAGTGTCTTGTTAAAATTTGAAGGAAACGGCCCCCTCAAAAAGATCATCACCGAAGCCGGCTATGATGGCTGGGTGCGCGGCTATGTCGCTAATCCTCATGCCGAGGTACCACTGAATAATGGCCGCATAGATGTAGCAGCAGGATTGGGCAGGGCAGGCTTTCTCACTGTCGTTAAAGATATTGGCAACAATCAGAAATACCCCGGCACTATCCAGCTCTATACCAGTGAAATCGGTGAAGACCTTGCCTATTACCTGTCCCAGTCAGAACAGACACCCTCGGCGATTGCCCTGGCCATTCATCTGCAAAAAAATGGGACTATCGGGGCTGCCGGAGGATTTCTTATCCAATCTCTGCCGCCTGCCGATGAAACACTGCTGACTCACCTGGAGCAGGAGATAGCCGCAATGGTGCCTCTATCGCAACTCTTGCTTGAGAGAAAAAGCCCATCCGAAATTCTCTCCCTGCTCTTTAAAAAAGTCCCCCATAAAAAAATAGGTTCACGCCAACTTTTTTATACCTGCAGCTGCAATAAGACCAAGATGGAAGGAGCTCTTTTTTCACTTGGTGAGGAGGATATACAGCAACTCTTGGACAAAAAAGACGGTGTAGAGGTCCGTTGCGAATTTTGTCGGCAAAGCTACCGGTTCAACCAGGACGATCTGGTAAAGCTGTTGAAAACCGACGAGAATTCATCAAACTAAGTGTTTTCAGAATTTTAGGTTGATGGTAACGAAGTAAGGTTATATCATATTGACTGACCGTAAAACCTTTCAAATTTCATGTCGAGATGGCTACTAAAACAATGAGTTCCAGAACAAAAAATTCCAGACGAACCGCATTCCGCTTCAAGCTGGCGAATAAAGATTTAACCTATATGGCCAACGGCCAAATGGGCCGGGCAACGTTGCAGAACATCTCTACGAGCGGCTTTTTTGCAACAAAAAATAACACAGAACTCGCGGTCAACGATCAAGTGTTAATCGTTATAGAACTGGCGATGCGCGACAAGCCGCTCGAACTGAAGGCAAAGGTGGTACGCATCGGTGATGGTGGATTTTCCGCCGAATTCACCCATATTGAAGACAGTTTTCAGACCGAATTTTCCATCATGCTGGCCACTGAACATCGCAACTCCCTGGTTGATCTCATTGCCATCGAGAAATAACTCTCTGCACGCCCTTCTTATAATTTGCAAAAAAAATCACAGGGTACTCACTCTGTGATACCCCTGCCCTGTTATACTCCTTTTCAACCACCAACAAGGAGGATTGGCAATGAAGAACAATACAGAGACCGTCAGCGAAATCATCTTTACCTATTTCCCATCGAGCACTGCCAAAAGCTGCACCAACAGCAGTTGTAACAGTCTAATGCGCCTTGTTGCCAGGGCCGTAAAACAAAAATTTCTCACCCATAGAGACCAGCTGCAAAGCTCAATTGCCGCCCTGGGCATCGGGACGATTTTACTTATCAGCATCTATCTTTTTCTTAGCCAACTCGCGGAATATGGCTGGCAGTAAGCAATCTCCATGAGGTTTGACGAATCAGGCTGGGGATTAATTCCGAAATTAGCTTGCCTGACGGATATTTTTATTATAAATCGAGGAAACAATTACAGGCCAGAGATTACGCGCGATGTTGTTTTTCCCATTGAGGGCTTACTCCATCAATGGGAACTGATAACGCGCACTCACTGACCGCCTGACAATAAAAAAAATTTCCCGGGCCATGCTATTGCCCACTCGTTTTCCACGGAGACAGTAATGAAAGAAATTCGCGACAATGCAAGAAAAATGATGGGAACCTTCTGTAAAGTCTGCCCGATATGCAACGGCAAGGCATGCGCCGGGCAGGTTCCCGGCATGGGCGGGCTTGGCAGCGGCTCTTCTTTTATCAGCAACATCGAGGTGCTGGCCAAAATCAAGTTCAATATGCGCCTTATCCATGACGTCATCGAGCCGGATATCTCGGTGACCGTGCTCGGTAAAAAACTTGCCCTGCCCATCCTCGCCGCACCAATCGGCGGCGTCTCCTTTAATATGGGCGGCGCTGTCTCCGAAGAAGACTATAACCTGGCCATCATCAACGGCTGCAAGGCAAAAGGCATCATCGGCTGTACCGGCGACGGGGTACCCGATTTCATTCACCAGGCAGGGTTTAACGCCATAAAATCGGCTGACGGCCATGGTATCCCCTTCATCAAACCCTGGGAAGACAAAGAACTGTTCCAGAAAATTGAGGCTGCCAAAGCCACCGGCACCACTATCATCGGTATGGATATCGATGCCGCAGGGCTGATCACTTTAAGAAAAATGGGCCGGCCGGTCTCCCCCAAGGCACTGGATAAGCTTACAGAAATAATCCGCAAAACCGGCACGAAGTTTATTTTGAAAGGCGTGATGACCGCCGATGAAGCCGAACTGGCCGTTCAGGCCGGTGCCGATGCGATCGTCGTGTCCAATCATGGCGGCAGAGTGCTTGATCACGCCCCAGCCACAGCCGATGTCCTTGCCGGAGTCGCCGACAAGGTCAAGGGCAGGATAACCATTCTGGCCGACGGCGGCATTCGTTCAGGAGGCGACGTCCTGAAAATGCTCGCCCTGGGAGCCGATGCGGTGCTGGTCGGCCGTCCTTTCTCCGTTGCCGCCGTGGGTGGGCTGCAAACAGGTGTGGAAACTTATATCGACACGCTTATGGCGGAATTAAAGCAGGTGATGGTTCTCACCGGGACCAGCAGCGCTTCCTCTGTTAACCGGAAGATACTGTTTTCTCGTAATGGGTAGCTCGCTGAAATAATGCACCGGGTTCATGTCAAATACCTGCTCCGGCTCAAGTACCAGCTAGGCACTGCCCTGTTTTTCTTTGTGTTTTTCATACATCAAAGGAAAATGACAGGCGACAAATTCACCCTGCTGAACTTCCAGCAGCATGGGTGATTTTGCTTTGCAGATCTCCCTGGTGTAGGCACAGCGATTTTCAAATGCACACCCGACAGGGATGTTAAAAAGACTGGGAATCTCTCCTTCAATACTCGGTGCCTTGTCTGTTACTTGAAGGTCGGCAACATACACACTTTCCATCAGCATTTTTGTGTAGGGATGCCGTGGTTGTCTGCGTGACAGATGGGCCGGGGTAATTTCCACAATTTTACCGAGATACATAACAATGATCCGCTGGCAAAAGTAATCGACAAGGGCCAGGTCGTGGGAAATAAACAGATAGGTCATGTTAAACTGGTCGCCCAACTGCTGCAGCAAGAGGATGATCTGTGCCTGAACCGAAACATCCAGAGCCGCTGTCGGTTCATCCAAAATGATAAATTCAGGCATCAGGGCCAGGGCTCGAGCGATAACGGCCCGCTGTTTCTGGCCCCCTGAGAGCTGGTGCGGGTAGGAGCGACAGTGTTCCGGTTTGAGGCCAACCATGTCCAGCAATTCCTGAATGCGACCATTTATCTTTTCCTGCGACAGGGGGACCTGTTGAATTTTAAAGACCTCTTCTAAACTGCGGTAGATGGAAACTCGTGGATCAAGCGAAGAATGGGGGTCCTGAAATACCATCTGCATTTTTCGTCGTAAATGGCGCAACTGGCTTTTGCCGATGCGATTAACTTCCTGTCCATCGAATACAACTTTTCCGCTGGTGGGTCTGATCAGGTTTAAAATAAGCCGGGCAAGGGTAGATTTACCGCAGCCTGATTCGCCGACGACCCCTAAGGATTCTCCTTTGAAAATGTCAAAGGAGATATCATTTACCGCTTTAACTTCACCTATTTTCCGATGCAGCAGGCCGCCGGTCACCGGGAAAAATTTAGACAGGTGGCGAATTTCGACTAAAGGATTCATGACTCGGTCTCCCACTCGGGAGAGAATTGATGGCATTTTACTTTGGTATTTTCTGTCTCTATGATTGCCGGACATTTTTCCCTGCACCATGATGTTGCATGAGGACAGCGGGGATGGTAGCGGCAGCCACTGGGAAAGGTGCGCACACTGGGAACATTGCCGGGAATGGCGTGCAGAGATCTCTCCGCCATGCCAATCTTTGGGATGCAATTGAGCAAGGCCTTCGTGTATGGATGCTTGGGCCTGCTAAAAACCGTCGCAACCTGCCCGGATTCCACCACTGTTCCAGCGTACATGACCACCACCTTTTCACACAGGTAAGAAATAATACCCAGATCGTGGGTAATCATAATCAGGCCAAGGTTCCTTTCTTTGGTAGTTCGTTTGAACAATTCGATAATCTGCGCCTGAACCGTCACATCCAGTGCCGTCGTCGGTTCATCGGCGATCAGCAGCCTGGGATCAGCGCACAAGCCCATGGCGATAACGATCCGCTGCTTTAAACCACCTGAGAGTTGATGGGGATATTGGTTAAATACCTTTTCTGCATTGGGAATACCAAGCGATGTCATCACCTCCACCGCTCTTTTTCCGGCGTCAATAGAGCTTATATCCATATGAAGCTTCAGTCCCTCAACGATCTGATCGCCCACCTTGTAAACAGGATCCAGCGATGTCATGGGATTCTGGGATATCAAGGATATCTGATTTCCTCGGAGCTGTTGATACTCATGTTCTGATATGCTCAGCAGATCCCGGCCGTTGAAAAGAATTTGACCGGCGGAAACGTGGCCATTGAGAAAAGGCAGCAAGCCCATGACGGCCTGGGCGGTAACGGATTTTCCAGAGCCGGTTTCGCCCACAATTCCTAAAATTTCCCCGGCATCAATGGCAAAGCTGATCCCGCTCAACGGCTCGACAGCACCATCGCGGGTTGTAAAAGACACCTTCAGATCTTCCACCTTGAGGAGGGTCATTTAAGCGTATCCTCCCGGATGTCCATGATATCCACCAGCGCATCGCCAAAAAGGTTAAAGCCAAAAACCGTGATCATCATCGCCAGGCCTGGAAAGATTATAACCCATGGAGAAATAAACAGGTACGCTGTCCCATTGCTCATCATCGCGCCCCAACTGGGCGTGGGTGGCTGGGCTCCCATCCCTAAAAACCCCAGGGTGGCCTCGAGGACTATGGCCTGGCCAATACCGATTGTGGCTGCAACAACCACCGGTGCAATAGCGTTGGGAAAAAGATGCTTGAATAAAATAGTAAAATCCGTCGCTCCCAGGGAGCGGGTTGCTTCAACATAGATTTCATTTTTCAACATGAGAATCTGCCCCCGGATGAGCCGGGCATATTGCGCCCAATAGGTCAGGGCAATGGCGATGATAACACACTCAATCCCCGCGCCCACCACTGCAACCAACAGCAGGGCCACGAGGATTTCCGGCAAGGACCAGGTCAGATCGGTGACAACAGACAGGCACTGGTCCAGCCATCCGCCGTAATAGCCGGCAAGGGCCCCGAGGATAACGCCGATAATAACCGACAAGCCCACGGAAACCACCCCGACATACACGGAGATCCGGGAACCGTGAATAATGCGGCTGAGCACATCTCGGCCGAATTCGTCAGTGCCCATGAAGTGGGCTTTTGACGGCGGGCTGTTCATATTGCTCAACTGTTGTTCTTTGTAGGAATAAGGCGAGATGAAATCAGCCGATATCGCCATAAGGATAAGGCCCACTATTATGATCCCCCCCAGGAGCCCGGCCTTGTTTGACCTTAATTTTTTTACACGTCGCAACCACCGGTTGGCGGGAGGTTTGATACTTTCTTGATTTTCCATGGTTGATCGTTAGAAAATAACCCTTGGTTTCAGTTATGTTGATCCCTGACCCTGGGATCGGTGAGTGCATAGAGGATATCGGCTAAAAAAGTGCCCATCATGATACCCATTGCCAGAAGCAGCATAGTGCCCTGGATCACCGGATAGTCCCTTCGAAACAGGGCGGTGATCAGGAGCTGTCCCAGGCCTGGCCGGCCAAAGACGATTTCAACCGTCACCGTTCCTCCCAGAACCCATCCAATGCGCAGTCCCAGGATAGTGATAACCGGGATCAATGCATTTCTGAGAATATGTTTTAACAGAATCGCTTTTTTACCAAGCCCCTTGGCATGCAGCATGACAATAAAATCCTTGGATGCGACTTCGAGCATGGACACTCGGGTGACCCTGGCAATAAGTCCGGCACCCCCCAGCCCCACCGTAATTGCCGGAAGAACCACGGACATCAGAGTACCGGAACCTGAGATAGGGAACCAGGTCAGCCAGACGGAAAATATCAATATCAGGATCAAGCCTAACCAGAAGGCTGGAATAGTGACCCCAAATAAGGCTACCAACATGGCCAAGTGGTCAAAGACAGTATTTTTGGCTGCCGCAGAAATGATTCCCATAGAAACCCCTAACACAAAAGAAAGCACGATAGCGGTCATGCCAAGAGTAAGACTATAGGGCAAATGGTGCAGCAACAGTTCTGTTACCGGTCGTTTTTCAATGATCGATCGGCCCAGATCCCCATGCAGCATATTTTTGAACCAGATGTAATACTGCACAGGGAGCGGTCTATCCAGATGGTATTTTTGAATCAGCTGTTGTTCATGGGCCTTGGTCATTCCCGGACCGATAAGGTTGTCAATCGGCGTGCCCGGTACAATGTGAATGAGGGAAAAAATGATGATGGACACCACAACGAAGATTGGAATCATCAAGAGGGAACGACGTACAACAAACTGCCACATGAGCTTTCTTCTCCAAACAGAATTTTATGTCTTTCAGCTTTCCTCCGATCTCTTTATGGTCTGAAGACCCAAAGCGATCGGAGGAATTATTATGGAAAAAAGGCATTATTTTAAATCCCAGTCCAGTACACCCATGCCCATGAAGCGCCTATCCAGGCTGTTCTTTGGATGCACCAGGCGATTGCCCACGGCAAAAATCGTGTCTGGGAGATAAAACGGAGCCCAGACATATTGCTGCAGGAGGTAGGTGTGATATTCTTTGAAATTAGCGACCCGCTCTTCCTGTGATCGGGAGTGGGCCATGGCTTTTTGCATCAGGTAATCCGACTCATTGTCGTGCCACATGGCTGCATTGGGATAACCCAAACGTTTGGAGTTTAAGAACCACTCCAGGATATCGGCATTTTCCCACTCATAGGAACGGATTGCCAGCTGGTGTTCCCCTTTTTTATAGTATTCACGGATAGAACTTGGATCCATCAGGGTTATTTTCGCATCAACACCGGCTTTTGCCAACTGGGCCTGGATTACTTCCGCCGAACGTCGGGTGGAGGATTCATTTTTGGCCAGCAGTTTTAATTCCAGCTTTTTGCCGTCCTTATCCACCCGGATGCCATCAGGCCCCATCTTCCATCCCGCCTCCTCAAAGGCTGCTTTGGACCCTGCAGGATCAAACCTGATTTGATCTTTTTGGTCCACCCGACTCTCCGGAAGCGAGTCAATAAGGTAGGTATAGGCGGGCTTGCCGGCATTGGCAAAGACACTTTCAGTAATGCTCTTTTGATCAATCGCGAGAGCAATTCCCTTTCTGACCAATTTATTGTCCAAGGGAGCAGACTGGGTGTTCATAACTACGTGATACAATGTATCTCCCGGCTGGCGGATGAGATGGAGATTCTTATCTTCTTCAACCTTCTGGATGAACATGGTCGGTACGGCAAAAACGACATCCAGTTTGCCGGTTTTCAACTCCAAGAATCGTGTCGATTCCTCTTTCATATCCCGGTAGATGATTTTGTCGATCACAGCAGGCCCTTTGTTATTAACCAGGGCCGGCCCCCAGGTATACGCTTCATTTTTTGTTAACACCAGCTCATTGCCCGGCGACCATGACGCAAATTTATACGGCCCTGAACCCACTACATATTTGGTGCCGAATTCCTCGCCGTATTTTTTATAGGCGACCATACTGGGAATGGCCATAAAGGTCTGGGACATATTAAAAAGCATATTGGGGTCGGCATATTTCATATGGATGATAATGGAATGGGGATCTATTATCTCAACATTATCAATGGATGCAACCATATATCCAGACGGGCCGGTGGCCATTTCTTTTAAAAACCATTGCACCAACTCGGCATTAAATGGAGAGCCGTCATGAAACGTTACCCCTTTTTTCAGTTTCATATTCCATGTCAAACCATCTTCGCTGATGGTCCACGATTCGGCTAGAGACGGATAAAATTTTCCATCGATTCCCCATTCGATGAGCTTGTCGAAAATCAGGGACATTGCCTCGTGATTGAGTTCCACTTTAATGGGATTAAAGGTTGTTACTCCAAGTTCATTGGGATCTCCCGCCGCATAGAGTACTTTTTCCGCCTTTGCCTGCAAAGGTGCCAGCATAAACAGTGTTGCCCAGAGTATGAGCAGTACAGAATAAACTCTTTTTTTCATTTGATTCTCCTTAACAGTTATCGTGAAATGTGATATCCCTGCATGGTATTGTAAAAGACCATCAGGTGCCGGCGCTAATTGTCTCGGGCAAGTCGTTTGCCGGGAAGTTTTCCGGTATGTTCTCCATTTATTATGACCGTCTGACCATTAACAATGACTTGAACTATTCCCACCGGATATTGATGAGGAGAGGCAAAGGTAGCAGTATCCCCGATAATATTAGGGTCAAAGAGCACTAAATCGGCAGCCATGCCTTGGGCAATGCGACCCCGATTTTTCAGTCCCAGCTTTTGAGCAGGAAGACCAGTCATTTTCTGTATTGCCTGTTCTAAAGAAATAACTTTCTCTTCACGCACATACTTGCCTAAAACTCTTGGAAAAGTACCATACAGCCGAGGGTGTACCGGGGATTTTCCGGTTACGCCATAAGGGGTTACAGAAGATCCATCAGATCCGATCATGCCGCACCGGTGCTGCAGTATCGCTTTCAGATCCTGTTCCGACATGGCAAAAACAATCATTCCCAGGCCACCTTTTTCCTCACAAAAAACCTGGAAGATAGCTTCCAGAGGATCAAGTCGCAAAGCCTCGGCCATGGCGGCAACAGTGAGGCCGTTCAGCACCCGGTTTTCCGGTCGTTTATAGCCAACGATCTGTATCTGGTGCCAATCCAGCCCCTCCATGGGATTATCCCAATCCGCCGGCGGGTGAGTCATGTCAGACACTACTTTTTGTCTGGTTGTGGGCGAGTTGAGGATGGTCATCATTTTTGATGAACCGCCTTCTTTGGCCCAGAGGGGGAAAATTTCCAGCAAGCTGGTGTGGTAGGCAGTATATGGGTATTGGTCAAAATCCACCCGGACGCCTTCTTTTCTGGCCTGATCAATTTTGGCAAGGAGTAAACCACTTTTCCCCCACATGACCGGCGTTTCACACTTCAGGTGAGATATTTGCAAGGATACCCCAGATTCCCTGGCGACAGACAGGGCTTCGTCAACTGCCTCAAAAAGAAATTTTCCTTCACTGCGCATATGCGTTGTATAGAGGCCATGAAAGTCCTTGACGACAGTCGCCAGTTCTATGAGTTCACCTTTTTCTGCAAAAGCGCCTGGATGATAGATAAGCCCCGAAGATAAACCGAAAGCGCCCTTCTCAAGTTCTTCCCGCAAAAGATCTTTCATCTGTTGCATCTCTTTTGGATCAGGCGGTCTGTTTTCATAGCCCATGACATTCGCGCGCAGGGTTGAATGGCCCACCAGGGGAGCGACATTTACCGCGGTACCTCTGGCGGACAATTGGCCATAAAATCCATCCAGGGTTTGCCAATTCCATTCTTCCCGCGGGATATGCGATTTGTAATGTTTGCCCAGATCCGTCATATACTCCATAAACGCCTCCTGCCCGGAGGGAAGAATCGGACCGGGAGATCCTCCGCAATTACCGGTGACTTCCGTTGTCACCCCCTGCCTGACTCTGCTCTCGGCCATGGGTTCCAGCAAAAGGGTAAAATCCGAATGGGTATGGATATCAATAAAACCTGGGCAGACAACTAGGCCTGATGCATCGATGGTATTTGGGCAGGGAGAATCTATGTTGCTGCCAATATGCGTAATGATTCCCTGGGCAACGGTGAGATCAGCGCTAAAAGCGTCTTTGCCGCTTCCATCAATTACCCTGGCATTTTTAATGAGCAGCTCATCCATGGCGACTGTCCTCTGTAACGTTACCCATCTTTCTTATAGTTGTGGTATCAGGAAGAAGATCATGATCCTGGATAAATTGTTTGAGAACCGGGACAATAGTTTCCATCGATTCCTCCAGGGGACAGATGACGGGAATCCCTGTTTTTTTCTCAAGGGCCCGGGCATATGCATCCAATTCCTGTCGGCTGCCGCCGGTGCCGTTCAGTGTTACCGCAATCACTTTTGTCTGGTACATTTCAATGAGCTGAATTTCACTTTCTACATCCGGCAGTCGGCAGCCCAGCTTGTCCGTTGTATCATAAAACACCCGAAACGGGGTATGCTGGAGAACCACGCCTTTGATATTCCCTGAAACAATGATCTCAGATCCACATGGCCCCAGGGGATTTCGTATCCCGGACTGTCCTTCGACAACAATAAGATCCGGCTTGGCCTCCTGTTCACAGTGGATAATGGCGGCTTCTACTTCTCCG
Organism: uncultured delta proteobacterium; assembly: GCA_963804605.1. Taxonomy (GTDB): domain Bacteria; phylum Desulfobacterota; class Desulfobulbia; order Desulfobulbales; family Desulfocapsaceae; genus Desulforhopalus_A. The sequence goes on from CAWDRB010000022.1 coordinate 133,816, forward strand.
CTGACAAAATCGTTAATCGTGGTATCGAGGATAAATCCATAGGGGCTCCCCTGAAGCCAGCCTGTCTGGCCGGTATAGATCATTTCCGCTGCCAGCCCGAATTTTCTACAGGTTTCCACGATCATCCGGGCCGTCGTCCGTTTACCAAGGGCGCAATCTGTGCCCAGTACGGCTATCCGGGGAATTTTCATGGCAAAGATACGGCCTGACCAGAAATGAAGCTGATCAAACGGCTTATGCCGCCGAATATCAATTATTCTGACATTATTCTTTTTAGCCGCTGTCTGAAAAACCGGCATATCCCCCAGCAACATGTGCATTCCGTTGACAATGGAAATGCCTTGATTGACGATGCTTAAGGTCAGGGCCTGCCATTGCTCATTCAATCGACCGCCGCACAGCGCCACGCCGATAATGGCATAATCGGGTTTTTTCCCCTTGGCAGCCAGGTAATCTGCCATGTCCGAATAAACAGCAATATCGCGATGTATTCCATCCAGTACTTCGCCGGCATCTCGACCGGCACTTTTTGCGTCGATCACCCCGGTAATTTCGAATCGTTCCGTTCCACGAATCAGGCCATGAGCGGTTTTGGCATCCTCGCTGTCCAGGCTGCCATTGGTCAAAATAACCGCAGAGCCCATCATCATGGGTTTTGTTTGGCGTATGCCAGGGGCAGGCATGCAAGCACCGTTTTCAGATGTCATCAGATTCTATTCACTCCCAGTCCAGGTTGATCTGTCGTTGTTAGCCAGCCATTTTTCAGGATGAAGCCGCCGGTCACAATATCTCTTGCCAGGTCCAGACTCCCGTCAAGGTCCAGGTATTTGGTGGCCCTTGAAGCCAAACCGGCATGCAGGGCTCCGGCAATACTGACAATACTCTCATCCATACAACCCCACATCAGATCAATGCCGGCATACCCAGCCATATTGGCAATTTCCAATCCGGGGGCAATGCCGCCGCATTTCATCAGTTTGATATTGAAAATTTCAAAGGGCTGGGGTGAGGCAAGAAGATGGAGCGCACTTGCCGGGCTCAAAAGACATTCATCCGCAGCTGAAATCCGGCGAATCTTTTCCGGCAGTGCTCTCATTGCCGCAAGGTCGGCCGCTTTGAGCGGTTGTTCAATGAATTCGACCAGAACAGAGGTTTTATTATAAAAACGGTGGAGCTCGTCAACACTGTATCCCTGGTTGGCGTCGACGCGGATACATATTGCTTGTCCGAATTCTTCGTGAAGTCGCAACACACGTTCGATATCCTGCTCAACATCCAACCCGGTCTTTACTTTAAGAATAGAAAATCCATTTGCCAGATATTCTCTGGCCTCCGCCAAGGTCTCTTTGACCGACATTATCCCGATGGTGATGGACGTTGGCAGAGATGTATGAACCCGGCCGAGAATATCTACCAGAGGGAGCCCCATTGTCTTGGCCACAAGATCATGCAGGGCAATGTCTGCAGCAGCCAGAGCTGCGGGGGTACTTGCCAGACTGGTCTTGAGTTCTCGCAGCAGTGAAAGGCTGAACCGGATATCTTTTCCCAGCAATACCGATTCCAGAGTACTGGTTAAGGCTGTTTCACAGGCTGTGATACTTTCTCCCGTTACATCTTCTGCCGGCGACCCAGCACCAATACCGGTGATTCCATTGTCAGTTTCAAGAAGCACAAACAGGTTCTCAACCGAGCTTATAGTTTCATAGGCAATGGTATAGGGGCGGGTGAGTTCCAGGTCCTCTTTCCATATGGTGATTTTTGTAATATTCATCATGTTGTCCTTGAATTTATCTCTCCAGCCAACCCTTGATCTGGGGAGGAAGAAGGGTCCATTTCCGGCGTGCATTGGTCACCATAAATGATTCTGCATGGCTGATTCCATCAACTTTGCTCATTTCTTCTTCATAGAATTTAAACATCCATTCAATTCCCTCGGTCACGACCACCTCGGCAAAAATATCGTAACGGCCTGTCACTGCCACCGCCCAGCTGACATTGTCAAACTCCATAAGCTTGTCGATGACCTTGCCCATTTTTCCATTGTCATCCACCCGAATGGCAATGATGGCCACCAGCATATCCTTCACCTTGAAAGTGTCGATCATGGCCGCCACCCTGAGAATTCCTCTTTCAATAAGTGATCGTACCCGGGATTGGACGGTAGGAGCTGAAACATCAAGATTTTTGGCAATTTCTTTGGCAGGCATTCTGCCGTCTACAGAGAGCAACTTGATCAACTGCCGGTCAAGGTCATCGAGCTTTTTGTTTTCCATATCCACCTATTTTTTTTACAATATAATTTTTTTTAGATGTACATAAACATAATATAAAATATTTTACCAATATATTTTATTAAATAAACCTTCAGCACCAGCCACCCGGTGCAAATCACCACAAGCCCTGCCCGTGCAAGAATCCATTCTGGATATACGTAGACAGATCGCAAACTGACAGTTTTTTCCAGAAGAACGCATTGAAGTAGATGATAAATACGTCAAACTTGCAGTCCTTGTCACGCCATCGAGCCACTCTGCTTTATTTTTGATATTGCCCAATCAATTTAAATGTTATACCAATAAATACCTACTCTTCCGATGGGTTATAAAATCGATGACGCCTCATCCGGATTCCTGGACAAAAGAGTGGCAAACAATAGAGCAGGCAGAGCCAGGTTCTCATCGTTAAGCTATGCGAGCGAAGGTGGCTTGTAGTTATTTGATCATTTAAGAAAACCGTGGTCTATCCCCGGTTAATGTACTTACCCAACCATTTAACGCAAATTTGGAGATGAACAGCATGTTGAAATTAGGAGAAAAAGGGGCTATCCCCCAGATCGAGGCCGACAGCTACGCAATTGCACCGCATATTCCCTGTGGTTTTGTCACCCCGGAGCTGCTCAGGAAGATTGCTGATGTTTCGGAGAAGTATAACGCCAAAGCAATCAAAATTACCGGTGCCGCCCGTATCGCTATAGTTGGCCTGAGAGAAGAAGATATTGATCCGGCTTGGGAGGAACTGGGCCTGGCAAAAGGTGCGGCAGTAGGTCTATGCGTCCGGAGTATTCGGACCTGTCCGGGATCGACCTATTGCCGGCTGGGCAAACAGGATGCCATCGGCGTTGGCATGAAACTGGATGAGACATATCACGCCCTGCAGCTGCCGGGGAAATTCAAGATGGCCGTATCCGGATGCAAATTAAGCTGTTCGGAATCATGGGTGCGGGATATCGGCCTGATCGGCGACAGGGACGGTTGGATTGTTACCATTGGCGGCAATGTAGGATCCCAGCCCCGCATCGGCAAAGAATTAATCAGTGGCCTCGATGATGCAGCTGCACTTCAAGCGGTTGAGGATGTCGTGAACTATTACAAGGAAAATGCCAAGGGCGCCGAACGCCTCGGTAGAATGATCGAAAGAGTCGGGCTGGAACCTTTTGCCGTGGCTGTTAAGAAACCCCGGTAAATCACCAGGCAAAATGGTACCCCTTTTTGCGAAGATTGCCCGCAAAAAGGGGTACCTCATTGACACAAAGTCAGAGCGTCATGCACATCTTCAAGCGACAAGTCCAAGTGCCTTGCTGACCTGATCGACGGTAGCTTTCTCGGCATCGCTTACTTGTACACCACCAAAACCAAGAAAACCGCCTTCCTTTGAGGCCTCGGCAACCTTCACGCTTATGGCTTGCCACCATTCCTTGAATGCCGCGGCATCACCAGGCGCCTTGGTATCTACAATTATGCCGACCTTCGGCAATTGCCAGATTTTAGATAAATGGTCAACTCCTGCAGAGAATCAATTGCCCAGGTAGGAGCTACCGGCAGGGAAGAAACCGGCGCATGGCTCCAGTTGACAAAGATCGTATCTATGCCGGCGCTGGCGCCGCTGCAGATATCGTAGAGGGCATCGCCGGTAAATACAGTGCTTGATTTATCGGCACCGAGCAGGAAGATGGCCCTCAGGGCGGGTTCGGCGTCCGGCTTATGCCGCACGGTGTCTTCCGGGGTTACCAGAACATCGAAATACCTGGCGGTGTCGGTGGAATTGAGGATGGTCTCCATGCTGAATCGTCTTCGTGAGGTGACAATGGCCAGCTTTTTTCCGGCATTTTTGAGTTCTTCCAGCGTCTCAATGACATCGGGAAAAAGTCTGATACGGTCTTGCATTATATCGAGTTGGAACTGGAGATAGTCATCCAGAATATGTTCATGGTCAAGCTCAGGCCCCAGGTGGGTGATCAATTGACTTTTCAGCGGCAGTCCTATACCTTTGATAATAGTTCTCCGGTCGATAGTCCTACCAGCATATTTCTCTGCAACATATTGAAAGCATGTACAGATAAGATCTACTGTGTCAAAGAGGGTGCCGTCAGCATCAAAAAGGTAGCTGTCATACTGTTTCATGGTATTCTCCATTTGGTGAAAATGAGAGGTAAAGATAAACCATTCGCTGATGTCGGGCAAATATTTAGCAGCCAGGAGGCCAGGGAGCGATATGACTGAGAAAGAAACCTGCGAAAAACATGGTTCGGTTTCCGTCTGGATTGTCTGCAGACACGTGGGGGATGGAAGCGCTGACACGATCATCTTCAGCGAGAACCAGGATGCCCTCTGCTTTGAATGTGCACGGAATTTTCAGAATCTCACGGAGCAGGATGTGGTCGGCATTTGTGAAGAATGCCTGAAGGATTTCACCGCAAAACTAATGATAGACACCACAACCTTTGCCAATCTCCAGAACAGGATTAAGGGAATTGAGCATCTCAAGGGAAAGTGGCGGGACAAAAAAAAACTCTAACTACCTTAGGGTCGTAAGCGCCTGTTTATATTTTTCTAAATCCATGACTAACCCCCATTTGTATTCATGTTGTGTTTGAAAAGAAACAAAAATAGCCTCACAATTTTACGCCAGTTTTCATTAATAAGTGAGATTACTGCTATTCAAAGAAATCGTGCTATATCTTATTGAGCCGGTTAGCCGTGAGCCCATAAAAAAATACACCGCAAGAAAAACTCCTACACATCAAGAGAGGAAGAAGGTCTCTTACGGGGTATTCTCACTCCATGTCTTTGCACCAGGCCATTTAGATTTATTTTGATATTGCTCAATCATTTTAAATGATATACCAATAAATACGTCCTTTTCAGGTGGCCAATGGACTACGACACAGCTGCCTTCCCGGTTGCCTGTCGCGCTGTGGCCAAGCCCGGACCAGATCACTGACAGCCATCTGCACCACCCTGATATGTAGAAAACTCTGAACCTTTTCAACAGGAGTCGATAATGCATACGACCAATTCCAACATCCTGTCGGACGTGCCGGACAAGCCTGACAACACTAACCAGTATCTTTTTTATCTTCACGGCCTGATTGTGGAGGTGGCGGGAATCCGCCCTAAAAGCGAAGAACACGGATACTATGAATACCAGATAATCCTTGAAGCGTTGGCCAGGGAAGGATTCACAGTGATCAGTGAAGCCCGGCAGAAAGATACGCAGGTTATCCCTTATGCCCAAAAAGTTGTGTCTCAGGTTAAAAAACTGCTGGCAAACGGGGTTTTGCCGGGTAACATTGTCATTGTCGGTGCCTCCAAAGGCGGTATTATCAGCGCTTATGTTTCGAGCATGTTGCAGGAGAAAGGGATACATTACCTGTTTCTGGCGGGATTGTTCGAAAAATGTCTCACCGATAAAAACCTCAAGCTGTACGGCAACGTTCTGTCAATCCACGATCGTTCCGATAAGCTGTCAATGACTCCGGGATTATACTTTCAACGTTCCGAAGGGTTGGGCCAATTCAAGGAAATCGTTCTCGCCCTCGATATCGGGCACGGCTTGATTTATCAACCCCACCGGGAATGGATTGACCCATTTATAGAATGGCTGAAAACAACATAGTCTGCAGCTGTTACAGAGGGCCATCAATTCTTTATCGAGGCAAACAGAGATGACGGAACAACCAACACTACGCATTATCGGGATGCTCCATGGCGATATTATGAGTCGTGACGATGCCCCCAAAAATTACGATGAATCGGCGAGAACGGGCACCCTGGAGATCTATTCCCAATATCAGGAAGGACTTGACGGTATTGAGGCCGGGCAAACTATCGTTGTAATTTTCTGGCTGCATCAGTCAACCCGAGACACCCTGAAAGTGTATCCGCGGGGAGATAAATCAAGGGGGCTTCGCGGGGTCTTTGCCACCCGCAGCCCGATGCGGCCAAACCCTCTGGCGATTTCAGAGCTGAAAGTGCTGGCTATCCATGGCAATAAAGTGAAGGTGTCCGGCCTCGATATCCTCGATGGCACCCCGATAATTGATATCAAGAAACAAATCAACCACAAGGAAAATATATGAAAATAATTGGCATTGACGGCAGCCCGCGAAAGGACGGCAATACAGAGAAACTGGTGCGTAAAATACTGGCCGGAGCGGAAGAGGCGGGAGGCCGAACCGAATTTTTGAAACTTGCCGATCTTGCCATCAATTACTGCATGGGGTGCGGTGCATGCAGGGCGACCGGAGAATGTGTGATGGATGACGATATGGAGCTTGTCTACAATGCACTCCAGCAGAGTGACGTCATTGTCCTGGGATCGCCGATTTATGCATGGCAGGTAAGCGGCAACACCAAAGTTTTTATGGACCGACTCTGTCGCGTACTCACCCCACAATATGAAAGCCGCCTCAACGGACCGAAAAAAATCGCCTTTGCCTATACCCAGGGCAACCCGGATGCAGATATGTTTAAGGTCTACCTCGATTACCAGGAAAAGGTGTATGCTTTTCTCGGCTTCACTCTGGCAGGCCGAGTACAGGCAGTAGGGACACGGGCAAAAGAGGATATCCTCGCCCAGCAGGAGACATTGGCCAGGGCATATTCTTTCGGACGCGAATTAGCTGTTTAGCCGCAATCGGTAAAACGTGCCGTCTGGAACTCTTGCAACCGGTATGAATGATTACTATTAATTATTAGGAGAAGTTATTTTAATCATACCTGCCGGCTTCAAGGAAAAATTGCCGTAACCAGTTCTGATTACGAAGCTACCATACCATTGCCCTGGAGAATACTATGAGCGACAAAGCAACACTGAACATTGAAGGAAAGAGTTATGAATTTGAGGTCTTTACCGGTTCAGAGAACGAAAAATGTATTGATACGCAAAATCTCCGGAATGAAACGGGCTACATCACCATGGACCCTGGATTTGGCAATACCGGTTCCTGTTACTCGTCCATAACCTATGTCGATGGGGCCAAAGGTATTCTCAGATACAGGGGGTATCCGATTGAAGAGCTCGCGGAAAAAGCAATTTTTATAGAGACCGCGTATCTGGTTCTTTATGGGGAGCTGCCCAATAAAGAGCAACTCAAATCCTTTTCCGACCGGATTAAAGAACATGCACCACTGCACACCAACCTGGAACACCACTTTTCCGGCTTTCCAAAATCGGCGCCACCCATGGCCATCCTTTCTGCCATGCTCAACCTCATCGCCTGTTTTCATCCGGAGGTACTACAGGTACCGACCACCGGAGCGGAGTTTGACCGCACCGCATCCCTGCTGCTTTCAAAGGTGCGAACCATTGCCGCCTTTGCCTATCGAATGGCCGCCGGTAAACCGCTCAATCACCCCAACCCCAATCTCACCTACTGCGGCAACTTCCTGCACATGATGTTTTCTGACCCATACCAGGAATATAAGGTGACGCCAATTATCGATAAGGCACTCAATCTTTTCCTGATTCTCCATGCCGATCATGAACAAAACTGTTCCACCTCCACCGTCCGGGTGGTCGGCAGTTCGCGGGCAAATCTTTTCAGCTCGGTGGCGGCAGGAGTTTGTGCGCTTTGGGGACCGTTGCATGGCGGAGCCAATGCGGCGGTAATTACCATGCTTGAAGATATTAAGAAATCAGGCCGTCCTCTGGCCTATTACCTTGATAAGGCCAAAGACAAAGACGATCCTTTCCGACTTATGGGCTTTGGCCATAGGGTGTATAAAAACTTCGATCCACGTTCATTAATCCTTAAAAAACGCGTCCATGATGTCCTCGAAGCACTTAAAGTACAGGACAGCCTGCTGGATATCGCACTGGAGTTGGAAGAAGCGACCCTGAACGATGAGTATTTCGTTTCCAGAAATCTCTATCCCAACGTTGACTTCTACAGTGGCATCCTGCTGCGAGCCATCGGTATCCCACTCAATATGTATCCCGTTATGTTTGCCATTGGCCGGATGCCCGGCTGGATCGCCAACTGGAAAGAGATGCATGATCATAAACTGCGGATCTCCCGGCCACGCCAGATCTATACTGGTAAAACGACCCGCCATTTCATTCCCATGGACGAACGGTAAAACGATCCGTCGTTTTCATTCCACTCAACACCTGATTTCTGTACCCGTACAGAAATCAGGTAAAATCGAAACACAATCTGATTGTTTTCACTGACAGGTTCTGATTAAACAGCAGACGGACACGAAAGCCCATGCCAACGCCAGGAGAGCTCAGTATTCAGAATAATTCACCAGAGATATTTCAGGTCGTTCTGTCCGGGGATTGGCTTCTTGATGCCTCTTTGCCATCGGTGGACGAGGTGATTCGTGCACTTGAGCAATCGCCGGCGACACGGAGCGTCTCCCTTGATGCCCGAAATATCCAGTCCTGGGATTCCGGATTACTCACCTTTCTGCTGCGGCTGCACAAGCTATGCACCGAACGCAGCATCTCTCTCGTTACCGAAGAATTGCCCCAAGGCGCTTCAAGGCTCATTGACTCGGCTCTGGCGGTGCCTGAAAAAAAAGATGCCAAGACGAAAGAGGCGCGGACCTCTTTTCTGGTCCACCTGGGCAACGAAGCAGTTGATTTCTGGCAGTCTTCCGGAGAACTCCTGATATTTATTGGTGACGCCGTTGTCGCGCTGGTCAAGGCGATGCAGGGCAAAGCCCAGTTCCGCAGGTCAGATATGATCCTGTTCATGGAAGCCTGCGGCGCCAAGGCCCTGCCCATCGTCTCTCTCATCTGTTTTCTGGTCGGCCTGATTCTGGCTTTTATCGGCGCAATCCAGCTGGAGTTGTTTGGAGCCCAGATCTATGTTGCCGATCTGGTCGGCATAGCCATGGTTCGACTGATGGCGGCGATCATGACCGGCATCGTCATGGCCGGGCGAACAGGTGGAGCTTTTGCCGCACAGTTGGGGACCATGCAGGTCAATCAGGAGATCGATGCCCTGAGGACCCTGGGCATATCGCCTATGGAATTCCTGGTGCTGCCACGGATGCTAGCCCTGGCGTTGATGACCCCGCTGCTCTGTCTCTACGGCAATTTCATGGGCATTCTTGGTGGGATGGTGGTGGGTGTCTCGCTGCTCGACCTGGGATTTATCCAGTATTACCACCAGACGGCGCAGGCGCTGAACCTCTGGAATCTTGGCATCGGCCTGTTTTCCGGCACCATCTTCGGCATCATCATTGCCCTGGCTGGATGCATGCGAGGCATGCAGTGCGGCCGCAGCGCTGCGGCGGTGGGCGATGCAGCGACCAGTGCCGTGGTAACCGCCATTGTCGGCATCATTATCTCGACGGCGGTGATTACCCTCGTCTGCAATATGCTGGGAATATAGATGAACAACGTACTTGTACTTGGGATGAACTCCTGTTGCGGCCATGACTGAAAAACAGCCCCATATCATAGTGCAGGATCTCACCATGGCATACGGTGATTATGTCCTGATGCGTGATCTCAACTTCACGATCAATCGCGGAGATATCTTCATCATCATGGGCGGCAGCGGCTGCGGCAAAAGTACGATGATGACGGTCCTGATCGGTCTTAAAACCCCGGCGAGGGGAAGAATACTCTATAATGACATTGACTTCTGGGCAGCCTCCAACGACACCCGCGATACAATCATTCGTCGTGCCGGCGTGATGTACCAGAGCGGGGCGCTGTGGAGTTCGATGACGTTGGCGGAAAATATTGCCCTTCCTCTTGAGACGTATACCAATCTTAATCCTGGCCAAATTCGCGATGTTGTCGAACTCAAGCTTGCCCTGGTAGGCATGGCCGGGTTCGAGGAATTCTATCCCTCTGAGATCAGCGGTGGAATGCAAAAACGGGCCGGCATCGCCAGAGCCATGGCTCTTGACCCTGAAATACTCTTCTTTGATGAACCTTCCGCTGGCTTGGATCCGGTGAGTGCACGACGCCTTGATGATCTTATTCTCGAACTACGCGACAGCCTGGGCACCACCATGGTCGTGGTTACCCACGAGCTGGCCAGCATTTTCGCAATAGGCAACAATTCGGTATTCCTTGACGTCACGAAACGAACAATGACCGGAACCGGTGATCCGAAAAAGCTGCTGATGAAAACCGACAACCGTGAACTTCACCAGTTCTTGACGCGTGGTGAGAAGTCTTAATCGATTAGGAAAAACAATGGCAAAGCAAGCGAACAGGATGATGATCGGTGGTTTTGTGGTCATTTCGGTGATAATTCTGATGGCCAGCCTGGTTATCTTCGGCTCTGGCAAGTTCTTCAAGGATACCGAAACATTCGTCCTCCATTTCGATGGCTCGGTCAAGGGGCTCAACGTTGGTGCGCCGGTGCTGTTTCAGGGAGTCCAGATCGGATCCGTGACCAGCATCGTCATCCGGAAATATGGCAAGGGTAATACGGCGAAAATCCCGGTCACCATCGAGATCGAACCGGAAAAATTCGAGATGGGCGACAACCTTTCCATCCGCAGAAATCCGAAGGAAAGCTTACCGGGACTTATTGCTATGGGCCTGCGGGCAGTATTGACCACGCAGAGCCTGATCACCGGCCAGCTTATGATCGAATGTGATTTCTATCCAGATTCGCCAGTTGTTTTTCGTGATATCGAAAGAAAACACCCGGAAATACCCACCATCAGATCGACGACGGAGCGGTTGGCCAAGACCCTGCAAGATCTGAATGTTGAGGGAATCCAGGAAGCTCTTATGTCCATTCTGACGGGCATGGATAAGCTGGTGAACAGCAAAGAGATCCCTGAAGCAATCACAAGCTTCAGGGCAACCGCGGACAGGTTGCAGGCACTTTTGCAGCAGGTTGAAATCAGAATTCCGCTGTTGACAGATGACCTCGACGGCACCCTGCAGGATACCCGGAAGCTTGTCAACAACATTAATAGACAGGTCGATCCCCTGGCGGGGAAACTGGGTAAAACTGTTGAAATATACGGTGTCCTGGCCAGACACGCCGGTGAGCAGCTCGATACCTTGAGTTCGAATTTGAACAAGGTCCTTGTTTCGGGTAAAGGAGTACTGTCTGAAGACGCTCCGATCATGGTTGAACTGAAAACAATGCTCCAGGAGGTCGCCAATGCTGCCAGAGCTTTCAAGCAGCTGTCCGAGTATCTGGAACAGCATCCCGAAACGCTCATTCAAGGCAAACGGGATAATCAAAAATAACCAGGGGTTTTGAAAATTATATGAATAATATTAAATGGATAGGTGTATTTTTTCTGGTCGTAGTCGGAGTTTGCCTGGGTCTCGGGGGATGCATGGGCAAGAGTCCGCCGCCGAATTTCTATATCCTGACCCCCATTCAGGCAGAGCAGCAAGCACTGGAATTTGCTGGTTCAAAGCAGAACTCCATAATCGGCATCGGGCCAATCACCCTTGCCAATTATATCGATCAGCCGAGAATTGTGACCCGCAGCGGTGATAACCAGCTGGTTCGCGCCGAGTTTGAACTCTGGGCAGGCTCTTTCAAGGACATGATAACCAATGTGCTGAGCGAAAACATCGGTGTTCTTTTGTCGACGGAGCAGATATATATCTATCCCTGGCGCCTCTCCGTGCCGATTGATTACCAGATTCAACTGGATATCGTGAGCTTCGACGGCGTGCTGGGCAAAGAAGTAAGACTCGTGGCCCGTTGGAGTATCTATAAAGGTCCTGACAAAAAAATTGTTGCCACAAAACGATCGAGCATCATTGAGCCAGTCACCAATCAAAGTTATGCCGCCTATGCGTCTGCGCAAAGCAAGGCATTATCGCAACTCAGTCATGAAATCGGCCGATTGATTCAAAAATCAAAATAATGAAACCTTTGATCCAGTGAGTTGCCCCTTCTTGGCTGTTGCGTCAGCAGCGTAGAAATCCTCACCCACAATAGGAAATGGATCTTTACAATCAAATTGCCCTTACCACTGTCGAGCCCAAGATGGAGGCATCCGCCTGACTCCGAAAAACAAAAAAACTTCAGGAATAAAACAGATTATTTTACGTATTTTCAGGAATAATGTGAATTCGCATTTGTACTTAACGAGTTAGTCTTACCAATGATTTTGTCATTTATTCTTTCTGGTCAGAGGGTTCCGGTTCTCACAAGGGACCTTGGTTTGGCATAGACCACAGCTGTTGACCCTGAACCCTAATTGTTCTTTTTCCACGTGAACAGCAGTGACACTACGGATATATTCCTTGCACTTGACCTTGTCATGCCCTGCTTTGGAAATGGCTCCAGCAGGACATCGACGGCTACACACAAGACACTTCCCGGTCGAATGAAACAGGCACCACTCGTTGTGATTTTTGTATGACCTTGGGGTAGGCGTAAGCCTCTTGCGCACAATTACTGAACCCACCCGAATAGCCTTTCCAGCGGGAGTAATTAATCCATCAGATACCCCAAATGTACCAAGTCCACAAACATGGGCAGCATGACGTTCGGACCATGATGAAGCGAATCCGTATTGATTGGAAAGAGCCCTCGACCATTGTGGCAGTAAAACTGGGGCACAAGCTTGATATCCATCTGCTTCAAACAGATGGACTACATAACGCCGTAAATTTTCATTTACCTTTTCTCCGTGGTGCCGCGCTTTACTCCATTCAACACTCGGCATGTTTATGGCCTTCCTGTGTGCCAGGCGGGTATGCTCAGTCTGCGGTAGTACCCAGGCAATAACACTCAACTCACCAGCCCTGACCTTCTCTTCTGGAAATGCCGATGAAAATGCCTCCTCAGGCGTCCAATAAAACTCAGGGCCGATATCATCTTTTAAGAAATAAAAGAGTTCATCTTCCCCAGAGGCAAAGCCAACCAAAGGTCTGGCAAAAGCTGGTAACTCTGAGCCGGGCTCCAAAGCATTATTGCCAAGCTCACTCATCCACGATTCAATTTGATTTGTGATTTTGAACATATACATCAATTAGAAGAAAATGATTTTTTATGGGCTCTCATTCATCAAAAATACTGGAATTGGTGATTGAGTGTGAGGCCTGGTTCCTTATTCTCAAAAAACGATCAGTATTGTACCCGGCTAATTAAACGCTCGCAGTAATTTTCATATTCCTTCTTGATTCAAAATGTCCACTGAGAAAATATGCCTTTTCTTGGAATAACTGAGAGTTGAAGCCCTCCTACAGCATCGACTAGTCCAAAAAGAAACTACTGTGTTAGAACGGCACATTTCAGTTACTATCTAGAATCAAACGATTTTTCTGATTGAATAGCCAAAATGGCTCCTCCCGCCGCACCTTGTTCGATCCCGCTCTTCTTTTGATTTAAAATTCAAAAATTACGGATAATTGACAAGTTACCCTCATAACGCAGGCATATGTTTGTTATGGCACAGGTTTTGCGATATGAATGCAGAATTGATGACGCCGTAACCTCAGCAAAACAGGATCCTAGATTGAATATATTGCTTGTAGACGATGAGCCTCTACTGATCGATTCATTGACGATTGGTCTGAAAATGAAAGATTATCAGGTCGTACCAGCCTATAGTGCCGGTTAAGCACTGGACCTGCTCGACTACGGAGACATCGACATTGACCTGTTAATAACTGATTATCTGATGCCAAATATGACCGGGCTGGAGTTGCTGATAGCACTTTTTCGAAAATATCCATTTCTTCCGGTAATAATCATGACCGGCTTTGCAAGAAAAAGAGCGGAAATATCTCGAACAGCATGATCGGCTGGCACATTTATTTGTAACAGACAGATTTGCTTTCGAGGCAGAGCGAAAGCGAATGATCGATAAAACCAAAAATGGCAGGGGTTACAGTGAGGAAATCAAAGAGAAACTTAATCTCCGGCAAAAGAATTTGGACAGGGCGCTCAAAGGAGCGGGTTCGCCAGAGAATCGGTTTGCCTTAATTCAGGCATTTTTCTGGCATTGTATAGTTAATGAATGGCAACCGGCATTTAAAAAGCACTTTCCTGTTCTCAACTCACTCAAAAAAAGTACACCTGACCATTCAACACTCTCTTTGTGAAAAAGTAATGCTGCATCATTGCAGACTGAGATGGTGATATGTTCCACTCACTGTATCAAGCAAAATCTGTTCGATAAGATCGCCGATTGCTACGAATCAGACCTGCCTCACTGCCCATCCCCTGCCGCCAATTATTTCTTGTAAAGAATCAGCTTCGTGGTATTCTGCAAATCCTTTAGAGACTATCGTGAAATAACAACAAGTTATATCGAGGAGGCTTATGGAAATTATCAGTTGGAGAAATGAATTCAGTGTTGGCGTCAAGGAAATGGACGAGCAGCATAAAAAATTGATCGGCATGATCAACAGGCTGATTGAAGAACAAAAGGTCCTGACCGAACCAAAGACTATTGCCAACCTCCTGACGGAAATGACCAACTATGCCCAGGTCCATTTTCGGGCTGAGGAATACCTGATGGCCGAGTACGGCTATGAGCATAAAACCGAGCAGGAACAACAGCACCAGGAATTTATAGATAAAACTATTGCCTTTTGTTCGGCATCCGACCTCGGTCCAAATGTGCTTTCCACAGCACTTCTCGATTATCTTAGAATCTGGTTAATCGGACACATCCTGAAAGATGATATGAAATATAAAGAATTTTTCAAAAGCAAAGGTCTCAGTTAAAAGTATGGAAACAACGATACATCCCTCCCTGCGGGAACATTCAAAAAATTTCAGGCCATGGTTGCCAGGGCAGAACGCTACGGGGAACTCGAAAAGCCCGATGGGTACGGCAAAAGAACCGGCGGCTGGCGATTTACTCCGGAAAACGTCGCCGATTATCTGCAACGCTGCCCCTGCTGTTCCCTTGCGGCACACCTCCTCCGGCTGCAGGGAGGTGTGCCTCTTTCATTTAATTAAGCAGGGAGTCTGCTGAATCAAGCAGCGATTTGTCAATCTGCAAGCCCATCCGTTCTGCCGCTTTCGGGTTGATGGCAAAAAAGAGTTCCTTCTGAAACTCGACCGGCAGGGTTTCAGGCTTGGTCCCGGCCAGAATTTTTCTGGCCATGACGGCGGTCTGTTTGCCATGCAGAAAGTAGTCAAAGCCCTCAGCAGCAATTGTCCCTCTCTTGACCGAGGCGATATCGGCACTGAACAGCGGCAGCCGGGTTCGTTCACACACCTTCACCACCGCCTCAATAGCTGAGACAACGGTATTATCCGTTGGCACATAGACAGCATCAACCTTGCCGACAAGACTTTCAGCGGCCCGGGAGACGTTGGCTGATTTGACCACCAGTGCATCAACAACAGTAATATTTTGTTTAACAGCGGCCTCTTTCAGCCGTTTCACATTGGAAACCGAATTCGGTTCTCCGGCATTATAGATCACCCCGAGTTTTTTCAGCTCCGGCAGAAAACGGCGTATCATATCAAGATGTTTGTCCATCGACATCTGATCGGAGACCCCGGTAATATTTGTTCCCGGATGCACAGAGTCCTTAACCAGCCCCGCCGCAAGGGGATCGGTGATAGCGGAGAACAACAATGGGGTATGGGCCAGCTGCGGCGCTGTATCGGAGACCCTGGCACAAGCCTGGGCACTCGGGGTCCCAATCGCCAGAACAAGAGTAGGTTTATCGGCAGCAATCTGAGTGGCAATCTGGCTGGCCAGCTCCATCTTGCCTCGAGCATCGTATTCTTTGTAATTAACCGCAATTCCATTTTGGGTCATATAATCCTTAAACCCCCACAACACCGCATTCAAGGAAGGATGTGGGATAAACTGATTGACGGCGATTGTGACTGTTTTTTTAGCTGCTGGTTTTTTGGCGTGTACCGTAGCGGCGCAGACAAGTAAGATTGTCACCACAACAATTTTCAAAGTTTTTTTCATATTTCTCCTCATGTTCTTTGATTTACTACGCTGGACAGATGAATCTATTTTTATTAGTGTCGAGGTACTTACACCCTTCAAGGGATATTAACCAGAGTCCCGGATATCTAACCGTTTACCGGGACCAGGTTTTTTTTACACTACATTCCTCTTGACCTTTTAGATGATTATGAGAATTCATTCAAGCAAATTGAACGGCCTTGCCAAACCACTCTGATCTTTTCAGATCGCCTGATACACGGGAAACCGATTCAGAATCCGGTCTCCTTTTTAATTCTCCTGTCACCCCAAGGACAGCACTATGTCTGGAAAAACTGTCTCGCTCTTTATCCAATGCCTTGTTGACACCATGTTTCCCGAAACCGGCGAGGCGATGATTACGGTCTTTGAGAGACTCGGTATCTCATATAATTATCCTACGGGACAAACTTGCTGCGGTCAACCAGCATTTAACAGCGGCTACAGCCGCGATGCAGCGGTTGCAGCCAGGCATTTTATCGATCTCTTTGAGGACGCTGAAGTCATTGTCTGCCCGTCCGGCTCCTGTGTCCATATGGTTCGTCATCACTATCCGGAGCTCTTTGCTGATGATCCGGCAATGCACAGCAGGGCAATGGCTATCGGGGCAAAAACCTTTGAATTTACCCAGTACCTGGTCGACGAACTGAATATTATCGACGTCGGGGCAGAATTTTCCGGCACGGTGACCTACCATGACTCCTGCCACCTAAGCCGAGGCCTGGGAATTACTGTGCAGCCACGTGTCTTACTGCAGAATATTTACGGGCTGGAGCTGATTGAGATGAAAGACAGCGATACCTGCTGCGGCTTCGGCGGCACCTTCAGTGTCAGTTATCCAGAGATCAGTATCGCCATGGTCGATGAGAAAATAGATAATATCCTTGCCACCAAAGCAGGCTTTGTCACCGGCTGTGACATCAGCTGCCTGATGAATATTCTCGGCCGTATTTCAAGAAGGGGAGAAGACATCCGGGTTCTGCATATTGCCCAAATCTTAGCCGGGACAACAGGGGACAAGGCATGAACGACTACAGAAGAGAAGCACAAAGAGGCCTGGCTTCACCAAGACTCCAGGCCAGCCTGCATAGCCTGCAGGAACGTTTCGGTAAAGGCGCCATGGCACTGTGGGCAAACATGGAAGATAAGGATATGCGCAAGCGGGTGAAGAAATCGCGCCTCAAAAACCTTGAACACCTGGACATTCTCCTCGCCGAGCTGGCTCAGAATGTGCGCGCCCGGGGAGGCAAAGTCTACTTCGCCGAAACCGCCCAGGATGCCACTGATTATACCCTGGAAGTCGCCAGAAAAAACAAAGTGCAGCGGGTCGTCAAAGGCAAATCAATGATCTCTATGGAAATCGGTATTGATCCGGTTCTGGAGGACGAGGGGATTGAAGTGATCGAGACCGACTTGGGTGAATATATCATCCAGCTCGCAGGCGATAAACCGTCACATATCATTGCCCCGTGCATCCATATGGACCGCAACCAGATCGGCGAACTTTTTGCCGAGAAACTGGGGATGGAATACACCAACGATCCACCGGCACTGACCCTTGCTGCCCGTAGAGCACTGCGGGAAAAACTGCTGAGTGCCGATATGGGACTGACCGGCTGCAACCTTGCCTGCGCTGAAACCGGCCAGATCAGTCTGGTATCAAATGAAGGGAATATCCGGATGGCCACCACCATGCCGCCTGTACATGTCGCGCTCATGGGTATGGAGCGTATCGTCGCCACACTCGATGAACACCGCGAGACGGTTCAGCTTCTCACCAAGGGGGCGGTGCTGCAGAAATTATCTACCTATGTCAGTTTCACCGGCGGCCCGAGCAGAGCTGACGACCCGGATGGCCCCAGAGAATTTCATCTGGTCATAATCGACAACGGCCGCTCAAAAATCCTCGCCGACCCCGAATTTCGCGAAGTGCTGGCCTGCATTCGCTGCGGCGCATGCCTCAATATCTGTCCTGTTTACGGCAGAATCGGCGGCCATGCCTATAATTCACCCTACTGCGGCCCGATTGGCGCGGTCGTTACTCCACTGCTGGACGGTATCAATAAACATGCCGATCTCTGCAAAGGCGAGACGCTGTGCGGTGCCTGCAAGGATATCTGTCCGGTGCAGATCGACCTGCCGCGGATGCTCACCGCGCTTCGCCAGAAACTGGCTTATGCCAGCGACCGCTGGGACACCCGGCAGCATAATCCGGTTGAGGCATATGGCTTTATCCTCTGGCGGCTCATTATCACAAGGAAATCTCTCTACCGCAATCTGCTCAAAATAGGCCGGATTTTCCAGCGAGTTTTTGTGAAAAAAAACGACATGATCAGCCGCATGGCTGGTATTGCCAGCGGCTGGACCGACGGACGTGATCTGCCGCCTATCGCCAAGAAAACCTTTGCGGAAATATGGCAAGAAAAGTACCACGACCACCAGCCTGCTGCACCTCCAGCAACCGAGGAGAACAACTAATGGACAATCAGACATTTTTTCTGAACAATATCCGTACCGCCCTCGGCGAAGCGCCGAACAGCGAACGATTAAAGAGCACGTACCCCAAGCTTTTCGCTTCCCAGTCTACAACTGAAATTCGGCATAAAATCCGCCGTAGAAATGTGGCGGAACAAGATCAGTTAGTCGAAATTTTTCGGGAAAACGGCAACAATTTAAACCTATGCAGCTCTCTCGTCGCCTCTTTTGCCGAAGCGGCTGCCATTGTCGTTGAACTGATCCGCAGCAAAGAGCCCGAATTCGATTATACCAAACATGTTATCGGCCACGATCACCCGGATATCGCCGCCCTCTGCCTTTGGAAACGCTTTAACCGGGAAGCGGTTACTGTGCATACCACCTTCAGCTCGGACCGACACTCTAAAGAAAAAGCCATCGCCTCTTTTATCGGCATAACAGCGCCAAATATTGGTGTTGCCGACTCAGCCACTCTGATCCAGCTGACCGAACCCGGACGACCGCGCTCGACATCTCTTCTACCGTCAATCCATATTGCTATCCTGAAAAGAGAGAATATCGTCGCCGATCTGCAAGAAGCCTATGCTCTGTTGCGTGACAGGGCACACCTGGACAGCTTGGTGTTTATCTCCGGGCCCTCGAAGACGGCGGATATTGAGGCGCAAATGGTCCATGGTGCGCACGGCCCCCGCGAAGTGCATCTGATCATTGTCGCCGAACCTTCTTCTGCAGGGAGTACTACAGCTATTACCGAAGAATCATAGGATATTACTCATAACTTCCATTAAAAAATGAAACAACAACTGGTCAATAAAACCACATTGCTTGGTCTGGTCGTCCTGATTTCCGCCCTTTTTCTGACCATGGTCCATCAATTCCTGATGGCGATTTTCATGGCCGCCCTTTTTTCAGCCATATTAGCGCCAGTCCATCACCTGCTCGCCCGAAAACTGGGCGGCAGGGAGAGCCTAGCCTCCATCTTCATAGTAATGGGTATTGTGCTGCTGGTCCTGATACCGCTTACTGTACTTATCACCCTCATCGTAACCCAGGCCATCAGCATCGGCCAGTCGGTTACACCCTGGGTGCAAAGCTTCATCAATGAGCCGACCACTCTCACCGTGTATCTCGAAAAAATTCCCTATTACCAGGAAATCCTCCCCTACCGTGATATCATCATCCAAAAAGCCGGAGAGCTGGTCGGTACTGTTTCCTCTTTTTTGATCGATTCCCTCTCTTCGGTTACCAAGGTGACAATTGATGCGGTGTTTTCATCAATCATCATGCTCTATGTGATGTTCTATTTCCTCACTATGGGAGATCTGCTGCTGCAGAAGATACTGTTCTTTCTGCCTCTGGACGATTTTAGCGAACAGCGCCTGCTCTACCGGTTCACTTCGGTGACCAGAGCGACAATCAAAGGGACCGTGATCATCGGCATCATGCAGGGAACGATTTGCGGCATAGCCTTTGCCATCGCCGGCATTGAAGGGCCGGTATTCTGGGGCTCGCTGATGGCGGTGACGTCCATCATTCCCGCTTTTGGGACAGCGATTATCTGGGTTCCGGCGCTGATGATCCTGGCGCTGTCCGGCAATTTTACCGGAGTGGTCGTTCTGGGAATCCTGTGCGGAGCATTAGCTGGTAATCTGGACAATATCGTCCGCCCACGGCTCGTTGGAAAAGATACGGAAATGCATGATCTTTTTGTTCTTTTTGGTACGCTCGGCGGACTCTCCATGTTTGGTTTACTGGGCATCATTGTCGGTCCGATTGTGGCTGCTCTTTTTATCACCATCTGGGAAATCTACGGCGATGTCTTCAAAGAGTATCTGCCCAACGTCCAGGTTGTTTTGAAAAAACGGCATAATCCTCCGGATAACCAGGGAACGGATAATAACGTATCGGGATAATATCTTTTCTCTCCCTCCAAGCGCCTCGAGTGGTACGATGCCCTATATTCTTCTGATCCTCACCGCACTTTTCTGGTCCGGTAACTTTGTCCTCAGCCGAGGCATGCATGCGGCAATTCCCCCATTTACCCTCTCGTTCTGGCGCTGGGCGGTGGCACTGCTGATCCTTTGCTGTTTCGGCCTCCGACATCTCCTTGCCGAGCGGCAATTTGCTTTAGAGCATAAAAGATTTATCATCATCCAGGGCGTCGTCGGGGTAGCCGGGTTCAACAGTTTGATTTATATGGCCCTGCAGACTACTACCGCCATCAATGCGGTGCTGGTCAATTCCTGCATCCCGGTGATTATTGTCGTGCTGTCCTGGGTGATGTATAAAGACCGTCTCAGCATCAGGCAATGCCTGGGAGTGGCTACTTCGCTCAGCGGGGTTGTACTCATCATTTCCGGTGGCCAGCCAGCGACACTTTTGCAACTGCAATTTAATAGAGGGGATATCCTGGTATTTATCGCCGCGGTCTGCTGGGGGTATTATTCCGCGCACCTGAAAAAATACCCGCAAGGGCTGCATCCCCTTGCCTACCAGGTGGCGATTGTCATGGTTGGATTAACCATCCTCCTGCCGCTCTATCTGCAGGAAATCTCCACCGGCAAGACCATGACCGTGTCGCCGGCATCGATTATCACCATTCTCTACGTGGCTGTCTTTGCCTCGGTGCTCGCCTTCATCTTCTGGAACCGGGCGGTGACCATGCTCGGAGCCAATATCGCCGGACCATTTATTCACCTGATGCCGGTCTTCAGCACCATTCTGGCAGTACTTTTTCTCGGCGAGACCCTGACGTCCACCCATATTCAGGCGATCTGCCTGATTTTCAGCGGCATTCTGCTCGCCACATTTCGGGTGAAAAAAGGGCGGGTTTAGAACCCGCCCCTACAGCCCATCGGCCCAAGAGATAAATAATAGAGAATGATGGGATCGGGATAACTATTACGGGCCTAGACGGTTTCAGTTATCTTTCCAGTCGGGTCTTATGTGTAGTTCGGTGAGTTGCTTCCTCGCCACTGATGCGGGCGCATCAGTTAGCGGACAGGTCGCTTTCTGCGTCTTGGGAAAAGCGATGACGTTGCGAATCGAATCGCTGCCGGTCATGATCATCAGCAGCCGGTCAAGCCCGAAAGCCAAACCTCCGTGCGGCGGGGCCCCGAGTTCCAGGGCACGCAACAGAAAACCAAACTTCTCATTGGCTTCTTCTTCACCTATACCGAGGACACTCAATACTTTTGACTGCATGCTCTTCTGGTGGATGCGGATGGATCCGCCGCCAATTTCCGTCCCGTTCAACACCAGATCATAGGCACGGCTGGAGACTGCCGCCGGATCGGTGTCCAGTTTGGCGACATCCTCTTCTTTTGGGGCGGTGAAGGGATGATGCAGAGCCTGAAAGCGTTTTTCTTTTTCATCGTACTCCATAAGGGGAAAATCGGTGACCCAGACAAAATTATAATTATCTTTCTTCAGGAGCTCTAAACGTCTGGCGAGCTCGACCCGCAGCTCGGACAGTACCTGAAAGACAACCTTACTGCTGTCGGCGCCAAAAAAGAGCAGATCCCCCTCCACTGCATCTGTGGCGGCAGCAATGGTTGCCCGCTCTTCATCGGTGAAGAACTTGGCGATTGGCGACTGCCATTCGCCACCTTCCTTCATCTTCACCCAGGCCAGCCCCTTGGCGCCGAACTGGGCGACATACTCGGTCAGGACATCGAGCTCCTTGCGGGTAAAATAGGCACAGCCCTTGGCATTGATCGCCCGCACCGTGCCACCCTTGTCGGCAATAGACCTAAACACCTTGAAACCGCACTGCGCGGCGATCTCCGTCAGGTCAATGAGTTCCATGCCGAAGCGGACATCCGGCCGGTCGGTGCCGAAGCGGTTCATCGCCTGGGCAAAGGTCAGCCGCGGAAAGGGAGGAGAGAGTTCCACCCCCATGGTCTCCTTGAACAAGGCGGCGATCAAACCTTCATTAATCGCCATAATCTGCTCCTCGTCGATAAAACTGAGCTCCATATCGATCTGGGTAAATTCAGGCTGTCGGTCGGCACGCAGGTCTTCATCGCGAAAACATTTGACGATCTGGTAATACCGATCCATGCCGGCGATCATCAACAGCTGCTTAAACAGCTGCGGCGACTGGGGCAGGGCATAGAATTTGCCGCTGTTCACCCGGCTGGGCACCAGATAATCCCGGGCCCCTTCCGGAGTGGAACGGGTGAGCATTGGGGTTTCGATATCGAG
This sequence comes from uncultured delta proteobacterium, assembly GCA_963804605.1. Classification (GTDB taxonomy): domain Bacteria; phylum Desulfobacterota; class Desulfobulbia; order Desulfobulbales; family Desulfocapsaceae; genus Desulforhopalus_A. The sequence continues at coordinate 156,639 of CAWDRB010000022.1, forward strand.
AAAGCCATGATCGTTGAGATAATTACGCACACTCTGCACCGCCTTATGACGCATGACCAGATTCGCGGCCATTTCCGGTCGACGCAGGTCGAGATACCGATACTGCAACCTGAGGTTATCCGATACCTCCGTGTCCTCATCAAGGGGAAAGGGCGGCGTCTCGCTGCTGTTGAGAATGCGCAGTTCATCGACCAGGATCTCGATCTCGCCGGTGGCAAGTTTCGGGTTGGCCATATCGCCGGGTCTGGCTTCAACCCGGCCGCGTATAGCCAGGACCCACTCGCTGCGCAGCTGATGCGCCTTGGCATGTACTTCGGAGTTGATCTCGGGGTTAAAAACCACCTGGGTTATCCCACCACGATCACGCAGATCAATAAAAATAACGCCGCCATGATCCCGCCTGCGCAGGACCCAACCCATCAGGGTGACCTGCTCGCCAACATTTTTTTTGCCGAGATCGTTGCACGAATGCGTCCGGCTCAACTGCCCCATTGATTCCATAATGTATTGTATATGTTATTTTTTATAGTTTAGTTCTGGTACAGTCAGGTGTTATTGTTACGTTAACTTTGGTGGAAGAGCTTCAGCGAGAGCCGCAACTGAAAGAAGGACTTCCCGTTGCTCCTGATTGCCCTGCATATTACGCAGGATCCCTTTGCCCGACTGAAGCTCGTTGTCACCAATAATAAAAACAAAGCGTGCTCCCACTTTATTGGCCTGCTTCATCTGACTTTTCAGACTTCGCCCCTCATGGTCCATGGCCACGGATAACTTTCTGGCCCGCATGGCATGGGCAAGTTCAAAACCTTTAAGCGATCCCTGTTCGCCAATTCCGGCAATGTACAGGTCAACCTCATCCGTCGCAACAACCGATTTTTCCTGTTGCTGCAACAGCAGGACCAGGCGCTCCATCCCCATAGCAAAACCGATACCGGGACTGTTCTTGGGTCCACCCAGCAGCTCTGTCAGGCCGTCGTATCGCCCCCCCGCCGCCACTGCTGCCTGGGCACCAAGATCGGCAGTGATAAATTCGAAGGTTGTCCGACAATAATAATCCAAGCCGCGGACCATGAACTTATTCAACCGGTAATCCACCCCCAGTTGGTTAAGACCTGCCTGAACCTTATCGAAGTGGTCTTTACAGTCGCCGCAGAGATGATCGAGAATGGAGGGGGCATCGAGAATCTGTTCGCGACAGGAAGGCACTTTGCAGTCGAGGACCCGTAGCGGGTTGGTGGTGCTCCTTCTCTTGCAATCGCTGCAGAGAGAATCATGCCTCTTTTCTATATAGGAGATAAGTTTTTCCCGATAGCCGGGCCGGCATACCGGACAACCAAGAGAATTGATTTCCAGACTGACTTTTATCGCCAGCTCGTCCAGCAGCATAGCACCCATGGCAATCAGTTCGACATCGACCCGGGGATTTTCCGAACCAAGAACCTCAATATCCATCTGATGAAACTGCCTGAGTCTCCCCTTCTGGGGACGTTCATGGCGAAACATCGGCCCAATGGTGAACAATCGCTGCACCGGTTTCTCGACATAGAGACCGTGCTCAATATAAGCGCGAACCATGGAAGCAGTCGCCTCGGGCCGCATGGTGACCTGTTTGTCGATAAAGGTATACATCTCCTTTTCGACAATGTCTGTCGCTTCGCCGATGGATCTGGCAAACAGCTCTGTCTCTTCCAGGATAGGCAGACGGATTTCCTTGAAATGAAATCGATCAAAGACGTCTCTGGCTACTCTTTCAAGGTGCTGCCAAAGCAGCACCTCACTCGGCACAATATCTTTAAAGCCTTTTAAGGCCTTGATTTTCACAAAAGTCTCCGCAATAATTTATTAAGCATAAAAATGAATTTTTTAATAAAAAAGATCTCCCAATAAAACCAAAAACATAGAAATTAACTGCAATTTTGTCATTTTGTCAAGTTCAGCCCCAAACGATCAGTTGCAAACCGACTCTTTTTAGCAGTGAAAGAAGGTTAAATTTCAAGGCTTCGTCATTAAATCAGCAGGATGGAATAGACTGCATACTACTCTTGACAAAATCAGGCAAGAAGTGCATTATCTGATTTCTCATATAGGTTGTTTTTACATTTCCCGATTAATCTGGACCGGTGCGTTTTAAAAATTATTTTTGCAAGAATGAAAAATAATTTTTCAGGTACTAAAGGAATCCTCTCTGCATGAAGTTACCTTCTCTTACTATAGCCAACCTTACAGCTTCATTTCCATTGATTCAGGGCGGGATGTCCATTCGGGTCTCCACCTCAGCGCTTGCTATCCCGGTTGCCAATTGTGGCGGGATCGGGGTTATCGGCGGTTCCGGTCTGCCTCCTGAAGAACTCCACAATGATATCAAAAAGGCCAAAGCGGCTACCGACGGTGTGGTCGCCGTCAATATCATGTACGCCATGAAGGATTTCTACCAGCTGGTCATGAGTTCCATTGACGCCGGTATCGATATGATAATCACCGGAGCCGGTTTTTCCCGGGATATCTTTAAGATCGGCCGGGAACATAACACCCCTGTCGTCATGATCGTCAGCTCGGCGGCTCTGGCCAAACTTTCCGAAAAACTTGGTGCCGCTGCGGTTATCGTTGAAGCCAAAGAGGCTGGAGGCCATCTCGGCACCGACAAACCACTTCGCGAAATATTTCCGGCCATCCGCGATGTCGTTAAAAAAATCCCTCTTATTGCCGCAGGTGGTATAACCAACGGCTATGAAATGGCCGAAATGATGGACAAGTACGGCGCCGACGGCGTCCAGATCGCCTCGCGCTTCGTGTTAAGCGAAGAATGCGATATTGCCGATGAGTTCAAACAGGCGTATCTCAATGCCAAGAAGGAAGACATCGTTCTTACTTCATCTCCGGTAGGCATGCCTGGCCGGGCGATAAACAATCCCTTTGTTCAGGCCATAAACGCCGGCGAGGACATGAGTACCAAAAAATGCCCGCAGGTATGCCTGAAAAAATGCGACCACCATTACTGTATCAACGAGCGATTGATGATGGCCCGATCGGGGAATGTCCGGGAAGGCTTGATCTTTTCCGGTGAAAATAGCTACAAAATGGATAAAATTCTTCCTGTTGCAGAAATTTTCCGACAATTCAAGGAGCAAGCTGAATCGGTGTACAAAGAGGGGAGAGGATTCAGTCCGGCAATTTGACAACCACCTCTTCAAAGATGAGTTCCCCAACCAAAACCAATAATCCCGAGGATAACTCCCTGGCGGATTCCTGTCGCATTATTTCACCTGATAAACACCCGATCAGGGCCGAGATGATCGACAGAGACGCTCTTTACATCCTTAAAAAACTCAATGAAGCCGGATTTTCCGGCTACCTTGTCGGCGGCGGCGTTCGAGATTTGTATCTCGGTAAAACCCCAAAAGATTTTGATATCAGCACCGATGCCCACCCCGGTCAGTTACGGCGACTCTTCCCCCACAGCAACACCATCGGTCGACGTTTCAGGCTGGTACAGATTTTTTTCAAGGGCGGTAAAACCATTGAGATCAGCACCCTCCGATCCCTTAGCGAGCATGATCTTGACGGTCCGGAAACCGTTCTTGCTCCCAACAACACCTACGGCACGCTGAGCGAGGACGCCAGACGTCGCGACTTGACCATCAACTCGCTTTTTTTCGAGATAGAAACGGGCACCATCATCGATTATGTCGACGGCAGTCTGGACCTTGATCGGGGCATTATCCGGATAGTCGGCGAACCGACCAAAAGGATCAGTCGGGATCCCGTCCGAATGTTACGGGCGATTCGCCATGCGGCTCGAATTAACTTCATCATCGAAGAGCAGACCTGGCAGGCGCTGTGCAGCAACAGCCACAAACTCGCGCTCTGCCCGCCGTCCCGACTACGTGATGAATTCCTGAAAGACCTGTACAGCGGTGCCGCCGAACCCTGGCTTGAGCTTGCGATAGACTCGGGACTGCTGTTTTCTCTCTTTCCCTTCTATCGAAAAATATTCGCCACTAATTTTGCCCCATTGCAAAATCCACGAGAACTGCTCGCCGGAATCTGCCGCATTATCGACCGGACCAACACCCTGTCGGTGGAGCTGAAAATCCATCGTCAACCCGACTTTTTCCTGATCGGCCTCTTTCTTATTCCGTGGGTTGAAGCCCGCTTTCAGCTCATCAGTCAGTTTCGTAAAGGGGCCCCTCTTTACCAAATCGGCAAACAGATTCGCGAAGAAATCGACCGGACTATCGGTATCGATCTCAACCTGCGTCGCTCGTTGCGCCAGGAGATGGTCAGCCTGTTCATCAATCTTTCACAGCTTATTCACAACAAACAGCAAAACGGCTGGCCAAAATGGCTGAAGAAAAAAAGTTATTTCAAAAAATCCTTCCTCTTCTACAACTGTTATTTAGCTGCAGCCACAGGAAAATCCATTGACCACCTGCTTTCAGGTGAACCTCCAATCCAGCAGGAAAAAGAAGATTCCAAGAGACCAGCAAGAAAATCCTCCCCTCCAAAAGGCAAGCCGGCCTTTGCCAACCATGGCAAAGGGGGCATTTTTGGTTTTAAAAAATAAACATCTTTTCAGTTACTTCTCCCATATTCCATTATTTCTTTTTCACTTTTTCTGGTCACTGACACCTTGTCCCTGGCAAAAAAAATTATTCAAGTTGTGCCACTTTTTTGCAATTGCACAACTTGAACAATCGAACAAGAATACCTCCCTGCAACAAACAAATCTTTTTTGCGTATTGTTGACCAATTTAATCAGCATATTTGTAAAATACCCTTGATTTAGTCACATTGTGGTGTTATCAATATATACTTTTTTCTTTCGGAGTTCCTTTTTACAGAGTAACTCTGGCGCCGACATTCAACACACTGCGCACTCTTTGCACAATGGCAAAAAGAACCATTCCCAATACAGTCTCGGCCGTCAAGGCATCGTTATCTGTAAAGCATTGCAATACGCCTGTCTCATCCGGCAAGATCAGCTCGCCGCATACGTTTCAACCTAAAGAAACCCTATACCCTGCCATGCAAGGTACAACCCGCCGGCCTTCTTACTACTCAGCCGGCAATTCCAGCTGTATGACGCAATTGTTCAATAAAGTTTTATTCCATGATTCCAAAAACATAAAACAACCAACGATTGGTAGAGCCAACCAGCTCAACCTTTTACACCGTATTCTTATAAAGAATAATTTTCTTATAAACTTTAATTTTCGGCTCCTTTTACCGCCGAACAATCGCGCAATTGCGCACATTTGTTGTCACACAGCAATAGGAGGTTGACATGGCAGACACAGTGAACAAAATGCTGGACCCGCAACTTGATCGACGCGGGTTCCTCAAGGGATGCACAATAGCGGCCGCAGCCCTGGGATTGTCCGAGACTATGATCCCCAAACTGGTCGAAGCAGCTGCGACAGCAGAACGACCACGGGTTATATGGCTCCATTTCCAGGAGTGCACAGGATGCACTGAGACCTTATTACGTTCATCTCATCCTGATCTGGCCCGGTTGATACTCGAAATCATCTCGCTTGAGTATCACGAAACAGTTATGGCTGCGGCGGGACATCAGGCGGAGAAAAATCTGCATGATACTGTCGACAACCATCCTTTTATTCTTGTTGTCGAGGGTGCAATTCCCACCAAAGATGGCGGCATCTACTGCAAAATTGCCGGCAAAACCGCCATGGACATCCTGGCCGAAGTTGCCCCAAAGGCTTCGGCAATCATCGCTATCGGCACCTGTGCAACCTTTGGCGGCGTGCAGGCCGCGGCCCCAAACCCAACAGGTGCAGTCGGAGTACAGGATTTAGTAAGCGGCATACCTATTGTCAATATTCCCGGATGTCCACCAAACCCGATTTCTTTCCTCGGCACTATTCTTCACTATCTTACTTTCAAGAGACTGCCTGCGCTTGACAACCTGAACCGTCCCCTCTTCGCCTATGGCCGGAGGATTCACGACCATTGTGAACGTCGGGCCCATTTTGACGAAGGTCGTTTTGTCGAGCAATACGGTGACCAGTTCCATAAGCTCGGCTACTGCCTCTATAAAGTGGGCTGTAAAGGTCCGGAGACTTTCTCCAACTGTCCTACCGCCCGTTTCAATGACGTCGGCGTCTGGCCGGTAAGTGTCGGCCATGGTTGTGTCGGGTGTACCGAGCCAAATTTCTGGGATACCATGACCCCATTCTACGAAAGACTGCCGATGGTAAAAATCCCCGCCGCGGGTATTGTCGCCAATGCCGACAAGATTGGCAGAACCGTTCTCGGCGTAACTGCCGCTGCTGTCGGTATCCATGCTGCAGTTGGCATTGGTAAACGGCTCATCAAAGGCAAGAAGGGCGAAAACGAATAAATAGCAGTTCATTGACGAGAATACTATTACCGGCACCTGAAAGCGGATAACTATACGGCGACTGGTTGTCATATCTTATATGGAGGTTGTACACATGGCTCAGCGAATCACCATTGATCCGATCACCCGGATCGAGGGTCACCTAAGAGTAGATGTCGAAGTTGACGGAGGCCTGGTTACCAAGGCATGGTCTTCCGGCCAGATGTATCGTGGTCTTGAGAACATTCTCAAGGGCCGGGACCCACGCGATGCATGGTTGTTTGTCCAGCGTATCTGCGGAGTCTGCACCACGGTTCACGCCCTGGCTTCCGTTCGTGCAGTGGAAAACGCCCTAGGCCTGGAAATCCCGCTTAATGCGCAGTTAATCAGAAACATGGTCCAGTCGATTCATTGTCTGCATGACCATATTGTCCATTTTTACGCGTTGTCCGCCCTTGACTGGGTTGATGTTGTCTCCGCTCTGGATGCCGACCCTGTCGCCACTGCTAAACTTGCCGACAGCCTGTCAGACTGGCCAGGCAACAGCCCCAAACGCTTTGCCGCAGTCAAAGACAGGCTCAAAACCCTGGTCGCCAGTGGCCAGCTTGGACCTTTCACCAATGCCTACTGGGGCCATGCGGCGATGAAACTGCCGCCCGAGGCAAATCTTATGGCGGTTTCCCATTATCTCGAGGCCCTTGATTATCAGCGCAAAGCCACTATGGCCCTGGCAATTATCGGCGGCAAAAATCCCCATATTCAGAATCTCTCGGTTGGCGGTGTGACCACCAATATCAACCCGGAGAACGAAACCGCGGTAACCATGGAACGCCTCTACTTCATTAAGCAACTGGTAGAGGAAGTACGCGGCTTTATCCAGATGGTCTATATTACCGACGTCGTGGCGGTCGGTGCGCTCTATAAAGATTGGCTCCCGTACGGTGCCGGCGTTACCAACTATCTCGCGGCGCCGGATATGTTTCTGGACGCAGCCGGAACCAAGGCCGACCTGCCCGGCGGTACCGTCTTCGGCGGCGACCTCGCCACCGTCAAGCCGATCATCGGCCTGGCCGATCCATACTTCAAGGAAAATGTCGAAGAATCCATCGCCAAGGCATGGTATGACGGCGACTGGTCGAAGCATCCCTGGGAATCAACAACGGATCCCAAATACACCGACTTCCAGGACGATGGCAAATATACCTGGCTGAAGGCACCACGCTTCCAGGGCAAACCTATGCAGGTCGGTCCTCTGGCTCAGATGGTTGTCGGCTACGCCCAGGGCCATGAATTGACTGTAAAGAGCGTCGACGCCTGCCTCAGCCGGATCAGCTCCGTCGCCGGGGTAACTGTTGGCCCGGCAATTCTCCACAGCACCATTGGTCGTCATGCCGCCCGCGCCGTCCGCGCCGGAATGATGGCTGATCTCGCGCTCAAGCATTGGGAACTGCTGGTCAACAATATTTCTTCCGGTGACTACGAGATCTTCAATCCGCCGGTATTCCCCAAAGGGGAGCAGCGCGGCGTCGGGGTCCATGAAGCACCGCGGGGACTGCTGTCGCACTGGATTGTTATCCAGGATGGCAAGATTAAAAACTACCAGTGCGTTGTTCCTTCTACCTGGAATGCCGGCCCGCGTGATGCGGATGGCCAACTCGGTCCCTATGAGGCTTCTCTTATGGGTAATCCGATTGCTGATCCGGAACGACCTCTTGAGGTTCTGCGCACCGTGCATTCTTTTGATCCATGTATTGCCTGCGCCGTCCACATGCTGGACCCAGAAGGTAAGGAAGTTATGAAAGTGAAAGCGCTGTAAGCCTGATTTCACCTTACTCAAAACTTTTCTTTCCGGCACAAGCCGTAGGAGGTTACAAGAATGGCAACTTATGAAAAGCAACACTGCTGGAGCGTACTGCTCCGGCTGTTCCACTGGATGTTTGCCCTGTCTATCGTCTTTTTGGTAACAACGGGTTTTTACATCAACAGTCCGTGGAGCAACACCCTGATCGAAGGAAGCGCAAGCTTCCCGGTGGCAACTATGCGCTATATCCATTTTATCGCCGCATACACTCTGGCATCGGCAGTATTGATCAGGCTTTTTCTGTATATATTCGGCAACGCGCAGGAGCGGGTCTGGGATATCCTGCCGTTCAGCAAGCGGAATCTCAACAACCTGAAGATGACCCTGCTGCAATACAGCTATATCAGCGATAAACATGATTCACGGCTCGGCCATAACATCCTGGCCGGACTGACCTATCTGCTTACCTTTATTGCTGCGCTCGTTATGGTTGTCAGTGGTTTTTACATGCTCTACCCGGAAGCTCCCTTCTGGGCCAAATGGGGAGTGATGCTGTTTGGTAGCCAGCAGGCTGCCCGTTTTCTGCACCATCTCCTGATGTGGTGGTTTATGATCTTCGCGGTCGTTCATGTCTACCTGGTAATATGGAATGACTGCAAGGAACCGGAGGGATTAATTTCCTCCATCTTTACCGGTGCAAAATTTAAACACAGAGCATAAGCAAAAAAGGGTCGAAATCCTCGTTCAAGGCACAGTCCAGGGCGTAGGATTTCGACCCTTCATCTACAATTTAGCCTCTCGTTTTGCAATTGCCGGGACGGTGACCAATACCAGTACCGGTGTGGTCATCATCGCCACCGCGCCAGACGATACGCTGCAGTTGTTTATGCAGGCTATAGTCGATCAGGCACCACCGCTGGCCCGGATTGTTTCCCTTGAAAGTTGCTACCTGCCCCTTGTTGATGGTCATGTCGATGACCAGGCAGCTTTTACCATTCTGCCAAGTGTCGCCGGCAGTTCGGCCAACACCGCAATCCCACCCGATATCGCCCTGTGCCAGGACTGCCTGAACGAACTGCTTGATCCAGGCGACAGGCGCTTTCACTACCCTTTCGTCAACTGCACCAACTGCGGACCGCGCTTTACCATCGTCGAAACAATTCCCTACGACCGATCAAAGACCTCGATGAAAGTTTTTCCGATGTGCAGTGCCTGTGCGGAGGAATATCATGATCCGGGCAACAGGAGATTCCATGCGCAGCCCAATGCCTGTCAGCAGTGTGGGCCGAATATCTCCTTGCACAATAAGGCTGGAGTCCAGCTGCAGACTGATTCGCCCCTGGCCCAGATGGTATTATCTTTGCGAGACGGCCTGGTCGTGGCCATCCGTGGCCTGGGCGGCTTTCATCTCGTAGTCGATGCCTTTTCCACCCAGGCGGTGTCGCTTCTACGAGCAAGAAAAGGACGTCCTGATAAACCCCTGGCCATTATGGTTGCCGATCTCGCGACGGTCCATACCCTCTGTCATGTGGATACAGCTGCCGAGCAAATCCTGACACAACCGGCACAGCCTATTGTTTTGTTGCAGAAAAAAGATGATCCCAGTCTGGCCGACAATCTTGCCCCGGGAATTGATGAAATCGGCGTGATGCTTCCCTACACCCCGCTGCACCATCTGCTTTTCCAGCAAGCGGATTGCCCAAAAGCGCTGGTCATGACCTCCGGCAACAGCAGCGGCATTCCAATTTGCACGGCAAACGACGATGCCCTGGATCGACTGGGGGCCATCGCCGATCTTTTCCTGCTCCATAACCGGGAAATCGTCACCCGGGTCGATGACTCGGTGATAAAAATAATTGATGCGCGGCCGGTTCTGCTGCGCCGGGCCCGTGGATTTGCCCCGACCCCACTGCAGATCCCCTGGCAGCTGCCGAAAATTCTCGCCTGCGGACCTGGCTTAAAGAATACTTTTGCCCTGGGGCGTGAGCAGAACATCATGCTCAGCCAGCACATTGGCGATCTGGACAATCTGGCTTCTTACGAGTTCTATCAGGAATCAATTGCCCATTGCCGGGAAGTATTTCAGCTCGAACCCGAAATCGTGGCCTGTGACCTCCACCCCGACTATATGAGCAGCCGGTACGCGGCAGAAACAAAGCTGCCGCTCTACCGGGTGCAACATCATCATGCCCATGCAGTTGCCGTCATGGCCGAACATGGTATCGACGAACCGGTGCTGGCAGTAATCCTCGATGGCACCGGCCTTGGCGACGACGGCACAATCTGGGGCGGGGAAATTCTGCAGGTCGAATTAACCGGCTACAAACGGTTGGGTCACCTCAGCCAACTCCATCTACCCGGTGGCGATGCGGCAGCGACCGAGCCCTGGCGCATGGGCCTTGCCGCATTATTTCATAGCTTTGGACCTGACGGTATTACCCTTAACCGCCTGCCGGCCACACTTTTGCAAGAGGACCATGGCAATTTGCAGGTACTTGCCGCAATGCTGGCAAGCGGTTTCAATGCCCCGCTTACCTCCAGCTGCGGCCGGCTGTTCGATGCAATGGCCTCGCTGCTCGGGGTACGCCAGCGGATCAGCTATGAGGGCCAGGCAGCCATGGAACTGGAAGCATTGGCAAAAAAGAGCCTAAAAGATTCATGGCCTGCCGACATTATGCCCAATTCGCCCATAAATATTGGTGATTTATTGATCGAAAAGGGTGGAAAATGGGAGATTAGTTCAGCCAAATTTGTTACAACACTGCTGGATGGAATAACCAGAGGCAACGCACGATCAGCGCTCGCCCTGGATTTTCATACGATGCTGGTTATGAGCATCACCAGGCTTATAGAAATTTTATCGCTTCAGACCGGTATCCGTAAAGTTGTGCTTTCTGGAGGATGTATGCAAAACAGCTTGCTCCTCGAAGGTCTGCTGCATACAATACAAGATATACAATTACAGGTGTACACCGGCCAATCGCTGCCGCTCAACGACGGGGCGATTGCAATCGGTCAGGCAATAATAGGAGGTCTGCGTCATGTGTCTCGCAATTCCCATGCGGGTGACCAACGTTCAGGGTGACCCTGACGATTTCACCAGCAACCAGATAGCCACGGTCGATACCGACGGCATAAGCAAGGAGGTCCGGCTGGATATTGTCGACCACTGGCCTGCCGTGGGTGATTATGTGATTATCCATGCCGGCTTCGCCATTCATTCCCTGGTCGAGGAAGAGGCGCTGAAAAATATCGCCCTCCTCAAGGAACTCGCCGATAGTATGCCTGAAGAGCTCCTTTCCTGAATCGGCTTGCCCATGAAACACCTCGATGAATATCGCGATCTGGCCTTAGTCAAACCGCTGGTTGAAGAACTCAAAAAAGCCGTCACTAGAAAACTGCGGGTGATGGAAGTCTGCGGCTCGCATACCATGGCCATCTTTCGCAACGGACTGCGCTCCATTCTGCCGGACGGAATGGAACTTGTCTCCGGCCCCGGATGCCCGGTCTGCGTTACCTCCGCGTCGCATATGGACGCTTTTATCGCCATGGCCGATTATCCCGGCGTGCGGGTGGCGATTTTCGGCGACCTGTTCCGGGTTCCGGGTACCCATACCTCGCTGGCTGAAGCCAGTTCCCGCGGCGCCCAGATCGATATCGTCTATTCGCCGATGGACGCCCTGGAGCTGGCAGTACAACATCCTGAGCAGAAAGTGGTCTTTTTAGGCGTTGGCTTTGAAACAACCACGCCGGGAATCGCGGCGACGATCCTTTCGGCCAAAAACCGAAAAATCGACAACTTCATGGTCTTTTCCACTCAAAAAACCATGCCGGCACCAATGGAGGCCCTGCTCAGTGATCCCCAGCTGAAGATTGACGGCCTGCTTTGTCCGGGCCATGTCTCGTCAATCATTGGGGCTGCGGCCTGGCAGCCCTTAGCCCAAAAATACCATCTGGCCTGTGTGGTCGGTGGTTTTGAAACGGCGGACCTGGTAAAAAGTCTTATCCTCCTGGCCCATCAGATAGGGACCAAAGATATCAAGGTTGAAAACGCTTATCCCCGCGCCGTCTCCTGGGAGGGCAACCTGCGCGCCCGGAAAATGGTCGAAGAAATTTTTGAGCCGGTCGACATGGACTGGCGCGGTCTTGGACATATTGCGGCGAGTGGCTTAAAGATCCGCGAAAAATATTCGCCCTTTGACGCTGAAGTGCGCCTTGATATAACCCTGCCGCAGGCAGAGGAACCTAAGGGATGCATGTGCGGCAACATCCTGAAAGGAAAGAACAATCCAAAAGAATGTCCTCTTTTTGACAGCCGATGTACGCCGGCCCATCCGGTTGGTCCCTGCATGGTTTCGAATGAAGGAACATGTGCGGCTTTTCATAAGTATGGAAGAGATTAATAAATCTAATGTCTGAGAAAACTATCCTACTCGACCATGGCAGCGGCGGTCTGGCCAGCCAGCAGCTTATCAGCGAACTCTTTCTCAAATATCTCGACAACCCGATCCTGCGAGGTCTGGAAGATAGCGCTATCCTGCCCAACAAACCAGGCAGAATCACCTTTACCACCGACAGCTATGTGGTCGATCCGATCTTTTTCCCCGGTGGCGATATCGGCAAACTGGCAGTGCATGGCACCATCAACGATCTGGCCATGCGCGGCGCAGTCCCTTACTGTTTGAGCCTGGGACTGATCCTCGAGGAAGGGTTGCGTTTTGCTGAACTCGAACAGGTTATTATCTCCATCAGCGAGGCGTGTAAAGAAGCAGGAGTCCCGATAGTTACCGGCGATACCAAGGTAGTCCCGAAGGGCAAGGGTGATAAAATTTTTATCAATACCTCAGGCATTGGTTTTGTTGACGACAATATTGATATCTCTTCCAGGAACGCCAAGGTTGGCGACGCGGTGATTTTGTCGGGAACCATGGGCGATCACGGTATCACCATCATGACGCGGCGGGCAGGGATTTCCGTACAGGGTGATCTGCACAGCGACACCATGCCGCTGCATAATCTGGTTGCCACCCTGCTGCGCGAGCTGCCTGCCGGGACGGTGCACGCCCTGCGCGATCCGACCAGGGGCGGCGTTGCCTCAACTCTGTGCGAAATTGCCGAAAACAGCGGTCTTGGCATCGAACTCTCCGACGAGTCCCTGCCGATCCGCCCACAGGTTCGCGCCGCCTGCGAACTTCTCGGTTTGGAGCCACTCTATCTGGCCAATGAGGGCAAATGCCTGGCTATCGTCAATGGAGAACAGGCCGAAAAGGCTCTTGCAGTTATGCGGGCCACTTCCGAGGGCAAAGAGGCGGCGATCATCGGCAGGCTTACTGCTGAAAAGGCAGGACGGGTCATCATCAACACTCCTGTCGGCGGAGCCAGAGTAGTCACGCCGCTGCACGGGATGCCCTTACCTCGCATCTGCTGAGAGTTCAAACTCATATATCAATATCAAAATGACAATAGAAAAAAAAATAGGCATAGCCGGTATCGGCAACTATATCCTCAGAGATGAAGGTTTTGGTGTCCATGTAGTGCATTACCTGCAAAACAACTATACTTTCCCGGACAAAGTAGAAATTCAGGATGTTGGTACCGCCGGGATATATATGGCTCCGTTCCTCGAAGAATGCGATCCGATCTTTGTTATCGATGTGGTTGATATTGAAGGTGAACCAGGATCTTTTCACTTTTTCACTTTAGGTGATGTCAAGGCCGGTAATTTTCAGACCCGGATGTCACCCCATCAGCTCGGGCTACTGGAGATTCTGGAAGTATCGAAGCTGCGTGACGCTGCCCCCGAACATATTGAGTTTTATACGGTTATCCCCAAAGAACTGGAGGAATCGATCGAACTCTCCGAAGTGGTGGAAAAACGCAAGGTGGAAGTGGCCGAGATGATCCTAGCCCGCCTGGCTGAGCTGGGTGTAGAAGTCATCAAAAAATAAAACAGTTATGCATGAAATATCATTAGTTCAGGGACTTTTTGCGCAATTGCAGGACCTGGCAAGACAGAATAACGCCACCAGGATCATCAGCGTTACCATGGAGGTCGGGCCCCATTGCGGGGTTGTTGTCGATTCTTTCCAGTTTGGTTTCGATATCTTATCCGCCGATGACGACCTGGTGCGCGGCGCCAAACTGATTATCCAGGTGCCGCCGGTCAGCTACAGCTGTACCAATTGCAGTCATGTGGAGGTTACCGCCGGGAGGAAGCCGGATGCATGTCCGAGTTGTGACGACTTGCTCCTTATTCCCGATGGCGGCAGTGATCTGCTGCTAATGCAAGTGGAACTAGAGTAAAAATTAAGCTATCACTCTGGTTCCCATGCGGCGCATGGGAACCAACCCAGGTGCGAAAATAATTACAACGAGGTGACATAATGTGCGATACCTGCGGCTGCCCCAGCCCTTCAGACCATAGCCACGGCCACGATCATTCCCATCAAGGGCATAACCACAGCCATAGTCACAGTAAAACCATCGATGTGCATGCCAGCCTGTTTGCCGCCAACGATGCCCTGGCCCGGACCAACCGGGAACATTTTGATGAAATTGGGGCGGTGGCACTGAACCTGATCAGCAGTCCCGGTTCCGGCAAAACTACCTTGTTGGAACATACTATCGAGGCGCTGAAGGGGGAGATCAATATCGGAGTCATCGAAGGCGATATAGAAACGGAACGGGATGCCGAACGAATCCGGGCAAAAGGTGTGCCGGTCATTCAGCTGACCACCGGCGGGGCCTGCCATCTGGACGCGGCCATGACCCATAAGGGTTTTCACCGACTGCAGAAAGAACCTGGTGGCATGGCAATAGAGCTGCTGTTTATTGAAAATGTCGGCAACCTGGTCTGCCCGGCTACTTTTGATCTTGGCGAGCACGAGCGCGTGGTCTTGGTTTCCGTCCCCGAAGGCCCTGATAAACCGGCCAAGTATCCCAAGGCCTTTACCAGCTCGCACACCTTTGTCATCACCAAGACTGATCTTTTGCCCTACTTCGATTTTCCGGTCGAAGAAGCGATCGGCGACGCCCTGCAGCTCAATCCACACTTGAGGACCATGGATCTGTCCTCGACGACCGGCAAGGGCATGGACAACTGGCTCAATTATCTGCGTGAATTAGTGCAAAAGATGCGAGCCGCTCAAAAAGGATAGCCCGAAGTAGCTCTACTCCTCACTCTCCTTATCGGCAAAGGCCTGGACCGCGGTGATCGCAACGGTGTTAACAATGTCAGGGACCAGGCAGCCACGGCTTAAATCATTGACCGGCTTTCGCAATCCCTGCAGAACCGGGCCCACGGCAACCGCACCGGCCGATCTCTGCACCGCTTTATAGGTATTGTTGCCGGTATTCAGATCAGGGAAAACAAAAACCGTCGCTCTACCGGCAACCTTGCTGTCAGGCATTTTGGTCCTGGCAACTTCCATATCAACTGCCGCATCGTATTGAATCGGTCCCTCAATTTCCAGGCCAGGATACAGTTTTTTCGCCATTTCCCTTGCAATTTCAGTACCTTCTCTCACCTTATCCACCTGCAGTCCTTTTCCTGATCTACCGGAGGAATAGGACAGCATGGCCACCAGCGGATAAATGCCAAAAAGAGCCGCCGTCTTGGCAGAACCGATAGCGATCTCGGCCAACTGTTTGGCTGTCGGATCCGGATTGACCGCACAGTCTCCGTAAGCCAGTACCCGATCATTTAAGCACATCAGAAATACGCTGGAAACCACCGAACAACCTGGCTTCGTCTTAATAAATTGAAAGGCGGGACGTATAGTATCTGCTGTGGTATGAATCGCCCCCGAGACCATACCGTCGGCATGGTCTTTATAAATCATCATCGTACCGAAAAAATTCAAATCGATCATTATATCCCGGGCATTGTCGAGGGTTATCCCTTTATCCTTTCTCAGCTGATAGTAGGTTTCCACATATTCATCGAGAAGCGCAGATTGTCTCGGATCAATGATGGTCGCTTTTTCCAGATGCAACCCCATACTTCTAATACGTTCGTGTATTTTGTCTTCCCGTCCAAGCAGGGTTAAATCAACAACGTCACGACGCAACAAAATTTCTGCGGCCTTCAGAACCCGTTCATCCTCACCTTCAGGCAACACAATATGCTGTTTGTGAGCCTTGGCGCGC
This sequence comes from uncultured delta proteobacterium, assembly GCA_963804605.1. Classification (GTDB taxonomy): domain Bacteria; phylum Desulfobacterota; class Desulfobulbia; order Desulfobulbales; family Desulfocapsaceae; genus Desulforhopalus_A. Next base: position 172,928 of record CAWDRB010000022.1, read on the forward strand.
TGCAGCAACTGGGATTCGAACATCTTCGGGGTAACAATGGTGGTTTTGGTCTTGATAATTCGGTCACTGAGCTCATCCATATCGATGTGCCGTTCAAAAACTGCCAGGGCCTGCGTTATCTTTCTGGTATTGTCTGGAGTAATTGCAGCATGCATATTATCGACTCGAATTGCCGCCTGGAAAGTATTTTCATTGACTGAAATTATAGGGACCGTTTGCTTAAATCCTTCGATAACCTTTTGTACCGGTGCTTCAGGAACCAGCCCTCCAGTCAGCATGATCCCGGAGATGTTCGGCATAGTCAACGACTCTCCCGCAGCAAGGCAAGCAAGAATGATATCAGAGCGATCACCGGGAGTGATAACCAGCGTGCCATACTCAATCCTGTCCAGGAAATTTCTCAACTGCATGGCAGCTATGGTAAAACTGCGAACATGACGGGTGAGATTTTCCTCCCCGTAGAGGATCTCAGCGTTCAACAGCCGGGCGACCTCGCCGATAGAAGGATTACCCAGGTTTTCATTGTTCGGAATAACATAAACAAGCTTTTTCCTGTTTATACTTTCTGAGAGAAGTCGTACCTCCATAGCTTCAGCAATTGCAGGATCGACTCTGTTGACAATAGTTGCCACCAGGTCACAACTCCGTTCGGCTAAAGACTCATAGTACACCTTGATTGAGCGAACCACCTCCTCAATTGTCTTGTCTTTCGCTCCGGCTACCAGCATCAGGGGACAGCCGAGATTATTGCTTATATCAACGTTGATATCAAAATCAAAGGAAGCGGTTGCCCCTGCCAATTCAATACCTTCACACAGGACAAAATCAACCTTTTCAGCCAGGTTATTGTATTTGGCCATTATGCCTTCATGTAACTCTGCATTTCTGCCCATGGCAATAAGCTGACTAGCTTGGGCGACCGAATAGGCATACATCTCATGATAATCGAGAGGCAGATGATAATGCTGCATGATAAGATTGATGGTATTATCCCGCCTGAGCTTCCCAACCCTGGAGTACTCATCCTCAATAAGCGGTTTGAAGAAAGCCACCTTCTTGATGTTTCTGGTCAGAAGCTCCATCAGGCCAAGGATGATCGCCGATTTGCCGCTGCGGGGTTCGGTTCCCGCTACATACAGTTTATTTGCCATGATTTTCTCTTCTGTATTACTCAAAGATTAAGAAAGCATAGAAGGGCGGGTTTAGAACCCGCCCCTACGGCCCGCCTTTCTGTTTGCATGCGTTTGGACACTGCTGAACACTTACCGGGAGTACCGTGCATCAGCTCTGTAAAATTTGCAGGACCTCGGCACATTTTTCGGAGGCGCGGGCCACTATTTTTTCCGCTTCCCCAAGAGTTTGCTCTTTGAAGGCAGCATCCTGAATATCGATCATATTGATTAAGACATTCTGGTAGGCACCCCAGATCCCGGTCTGCAGCGCTTTGGCCCCAACCAGGGTATCGGAGCTGGAGGCAGGATTGCCATAGCGGGCGACCTGGCTAAGGCTGTCCCAGGCCGAATCGCCGAGACGCATGGTGGTCAACGGCACCTGAATCGCCGTTTTTAGGCCGGCCTGCATGCAATCGTTGCGGGCAGCTTTTTCCTTCTCGGAATCCTGAGGCATCCGCACCCCTTCCATATACATATTAAAAGCCGAGGTATCGGCATCAATCATCGGGATAAGCTTGCGGGTCAGCTCATGCAGTACCGGGATTGCCTGTTGCATATGCGGCTGGACAGCCTCAAACTTGCGTACCCCGTAAGTAAGCTTGGCAACCATTGCACCCAGGGCGGTGCCAATCGCGGCAATAGCCGCTGACGCCGAGCCGCCGCCCGGAGCCGAGGTGCGGGCGGAGATTTCCTCGATAAAACCGCGAACGGTTGATCCGGCCAGGGGTTCAACCGGTTTTTCCGCCACCCGATATTCGATAATCTTGTCCTGGGGCACAAACTGCGCCACGGAGTTGAGTCCCAGCCGCTCTATCGCCAAACGAATTTTCTGGTCTTCTTCATAGATAAAGAGCTTTTCTTTGGCGATATAGTAATCGGCCGCCAGCAGCAGCGGCGCAAGCGGCACCAGCCCGACAATCTCTGATCCGGCCAACCCCACATTGAGTGTCGATGCTTCTTTTTTCACCTCTTCGAAAAGGACATGTATCGGTGTAACGGTGAAGTCAAGGAGATTGACCGTCACCTGGGCCATATTGTATTCCTGAACAAACCACCCCATTCCTTTTACCTCGGCCAGGCGACCGGGTTCTGTATCACTTCTGCCCGCCTCGCGCAAATTCAGGGCAATACGGTGGGCCTGGTTCGGTGTTCCCAGGAGATTAACGTTGTAGGCAATCAGAAAATTACGGGCCCCGGTGGCGGTGATTCCCCAAGTCGGAACAAATTCCTTCGGCCCGAAATCAGGGCGCCACTTCGGATCTTTTAATCGCGCCGCCAACCCTTCGTACTCTCCCTGGCGAAGATCAGGCAGACTCCGGCGATAATCTTGGGTTGCGGCGGCTTCATAGAGATAAAACGGTACCTTGAGTTCTTCTGCCGCCCTTTGAGCAAATCGCTTGGAGATTTCAACACATTCCTCCATGGTCACCCCGGCAACCGGGATAAACGGACAGACGTCCATGGCGCCAAAGCGCGGATGTTCCCCGCTGTGCCGGCGCATGTCAATCAGCTGCGCTGCAACTCGCGCCGCGGCCAGGGCGCCCTCGACCACGCTGTCCGGATCCCCGACGAAGGTATAAACGGTTCGATTGGTCGATTTGCCGGGATCGACAGCAAGGAGGGTGCAGCCAGCAGTTTTTTCAATGGCTTGAGCGATCGCCGCAATAGTTTGCTCGTTTTTCCCTTCTGAAAAATTGGGCACACACTCAACTATTTTTTTCATTTTTTTCTCCTTGTTGCAACCTGGCAGTAAATATTTTTATGCCTTTTTTATAGACATCAGCCACCGACGATACCCCGGCATGGTAGGCAAGAATGACCGGAGAGTCCCCATCCAGAAGTAAGAAGTCAGCCTGTTTACCTTTATCCAGACTGCCGACGTTATTGGCCATATCTATGGCATAGGCCGAGTTCAACGTCGCTGCGGTCAATGCCTCGGCCGGGGTCATATGCATATTGACCACGGCCAGACCAATAACAAACTGCATCGATTCGGTAAAACTCGAACCGGGATTACAGTCTGTGGCCAGCGCCACCGGCACATTATTGTCGATCATCAGCCTGGCTCTGGCATAATTTTTCCGAAGACTATAGGCGGTGGCCGGCAGCAGAGTGGCGATCACCCCGACCTGAGCCATGGCCTGGATATTTTTGGTACTTGCCGCCAGCAGATGATCCGCCGAACAGGCACCCAGCTCAGCGGCAAGCCCGGCCCCCCCCAGGTCGTTTACCTCATCGGCATGGATCTTCACTCCCAGGCCCATCTCTTGAGCGGCTTGCAGCAGCTTTCTGCTCTGGTCAATGGAAAAGACGCCGGTCTCGCAGAACACGTCACAGAACCGGGCCAGCCCCTGTTTTTTGACCTGCGGCAGCATTTCGTCAATAATCAGGGTGATGAATGCATCGGGATCACTCTTAAACCGCTCAGGAACGGCGTGGGCACCAAGGAAAGTGGCGACAATATCCAGCGGAGTGTCGCTTGCCACCTTGCCGATAACCCGCAGCATCTTCAGTTCATTTTCCGTATCCAGGCCATAGCCGCTTTTGATTTCCAGCGAAGTGGTGCCCAGCCGCAGCGCGGTCAGCACATGGCCAAGAGTATTGGTATAAAGCTCATCGTCACTGGCGCGAGCAACCGCCTTGACAGATGAAAGGATGCCACCGCCCTGCCGGAGAATGTCCAGATAGGCCGTCCCCTGCATCCGCAGGGCAAACTCGGACTCCCTGAGGGCGGCAAAACACATATGGGTATGCGGATCAACAAAACCCGGCACCATGCATCGGCCCTGGCAGTTTACCTCCTGCACCTCGCCGATCTCCTTTATACCGGCCAATACTTCATTTTCTTCCCCCACGGCCACGATCAGACCATCTTCAACCAGCAATGCTCCTCTGGCAAAATGGGCCAGCTCGCCCTGGGCCATACCAAACCGCGGTCGTCCCGTATCTACCGGGCTATATATCTTCGTATTGCGAAAAAGTTGTTGTACCATTATTCGCCTCTCTCTAATCGGTTATCTGCCCTGTTGCGCAAAGAGATCCGCCACTGCCTGGGTCACCCTTTTTTCATCGGTCTGAAACGGAATGGTAATCTGGTCACCATTATCGTTTTCGCGGTTATAGGCCATCGCCACTTCTATGGCGTTGGGATTTCGCGCCCAGTTGCGGCGGGCGACGCCGCCCATGACATCCCAGGACATGGCGCTGCGCAGGATTTCATCCACTCGTTCACTCCCATCCAGCACCATGCCGAACCCGCCGTTGATCGCTTTACCTATGCCGGTGCCGCCGCCGTTATGCAGGGCAACGAGAGACATGCCACGAGCGGCGTTGCCGGCAAAGCAGTGGGTGGCCATATCGGCACAGACATTGCTGCCGTCATAAATATTGGCGGTCTCCCGGAATGGGGAATCGGTGCCGCCCGGATCATGGTGATCGCGGCCGAGGATGATCGGACCAACCTCACCGTGACGCACCATATCGTTGAATTTCAGGGCGATGGCCGTACGTCCTCCCGCATCGGAATACAGAATCCGCGCCTGGCTGCCGACCACCAGCCGGTTGGCTTTGGCCTCCTTGATCCAGATATAATTGTCGCGGTCCTCTGCTCTTCTCTTGAGGATCGATACAGCTCATCGCCGCCTGATCGGTTTTATCAAGGTCTTCCGCCTTGCCGCTCAGACAGACCCAGCGAAACGGCCCATAGCCATAGTCAAAGATCGGTCCCATGATATCTTCAAAATAGGACGGGAAGACAAAGCCGTCCTTGGCGTCGACGCCGTTTTTGACCACCTCGGTTACTCCGGCATCAAAGACCGCTTTTAAAAAGGCGTTGCCGTAGTCAAAGAAATAGGCCCCTTGCTGCGCAAGTTTTCTGATGGCAGCAAAATGACGGCGCAGACTCTTGTCGACCAGCGCATGAAACGTGGTTCGGTCGGTGGCCAGCAGGCGGGTCCGTTCGGCAAAATCGATCCCCTGCGGACAATAGCCGCCATCGTACACCACGTGACAGGAGGTCTGGTCGGACAGCAGATCGACCTTGAGCTCTTTGTCCGCCAGATATTCGAGCAGATCAACCACATTGCCATGGTAGGCGATGGAGGTATTTTCCTTTGTGTTGATACTCTTTTGAGCGATATCGACGACCTCAGCCAGATCGGCGGAGACCACATCAACCCATCCCTGCTGGCGGCGGGTTTCAATCCGCGACATATCGACTTCGGCGGTAATGGAAACAGCACCGGCAATCTTGGCCGCCTTGGGCTGTGCCCCGCTCATGCCGCCAAGTCCGGAAGTGACAAAGAGCAGCCCGGCCAGATCACCGGTCGCCGGCACTCCGCACATTTTCCGGCCACCGCCCAGCAGGGTGTTGTAGGTGCCATGAACAATGCCCTGGGGACCGATATACATCCAGCCGCCGGCCGTCATCTGACCATAGGAGGAGACCCCCATCTGGACGGCGATCTCCCAGTCGTCAGGGTTATCGTAGAGGCCGACCATCAGCCCGTTGGTGATAATGACCCGTGGGTTGTCCGGGCTTGAGCGAAACAGGCCCAGCGGATGGCCGGATTGCATGACCAGGGTCTGGTTTTCGGTCATCACCTGCAGATATTTTTTGATAAGCCGCAGCTGCATCCAGTTCTGGCAGACGCTGCCGGTCTCACCATAGGTCACCAGCTCATAGGGGTAGAGTGCGACGGCAAAGTCGAGATTATTGTCGATCATCAGCTGGAAAGCCTTACCGGCCAGGCAGTTGCCGGTATATTCGTCAATCGGCCTGGCCTGTATCGGGCCATGCGGGCGATAGCGGTAACCGTAGATGCGACCCCGGCTCTTTAATTCTTCAAGAAATTCCGGCAACAGTGTTGCATGATGCTGCGGTGGAATATAGCGGAGGGCGTTCTTGCAAGGCGGTCTTTGTCTGACTCCTGGTCAGCCGGAAACCACGGTCCGGGGCCCGTCGAATACCAGGTTGAAATTGTTGCAATTCCGGCAGTTCATCATCCAGTCGAATGTTCATCACCTCGGCAATCTGAGTATTCAACACCATATTCGCTCTCCCTGGTTGTTGTTTTTAAAATATATTCTCATACTTATAAGCATTTTCTTGCTATAGTACCAGCGGAAATTTGTATATACAAGTTGTAAACTATGAGCGATTAAGCTTGATTTCAGGGTATATTGTCTATACATTCATCGGTCAGTGGTTATAGGGCAGCTCTCATAGCCGCCGGCAGCCAACCCATTGCACAGGACAAAAATAATGATCACCGAGATACAGATCGAACCAGGCAGGCTCACTCTTGGCCAACTCCGGCTGATAGCCAAAGTACCCGTTGCAATCAGTTTGATCACGAAATGCCGGGCGGCAATTGACGCGTCGGTTGCCACTGTCAGGGCCGTTATTGACCAGGGACGGGTAATTTACGGCATCAATACCGGGTTCGGGTCTGCTGGCCAGCACCATTATCCCCAACGATGAACTGGAACATCTCCAGCGGTCGATTGTTCTCTCCCATGCTGCAGGCGTCGGGACTTTTATGCAGGAATCGACAGTACGGCTGATGATGGTATTGAAAATCAACAGCCTGGCGCGAGGCTATTCCGGCATACGATTTGAGGTTATCGACGCCCTGGTGCAGTTGGTCAACGCTCGAGTCTATCCGTGCATCCCGCAAAAAGGCTCGGTTGGCGCCTCCGGTGACCTCGCCCCTCTCGCCCATATGAGTACGGTTTTGCTTGGCGAAGGGGAAGCATTATACCGAGGGAAAATAATCTCTGGTCTGGAAGGATTGCAGGTCGCCGGTCTCTCGCCCATCACCCTCGGACCAAAGGAAGGACTGGCCTTGTTAAACGGCACCCAGGCTTCCACCGCTTTTGCTCTGGAAGGACTGTTTGCCGCCGAGGAATTGTTTGCCGCTGCCATGGTTTCCGGCAGTCTCAGTGTTGAGGCCGCGTTGGGCAGTCGCCGCCCCTTCGATCCCCTGGTCCATGAGGTCCGTGGCCATCAGGGCCAGATCGATGTTGCGGCCTGCTACCGGCGGCTCCTTGATCCCAGTGAAATAGAAATCTCCCATAAAAACTGCGAGGCGGTTCAAGACCCTTACTCCCTGCGCTGCCAGCCCCAGGTCATGGGTGCCTGCCTCACCCAGATTCGTAATAGTGCCGATATCATCACCACTGAAGCCAACGCGGTATCCGACAATCCACTGGTTTTTTCCGCAGAAAATGACATTATCTCCGGCGGCAACTTCCATGCCGAACCGATCGCCATGGCCGCCGACAATCTGGCCCTGGCCATAGCCGAGATCGGCGCTTTATCCGAGCGGCGCATGGCTCTGCTGATTGACACCCATATGTCTAAACTGCCGCCGTTTCTGGTTGAAAAAGGCGGACTCAACTCAGGATTTATGATTGCCCAGGTGACCGCCGCGGCGCTGGCCAGTGAAAATAAGTCGCTGGCGCACCCGGCATCCGTTGACAGCCTGCCAACCTCAGCCAACCAGGAAGATCATGTCTCCATGGCCACCTTTGCCGCCAGACGACTTATTGAAATGGCCGACAATACCGCGGGAGTGGTAGCCATTGAGCTGCTGGCCGCCTGCCAGGGTGTTGATTTCCGGGCACCTCTTAAAACCTCGCTCCTGCTCGAAGAAGCAAAAGCAATAGTCCGGCAGGTTGTCGACTTTTTATGATCAGGATCGCTACTTTGCCCCGGATATCAAAAATGCTCAGAAGCTGGTGCAGGCTGGTGCCTTCGATCATCTGGTGGGCAACGAGCTGCTGCCAAGTTTGATGGACTCGTAAAAATTCATGAAAAAAGAAGCCATACATACTGCTCGACCGCCGCTCTACCAGCAGGTGAAGGAGTATATAATCGGTAAGATCAATGATTCCGCCTTGCAGCCCGGCATGCAAATAGAGTCGGAAGCCGAGCTGGTCGCCCGGTTGAATGTCTCTCGCATGACCGTCAACCGGGCCCTACGCGAACTGAGCGTCGATGGACTGCTGAGGCGCATCCAGGGCCGCGGCACCTTTGTCGCTGAGCGCAAACCACAGGCGGCGCTGTTGCAGATCAGCTCAATTGCTGAAGAGATCCGTACGCAAGAGGTGGTGCCTATTCCTGCACGGTGCATCTGCTTCAGGAAGGGAAAAAGCCAAACCGGCGGTAGCTCTGGCGATGCAGTTGAGACCATATTCCGTGGTATTCCACTCCATTATCGTCCATAAAGACCATAATGTGCCGATCCAGCTCGGCTGCAGATATATTAATCCGGCAATCGCCCCTGATTTTCTTAAGCAGGATTTCACCCGGATGACCGTCAGCGACTACCTGCTCAGCATCGCCACGGTCACTGCCGTTGAACATATCGTCGAGGCGCTCATCCCCGACCCATGGATCCGTGATCTGCTGCAGATAAACGCGGCGGAACCCTGCCTGGCCCTGCACCGCAAAACCTGGGCCGGGGATCAAATTGCCACCAGCAGCACTTTTTACTCCCCGGGCTCCCGCTACACCCTCGGCGGCACGTTCACGCCCGCTGCAGCCGGCAGTATTGGTATTTCATAAACTCCTCTTCGCTTATTGTATTGCTTGTAAGTTACCGCAACATTTTGTAAACTTCCCTGCCACATGGACGTTAAAGGTTACAATGTGGCAGTTACAAGAGACCAACCCACCTGTTTTTGCTCTACAGAAATGGAGAGTGTCGAGAGGATCGTTGTCATGCCAAATCAACCGTGAGGGAATTTATGAAAGGATTTTTCATGCCATTTGTTGCAGCACTGTATATTTCGAGTGCTCTTTTCGCCCAGGCTGCTGATGTTGCAAAAGGAATTCATGTCGGCGATGCCGGCTCGTTTACCGGCGATGCTGCGGCCCCCTGCAAGGAAATTTATAACTCAGCCCAGCTAGCCGTCGATGAATGGAACACCAGGGGCGGTATCCATGGTGTTCAGATCGAACACATCATGGGAGATGATGCGCTTGATCCAGCTCAAGGCATTAAAGTCGCCCGAAAATTCACCTCTGATTCCCTGATGTATGGCGTTATCGGACCACCAGTAAGTCATATCGCCCAAGCGTCGTTGAAAATTTACGGCCAGGGCGATCTGGCCTGCATAACGACTGCCGCATCAAAACCGGAACTGACCGAGGAAGGCTATAAGCACTTTTTCCGGGTAAACGCTAGAAACGACGCCCACGGCTGGAACACTGCCCTGTTCATTAAAAATAATCTCAAGGCCAAAAAGGTGGCGGTCTTGAATGAAAAAGTCGCTTATTGCGAGAACATGGCCCAACAGACCATCAAGGGCCTCGAAAAGCTGGGCATCACCGACATCATGAATGAAACGATCGTCGCCGGTTCAAAAGATTACTCAGCAGTTCTCACCAAGGTTAAAGCCTATAAACCTGACGTCCTGTTCTTTATTGCCACAACAGCGCCGGATCAGGCGATCGGCGTCAGGCAGGCAAAGGAACTGGGCATCGAGGCCATTTTCCTCGGTAGCGAGGGCGGCAGGGATAAAAAAGATTTTATTGAAGCCTCCGAAGGTGCGGCTCAAGGAGCCTACATCTACCATTTCAGCCCGGATATATTTTCATTAAGGAAGCTGACAACTACGTCAAGAGCTACGAACAGAAATACGGTTCCCTGAGCGGCTTCGGACCTCCCGCCTATGAAGCGATGAACATTCTACTCAGCGCCATCGACCTGGCAGCACAAGACGGAGATATATCGCGACAGGAAGTTACTGCCAACCTTGCGGCAATTAAGGATTATAAGGGAATATTGGCTTCCCGGTCAGCTTTGATGAAAAAGGTGACCTCCTAGGCGGCGCTACCTACTTTTTCAAAGTGAATGGCGACAAGTTCGAGCAGGTTGCTGTTTTAACCGGCAAATAGTTTCTCATTTTATTACCAGGATTGAACAAAGAAGGTGCCGGCTTCCGGCACCTTCTTTGTTCGTTAGACACATGGAAGATATTTTTGGCCAGCTCTCCCAGCAGTTGATTAACGGGCTTACTATTGGCGGGGTGTATGCCCTTATTGCCATTGGCTATACCATGGTCTATGGTGTGCTCTCGATGCTAAATTTCGCCCACGGCGAAATCTATATGATCGGCGGCTTCACCGGTTGGTGGGTACTGCAATTTTTTTCTATCAACCATGTGCCGGTCATGAATGCCGCACTGCTCATCTCCTTGATGATTATCATTGCCATGGCTATTTCCGCCCTGCTGGGGCTGGTTGTTGAAAGAATTGCCTACCGGCCGCTCCGAAAAGCACCACGTATGAACCTGCTGCTCAGTTCACTCGGTGTCTCCATCTTCATCCAGAATTTCATCCTTTATTCTCAAGGAGCAAAAGTAAAAGTCTTTCACATTGCTCACCTGATCCCCGAAAGATTGCAGACTTTTCATATCGGAGGGGTGGTTATCTCCTTCATGCGGATTGTGGTTATCGTCGTCTGTTTTGTACTGATGCTCCTGCTTTCCCTCATTATAAAAAAAACAACCATTGGTAAATCGATCAGGGCGACAGCCCAGGACATTGAAGCAGCCACCTTTATGGGCATCGATACCGACAAGGTCATCGTCAATGTCTTTTTGATTGGCTCTGCTCTGGGTGGTGCGGCCGGGATCCTGGTGAGCCTGCTGTTTACCCAGGTTGACTATTATGTCGGGTTGCAGGCTGGATTGAAAGGTTTCACAGCGGCTGTTCTCGGCGGCATCGGCAGCATCCCCGGCGCCATGGCCGGTGGTCTGCTGCTCGGTCTCAGCGAGGCCATGGCGGTCACCTTTTTCCCCTCCGCCTACAAAGACGTGGTGGCATTTATCATTTTGATTGTGGTGCTTATGGTCAGGCCCCAGGGACTATGGGGAGAGAAGATTCGTGAAAAGGTCTAATGCCCTGGTAATCTCAGGTCAGAATGTGGCCTTCTGGGGTCTTTTCATCCTGTCCATTGCGCTCATTCCATCCATATTGCCCAATGACTACTGGCAGAGTGTCTTTGCCATCACCGGCATCTATGTCATGCTGGCCCTCGGCCTAAACGTCGTTGCTGGATTTACCGGCCTGCTGGATCTTTCCTATGTCGCTTTTTTCGGCATCGGCGCCTATTGTTTTGCTTTTTTGTGCTCCGACCATTTCGGCATTCATCTGCCCTTTCTCATTGCCTTGCCCCTCTGCGCCCTGACCACGACCCTCTGTGGATTTTTGCTCGGGCTGACCAGCATCCGTCTGCGCGGCGATTATCTGGCTATCGTTACCCTGGCCTTTGCCCAGATCTTCAAACTCCTGCTACTCAACCTCGATGCACCAATAAATATCACCGGCGGGGTAAACGGGATTTATGCCTTTGATATGATCAAGGTTTTTCTCCTCAAGATCAAAAGCCCGGAAAACTATTCAACCCTTATCTGGAGCTGCACCCTGCTGGTTTTTATCGTTGTTTACCGCCTCAAGGAATCCCGCATCGGCAGGAGCTGGAATGCGATTCGAGAAGATGAACTGGCTGCCGCTTCGGTCGGCATCGGAACGGCGCAGATGAAACTGCATTCTTTTGCGACCGGGGCGATGATTGCCGGTTTCTCCGGGGCGGTGTTCGCCTCTTACCAGGACTCGGTTTTTCCCAATAATTTTGATTTTCAGCAGCTGGTGGTGGTCTACTGCATGGTGATCATCGGCGGCCTGGGCAATATTTACGGGGTCATTGCCGGAGCGGTGGTTCTCAGCATCTTACCGGAAATGCTGCGCGAATACGGCGGATTGCGAATGATGATCTACGGAGCCACCCTGGTGGCCGTCATGGCGCTTCGGCCTCAAGGGCTTTTTTCGGTAATTCCCGGCTTCAGTAAAATTATCAGGCGCCCGGACAAGGCGGAGTCGGATGAACTGCAGGATTCAACCCATCTCTACTATGCCGAAGCAGATCAGAATTTCGGGGCAGTTCATTTTACCAGACAGGATGAGGAAGTGCTGAGAATCGACAGCCTCTCGCTCAATTTTGGTGGGGTAACGGCGATTGACAATTTTGATCTCAGCCTGCATAAACATGAAATCCTCAGTGTTATCGGGCCAAATGGGGCAGGAAAAAGCACCCTGTTCAATGTTATTTCCGGTATTTATACCCCGGATACAGGGGCGGTTGTCTACCGTGGCCAGGATATCTCGCCATACAAACCACATATGGTTGTGAAAGCCGGTATTGCCAGAACATTTCAGAACCTACGGCTTTTCAATGAGATGTCGGTCTTGGAAAATATAATGGCAGGCAGGTTCTGCCGGACACGAGCTTTTTTTCTTTCGGTTGTTCTCCATCTGCAATTACACAAAAGAGAAGAAGCACAAACCAAACAGAAGGCCCAAGAGATTCTGGCCATGTTCGGCAAGCGTCTCACCGGATACCGCTACGACCAGAAAGCCTCCCAGCTGTCCTACGCCAACAGAAGAAGAGTTGAAATCGCCAGGGCAATGGCCACTGATCCCGAAATTTTACTGCTGGACGAACCATCGGCCGGCATGAACCCCCAGGAGACAGACGAAATAGCCCTGTTTATTCGGGAACTGCGTGACCGATATGGCCTGACCATTGTTGTTATTGAACATAAATTAAATCTGGTGAAAATGGTTTCAGACCGGGTTATCGTCATGGATCACGGGCAGAAAATCTGCGAAGGCTCGTATGGTCAGGTATCAACAGACCCGAAGGTGATTGAGGCCTATCTGGGCAAAAAAGGCAAACGTGCAAAACCAACCGATTCTTGAACTAAAGAACGTCAATGCCGCCTACGGCAAGATCCAGGTTCTTTATAATATCAATATCTCTATTCACCGGGGCGAGCTTATCTGCCTGCTGGGTGGCAACGCATCAGGGAAATCAACGACCCTGAAGACCATCCTCGGCATCGTCAGGCCTCTCAGTGGAACGGTGATGCTTAAATCCCAGGATATAACGAGGAAACCAACCAACCATATTATTCGCGAGGGGGTGGCCATCGTTCCGGAAAATCGGCGGATCTTCCCGAAGATGACGGTGCTGGAAAATCTCGAGATCGGCGCCATGCACCGCCTCGACAAAGCGGAGATTAAACATGACATAGCCGCCATGTTCGAGCTGTTTCCCCGTTTGCAGGAAAGGAGCAACCTGCCGGGAATGTTGCTCTCCGGCGGAGAGCAACAGATGCTGGCGATGGCTCGGGCACTGGTGTCCAAGCCTGATGTTTTATTGATGGATGAGCCATCGATGGGGCTTTCTCCCGCCCTCGTCGAACAGCAGTTTGAGATTATAGAAGATATCAACAATAAGGGAACAACGATTCTAATGGTCGAGCAGAATGCCAATATGGCTCTGTCTATCGCCGATCGTGGCTATGTACTGCAGACCGGCGAGATTTTACTGGCTGACAGTGCCGAAAATCTGTTACACCATCCAGGAATGCAAAAAGCCTATCTTGGTGGAGAACTATAAGGAACAGCCATGTCTAAACTCAAAATAAGTGTTGAAAGAATAGATGGATACTGCAACCAGCCGATGCTGGTGGGGGATCACTTTTTTGTCGAGGGCGGCAAGATCACCATCCCCGACGGCAAGCATATCTGCATGTGGGCACTGCAGTCGATGATGCCGATTTTTCCGGTCATGCAGCGGGAAAGCGGGGGAAAAGGAGACTGGACCGCCAGGGAGTCGGGCCAGGTCTTCGTCTGTCCCGACCCAAAAGGGCAAGTGTATTATAAAATAGTGAGGATACAGGACTGATGCTGATAATCGATCCCGCCAAATGTTCCGGGTGCAGGCGATGTGAAACCCAATGTTCCTTTTATCATTCAGGCAAAACAGGATATTCCGGGGCACGTATCAAGGTTGAAAAAATTGAAATGATCGGCCTTGATTTCCCAGTCGTCTGCCATCAATGCGCAGAACATTATTGTACCAGATGTCCCCAAAAAGCCATCTCGATAACCGCTAGGGGCAGTGTCGAGGTGTCACCAACTCTTTGTGATCTGTGTGGGGCCTGTGAAAAACTCTGTCCCATCGGGGCCATTGAAATTTACCGCGATATCCCCCAGGTATGCGATCTCTGCGGTGGCAGTCCCCGCTGTGTCGAGGCCTGCGAGATGGGAGCAATCACTTTTGATCCCACTATCAAACAGAAAATATCCCTTGCCTCATTGAAAGCAAGCACCAAAAAAATGAGTCCCGGGCAAAAACGCTTTGCCTACGCAGAACTGGGCGGAGAAAAACTCAGGGAAAGCTGGTTAAACAGGAGTTGACAATGTTGTATGGATACGGTGGGCATATTTTGCGAGTTAATCTTTCTTCCGGCATAATTCGCCGTAAAAATCCGACCCGGACTATATGCTGGAAGTAATTGGCGGCCGGGGTCTTAATTCGAGAAGATTGTATGACGAGCTGGACCGCAATATTGCCCCGCTCTCCGAAGAGAACCTGCTGCTTATCGGGGTGGGGCCAATCACCGGTTCGCTCTTTTCGACATCCGCCTATATGACCATCTCGGGCAAGTCGCCTCTTACCGGCATATTGGGCGATTCGGCGGCAGGTGGTTTTTTCGGTGCTGAAATTAAATATGCCGGTTACGACCAGCTCGATTTTCACCGGCAAAGCCGAAAAACTGAGCTATGTCTATATCTGCGATGATCATGTCGAGATTCGCGATGCCACCCATTTGCAGGGGCAGGACATATTTCAGACCACCACCGCCATACGAAAAGAACTGGGCGATAACAATTTACAGATTGCCGCTATCGGCCCGGCCGGTGAAAATCTGGTCAGGTACTCAATAGTCGCCTGCAATAACTCCCGGGTCTGCGGCAGAACCGGCATGGGTTGCCTGTTCGGCACCAAAAACCTGAAGGCGGTGGTGGTCAAAGGAACCGGCTTGGTTTCGACAGCCGATCCCTTGAAGTTTATGGAGCTCTGTAAGATTGTCGACAAACGCATTCTCGATCATCCCGAGTTTCAGGACCGGCACGATCTGGGCTCAACGCTGTTGATGAAAGCCCTCAACGGTTTGGGGATACTGCCGGTGAACCACTTCCAGCAGGGGATGGCTCCCTATGTTGACAAAATCAGCGGCCAGACCCTGGCGAAAAAATATAAGGTCAAAAATAAGGGCTGTTTCAACTGCAACATTAACTGTTCGAGGTACTACATCACCAAAGAGGTTGAAAGCGAAGGTCCTGAGTACGAAACACTGTGCAGCTTCTCCTCCCGAATAGGCAGTGACAATCTCGAGTTTGCCCTGAAGATGAATCAGTTCCTCAACCGCAAAGGTCTCGATTCTCTCAGTACCGGTGAGACAATCGGTTGGGCCATGGAGTGCGTTGAAAAAGGCATCTTTAACAAAGACGACTTCGACGGCCTGGATTTTTCCTGGGGAAATCTCAAAACCGTTGAAACCATTCTTGACCTGATCATCAACCAGCAGGGAATCGGTGCCGACTTTGCCAAAGGGACCAGGTATCTTGCTGAAAAGATGGGCAAAGGTTCAGAAAAATATGCCCTGCATGTCAAAGGGCTGGAAGTTATTTGCGGTGATCCCCGCGGCATTAAAGCCTTTGGCCTGACCTATGCGATTGCTTCACGCGGCGCTGATCATCTGCGGGCAGAGCCGTTTTTTGAATTGACCAACCGCTTTGACGAGGCAGAAAAACGATTCGGCACCCGTGATGCGGCAGACCGGCTGTCCGACAACGGCAAGGCGCAGCTTGTTGAATTTACTGAACGGCAGGCACTGCTTACCGATTGTCTGACAATGTGCAAAAATGTCGGTCTCAGCATGGATGTGCTTGATTTTGAACTTGCCGCGGATCTGCTGACAGCCGGAACCGGCCTTAAATTTACCGAAGATGTGGTCAATAAGGCATTGCGGGCGACCATTACCAATGATCGGCTGATGAATATCGATTTCGGGGTAACCGCCAAAGACGATACCCTGCCCCACCGCTTTACCCATGAACCATTAACGGAAGGCGCTTCAAAAGGACAGGTCGTCCCGGTTCAGGCCATGGTCAAAGATTACTATAAGATAAAAGGCTGGGATGAAAATGGGGTACCTAGCAAACCCGGTAAACAGAGAAAAAGACGGAACGTAAATGACAAATAAAGTAACAGGAGGCAGAGCAATATACGGCCATCTCGTTGGAATTCTAATGAACGATTCAGTTATTCCAAGAATCCCCGGCGATCCCGGTCATGCCGGAACTTTTTCGTTTCCTGTCCTCTATGAAGTCTTCAAAGGGTTTTCCTTTGCTGATCTCCTGGCATTGCGTAAAGACAATCTTGACGTACTCATTACACCCGCGCTCAGATTGCAGGCACAAGGGGTGAGCCTCATCGCCACAGACTGTGGTCTTTTTGGTCCTTACCATGACGATTTCAGGGCACGATTGGATGTTCCGTTTATAGGCTCAGCCCTTGATCTGGTTCCCTTTCTGCAACACTTTCATCCTGCGCACCGACCGATCGGTATTATCACCGGCGATACGCGAATCTTATCCGCCGAACACTTCAAGGCCTCAGGCATCAAAGCTGACACCGTTGTTCTTGCCGGCATGGAAAACAGCTCCGAATTCCAAAAAGTGGTGATAGAAAGAAGCCTCGAGCTCGACATCGAGCGGATGCGGCAGGGGGTAATGGAGAGTGCGGCAACACTGATCGGCAAAAACGTCGGGGCGATAGTGCTGGAATGTACAAATCTCATCTCTTACAGAAAAGACATCCAGAAAATTCTTGGCGTCCCTGTGTTTGACCTTGTAAGCCTTATTGAATTGTACGTCTCAGGTCTTTATTTTCGCGACTTTCAAAGCCGCTTTGACTAATTTTTAAACAGCACAAGACTGCTACGAAAAACGACAGCCCCGAACCATACCTTCGATTCAAATGTACAACTTCACCAACGAAGAAATCCCGGTATTTTTCCCAGTCCTGGAAGGAGTTCAACTGCAGCCGTGGTTTACCACCGCTGGACTGGATAAGGGCCTGGAACTGATACGGCAAAATAAAATTACCAATTTCCACTGCAGCAGTAATGCAACCGGGGCCCTTCTGGAACACCAGGCGACCGTCATCCTCCAGTTTGCCAAAAGCACCAGATTGCACCAGGATTTTATCATCCAAAACAGCCATTGCGGCCGGTGTGGTCGCCAGAAAAATAACAAAGTTTGTGCGCATTTGGCCGCCTTGGCTATTCTCAGCCTGAGTGTGCCGAAAGAGCAGACAAAGGCGATCCCTATACCGCTCGTTTTTGCCGAGAGTGATTGGTTAAAGCTTGGACTTTTCCTCTATGAATGGTTGAGCATGACGAAATATACCGTACGCCAATCGATAAAGAAGAATTTTCCTTCTGGGAAATAACCCCTGCCGAAGGGCTCGTGCAGATCAATATTCCCCTCTCCTGGCAACTTCAGGCAGACCGGCTTCTCCTGAGAAAAACCGTAGAAAAACCGGATGACGGCTTTACCCAACTGATCGAGCAACTGGAAGCCTGGAGGTGAAGCCATGCCTGCGCTTGCATGACGGCAGAATCCTTGACCGAGAGGACCTGGTGGAGGATCGCTTTTCCGGGGCCTATTATCTGAAAGACGAAGGTTTTTTGCCGACCGCCCGTCTTCCTGCTGAAGGGACATTTAATAATCCCAGCAAGCCGGCAGCAACTTTGCCTCTTCTTGGTTTTCTGCAAAATGAACAGACCAAAGACATATCTTTTACCGTGGCAACCAATGATATTGGTGCGTTTCTGAAGGCCAACGAGAAGGCGTTGCACTTTACCGATAATATAATCGATAGTGATCTGCTGCAGCTGCGGATCCGGCAATTACCTGATCAGCTGATCATTGATGCCTTTGAACAGCACGACGACTGGTGTTACCTGTCCTGCCACTACGGCCTCGGCAATAGCAGTATCACTCTGCAGGATATTTTGCAGGCCAGGGAAAAAAAGCTAACCTGTCTTCCGGGCAAGCAGTGGCTGCAGCTCGATGGTACCCTCTGTCCTGGCTTTATGAGCTGGACAGAGACCGATTCGTGATGGATGGGTCGGGTAGGGTGCGTCTCAGCTACCCGGAGATACTGGCAATCACCGCCGCGATCCCCGAAGTACAGGTTACCATCAAGAAAAAGGGAATTCGGCAGAGGCTTCGTGAACTGCTTGATGTAAGCTGCTGGACTGATGACGCATCCCTGACCCAGGTCCCCGACCATCTTCGCCCATATCAGCGCAACGGCCTGGCCTGGCTGGAATCGGTTGCACAAACTGGGAATAGGAGGACTTCTTGCCGATGATATGGGACTCGGCAAGACCCACCAGGCCCTCGTACTCCTCCAGGCTGCCGCCCAGGATGAAAAACAACGGTTAATGCTGGTGGTCTGCCCCGCCTCGGTGGCCCTGCACTGGGCCAATAAGATTGACGATATTTATCATAGCCTGGATTACCATGTCTACTGCGGTCCGCAGCGCGATCTTGCCAAGGCAAAAAACAGTGGCCTTATCCTCACGACCTACGGTGTCGTCAGGCAGGACCTGGAGTAACTGTGGGAGTGCGCCTTTGACATCATCTTTTTTGATGAGATGCAAAATCTGAAAAACCGCACCACGGCGATACACCAGGCAGCAGCCAGTCTCAATGCTCCAGTGAAAATCGGCTTAACCGGGACGCCCATCGAAAACTCCCGGCAGGACCTGCGGTCACTCTTTGATATCTGTCTACCGGGTTATCTTGGCAGCGAGCGACAGTTCGAGCGACTCTATGCCCAACCGATAACCGAAAGCGGCAACCCCGAAGTGCGCGAAGGGCTCGGCCGACTGATCCACCCCTTCATCCTCAGAAGAAACAGGGCCCAGGCGGTCATTCATTACGATCGCTGGTGGAACCCGGCCCGAGAAGAGCAAGCCACCGCCCGAGTCCACCGAATGGGTCAGAGAAATGTGGTACAGGTCTTCCGCCTGATCACTAAAGGGACCCTGGAAGAAAAAATCCATCAACTCATAACAAAAAAAAGGGCGCTATCGACCTCTCTGATTCAAGAAGATGAAGCAGGTATCATCAAACAGATGGACCGAAAGCAATTAGCCGAACTGTTTCATTTTGCACCGACCTTCTCGGGTTAATTGACAAAAAAAGACCGACTCAAACAAAACCTGAGTCGGTCTCAACATACTTCTCAGTCATGATTTCACGCTAAGGTTCCAGGCGGATATCCACCAAAATCCCATCCCGCCTGATCACCTACGAGCAAAAAATCATCCCTTTTTAACCCATGGTTTACCAACAGGCAGAACGTCTCTGCCGAAAACCTGCAAAAATATTACATGGGCCATCATGTAGAAAGCACCGAGAGCACAAGCAATCAGGTCGAGGGCGACAAGTGTCTTGATGCTGCCCATGCCGGCCAGAATTTCCAGATCAAGACCGATAAAGCCAAGAAGAAGTGTTGTAAACGTGAACACCATTGCCGTATGGACAGCAAAGGAACCAATCCACGAAACGACGGTGTAAATGGTATAGGCAACCAGGAACCAACCGAGGTCTCCTTTGCCGATACTAAGATGCGCACCAATCCAGGTATCTTTTGCGCCTTGCAAATCCAAGACCAGGAAGATGAGGGCCAGGGCAATCCAGAAGGCACCGTATGATGAAAAGGCACTATAGCCAAAATTATTTCCGGCCTTGAACTCCTGAAGACCAGCCATGAGTTGAGCAAAACCGCCAAAAGCAAGTGCACAACAAAAAACTACGCCAGTGCCACACCAGCCAAGATTATGAAATTGAAGTAATAAAGTGGTAGTACCAAAACCTGCTAGTCCAACAACTGCCGGATTTCCCAAAGGTGTGTCTGCCATGTCGTTCTCCTTAATGATGTGATTACCTTTTCCCACTTATGTGAGCTGTTATTATCTAACTGTTGATTTCCAGAAGACCTCAAGTAGTGTTATTCGCTTTGCATGCATTTTTACGCTTGAAACAACAAAATCCTCCCCTTATTGAGATGTTAACTTCCAATTAGTTCTACACAGATTTAACCCATTGAATTATTAATAATTCCATATTTTTTGATGATTTCCTTCCAACACTAAACCGTGGGCCGAGGATTGAGCCAGGGCTCACCTAACGGCGAAAACATCTCGCCCCAAAATGCCGAGGAAGATAACATGAGCCATCATGTACCAGGCATTGAATGCACCGAAGATAAGGACATATAAGGCAACCTTGCCCATCGCCGGATAGCCGAAATGACCGAGGTCCAGTAGAATAAGGCCAAGAACCAGCAGCGAAAAAGTAAAAGACATGGCACCATGGATATAGAGGGAGGCGCCCAGAGGATAATCGTATACAGTGCTCCAACAACGAGAAAGTAGCCGATATCGGTCGTATTGGAATGGTAAATATCAAATTTGTTGAGCAGCTGGATGATGCAGTAGGCAATCCAGAATGCCCCATAGGCAGTGAAGAAAGCATACCCGAAATTATTGCCGACTTTTTGAGCCTCAAAGCCAGCTATAAACTGAGCCAAACCACCGAATACCAGCCCGCACGCAATAACGGAACAGGCTGCAGAGTCCAAGAAGATGTAACTGCAGGATCATTGTCGTTAAACCGAAACCACCTAAACCCACTACTGCAGGATTACCCGAGAGGCATGTTTTTTGTGTTGGACATGAAAAACCTCCCTCATAAAATTGTTGGATATAGCTCACTCTGTCTCAATGACAAGTGGTTGCAAATGTTCCAACACTGTCCCTATGAGCAAATAGTATGCCCATCAATGAACGTTTCCCATAAAAACGGAAAAACGCAAAGTTAGATCTTTTCACTAGCGCACCGGCCCTACAACATAAATTGTATCGTTCGCACGTTTTTTACTGATGCGACCAGCACTCTTGGTCCTGACGAATGTACAACCAATATTGTTATACAACCAATATTGTAGGGAAAGGTTTTCAGAGGAGATAGGGCAGAAAGGTAAGCAGTTTTGGGCTCAATTTATCGGCAATTTGGCCACAATTGAATTGCAGCCGGCAACAACTAAAAAGTCCGTTGAACTCTCGACTTCAGATGGTGCTGGATGACTGGCCTGGAGATTTTTGAAAGTATATTTATTGAACCGGGGTTTAACGATGAAGGCTAGTCTTTTTAAAAATTTTAAGTACCAGTTAGCTCTAGATACTTTCTGGCACATCACAAGAAGTATTGGAAAATATCCTGTCTGTTACCGATTCTTTCGGTTATGATCTATTGGAAAGATGTTGACTTTCGCCAAGAGAATTTGTTCCGTATATTTGCCGCAACCTTATCAGGAACGAGCTTAACCCTTTATCTCTTTCCTCGTTTTTTCTTGTTGTTCCGATTAACAGTAGACACCTTCAATTATGAGCTATTGAAAAATTAAATAAGATACGATTTTGCAATCTTAAAAAGGTGATGTTCGGAATTATTTTGCATCGAGAAATAAATCTGTCAACTTTTGTGCAATCACAGCGGTTGGCAATGATTCTTTTGTTGTCAATATTAAGCAGAGCCTGGGGCTAGACGAGCCAAAGGGCGTAACGTCAAAGAGGTTGGTAAAGGTTTCCAACTGAGAGAGGATGCTGGAGCCTATATTGTCGATTCTGACTGAAAAATAGGGATACAGAGTATTGAAGAACCTTTTCTGCTGACGATAATAACGTAAAATTATGCATTTAGCATGGCCCGACACCAGTTGCGCAGTCCGATAAAACATGTATAATGATGTATAATGATTACAACAGGGTGGAAGCCGACGGTGCACAACAGCCGGTCTAGCAAAGCAAAGAACCTGCGACAGAAGAGATAGAGACAGTGCAAGGTGGCCTGCCGATGAAAAAATCCATAATCCTTATGGTGTTCTTTGTGACGATCCTCTGCCATCCTGTTTACAGCCAGGAAATCCGGCAGGTGACATTTGTGAGCGATCCCTGGCCCCCTTTTACTATCGGAAAAGAAGGCGGACATGCCCAGGGCGGGATATCCATTGAACTCTGCAGGGCGATTTTTTCCCGGCTGGATTTGAAATTAACATCAAAGCTTTTACCGTGGAAACGGGCCTTAATGTACCTGAAAACCGGTGAAGCAGACCTGACTTTTCCTCTTATCCGGAACAAGGAAAGAAGCACCTATCTCGCGTTTACCGATGTCGTCATGAACGACAAAAGCAGGGTCTGGTTCCTGACCGAAAGAAGCGGAGGTCCCATAGAGTGGGAAACTGTTGAGGATTTGAAATCCTACACAATAGGTATTGTCAGCGGCTACACCCATGATGAAATCTTTGTGCAGGCGATTAAAAAGGGAATTCTGAAGACCGAGCGCTGCCTCAGCTACAAAGAGGGAATTAAAAAGCTACTCCATTCACGAATGGACATCTTATTGGGCAGTGAATCGGTAATTTACAGCCTCGTCAAGGCCCATCCTGAGTGGAAGGGGAAAATAAAATTTACGCCTAAGTTTTCCGGCCAACACGCCTACCGTATCGGAATATCAAAAAAATCGCCGTTAGTAGCTTTGTTTCCTGAGATCAATCGGTTGATCCTTGAGATGAAAACTGACGGTACCATCGACCAAATTTTAAACCAGGATCGAGATCTCAACCCGAGATCCGATTTGAATTAAGTGAAGTTGTGGGTGCGTGACCACGCGTGCCCCTCTCAACTTCCTGGTTATAAGTGAAAAACTGGGGTTTGTCCCGAATGGCGCTAGCTTATGGGGTATATTTTATCCACTCGACAGCTATCACTCTTCCTGCTATCCTTACCACTCCATCAAGATCCGTCCCCCTATTGAGATTGTAAGTAAAGTGATTTTGCGACATGCGACTTGCCGACACCCCAAGAAGTACCTCGGCAAGGTGAATGATTCAGAAGCAATCAGATGGATTTAAACGCTGTATGGATGATCAAGAATAACTGTTTTGGGGGGAGGACATAACCAGTCTCCTCCCTTAACGTAGTGGTTTCGAGGCTTCTTATGAGCAACTGTAGTAAGGTTGACCCGAGGATGGTTGGATGTAATCGGGTATTCGTTCTGGAAATCTTGATTTGTGAGTTCGAACCAGAGTCAACATGTATGGGAGATATTGACTCTGGCAGAGCAAGACTGTAATATTTCAGTGCACCCCAAGCCCTTTCCTCAACTCACGCAGCAGGTCTGCTACCCTTTTTCTCCAAAATATCATAAAGGGTCTGAGCAAGCTTGCGTTGAATGACCGGCTTGGTCATATAGCCGTCGATTCCCATCCCCCTGGCCTTTTTCTCGTTCATGATATCACTAAATCCAGTACAGAGCGATCACCGGCGTGGAGGGACTGATCTGTTTGATTCGCCGAGCCAGCTCTGCTCCATTCATGACCCGGCATGGTCATGTCGGTGAGCACCAGATCGATCCTTGCACCGTGCTCCGTGAAGGTCTTCAGTGCCTGCTGTACTGCTGGAACAGAGCAAAACGTCGTAACCCAAGTTCAGCATCAGTTCCTGCAGCATCTCACATATGATCGGTTCATCATCCACTACCAGAGACGGTGCCGCTCCCCTGCGGGATTTTCCATGCTTCCTCGGCCGCCCCTTCCTCTGGCACCTGCACCTGGGGCAGATAGACATGAAAGGCGGTGCCCTTGCCCGGCTCACTGTAGACGGTGATATGACCATGATGACTCTCGACAGATGCCATGCACCACCGACAGCCCCAGGCCGGTCCCCTCTCCCTGCTTGCTTGGTGGTGAAATAGGGTTCAAAGATTCGTTCCAAGCTCCTTCGGCATGCCGCAGCCGGTATCGCGGACGCTCAGTTTGAGATACGGACCCGGCTGCAGGGCCAGATTGTCCAGATAATCATATGCCGTCAGCTCGACAACCTCCAGGTTGACGTCAGCTCCCGCCACCTCCCGCATGGCGTGGTAGGCATTGGTGCAGAGGTTCATGATGATCTGATGGATCTGGGTCGGGTCGGCCAGGACTATGCCCGCAATCAGCACATTCTGGTGAATCTCAATGGTGGTCGGGATGGAGGAACGCAGCAGTTTGAGCGCCTCCTTGATGACCAGGTGGATCTGGACCGGTTGTCGCTGCTGCTCGCCCTGACGGCTGAAGGTGAGGATCTGTTTGACCAGTTCCTTGGCCCGCTTGCCCGCTGTGTTGATTGCCAGCACCATCTCCCGCTCTTCGCTGTCTCAGGTAGCCGCTCGGCCACCATTTCGCTGTAGCCGAGGATCGGGCTGAGAATATTATTGAAATCGTGGGCGATGCCGCCGGCCAGAGTGCCGATGGCCTCCATCTTTTGGGCCTGGCGCAGTAGCTGTCCCATTTGCTTAAACTCGGTAATATCCTTGGCCGAGTGAACAATGCCGAAGACCTTACCCTGGTCATCTTTCATAGGCGAGATGGTGACCAAAAAGTTTTTCTTCACACGTTCATGATAGAGTTCAATGCTTTGGGTTTTTCCCTCAAGGAACACTGCAGAAAAAGGACACCCGCTGCAGGGAATCTTATCTTCCCGGAACAGCTCATAGCAATGACGACCGACAATCTCTTCCTGCGGAATGCCGAAATAATCTGCAGCGGCCTTGTTAGCCTGCAGAATACGGAACTCTTTATCCTGAACGGTGATGATCTCATCGAGGATAGAGTCAAAGGTACACTCCCATTGTTTCTGGGCCTTACGAAGCAACTCCATGTCTATTTTATGCTGGGTGATGTCACGGGCTAAAAGGAAACAACCCACCACTCCGCTGCCGTTC
The DNA here is from genome assembly GCA_963804605.1 of uncultured delta proteobacterium. GTDB lineage: Bacteria > Desulfobacterota > Desulfobulbia > Desulfobulbales > Desulfocapsaceae > Desulforhopalus_A. The sequence continues at coordinate 197,867 of CAWDRB010000022.1, forward strand.
TCAAAATGGGGGAACAGGGTGGCTTGAAATGCACGATTACCGTCATTGACAACGGGGAGGGTGTCTTCATACTCTACCATCTGACCGCTCGTCAAAGCCAGACTGACATGATCAGCAATCTCCTCAAGGCCCTTGGCACCAAGCATATCACGAACCTGCCGCCCTATGATCTGCTCCGGTTTCAGATAAAACCACTTCTCAAATTCTCGGTTGACGATACGATAGTGTTCTTCCTTGTCCACATAGGCAAGAAGCAGCGGCAGCCCGTCGGTTAATTGTTTGAGGAGCCGGTCAGTTTTTCGGGCCAGCTTGTCCGCGGCTACCCGCTGGTCCAGCATACTGTTCAGAACGGTGGCGACGTCGGCCAACTCATCGTTCCCGGCCAGCACCGACCGAGCGCTATCCTCTCCATGGCCGAATCGTCTCATTGTCTCCATAATCACGGAAACGCGCCGAAAAAAGAAAAAATAGAGAAACAACCAGAGCAGCAGAGCAATGATTGCATACAAAGTAAAAATCACACCTATATCCCGGCGTAGGGTCTGATGTGCCGCTGCCTTAAGCCCTTGTAAATTTTTTTCGTAGTAGAGAAAACCTATACTATCCTGGCTTGCTCCGATACGCAGCGGGAAGATAGCACAGACTGCCTGCCGATCCCGGCTGAGAAAAACCACACTCTGTAAAGTCTTTTCCTGGGTGCGAAAAAAGTCGGCAAGCCGTTGTCGACCTTCCTCGAGAATGACAGCCTTCGCCAACGACTGGCCAAGCCAAGTTGGATCTGAGGCGCTGATAATCTGCTGTTTTTCATCCACCACCAGAGTTGCACCCGGACCACCAGTACGAGCGAGCAGATCAACATTCAAGCGTAACCGCTCCATCTCTTTTTCTGCAAGATATCATTCATGCGGATCTGATTCCGCTTCATGACCAGATCCACAAAATGGATAGCCTGTTTCTCAATCAGTTTATCTCTGCTGGCGCTGTAAAACAGGTAACTCGATCCACTCCCCAACAAGGTCAAAAGTAGGAGAAAAGAAGGAATACTGAAGCGCACAGGGTAACGGATAAAGAGATTCATGCGAAAGACCTTTTTATGGATTTTAAGACATTTCTAGTTGCAGGCTGGGAATAGCACACACGGATATCGTGCAGAAAGCACTGTGTGTTAAGGTATGGTGGGGAGGAAGAGCAAACATGGTATGGTAGAAGAAGCAGTGCCCCATTGTTTTTTCAAAACAGAGAATCACACCGCTTTTCCAATATATCCAGTGATTCAGTTAAACACAATATCAATTCTTTAAAGGCTTATCGAAAAACTGGGACAGCCAATAGACAACACAACCTACTGCCTACTATTATTGTCTGCATAGATAGGAGTCTCAGTTGCCCATTTTTTCATGAGTAAGATATCTTCCTTGACTGTCGCAAAGGTGTTTAGGAATAGTCTTAACGTAAAGGATTATCTCCCCAATCGAGGATTGCCACAGGATACCTTTCCTCAACGTGATGCTAAATGAGTCAAAACCCAAAAGAGATCGTTTGGACGCCTTACTCGCGCCGGAGGAAATAAATTGTTGGTCAGCAAAACGTCTATCAGCACGATGCTAACACCTTTCCACAAAGGATTGTTCGCTCAGCCTATGGTAAATACCGGCTCTCTGATCGTTAAAAAAAAGATTTCACCTTCGCAACTATTTGATTTTCTGACAACCTGTCGGATGGTTCTACGGCGGCAATCCTGTCTCGCCAGCCTTTTATTTTTTCAATTTCTTTTACCAATTCGAGCTTTGCCTCGCTTGGCCCAAAGATGTAAATTTTGCCTGATTGGCCAACTCTTTGGATGACCTCCTGGTAGAATTTTTGAAACTGATGCTTGCGGCGCTCGTCTGCTTTTTGCTCCTTTGATACTGATACGGCCACTGAAGTACCACTTGCCTTCCATCCCCCCGATGGACGATAGTGGCTTTCGGCGTTTGACTCTATATGATCAACCGTTGTCTGGTCGCCTTCTACTGAGACCAAAATTGCTTCCTTGTGATCGATCCAGATACCAATATTTTTCATCATGGTGAAGTCTGATTCTGTCATATTGAGTCTCCTGTTTTTTTGTTAATTGCTGATCATATGTGATGGCGATAAAGTTTCGCGGAAATTTCGGCTGTTGGGAGAGTGGAAAATTGTTTTACACTTTGTAAATTATCCTGACACGTTTCCTGCGCGTTGTTCACCCTCTAGGGTTAATGTAGACGTAAAAAACTGTTTGTACTTCTGAAATTGTATACGTATAAGCAAATCATTCGGGGAAAATGGTTTGAGTAAATAATCATCAGCACCGTGGTGAAAAGCATCAATTTCATCTGACGAGTCGCAACTTCCCGTGATCATAATGGCTATTGTATTAGAGTTGATATCTTTTGTTTTCCCGATTACGTCGAGTCCACTTGTTCGGCCCATTCGAAGATCGGTAATGACCAAATCAAAATTTTCAGTATTCAATATTTTGATAGCCTGATCTCCATCAGTGGCCCTGGTGATGCTGTATCGGTTTGATGCAAGGATATATTCCAATATATCCAGTATCATTTCATCGTCATCTACCACGAGCGCTTTGTGTACCATTGTTTCGTTCCTCCTTTATGATTTTGGCCACTGAATATTGCTGTTGTCTGATAGGAAGTAGTCAAATGTCTAGCATAAAGTGTTCCAGCAGTATAATGGCAAGGGGCGTAGGTGTATAAATACGACGAACCTGTTTTCTGACTATTTCTGAGATGCTCAATCAGACCATCAATAATATGCAAGTGATTTTTTACACAAGGGTAGTAACAGGGTAGAAACAGAAAAGGGTTTGCAGTTAGTAGTTCCTGCAAACCCTTTATATTAGTGGTCGGGAAGAGAGGATTTGAACCTCCGACCCCAGCGTCCCGAACGCTGTGCTCTACCAGACTGAGCCACTCCCCGACTATTCAATAGTTATTCGAGCATCACTTTTGCAATATGTTCTGTCAATTATCACAGTCAACGAGACATGTCCAGCCATTTTTTTGGTACTAGTTCACCAGCACTCCATTTTCGTCCGATCAGTCCTCCTCACATAGCCAATTATTGCTCGGAGGCCTGCTTGAACGAACCTGAAGCACTGGCTGAAACGGTTACTGATCCGGGTTATGCGGTCACCTGAAGTACTCCGGTGAACTATTACATTTTTTTTGCAGACCGGACTATCTTGTTTGAATAAGCACAGAACAATTTAGTTTTGTTGTCCTAATCCTGCCGACTTACAAGTCATCAATAGCCACCCATTGGTCGGTGACCACAGATTTTCGACAGGCATGGCTGATTTTTACCGCGGCAAGTCCTTCCCTCCCGGTTATTGGATTGGCGCCCACGCCTTGGAGATATGCATACCAATCCTCGAGAAGCGGCAGGATTGTTGGGCCCGGCGGTTGTACCGGCAGATCGCTAATGTCCATGTTGACTATTTTTTGCAACAGGCCGTGAACCTGATCCCCTTGCAACTGTCCTTTTTCACAAACAAATTCATATCGACAGGCCCGTGAGGGGCTGATCTTGCTGGCATCGATGATGCCAAGAACGCCATCTGCAAGAACTACCTCGGCGGTGAGAAGATCCTCCAGCCGCGGATTATAAATATTGCGGGCGGTGGCCCGAACCTTGACAATCTCCTGGCCGGTGATAAAACGCAGGGCATCGAAAAGATGCACTGCGGTATGGAAAATCACTCCTGCGCCGGCAAATTCAGGCTGTTCAAGCCAGGCGAGGGTCGACGGCTCCAGCCGCTGGCTGGCACCAAAGGAGAATACTCTGCCCATGGCCGGCAAATTATCTTTCAGGGCAAGGATCACGCTGTTGTATCTGAGCGTCTGGCCGATGGTGAGCGGCAGGGACAATCGGTCAAACAGGGCCACAATCTCTTTTGCCGTATGAAAATTGGTAGTCAGGGGTTTTTCCAGGAGCAGCGGTTTTTTCTGCTCGGCGCAGTAGCGGGCAATATCCGGATTAAGATTAGGAGTGGTGACACAGATAACCGCATCCACCAAAGAAGAGCTGACCAGCTCACGCCAGTCGCTATACAGCCTGGTGTTCCACTTCTCCGCCTGCTCTATCGCCGCAGGCGATCGTCTGCTGATGGCTGCAAGGTGGAAACAGTGGCCAAGATCGTTGACGATATGGCCGGCATAACGGCTGCCGTGTCTGCCGGTGCCAATGATTCCGACGCCAATTGTTTGACTGTTGCTCATAGGTTTTCCATGGCCCGGTGTCACGATAATACTATTCGGCCTGCTCTTGCCTGATTTCGGCCAGCATCTCCCGTCCGCCGTTATTGAGAATATACTCGCCGACCCTTTTACCAAGCCGGCCCGGGTCCTGCAATGAGCCTTTTTCCGTCGTTCGCAGGATTTTCCTGCCGTCGAGGCTGGCAAGACCGGCAGTGAGGGTAATTTCTTCCCCCTCAAGAACGGCATAGCCGAAAGCCGGGATACTGCAGCCGCCTTCGAGTTTTTTTAAAAATGCCCGTTCAGCCAGAAGACAGGCCTCGCTCACCGGATTATTCAAACATGCCCGAATTTCCCGGGCCTTTTCCGGGGCAAGCGAAGTTGCCGATTCGATGGCGATACAGCCCTGCCCGACCGGCGGGACAAACTGCTGTTCATCAAATACCATAACAATCATATCGCCATAGCCCATCCGCTTCACCCCCGCATAAGCCAGCAACAGCGCGTCACAGTCACCGCGCTGCATTTTTTCGATCCTGGTCTGCAGGTTGCCCCGCATCTCAACGATATGCGCGTGGGGGTAGAAATGTCTCAGAAAGGCCCTTCTGCGAACAGATGAGGTCCCGACAACCAGGGCGCGCGTGCTGTCGGTTATATCTATTGAGCTGTCGGTGCTGAGCAGCACATCGTTGACTTTTTCTCGTTCGGTAAAGGCAATAAGCGTAAATCCCTCAGGCAGCTGGGACTGCATATCCTTGGCACTGTGCACGGCGATATCGGTTATGCCGCCAGCCAATTGTTCCTCAAGCTCAACGGTAAACACCCCTTTACTGCCTATCTTGGCGATCGAGGTGTCAAGTATCTTGTCACCAATGGTGTCCATGGAGCTGATCTGCGTCTTCAATCCGGCTTGGTTGAGATGGCCGGCAACGGTCTCTGTCTGCCACATGGCCAACTTACTTTTTCTTGATCCTATGGTTATCATGTCTATATAATGTAGTTATTACAAATAATTATTAGATAAAGCAAAACAGAATCCGCTTTCCTGTCCCACCCTCTTTCGCCTGTCTTTAGAGAAAAACGGCGCCTGCAGACTACTCTATAACCGGCTTTTGCAAAATCATAAATTTGTCCTGATTTGTTACATCCAGGCATTGCTTCACAGAGTGCAAAAGAAGTATTATACCACCATGCGATTACTTCTCTATAATATCCGATACGGCACCGGCCATCACCTCGGCTACCATCTTCCTCTCCCTTTTGCCGGTTTTTTCAAAAGGACGACTGTTAACCTGCAGCGGATAATAAGCTTTATCGCCAGTGTTAATCCCGATATCGTGGGTCTCGTCGAGGTAGACTCCGGTTCTTATCGCTGTGGATATTTTTGTCAGGCGCAGACCATCGCCGATACATTAGGCTACAATTTCATCATTGAAAGTAAATACAACGCTCAATCACTGGCGTTGCGGGTCCCGGTTCTGAAGCAGCAATCCAATGCCCTGCTTACCAAGCAGACCATTGAAAACTTCCATTTTCATTATTTCGAACAGGGGGTAAAACAACTGGTCATCCAGACTGATTTACAGTCCATCGCCATTTTCATCGTCCACCTGTCCCTCAAATACCGGCACCGGCAGAACCAGCTCGAACAACTCCACGCCCTTACCCAGAGTACCGACAAGGAAGTCATAATTGCCGGCGACTTCAACACGTTTTGGGGGAGCCGGGAGCTGAATCTTTTTCTTGCCGCGACAGGACTGAAAAACGCCAATCTTACCAATGTCCCGTCACATCCAAGCCATGCCCCGCTGCGGCAGATTGACTTTATTCTGCATAGTGCCGGCATTCGCATTGATAATTTTTATATCCCAGACGTTCGTCTATCTGATCATTCCCCGCTGATATGCGATTTCTCCTGTGTACTCACCTGAACTACTGGCAGGCGCACCACAAACTGACTGCCCTCATGCAGAGTACTTTCTACCAAAACCTTACCATGATGCGCCGTGACCACCGCATGCACATAGCTGAGCCCCAGCCCCAGGCCCGGCTGGGATCTGCTCCTATCTCCGCGATAGAGCCGCTCCCAGATTTTCCCCCGTTCCGATTCTGAAATCCCCATGCCGTTGTCAGCAAAACTTATGACCACGTGCCCACCAATTGCCTGCACACCAATTTTTACCCATCCTCCTTCCCTGCCGTATTTTATGCCGTTATCGAGCAGATTCGCCCAGACCTGGGATATCCTGGTGCGATCGACGATTGCTCGCACCGGCTTATCTGCTTCGGCTGCCTGCAGCTGCACCGTTATTTTCCGCTCCTCGGCGACGTATTCATAGAGATTGACAACCTGCTGCAGGCTTGACAGTATATCACAATCGTTTAATTCCAGGCGCATGGTTCCGGATTCAGCCTCGGCGACACTCATCATGATCTTCAGCATGGCCAGAACCCGCTCGGATTCTTCGAGACAGTCAGACAGCGCATCGCGTAGCCGAGAGGTGTCGTCTTCGGCCTGCAATCCGTATTCGGCCACGGAGCGCAACCTGGTCATGGGCGTTCGCAGATCATGGGCGACGTTATCCAGAGATTGCTGCATCTCTGAGACCAAATTTCGATTCTGGCGGATAAGTTGATTAATCTGGCTGTACAGACTGTCCAACTCGGGTCCGTTGCCTTGCTCCGGCAGTAGCCCGGTCTTAGATCGCTCGATAAGATCACCAATTTTCTCCCGGGTGGTAATGAGCGGAGTAAGACTTTGTTTTATAAAGTAAAGAGACAATGGCCAGAGCAAAATGATGCTGCAGACGACAATAAATATGGTATCCCGCACCAACTGATCGAAAAGAGCATATCCTTCCTGCCCGTCTTTCCCAGCCTGAATAAGCAGGCCGTTGTCATATCGGCGAAGGATGATGGTCAGCAGGTGCTTTTCTTTTCCCATCCCAACCGGTAGCCACACCCCGCTGATCGCCGGCGACAGATTGACCAATCCGTTAAAACTCAGTGCCCCCGCCTGATCACCAACCATCACCACCTGGTCACTGCCTTGCATTATTCGGATAAAAGCCAGGCCTTGCAGCATCGTGTTGCGCTGCAGCTCAATGGCACCTGAAAAAAGATTTGCTGATCGGTTTCCGGCCAGATAGGTGTCGAGCAGCGATTCCGTCTGATCACGTTCAAATTTCTGCAGATGGCTGCGTACAGTGAAAAGATAGAGCAATGCCAGCAGCAGTCCGCCACCCCAGAGAAGGAAAAATACCGGCAGGACTTTCTTTGAGCGGGACCAGCTGAAATCCTTCCTACTCAGCTTTAAGGACATAGCCCACGCCCCTGACGGTATGGATCATCTTGTCATTGAAATCCTTATCTATTTTGTTGCGCAGGCGGCAGACCAGCACATCAACCACGTTGGTTTGCGGATCAAAGGAATAATCATAGACACGCTCGAGGATCGAGGTTTTGGACAGGACAATTCCGGGATTGTGCATCATATATTCCAACAAAGCGTATTCTTTGCTCGGTAGATCGATTTTCTTGCCATCCCGGCATACTTCGTGTTTGAGAAGGTCCATTTCCAGATCGGCCACAGTGAGGAACATCGGCTTGGTATTTTTCTTGTCCCGCCTTATAAGTGCTTGGATCCTTGCCAGAAGCTCACTGAAAGAAAAAGGTTTGACCATATAGTCGTCCCCCCCCCGCTGCAGTCCCAGGATTCTGTCGTCAACTGATTGCCTGGCGCTGAGGATAAGAACCGGGGTATTGATATTTTCCGCACGCATGGTCTCGATAACACTGAGGCCATCACGTCGAGGCAGCATAAGATCAATAACTGCAGCGTCATAAGCAAGGGTCATGGCATGTTCCAGGCCCGCCTGGCCATCGGTGCACTTGTCGACACTGAAACCAGCTTCCTTTAAGCCTTTTTCAATAAAAGAAGCTATCTTGACATCGTCTTCAATAAGTAAAATGCGCATGGTTTTTGCTTAGATTTCAGGCTGATTGCGTGTGCAGGATAATGACCGAACAGTTTCTTCCGGTCTTCCCCTTGCTCAGACGGCATGCTCTTCGATACGAAAAATAATCATCGGAACAACAAGTGCAAACTTCTGCGGCACTAATGCCCTGTTCGGCCATTCCGGCATCAATCAGTTGCGATCTACTGATCCGCCAGAAATCGAAATAATTATCCCGGACCATAAAATGCTGGAACTCTGCTGGGAGTTCTTGTCGATAGTTGACGAATTCGGCGCAGCAAGGCCCCAGCGACGGGCTGATTATTGCCTGCAAATCAGCAGGAACCGTCCCATAGTTATCGGTCATGACCGCTATCACCCGCAAGAGAATCCCCTGTACGCTCCCTCGCCAGCCGCAATGCACTGCCGCGATCACCTTTCGCATCGGGTCAAAGAGCAGTACCGCCTGGCAATCAGCCTGCTGGATCATCAGGCCAATTTCTGGTAGATCGGTGATAAGGGCGTCAAAGCCATCCACCTCCCGGTCTCCCGTCAAGGGTTCGGTCAAACAATGGATATCACTGCCATGCACCTGTTTTGCGGTAAGCAGATGGGGGACTGCGAGAATTTGTTTCACTCTGCCACGGTTTTCCAGAGAAGCACCGTCGTTATCGCCAACACTCTCGCCAACATTCAGCGATGTGTAGAGACCGCTGCTCACACCGCCATGCCGATCGAACATGCCGTAGCTACAACACGTGCCGTTTTGGGCTGATAATGTTGCCATGATTGGATTTATTGCTGATGGTTCCACCATTCTTGCATAACCTGCTGATTGTATTTTGTGATATATCTGGATTGCCTCCTGGAAACACTATGCAAAGTATAGCAGTCAAAGTCATGCGGCAATAAAAAAAGGACCATATTCATTTACATGAACATGGTCCTTGGGGTTTTTGCTGTGAAAATTTAACTGGTTAAAAGTACGCTTCGAAGGTGAGATAGATCTGATCGGCACTTTCCACCGGATCCTGACCCAACATCTGCAACATCTGACGATCAGCGGCATCACCTAGATCATAGGGGGTGAGATTCCAGTCTCCAGACCCGGAATAATCGTACTCATAATGCTGGTATCCAAGCCGCATAAAGGTTTTAGCGTATTTGGACAGAGCTTCACCGGTGGGCAGATCCCAGATAGTGTATATCTCATAAACCTGGCCTCTGGTGGCAAGCTTGGACTGGTAGATATCATCATGTCCCGGAGCCATGGCCAGCCAGTACTGCGAACCGTAGTTAAACTCAGCACCGAATTTTAAACCTGCATCATCAAGGTCATAGCGTACGCCCACATAAGCAGAATAACCGTTTTCATTGTCGGTGTTGGGAACGATGCCCGTTGGGCCAACTGAATTAAACAAACCTGTATCCGGCTGAGTTTGCGACCAGCCACCTGCTACAAAGTAATTCAAGCCGACAATTTTGTCCTCGAATACAGCGGCGGTGTGCCAGACATCACCAAGATTAGTTCGGGGACCATATCCTCCGGCAGCCTGCGGCTGTTGCGCCCCATAATCGATGAAAGGATCCTGGAAATTGGGATAATTGAACAGATCAAAGGCCATGAAACTCTGGATATAGGCAAAACGCTCACCTTTTTTCATGATATCCCAGCTCAGCCCGGCAAAATCGGTATCCTTGATGTTGGTGTTGGTATCTTCAAGGCCGGCCTCAAATCCACGTCCATAACAAAAACGGACCCGGCTGTCTCCGAGAGCTTCTACGCCCCAATTCCAAGCGTAGCCGGCAGAAACACCATCAAAAGGCCAATCCATAAAGGCCATCGGCGTTGCCAGTCGTTCATCACTGTTCATTCTTAACTCGGCAGGAGGTCCATCGGTAGTTGGCCTGCGGCCGATAGAGAACCACATCGGCAATCCACCGATGTTATTCCAGTTGACAAAGGCACGGTCAACATACAAGGCGCTGCTGCCGACAGGAGACCGGGTAACATTGCCGTCAAAAAGCGGATACATGGCACCACTGTCATCATTAAAGGCAGACTGGTTGCCCCAGGTTTTGTACATGGCCAGACGTCCTTTAAACTCAACATTTTCCGTCGCTTTGACCCGCATATTCAGACGGAAACGGTTGGTCCAGAGGGTGTCATTATCGAGATTGCGGCCAAAGACCGTGTCGGCGTTGTAAAAATCCAGGCGGCTGCGAAAATCTCCGTACAGATCGAACCGTGAAGCTACATCCCAACGCTCAGATCTTTCGTCCATGTCCTCCATGTCACTGCCAAGTTCTTCGACATTTTCAGCCAGGGCCTTGCTCTGTTCCGTCTGGGTTGCCATCGCCCCACGCAATTCTTCGAGCTGCCTGCTCAGTTCGTCGATCTTCTTCTCCAGATCGGCGACGTTCGACTTACTGGCTGCCATGGCAAATGTCGGCAGGGCAAGCATTCCGGCCAGGGCAATCACTGAAATTTTCTTCACCATTTTTTTCCTCCAACTGTAATTGTTTCCGCTCTCTCTGCGCCACTACCATTAGGCAACATAGTTTAAGTAAAAAAGAATTTAATTTAATAGCTGATCCTTTGAATACTACAAATGTCTCCCCGGTGTCAAGAGGGTTTATAAAAAAACTGTACTGTAGTACAAATTATTGTATCATTTGTTTTGATTTACTTTAATTATTATTTTGTCACAATATATTTTCTTTCCGTTTACTTCACAGCATGCGAGAATATCTTTATGAACCTCCCCATTATCCTGTCCGCCTTTGGTACAACTGCCAAAACAATTACCACATATTCCCGGCTGGAAAGCTCAATTCAAGACCATTTTCCCCAGGCGGAAATTTTATGGGCCTATTCGTCGAAAAAGATCACCCGAGAACTCCTTCTACGACAGCAATCTGCTGTGCTGCATCCTGAAGCAGTACTGCAGATGCTGGCCGCAAAGGGTATATCAAAAGTTATCCTGCAGTCTCTGCATTTATTTCCTGGTACTGAATTTCACAGGCTCGTGCAGATTACCAGCAAATCCGGCCTGGATTGCGCACTCGGCATGCCACTGCTCACCACCCCGCAAGATTACTATGAAATAGGGGAAATTTTGCGGCCAACTATCTCCGCTCGACCGCGAACAGCCATTTTAGTTCTCGGCCATGGGACTTCCCATCCGATCTGGACGGCCTATTACTCTCTGGAAAAAATCCTCCGCCTAAAATTCGGGGAAAGGATCTATGTTGGTATTGTCGAGAAATATCCCGATACAGCTCACCTTATCGATGAGATCGCAGAAAGTGGATATACCGATGTGTATATCATCCCTTTTTTTCTTGTAGCCGGGATGCACTATCGGCGAGATATCATCAGTGACAGCCCGTCGTCCTGGCAATCCCGATTGCAAAAGAAAGGTATCAAAGTGGAATCCATCAGTCATGGATTGGGCATGTGGGAAGGTTTTGAAAAAATAATTATCCGCCATATTACCGAGGCCGCTCAAACCATAGTATAAGCGCTGGCTATTACCCAGCTTCGTCGACAAAAACTCTTCGGTATTGGTCAATACGAAAATCAAAGGTGGTATAGCCGGGATTTTCTTTTTTCCTTTTTTTATACAAAGCGCTGCTGCCGATGGCCCGGTTGGCGGCATTGGAGGGTGAGGTGAGAGAAATCGCCGTGTGTACCCTGTTGTCCAGGATAAACTGATGTACCCTGGGAATATCAAGGCTGATTGGGTAAAGTTTTAGACCATACCCCTTCAAGTGTTGGCGAAAGAGATATTCCGGGCCATTTTTGCTGTTGCCACCGGTAAATATGAGTGTTTTGACAGTTGGGTGCAATTGCAGCTGGGCGACTACATTGCGCAAACGGATCTCCGTCATGCCAAGATCAGAAGCGTCGATTTTATAACGTCTGCACGACTGAACTATATCGCAGATACCAATTTTTTCCCGGACAAGAAATTCCTGTCGCTCCTGCACTGCTGCCGGCGAATTGTCATAGCGAAGCCCGAGCTGAAAAATTTCACTGAGAACCGGCCAGAGCGTGCCATCACAACTGCCATAACAGAAATCGACATCGCGTTCTTTGAGCCTGCCTTCGGAAAACCTCGGCGGAGGTAAAGTCCCGACAATGAGCTTGACCGCACCTGGTGGAAAAAAAATTTCATAGGGGTGGTTATGACGAAAAAGAACCATGCTGCTGGTGATTATTCGCTCACCCCGGAGAACTGTCGGGCCAGGTTATTGTCAATGACATAGATACAGATTTCTTTGGCTCCCTGGCTGGAATAAAGATATTTATGCTGGAGATTCTCCATCATAAAGTGCACGTCGCTTTGAATTTTTTGGTCGTAAGTCCGAAACGGTTCCTGATTATAATCTTTTACCGCCCGGCGAAAATTTTCGTTTTTAAGAAATGGTTCGAGCACCTTTTCCTTGAGGTTATAAGTGCATTTTTCATAAAGATGGGTATACAACGAGGTCTTGGTAAGAGGCAGGCCGTCGCGCAGCATTTCCTGCGGCAGAGCGACAGTGGTATAGGACTTCTGGACGCTGTTTCTAAATGAGACACTGTTTCTTTGATCAATCTGCAGCCGACTCTCCATCCTGTTAAAGAAACTCTCAGTTATTTCCAGTTTATCCCCGGTAAATTCACAGATCTCGACAGTGCCGATATCAAAATTGACGGCAAATATATAATTCATTAAATCCCGGGCAATCTGTTCCTCGTTGTACGAGTACAACGACTCCTTCACCTCCTGCAGGACTGTATAATTGTACATACGCAGCAGAGAATCGAGAAAGCCCATGGGCAGGATGTCGCGATCTTGTTTACAGAATTTCCGGAAAAATTTCCCAAGCATCGCCATGTCGATCAACTTGTCTTCCCGGGCATAGGTAACATAGAAGTCGTTGAATAATTTGATCGAATCCCGGCCGGACAATCCCTTCCAGCCATCGCTTTCCGATTCGGCAACAATTTTCTGCCTTCTCTTGGCGGTGAACTGGGCGACGTCCTCTTCCGCCAACCATTTAGGAATATACCCGGTAAAAATCTCCATCTTCAGCAGCTGCAGGTTGGTATCGCAGTACATCGCGTACTTTTCCGGTTCCCTGATCCACTCTTCCATGGCCTCCGATTTAGTGCGCAACCGGGTAGCGATAATTACCCTGGCGAAATTATGCAAAACCCTTGGCAGAAAGCTTTCATCGATATGCTTGCCGAAATTCTCCCGATAGATCTCAACTTCTGTCTGTAGATCAAGGACATAGGGGATATTGATATACTCTACGCGATCGGAGAAGGCGCGCAGGTCGGCAAGCAGCTTTTTATCCTCCGGGTTCATCAGGGCAAAGAGTAACGCACTCACCTTTTCTTCAATGTCCTCAACCTTATGGACCCCGTCGCTGATAATATTATGCAGCTCCATCAACCGTTCGGTGTTATGCGACTTGATATCCATCAGGGCATAAATGCCATTGTTGATCTTGGCATAGCGGGAATAGACATAACTGACCGGCTTGCCATCAGCCAGCGTTGCGTCCAGGCTCCTCTGGATGACATCATTATACATGATGGGATGGCGCAAAGGTCTATCGCCGGGGTTAAATACGGAAACTCCCTCGCCTAAACGCCGATTAAACACATAGGGGCGGGCACAGACGCACTGCATAACTTTTTGCGGGTCACCACCTTGCTTCTGCAGCAGCTCATGATAAAGAGAGATACAGATAGTGCAGGGTTCGTCATGAAAAACCCATTCGTACTTCTTTTCAGTAAACAACTGCCATTTGAATGCATCGTCTTCAAAAAGATCGTCGAAAAATTTGCGCCGCACCTCTTTCGGAACAAGCAACAGCGGGTTGTCATGGCTCGGGCAGGGCACATCGAAATACCCGCCTAAATCAGCGTCTACCTTACAGGCACACTTCATTTCCGAGGCCAAATCCGCCTTACCCTCATTCTCCAGGACCCAGGCCAGCTTGTCGGTAAGAGAATGCAGGCTGTGGACTCCTCCCACCAGGTGGTCATGCTTTAAGCGCCAAACCACCTCGTAACGCGAGCCTTCAGGTGAGTTGGCATATTTTTCGAACGAGCGGAGAAGATTATTCAGAAATGTCGACTTGCCGCTGCCATGGGGTCCATCGAAAATATAAATTTTATTCTGCTTCGCCCCCAGTTTAAAACTATCAACGTGGCGCATAAGCCGATTGGCAAAGAGTCGGTCGGCGAAAAATGGCCGATCGGAACCCTCAACAAAAAGCCTGGTGCAATCATATTTCAGAAATCGAATGGATTCGGGATCGTTGCCGTATTCATCAATGCCGTCATCGACCAGGCTATCGATCAGACCGGAATAGACCTGATAGACATTGCGAATTATCCGTTCCGGGTGCTGGATTACCTGCTGCAGGAAATCTTTATAAGAGAGAATCGGCGACTTGCGCAATTGTTCCTTGTTTTGATTAAGATTTTCCATAGCCCTGGTTAAATCGCGCATGTATTCACCCTAATTGATCAAGACTCGATTCATCTTCCTCTCTTTCATCGTGTAGCGAAACCGCTTCCAGACAATTTTTGGCTCTGTTTCATCAGCCTGACGGGCTTGCCCCTGCTCCTCTTCTTTGACGCGTTCCGCCTCGTGGGTATACAGACTGACCTTTGCCCCCCACAAAAACTCGAGGCCGAGCAGCGTACCCTCGATATAGTCACGGAAAAGAGGTTTGCCCTCAAACACATGATTGAGAACCAGGCTATTATCCTCATCGACATTGATGGTCAAGGCCGGCGGATGATAGAGAGAATCGGCAATCATCTGCTTATAGTGGTTGGCCTTTTTCGATTTCACATAGTATTCCCAGGTCATCCGTTCTTTATTCAGCCGTTTATCAACGACAAAGAGCTTGTGCTGGTCGACAAATTCCTGGTCGATGAAGGTGTTGACAAACATCGAATCACAAAAATTTTCCCGAACAGAGAAGATATAGTCTCTTCCTCCCCCAGGCCCGGAATTATATTTTTTACGCCGTTCGGTATCAGCAATCCTCTGGTAATCGTAGGAGAGCTTTCCGGCCTCCGCCTGCGCTTCCAGGTAATAGAAGAGACGCATGCCAAGGGCATACGGATTCAGACCGACGCGAGGCATGGAAGTCACCTTGGCGTTTATCACGGCGAAATCGACCTCGTGACCACTGATCCGGTCATCACTTAAAAAAAGATTTTCATGCCAGTAGCTTGCCCACCCCTCATTGAGAATCTTCGTTCTGATCTGCGGTTGGAAATAAAGTGAAGTGCTGCGAATCACTTCAATGACCATCAGCATCCATTTATTTTCGTCACGATTGAGAAACTCGGAATGCTCCATGAGGAACTGGAGAAGATCCTGTTTTTTCCCTTTCTCACTCTCATTGACGGCTTTATTATACAGCGATTCAAACTCGGCATATTTGCTCTTTACACTTTCAAGAAAAAGTGCCTCCCCGTCCTGGGGAAAATCCCGCATCGACTTATTAAATTTTTCTATCTCGGCGACATATCCGGCAATGGTATGGTTCTCTTTCTGCTGGATGAAAACATCGAAATAGTAATCGATTTTTGACAGTTTTTTCTTCTCCGTGGCAAAAGAGGAGAGCAGATCGAAATAGCCGACCAGATTGTCAATAGCCCGGGAAAATTCAATAATATAATCGACCCACCTCCCTTTCTCAGAACGGAGCTTGGCCAACAGCCGCTTATCGGCCAGCGCTTTGCCGGCAAAATCATAGTCCCAGGTATGACGAAAAAAGAGGTTATTCTGGAAGAAATCGATATGGCCGATAACATGATAAAAGATCATCACGTTGAGCCAGTCGGGGTTGTTGTCGTTATAGTAGGAGATCGGCGGGCGGGTATTGATGACCGTCTCATAGGGGTTGTTAGGATACAGTTCATACTGTCCCTGGTCTTTTAACACCTCCACGTCCTGCACCCAGTAATCATAGAGGGTCGGGATCATGTTTTTCGGCGACAGCTGCAAAAAATCGCGGTTGGTAACGATATATTCCAGGCTCTCATCCTGAAAGCGCAAGCCGGCATCACGGGCCCGCTCCTTGCATCCTTCCATTATTTTCTTGGCATGCTGACTGACAAGTTCCATATTCTCTCACCATAAAGACAGCTTTCCTGCACAGTTTTTTATGAGATAAGCTCCCTGATTCCTTTAATCAGCCGGGTCTCATTGGTTTCCTGGTCGATGACATCGAGGCGGAGCACATCTTTTTGCTCTTCCAGCAGTCCCGATTTACGCAGGTATCGTTCCACCTCCGTCTGGCCGGAGATGCCATAGCCGTTTTCGGCGATGGTTATGCCGACCCGGCTGGCATAGTGCAATATCTTCTTCAACTCCGGCAGGGCCTTGTCTCCTTTAGTATCCCAGTCATCACCGTCGGTGCCATGGAAAACATAGATATTGTTGTCCCGCGCCAGCGATTCTTCTTCGACAATTTTATTGACCAGGCTGTAGGCACTGGCCACCTGGGTGCCGCCCGCGACGGTCGAGTTATAATAGGTCTGAAAATTTTTCACCTCTTTGGCTTCGGTATCATGCAGGATGAAACGGGTCTCGACCTGGTTCTTATACTGATAAATGAGCCAGGAGTAGATAAGGACATGTTGATTGACCACCAGCTCAGTCGGTTTGCCACCCATGGAACCGGAATAGTCCCGGACAAAAAAGACCACCGCCTGGGACTCATAATCCTTTTCCCTGGAAAGAATTCTATAAATTCGATCCCTCGGTGAGATTAACAACTTTTGGCTGTCAATCTGGTCCCGGGCCCGAATTCGGCCAAGGGCAATATTGGTCTGGATAATTTTTCTGAGGGTTGATTTTTTATCGAGGATCTGACCAAATCCCCTATTTTTGTCGGTTAAATCATAGGTGTACTTGGTAAGAGATTTCTTCTTGCCCTTATCTTTGAGATTGGGCAGTTCAAACTGTTCGGTCAGAATGCGCCCCAGGTCGTAGGCGTTGGATTCCATATCATGCTCGCCACCCTGACCCTGACCAGCCCCACCCTGGCCGCTCTGTTCCGGTCTGACCGGCTGCTCGCCAATGACTTCACCCTCTTCTCCATCGCCGGAACCGCCTTCTCCGGAGCCCTGATCGTCACCGTCTCCTTCACCTTCCTCATTGAAGCGGACCTTGTCATGAACCAGTTTTTCCTCCACCGTGGTCGGCACAATAACCACCTTGTCATCCCCGGTCCGGCTCGGTTTAACCATCTTGCCGACCCTGATCTTGCGGGGAAAGCCGTCTTCTTCGCGCTGTTTATCCTTTTCCAGCAGATAATCCAGCGACTGCACGGTGGTAAGTGCCATCAACCGGGGCGGTGAAGCATCATAGAGCATCTCCAGATCGTTATACCCATAAATATGCTGCACAACCGGTTCAGCCATAGATCGATGTTCCCCATCAACCTCGAGCAAATCAAGCTCAAAGCGGATTTTGCGGTCCTGCTCCGGGGTGAGCCCTTGCTCTTTTAAGCTATGATAGAGGTCATGCAGTTTTTGTTTCATTTGTTACAACACCATCAGTTTTCATCGACCTGGGTGCAAAAGTATTCGATAGTCTTCTGCGCACAGGTGGTGCAATAACCCAGTTTATTGAGCATCGTTTCAATCATCCGGTCGTACAGCTTCTGATTCTCCTCATTGGTGCGATTGGCCAGGGCGCCGATCAGGCTGCCGGACCCGGCGATATCCGATTTCAACCGGACATCGGTGACCGCCTTGACCAGTTCAAGATTATCCATGAAATCGTAGTCCGGACGGACGGATATTTTCTGACCGTAGATCTTGCGAATCGAGGTCCTAAAAGAGTCTTTCTGCTCTCTCGTTTTCAGGCCAAGCCCGTCTTCCACCGAGTTGATATACCTCTCGTCGATCTTTAGGGCCTGCAGCTCACCGGTCTGAGGATTCTTGTACTTCCACATCTTGTCCGTACCCAGATTCTCGGCGTCGATGCCGATAATCATATTGACATAATTGAGCACATCCTTGCGGATAGCCAGCGGTTCGTCCATATAAGCGTTGAACATCTCGGTCATGATCCGTTCGCGGTACAGCCCCTTGGCAATCTTCAGGTCATCGAGGAACTTAGCCCGATCTTTCGCCTCGGAAACATAATCGAGTATCACCCGCTCAATGGCATGGAAGATATCGTAGGCGAACATGCATTTGCCTTCGTTGGTCTCAGAACTTTCCAGCATCAACTGGATCGACCGGCCCAGGTTTCGCTGACCGAGACCCTTCTGGCCATACCGTTTGGTAATATCATGTTCCTGGCTGAGGGTGTCGATCACCTCGGACAGGGTCTTCAAGCTCTTTTCACCGGCAACTTCCCCGGCAGCGAGCTTCATGGTCTCGATGGGGGTAAGTTTTTCCGATCTGGGCAGACGGCTGAGCACCACGCCGACCGAGGCGGCATAATTAAGATTGGGATCCTGGTGCATCGCATCGCCGGTTAAAGTCGTCTTTGATTCATTACCGATGGCATAGGTGGTCAGCTCTTTCTGCTGCACGTAGTTGGTGTTGTGCGATACATAGCAGATACGGCAACGGTCAACGATCGGAGCCTCTTCTTTTTCGGCGAGAAAACGGTTGAATTCTGAGTTGTTGCTGGTGGCAACGATCAGGGTATCAATAGGCCATTTATAGCCGTCGATCTCGATACACCGATTTTGAATTATGCCCAGATAGACCTGGACCAGGTCCTTTTTGTTCTTATAGATCTCATCGCTGAAATGGATACCGCCACCGGCCACCCGTGCAAGGGCCCCCCGGCGCAGATCAAACCGGTACGGGTTATTGGTGTCAGTGATATGCAACAGCCGCTGGATGGATTCCTCGCCAAGAAGATCGACTGCTGAGGAGGTAATCTTATCCTTTGCCGGATATTTGCCGGTTACTGTGCCAAGGCTCTCAATCAAAGGGACGGGGACAATCTCGATGAAATCGAGCATATCATCGAGGTCGCCATTGGTATATTCGCGGATATTGTTCCAGATATAGGCTGAACAGGCCCCGAGAGGACGATAATTTTCATACCAGGTTTCCAGCATCGTCTCTGGAACACGATACCTTCGGGACAAGTATTGCTGAGACTCTGCAGTTGTTTCATGCAGGTTCATGGCCAACACCATCGGATCTTCATAGGTCTGGGATTCGATGGTGGAGATATTACCATAGGAACCGAGCTTATCCAGACCGACAAAGCGGAAGGTATATTTGCGGTTTTTGGGCAGCGACAGGAAATCCCGGTACATCTGACAGAGATACTCGACCAGAAAGGTTTTGCCGTTACCCGGTTCACCGACCAGGACAAAGGCCATCTCTTTGGACGACCCACCCTGGGAGGCGTCCTTGACAAACGACACAAACGAATTTATTTCATCGTACATGCCGACGATATGTTTTTTTCCTTCCCGGAATATCCTGAAATCAAAGGTGTTTTTCCCATTGACCATGACCTTGTCGATATCTCCCTCCAAGACCATTCGGGAGACACTTTGAAAGGCATTTTCAAAAATTCGTTCGCCCTTCTTCACCGAGGTAAAATGGTTGTGGAGTGAATTCATTCTTTGCTCTGCCATCGTCTCCCTCCTGACTGGTTGAGATAAAATGATACCTTTAATTGTTAGTATACTATTGCCATAGTGGGGGCTTATTTCAAGGATTGGCTAAAAATAATTCTCATTACAGTAACAAATTTATTGTTACTGCAATTGTTATTTTTTCTGACAAAGGGGGTTTTCAACTTCTTTTGAACAGTTCAATTTTTTTATTGACACATCCCCTGTCAGTTGCCACTATAGATTAGTGCATATTCACAAAACTTAATGGTTTCGTAAAACTTTTCATCTGTTGTAAGAGCGTACCGGACGAATCTATGACTCAAAAAGAACACATTTTTAGTAATTTACAGCGAATTGTCGATGCAGTTGTCTCCCTGCTCGGCAAAAACTGTGAAGCTTGCATCCATGATTTAACCTTGCTGGAAAACTCTCTGGTTTACATACAGGGCGATGTGACCGGCAGAAAACCTGGTGCTCCAGCGACAGATTTGTTGATGAAAATGCTCAAGAAAAACAATGGTAAAGCAGAAGAACTGCACAACTACAAGACAACAACCGCTGATGGGCGGTCTCTTAAGTCGACAACAACATTTATCCGAGACGCAACCGGCAAACCTGTTGCCGCCTTTTGCATTAACCTTGATACCACCGATTTTTATAATGCTAGCCAGGCGCTGTTGCCATTTATCAATATCCAGGAAAACAGCCACCAAACAAAAACAGAAACATTTGCCCATTCAGCAGGCGAAACAGTCGAGGCTCTCTTTATCCAGGCAGTGGAACAAATCGGTAAACATCCGGCGACCATGAATGTCAGGGAAAAAACAGAACTCACCCGCCTACTTGAGGAAAATGGCACCTTCCTACTCAAAGGTGCAGTAGAGCAGGTGGCCCAGCTGCTCGGTGTCACCAAGTTCACCGTCTATAATTACTTAAAAAAAGTCCGTTCCAGCAATTCAACCTTAACTTCAGAGGCATAACATGCAGAGTAGAAAAGTCATCTCCACCCCGCGGGCACCAGCGGCCATCGGCCCCTATTCACAGGCCATCGCCACAGAGAGCCTGATCTTTATCTCCGGCCAGCTGCCGATAGATCCGATCAGCGGTAAAATGCTTGACGGCGATATCGGCGCCAAAACCCGCCAGATCATTAAAAACGCAACGGCTATTGCCAAAGAGGCTGGGACCGACTTAAGCCGAGTGGTCAAAACAACGATATTTCTGACTAACCTGGGGGATTTCCAGGAAGTCAATGCTACCTATGGGACTTTTTTTCCCGAATCTCCACCCGCACGATCAACGGTACAGGTGGCAGCACTCCCTCTCGGTTCGAACATTGAGATTGAGTTCATCTTGGCCATCTGATTTATTTTATAGGAAATAAAGGAAATCCATATGAAATTTACCGTCAAAGACATCCTGGAGATGGAGGTCATCCTGGCTCTTGGGTGCACCGAACCGGTTGCCATCGCCTTAGGTGCCGCCGCAGCAGCAACACTTTTGCCGAAAAAAGAATTCGATTCCATTGAAATCTGGATCGATCCCAATATCTATAAAAACGGCATGGCGGTTATCATTCCCGGCACCGGCGGGATGCAAGGCCTCGATACGGCAGCGGCTCTCGGAGCCTATGGCGGCAACCCGGGAAGAGGTCTGGAAGTACTGGAAAGCCTCAATGAGGCTACTATAGCAAAGGCCAAAGCATTACTCGACAAAAACAAGGTGGCCGTTAACCTGCGGGATGAAGTCGGGCTCTACGTCCGCACAAAACTCATCTCGGGTACCAACATAGCCGAATCGCTTATTGTCGATCTGCACAACAATATTGTCAGCTTAAAGCTCAACGGTAAAGAGATAACCGATTCCCCTCTTCTCACTCAATCCCACAGTAAGGGCGGTAAACATACTCTCGCCGACCTGGAAACCTGGTTACGGGAATTGACTTTGCCGGAGATCCTTGAGCTGACGGCCGATCTGGACGAGAACGACCTCGACTTTCTTGAGGTGGGAGTTAATCACAATCTGGCTCTGGCTGAATATGGTCTCAAACACGGCAGCGGCCTTGGCATCGGCAAGGCCATCGACCGGTTGATCAAACAGAAACTGATGGTCAAGGATATGTCCAGCTCAGCGCGCAGGCTCACCTCGGCGGCCGCCGATGCCCGTATGGGCGGAGCCAACCTGCCGGCGATGAGTTCCGCCGGCAGCGGCAATCATGGCCTGACCGCCATTTTGCCGATCTGGGCGATCAAGGATTTTATCGACCATGACCGGGAAACCTTACTGCGGGCAATCGGTCTGAGCCATATCGTCACCGCCTATGTCAAGGCCCATACCGGCAGGCTTTCTGCCGTCTGCGGCTGTTCCATCGCTGCCGGGGCCGGGGCGACAGCCGGCATCACCTATCTGGTCGGCGGCGATGTGCATCATATGGAAGGGGCGATTAAAAATATTCTCGAGGATCTGGCCGGAGTGATTTGCGACGGCGCCAAAGCCGGCTGCGCCATCAAACTCAATACCGCGGCGGGCGCCGCCGTGCAGGCCGCGCTCTTTTCCCTGCATGGAGTTAATGTCAAGGACACCGATGGCATCATCGGCAACTCGACGCAGAAAACCATTCAGAACATGGGGGCACTCAGCCACGACGGCATGATCCAGGCCGACAAGACCATCCTGAAGATCATGCTGGAAAAACAGATGTCCAGGAAAAAAACTGTGTCGGACGAAAAATGAGTATCGTTCCCATGGAACCCATGGGAACGAGCATCAGTCGTTGTTCCGGCACCAGTCATAGGCATTGCGAAACATCTGCAGCCATGGAGAAACCGGCAAGCCCTTCATCTCTTCCGGCAGATAATGGGCCTGCCAGGGCAGAAAGACCCTCTCCGGATGCGGCATAAGGGCTAAATGCCTGCCGTCGGCTGAGCACAATCCGGCAAGCCCTTCAATCGAGCCGTTGGGATTAAACGGATATTTCTCGGTCGGCCGGCCATCGTCATCGACATAGACCAGCGGCGTCATGCCGCTTATTTTGACCTTGTCAAGGATGGCTTTGTCTGGAAAATAAAGTTGTCCTTCGCCGTGGTCAACATGGATACCAAAGACCAGCCCGTCCATGCCGGTAAGCATCATCGCGTTACTTTTCTGCACCTTGACGGTGGTCCAGCGGGACTCAAATCTCCCTGAAATATTACCGATAAAACGGGGCTGGCGTTCGGCAGGCAACCCCATTTCCGGGACCCAGCCAAGCAGCCCAAACAGCTGGCAGCCGTTGCAGATGCCCAGGGTAAAGGTGTCGGCCCGCCGGTAAAATTCGTCAAACATTTTCTTCAGCCGAGGATTAAAAAGAATGGTTGCCGCCCAACCTTTGGCCGATTCCGGGACGTCGGCATAGGAAAAACCACCGACTGCCGCCAAGCCTCGAAAATCGTCAAGGGTTATTGTTCCGGCAAGCAGATCGCTCATGCAGATATCCCAGGGTTCAAAACCGGCCATATAAAAAGCCGAAGACATCTCGCGGTCGGAATTTGACCCCTCGTCGCGCAAAATTGCCACCTTGGGCTTATCAGTCAGGGTCAGCAGCGCAGCATGAGGCGGCTCAGGCGTAAAGCTTAAATGATAGGCCGGTCCCTGACGATCATAAATATTGGCTTTTTCCTGATTGGCACAGGCCGGATTCACCTGCAGCCGTTCCAGCTGATAACTGGTTTCTTCCCACCAGCCGCGCAGGACGATCATCTGTTCATCCAGGACATTTTCGGCGTTATAAGTGATTTGTATCTGTTTGGTTTTTGTTGTTGTGCCTACCTGGACACAGGGTACTCCGGCATGAGCCAGAATTTTTTCCACCTGGGCAATTTTGTCCGGCCGGCACTCAAGCACCATACCAAGTTCCTCGGCAAAAAGTGTTGCAAAGGCCGTGTCTTTTCCTTGCAGACTAATATCAAGGCCGCAGTTACCGCTAAAGGCCATTTCCAAAAGCGTGGTAATGAGGCCGCCATCGCTGCGATCGTGGCCGGCGGTGATCAGACCCCCGGCTATCAGCTCCTGCACCGCCAGAAAACAATCTTTCAGCACTTTCCCGTCTTCGACATCAGGACTTTCATCACCCAGCTGGCCCATCACCTGGGCGAGAGCACTGCCGCCCATTCTAACCTTGCCACCGGATAAATCAACATAGAGCAGGGTGGAACCAATATTCTTGATATCGGGCGTTATCACCCGGCGAATATCCGGCACCGCCGCATAGGCGGAGATAACCAGTTCGCGCGGCGACTTAACCGTTTCTTTGCCAACCATGGTAGCCATGGACAGACTGTCCTTGCCGCCATCCACCGCCATGCCGACCGCAAGCATGATATCACGCATGGCCAGGGCGGCGTCATAGATGGCCGCGCCCTCGCCCGGCAGCTTTGGCGCCCACATCCAGTTAGCAGAACATTTGACCTGTTCCAGGTCCTCAATTTTTGCCCAGACCAGGTTAGTCAGCGCCTCACCGACCGCCATCCGGGCCCCGGCTGCCGGATCAACGAGCATCTTGATCGACTGTTCGCCGATAGCAGAGGCAATCCCGGTCATGCCGAAATGACTCTGGGCCACCACGGCGACATTACTGAGCGTCAATTGCAGGGGGCCGCAGCACTGCTGCCGGGCAATAAGCCCGGTCACCGCCCGATCGACTTTATTGGTGAGAAATCTCTTTGAGCCGACGGACACCAACCGCAACACATCGTGGAGCGCATCGGCGACTGTGAGTTTTTCTGGGAGTTGCAGAGGTCTTGCCCGCAGCGGTTTTCTGTTGTCGGTAAAGGTTTTCTGGGGAATTTCACCGAGCAGCACCGGCAGGTCTATATCCACCGGAGTGGTATCGTCATCTGCATCATGGAGAACAAACTTCAGATCGCCGGTCACCTCGCCCAGCACCTCGCAGTTGACCTTCTCCCGGTCGCAGATTTTTTGAAACCGGGCAATATTTTCCGGGCGAATCAAAAAACCGCATCGTTCCTGATATTCGGCAACATAGATTTCCAGCACCGACATGGTCGGATCGCCGACGCGGATATCGCGGACTTCCACCCGCCCACCAGACTTTTCGACCAGTTCTTTCAACACATTGGCCGGACCACCGGCACCCTGGTCATGGATCACATCGATCAGGGTCTTCTCGCCCATCTCGTTGCAGGCCCGGATGACCCGGTTCATCTTCTGTTCCATTTCCGCATCGCCGCGCTGCACGGCATTAAAGTCCAGGCTCGACTCATTTTCCCCCTGGAGCATACTCGACGCCGCGCCGCCGCCAAAACCTACGCGATAGGCAGGGCCACCCACCTGGACGATGAGCATGCCCTTTTCAGCCGCGGCTTTTTCGGTATGCCGCCCATCGATCTGACCGACCCCGGCGGTAAACATGATCGGTTTGAGAAAAGCCCAACGTTCGCCGTTATCCAGGCGCATATCAAAGGATCTGGTAAAGCCTTGAATCAGCGGCTCGCCGAATTTATTGCCGTAATCCGAGGCACCGTTGCTGGCGTCAATTTCTATGTCCAAGGCCGAGGCCAGATTGTCGGGGCAGGGATTGCGCACTTCCCACGGCAGTTCATACCCTGGGATAAGCAGATTGCCGACACAGTAGCCGGCGGTTCCGGCGATAACAAAACCGCCCTTTCCGGTACCCTGGACATCACGAATGCGTCCGCCCGTTCCGGTTTCCGCGCCGGGAAAAGGAGCCACCCCAGTGGGGAAATTATGGGTCTCTGCGGTCAGCAGGGGGTGATAGTCCACTCTGACCGGCACCAACGGCGACGGGCTGCCGGGCTGCGCCGGCAGCAAAGTGTCGATTGCATAACCTTTGATAACGCTGGAATTGTCTTTAAAGGCAATGAGCGATCCTTTGGGGTTTTTTGTCAGCGTCTCGGTCACCAGTTCAAAGAGAGTGGCATCCATCTCCTCGCCGTCAATGACCTGCCTACCTTTAAAAAACCCATGCCGGGAATGCTCGGAATTGGCGTTGTTTAAGTCCATGATCTCAACGATCGTCGGGTTGCGCTGCTGCTGATTGACAAAGTAGTCGTAGTAGAGATTGCGGTCCCATTCGTCCATGGAAATTCCCGGCAATGCATTCAGACCATCCGCGCCAAGCGTCTTGAGATCCACGTCATAGACCGCCTCCGGTACGAGGCCGGTCAGAAAGCTGGTCAGCGACACCGGGTAATGGCACTCGGTCATCCGGTCATGGTGACGGGTGATAAACTCCTGTAGATCTTCGGCTTCCGGCACCACGAACAGCCTGGATCGCTCCACCCTGGTGATCATGGTCAGCCCGGTCGCCTTGCAGATAGAGACCATGTTCGACGACCAGGCGGTGGCAAAATTGAGCCGCGGCCCAACCTCCACCACTCGATCTCCCTGCAGAACGGGAATATCACTGACGGTTTCGAGCAGCAGGCCATCGGCTAGAATAAGGCGCAGGCAGCTCATTTGTTCATTGGTAAGCTGCTGTATGGACTCAATATTAAAACAATAAGCCCGGTGGTCGTCAATTTTTCGATACAGCTGCGTGACAGGAGCACCCATAATGTATTCCTTATTCCTCTATGGCATCGTAAAAATTCATCATTAATCTGCGGCAGAGAAAATGGCCGCGCACCTTATATCCTCTTTCGGCTAAGCAGCATATGCTCGAGTTGCGGACCTACTTTTTTCCAATCCACACAGGGCCTGGCAAACCCAGGCGGATGAATAAGCGGACAGCCAAAAGCTGCATCATCGACATATACCTCGCCATAGGCCTTGGGGCTGCTGGTCCAGATATCCTGGTCGGGATTTCTGTTCACCCCGAACAGCTGAACGCCATTTTCTTCCAGATAGACAACGGCATCCTGCAAAAAATTCATCCCCTCGGCGCGGTTGGAACGCATGGTGAACAAAATGATTTTTGCACCAAGCAACTGCAGCCTTTTCAGCCAGACAACCGCCACTGGAACGGGTTTGCCGATCTCAGGATAGCGGTGATCTACTATGGTTCCATCAAAATCAACACAAATGTACATTCATTTCTTCCTCGTAACCGTTATCGGGGCTAGCAAAATGCTGACATAACAGGAAACAACTGTAAACGTTCAGCAGTGCCTCAGAGGCGTGCAGGCAGACCGGTGAGCTGTAGGGCGGGTTTCAAACCCGCCTGCTTATACCCGAGCAGTCTGATCGTGCGCATATGAAGTACTGATAAACGTTTACCATAATTGCGGCATATCTTACCTTACCTGCAAGACAATGCAACTTCTCGATACCGTATATTCAGTTATTTTCCCACTGATGAAAACAGAGCATAGTCACAGCGAACAATTCTCCCTCAACTCCAAAGACAACGATCATGCCAGCTTGTTTTCAATATAATCGTATGGAATTTGCCGGGTTGAGCAGCTGCCGCAAGGCTGTCTGGCGCTTGCTGGTATCTTGCTGCTGTACAGCCATTGCCAGGGCTTTTCGCGTGCCGACAATCACCGCCAGCTTTCTCGCCCTGGTCAGCCCGGTGTAGATAAGGTTGCGAAAGAGCATTTTAAAATGCTGCGTCAATACCGGCATGATGACCACCTCGAATTCACTGCCCTGGGACTTATGGATGGTGATCGCATAGGCGAGATCAAGCTCCAGGATATCGTCTTTTTGATAGATCACCTCGCGGCCATCCGGGAAAAAGGCCACCACGCAGCTCAGACCAATATTATCGATGAACCGGATCGTGCCGATATCGCCATTGAAGACCCCCAGATCATAGTTGTTGCGCCGGTGGATCACCCTATCCCCAACCCGAAAAATTCGCTCCCCGACTAAGAGCTGCGCTTTGCCATCTGCCGGTGGATTAGCCGCCTCCTGGATAACCTTGTTGAGATTGGCCGTCCCCAGGCTGCCGCGGGTCATCGGCGAGAGGATTTGGATCTCACATTCGCGGCCATGGTATTTGGGAATCCATTGCCGATAGAGGCGCACCACCGTATCGACGGCGGCTAAGCCATAATGCAGGGTCGACCAGGGGTGAACCCTAGCCAGGACCGCCTTCAGCTCATCGACAGCGCTTCCCGCCTGCTGGAGCTTGTGCAGATCGACATGGAGAAATTTTTGGGGAATGACCAGATCTTCTTCGTAGGCGGAACGGATCTGTTCGGAGGTTCTGAATTCATAGAGGTTTTCGACGGTCGCCAGTCCTTCGAGCTGGTGGGTCTGTACATCATAGAACCGTTTAACCCGGCCCACAAAGTGTAACTGCTCCTTGGTGGCTTCGTCCGAATCAATGAACAGGCAGTCGCACTGGTGCCAGATTTCCGGTTTCTTAAAAGGCGAATCGATGGGTGGGGTCACACCACTGTTGATCTGGTGGGCATATTCGATGATCTTTGACTGCCGGGCCTGGCGGAAAATCTGCGTCAGGCGAAACGCGGCCACCGCCCCCGATCCAAGGATATCACGCAGAACATTGCCGGCACCCACCGAAGGCAGCTGATCGGCATCACCGATAAACAGCACCCGGCATCCGGTCGGCACTGCTTTTAAAAGTGAGGCGGTCAGAGAAATATCGAGCATGGAGCATTCATCGACAATCAGAAAATCAGCCTGCAGCGGCTGCTCCTCATTTTTCTTAAACGCCCCGCCCTGCCACTCCAGCAGACGGTGCAGGGTCTTGGCTTCCCGGCCGATAACCTCGCTCATCCGCTGGGCGGCCCGACCGGTTGGTGCGGCCAGCAGCACCCGTTTGCCAAAGTGCTCAAGCAGCCTGACGATAACCAGGGTGGTGGTGGTCTTGCCGCAGCCCGGCCCCCCGGTCAGGACCGAAAATTGATTGGCGACAATCGACTGGACGGCAACCGCCTGTTCTTCGCTGAGGGCGATCCCCTGCTTTTGGCAATGCAGCCGGATCCATGTCTCGGCACCATGGCTGTCAATATCTTGAGGCACAGCCATACCGCACACTTTTTCGGCCACAAAAGCTTCATCATAATATAACGACTTGGAGTAGTAACAGACCTGTTCACCTCCCTCGGCAAGCGGCAGCAGTCGTACTTTCAACTGGTTTTCACATTCCATCCGGTGCAGGATTTCAACCAGCCGATCCCCGGCATCAAAACCGAGCAGGTTCGCAACTTCAGCGATTATCTGGGTCGCCAGCAGATAACAATGGCCCTGTTCGCGGCCGGCGGCCAGAACATGACGTACCGCAGCGGTTATTCGCTGGTCGCTGTCCTCGGCCAACCCCAGGCTGAGGGCAACTTTATCGGCTGAAAAAAAACCGATGCCGTAAAAATCGGCGGCCAGCCGATACGGATCCTCACTGACTATCCGGATCGCCTGCTCACCGTATTTTTTATAGATCCGCACCGAAAAAAGGGTCGAGATGCCATGCCCCTGTAAAAACATCATCACATCCCGCACGACCTTATGCTCCCGCCAGGCCTCCTCGATCATCTGCAGCTTTTTTTTGGCAATACCGGGAACCTCAAGCAGCCTGCCGATATCGTTTTCAAAGATATCCAGGGTATGTTCCTTGAAGTTCCCGACGATCCTGGCGGCGGTTTTCGGCCCAACGCCATAGATCAGTCCAGAACCCAGGTATTTTTCCAATGCGGCGGTGGTCGCCGGTTTTCTTTCAATGGCTCGAACGGCTTTAAACTGTCGACCAAACTGCGGATGCACCGTCCAGGAACCATGGAACTCCATGGTCGCTCCAGCAAAAACCTGGGTCTGGTGAACAGTCACCGTCTCAAGGCTCATCGGGCTGTTAAAGGGAGCAACTCTTAGAACCGACCAGCCGGTAGCACCATTATGGTAAGTGACCCGCTGGACGATGCCGCGCAGATTTTCAGTTATATCCGCCATAGCGTATCAAGGGGTTGTCCGGATGCCGATGCTCCCCGGCACTGGTGACATAGATGGCGCTTCTGCCGGGCAGGGGACATTTGGTCTCGCAGATGCCACAGCCGATGCACAGCTCGTCAACCACATAGGGTTGCCGAATGGTCACCGTCTGCCCGGCGGCGTCGACCATGGCCACCTCGGCAAAGCGAATGGCCTTCTCGGGAGTTGGGCAATGCTCCTCGCAGACCATGCAGGGCGTGGCCTTGGCATAGGGCAGGCAGTTATTTTTATCAAACCAGGCATGGCCGATTTTCCACTGGTGCTTTTGTTCTTTAGTCAGCCGGCGGATAGCGCCGGTGGGACAGACCTGGCCGCAAAGAGTGCAGTTAAATTCACAATAGCCGGTTCTGGCCACCAGCATGGGGCTGAACATGCCGTCCAGTCCCGCCTGAAAAAACGCCGGCTGCAGGGCATTGCCGATACAGACTTGGATACATTCGGCGCAGCGGACGCAGCGGCTTAGAAATTCTTGCTCGCCTAAGGCCCCCGGCGGCCTGATGAGCAGAGGCTCCGGGGTCTTTGCCTGCACCGTAACCCCTTTGACCGCAGGCAGCAGCATGCCGATCAGGGCCGTACCAATAAATTTTCTTCGAGAAAGAGATATTGGGGGATGTTTTTTGCCGACAGGGGCAAAGCCAAAATCGATGATCTGCCGTGGACATTTTTCCACGCACTCATAGCAAAGAGTACAGCGTCCCATATCGATTTTTCGGTCGTCGTCGACGGCGCCCATCCGGCAGTTCGTGCTGCAGATACGGCAGGCGCGGCAATCGTCATTACCGCCGCGTCCGGCAAATGTCCCCAGACGACCGATAAGACCGAGCATGGCGCCAACAGGACAGATATTGCGGCAGAAAAAACGCCGCTGCACCGCTTCGAGTAACAGAACGCCAAGCAGCATAAAAAGTGAAAAATAGGCAAGCTGGAAAAACTTCTGACCGGATGGCAGCAGGAAGGTACGCAGAAAGCTGTATATTGGCTCGGCAACAGAATTGACGATAGGCAGTTCTTGGTAGGTAAAAGTAAAAAAACCAACAGTCAGGTGGTTGAAGGCAGGGTAAACCGCCTGGGCCAGTCCGCGCACCAGGATCGAAAACGGATCGACATAGCCGGCAACGGCAAACCCGAATGCCGATGCAACAAGGGCAAAAAGAAGAAGTAACAGGGGCAGATCAGGGAAATACGTGCTGTTTTTTCGCCTGGCTGCCGGAACAACTTTCTGACAGAGATCAAGCAGAGTACCCATCGGGCAGAACCAGCCGCAAAATACCCGGCCGAGAAAAAAAGTCAGCACAACCACCAGAAGAACCGGCAGGAACAAGGCAACCACGGTTTTGGCGGCAAGCATCACGGCCGCGGCAAGGAAGGGATCGAGGCGAAAGAGGATATTGACCGCCGCCTCGAGGCGATCGGAACCGTTATAGTCGGTTTTGATAAACAGAAACAGGAAAACCGCTAAAAAGAACAGCTGGACAATCCGCCGAATCACGATCAGGCGTACGTGACTCCAATGCTTTGTTCTTTTACCGGCCATCATACCTGCACGGTGGTTATCTCCATTTTAGCGATATCCATTTCACCAAGCCCCATCTCATATGCCGCCACGGTACTGTCGATGTCCTGCGGCTGCATATCAAAAAGGGTGGTGGCATAGGCGTCGGCGGCCACCGGATCGGATGAGGCGATGACCGTATGCATCTCCTTGACATCCTCTATTCGGCCACCCTGCGGACCATTGCGCAACAGTATTCTCGTGGCATCGATCACCGTCAGCTTCGGTTGCACCACCGTTGCCAGATCGGCCAGTTCCTGCCCGAGATTATGGTGCAGCCTGCCCCGGTTGCCGCCGATAATTCCCATCGAATTTTTCAACCCAAGCGATAAGCGACTGAGTCCATGGTGTTTGGCAACCGGCACATTGATATAGCAGTCAGCGGCCAGGGCGTCTTTATAAATCTCCCAACGTTTCAGGGATTTTCCTTTATCGATATCAACCGGAACAAATTTCCTCGGATCGATATGTTCCCACTGTACTCGTATGTCGCCCAGCTTTTCCAGTTCATCGATAATGCCGCTGTTGGTATAGCATCGCCGTTTTTCATTGCAGGTATGATCAAAAACCTGCACCTTCGCGGCACCCGCATCAAGGGCCAGCTCGGCCAGGGCGCGAATAACCAGGGGATGGGTATTGGCCCCCAGTTCGGGCGCTCTGTCCCAGCCCATATTGGGTTTTATAACGACCGTGTCGCCGGTTTTGACAAATGCGCCGATTCCACCGGCAATTTCTACCGCTTTAACGACAAGAAGTCGATAATCTCCACCTTTGGCAACACCAAGGATAGGGGCAGCAGACGCTGCCTGAACCGGTAAAATCCTCAGACAGGGAACACCAAGGCTCAAACCGGCTGTCCAAAGCAACACATCTTTAACGAATTGTCTTCTGTCCATATATTTTCTTGCTGGTGCCAAGGCCCCGCCAGGATCACATGAGGGAACTGTAACTCTTTGTCGAAACAAGCCCGGCGATAAAAGATTCATAGTCTTTTTTGAAATCCATAAACTCCATGCCCGTCCTATGCCTGCCGCTGCCATCACCGACATTTTTGATCACCGCCCGGGACACAACCTTCTGTTTACCAAGAAAAAATCCTATCTTTACCTGCTCGCTGACGGCCAGCTTGGTATCCAGAAGAACAGCCAGGCCGCTTTGTCCAATATCCACCAGGGATCCCACGCCATCAAAATTCTTGGCTGCAACCTGAACCGGTAAGCTTTGAGCGTCAAAGAGGGACAACAAGTCACGCTCCGTCATCCGCGCCCATGCCCTCTTGCCAAGGGTATTTTCCGGTTCATATTTCCAATCGACCTCAAGACCTTCAATAGATGGTATATCGTCCCAACTTTTTTTCTTGGTCATATCTTTCCCCCCAAAATTTTCTGATGGGCTGAAGGCCCGATCCCCTCTTTCCATCTGTAAATATATATTCATACCTGCAAGAAAGAACAAGTAATTTGTAAGGTACTCATGACCCTGCACGGGAGTCCCGATCATTCATGGCGTAGGGCCTCGATCGGGTCCAGGCGGGCGGCCTTGCGGGCCGGAAAGAAGCCGAAGACGATACCGACCGCGCTGGAAAACAAAAAGGCCACGGCAATAATACCCGGACTGAAGATAAACGGCATATGCATTGCCCGGGCACCAAAAGCGGCAGCCGCAAGGCCAAAACCGATACCAAACAGGCCGCCAAAAGATGACAGCACCACCGACTCCACCAGAAACTGCAGCAGTACATCCCGCTCCATGGCGCCAATAGCCAAACGGATACCGATCTCGCGAGTCCTCTCGGTGACCGACACCAGCATGATATTCATGATACCTATGCCGCCGACCAGAAGACTGACCGCCGCGACCGCACCAAGCAGAGTCGTAAGAATCCTGGTGGTGCCGGTAAGGGTGCTCATGATCTCCTGCATATCACGGACAAAGAAATCATCGTCCTGATCGTCACGGATCTGCCGACGTTCGCGCAGCAGCCGTTCAAGGTCTTCTTTAATCTTGGTGGTGGAAATCCCATCAACAGCGGAAATGTAGATCGCGCCGATATCCGTGTTGCCGGCTATCCTTCTCTGCAGAGTATGCAAGGGGATAAGGACAAAGTCATCCTGATCGTTACCGCCGCCGGATTGACCTTTGGCGGCAAAAACCCCAATCACCTGGCAGGTAATACCTTTGAAACGAATCGATGCCCCCAAGGGGTCCCGGTTGCCGAAAAGTTCTTTTTTTACCGTCGCTCCCAGAATGCACACCGCCTTGCCGAATCTTTGTTCACTCTCGGTAAACGACCGGCCGGACGTCAGCGACCAGGCCCTGACGAAAAGGAAGTCGTTGGTGCTGCCGGTGATAGTCGTCGACCAGTTGGTGTTGCCGGCCACGACCTGGGCCTGGCGTGTGGTATTCGGGGCGACTGCGGCAATGCCGTTGATCTGCTGGGCGATAGCCCTGACATCGTCGGGTTTGAAGTATTTGGCCGCTTCACTTGCGCCGCCAAGGCCTCGAAAGCCTTGACCGGTGCGAATAAACAGCATGTTGCTGCCAAGACTTGAAATCTGGGCAGCGACCTGGGCGGTGGCACCTTTGCCCAAAGTCACCAGGGTAATGACCGCGGCAACACCGATGATAATGCCCAGGATGGTCAGCGAGGAGCGAAGCACATTGCGGCGTATCTCGCGAAATGCCAGGATAACAGTTTCCCACAGCATCAGCTGGTCTCCCCAGCTAAACCGGTGGTATCAATCCGCCCATCGATAAAGCGGATCTGCCGATCGGCATAAGCGGCCATTTCCAGCTCATGGGTAACCATGAT
The DNA here is from genome assembly GCA_963804605.1 of uncultured delta proteobacterium. GTDB lineage: Bacteria > Desulfobacterota > Desulfobulbia > Desulfobulbales > Desulfocapsaceae > Desulforhopalus_A. The sequence goes on from CAWDRB010000022.1 coordinate 231,962, forward strand.
AACCGTCAATCCGCGGTCGCGGTTGAAAGAACGCAGCAACTCCATGACTTCCCGGCTGCGGGCCGAATCAAGATTGCCGGTAGGCTCGTCAGCCAACAATACCTCCGGCTCGGTGACAATGGCTCGGGCGATGGCCACCCGCTGCTGCTGACCGCCGGACAGCTCGCCGGGAGTGTGATTTTCCCAGCCAGTCAGACCAACCGTCGCCAGGGCCTCCTGGGCCAGGCGATGCCTTTTAGCAGCCGGGACACCGCGATAGATCAGTGGCAGTTCGACATTTTCCAGCGCTGAAGTGCGATTCAACAGGTTAAATCCCTGGAAGATAAAGCCCAGACAATGCCGGCGCATCAGGGTCAACTGATCGCGGGACAGCCCACCCACGGGTATCCCTTGGAAAAGAAAATTCCCCGAGGTCGGGGTATCGAGACAGCCAAGGATATTCATACAGGTGGACTTGCCGGAGCCGCTCGGGCCCATAACGGCAACAAACTCCCCGCCGTGAATCCTCAGATCGATGCCCCGCAAAGCGTGCATTGCTGCGCGGCCGATGCCGTACACCTTGGTCACCCCGTCAAGGACGATAAGCGCGTCATTGCCCTCTATACTGTCAGAAGTCTTCATTTGTTCGTGTTCTCTGCATCAATAACCAACTCCATTCCCGGTTCAATCTTGCCGTCAACAATCTGGGTTGAAGATCCATCGGTCAGGCCGATAGTCACCGGAACAGCTGTGGGCTGGTTGCCAACCAGGATCCACACCTGTTGGCGCTTGCTCACTGGTCCGCTCACCTCTTTTCTTTTTTCAGCGCGCCGGGGCATCCGCGGCATCAGCTTGCTGAGCACCGTCCCGCCTTCACCAGGCTGCACCTCGTCCAGCTTTTTCGGGGTAAAACGAAGCGCTGCATTGGGGACGAGCAGCGTGTCTTTTTCCCTGGTCACAACAATATCAGCGGTGGCGGTCATCCCCGGTCGCAGGGAGAGATCAGAATTATCCACCTTGAGGATGGTCTCATAAGTCACCACGCCGTTGGTGTTTTTCGCCCCGAAACGGACCTGGGTCAGTTCTGCCGGATAACTGCGTTCCGGGTAGGCATCAACAAAGAAGGTGGCGGACAGCCCCGGCTGCACCTGGCCGACATCGGCTTCATCGACATCGACGTGCAGCTCCATCTGGGCCAGATTCTCGGCAAGAGAAAACAGCTCCGGCGCCTGCAGCGAAGCAGCAACCGTCTGGCCTGGCTCAACCGATCGGGTCAAAACAATGCCGTTGATCGGCGATCGAATCTCAGTCTTGGCCAGATCCGTCTGGTTCAGCTTGAGTGTTGCTGCCGCCTGCGAAACTGCAGCCAGGGCGCCGGCATAATCAGCCCTGGCGCGGTCAAGTGCTGCTCGCGCGGTATCAAGATCACTCTTGGACAGGGCCCTGTTGCGGCTGAGCCTGCCGACCTCGAGCAGGCGATCAAGAGCCGCCTGGGTCTCTTTGATAGTCGCCTGGGTCAGCTGCACCTTGGCACGGGCGGCGGCGAGAGCGGCCTGGGATTGCAGCACCTGCACCGACAGTCTCGAGTTGTCCAGCCGGCTCAGGACCTGACCGATTTTGACCTGGTCATTGAAATCGACCTCGACGGATTTTACGGTACCGGACAGCTCGCTGCCGATGATCACCTGGTTGGTGGGCTGGAGATTGCCGGTGGCCGTGACTGTTATGGTAATGTCGCCGCGGCGGGCCGGCTGGGTTCGGTAACGGATTGTATCGCTGCTGTCGTGCGTTGCCCACAGTACCGCCCCACCAACGAGCAAAATCAAGAGAGCAAGCCAACCGAGCAGCTGTTGTCGACGTTTTTTCACACCTGCCTGCTGGTGCTGCTGCAGCGTTTCGGCGAGACCGCTGTCCTTTGCTGACGGTTGAGTGTTTTTAGCCATTAGGGATATTTTCCTGTCCAGCCCCCACCGAGGGCCTTATAAAGTCGTATCAGATTGCCGGTCATGGTGCCCTTGCTCAGAGCCAGCTGGTCTTGAAATGAAAGCAGTGAGCGTCTGGCGACCAGGACCTCGGTAAAATTAATCAGCCCCGCCTGATATTGAATCTCAGCCAGATCGGAGGCTTGTCCGGCGGCATCGGCCGATTCCACCAGGGCCTGAAAACGCTGCTGCTCCTGGGCGTAGGCCACCAGCGCATTTTCCACTTCCTGCAGCGCCATGAGCACTGCGGCTTTATAGCCAGCCAGAGCCTCCTGCTGCAAAGCGCTCTGTAGCCGGATGTTGCTCCTGATCGCCCCACCAGCAAAAATCGGCCAGCTGAAACTCGGCCCAAAAGAATACCCACCGCTGTCCACATTAAACAGTTTACCGGCCGAAAGTGCATCAAGCCCTATCGAGCCAGTCAGCTGTAAAGAGGGATAGAGTTCGGCGGTGGCTGCACCGATCTGAGCTGTCTGGGCGGCAAGCAGCCGTTCGGCCTTGCGGATATCGGGCCGCCGCCGCAGGGTATCCGCGGGGATACCGACAGCGACGGAAGACGGCAGCGTCGGCAGCGGCACCACTTCGAGCAGCTGGTCATCCAGGGAACCGGGAGAGAGGCCCAGCAAAACGGCAAGCTGGTTGGCCGCGTTGGTCAAACCGGTGTGCAGATCAGGGATTTGCGCACGGGTGCTCGACACCAGATATCTCGCCTGCTGCAGGGCAAGTTCACTGGTAAGCCCGCTCTGATGGCGGGCTTTTGTTATGGCAAAGGTCTCCTCCTGGGCGGCGAGGTTGTTCTCGGCAATCTGCAGGCGGTTCTGGTAGGTGCGGGCCTCGATATAGTTGAGCGCCACTTCGGCAAAAAGAGAGACCAGCACATCGCCAAGATCTTCCTCGCCGGCTTCCAGCCGAGCTTCTGCCGCCTCCACCGAACGCCGCCTGCCGCCGAAAATATCAAGCTCCCAGCCGGCGTCAAAGCCAAGGGAATAGGTGGTTATATCGCTGCCGCCGCCGCGATTAATACTGATACGGTTTCTGGTCGCCGAGCCACTTCCGTCAAGACGTGGGAGGAGACCTGCCGAGCTGATATCACGGCTGGCCCGGGCCTGCAGCAGACGGGCCCGGGCCTGTTCAAGCGTCAGATTACCCGCTGCCGCTTGGTACAAAAAGCTTACCAGCAGAGGATCTTTCAGCAGTGTCCACCACTGGGCCTGCACCTGCTGCTTAGCGACACCAGTGGACAACCCGTCTGCCATCGGAGCCTGCCATACAGAAGGAGCTGCTATCTCCGGTGGCAGATAGTCGGGTCCCACCTTAGTGCAGCCGAAAAAGCCCTGGCCGAAAAAAAAGAGTGTCAGGCAGAATAGAGCACGAGTCATTGGCATAACGCCGGGATTATAATTGGTTGAACAGAGAAAACAATTCGCTTCACTATACACCAGTCCTGCTGATCTTGTTGATAAAATAAACGGTGGCAGGTGCAATCTGGAAAATGTTTGATATATTCATGTCTATGAAACAGCTGAACTTCATTGTACTATAGAAGGAGGCTGTTTTTACCCATCTTTATGGCAATCTCAGGCACTATGGCACACGACAACCGACAAGACATTGATGATCTGTTCAGTGGTGATGCGCAGCAGTTTTTTGAATATAACGGTATCGGCAGAATCATTGAACACCGCAACCCACACCTGGGTTCTCTGTTAACCTCGGAACGGGCAGTAGCCTACCTGAACATCCTCTACCGGATGTTACTCTTCAAGCGCGATTATGAACTTGAACCGCTCTATGACGACATTTATAATGGTGTGCAGCCTGCCCAGATCACTGATGGGCAAGAGTATAACCACGACCAGTTTCGTTCCGATGTTGATCGTTTAACGAGCTGGAACCTCGTTAATTTCCGGATAGAAAAGCAGAGGCTGCGGGGTTACAGGGATAACCGGAAACGAAAATTCCGCTACCGGCTCACCAGTGAAACAGTCTTTTTTCTCGAATGGCTCGAGCAGCGTTGCCTTGATGATATGCAAAGCCGAGGCAATGACACCAGGGACCTGCTCGGTGAAACTCGGGGCAGCCTTGGCGAATTACTACGTCTGCTGTACACCTTCAGGGTGGGTGCAGAAGGGCAGGAAGATACGGCCCGGCGAGTGCTTTTTCAGCTTTTCAAGGCCGGCGACCTCTGCCAGGAGATCAGTACCGGACTGGCTGACTTCAACGGCCGCCTGTTGTTTTTTCTGGTGCAGCATTACCAGATCGATGAAGTGCGCCGGTTGATAAAAGAGATCGAAGACTATGTGGATACCTTTCTGAAACAGACCTATCGCTTGCGCTCAGAAATAATACCGCTGCTTGACCGTCTGCAACAAGATCACTACCTGACAAAAATAAGGCACTGTCAAGAAGTGATGGAAACCGAGCGTCTCCGCACCCCGAACCTGCTGCAGACGCGCAGAGATGTGCAGATCACAACCCTCCCTGAACGGCTTCAGGCGTTTTTCAAGGAGCAGGGCGGACTTGACCGTTTGCTCCAGCGGATTAACACCTCCTCCATGCAGGTCTGGCAGAAATTGCGCAGCCATCTGCGCGAGCTGGAGCGAAAAAACAACCGACTCCAGGATATCCGCTACCGCATAGAGGAAATATCCACGCTTGCCGCAGAGAGCTCGTTGGTCTGTTTTTTCAATGAGCTGCTGGCCCAGCCATACTGCAGTTTTGACCCCAACTACTGGAATTCGGAAGAAAAAGCCGAGCCGCCAAAACCACAAAAACGTATATCGACCAAGACCGGCTTTCCCAAACTCTATCTCAGCCCAAAAAAACGCACGGATAAGCCCGTTCAGTCAATGGACGAGGCCAGGCTGAGCATCCTTAAGCAATGGATAGAAAACAAGGTTCACGTTGCAAGCGGGGGTGCAGGACAATTATCTGCCGGCACGTTTGACTGTTTCGAGGATTTTCTGCGCGTGCTCGAGCTCGCCAAGGCCGGATTACTGGTGGACGGCAAACGCTTGGCCCGCCTCAACTATGCGCTTACCGCTGCAGAAAAGCAATTTTCGCTGCAGATCGCCGAACAGAGCCTGCGTTGTCCGGAAATGAGCATCTCCTCAACTCCCTCCAAGAGATAAGCCTTATGGAAACAACCCTGAGCAATCTGTTAAAGAGGCACGGCGACCGGATCCAGACCGTCCTCAACATCCTCGTTGAGAGCCCCTACTTCTACGCCGACGATGACCATGACAGCTTTCTTTTTTTGCGGCGGCATCGCCCCGAGTTCGTCGAATTTTTCAAACAGTTTTATGGCTGGACACTCCTCTTAGATGCTAAATGCGCCAGGGTCTACAAAGCCGAATGGCATAACAAAGCGATAAGCCCGGCAAATAGATCCCTGTTTACATTCAGTAAACGAGATGAATGTCTGGCCTTCATGATCCTCCTCGAGTTTTTTGAGCAGCAGCTGGAAGAAAACGGCATGACCGTGGAAGACAAACACAACCTGCGCTTTCATTTCGGCGATCTGCTCGACTTCAGCCATAAGCGTTTCCAGGAAATATTTCCCGACAGACAAGAACATTACAGCCAGGATAATATCCGGGCCAAAATCTGGAAACCGGTTATGCCGGAGCTGGAAAAACACCGTTTTCTTAACCAGATCAAGCCCCCGGAAGATGTCCAGGCCTCGGAAAAAGAGCTTATTTATGAAGCAATGCCTGCCCTGTATCATTATAACAGTGCGGCCTTATCCCGGATGATCCCGGAACTTGCCGACAAGAAAGAGGTGGACGATGTCGAATAGTGCCTATCCCATTCGACGTATACGGCTCATAAATTTTCATAATTTCACCAATGAAACGATCGAGCTGGAAAACAACGGCCATCTTTTTCTGCTCGGCGATAACGGCTGCGGCAAGACCACCATCCTCGATGCAGTACATTATGCGCTGACCGCAGGCAAAGGCATGGAATGGAACTCCGCTGCCCGGATGGGAGGCCAGAAGCGCGATGGTCGACGGGTACAAGGTATAGTTCTGCGTTACAATCTCGATACCGGAATCATGAATAAAAATGGGGCAATAACCTATGTGGCCCTGGAAATAGTCGGCCGAAACGGCATCCCTCTTGCCATCGGTATGGGAATGTCGACAACCGCCATGGATGAGCGGATCAGCTTCTGGGCATTCATCCGGGAATGTCCACTCACCGACCTGCCGCTGTTAACCGAGGAAAACGGACAGATGCGCCCTTCCTCCCGCCTGGAATTCAAACAACGACTGGAAAGCTCCCATGGCTATTATACCAATCAGGCCAATTACCGAAAGGACATTGCCGATCGGTTGTTCGGCGGCGAAGAGAGCTATAAGGATATCTGCCGGTTTTTATCCATGGGCAAATCATATCGGGAGATCTCCGCCGGGGCAGCCGACTATCACGAGCTATTCAAAAGCCTGCTGCCCGAACCGCGAAGCTCCATTTTCGAACAGATCATAAATGCCCTGCGCACCCTAGATGAATCACAGACGATCCTCGACGATCTGGAGCGCAAACTTGCCTGGTTGTCCGGACTGCAGGTAAAGGTCGACGAAATCGCCGAACATCGCCTGGCTATTATTCGCTATGACTGGCTGCTCAGCCACTTTACCGAGCAGGAAAAGGCAAACAAAAAGATTGTCATAAAAGACCACCTGCAAAGAAAAACCGCTCAACTTGCAACCGATCAAGATGCCTTGGCAACGCTTACCCAGCAGGAGAAGGATCTCGAAGAGCGTCTGAACAACCTCCAGGCCAAAGACAGCTCGGGCCTGGTGCGTCAGGAAAAAAGCTGCCGGGAAGAACTTGCCGGAAAACAGGCGGAACTGGACCTTGAAAAAGAACAGGAAAAGATCCTGAAACAGCACATCCAGAAAAATGACAAAGAACAGGACCAGGCGCAGACCAACTTTCTCGAATTAGTCACCAGATTATTGCCGGAGCTGGCCAAGCGATCACTATCCCTGCCTTTTTCCGTCAGTGATCTCCAGACAGAAATCGATCAACTTCGCCGCAGCCGTGATTTCTCTGCCATAAAAGACCCGGATTATCAGGTGCCCATAAACCAGTGCGACTCCTTTGGCCAACAATACAGTGCCCAGTGTGCTCTGCTGGAGCAGCAGAAAAAAGATAACAATAAAGAAATCGAACACTTCCGGAAACTACTCGATGAACTGGAAGAGCGCAGTGAGATAGTACCCCATCTCGGTGGCTACCAGGGCTTCCATACCGCCCTGCGCAACGCCATGCTCACGCCTCGACCGATGTATCTCGGCCTCGAATGGGTGGCATCGGTGCCCAAACAGCAGCGGCAATATATCGAGGAGTGCATCGGCGAGGATATCCTGGCAATAATGGTTCTTCGGCAGGCTGAGTATCCACAGGCCAGAGAGATATGCGCCGGGTACCCCGGGCTGCGAATCAGCTCCGATAAACCCGATACCTCCATCACCTTGCCGGATTGGATGCGCAAGGTCTTTGACCTGAAAGAATCGGACCCTGACTGCCTGCGCTGTCTCGCCCTGGAAATGGCGAGCAGCGGATGGCAGCCCCAGATCAGCCTCGTTACCGGGCGGCCGGTGCTGGCTTTTCGCGGCCATGAACGTCGACTGCATGAAATTCCTGCCCGTCTTATTGGTGGAGAAAGTCGGCAAAAAGCCCTGGCCATGGAAATCGGCGAGCTGAAAAAGCAGCTCGTCCATCTTGCTGCAATTAAAAAAGAGATTACTCGACAAATAGAAGCGACAACGGGGCAGCAACAGATATTGAACGACTTTAAAACCTTTCTCCATGACAGAACAAAGGCAATACGGGACCACGCCCTTCTGGTGCAACAGGCCCGGCACGTTGCTGCCTCCAGCCGAACAGTCTATGACAACCAACAGCGGGCAACCGAGAAGCTTGGTAGAGAAGTCGATTCTCTGGCGGTGCGGGCAAAAGAACTGACCGAGCTTGTCAGCAAAGAGGGTCTCGACAACCTGGAAAAGCGCATCAAAACGATTACCAACAAGCGAACAGCACTCAAAAAATTATGCGCAGATCTCACCACCACGATGGGCGGCGACCAACGGGAAATTGCTCAGATGCACGATGCGCTGCTGGTATTGGATAAAGAATTGGCCACGCTGGCAGACCAGAAAGAGAACATAGAAAGCATCCTACGGGAAATTCTTCCTGTCGGCAGTGACCCCGCCCATTATATTCTCAAGAGTAAAAAGGGCCAACAGTTCAAAAGCCGGGAGGCGATTCAAAATGAGGGCGAAAACTGCCGGGTAGCGGCCAGAACCGGCACCATCGAAATCAAAACACAGCTCAACGATCCGCAATTCGGCGGCGCTTTCCGCTTTACCTACGACGAAGAAAAAAACCAGCTTTTAGATTTTCGCCAGCAGACGATTGGTGCACTGATCGAACAGCAGACACGGGATTTGGCCGAACAACAGGAAGTTATCAGCGAGCGGACCCGCGAGCTGTTCAAAAAAATCATCATGACCGATTTGATGCAATATCTGCGTGGTCATGTCGGCGAGCTGGACCAGATGGTACGCCGAATCAATACCCTGCTGAGCAACCGCTCATTCGGCGGCCAGCGCTACAGCTTCAAGCTCCGCCCACTCGATGCGTTTAAACGGCTGATCACCATCATTAAAAAGATCAATCCCTTCGATCCGTCCGTTGAAACGGAGCTGGCGGCCTTTTTTGCCGATCATCATGATACCATCATCGGCACCGAGACCGGGACTATTCCGGAAGAGCTGGACTACCGCAACTGGTATCGCTACGAAATGGAGGTGGCAACTCTCGGTGAAGAAGGCAAGGTCATTGACCGGAAAAACAAGAGCATCGGTTCCGGTGGCGAACAAGCTGTCCCCAACTATCTGCTGATTCTTACCATTGCCCACTTTATGTATCGGGGGCAGAAGACAAAGATTCATGCCCTTCTCTTTGATGAAGCCTTTTATGGCATCGATGCCGGGCGCCGCGACCAGATTCTCGGCTTTGCCACGGATCTCGGTCTGCAGCTGTTCATTGCCTCGCCGGACCAGGACGGCGTCCGGCAGGAGATCCGCAATTCAACGACTCTGCTCGTCAAAAAGGACACCTATTACGATATCCATCTCTACCCATTTCACTGGCGCAACCCCAGCAAGCAACAGATGAGTTTGCTGCATCCGAACGAGGAACCCCAGGTAACCTTTGACGAGGAAATTTAATGTCCGGTACAGACAATTTCTTGCCGGCAATTTTGACCAGGATTGCCCACAGATATGAACGACAGGGTCAACTACGCGGGGTAATGAAAATCGGCCACCTGCTGCACAGTCAGCAATTAAAGCTGCTTTACAATTTTTTCGGCATAGCGCCTATACGGATCAACGGGAAAGAAGAGGTGCGAATTTCCTTTGACCTCCTCCTGCAGGAAACCCCTGAAAAACAGTGGCTGGAGAAACTGAGCGCCGTCCTTGGCTACACACTCACCCCGGTTGTCGGGCCGGATGCCGACAAACAGACTGCAATGCTGCTGTCCAGCCTTCATCTGGCTTTCCCGGAATTAGAAAAACTTATCGATCACCTGAAAAAAAATAGCGGCAGCCTGCAAGGAATGTTTACCAGAAATTCTGATGCAACGGTGCGAACCAATTGCTTCCAGTTAGCTGAAACCCTCCGGTTTCTCCTGCACAACAGCACGCCCATTACCATTTCAGAATTAGGAGCTCGTTTTTTCGGCAACAGCAAAGTGCTCCGTCAGGGCGAGATGCGCGGACTGCTCTTTGAGTGGCTGCGTTTTTACAGTCCAGATGCAGAGATAGCGGCAGCCGAAGATGCGATCTGGGCGAATTATATGGTCTTAAGCGACCGGTTGACGGTCAACGCACTCGCTTATGGCCCCATAATATATGAAAAAAAAGGCATAACCTTTGATTGGATTTATCGACTCTACACACAAGGTGAAGCAGCGACTATCGGCTGGTCGAATATCCAGGATATTGACTGCATGTACTGGAATGATTCACAAGCTGCTCCCCCGGATCTTATCTGCTGCGAAAATGAAGCGCCCTACAGCCATCTCCTGCACCAGAGAGAAAGACAGGTACTGCTCTTTACCAGCGGTTTTCCAGGCAGCGCAGTCCGCAAGCTCTACCAACTGCTCGCGCCACAGGCGGCCCATTGCCGACATTGGGGAGACAGCGACCCGGCTGGTCTGCGCATCGCTGCACTCTTGCATGCCCTCCACCCCCTGCAACTCTATCGTTGCGATATAACCACCCTACAACGTCATAAAGAGTATCTTCTCCCTCTCTCGCCTCAACAACAGGACAACGCAAGAGATATTCTCACCAGGCAACCGGATTTTCCATTTGCCGAAGAACTCTGTTTTACCCTGAACAATGGCTGGCTCGAGCAAGAGAGCTGGAGGCCTTCGGTAAAATTATCATAAAGAAAGATTCTCTTCGATGCTTCGTCCAACGGCGTCTGGGACTGCATTGTACACACCGGTGAGACATATCACGGTAAAAACTGGTACCGCCTGATAGGGACTAGCCGAGAACGGTGTCGGCTATACGGCATGGCAACAACGATGAAAGAGTCACGCTTACATGGCGCAACGTGACCGAGGAGCAACTTCTGATGATTCCCCTGTAAAAAGCAGGAATATATCATCCATTATGTGGTATCCTGATTTCTTACATAAAGATCGACATTCGACTTAATTATATACTGAGTATAATTGCTTTGAATCTATTGACAGGCGAATGAAATGCTGGACAGAGCCATAGCAGCAAAACTTGTTGAAAAAGTATTAACAGACGATCCGGATAAGCCAGATTTTTCTGCTATAGAATCCACCAGTGATACTCACTGGTCCTTGGATCTGCAGAAGAACTGGCCATCGTTTATCATGGGGGTGAGTTCCCTGTGGTTAGGATTCATTGACGACACCTTTCAAGGTTCTCCGAAAGATTTTGCGGATATTTTCCAGTTACTGGTGAAATATCAAGAAGTTGATGCTGAGATAGCCAGGATATGGAAAACAGAAGAACAACACGCATTGTTGCACCACATGAATGCCGTGTTCGGCTACTAGCCCTTGATTATCAATAAAGAATTGTTCTTCTGATTCATTAACTTATCAGCTGACAAGCTGGTTTTATATAAAAATCAACAACTGGGATATCAGAAACAAGAGACCGAGCACAATTGAAAGAATCTGCGAAACAGGAGCGGCGCTCTGATCATATCCGCCGACAAAAACATATCCACTTTTCTGAACTCCTCACATTCAAAGGCCAAAGGCAAAATCTGCGGCGTTTAGAGGACTGCAAGCAGATCCCCCATCTTGATCTGTATCATCCGAGTTTATTGGTCTACACCCTGATTGTGTTGGGCTTGAGCCTGATGGATGCGGCATTGACCCTCAGCCTGTTGCATAGAGGTGCGGTGGAACTCAACCCGATAATGCGATATTATTTAAATCTTGGCCCGGGAATCTTTATTATGGTCAAGTATAGTCTTACTGCATTTGCTCTACTAATCATGATTCTACTGCACGCAGTGCTATCGGTGCGATATCGGATGTTGTCGACAATCTTGTTCCCCTCCTGCATAATGGTATTTGGTTCGGTCATTATATGGGAAGTATATCTGCTGTCCAGGCTGAGTCATATGTGATGGGTGGAGTGGAGAGCGGAGGCTGGAAAAAGGAGGATTGGGTTATGCTGAAATTTTTGAAAACTACTGTACTTGGAGGTATCCTTTTCTTAGTTCCCATCATTATTTTCATCGTCTTCGTTAATAAGGGCTTGCAGATAACAAACAAGCTGGCCACACCTCTTGCTGGATTTCTGAATATTGATTCCATCGGGGGCACTGCAGTTGTAGAATTGCTCGCAATTGGAATTCTAGTAATTATCTGCTTTATCGCTGGGCTGGCGGCTAAAACCCCAAGTGCAAAGAAATTCAGCCAGGCTCTGGAAATAAATGTGTTGGAGAAAATACCCGCTTACGCTCTTCTCAAAACAAAAACCCAAAGCATACTCAGCTCAGAAGATATTGATAATTTAGTTGCCGTCGCGGCACGCTTTGATGGCTCTTGGCAAATCGCCTTTGAGATCGAACGATTAAAGGATGGCAGCGTAGTTATCTTTTTGCCGGGATCTCCCGATCCTTGGTCTGGTTCAGTCTGCATTATGACTGAAGACCGTATCACACCGCTCGATTTAACCATCAAATCCGCTGCGCAACTAATGAAAAAACTTGGCCGGGGAACAAGCGATACTTTGCAGAATACACCTGGTTCCGGCGTACCCTCTGCTTTGCGCTTGCAGAATAAGACCTGAAGTGCCCATTTCAACACCATAATGGTTACGCAGCATCATCGGCTGCCGATCATGGCTGGGCAAGGCACAGATATCGATATTGATATTGATCCATTGAGCCGGCAAGTGCTTTGTTGCCGGCCGCGTAATAATCTGCAGCTTCCAGGTATCAAAATTCCACGTTTCACGCTGAGGTTCACTCACCTCGACCGGTAAACCATATTTAATTTCAAGACGTTCAACCAGAACCCTGCCAAGATCCGCCAAACCTTCACGCGTAAAATCGGCTCCGCCGGTAAAATCCAGATCCTCACTCAACCGTTGCGAGCCATAACAGGTCCGCAGACAGGTGCCGCCGATAAAAGTCAGTTCCTTCAAAAATCCCGCCCGACTCATTTCGCGCAGGATGTCATGATGAACAAGCTCTTTCTCCACCACCACGCGAAGCTGTGCAAGTTGCGGCTGGCTGCGCATCGCCTGATAGACAAGCTGCTCAAAGATATGCATCGGCCGCCTGCCAATCGATTAGGTCCGTGCTGCGCCGGGTTAACTTCATATCCTGCAGGGCAAGGTTTACCGAAGCCCGCCAGAGATGACAATCCTGATCGTAACTTAATCGGTCGGCAACATCCACCGACCGGCGCTTAGTGTGGATATATTCGATATGGCCGAAATCGCCGCAATTCACAATATGACTACGCCCCGAAGACATCAGGGTAATCCAGTTCAGGGGAATCTGAGATATGACCCCGGCATCACTCAATACCGTTTCAAGACTCAGGTAATTGAAGCAGTCCGCCCGCAGTTTTGCCGCCGTATGAAACAGGACCAGCCCTGTCGGATAGATAACCCGGGGATAGAGATAAATTCCCCGACAGACCCTTCGTAAAAGTCCTGACTTATCCGCCCGGCTTATAAGGACCCTGAAAGCGCCCGAACTTGCCTCCGGCAGGGCGCTTCGCATATCCTCGAGTGAAAAAAGATAATGCTCTTTACCAGCCAGTCTCTCCAGAATTCGAGTTAATTCTTTAATCGGTTGCCTCGACATAGTCCACACAAAGTTACTGTTTTTGTAACTTCATGTGTACCATTGTCATCAAAATAGGTCAAGGAAGAAGAATTACGCCGGTGCGGACTCTGCCTGGTCTGTCCTCATTTCTCAACCATTCAGTTCAACTCCCGCCAGCCCGGAACTACCCGGGCAAACTCCTGTTGAAATGCCGGACGCCGGAGATTATCCTTCTTGATCTTGCGTGCGAACTTTTCCCAGCGAGCTTCATCGCCGAGCACGTCGACCAGCATATACCGCACTTTAGCCATTATTACAGCATTACGAGCATACTCTTTTCGCTCTGCATTCCGGTCCAAATTGCCCAAGCCGGAAAGATAGTATTTGAGAATTTTTTCGGGGTAGCGATTTTCAAGCTTTTGGGCCACCTGGATTTCGTATTCGCCACCCCAGGACGAGATGGGATATCGTCCTTTGGTCAAGATAGCCAAGGCCTCATCATACTCCTTCCGATGCATGCAAATTTTCAGCCGATTACCTGCCCCGGCATGTTTCAACTGCAAGAGAATTTGTGGCTCGTAAAGACACCATTCTTCGGCACTGCACAGCTTCTTGAAAGCCTCATATTTTTCGAAGGTCAGGCCGTCAGTGGCCTGGTCGAATTGAAGCGCCATATACTTTTCTCGATCACCCGTTTCTTCAGCTCTGGCAGTGACAAAAGCGCGCAGTTCATCCATGCGGCCCTTTGCCTTATGTAAGCCTTTTTCAGCCACCTGCAAGGCTTTTTCCTTCTCGCCGGAGTCCCAATAAAAGGTGGCCAGGTCATGGTAGTCGGCGCCTAATTCCATCTGCTGGGCACGCAACTGAAGATATTTATCCCGGTCCCCGAGACGACGGTAGATTCTGCGGGCATGAACCGTTTTCCATTCACCCTTCATTGCCTCAAAATCTTGCGCCAGTGAACGGAGGTCGTCATCATCATAACAGGTCGCATAGGCGATATCGTAGAGCATGTCGTCCAAGCCGGCATTGCCGCTCTCGATAAACGACAGGGTTACGTCCAGAATCTCTTGCCGGGAATCAGCATCCACCTTGTGGGAATCCAGCCGCTCTCGAACCTGGTCCAACAGATCTGCGACATGATCCGTGGTGGCATAGTCGCCACCACCGTAATCATCCAGTTCTTCCAGATATGGCGCCAGTTCGGACCAGAGAGCCAGAACGGCTTCACCTTCTGAGCGTTGAATCAGAGCTTCGGAAACCGAAACCTGGGATTTCAGAAAATCAAAACATCCCCGCCGGACATTGGGAAACTCCGTTGCCAGCTCCAGAATCAATTTTGATAGAACTTTGTGTGATGCCGCTGACAGTAACTCGTTCAGGGCATCGCCTTTTTTTGGTTTTCTTACCATCTCTACCTACCTCACATAAAAAAACAGACTATAGCCTGAGTTGTTACCCATTTCTGTGCTGCGCAAGCCAGTCAAACCCCTGTCGGTCAGGCGATATTTCTGCAGACGGCTGTTGGGCTTGTCAGGGATGGTCATCTCAATTAGGCCGTCGGCCAAGGCCGGTTTGAGGTAGCGCTCGCGGAACGATTTGCGATCTGAAAGGCCCATGGCGTCCTGCAACGCCTCGCGGCCCATCTCGCCTTGGATCAATGCCAGCAGTTCGCTGACTTGGGGGGCGGAGGTCATCAAAGCATCCAGGATCATCTGCGGCATGAAGGCAATGAAAGGCGCGGAATCGGTCTGCTGGGTGCTCTCCTGCAGCGCCTGGTAATACTCGGCCTGGTGCTCGAAGATCAGGCTTTCCACCGGAACGGCAGCGAACAAGGGATTCCAGCGGGCAAGAATCAGGCCTTGCCATAGCCGCCCCATCCGGCCGTTGCCGTCGGCAAAGGGGTGGATGAATTCGAACTCGTAGTGAAAGACCGATCTGGCGATGAGTGGGTGGGCGTCGGTAGCTGCCCGGCTCATCGATCAGGCCAGATATGAGAATCCGATGCGCCTCCAGTAAATCATTTTCCGCCTCGAGCTTCCAAGTGTCGAACCGGTCGTAGGCGGCCAAGGCGTTTTTCACCTCCTGCACCTCGCGGGGCGGGGCAATCACCCGTTTACCCTCCAGAATCGCGGTAATCTGCGCCTCGCTCAAAGTGTTGCCCTGTCATAGTTTGTTGTCGCAGACAATTCCTATCCCATAACAATATCAACCGGACCGCAACCCATCAATGCGGAGAATCCGCCAGGTTCATCCAGTTGGCGATAATGGTGAACTTGGACTTAACCTTGGGCAACCTCAATAATTCTTGTAAAACGCCTCAGCCGTGAACTTGACGAACTCCTCGGTTTTGTCTGCACTGCGGCTTACCACCTGCCATGGTTCCAGCCATGCAATTTCTGTCTGCAGCTCTTTAGCTGTCTTACTGTTGCAGCCGAGAATCCTTTGCACCGATCCGGCTGCCACCCCCTCGCACTGGAAAATGTAGGCAAACTCCAGCAACTCCTGGAAGTTGAAAAAATCCTGCTGATAGTCGTTGGGCGACTGGCTGGCGAAAAACACAACCACGCCCTTCGAGCGGCCTTCACGGATGATGCGTTGCAGGAAAATGTTTTTTTGGTTGAGGTAGTTGTGCGCCTCGTCGATGACAAGAATCGTTCGAATGGTCCGTCGTCCGTCAGTCACCGGGCTGTCAGGCATGCTCGCCATCTCCTTGTACATTCGCTCGATGACCAGGTAGGCCACCAGTTCTTTCAAAACCGGCATGGCATGCATGTCGATGAGTAGCGTGCGATTGGAAAGCTTTTCAATGGGTGGCACATCGCTACCGTGCTTCCAAAACAGGTCGAAGTCCGATAAATCGCGAAGAACCTCAATCAGGCTGTCGTCCTTCTTGCCATTTTCCTCATAGGCCGCCGCCGCTATTTCCAGAATGTCCTGAAAATCCGGATAAGGTTTTGGCGAGCCTGCACGTTTGGCATACCCGGCCCGGACCGCTTCGGTCAGCGCTCCTTTTTGCACCACTCCGAGTTTTGAGTTGATCGAAGCAAAACTCTCCGCCTTTTCTCTAGCGGAAACATTGATGGTCTGCTCGTCATAGGCAGGCAACACGAAAGGGTTGATTGGCAGGTTTTGTCCGGCTTGCAGCAGTCTGCAAGGCTGGACCTTGGCGATTTCCAGAAACCTCTCGTTGTCAACCACGTCCCCTTTATAATCGAAATAGACAAAGTTGGTTTGGTAGTTCGACTGGATGCGAATATCAGCCAGCAGTTTCAACAGGAACTGGGTTTTGCCGACACCCGGCTTGCCCATGATGGCCAAGTGGGAGTTGGCATGCCTGGCGGTGTTGTTCAGCTCCATCACCAACTCGTTACGCTGGAGCAGAGTGCGGCCAATGAAAATATCCAATCCCAGGCCGAAATTTTCACGCCGACCGGAAAACGCCACCTCTTCCACCAACCTGGCAATCAGTCTGTCGCCACTGCGGCCACAGGTCTGAAACAACTCATTTAACAGAAGTGCGCCATGGTCGATGTGGTTCTTGGTAAGCGACCGATTCGAAAACAGTACATCCTCACTGATATCCATCCTCTGGTAGGTGTAGGAAAGCAGGGTACGGATAAAGGTCTCATCCTCGGCGAAGAAGGTCGGGCGCTTCATCTCCCCGCCGCTGAAGTTGGGGCTGCCCGGCACCTCTATACCGACCCTGGAAAGAGACAGCACAAAGGCCATTCGCGCCAGGGTTGCCTTTTCCAGCTTGGTTTCAAAGCGCAGGGCGCTCAGGATTTCATCCGCCTCGCTCGATGTGTACAGACGATCTGCCATGGCCTCAGTTCTCCCAGAAATAACCGGATTTAAATGTAGTCAGCTCCTGCCGCTGATCAAAGTCAAGACAACCGGCACCGCTTAAGTGCGGCTTCAGGTTCCGGTAGTAGTTGGTATCGATCTCGGTGTCGGTGGAAAGAATCACCACCTGCTCCCCGGCGTTGGGGAAGTAGTTGTTGACGATATTATCCCGGTGGGCGCTGTCCAGACGGGAGAGCGGGTATCGATGATGATCGGCAGCTTGAGCTGGCTGGTCTGAGCTAACCCCCACAGCAGTGAGACGGCGAAAACTTCCTTTTCACCTGCCGATAGACCCGATTTCTTGATTTCGTGCCCATTGCGGTCGCTGATGCGCACCTCGTAGGTCTTGTCATCGATGGTCAGGTCTTTGATCAAGCCACTGCGACTGGAAAGCAGGCGGTACATCTCGAAGGTTTTTTCCTGCAGCAGGTGCACCTTGTTTTTGCGCAACCGCACCATGAACTGGTTAAGCACGCTGGCGATGGCGTCGCATTCCTCGATAAATTCCGCCTTCTCTTTAGAGACGTTGTGCTTCTCGTAGAGCTTTTCGATCTCGATCTCAATTTCGCTGATCCGTTTTGTGAGTTGCAGAATTTCCTCTTCCAGCAAACGCAATTGCTCGATCTTGCGGCCGATCTGAGTCGAGCAGCTCTCCATCTCGGCCTGGAGCTGGTCGAACAGCTCCCGTTCCGACTCGGTCATGCCGCCCAGGCTGGAGAGACCGGCCAGCGCCCGGACCTGCACCTCCAGTTCCCGTTTTTCTTCCAATAGTGGCTTAATCAGGAACACTTCGCACCGTTCCAGATTCTCCATCTGATTCAATATCCGCGCCGCGTCCCGGTCGGAGAGATCGAGCACCTTGGCCACATCATCCCGGCCATCGCCTTCGTTAAGCAAACGAACGATACGCCATTCCAGTTCGATCATCCTCTCGGCGAAGAGTTTTTCCCGGTAGATGGGCTCCGGCTCTTCCACCACCCGCACCAATCGCTTAGCCAGTTCGGCGGCGTGTTCCTTGATGGCCGCGCCGGTGGCCGAGTCGCGCTCCTGGTCGATCTGCTGACGGATGCCATCGAACAGTTTGCCGGCCAGCGCAAAGGGCAGCGCCTTTTCGCACAGGTTGCGGATTTCGTTTTCCACCTGGGTCAGGCGGTTGGAGGCCTGGATGCGCCGCTTTTCCTGTTCGCGCATGGTCTCGCGACTTTCCGGCTCGACATGAAAGGTCGCCTCGAAGCGCTTTTTGGCATCGGCCGGCTGTTCGCGAAACCCGTTCAATTCCTCCTGCAAGCCGGTGCGTTCCTGCTGCTTGCGGGCGAGTTTGCTCTTCTCCTTTTTCAGCTCACTCTGCTTGAACTCCAGGTCCTCGTCGGAGATCTCCACAAAGCCCTTGCGTTCCTCCTGCTTGATGTAAGCCAGGTCCGAACCCAGCCGGTTGATGTTCTGAATGCCCAGCGCCGCCTCCAGTGCGGATTTCAGGCGCACTTCGGAATGGTCGTCGGCGGCGATCTCCTGAATCTTCTCACCATCGAAAAAGAAGAACTGGGTAATGCTGGGCGGGATGGCGGCTCGGATGAAATCCTGCCAGATCTCCTGATTCTGCACCGACACCCGCTTGCCGTCGTGCACCACCACCAGCCGCTCGCTCAGGTCGCGGGGCTTGGGTTCCGCCACCGCGCCCGCGCTCCAGTAGCGCTTGACGATCAGCTCCGCGCCGTCGTCCATCTCCATGACCAGCTCGAACACCACATTGGCGTTACCTTTGGCCTTGTCGCGGCGGTTAATGTTGCACCTCCAGTTCATCGGCCAGATGATTCATGGTCTGGCTGGCCTCGGCGCTCACGCCCAGAGCTGCCGCCAGCCGGGTCTTTTCGGCTCGCAGCGCGTCCGGCACTGGCACCCCCAACTTGTCGAGCTTGTCGATGGCGCGGGCGATCTCCCGCAACTGCGCCTCCATGGCAGTCATCTCGCCGTTTTCGCTCCCAGCGTCCAGCCGCTCAATGACCTCCCGGCACAACTCCACCAGCAGGCTCGGGTCTTTCACATAACGTTCGGCCTCTCTACCGTAGCTCGTGATGACACGCCTCCCGGTTTCGATTTCAGGATCTCGCGGAAGGCGTCATAGACCCCCGTGCGACGCTCCTTGAATTCATAGTCGCGCACCGTATTGAGCAGCGCCATCACCTTTTCTGCACTCACGCCATGCTGCCGGCATAACTCCTCCAGCAGCCGCTTGTCTTCGCTTGTAAGATTCATGGTTCCTCCTCACGGGTTTGCCGTCCTCGGCAGTTATTCGAAGATTTCGAATAACTGAATCTTCCTGCTTTCGGGAAGGATTCGTTGATAAATGAAAGCTCATGCGTTTCTTGGTCAGTACTCGTCCTCGTTGGTATTGGGAACATCCTCGCCCGCAATGACTGGCTTGCCGTCTTTCCAGGTCACGGCATACTGGCCCAGACGCCGTTTTTTCTCCAGTGTTTTGCTGACGGCCTGACGGAGTGTTTCCAATTGCCGCAGTCCTTCCGGGGATGGAGTGGTTTTTCGCTTGGTATTCATCGGTTAGCCTCCTCAAGTAGAAGCTGGTAGTAGTCGTCATGCACAATCTCACGGTCGCTACCGCGCTGCTCGAAGACCAGCACCGGGCTTTCCCCGTCGTTCATGAAACAGGTGCAGCTATCGACGCGATGACTGAAATCGTTGAAAAGATGACGCAGGCTGCGGGGAAAGCGTCGCTCGATGTCCACCAGCGGAATGTTGTGCCCGCCGTGAGCGACCCGTTCGGCCACGCGCAATTTCGACATCTCGACACTCGGCAGGGCAAGATAGATGAGCTCCACCCGCCAATCGTCGTGTTGCAATCGCTCGATCAGACGCAGGTAGGCTCTGCCCGCCAGAGTGGTTTCAAAGGCGAAACTCTCTCGCTCCGCAATACGCCCCTCGATCTCGCGCAGAAAGAGGCGGCTGGCGGACAGTATTTCACGCTCCGGCGCCAGCGGCGAGAGCCCGGCGGCGATGAGATCCGCATTGATGAAACGGGTGCAGCCCGCCACCTGGGGCAAGTACTCCAGTGCAAAGGTGGTTTTGCCCGAGCCGTTGGGGCCGGCGATGATGTATAACTTTTTCTCGCTGCCGTCGCTCATGCCCGCACCGCCTCCTCGATGAGTTGCTCGACACAGGATTTGGCCTGGTCGAGGAGTTGAGTGGATTCTTGTGCGGCGCGGTCCGCTTTTGTCATCAGCTCTCGTACTTCCGCTTGAAGAGAATCTGGCGCAGGCCAAATCAGGATTTTCCTTGCATCACGCGGATAAAAATGGAGTTGTCCCGAAGTTCCACGCGTATGAAGTTTCATCTGCAGTTGGCCAAAACGAGTATTGAGCAAGGCCGACAAAAAATAAGGGTCAATGCCAACAGGTCGTATGCAAATATATGGATTAATTCTATTTCTAAGTGCTTTGGTGGCGATTACATCTTGGCTAACATTACAGCTTTCTTCAAAAACAACGGAAGCACCACTTTTGCCGGTCTTTACAATCATCAAATCGCCGGTAGTTAACGCCGTTTTGTACTCTTCGCTGTGTTTTTTATCTGTTATAAATGTAATGTTGTCTTCATTTGGCAAAATGGCACCAACATTACTGGACTGGTAAAAAGGAACTCCTTGGTCCTCATATTCCTTAGCGAGAATGTAAAAAATACCTTTCTTAAATGAAGTGACCAATGCCCCCAGGTGTGTGTGTTTGCTAAAACGGATTTGCTTTTCTTTGTCCAAATATTTCGGTTGCCAAAACTCTGCATCAAGGCGTATTGCACCGACCAGATTGGAAGTTGAGATCTCACTCCAAACCGCCATCATTCAGCCCCCCAGAAATCAAACCCCTCAGCTTGCGCAAAGCGTACAAAGGCCTCGGCTATGCAGAGCTGGTCATCGGTGATGGTGGCGGCATCGACAAGTTTATCGGGTCCAAGGTCGTAGTTCACCAAGTCCTGATCGATCTTGGCTTGGCCGCTGGCTTCCTCCCCCAGATGGCCGTCTGCATCCAGCACATATTCGTAATCGCCGGAGTTGTTCTTGCCACCGCGTTCGCTCACCGCCATAAAGATCGGGTAGTCGAGTCGCTTGGCCACCTCGGCAGCGATCCAGCGCTCCTTCAAAGTGCCGATCAGGTCGGCATCTGCCAGAATCAGCTCCATCTTGCCTCGGTTGGTGAGCAGCTTCAGGTCGCGCTCGGCATCCGGAATCTCTTTCTCCAGTCGTTTGATCTCGACCTTGTAGCGCTTGAACTTATCCTTCTGCGCCGCCTTCAGCGTCTTCAGATCGACTTTATACGCAAGATTCAATTCCCGGGCCTGTAAACGCAATCCACCGTTAGCACTCTCCCTGGATGAGGTAAGAATTTCTATTTCCTGATTCTTTTTCTGTTCCAACGCTTCACGGTCGCTGTCGAGGTCCATCAGCTTCTGTTTCACCTTGACCAATTCTTCCCGGAGATTATCCACCCTCTCCTCGGCCTGGGCGATGCGTTCCTCATCGCTGGGGGGTTCGGCGGCCTCTTCATCGCCGTTCAGGCCGTCGCCATTTGCATCAGAGGGCTCTTCCGTTTCCGGCTCGCTGAAGGTCTCGAGGATCAGATCGGCAACTGCTTCGGGAATGGCTTCTTCGGATATTTCGCTGTCGTGACCGTCAAGCAACGCCTGAATCTCGCTGTCGTAAACGGGGCAATCCTTGGCCACCTCGTCATGGACGCGGGCGATGTCAGCCAGTTGCTGTTTGGTATATTTCTGCACGAAGAGGACCGAGGTCTTAGTGCCCGGATCTTTAAAGATTCGATCGACGATTTCTTTGGTTTTCATGGAAGACTTCTTGCTGTCGATTCCGGCGCTCATGCCTTTGGTTCCCCCTTACCCGTTGCGTGCGATTTCATCCATTGATCGATCTCCTCCCGGTCGAAACGCCACTGGTTTCCGATCTTGGAGGCGGGAATCTCGCCACGCTGGGCCATGCCATAAAGCTTGGTCCGGCTCATTTTGATGTAGCCCGCGAGCTCATCAATGGTCAGCCATTTATCGAATGTATCCATGATCTCATTGTTCGGATGATATTCATAGTGAGAAATTGATAAAAAAAGATAACCGTGGGTAAGTATAAAGACAAGAAGAATATAGAAAACCTGACCCGTGGCGAGATTTTTCCGAGATATCCGGCTGCCGCCCAATAAGTAAGCGGGGAACATTGGTGTGCAGACGAGAACGAAAGAGAAGCGGAGATAATAGATTTCCAGAAAAGAGAGAGATCAGGCCGGTAGCGTCGAGATTCCAAAACAGGAGTTTCGGGGATAAACGGCGCGATGGGCTGCTAACCCTTGCTGGACAAGGTTCTAGGCCGCAGGTCCTTGTAAGACCCCACTGTCGTCAACGTGGTAGCCAAAGGCCGATAGGACTTCGCTCTGGGTCTTACTGGGAGTCTCGATCCGGCGCTCAGGTGTGCGGCTTCCTTTCTTTAAACTCAGTACATAGTGTAAGTGCTGCATGTCATCCATGATTTTCTCAACGGACTGTTTCTTTCCGGCAGCCTCCATCTTTAGTTCAATTCGACGCAAATAAGTCATAGCGACAACACAGGTGAAAAGATGACACCTGATTTTGCTGTCCGTCCAATGCCGAACCGGGCTTGTTCCCACCAGATCGTCATTTTTACTGAGTCGGAACCGATCCTCGACTTGCCAGCGAGCGAGGTTGGCTTCAAGAATATCACCAGTTAACCAATCAGTATTATCCGTGATAATGATGTTTTTGCCGAACATAGTCTGCTTACGGCCGACCAGATAGGCATCTTTCTTAAAGCTCATCGACAGCCCGTCAGGTGACTGTTCAAATTTCAGCTCATACAGTTGCGATGCCATGTGTAGCTGTTCACAAAAACGAATATAACGCTCACGAACCGCCTCCTCTTTTCGCCAGTGCGGGGCATTCTCCCGCACTTTTGCGCGCATCGCCAGCAACTCCTGGCGCATGGCTTCCAATTTGTCGTCGAAGGTATAGGCCTGCTTGCGGGCAGACGAAGGGGTATAGGTGACGATCACGGTCCGCTCTTTTCCCCAGTATTCTCCTTTGGTCCGGTATGCAAGCAAGCACTCATCTTTTTTGTCCTGCTTCAGAAGGCGGCGGTTTCCCTCAGTATCGGCAAGTTCAAAACGATCCAGCGGTGTCGCCGCCAGCTCCTGGGCAAAATATGTCGAATAGGTGGTGATAAAATGCATTCGGGCGTGCTCGTCAATCCAGGCATAATTGTCATCGGCGTTCATGCCCTTGTCGATGACCACGGTGAGCCGCTCCTTTGTTTTGTTCAGGCCGCAGACAACGCCAAACATCTCATCCATGATCGCTTCAAAATGTTTGCTGTCATGGAAGTTGCCGGGATAAACACTGTAATGCAGAGGAAGCCTGGAATCTCGGGCAACCAGCAGTCCCAGGCCGATCTGGCGCAGGTGATGTTTACCGGCCTTGCTCTTGCCTCGCTGGGCCAGCTTCGATTCGGATTGGCTGGCCATATAGGTGTAATAATTGGTGGTATCAAAGAGTAGGCAATCAGCAGACGGTGATTCAGCTTGCCAGATACGTTCAAAGAACAGGCGAGTAATGGCTTGCAATTCGGTTTCGCTAACTCGCTCCCATTTCTCCCAGTATCGTTTGCTGGTGAGTTCATCCAAATCAATTGGCCGGATATGCTGGATGGCAGTTTCTCGGTACCAGTCAGCAAGCTTGTTTTTACTGACGGCCTGAACCATCCGGTTAAGTACGCAATAAAGAAAATACTCACCCACCGAAGGCCCGGTTTCTCTCTTGGCCTTGGGAACGATACCGTCGATGATGCGGCAAAGATCAATATCCCGATCGATCTGATGCGCAAGCCAGAGAGCTCCAAATTCTTCTACCTTCAAGCTCAGAGTCTCTGCCTCTTTGCCACCAAGTAGATTGGCCACCTTTTCCGGAGATCCGATATAGATCTGCGAAATGACCTTGGGCTTGCCATCGACCCTGGCAATCTCCCGGACATAGAGGTAGGGTCTTCCCTTTTTTGTTTTTACGTGAAAGTGCGCCATGCAGACACATTATCAGCAGGGTCTTACATGTCAAGCATAAAGATGCTCCAAGCATAATAAAATTGAGGCTTCCAGATGATATATTCTAATTTATTGAAGGGTCTTACTCGACCAGGTCGAGCAAGTGGTTGTTATGACAGGGCATTCGCAGGGCGAGGCAGGTTATCTCGGAAACTCCTGCAAAAGTGGCACACGTTTTTGACTATACGTAGAAAAAAACCCGCCCAATAACCGGACGCGGTTAATGGACGGGTCTGTCTTTTCTAAAAATTGGGGCGGCGGGAGTCGAATAAATTATTTATCTTTTTGTTATTTGTATGTTTATTAGAATTATGATTAGAGACATACCGTCATAAATACCGTCATTTTTGTCGCTGAAAAATCTGTCAGACTGAGCCCTCGCCAAATTTTGCCACTATCTATCTTTGCAATATTTTTTCGTTTTTGACGATAAAAGACAACATGGCTACCGACATTAATCTTCCGGTAGCCATGCCGAATATCGCTACAATCTCTTCCCTTGGTAGGGCTTTCAGCCAACTGCTGAAAACAACTATCCAGCATGGAGAGATATTTATTTCGCTGCTCGTGCCCCCAACGCTCTTGAGTGTAGCGGCCTATATCTACCAGATCGGCCATTGCCCGCTTCGTCAGAATGAACTTGGTCATTTGACGAGAGTTTCCTTATCAAGCGAATCAATCAACCCAGAGAGGGAATAATCGGCGGCGCCACTTTCTTCACCTTCAACAAGCGCTCGGCGCAATAGGGATAGTTTGACATCTCTTTCCTCTAAAAGCCGCAATCCCGCCCTTATTGCCTCGCTCGCTGTGCTAAAATAGCCTTGGGAAACCTGCTGGGCGATAAACTTTTCATAATGTGCACCGAGCGTGACGCTCGTATTTTTTTGCATAATATCACCTCCGTCAATACCATTAAATATTAATATATAATATATTACGCATACAATCAAGACCAAACGCCCGGACCGATGCCGCGACTTGGTCGGTTACCTGGACGCCTACTTAGTCGGTGACCATGGCCTCGCAGAGGGCATCGAGCAATGAACTCGATGAGAGCAGTGATGTGGCGATCCCTGTCAGCTTAAGCGGTCGAGCTCGCGGCGGATAATTTTGCTCGCAAACTGGTCGATTGATTTGTCGCCGGCTACCATTTTCCGAATGCGATCCTTCGTGTCCTTCAGGCAGCCGATATTTATTGCCGCATCCAGAGCAAACCTGTACGGATCCAGAACATCAAGTCCGGTAATGTCGTACCCATAACCTGCGATGAGCCAGCGGAGCGCCGCAATTCCTGCCTCAAGGGCAAAATGCGGCTCCTTGTCTTTCATATCACGTGCCGCCCTGGTCAGTGTCCTTGGGTCGCACGGACTCCGATTGGCGAGCTTGACTGCCTCACGTAAAAGACCTGCCGATTTTGCCGCGGCAAACCATTTCCCCTCATTTCCCGGTGAGTTTGCCGCCAGATCGGCGAGGATATCTCCCGGCCCTTTGTGTGGGTATTTTTTGACGATTGCCCGGAAGGTGGCCAGATAGGTAGTCCTTTGATTGGCCTCGATTGCGTATCTCGCGTAAGCTTCTTCCACCATACCACTCGAAAGCAGGATTTCTTCACACACCTCACTTATGCTATAATCCGGTTCATTCAGGCCACGGGAGTCTTCGGCATAACGCAAGGCCTCCACCTTCTTTCCCATGGCCATCAAGGCTTTCACCCCCCATTGTCGATCATGCCAGAATTTATATGGCGCAAGGGCCAGCAGTTCCAGGATCTCCTGGTATCGCCCCGCTGCCAGAAGAGCACTGAGGCAGGCTGAAGTCCCCTTGAAATAGCCACCGCCGGCTCTTCTTTCCTCCGACCAGGTTATCCGCACCGGCGTCATCAAATCATCGGCCCACTGTGAAGCAAGGTCAGGTGAGTGGCAGAGACTGCCCCAGTGGCAGGCAAGGATTTCGATATAAGGAATGTCGTCTTCTTCGATGGCCTGCCAGAGGCGGTCAAGCCATTTCTTGCGAAGGTCGACGTCTGCCGGGGCTTTGGCAATTAAGGGAACCAACGCATCGACAGCGTTGTTGACCGCCGTGCCGATGGCCCCTGAAGAGCTGTCCACGTGCTCCAGAGCAGAAGATACTTTCTCGAAAAATAAAACAGCCCCTTCCGCGCCAAGCAGCGAGTCCTTGCGGGCCGCTGCCTTGATTTCAGTAACAGCTTCCTTCACCCGCTGAACCGCCGTCCCGGATCCTCGCCAGCCAAAGGCCTGCCTTCTGAAACGGCTGGTAAACGTCCATTTGTATTTCAAAGTTTTTGCCATGGTTCGATTCCTTTCTGCTCAATCTGGTATCATTTTCTTTTTTTCAGCCAACGAGCTTTTGCCTGTTCCAGAAATGGCGGTTCAACATGCTTGGGTGCGCCGGAAACGATATCCTCGAATCCAGCCATGAATCCCTTCTTGCGAAAATGCCTTTGACGCACATCGGCAACCACCGCTTGCCAGTCGGCATTGAGCCCGGCTTTATCGTAGCATTTCTTGGCACGCTCGATGTTGTTGAGCGCCGCGTCGTAATACTTGCTCTTGCCCGCATTGATGATCCGCATGCATAGCGCGCAATATAGTCTGGCAGAGATATCAGGATGAGACCGCTCCAGCTTGCGGGCCAAAGGTTCGGCCGTGTAATGGCTGAGATCCTCCAATTCCTGACCCATTGCCTTGCGCAGGCGCGATACGAGCCGATCGATCTCTTTTTTCTTAAGCCAGAGTTCGATCTGAGATGCCAGCCTCCCCTTCTCTGATGCCTGCATGGCTTTTTGATGCCAGGTCTGTTTCTCTTTGGCTGGTACGTAGCACATCAACTCCTTGTAGGTGAAGATGGAGGGATAAGCCTCAAATTCGGTCCAGGCTGATTGGAGCGCATCTCCCGGTCGGCCGATTCTGGCCAGCAGGGCTCGCTGTATCTGATGGAGTTCATGGTCTCCAAATGATCTTCGGTTGTCTGAGGATGCAATCGCCAAGCCTCGCTCAACCCAATTGAGTGCATCTTCAGGTCGCCTCCGACTTTGGTATATTTTGGCGATAGCCAGGCAGTCCTGGGCATTAAACTCAGTCTGCTCGCAAAGGGCTATATACGCTTCGACAGCGCGCTGACCGGCAAGAAGGCTCTTCAGCGCACCGCCCCATTTGCGGCGTGCGTATTGGGGAAAGCGTTGTTCATCCCGGCTCTGAACGGATTCGAACTTGGCACGAATTTGGCCGACTAAGGCGTCCAAGCCCTTTTTGTCGAGCACTTTGACAACCTGACGATCAAGGTTATGACAAAACCCATAGGGATCGTCCTCCATCCAGGAAAGCAGAAGCTTTGCCGTTTCATCCGGAGCATGATTTGCGGCCTGGCGGGATTTGATCCAATCAAGAAACAAGTTCTCAACCAGCATGCCGAAATTACCGCTGGAGTCGTCGATCTCATCGGCTTTTTCGTGACACGCGGCAACGAAGGTCTCAAACAGAAGGGCTGCTCGTTCGGGCTCTCTTTTTATGACCTTTTCAATGTCACTGGCAACATCCTGAACAGTGTCAACGAACGACGAGGCCGCTGCGTAGGAGATGAAGTTTCCAGGAGACAAGACCGCTTCAATGGCCTGCTCCAACGGGTCGATCTGCTTTCGCTTTCTGGGTGTCACTGCACTGCCCTCAAAATCGATCCGCCACGCTCGTGGTCACCGTAGGCGTCGACAATGATCTCCTCGATCGTCTCATCCAAGGCTTTGAGATCCTTCTTTTCCTTGTTACTTCGTGAGTTCATGAATTGTTCTCCTCTCTCATCCTATCCTTTTAGCTCCCGCCAGCCCGGTACTACCCGGGCAAACTCCTGTTGAAACGCCGGTCGCCGGAGATTATCCTTCTTGATCTTGTTTGCAAACTTTTCCCAGCGGGCTTCATCGCCGAGCACCTCGACCAGCATATGCCGCACTTTAACCATTACCTCGGCATTACGAGCGTACTCTTTACGTTCTGCATTGCGGTCCAAATTGCCCAGTCCGGAAAGATAGTATTTGAGAATTTTTTCGGGGTATCGTTTTTCAAGCTTCTGTGCCACCTGGATTTCGTATTCGCCGCCCCAGGACGAGATGGGATATCGTCCTTTGGTCAAGATAGCCAAGGCCTCATCATACTCCTTCCGATGCATGCAAATTTTCAGCCGATTACCTGCCCCGGCATTTTTCAACTGCAAGAGAATTTGTGGCTCGTAAAGACACCATTCTTCGGCACTGCACAGCTTCTTGAAAGCCTCATATTTTTCGAAGGTCAGGCCGTCAGTGGCCTGGTCGAATTGAAGCGCCATATACTTTTCTCGATCACCCGTTTCTTCAGCTCTGGCAGTGACAAAAGCGCGCAGTTCATCCATGCGGCCCTTTGCCTTATGTAAGCCTTTTTCAGCCACCTGCAAGGCTTTTTCCTTCTCGCCGGAGTCCCAATAAAAGGTGGCCAGGTCATGGTAGTCGGCGCCTAATTCCATCTGCTGGGCACGCAACTGAAGATATTTATCCCGGTCTCCGAGACGACGGTAGATTCTGCGGGCATGAACCGTTTTCCATTCACCCTTCATTGCCTCAAAATCTTGCGCCAGTGAACGTAGGTCGTCATCATCATAACAGGTCGCATAGGCGATATCGTAGAGCATGTCGTCCAAGCCGGCATTGCCGCTCTCGATAAACGGCAGGGTTACGTCCAGAATCTCTTGCCGGGAATCAGCATCCACCTTGTGGGAATCCAGCCGCTCTCGAACCTGGTCCAACAGATCTGCGACATGATCCGTGGTGGCATAGTCGCCACCACCGTAATCATCCAGTTCTTCCAGATATGGCGCCAGTTCGGACCAGAGAGCCAGAACGGCTTCACCTTCTGAGCGTTGAATCAGAGCTTCGGAAACCGAAACCTGGGATTTCAGAAAATCAAAACATCCCCGCCGGACATCGGGAAACTCCGTTGCCAGCTCCAGAATCAATTTTGATAGAACTTTGTGTGATGCCGCTGACAGTAACTCGGATAGGGCATCGCCTTTTTTAGGTTTCCTTGCCATTTTCACCTACCTTAAATAACAAACACGCCGAGAATCTACCTCTCGATCAAACAGACGGTTCTGGACAGTGCAGTATTTTTAAATCTACGATGCCATGCTGCTATAATAGGGTGACGGCACAGTCGGGTAGTAGAGAAAATTCTTGTCCAGTTTCTTGCGGTCCAGGTTCTGAATCAAGCCTAATCTTTGGTTGTGAAGGTATTTGCCATCCTCAGGAATCAGAGCGGAACTTCCTAGAAGACCCGGACCTTGCTCGGTCATGGCTACAATTAAGTCACCATCATGCAAAACGAAATTTTCCGGTATATCAGCCACATAAAATCGATCTTTGCCAGGCCTGCTGCGGAAGCCACCCTCTTCATAGAAATTGCCGGGCGTAAACACAACATGTGTTCCAGTTTCCGAAAAATACTGGCTTTTGAAAGCAAAGCCATGTTTCACACGGAATACATCGCCAAGAGTCATTTCGAACCAGCTCATACCCGCAATTCCTCTAAGTTCTTCTTGCTCATCACCACCGAACAGAAGTGCGAAAAGAAAAGTGCGGAGTTTGAACAACCGCACTCGCTATGTCTTTTATGCTTCAAGCATCCAACTTCAAACTTCACTTTTCCTTCTCCAGTGCATGTTTCCCTTTTTCGGTCAGCCGATACTTCTGCAAGCGGCTGTTTGGTTTATCAGGGATGGTGTATTCCAGCAATCCGGCTTCGCGCAATGCGGGAAGAGCTTTGCGCAGATTGCCGCTCAAGGTCTTGTGCCCGAGCGCGGCCGCGATTTCCGCCGATGAGAGGGGTTGCTTCGTGCACGCCTGAAGAATATGCAAATCGACTTGTGCCTCGACTTGTGCCTCGACTTGTTCGGTAGCCTGCGCCTTTATACAATGCGGCTGCCCCAGATAGACGGTAAAGCGCAGGCGCAGACCGATCTCTTCAATTTTCGGTTCCGGCAGCCCCAAATCCTGGGCTTCCGCAAATATGCGGCGCACACCGGTGCCCCATTGTTCTATCAGGTGGAGTTCCTTGAAAACGCGGGCGAGGATCGGATTACGAATACGGGAGGTGCCTTGTTTCATCTCTTCGATGGTCAGGCCAGGCAGGAGAATGCCCATGCTTTCCACTTCAATGCGGTCATCGAGAAAGACGACCCGGATGGGGGCACCACACGTTGCGAGTAGTCGCTATGGACAATAGCATTGATGATCACCTCTCGCAAAATCCCCAGAGGGATGCTCCAGGCATCCTTGCGGCGCACCTCGGAGAGATCTGCGCCACGATAGGCGTGCTTTTTCAGAAACAGCATGACCTCGTTCAACGGCCTTTGGCAGCGGTACGTCGATATCGATATGGTCAAAAATATCGATTTTCTCAGTGCCAAAAAAACGGCCGCATTGGATCCAGGCTTCTGAAAAGTGCTGAGTGCGCTGCCTGCCAAAAAGGAGAATTCCCCCCTTGGTCGGCACCAGTTTATTTTGATGGCGGGCCAGCAATTTCAAGGTCAACAAGGCTTGCTCATCCAGCTTCCGGATATTGTCAAATGCCTCCTGTGCCGCTTCGATATCCAGATCGTCAACGGATAACTCCAGCATTGGCAGTTCATCAAATGCCACACCCTCAACGGACCGGCGCAGTTCGGCGATCAGCTCCCGGTCGGCCTGGCGGTTAGTGGAACCGAGACGGACATAGACTCCGGTTTCCGGCCCCTCGGAGCGGAGATAATGGGGGCGGGAATTACTGAGAAAAACCTCAACGACAAGCAGGGTTTTGCCGCCGACTGTGGTCATTTCGACATTGGGTACCAGGCGGGGGCTGATGGAATAATCGGCGATCAGATTGCAAAGCCGTTCTTCTTCGTCCAGAGGATTGTCGATGCCTATCGGTTCACGGATTCTGTCCGTCACACCGATGATGATCCTGCCGCCGGCGGTATTGGCAAAGGCTACCAGCGTCTTGAGGAGTTTCTTCGGGGAAGAGAGATCCTGCTTGAACTCAAGGGTCTTGCCCTCATCGGCCATAAGCAGTTCGGCGATGGTCATATCCCCAGCTCCTCGAAATTCCTCTTGATCGTCGCGGCCAGTTGCACCGCTTCGGCGTTCAGGTCCTCCAGTTCGACATGGATGTCGGCGCATCACCTCTTCAAAGTCGAAGTCCTCGTCAACTTCCTCCGGTGCTACACCGACATAACGGCCGGGGGTGAGGCTCCAGTCGTTGGTCTCGATCTCGCCCCGGTCTACCAGTTTAACCAGCCCTTCCACCTCGCGGAGCTCGGCCTCGGGGAAACGTTCGGTGAGCCAATGCGCCTGCCGCCAGAAATAGCGGGCCTGTTTGAGCTGTTCGACGGCCAGGGAGCGGGCCACATCGGCGGCCTTACGGGCACGGCTGATGTCACGACCCGTCCAGGCGTCGCTATCGCGGGCTGCGCATTCGCTTTCGCAGCTTTCAATTAGACGGCAGGCGAGCTTGTAGAGCAGGTCGGTCTGCTTGACCAGGTCACGGCTGGTTTCGGCTAGCGGTGCAAGCCGGTCCACGGCCTTTTTTAGCTCGCCGTTGGTTGTTTTCTGCTGTTCCCAAACTGCCTGCTGTTCGGCGATACTCTTCCGGAATGCCTCCACGTCCCCCTTGAACATCGGAATGGCGTCGTCCAACTCTTTGAGCGTTTCAACATGGGGCGCGTTCTTGTGCAGGGTCTTAAGGAACGGCTCGACGGCGCTGCGCATTGCCGCCAGCAAAGTGATGAAATCCGGTAGCGGCTCAACCGGTTCGCCGTCATTATCTTGAGCTGTGAAACAGGACACACCCTCGGTGAGCACACAAAAGCAATAGCCCGCCACGAGGTCAAGGTAGCGCTCAGTCTCACCTCGATAGAGCCAAGCGATGGCCAGGATATTCTGCTCCTGCTCCGGGCTGAAGTCGTAGATCTTGCGGGTGACCTTGCGGTAGATATTGCGCGCGTCGATCATCAACACCTTGTCGCGGTGGGTTTCAGGTTTGCCGCGATTGAGGAACCAGAGCTCGCAGGGAACGGTGCGGGCATAGAAGAAGTTGGAGCGGATGGCAATCATGATATCCACATCGCCGGTCTCGACCGGCTTCTGGCGGACCTTGGCTTCATCGCGCCCGGCACTGGAGACCTGGGACGACATGACGAAACCCGCCCTGCCCTGTTCGTTGAGGTAGCTGTAGAAATAGCTAATCCAGACGTAGTTGCCGTTGGAAACCTTGCCCTTCTTGTTGACGCCGGGCAGGCCAAAGGGCAAGCGCGGGTCGCTCTTCACCTTGTCGGCATCGATCTCGTCCACGTTAAAGGGCGGATTAGCCATGACGAAGTCAGACTTGCGCAGCAGTTCGTGCGGGTCTTCGTAGTAGGTTATCGATTTCTGGATATCGCCTTCGAGGCCATGGACCGCAAGGTTCATCTTGGCTAGGCGGATGGTGGTGGCGTTCTTTTCAAGGCCGCAGAAGGTGAGCTTTTCGGTGGGGTTCTGGTGCCGCCGCTCAACCACCCGCGCGCTCTGCACGAACATGCCGCCCGAGCCGCAGGCCGGGTCCAGCACCGTGCCACCGGCCGGTTCGATGACGTTGGCTATCAGCGAGACCAACGAAACCGGAGTAAAGAACTCGCCGCCGTCATGGGCCTTCTGGTCGGCGAACTGGGTGAGGAAATATTCGTAGATACGGCCGAAGACATCCCCGGAGACACGTTTGAGTTCCTCGGGGTTGAGGGTACGTAAAAGCTGGCCAAGCACACCGTTGTCGAGTTCCTGATATTCGCTCTTGGGCAGCACGCCGCGTAGGCTTTCGTAGTCGGCCTCGATGGATTCCATCGCATCGATTATGGCTTTGGCGCGATCCGCACTGTCGGGCAGGGCCACGAGCGTATCGAACTGGGCCTTGGGCCGCAGGAAGATGGCGCTTTTCTGCGAAAAGTCTTCCTTGGTCAGCGGTCGGGTCTTGCCGCCACGCGTGGGGAGCCCCACCTCGATATCATCCTTGACGCCGAGATAGCGGCTATAGGCATGCCGCAGAAAAACCAGACCCATCACAGGCAGGAAATACTCGTTGCTGGCGTAGTTGGAGTTCGCCCGCAAGGTGTCCGCCGCGCTCCAGAGGCGTTTTTCAATAGCTTCGATATGTTCGAGCTGGGCCATGCTTACTGTTCCTTTCCAAAAATATTCGCGATGATATACTTACATTGTATTTTTTTTCAATTGTCCGATCATCGGTTCATCTTCAAAGCCTGTAGTCTGCGAGGAATAAAGGCTTTATCGACGTTCATTCGGCAACTTATAGCATCTGCTCTATTGCACGCAAAGCAAAAAGCCAGAAGATCACCTTTCAATCGAATACCAGAAATCAAATACCGAGATGAAATTCACGGGCCCGCTCCAGTCGAGGCCAAATCCTCCGACGAGCATTCCTTTAGGGCCCATTCTCGGACCTGGCTTCAACTTTCGCTCGCACCGATGATGATTCCAAGAACCTGTTCATTGTCTATCACCAATCATATGTCGTTGCAAGAAGTTACCTATCGGCAAGGCAGCGAATCGCTTTTGCCAGATTAATCATTCTCTGTGATCCGCTTCCCCAGACCTTTCGGAGGGTAGTATTTAAAATCCACCTGTGCGCTGAACCGGCTCATAAAGTCTGAGAATTCCCGGATGGCATTCAAGGCCTCATCCTTGAGACTCATGGCCTCATCTTCCGGTATCCCTTCGAGTTCGCCCCATTGGCTCTTGAATTTGATATAAGCCATGTCAAATTGACGGACGATATTGAACATCTTGATGCCCAGGGCTGACTCCATCTCTATGGTCTTTGCCCGGCTTTCCATGAACCGGGAACTCTTTACAACCTACCAACAGCTCCAGACTCTGGCCGAAGAGCATCGCATTACCATCGATTTCAGACGCGATTTCGAAGAATGGTTCGGTAACCAACTGAACCAGATCATGCAACAATTTGCCGCACTTGACCGGAAAGAGGACGGGGAGATCACTGCAGAGTCGGTCGAGTTACTCCCAGGCGGAGAAAATGCTGTACCCACACCGGAGTGCCCGGCCCAATACCCCCAGGCCGAAACCAATTGATTGGTCATCAAGCATCAAAAGCAGGAGGCAGTTTTTATGGAAACGAGCACAGCAAGATCCCTATTGCCGGAAACCGGCTTTCTACGACTATGGAACATACTCGGCGACACCAGAAGTAATCCGCCGACGCCGACAATCATCCCGGTCTCAAAAAGCACCTGGTGGGCCGGGGTCAAGTCCGGCCGGTATCCTAGGCCGATCAAACTCGGCCCAAGGATTACCGCCTGGCGGGTCGACGATATTCGCAATCTGATATCTGAAGGCAATTTTTCCCGGAATGATTCTGCTACAGATACCGAGGGTTACGCCGATGGAATGGGTAAAAATCATGTGTAGCATCCTCGATAACCGAAAGATCAAGATGATCCACAGCGGGCCGGAGGGCAATTCCCTCTTCCTGCTCTGGCTTTTAATGCTCACCGAGGCAGGCAAATGCAATCGCGGCGGCTACCTGATGATCGCCGACAACCTGCCGTACACCGAGGAAACCTTGAATATCCTCACCGGGATTTCCTTGGCAACAGTCCGTCTCGGACTCCTTGCCTTTGCAGAACTGGGCATGATCGACAGGGAGGACGGAGCGATCTTCATCAAGAACTGGAGAAAGTATCAAAGCGAAGACAAGTTAAAGGCCCGCCGGGAAAAAGATCGACTTCGACAGCAGAAGTATCGTGAGAAGGAGCGGGAAAAAATGAAGGCCCTGCCGCCTCCGGATCAGGTGTCACGTGACAGTCACGTTTCACTGTCACGTGACGTCACGCAGGAGAACAGACAAGAACAGAGTAGAGTAGATAAGGAGACCAACTTTCATCTATGTGCACGCATGATAATCGTCTGCTGTGGAATACTGTTGCCAAATTTCGGTGATTATTGCCATGTTTTTGCAGGGAAAGGTCTTGGCGAGCTTGATCCAATGCAGTTATTGGTTTCAGTGTAAAAATAATTGCGAAGGTTGTCGGGAAAAGGTAATTCCGTTTTGATGCATTGGATCGGATGGTTCTTTATTGGAAAAGGCTTTTTTAGAAAGCCCGACAAAAGCAACTACTTATCACCAGTTTTAAAATTAGGCTCTATCTGCATGATGCCGATCGCTATAATTGACATATTACGCCCATAAGGATATCTTTTTCAACGTCCGATAGATATCGGCGGCAGTGTTTATCATCCGATTGCCATTCTGCGGCGTCTGTATGAGCTCTTCGGGGATGCATGAACTGAGAACCTGATCGAACGGTTATGCGATGTCTTTGCCTGGGCCTATGAGCGTTCCCGCCGGCAATGTTCGTAAAACTTGTTCTTGAAGAGTTTGAATACTTGTGTCTCTGACGAGAAATGCGAGAGGTCTCAATATGAAAATTGAAGATTCTTTTTCAATTTCAAAGCTGTCTGAGAAGTGTCAGGTGTTATTGAATGAGAACAGTAAGTTGAAAGAGGAAATCAGAGCCTTGAAGGCACGGTTGGTTATTGCGGAGGCGCGGTATTCGGGGGATGAAATTTCCGGGAATAAATCCGAATTTGAAATAATCGCTCCGCAGGCTGCTAGAGTATCGCTTCCAGGCATGAGCAAGAATGCTGACGAAGAAGAAAAAATCAGGCTGTTTATGTCACTTTTCAAAGGACGGGACGATGTTTACGCCAAGAGATGGGAAAACAAGAAAAAAGAGACGTCTGGGTATTCTCCCTCCTGTCTGAATGAATGGAAACCCGGACTGTGCGTTAAGCCGCAGGGAACATGCACCAGTTGCGTCAATAAGGCGTATGCTAACCTGGATGGGAAAGTAATTGATGACCATCTGCGGGGTAAAATAGTTGCCGGAATATACCCGATGCATCCGGATGAGACGTGCTGGTTTCTGGCGATTGATTTTGATGATGGGGAGTGGAAAAAGGATATCTCGGCATTGCGGGAGGTGTGTGCGGAATTTGATATCCCTGTTTCCATTGAGCGGTCACGTTCCGGCAATGGAAGCCATGCGTGGTTATTCTTTGAAGGGCCGATACCTGCATCCCTGGCTAGAAAATTTGGCACATCCTTACTTACCCACACCATGCAGAACAGGCATGAGATCACGTTTAAATCATACGACAGATTTTTTCCCAGTCAGGACACGATGCCCAAGGGCGGTCTGGGGAATCTGATAGCGCTACCTTTGCAAAAGGAGGCAAGAAAGGATAAAAACAGCGAATTCATCGACCGGAATTTCGAGCCGTATCCTGACCAGTGGGCATTTTTAGGCACGATTCGAACGCTCACAGAAGATGACGTAATAACACTTAATTTAAAACTGGGTCAGGGAAATGAACTCGGTGTTTTGAAAAGAGATGAAGGAGAAACGCAAAAGCCATGGGAAACGACCAAGGTCAAATTACTGAAAACGGATTTTCCGCGAGAGATAGAGGTCGTAAAATCAAATATGCTGTTTGTTCCTAAGGCAGGCATCTCTCAAAGAGCTCTGGACCAGTTAAAACGGCTGGCAGCTTTTAAGAATCCCGAGTTCTACAAGAATCAGGCAATGCGCATGCCGACCTATAACAAACCGAGAATTATCTGTTGTGCCGAAGATACTGCCGAGTACCTCTGTCTGCCGAGAGGATGCGAACAGGATCTGAGAACAGTTTTTTCCGGACAGGGAATGGACGTCAATTGCCTGGATAAGACCAATAGAGGTAAAAAGATTGACGTTGAATTCACTGGCAACCTGAGAGATGACCAGCCACAGGCTGTAGACAGGTTGCTTGAGCATGATATCGGCGTACTCTCCGGCACAACGGCTTTCGGGAAAACGGTCGTGGCCATCAAACTGATTGCCGAGAGGAAAGTCAACACCCTCATCATTGTCGATAAAGCCAGCCTGATAACGCAATGGAAGAACAAATTGACTGAATTCCTGGCGATAAATGAATCCCTGCCTGTATCGGACTCAGACATGAAAAAGAGAGGACGAAAAAAGGCAAGAAGCGCAATCGGACAACTGGGGCAAGGCAAGAATAGCCTGGGCGGAATCATTGATATTGCTTTGATGCAATCGTTGAACAGGAAAAACGAAGTTAGGGAGTGCGTGAAAGATTACGGCATGATCATCATCGACGAATGTCATCATGTCGCAGCCGTGAGTTTTGACGAGATTCTTAAAGCCGCAAAGGCAAAGTATGTCTATGGCTTAACCGCAACCCCTTTCAGGAAGGACGGTCATCATCCCATAATATTTATGCAATGCGGTCCAGTACGATATAGGGATGACGCAAAGAAACAGGCGGAAAAAAGGCCCTTCGATCATTTCGTAATACCGAGATTTACCGCACTGCGGGTCCCGCTTGACAAGGATGAAAAGGACTTATCCATTCAGGAAAATTATTCGTTGATGGTTGTCAACGAGGTGCGTAATCAAATGATTATTGACGATGTGGTAAAAAGCCATGAGAGTGGCAGGAACTGCCTTGTCTTGACCGAAAGGACCAACCATCTGGAATTACTCGCCGAAAAGCTAAGGGAAAGAATTTCCGAAGTCATGACACTCAGGGGAGGAAGGGGAACAAGGGAAATCACGGAAATCTTCAAATGCATATCCGACACACCCGCGGACAAGCAATTGACGCTGGTCGCTACGGGTAGGTATATCGGGGAGGGATTCGACGAACCGCGTCTCGACACCCTGTTTCTGACCATGCCGATATCGTGGAAGGGGACTCTGCAGCAATATGCGGGTAGGCTTCACAGACTGTTTGAAGAAAAAAGAGAGGTCCAGATCTACGACTATGTCGATATCCATATAAACATGCTGGAAAAGATGTACCATAAACGGCTGAACGGATACGCCTCGATCGGTTATATGGCGAAAGCAGGAGCTGTCGAGATGAACTCAATCGATGTTATCTTTGATAAGAGCAACTTTTTGCCGGTTTACAGCAATGATATCCTGGCCGCAGAAAGAGAGATCTTGATCGTAAGCCCCTTCGTTACAAAGAGGCGCACCGTGCAAATGATGCAGCAGTTGGAGATTGCGTTGCGGAATAAGGTAAGGGTAACAGTTGTAACGAGACCGACAGGAGATTTCGGGGAAAAGAGACCAGCTGCCTTGCAAGGGACTCTGGATATGTTACAACATGCCGGTATGAACGTGGTGTTTCGTTCAAACATACACCAGAAATTTGCGCTCATCGATCAAAAGATCGTATGGTATGGGAGTATCAATCTGCTCAGTTTCGGCAGCGCGGAAGAGAGCATCATGCGGCTCGAAAGCCCTAATATCGCCGGTGAACTTTTGAAAAGTATGGAAAAACAAGGAAAGCGATAATGAAAAAAGAGGATCTTCTTGATATTCTGCGTAATTACAAAATTGAACGTGCCAATTATTACGGCATCATGACAATCGGTATTTTTGGTTCGATAGCACGGGGTGATGCTCGTGAGGAGAGTGATGTGGATATTGTTCTCCGAATCCGAGAACCCGACCTGTTCATGCTCGTAGGCATAAAGGAAGAGTTAGAGGAAAGACTTCATCGTCCGGTTGATATTGTAACTTATAGAGACAATATGAACCTTTTCCTCAAAAAGAGAATCGACGAGGAGGCGGTGTATGCATGACCGGGAACTCTGCCTGGAAGTCTTGCGACAGATAGAAGGGGCCGCAATCAAGATTAGCAACCGTTTCCAGATGATACACCAAGCATCCGACTTCACTGATAGTCCGGCCGGAGTCGAAAAATTGGATTCCATCTGCATGATGCTGATAGTTATAGGAGAGTCACTGAAAAATCTCGAAAAAATCACTGGAGGAACGGTACTTTCCCAATATCCTGAAGTCGATTGGAAAAAAGCCATGGGTATGCGTGATATCATCACCCACCATTATGCGGATCTGAATGCGGAAACTGTTTTTTACACGTGCAAACGTAAAATCCCTCCACTCCTTGAAACAGTGAGAAAAATAACTCAGGATCTGCAATAAATTGACGATCCCCTTGATGTGTCCAGTTTTTTGTTTTAAAGAAAAAAGGGATATCCCAGATACCTTTAAGGACCAAACTGCAACAACAATCTGGGGACCAAAATCCGGGGACTTTACCTTATTTCTTTAGTTGAGATTGCCTCATCGAAGGCCTCATCTTTTTAAACAGGCCCAAAATTAACCTTCCTACTGTTATACGAACCTGAGGAGTTCATATATCTCCTCTCAATTTTGAGCGTGATCGAAATCCAGCTCTATTCCATATGCCGGGGGGTGAATTTAAGTAAAAGCAGCTATTGAAACAAATAACTCATCCTTTTTCCCTCAAAGACTCAAGATAATCGGCCCAGGCCTGCATCATTCGCCGGCGCTCCGGTAAATACTGGGCATGATTATAGGCCGCCTTCACGCTGTTTCGTTCGCTGTGCGCCAACTGACGTTCGATCACATCCGAAGGCCAGCCCTGTTCATGCAGTAAGGTTGAAGCCATGGCGCGAAAACCATGGCCAGTCATCTCATCCTTTGTGTAGCCCATGCTTCGCAGAGCGACTAAAATAGTATTGTTGCTCATAGGCCGCCCCCCGCTTCGCAGACTCGGAAACACATATTTTCCATTGCCGGTCAGCGGTTGAATTTCCTTGAGGATCGCTATTGCCCGCGCAGAGAGGGGGACGATATGTACCGTCCGCATTTTCATCTTTTCTGACGGTATTTTCCATTCGGACTCATCAAAATTAATTTCCGTCCATTCGGCATGCCGCAATTCCCCGGGACGAACGAAGGTCAGCGGCGCAAATTTCAAGGCACAGCGGGTGATAAGGCTTCCTTGATAGCCGTCGATTGCCCGCATGAGTATGCCGATCTTTTTTGGATCGGTGATGGTTGCCATGCTCTTTGACTTGGTTGGCGCCAGAGCGCCACGCAGATCAAAACTAGGATCACGCTCTGCCCTGCCGGTGGCAATGGCATAGCGGAAAACCTGGCCGCAGATCTGTTTCACCCTGTGCGCGGTTTCAAGCGCTCCCCTTTCCTCTATCCGGCGTAATGCCTCAAGAAGCATGGGAGCGCTGATTGCCGAGATTTCGGCAGCGCCCAGCCATGGGAAGATATTATTTTGTAATCGACTGATGATGGTATCGGCATGTCGTGCCGTCCAGACGGATTTATTTTTTACAAACCACTCCCGGGCGACAAATTCAAAGGTGTTCTCGACCTCGGCCTGCACCTCCGCTTTCTTTTGTTTCTTGACCTCCATCGGATCGATGTCTCTTGCCAGCAGACGCCGCAGGTCCTCATGCTTTTCGCGGGCCTCCTTCAGGCTTATCTCCGGATAGACTCCCAGGGCAAGGGTCTTGCGTTTGCCGGCAAAGCGATAATCCCAGCGGAAATATTTCCCGGCCTTATTGACCAGTACGTACAAGCCTCGGCCATCGATAAGCTTATACGGCTTTTCCTGCAGCTTGGCGTTAAGGACAACCACGTTTGTTAGGCGCATGACGGTATCTCCTTTGACAGTAGGTGGATATACCGTCAAAAATACCGTCATGATTGGCGGTATGTCGACAAATATTATCGGACGTCGTTGACAAAGAAAAACCCCGAAAGCCTTATCAGCTCTCGGGGTTTTGGACTTTCTGGAACCCAATTGGATTCCTTAATGGTGGAGGCGGCGGGAGTCTCCGAGAAAAGCCTCTTTCTTTTATGACTCTTGCCAGCAAGTGGCTTGATGTAAAGCAGGAGACCGTCAAACCAAGCTCCTACCGAAACCTTCATAATTACATGATGAAAGCCTGTGATGCCTGGGGTAATCAGAACATCAAAACCATTCGTTTTGGTGAAATTGAAGATTTCCTTATAGCTCACGGCCGCACTCTTTCCAGCAAAACCATTGCGAATATGAGATCAGGGTTACATGATTTCTTCCAATGGCTTGTCAGGCGGGAGGTGATCGACACAGCACCTAATTTCCCAGAGGTCCGGGTGCAACTCTCATATCGAAAAGTTGTTGGAAAAGAAAGCCAGCAGGCTATTCTTGAAGAAATTTATCGTATTGCTCCTTACAAGGTGTGGCTTGGAATAAAATGGCTCTGCACGTACATTTCTATTCGTCCAGGGGAACTCATAAAAATCCGAGAACAAGATGTAGATACTGAAAATCGCTATATCTACATTCATCATTCAAAAGAACCCGCGTCCGAAAATGCTCCCCTCTCGTATCTACATGCTTAGTTCCGTGCTTTGATTTTCGCGCCGGGAACTCAGTCGGAACATAGATTTCCCGTTGCTAGACTGTTAAATCTCGTTGACTGAAAGACAGACGGCCTTCAGACAACCAGCCCGTTGAGTCGACGCCCCAAATCCAGCCTTACGGGCGAAGACTGGTGGAACGGCAGTATGACAGGTATTAAGCTGCTACTGCGTAGTTATAATCGTCTGCGATTATATTTATGTTCTACCGGTTTTACGAGCAAATAGAAGCTCGGCATGCAACAATGAGCTTACACATCCCCGTCGAATCCGTTTCGCCCCCCTTTTATAGATCCACGTTGCTTTGGTTATACTTTGTCATGGCGCATCTCTCGCTGAATCTCGCGTTTACTCTGCTGTTCTTTAAGTGTTGCGCGCTTATCATATTCTCTTTTACCGCGAGCAAGGCCCAGTTCAATTTTTGCCTTGCCGTTTTCTATAAAGTATATCTTCAATGGTATCAGGGCAAGGCCTTTTTCATTAAGCTTACCGATAAGTTTTTTTATTTCACGATGATGGAGCAGTAATTTTCGTACCCGGAGCGGTTCATTCGGATTTTGGGTGGCAAATGAGTACATCGAGATATGGACGTTATGCAGCATCGGCTCGCCACGAGAATCGATCTTTACATAGCCATCGCGCAGGTTCGCCTTGCCGGCCCTGAGCGATTTGACTTCCGGTCCGGAGAGCACCATTCCCGCTTCATAGGTGGCATCGATATGATAGTTGTGGAAGGCTTTCTTATTCTTGGCGACGATCTTTATGGCCATCGGTTATTATCTCTTCGCATTGCTTATTGTTAAAATTCACCTATCATCCTAAGCGGCAGTCACCCGCAGTGCTTCTTCATAGGTGGTTATCCCGCGGCGCACCTTGTCCCACGCATCCTCGCGTAATGTAGTCATTCCTTCTCGTATTGCAACCTGGCGCATTTCCAAGGTGTGCATATCGTCGGCGACCATCTTTTTCACCTTTGCCGACATGGGAAATATCTCAAAAATCCCGCATCTGCCTTTAAAACCAGTGCCACGACAATCACGACAGCCCTTCCCGCGTCTTAGCATAACAGTGCCCGATTCGGCTACCGGAAAGCCCATTTTTAACAGGTCTTCACTTTTTATCTCGAACTCCTCTGCACAGCCTGGACAGATAGTTTTCACCAGCCGCTGGGCCATGCATCCGAGCAGTGACGTGGCGATCATAAATGGCGGCAATCCGAGGTCTCGCAAACGGGCGATAGATGCGACCGCATCGTTGGTGTGCAAGGTCGAAAAGACCAGGTGGCCGGTCATTGCCGCCTGCACCGCATGGGCGGCGGTCTCACGATCACGAATCTCACCAATCATAATAATATCAGGATCCTGGCGGAGAATGCTGCGCAGGATCGTGGTGAAGGTGACGTCAATGAGCGGCTGCACGGCGATCTGGTTAAACTCCTCGTGCACCATTTCCACCGGATCTTCTATGGTGACAATATTTTTTTCCGGCGTGGCAATCTCTTTGAGTGTCGAATAGAGGGTGGTTGATTTACCGCTACCGGTCGGACCGGTTACCAGAATGATTCCGTGGGGTGACGAGATAAAAGAATTATACACCTCCATATCTCTTTTAGAAAAGCCCAGGCTTTCGATCCGCTGAAACATCAACTCAGAGTCAAGAATACGCAGAACCGCCTTTTCACCAAAGGACACCGGAATGGTCGATACCCGTATCTCCACATCCCTGCCGCTCTTTTCCCCAATTTTAATCCGACCGTCCTGGGGCCGTCTTTTTTCGGCAATGTCGAGACGGGATAAAAATTTAATGCGCGCGACGATAGCCGAATGGACGGCTTTGGGCAGATTATAAATGGTATGCAGCGCTCCATCGATCCGGAAGCGAATCATCGACACATTGCGTTTTGGTTCGATATGGATATCACTGGCCCGCTGTTCCAGGGCATAGTGAAAAATATGATT
This sequence comes from uncultured delta proteobacterium, assembly GCA_963804605.1. GTDB lineage: Bacteria > Desulfobacterota > Desulfobulbia > Desulfobulbales > Desulfocapsaceae > Desulforhopalus_A. Next base: position 275,555 of record CAWDRB010000022.1, read on the forward strand.
AACCGCTGTCTTGATATGCTGATCCGAGGAGGTAATTTCTTTGGCGGAAGAAATCTTCACATAGCGCTCGAGATTGCCGATATCGATGGAGGCGGACCCTCCAGGGATAACGCCGAACTGATCTTCGGCAGCACTGATTGATTTCTGAAAACCAAAAAATTCGCCGATAATCCGCTTGATATCCGACTTGGTCGCCAGATACGGTTTTATCTTGATCTGATTGGCCTGTTCGATATCGGCCAACGCTGCCTGACAGTCGGGATGATAAATGGCCGTTTGCACCACTCCATTTTCCAACTTGAAAGGAAGAAGGAGTTGTCTGATAGCAAAATTACGGGGAATGGTCTTGGTAGCGACATCCATGTCGAGTTCAAGGGGATCAAGCTTTTTAAAGGGCAGGTTCTTTTCTTCAGCGACAGCACGTATAATACATTCTTCATCGATTAATCGTCCTTCACCTCCCTGCAGCTTGAAGTTAAAGCCCACGATGATATCCACCAGATCCGGATACTCTTTATCAATTTCTCCATCTTTTGCGGCCTGGCGCACGAGCTTTTGGCGCATTTTTCCTTTTTCCAGCGTGACGAACTGACGCTGTTTTGGTGTTAACACCTTCAGCTTGACAAGAACATCGAGAAGCGTATCACTATTTAGAAATTTTACAGTCATATGTTGACGTACCCTGGTAAAGAAAGAACGGAGTTTCCATCCATTCTCCCCTGTAGATCATTATTTTGCAAGAAGATAGAGAAAATTACCGTGGAGTCTTAAGCAGTAGCGAACGGAGAATTCGCAGGTTTTCACGATCCTCGTCCAGGCTGTCGCTTTTTGGCGTCTCAAGCGTCATCGGCAACCGGGCAAAACGACTGTCATTCAACAGGTTATTAAAACCGTCCAGGCCGATTATTCCTTGACCAATATGTTCATGCCGGTCTACTCTGCTGCCCAGCTCTTTTTTCGAATCATTGAGATGAAAAAAACGCACTTTGTCGAGACCAACCGCACTCTGCAGAGCAGCAATTGTCGCCTGGTACCCATCCGCCGTCCGCAGCTCGTATCCTGCGGCAAATATATGGCACGTATCAACGCACACGCCCAACAATTCAGGAAATTTAGAATTATCGAGGATATAGGCCAGTTCAGTAAATGTGCTGCCAAGCCCGGTACCCTGCCCGGCAGTAGTTTCAACCAGAACCTGGACTTGACCGCCACTTTGCGCAATCACCCTGTCCAGGCCTCTGCTAAATCGCTCGAGGCCGGCCTCAATGCCAGTACCGCCATGGGAGCCGGGATGCAGCACCACATAGGGCACACCAAGCTGGGCACAGCGGTCCAACTCCAGCACCATATTGTGCACGGATTTCTCCAGTAAATCCTTCTTATCGGTGGCAAGATTGACCAGATAAGAGGCATGGGAAGCGACCGGCATTCCACCGCTTTTTTCATGGGCCTCTCGAAAAAGAGTAATCTCTTGAGCTGTCAATTCGGCGGGATGCCATTGTCGCTGGTTGCGGGTAAATATCTGCAACGCTTCCCCACCGACATTTTCGATTCGGTCAAACGCCAGATGGAGTCCGCCGGTAACCGATTCATGGGCACCTAAGAGTGGCATAGTCTAGTTCACCTCTTTTTGTGCTGACTTTTGCGCCGCCTCAAGCTCCCAAACCGATTCCTGATAGGTCTGAGAGGTAAACCTGATAATCTGCGCCAGGTAAAACCTCCGCTGAGACGGATCGAGAGCTGCTGCCTCTTTTTCAGTGCGCACTGCCTCCTCGACAAGGTTATTTGCCCAATAGGCAGTGGCCAGCGTATCGAGGACATGCCCTTTCGGGGCAAGCGTTGCCGCCGCTCTGGCAAGAGTCAATGCCTTGGAAGGATCCCGTAGTTTCAGGTTTTCGCTGGTTAAGAGCAACCAGGCAAAATTGTTCATAATTTCCGGGTTGACCGGCTCAAGGCTATGCGCTTTTTCATAGGCGGCCAGGGCTTTTTCTTCCATTTTTCTGGTCAGCATTAAATCGCCGATAAGACGCTGCCAGAGCGCTTGATCCGGCTCTTGTTTTATCTTCTGCTGCAGGATCGATTCGGCAAAATTTTCCTGATATCGCTGCGCCAGCGCTTCCGTTGGAATATTACGCACCAGACCGATGGTAAGCAGCAGTATCGCCACATAGGCAATCAGGCTGTAGCGGACCTTTTTATCATGTCGCCTGAGCAGCTCCGGATCCTGTTCCGCATGTTCAAGACAATCGATTCGTTCGCCAATGCCGAAATGATGCCAGTTGCGCTGATCACGAATATTACCACTGAGAGCCGAAATCTTCTCAAAAGCAGAAACCAGCGGCTGAGCTTTGCCCATTGTCGCAAAACTGAAGAGGTCTGCCTGCCTTTCGAAGTTGCGGATGAAATAGCCGAACACAAAGCGAAAATAGACCAGCATAAAAATAAGCAAGGGCACTGAACCGACCAGGGTTAAAGCCATTTCCGCCGAGATACCGCTCCAGGCAATCAAGGTATTGAGAAACTGCAGGGACAGAAACATATAGATAAACGGCTCGGCGAGCAGCCCGACCAACAGGCTGAATCCGGTTATCAGAAAAGCATACAGCACCAGATGAAATTTTTTCACATGACCAATTTCATGTGCCATGATGGCTTCAAGCTCAGCAATGGACATTGTCTCGATAAGAGCCGGGGTAAGCAGAATATATCGCAGCCCCGGCACGATACCCATTACTGCGGCGGTCAACATCCGTCCCTCAAAAAGCGGCCACAGATAATAATCGGCACTAAAATTTTGTTTGGCGCAAAATGCATCCAAATGGTTCTTCAAAGCCCCTTCGGGCAATTTCTCGCACCCCCAGAGCCTTCGGACCAGCGGTGGAAAAAAAATCAGCACAAAACAGAGAAAAAAGCCAAAGAGCAGCAAATCCCCCCACTCCGAAGCAATAATTTTTTGCAGTTCGGGGAAGGGCAACAGGGCAACAATATCGTAGAGCAGTGAAAGTATGATCCAGGGGAGGACAATGGGCAGATTGGACTTGATATTCGACAGAATGAATGCCGAAGTGCTTTGTTTTCTGCCAAAGATCAACTCATATTTTCTTTGCCCGGCCCGCCACATGATTACCAGAAAAAGGACAAAAAGCAGAAGTCCTGCCAGATTTACCAGGACAGGCATGGTGTTGCTAAAAGAGAGCAGAGACAAATAATATTTTGCGTCACAGAAATAAAGACTCGCGCCAAAAAAAACCAGGGCGAGGATCGAGAGCTGCTTTTCTGTCTGAAAATATCCAGCGGATCGACTGGCTCGCAGTCTGCTAAACAGACGGCCGGCAAGCCGGGCATAGCCAAACAGAAGCAAAAAAAACACGGGCAGCGCCTGCCAGACGGGAAGAAGTGGGACAGAAGGGACCCGATCGACACTAAAAAGAAAAATAGCGACCAGAAACAGGAGAAGATTTGTATACATCAAGGTGGTTCACCAGTTTTGTTTTTAAAAGCAGCCTAACGATTATAATATTTCAGAAATGAGTATTAGTAGGATAGTTATCTTAACTCATTTAGCAACTAGAATGCAGGCGGTTCACCTGATTGATTCTTCGCTGTCCTGAAGAGATTTTAATGGTCCTTTTTGCTTTTTTCGTTGACTTTACCAGCAATGTCATTTTTAATAGATTGTTTTATCTCTCAACATAAAAGAGAGGGGCGCATAGCTCAGTTGGTAGAGCCATCGGCTCATAACCGATCGGTCGTAGGTTCGAATCCTACTGCGCCCACCAGTTTTTTACATCAGCATTAATACAGCAGCTTTTGAGCAGAAACAACGGTTCCTTGAATAAATTAATAGTCTACACTATACAAAAGGGGAAGAGCACAAAGCCCCTGAAATATATACCTCGATTCGGGCACATAAAGCCTGAATGGGTGGAATGACAAAAAGGTACATCCCCAGTGGGGTGTACCTTTTTTGTTTTATTTCCCGTTTATCGGGATGCGTTGCACACAATAAAATTCTATGCCGGTAAAAGTAAAGGACATTGTCGAAAGCCTCAATAAAGAGGCACCCTTCAGCCTGGCTGAATCGTGGGACAACGTAGGACTCCTGGTCGGTAATCCGGAGCAGGAAGTGACAGCGGTTCTTGCCGGACTCGACCCGACCAACAAGCTGATCGATGAAGCGATAACCCAAGGCGCAAACACCATCGTCACCCATCATCCGGTCATTTTCAAACCACTGCCAATGATCAATACCGGCGAGCCTGGCGGCAGGCTGCTGCAAAAAGCCCTTGCCAACCATATCGCCATTATCGGTTGCCACACCAACTTCGACAGCGCCCGTGAGGGAGTCAGCGACTATCTTGCTCTCCAGCTTGGCCTCACCAATCTTATTCCTCTTATCGCCTCGCCAGGCAACAACGAACCAAACACCGGACTGGGGCGTATCGGCATATTCTCTTCCCCACTGAGCGCAATTGATTTTGTGGCCAGGGTTCTGCATATCCTTAATCTGCCAAGTGTGCAGATGGCAGGAACACTGCCGGCAAACATCGCAACAGTCGCGGTCTGTGGCGGAAGCGGTTCCGACCTGGCTCCCATTGCCTTTCAACGTGGAGCAGACGTCTACCTCTCAGCCGAGATAAAACACAGTACGGCTATCTGGGCCAACGAAAACGATTTTTGCATCATTGACGGCACCCACTACGCAACGGAAAAACCCGCTGTCGCCCTCCTGGTTAGAAAACTGCAAGAAGCCGGTGCACAAAAGAGCTGGAATATTAAAATACGACAATCGCAAGAGGAATATCATCCTTTCATTTTGCTGGATACAACATACAATCCTTTATAAAAACTCAGAGAAACACATTTAATAGGAGAATCATTTTGAACGAAATCTTAACCCAACTTGTTTCACTTCAGGCTATTGACCTGGAAATCGATCAAATCGACAATGCCATTAAGTCTGAACAGAGCGGCCTTGACGAACGTATGTCCGCCCTGGCGAAGAGAGAGGTTTTAATCAACGAATTACAGGAAAAAATTGTCTCTCTGCAAAAGGAAAGTCGAACCCTCGAAGCTGAAATGGCCGACAAGATGGATCATGTCAGAGAACGCCAGTCGAAAATGATGCAGGTGCAGACCGGTCGCGAGCAGACAGCTCTGCTCAAAGAAATCGAAGATGCCAAGAAAAGCGCCAAGGAAAACGAAGAAAAAATAATAACCATCATGGAGTCCATTGAAAAAAACACGACACAGATGGAAGAGGAAAAAAACCTGCTGAAAGGCGAAAAGAAACTGGTCACCGAAGAAACAGATAAGGTACGCGCCAACATCGAGGCCATTAACAAAGGCAAAAAGAAAAAAGATCAGAAGCGAATGGATCAGGCGGGGAAAATCAAGAAATCACTGCTGCGCAAATACGACACCCTGCGCCAGCATCGCAATGGTCTTGCGGTTATTAATGTAGTGGATGGTGTGTGCCAGGGTTGTTTTATGGCCCTGCCGCCGCAACGCTACAATATGCTGCTGAAGGGCGATGAAATCTATGATTGCCCGACCTGCCAGCGTTTGAATTATTATGTTCCACCTGCCAAGGAAGAAAATTAACCGGACGTTTTCACTTTGACTTTTACGCGTTTCCCACTACATTAGCTGACGGAGCGGGTGCATGATCGCTCCGGTCTTCAGACCGGAGAGGAAAGTCCGAACTCTACAGGGCAGGGTGGTTCGTAACGCGAACGCCGGGTGACCGGGGGAAAGTGCCACAGAAAATAAACCGCCTGATTCGATCAGGTAAGGGTGAAACGGCGAGGTAAGAGCTCACCGCTTCCATGGTGACATGGAAGGCACGGCAAACCCCACCCAGAGCAAGACCAAATAGGGAGATGTTTGAGGGCGGCCCGTCTGAGATCTCCGGGTAGGTTGCAAGAGGTGTTGAGTGATCAACATCCCAGTGAAATGATCATGGCCCTTCACCGGGTACAGAATTCGGCTTATAACCCGCTCCATTTTTTTCAATGAAACCTTCAACTGCAGCCATAATTCCCGCCGCCGGATTCGGCACCAGGATGCACCTTGATCATCCTAAACAGTATCACCTGCTGGCCGGCATACCGATTCTTGTTCATACCGTTCGCGCCTTTGTCGACCATCCCGTTATCGACCGTATCGTAGTCGTTGTTCCCGTCGACTTTATTGACCAGACGCAGACATTGTTTGAGCGCTATCAGGTAAACAGAACCAACCTGACAATAATAGCGGGCGGACCCAGGCGCCGGGATTCGGTCCAGGCGGGTCTTAACACACTCAATGACGATACTGCTATAGTTTTAGTTCATGATGGCGCCAGACCGCTTGTTACCGGGGAAATCATCGACAGGTGTTATCTTGCCGCCGTGCAGCATGGCGCCGGCATAGCCGCGGTACCGGTAAAAGACACCTTGAAAAGAGGCAACGATGCCGGCAGAATTACCGCCACCATCGACCGGACCTCCCTCTGGCAGGCACAAACGCCCCAGGCGGTTCAAAAAGATTTGCTGGAAAAGGCCTATCGGCTCAATGACGATGCCGATGCAACCGATGAAGCGTCCCTTCTGCAGAATGCGGCAATTCCCGTATCTCTTGTGGAAGGAAGTGAAACCAATATCAAAATCACTCGCCCGGAGGATCTTCTCCTGGCCGAAAAAATCATGCACCAGGAGCTGCTGCCTAAAATGCGTATCGGCCATGGCTATGACGCCCATCGTTTTGCTCCAGACAGAAAACTTATATTAGGCGGGATAACCGTCCCGCACAGCTATGGCCTGGCCGGACACTCCGATGCCGACGTTGTCACCCATGCCCTGTGCGACGCGTTGCTCGGCGGCCTTGGCCTGGGCGACATCGGCAGACATTTTCCTGATTCGGAGGCCAGGTTTGCCGGTATCTATTCGATTACCTTGCTTGAACAGGTCGTCGCGCTGGTGAAGGAACAAGGGTATGCCATTGCCAATGCCGACATCACGGTTATCTGCCAGAAACCTCGCCTTGCCCCCTACATTGACCAGATGAGAGAACTCCTTGGTAGAACCTGCAACATAGCCCCCACTGCTCTCAACATTAAAGCTACAACCACCGAAAAAATGGGGTTTACCGGGAGAGAAGAGGGGATCAGCTGTCATGCCGTCGTTCTTCTGCAAACTGCCAAATAAACCGATACAAAAGGCGCAAAAATGACCAATACCATAAACCGGGAGCGGCTTGCCGCGACCTTCACGGAATTATGTGAAATCAGCAGTCCTTCCCGAAAAGAAGGGGCCATTGCGGTCTATCTGAAAGAAAAATTTGCAGAGCTTGAAGCCGATCTGCTCTTTGAAGACGACTCGGCTACCAAAACCGGCTCGGAATCCGGCAACCTCATCGCCCGTTTTAACGGCAATCTGCCGGATCAACCGGGTCTTTTTCTCTCCTGTCATATGGATACGGTTGAGCCCGCCAATGACGTCAAGGTTTTGCGTACCGGAGATATCTTCACCAGCAGGGGAGCGACAATACTCGGCGGTGACGACAAGAGTGGCATTGCCGCCATTCTCGAACTCCTTGCCCTGCTCAAAGAGAACAAAACATCGCATCCGATGCTTGAAATCATTGTCACGACCTGCGAGGAAATCGGCCTGCTTGGCGCAAAGCATCTTGAATATGACAAGCTTTTAACGACATACGGCTACGCTCTGGATTCTTCCGGCATTGATCACGTTATTGTCGGCGCCCCGGCAGCCAACAAAATAAAAGTCGAAATAAAAGGCTTGGCAGCGCATGCCGGACTGTGCCCGGAGGCAGGCATAAACGCCCTGACCCTGGCTGTTGAAGCCTTAAACAGCATGCGAATGGGGCGGCTCGATGAAGAATCAAGCCGCAATTTTGGGGTCATTCAAGGCGGAGTCGCCACCAACATCGTCCCGGAACAGGTCATCATAAGAGGTGAAGTCCGCAGCCATTCCACCGATAAACTGCATCTCTATACCAAAGAAATTTTCGACACCTTTGAACAAACCGTTGCGCACTGGCAGGGCAGTGCCGCGACCGGTGACAAACGTCCTGCAGTATCCTTTGATATCATTGGCGATTATCCGGCATTGACTCTTGCCGAAGACACGCCGGTGATAAAAAGAATACAAAAGGCATCGACCATGGCCGGGAAAACACTGCAATACATCGTCGCGGGAGGCGGCAGCGATGCCAATATCTTCTGCGGCTACGGTTTGCCGACGGCGATCATCGCGACCGGTATGGATAAAGTGCATACGCTCGATGAACGGCTTGATCTTAATGATCTGGTCAGCCTGACAGAACTTCTCCACGCCCTGACCACAACTCCTGTGTAGATAAAAGAGTTTTTGCGATTTCATCATTATTTCTTGTTGAATTTAGACCATACTTAATATAGGTTTCACTCTTTGGGTTACCAGGGAAAGGCACAGAGGTTACTCTTTGTGCCTTTCCCTGTTTTGATGAGTTCACTAAAAACAACCTAGGACCAATCCCTGATGTTACCACAACCTGCCCAAAAATTATCGGACGGATATCCCACCCACGAGTGTGGAGTCTGTGGCGTTTTCAATCATCAAGACTCAGCCAAACTTACCTATTTCGGCCTCTATGCCCTGCAGCACCGCGGCCAGGAAAGTGCCGGTATTGTAACGTCTGATGGCAGCAAGGTTGCCATGTACAAGAATATGGGCCTTGTTCCGGAAATTTTTTCCGAGGAGATCCTTCAGGGACTAAAAGGCCATCTCTCTATCGGCCACGTTCGATATTCCACTACCGGGGCCTCAAATATCACCAACGCCCAACCGTTGATGGTGAGCCACAAGGGAACCACCCTGGCAGTTGCTCACAATGGTAATCTTGTTAATTCCATTGCGCTGCGTAATGTTATGGAAGAACAGGGATCTATTTTTCAGACCACCATGGACAGTGAGGTGGTTCTGCATCTCATGGCCCGCTCTACCCAGCTGGGCCTCGAAACAGCACTAAGAAATACCTTCACCTCTTTGAAGGGAGCTTACTCGCTTCTGCTTATAACCGAGAAGACCATGATTGCGGTTCGTGATCCTGATGGATTTCGGCCACTTTGTCTCGGCAAACTGAAAAACGGCGGGAGCAGTAAGGGTGGCGGTTGGGTTGTCGCCTCTGAAACCTGTGCCCTTGATCTCATTGAGGCTGAATATGTTCGGGATATAGAGCCGGGGGAAATTGTCATCTTTCAGGAAAGCGGTATCAGCTCCATTTTCCCGTGGCCCAAGCAGGACAGCCACTTCTGTATTTTCGAACAGGTCTATTTCGCCAGACCCGACTCAGAAATTTTCGGTATCAATGTTTACCAGTCCAGAAAAAGGATGGGTGAAATTCTAGCCGCAGAAGCCAAAATCGATGCGGATTTCGTCATGCCTTTTCCCGATTCAGGCAACTACGCAGCCATCGGCTACTCGCAGGCATCAGGTATTCCACTGGAAATGGGAGTGATCCGCAACCACTATGTCGGCAGGACTTTTATTCAGCCGACCCAGTCGATGCGGGACTTTAATGTCAAGGTAAAGCTCAATCCGGTCCGTTCATTTCTCAAAAACAAACGCGTTATTATTGTTGAAGACTCAATCATTCGCGGCACAACCGGTAAAAGCCGGGTAAGGGCGTTGCGCGAGGCTGGTGCAAAGGAAGTCCATATGGTGGTCAGTTGTCCTCCCACCCGGCATGCCTGCTACTATGGCATCGACTTTCCAGACGTCAATCAGCTAATTGCCAATCAGAAAAAAATAGATGAAATAGCCCTCTATCTCGGGCTTGACTCCCTGCACTATCTGAGCTTGGAAGGGCTTGTCAAGGCAACGGGGATTGCGAGAAAGAATTTTTGCCTGGCCTGCTTTGACGGCAAGTATCCGGTTGAGCCGGATCTTACTTTTCACAAAAACGTATTAGGCTGAAGTCTGTCATCCGACCCTGACGGATTCTCTTTACGGTTCTCTTGTAAGAAGAGAATTACATCCGTGCCACCACACAGTTCTTGCCGTTATTTTTGGCATCGTACATGGCTTGATCCGCCCTTTCCCTGATGGCTATTTCGTCGACTTGTCTTGGTAATTTCTCGTCTCTTTTACACGAGACTAGACCAATGGACAGGGTTGTTATGCCAAAGCTCTGTTCGACAAAACTGAGCAAAATACGCTGGACTATCTCCGTCCCCTGATTGGCGGTAGCCTGAGGCAGCAGAACGGCAAATTCGTCTCCGCCAAGCCTGAAGCACATATCTACTTTATCCCTGGTACATTCCCGCAAGATATCGGCAAGGTTGATGAGGACTTTATCCCCCTCCTGGTGACCATTCTCATCGTTGTATTGCTTGAAATTATCAATATCGATAATCGCCAGCATCAGTGGATAATTCTGCCGATGCGCCCGTTCCACCTCGTTGCTGAAACGTTCATCAAATGCTCTTCTATTCAGGATCAACGTCAACCCGTCCTGCATTGATAATCGCTCCAGCTCCCGCATCATACGGCGCTCACGGACTGCTCGAGCCAGTTTGGCCTCAAGCTCCGCCTGATCGATCGGCTTTTTGATAAAATCAATGGCGCCGGCCTTTATTACCTCTGAATAGCTCGACTTTTCATGATAGCCGGTAGAGATGATGACATCCGTTCCCTTATAATTTTCACGGATATGAGCGAGCAATTCCAAACCGTCCATTCCAGGCATAACTATATCAGTAAAAACCAGATCCACTGCCGTCGATTTCAGCACTGCAATTGCCTCAGCGCCATCCCCTGCAACCAGGCAATGATAGCCAAGAGAACTCACCAGGACACTCAGCGTCATACGGACCAACTCGTCGTCATCAACTATCAGAACCACAACGGTATCTTGCTTTTCTTCCATCTTATTCCGTCACGTGTAAACAACGCATTATTGTGTCAGGCTTCATGTTCCGCTTAATTTCAAATATGTATGCCAAATTGTACCCGTAAAAATTCTTAAAGTCTAGGTATCACTTAAATTGTCTTGCAAAAGTATCGAACACAATAATATAACACATATTAACTGCTCGATCTAATTATAGTAATGTAAAAAGAAAAACGTGCATAACCTCTGGGTTGTAAGCGTTTAACAGTACCGGATATGCGTAAATGAGGCTTTTAAATGAACGTTTACGAATTTTTAAAGGCGGCATTTGGGTCGACAAAGAACCGCGGCGATCGATATGGAAATGAAAAACCTGACTCAAATCTTTGAGGGAAATCTTGATGGCACCCCTCTGGATGAAATTCTTTTTCTTGCCGCAAAAATATGTCCTTCCATCGACCTTGGGGTAATCCGGGAGATTGACGCTGACCTCACCTCGATTTTCTCCGGTTCATATCCCCAATTACCTGAAAATAGTCTGCCGTACCATAACCTGCGGCACAGCCAAATGGTGGTATTGGCCACTGCCCGTCTTTTCCACGGGCTCCATTGCAAGCATATCTCCGTCTCACCCGAGACCCTTTTTAAAGGTCTGCTTGCCGCCTATTTTCACGATACCGGAATGTTGCCTATGGAAAGTGATAAAGCATATTCCAGTATGCAATACATGGCAAAACACGAAACACGATCGATTCTCTTTCTTGACAAATATGCAGCCCGAAAGGGCTTTGCAAAGGACATTTTCCGGGACTGTGCAACAATCATTCGTTACACTGATCTGAAGAGCGATCCACCCACTTTTGACTATCACAGCCATGAAATCCAGTTGGCCGGCCAGGTGGTTGGTTCAGCGGATATACTTGCCCAGATGGCCGACAGGTATTATCTGGAGTGCCTCCCTCTGCTCTTTGACGAACAGCAGGCAGGAGGAATAAACCGACATAACTCAGCCCGGGAACTTATGGAACATACGGAGAAATTTTACCACAATGTGGTTTTAAAACGGCTCGCCACTACCTTTTCCAACACAGCGCAGGCGATGCGGACCCATTTTCGGGAGATGTATAAACTCGACAGGAACCTTTATCTGGAAAACATAGATAAAAACATTAATTATCTGAAAAAAATTATTTCACAATGCGACAGCATAGACTGTCTGGACATACACCTGAAACGCAATCCACCGACTATTTAGCACGCGGGTCCCGCCCCGTCTCAAACATCTCAAACAGATCGTAGAAAAGCTTGGTAACCGTGCTGAAATGAGTAGCAGACCCTGAACCGGCGTAGGCTTTGGTAAGCTCCATCGCCTTGGCGATACTCTCACGGGAGTCCAGATTGTTGGGATCTTTCATGGCCTGCACCAGTCTTTTACCGATATCTTGCTCCACGCCCTTCCTCTTCTTTTCTGGATTTAAAAATGACAATAACCCGATGTATCAGGATTTTTTTCTGTTGCAGACGGTGATGACCTTGCGATTGAGATTTTCCAGAAACTTCGAAAGTTTTTTTTCAGCATTTCTGATCACATTGGTTATTTTCACCTCATCAAGAGCGCCAACAACTGTCCCACAGGCAACACATTGAATAAGGCAGAACTTCTGTCCGGTTTTTGTGGTAACCGGAACGGCTTCAAATTCGTGATATTCACATGTCGGGCATTTTGACCGAGCCATAGACATACCTCTTAATGGATTAAACACTCAGTGAAGTAACATAACGCTAAACCGGCACCGGTTCAAGGGCCACTTTTACACTATTAAGAGACAACCTTAATTTCTATACTGAAAAACGCCCTATCGAAAGATTGTTTTATTCGTTCATCCATCAATGATAAATTTTCGTGAAATACCCTCTTTCCTGGTGCAATCTTTGTCGATTGACACAAAAAGCAAACTACGGTACATAAATAGGATATTTTTTCAGGTTTCACGCAAGTGAACAAAGAGGGAACCCGGTGTCAATCCGGGACGGGCCCGCCGCTGTAACCGGGGACAAACGTTGCATGTAAGCCACTGCTTGCCATAGGCAAATGGGAAGGCGCAACAAGTAGGATGAGCCGGAAGTCAGAAAACCTGCCTGAAAATCAGTCTGGCTGCATTTTCGGAAATCTCCGTGGACAAGAGGTATCTGAGAGTAATCTGTGGATAAACAAGGGCATCCCCGGATCAATTTTTTAATTGGTCCGGGGATTTTTTTTGCTTTCGCACAAGAAATTGCCGGCCAAAAGGCCCAGGACGGTTTTTTATCAGCCGGCCCCGGGACAACCAGGAGAAAAAAAACTGATGCAACGCCTCCACTGTATAATTATTCTCGGAGTGCTGCTCTGCTCTCTTCAGCCGACAAATCTGTGGTCCAGGCAAGAGACGCCCACCAGTGCCGCACTTATTGCCGAACAGCAGCGCCAGCTTGACGTCATTGCCCAAAAGGTGGCTAAAATCCCCATCCCCGAAAGACAACGAGTTGTCCATCTTATAGGCAGTGATCCGATCAAAGTGGCCGGTGATGATTCCTGTCAAAATGAATATATCCGGACAGCGGGTGGTCTCGCCCCGCAATTTGGCAGCAATGGCGACAGCGTTCCTGTCAGCCTCGCCCAGTGGCAGCAATTCAATCCTCAAGTGATTTACAGCTGCGGGGCAAGCGATCAAATCTTGCCGGCTTTGCAGCAACCAGGCTGGCGTGACGTTGACGCGGTCCGCTATAATCGAATTCTCTTTTTTCCCTGCGAACCCGCCTGCCGGTCGGACGGTGGGAATGGGACCTTGGTTTCAGCCCTTGCCGCCGGCATCTACAACGATTCGTTCAGCAACAGCGCCAACTATGTACTGAAGCAGGAGATCGTCACCCGAAAACCGCTGCAGCTCGATCTCGATACTGTCCAGAAAGCTGAACTCATCATCAGCAATATCAAGGATTTTCGCCATAAAACTCTGGCGGTGACGTTGACGCAGCCGATGCGGGTAATCTCCACGCTGGAAGGGCAAAAAGACCACATTCTCACCGTCGCCAACCATTATTTCCCGCCGCCCTCCTGGGGGCTTGGGCACGGCGCGGATCTGCATGAGTTGCGCGAAACCGCTCAACTAGTACTTGGCCTGGATCCCGATTCCACGGCAATGCTGTTTACCGGTGCGGATATGGACAACCTGGCGGTGGTGAAAAAATCGTTCCAGGAGATGACGGTCATCGCCCTGGTGACCGCCGGAGTGGAGGGCAACAGCATGCGCATGGGAACCGATACCGGCAGCTACTACGAACTGGAAAAAACCGCACAAACCGATACACCCGGGACCATCAATGTCCTGCTTTTGACCAACACCCAGCTCTCGCCCCGCGCCATGAGCCGGGCGATTATCAGCGCCACCGAGGCCAAATCAGCGGCCCTGCAGGATATGGATATTCGTTCCAGCTATTCCGGCCTGCTCTACCCGGCCACCGGCACCGGCACCGACAACATCATCGTCGTCGAGGGGATGGGCCCGGCAATCGATGCCACCGGCGGTCATACCAAGATGGGCGAACTGATCAGCCGCGCGGTCTATGATGGGGTACAGGAGGCGATAGATAAGCAAAATGATCTGACGATCAATCGATCCATTGTTAAGCGCCTGCAGGAAAGGAAAATTAATCTCGCCGTACTCTGTCATGCAAATCCAGCGATGAAGACAAAGATTGAGCGCCTGCTGCTCGAGCCACGCAACGCCAGCTTTCTTGCAGCCGCCCTGACCCTAAGCGATGATTATGAACGGGGTTTGATCACAGATCTGAGCAGTTTTGAGCTCTGGTGCAAGGCAATGGCCGATACGCTTGGCGGCGGCCAGACACTTTCTCGTGATCCGGCGACTGAAAAACTGCCTGTGGTTATCGGCAAGGCGTTGTCGGTTTTTCTCGGTGCTGCTTCTTCTGATACAACCACAGCCATCAACAAATTTCCCCAGCGAATTATCTCGCTCGGCCCAATAAATACTGAAAATATTTACCTATTAGGCGCAGAAGACCGCCTGGTGGCCAATACCAGCTACTGCATCCGCCCCGAGGCAGCCAGGCAAAAGGAGAAGATCGGCTCAGTGATGCAGATCTCCATCGAAAAAATCCTCAGCCTGCAACCGGATCTGATTCTGGCAACCGATCTCTCGCCGCCGCAGCAACTGCAGAAGCTGCGGGACCTCGGCCTGAAAGTTGTTCAATTTCATCAGGCCACTTCCTTCCAGCAGATCTGTGACCAGTTTATCGCCTTGGGCCAGCTGCTGGGCACCGAGGACCTGGCCCGGACGGTGGTAGCGCAGGCTCAAGATAAAGTTGCCGCAGTGAAGCAACAAGTGGCTGGCCTGCCCCGGCAAAAAGTATTTCTGCAGATCGGCACCCAACCGCTGGTCGGCGCTCTGCAGAATACCTTTACCAACGATTTCATCCTGCTCGGCGGTGGAATGAACATCATTGACGATCAGAGCTCCGGCAAGACAAAGAATGAAAAAGTCATCGCCCAAAATCCCGATGTTATTATTATCGCCATTATGGGCAATGAATCCGGTCTTGCAGGCCAGGAAAAACAAAAGTGGCAGGCCATTCCGGTGATCAAGGCAGTGCAGGATAAGCGGGTCCATGTACTCGATCCCTATTTGGCCTGCAGCCCGTCGCCGACCACCTTTGCGCAAACCCTGTCGGTCGTCTCCCGCCTTATCCATCCTGAACTCAACCAAATGATCCAACCATGATGCTCACTGAAATTATCACCAGCGGCGGCCCGGTCATGTGGCCCCTGCTGGCCTGTTCCGTAATAGTCGTGACCGTTGTTCTGGAAAGAACGATGTATTGGGTGTCACTGGAGCGACAACGCAATCGAATGCTGATGGATGAGGTCCTTGTTTTAGCCGAGGACAGTAAGTGGGAATTGATCAGGACCAAGACCACCGGTTGCAAGGATCATGTGATTCGGGTGCTGATCGTCGGCATATTGCACCGGGACTATGATATGGGCCGGGCGATGGAGGCCGAGGCCGATGTGACGGTGCAGAACATGCAAAACTATATGCCGGTCCTCGACACCATGATAACCGTGGCACCGCTGCTGGGCATCTTCGGCACGGTGCTGGGCATTATCAATTCTTTTGAAATGCTGGGCGCAGGCTCTATCGCCGATCCAAAGCTGGTGACTGCCGGCATCGCCCAGGCTCTGATCACCACAGCCGCCGGGCTAGGCATAGCCCTTGTCGCGGTCATTCCCTACAACTACTTTAATACCCGGATCAACAAGGCAATCCATGTGATGGAAAAGTACGCCACCAGCCTCGAAGTTGTGTTCAACAAGGCAAGGAGCGCAAACCAATGAAAATCACGCGATATAGTCCTAAGCCGGCCCGGATCGAGATGCTGCCACTGATCGATATCGTCTTTCTTCTCCTGGTCTTTTTTATCTATGCGATGCTTTCCATGACAATCCACCACGGCCTGCAGCTCGATCTGCCGCAATCATCGCAGGCGACGAAAACGAAGCAGACTCCCTTAACACTTTTTCTGCGAACTTCAGGAGCAGGGCTGGAGATTATTCTTGGTGAGCAGCCGGTATCTTTAGCCGAGCTGCAGCAAAAATTGACGACTGCTGACAATAAAGGCGATGATGCCCTGGAGGTTATGGTCTTTGCCGAGAAAAAAGTGTCCTACCAGCAGCTTTTTCAGGTGCTTGATGAACTGAAGCGATCGGGGATGACCAGGATTTCCCTGCAGGCTAATCCGGAGCGGTAAGGTATGTCAAGGCTGTCTCTTGCCTTTGCCGGGGCACTTATTTTTCACTTGCTGATCAGTGTTATTCCCTGGCCGCGTGAAAGACAAACTTTGCCGCAGCCAATGGGTGACAAAGCCATCACCATCAGCCTGACAGAAACGCAAACCAGCCCCCCTGCGCCGCAAAAAAAGGAACAGGCGCAGACAAGAAAACCACAGAAAACGAAGGTTCCGGAGACAAAAAGCGAGGTGGTCGCGGCGGCAAAACCTTTAGAAAAAATCCAGCAGCCTGTGGCTGCCAGTAGAATAAAACCACGGGCAAAAAAAACGGTGCAAACAATAAAGAAAGCCCCTGCCCAATCAAGCAACGCAACAGCCGGAAAAACGTCTGCCGCTCCGATAAAAACCAGTGCAGCAGGCCAACAAGCACCTGCTGCCGCAGAGCCGACAATAATTAAAGCCAGCCCCCTCTACGATCAGAACCCGAAACCTCCCTATCCATCTCTTGCAATAAAGCGCGGCTGGCAGGGCGTGGTTCTTCTGGCGGTCATGGTACTAGCGAACGGCTCGCCGGCACAACTGAAGATCCAGCAAAGCTGCGGCTATGAGCTGCTCGATAAAACCGCACTGGCAACTGTGCGGCGATGGCATTTTCTACCCGGCACCAAAAATAATGTCCCGACTGCTATGGAGGTCCTGGTGCCGGTGCATTTTAAACTCCAATAACCCTACGCTGTTACGACGCCATCAGGGGAGAAGAACGATTTTCCCGCAATTACCATCCTGCATAACCAGCTGATGGGCCTGCGGGGCATCGGCCAGAGCCATTTCCCGGCTGATGCCCGGCACCAGAACGCCCCGTTCCATTGCCCGGGCCAGACCACTATGGGTTTGTTCTGTTTCTTCAGGAGTCGCATTGAAGACCACCAGGCCCCTGATATCACTTTCTTTGCCCATGGTCAACCGGGGATCGATCTCGATCCGGCCCCGGCTGCCGATGATAACGACCCTTCCACTCATAGCGAGCAGGTGCAGATCTTTCTCCAGGTTTTTATTGGCCAGCATTTCCAAAATCAAATCAAAACCAGCACCAGCAGTGGCTTTATGAAGCTTGTCCTCATAGCCGGACTGGTTATGATTGAACGGTTCGGCGCCAAGCTTTTGCAACAGGGCGCAACCCAGCTCGCTTCCCGCTGTGCCAAAAACTCTCATCCCGGCATCCTTGGCCAATTGCACCGCCGCCTGACCAACCGAACCACTCGCGCCGTGGATAAGCACCCGCTCACCCGCCTTGCCGTGCCCCCGGATAAAAAGCCCGCGCCAGGCGGTCGCCGCCGGAACGCCGACGGCAGCGCCCTGGGCAAAAGAAATATTTTCCGGCAGCCTGAACACCTGGTCTGCCTTGCAGAGCGCCATCTCGGCATAGCCGCCACTTATTGTCGCGGCACTGTAGACTCGGTCGCCCGTTTGCCACTGCGTTACATCCAGGCCGCAGGATGCAATAATCCCCGCGACATTGCCGCCCGGAGTGTATGGTAAATCCGGCAATCTCGCATAAGTGCCGGCGCGGATATAGGTCTCAACCGGGTTGACGCCAATGGCCTTAACCTGTACCACCACCTCGCCGGGGCCCGGCACAGGAGCTGATTTTTCAACCAGTTGCAAAACCTCGGGGCCGCCAAATTGTTGCACTTCGATAGCCTTCATTCTTTTCCTCCTTTCTTCCAGCTTTTTTCCGTGCCCTGCAGCAATCGGCTGATATTTTCATGATGCTTGAACCAGATCAGAAGAGCAATACACGCTGCTGTGCCAATGGTGATCTTCGATGCGCCCAGCAGATACAGCCAGAGGGGGATAAGCCCGGCGGCGGCGAGGGAACCGGCTGAGACAAAGCCAGTCACTGCCACAGTTACCAGGAAAACAGCCAGACTGAGCAGTATCGCCGGTGCCGAGAGATAGAGAAATACCCCCATGCCGGTCGCGACTCCTTTGCCACCACGAAACTGCAAATAGACAGGAAACATATGACCCAGCACCGCCAGCAAACCGGTAAGGGCGACTATCAACTCCTTATTTGGCGATGCGGGTAATAGCACTGCGGCACCATACATCGGCAGAAAACCCTTCAGACAATCGCAGATCAGGGTCACGATGCCAAGCTTTTTACCAAGAACCCTGTTGACGTTGGTGGCACCGATATTGCGACTCCCCTGGGTGCGAACGTCGACACCAACCATCTTGCCGATGACCAGGCCAAAGGGAATCGCGCCAATGAGATAGCCGATTATCGGCAATAGAATGTACATGGCAGAGACCTGAAAAAACCAAAAAAATTAAACCATTACCAAAACCGACCTACTCCTCTTTCCCTAGATGCCGAACGATTTTTTTGCGCAGTTTGGCGGAGATTTCTTCATCGCGGTAGGAAACGACCGTGACCGGGCATTTTCGAAACATTTTCTCTGCCACGGATCCTGTGAAAATATGGCTGATATCATTGTTTTTTACCCCCATCACCACCATATCCACCCCCTGGTCAAGCACCAGCTTCAACAGCTCGTTGGCCGGATCACCGACACAAAACGAATAGGTCGCTTTCTCATCGGGCAGCGTCAATTCAGCCATCATCTTTTCCAGCTGTTCCCGCCGTTCTTTTTTGATGGTTTCCAGATAATGCGCAATATCCACTTTATAGCCAAAGGAAGTTATCTTGTCCACCGCTTCCAGATTGCGCTGGTTGATTACATTGACGACCAGCAGTTCGGCTCCGGTGGCAGCAGCCAGGTCGGCGGCAAAACCGAGGATTCCTCTGGAGTATTTGGAAAAAGCAAGAGGTACCAATATTTTTTTAATCATCAACTTCTCCCTGCATACATAACGATATCATGGCATAAACTGAGGTGTAGTAAGAGTGACAGGCACGTCCATTATCCCATCACCGGCTGGGCTGTTTTCCTCACTCTCCTGCGCTGGGTAAACCAGATAAGGCTGAGCAGGAGCAGGGCCGGCAAAAACATAAATTCCTTGTTGGGCCGGTCGGCGGGCATCTGGATACCGAGAATTTCCTGGTCGAAATCAATTTTCGCTTTGGTCGCCGGACTGCCAAAGTCAACCATATCGACAATCACCTTGCCGTCCTGCTCGCTGGTCTCGATGCCGAGCCCCCTTAATTTTTCCGCACCGGTCGATTCTGTCCCAACCGGCAACATAACAGTCATCTCAAATTCTTTTCCGCTCAGTCTTTCACCTTTGAGCCTGAGACGAAGCTGCCCGCCGGCGGGAATCTGATCTAAAATCTGCACCAGTTCACTTGCCGGTTTTTCAATAAGCGGCGGATATATTTTATCCCAGAAGTAGCCGGGCCGGAAAAGTGTAAAGGCCACCAGCAACAAGGCGGCGGTCTCCCACCACCGGCTTTTGGTCAAAAACCATCCCTGGGTTGCAGCGGCAAAAGTGAGCATGGCTACCACCGCCCCGAAAATGATAATTGTCAGGTGCAGCCAGCCGCCGATGCCGATCATCAATAATTCTGTATTGAAGATAAAGATAAACGGCAAAATTGCCGTTCGAATATCGTAGGCAAAACCCTGAATACCGGTACGGATTGGATCACCACCGGAAATCCCGGCCGCGGCAAAGGCGGCTAAGCCCACCGGCGGGGTATCGTCAGCCAGGATGCCGAAATAAAAGACAAAGAGGTGGACGGCTATCAGGGGCACAATCAGGCCGTTCTGGGCACCGAGGCTGACAATAACCGGGGCCATAAGAGTAGAGACGACGATATAATTGGCGGTCGTCGGCAGCCCCATACCGAGAAGGAGGCTGATAAAGGCGGTAAATAACAGAATCAGCATCAGATTGCCGCCGGAAATATATTCGACGAACTCGGTCATAACCAGGCCTATACCGGTAAGGGTCACGGTGCCGACCACAATCCCGGCAGCAGCTGTTGCCACGCCGATGCCGATCATATTTCTGCCACCGGCGACCATACCGGAAACCAACTCATCCCAACCCCGGTGAAAACCATATTCCAGCCCCTGCGCCTTACGCAAAAAGCCCTTCAGCGGGTGCTGGCTCAAAACGATAAAAATCAGCAGCACCGTCGCCCAGAAAGCGGAAAGTGCAGGCGAGAGCCGCTCGACCACCAGGCACCACATCAACACGACGATAGGCAGCAGGTAATGAAATCCAGCCTGCGCCGTCGAACCAAGATCAGGAAGCTCGGTTATTTCGGTGGTGACCTCCAGATCAGGCACCCTGCAGGCCAGCGCCATCAAGACAATATAGGCCACCAGCAAAACAACGCAGATAATCCATATGGCATTTTCGCCGGCAACAGTCTTAATCCAGCCAAGGCCGTAATAGGTCAGCCCGCCGATAATTATCAGGCTGAGGACAACAAAGACAAAGCTTAAGAGACTCTGGAGCAGCGTTTTGTTGCTTTTTCTCTTGGGCAGCCCCTGTAAATTCATTTTACAGGCTTCCAGGTGGACAATATACACCAGGGCGATATAGGAAATTATCGCCGGCAAAAAAGCATGTTTGATAACCTCTATATAGGAGATGCCGACATACTCAACCATAAGAAAGGCGGCAGCGCCCATAACCGGCGGCGTCAACTGACCGTTGGTGGAAGAGGCCACCTCGACGGCACCGGCTTTCTCCGCCGAAAAGCCGACCTTTTTCATCAACGGAATGGTGAAGGTCCCCGTGGTCACCACGTTGGCAATCGAAGAGCCGGACACGAGGCCGGTCATGGCCGAGGAAATAACCGCCGCCTTGGCGGGACCACCACGCATATGACCAAGCCCGGCAAAGGCGGTGCGGATGAAATAGTTTCCGGCGCCCGCCGCTTCAAGCAGCGAACCGAACAGCACAAACATGAACACCATGCCGGTCGATACCCCCAAAGCCACACCAAAGACCCCTTCTGTTGTCAGCCAGTAATGCGACATTCCCTTGATCAAGCTGGCGCCCTGGTGGGCAATAACTCCCGGCATATAGGAACCGGCAAAGGTATAGGTGATAAAAACGGCCGCGACGATCATTAGTGGGGGGCCAAGCGCCCTGCGGGTTGCCTCTAAGAGAAAAATCAGCCCGGCAACCGAGACAACCAGGTCAATAGTGGTTGGTCGGCCAGGCCGGTTTGCCAGTTCAGCATAAAAAACAAAAATATAGGCCGCACAACCCGCGGCGGCAAAGGCCAGGAGCCAATCCTGCACGGGAATACGGCCTCGCGGAGAGGTCTTGAAAGTTGGAAAAGCCGTATAGGCGAGGAAGACAGCAAAAGCCAGGTGGATAGACCGGGCTTCCGTATCGTTGATCACAAAAAAGTCGAGTAGAAACGGCAGAGGAGAGGCGTACCAGAGTTGAAAAATGGTCCAGAGAAGAGGAACGAAAAAGAGGACATTGCGAGAAATTGTGCCTTGAGGTTTGCGACGGCCGGTATCCACCTCAGTGATTGCATCATCGACATTTTCAACTGGTACTATATTCTCTGTTGCATGGGTCATGCGTACGGGTCCTCCTTTTTCGTTTCTTGATATCTGCCTGGGATTGTCCGCTACGATGGTCGGGGAGAAATGGTCACCGTCACTGTACTACCTTAAATAATATATCCCTCCATTACAAGCAGTAATACCTTCGCCACAAACACCATCTAATCATCAGGCATTGTGCTCTCGGATTCTTTCCCTTCAACCAGGGTTAGCAATTGCTCCTGTTGTGCTTATCTTTCTATGCGTAGCAGAAATAACGCCGCTATGGTACATTGCCCGAAGAAAACAGCTAACCCCAAGTACGTATGAAGAGATATACCAATGAGCATTAAAAAAATTTATCAATATCCGGAACCGGTATTGCGGCAAAAAACAGAAAAAATCGACAATTTCGACAGCAATCTGGCAAAACTTGTTGAAGACATGGCGGAAACGATGTACGACGCCCCTGGAATAGGCCTTGCCGCCCCGCAGATCGGCCAATCCATAAAACTTATTGTCGTCGACACTACAGAAGACAAAGAGGGGGAAAAGAAATACCTGCCCCTGATCAATCCTGAAATAGTTGCCCATGAGGGAAACCAGGTGGATGAGGAAGGTTGCCTGAGCGTCCCGGAGCTGACCGCCAATGTCCAAAGGTACTTGAAAGTCACCGTTGCCTACCAGGATCTTGAGGGGCAAGCCCACCAGCTTGCAACCGAAAATCGTTTTGCCGTTGTCCTGCAGCACGAAATCGATCACTTGAACGGTATCCTGTTCATCGATCACCTCAGCCCCTTGAAAAGGAATCTCTATAAGAAGAAAGTGAAAAAGTGGTTGGACACATAACAGGAGCGAAAATGGTGAAGCGACCGCTACGTATTATTTTCATGGGAACCCCTGATTTTGCCGCAGCGACCCTCAAAGCACTTATCGAGGGTCCCGATGAGGTTGTTGCTGTTGTCACCCAGCCGGACCGAGCCAAAGGCAGGGGTAAAAAGCTGACGCCACCGCCAACCAAACTCCTCGCCGAGGCTGCCGGTATTCCAGTATTGCAGCCAACCAAAATCAAGACGGAAAATTTTCGCAACGGTTTGTTGAGCTATCAGCCGGATTTGATTGTAGTGACGGCCTACGGCAGGATCCTGCCCAAGGCCCTGCTCGAACTTCCTCCTCTGGGCTGCATCAATGTCCACGGTTCGCTTCTGCCCAAGTATCGGGGAGCAGCACCTATTCAATGGGCGGTGATCAATGGCGAAAGAGAAACGGGGGTGACCATCATCCAGATGAATGAAGGCATGGATACCGGCGAAATGCTGCTGAGCTCTAAAATTGCAACCTCCCCTGATGAAACCGCCGGCAGTCTGTTCGATAAGCTTGCCGTTCTCGGCAGTGCCACCCTGCTCAAGGCAATTCAAGGACTGCAGGAAGGCACCATTATTCCCGTCCCCCAGGACCATAGTCTAGCCACGGTTGCGCCAATGCTGAAAAAAGACGACGGCTTGATCGACTGGCAAAAAGACGCGAGAGAAATAGAGTGTCATATCCGGGGACTTGATCCCTGGCCTAGCGCCTTTTGTTTTCTAAGCGGCAAACGACTCCGTCTCTTCCGCCCAGAGGTTTTGCACCAGGACAGCGACAGGCAACCGGGAACTGTGCTGCAGGCCGATAAACGGGGAATTGCCGTTGCGTGCGGTAGAAATACCCTGTTGGCAAAAGAGATACAGCCTGAGGGGAAAAAACGCATGGACGTGGAATCCTTTTTATGCGGCCATCCTATCACCACCGGAACACTTCTTCTCCCATGAGTTCTCAAGCAACCAATCAAATAGCCTACCTGGACTGCTTTTCCGGCGTCAGCGGCGATATGCTGCTAGGTGCTTTTTTGCACGCCGGTCTTGATCGCCAACTGTTAAGAGAGGAACTCGACAAACTGCAGCTTGACGGCCTCGAATTGTTGTTTGAAGAAAAAAATATTAACGCTATCAACTGTATCAAGGTAACGGTCAGCAGTGACCGGCGGCAGGACCTCCGGACGCTGCCGGCAATTTTACAAATCCTTGAAAAAAGTGATCTGGCTCCAGCCATAATTGACCGGGCAGCAAAAGTATTTCAGGCTCTGGCTGGTGCCGAGGCCAAAGTCCATGGTATCCCCGTCAACCAGGTGCACTTTCATGAAGTAGGTGCTCTCGACACCATCGTTGATATAGTCGGCACTCTTGTCGGCCTGCAGCAACTCGGCATCACCAACCTTTATTGTTCCTATTTACCGACCAGCCATGGTTTCGTCAAATGTGCCCATGGCCTGCTGCCCCTGCCCGCCCCCGCAGTCTGTGAGCTTCTCGTCGGCATCCCCACCTACGGGGTAGAATTGCAGCAGGAACTGATCACCCCGACCGGTGCGGCTCTGGTTGCAACCCTGGTGCAGGAGTATGGCCCAATGCCCCCCATGGCTATCACCGCAACCGGGTATGGTGCAGGCAGCCATATCCTGACCAACGGACAGCCGAATCTGTTACGCATCATCATTGGCAGGGGCATGGACCTCAATGAACAACAGAGTGTCGAGGTTATTGAAACAAATCTTGACGACTGGAGCCCCGAGGGTTTTCCCTATCTCTGCGAGCTGTTGTTCGCTCAGGGCGCGCTGGACGTGACCCTTGCGCTGATCCAGATGAAAAAAGGACGACCGGGTTTTGCCCTGCAGGTCATCAGCCCATCTGCTTATGGGCATATGATAAAAGAAATAATTCTGTCGGAAACAACTGCCATTGGCTTGCGCTTTAGAAGAGAGGCACGCCGCACGCTGGTACGTGAAAAGGTCACTGTAACCACTCCATGGGGAGATATAGCCGCCAAAAAGGTGCTGACCCCGACCGGAACGGTTATCTATCCGGAATATGAAGAGTGCCGGAAGATCGCCTGTCGGTATAAAATACCGCTGCAGCAGGTGTATAGTGCAGTGCGCAGCCACAAGGTCCACGCCCCATGAATCAATTAATAATGACCCTTGCCACCGGCCTCTACGTCGGGAAAATCGGCAAGGCACCGGGCACCTGGGGTTCTCTTGCCGCTCTGCTGCCCTGGATGCTGATCAAGGATCTGCCCTTACCAACCTATTTGCTTGTTTTAGTGGTCCTGTTTGTGGTCGGTTTCTTTGTCTGCGGTTCGGCCGAAAAGATCCTTGACAGCCCGGATGCCGGATGTATCGTCATCGATGAAATCCTCGGCATGTTCATAACCCTTGCCGTCGCCCCACCCCATCCTGCTGCCTGGTTTCTCGGTTTTGTGCTGTTTCGCATCTTTGATATCTTCAAACCCTTTCCGGTCTGCTGGTTCGACCAGAAGATTCACGGCGGTATTGGCATAATGATGGACGATGTCATCGCCGGTTTATATGCTCTTCTCTGCCTGCAGCTTATCTGGTGGGGTATCGTCAGCCCGTTTATTTTGCGATGATTTGGCGCCAGGCTAGAATTTGTAAATCACAGCGGCATGATCAGGTTATCAGCTTCATGTTCAATACCTGAAATCAGGCTAAAAAAAAATGATGCCTGGCTCGCCTTTTTTAAAGTGCCGCTGACCCTCACTGCACGATAGGTGCTGGGTGGTTTCCATAAATCATACCCAGCTATCCCGCCAAAATCCCGCCGCCGATTTTAAATTCTCCATTTTGGGTATATTTTTATCCAGTTTTGAACGTTGGAGAATTTTATAATGGGAAAAAATATATGTGGGAAACGTCCCTGCAGTATTTGCCGCAACCACCACCTCAGAGAAAACCGGTTCTGCCATTGGAGGTCATTGCGGCTTGTGTTTAAGACGCATCAACGTAGTAATAATCTGTAATATTTAAAGATTTAACAAAAGTAATCCCGTTTGGAGTTTAAGAGACATGACGGACGTAACCAACTGATAATTAACAGGATACAGCCAGACTACCGCCATTGTCTATTCAAGAGGCAAACGACGGGGTTGATTGCCGGTGGTATAAAAAAGGTATCTTCGAAAAACCGCAAAATGAGGGGCTTTTGAAAAAGAGGTTTTCATCCCGGGAGTTATTTGCTCCGAGAAACAACATACCGGTGGATATGCTGACATAGGGCGTAACTACTTTCAGGGAGCTGGGACGATGGCTGAAAATATGCAGCGCACCGCGAAGGATCTCAAGTATGGAAGAATTTTCTTCAAGAGGTTTGCGGAAATTAATCGTGCTTTTCTGGTCAATACGTAGCACCGTTTCATCGCCAAAGACAACAGCAGCCCGTCCTTTTCCTGAACCCGCAGCATATCGCCAGGATACAATTTTGTGTCCATGGCCACAAACTGCCAGTCAGACCGGCCGTCGTGCTTTTCCTGAACTACGCCCTGAATGGAAACAAGTCGGCCGATCGGCTGCTGACAATCCTCTGCAGCTTCGCCGAAAATGGAGAAAACCTGCAAAATGCCAACAATGACAAGTCCTTATAAAAATGGGTCCGACCAGAGAGCATAATCACTCCGGCCAGACCCAATACAACAGAAACTATAAGTTATTCGTTTTTATAAGAACCTTGAGCGCCACCTTATAGGAGATGACAATCACGGCGACCCAACCAATTAATAATACTGCAGCCATAGCATTCTCCTCTGTTTAGTAGGCCTTTTTATCGTTTACATCGCGCATATCGATCTTTCTTGAATCCATCTGCCGCCAGACATAGATGATATACGCCAGCACGACCGGGATAAAAAGTGCCACATAGGCCATCGCCGTTAAGGTATAGTGGCTTGAAGATGCGTTATAAATAGTCAGACTCGATTGCAGGTCTACCTTGGACGGATAAAACGGTGTTCCATTAAATCCGGCGGTGAAAAATACCGCCAGTCCTACCAGCACGGTTCCCAGACCACCAAACCAGATACCGGTGGTAGATTTGGCCAGGCTGGTTCGGGTAACTCCGAGAATAACCAGAAAGAGACCAGCTAACAGCAAGCCAAGCACGATGGGCATTTCCAGCAGATTTGTCAGGTATTTATGCTCCACCATACTGACTACGCCTTTACTATCGGTACCAAAACCATCGATCAACACCAGGCTCACCACCACATAGAGCAAGAAAGGCAGGGAGCAGAGAAAATTAATCAGGCAAGACTTTCTGATCCGTGCCTCAAACTCAGGAACCCCATGAAAATCGATGTTATTCACCAGGTACATGGCACCAAGCGTCCTGGCGTTAAAGACCAGAAACAAGCCTAACGAGAGATTAAAGAATGAAAAAGCGGCCTCAACCCCACGCAACGGGTTGGTCCAGGTCACCTGGCTAAATTCATTGAGGGTAAAATTAGAGCCGGTAAAAAATGTTCCGACGGCTGCGCCGATAAGCAGAACGCCGACAGTTCCATTGATAAAAAGAAACAACTCATAGGTCCCGGCTCCGAGCAGGTTGTTCGGCTTCGTCCGATATTCATAACTTACCGCCTGAACGATAAAGGTGAAAAGAATCAGCATCCACACCCAGTAGGCCCCACCAAAGCTGGTGGCATAGAACTTTGGAAAAGCGGCAAACAGAGCGCCGCCAAAAAGTACCAGGGTAGTGAAGGTCAGCTCCCATTTTCGGCCGAGGGAGTTGATGAGCAGCGACTTTTCATTGTCGTTTTTTGCTACCTGCCAAAGCAGGGTATTGCCGCCTTGAACGAAGGTGAGAAAGAGAAAGAGGGCCCCGACGAGTGAGCAGATAATCCACCAGAGTTGCTGCAGAATCACAATATCTAATTTTCCAATCATGTTATACGCCCTCCGGTCCTATTTTGATCTGCTTGAGCATAATTTTGATCTCTGCAATAAGCAGTATGGCAAAGAGTACAAAGAAGATAGCAAAAGATGCCATCACATGGCCCGCGGCAATCTTCGTTGTCGCCATTTTCACCGGCAGCAGATCCTGAATCGCCCAGGGTTGACGACCGACTTCAGCTACCACCCAGCCAAGCTCAGAGGCAGTAAGCGCCAAAAAGAAGGAAGAAAAACCCAACACCAGCAGCCATTTCTTTTCGACCAGGGTGTCTTTATAGGAATAGTACAGATAGAGAGCCGTCAGCAGCAGAAAAAATGTGCCTAAGTAGACCATCACATGAAAAGAATAATAGGTGCTGGCAACCGGCGGCACCGTTTCCTCCGGGGTATCGAGGTAGCCAAAGCCAAGATAGTCCTGGTTCACCTTGAATCGTTCTATCGCCGCGGTCTTGGCCTGTTCATCGCCATCCTTTTTAGCTTTCTGGATGGCGGCCAGATCAGCGATAGCCGCTTTGCCTTTCACCATTTTTTCGGCAACCGGCATGATGCCTTCCACCTCGTTGCCAAAGACAAGATCCTTGATGCCCGGCACGAAAGCGTTCAAATCCCGTCTGGCTAAAAGCGATAACCCATTGGGGATAGACACCTCAAAGGCAAAAGGCGGCTGCCCGTCACCAACTTTCTTGCCGGGGGTCAAAATCCCCAGGGCGACGATGTCGGCTCCTTTCGACCCTTCGTAGAGCCCTTCATAGGCGGCCATCTTCATCGGTTGGAAATGACCGTTGGCAAAAGCCGACTCATCGCCGGTAAAGGCGGCGAACAGAGATCCAATCAGGCCAAAAACCGAGGCGACGATGATCGACTTCTTGGCCATATCCACATGCCGGCCCTTGAGCAGATAATAGGAGGAGATGGTAATGACAAAAAGAGAACCTACCACAAAACTCGAGCTGGTGGTATGGGTAAATTTGGCCATGGCCACCGGGGAAAAAAGCACTTCCCAGAAATTCTGCATCTCAAAACGGGCACTCTCAGGATTAAAAGCCATGCCGACCGGATATTGCATCCAGCCGTTGGCCACCAGGATCCACAAGGCCGACAGATTGGAGCCGATGGCAACCATCCAGGTGGAGAAGAGGTGGAACCCTTTCGAAGTCCGCTCCCAGCCAAAAAACATCACCGCAAAGAACGTTGCTTCGAGGAAAAAGGCAAAAATACCTTCAATAGCCAGCGGGGCACCGAAAATATCGCCCACCATCCAGGAATAGCTGGACCAGTTGGTGCCGAACTCAAATTCCATGATGATCCCGGTGGCGACACCAATGGCAAAATTGATACCAAAAAGTGTCATCCAGAACTTGGTCAGATGCTTCCACTCCTCCTTTCCCGTTCGCACGTAAATCGATTCAAAAAATGCACAGAGAAAAGACAGCCC
The DNA here is from genome assembly GCA_963804605.1 of uncultured delta proteobacterium. Lineage (GTDB taxonomy): Bacteria > Desulfobacterota > Desulfobulbia > Desulfobulbales > Desulfocapsaceae > Desulforhopalus_A. The sequence goes on from CAWDRB010000022.1 coordinate 304,902, forward strand.
CAAGGTGATCGGGACAAACAGCCAGTGATACATCGCAGTCAGGATAAACTGGGCCCTCGCCCAGTTCACCGTGGCCAGATCTATTTCACCCATTACAACGTCCTCCTTAGTTATTTGGTATGTGCCGATCCAGTTAATTGCTCGATGACATGATCGGCCCTTTGTTGATCGGTCGAGAAATTTGTCTGCAGAAAATCAGGAAAAAAGAACACTTTCAAAACGGCAAACATAATAAAAAGCTTAATAAAAATAATCTTCCACAGAGTCTTGCCGACGGTCATGCTCTTAAAACCGTTTCGATAAAAACGATATATTTTCCCCGGTTGAGCTGATATCATAAGTTCCCTCCACTGTTCGATTCACCCTGCCAAGATCACTCTAAACAATTCCTGGAAAACCAGCAATCAAACTCAAACGACATATAGCCCAAAAGGGCTGCCATGGTCAAGAATAATTATCATTTGCAAACAATGATGACAACAAAAAAGCCTTTCTTCCACAAATTTCTTGCAGAAAAAAGGCTTTCTAAAAAGACACTCAATAGCCAGGACCTGCCATGGCAGAGAGCAGGAAACTATATTGCGTCTTTTCCTCTTTCCCCGGTCCTCACCCTCATGACATCTTCAACGGGCAGGACAAAGATCTTTCCATCTCCAATTTTTTCGGTATTGGCGGCTGCCCGAATAGCATCGACAACTTTATTGACCAATTCAGCGGCCAGCACCAGTTCAATTTTGAGCTTCGGATTAAAATCAACATTATATTCAGCACCTCGGTACATTTCCTTATGCCCCTTTTGCCGTCCATACCCCTTAACCTCGGAGACGGTCATGCCGGTAATGCCGATATCGGTCAATGCGTCTTTCACTGCCTCAAGTTTAAAGGGTTTGATAATTGCTTCTATTTTCTTCACGAGGACTCCCCCTTATTATTCTTTGGTAAACTCAGGATATGCAGCCAAACCACATTCCGCAACATCAACACCTTCCAATTCTTCTTCCTCACTGACCCGAAGCCCCATAACCGCCTTTATAATGAACCAGACGACAAAACTCGTCCCGAAAACCCAAACAAAGATGGCGCCTATCCCGGTAAGTTGAGCAATCAACGATCCTTTTGGATTAGTAAAAGCCACCGCCAGCAGGCCCCAGATTCCACAAACTCCATGGACGGAAATCGCACCAACCGGATCATCGATTCTGGCTTTATCAATAAAGATAATCGCCGTTACAACGAGCAGCCCGCCAATTGCGCCAACGAGTGTGGCGACCAGAGGAGTAGGGCTCAGAGGATCGGCAGTAATCGCAACCAGGCCGGCGAGAGCACCGTTTAGAGCCATAGTCAGATCAGCTTTGCCAAACCAGATTCTCGCCAGGGCGAGAGCGGCAACAAGACCACCAGCCGCAGCAGTATTGGTGTTGACAAATACCAGGGCGACCGCATTTGCCTCGGTAATATTGCTGATTTTCAACTCCGAGCCGCCATTAAAACCGAACCATCCCAGCCAGAGAATCAAGGTTCCCAGAGTCGCCAGGGGCAGGTTAGCGCCGGGGATTGCCTTGATTCTTCCATCGACATATTTCCCTTTCCTTGCACCAAGCAAAAAGACTCCGGCCAGAGCAGCAGAAGCACCGCATAAATGCACCACACCGGAACCGGCAAAGTCAGTAAAACCAAGCGCTTTAAGAAAACCACCACCCCACATCCAAAAGCCCTGCACAGGATAAATAAACCCTGTCATCACTACAGCAAAAGCCAGGAATGCCCAGAGTTTCATGCGCTCAGCCACAGCACCAGAAACAATAGACATCGCGGTAGCCACAAAAACTACCTGGAAAAAGAAATCAGCATATTTTGAATAATAGACCCCACCACCGCTCTTTAAAACTTCATCAACGGTATGATCCGCGCCCAGAAGAAACCCGAGGCCGGGCATAACGCTATTGACTGAGCTTCCGTACATAATGTTATACCCGACAAGCATATACATTATGCAGGCTATCGCATAGAGCACGACGTTTTTTGTTAATATCTCAACTGTGTTTTTGCTCCGTACCAACCCTGATTCAAGCATAGTAAAACCAGCAGCCATCCACATGACCAGAGCCCCGGTCATCAGGAAATAAAATGTATCAAGCGAATATGCCAGTTGGACAACAGTATCACCCAAACTCGCTTCTTCCGCCAACGCCGGTACGGCAACAGCAGTAATTGCCAGAAAAGCGGCCAAGCCCCAATACTTCCGGTACTTCATTTTTTCGTCCACAATACTCCTCCTTTTAGTTGCTCTTCTCTCTTTGTAGAACAAAGAGCGTCGTTTTGACTATCCTTCGGTACCTGAATCCACTTATTACAAGACCTGTGCCAAACGTCATAAAAGTGAAATATTGTCTTTTATATTAAAATGTTAAATATTATTACACTTGTTTCCCCCACCTTTTTTCTGTGTTTTTATTTCATTTTTGAAGTATTTATAAAATTTTTATTACATTTTTGTCGTTTTACGTGGTGTTGATTACGAATGGGAGAGATGACACCATCAGCAAAGCAGAGATTGTATAAACTCCGCCGCCCGGGTAGCACCATTGGTGTTAAGGGGAAAAGAAGGACGTTTTTTCTTCTGCAGATTGGCCAGCAGCAAGGTTGCAAGTTCTTCGGCAGTAACCAGCGTTTCCGAGACCGTTACCAGCGCCTCACCGGCGACTTCTTGTAATTTGCGCAGATGGATCTGTTGTTCCTCGTCCTGCATTTTACGCAGCACAACAAGGGCGGGAATCCTGGCGTGAACAACATCCATAAGGCTATTATAGCCGCCATAAATCACTGCTGTTTTGGAATGCAGCAGAGCCGAAACATACTGACTCCCCGGTGGTTCCATCCGGCAATTTTCTATCGCCCCGAATAACCTTTTGATTTTTTCACCGACTCCAAAAGAACTCGCCGTATCGATAAAAAGGAGCCAACGGCCAAATGATGGAGGTATTTTCTGCAGCACAAAAGCCAGGATCCTCAAAAAGTCCAGAGTAGACTCACCAAGCCATGGGATGGAAATAGTCCCAGCGAAGATTTTATCCGCAGTAGAATCGACACCGTTGCCGAGGGCAAATTCCGCCAGCCGGACAACGTAGCCACACTCGACCGGAATAAGTTGATATTGGTGCTGCAACTGCTCACAGTGCGATATTCCCAGAACCTGACTATCACCATACCAGAGCAGGCCATGATAATGATCCCTGAATAATTTTGCAGCCAGTTCCGAACCGGCCTGTGGCACAGCGCCAACCACCCCACGGACGCCTAAAATCCAGAGGGTGTCACTGCCCCGGCTGGCCAATAGAGCCGGAACAAGCTCTTTATGCTTGCCTTGCGGGGTATGATCGACCAGGACCACTCGTGGTCGGTACAGGGTGACCAGATGGGCCAGCTCTCTTGCCCGGAATTCACCCAGCTCTTTGTCAGAAAAAAGAGATTTACCAGCAATACCGACCGACTTTCCCTGCACAACCCGAGTTTCATACGACGGAAGTTTTAACCAGTCAAGTGGCGCCTTGCCGATCAATTCCTGCGCCAGGCTGCAGCCGGAAACAAAGAGCACCTTCCGTTGCGGCGCGAGACGGCGCAGAGCCATGCCAATGCCAATACTGCGCCCGGCATGACCAAGGCCGCGACCATCGTGGGCATAGATCAACACATCTAATCGTTGGTTCTGCATTATCGTCGTTCTCTTATTAAAGTATAGCCAAGGTTACCACCTCCCCAGAAAATCAATGCAAATTATCAGATTATTTGGTTTTCTGGGCCAATGCAACCTCTTTCACATTTCTCATCCTGCCGGGCACAAAGCTGATGAAGATCGCCTATTACATGCCGTTTAAACCTATGAACCATGCCAATCCATCCGGCGACCTGGTCACGGGAACCGAGCTTTATGAGCACCTGGCAGCCCGAGGCCACAGGCTCGACCTCGTGAGCAGACTCCGTTGCCGCTGGATCTACTACCGACCAAAAGCTCTGGTGCAGTTATTGCGTGAAAAAAACCGAATCCTCCATTGCTGCCGCCAAGCCAAACCTGAGCTCTGGTTGAGTTATCATTCGTATTACAAAGCCCCGGATCTTCTGGGGGCAATGTGCAGCAAAAAACTCGCCATTCCCTATGTCGTCTTCCAGGGAATCTACTCAACCAAGAGGCGTAAACAACTCAAAACACTGCCGGGCTTTCTGCTCAACAAAAAAGTTTTGCAGGCCGCCGATCATATCTTTACCAATAAACAAAGAGACCTGATCAACCTCAGAAGGCTTGTACCGGAAAATCGCCTCAGCTATATCGCGCCTGGCATTCATCCGGAGGTGTTTCCCTATTCCGACTCCTGGCGCAGCACTTTACGAGAGCGCTGGAACGTCGGAAACGAGACAATCATCATGACTGCGGCCATGATGCGGCCAGGGGTTAAATCCAAAGGTATAAGCTCGGTATTCCAATCCTGCAGTGAGCTTATCGAAAAAGGGCTGCCGCTCAGATTGATCATTGCCGGCGATGGCAGCTGCAGACAGCAGCTTGAGCAGCAAGCGGACCGGCTTCTGCCCCGGCACGTTCAATTTCTTGGCAGAATACCACGAGCAGAGCTTTACCAATATTATAGCGCCGCGGATATTTTCGCTTTTCCGGGCATTGAGGAATCGCTTGGCATGGTCTACCTCGAAGCCCAGTCCTGCAACCTGCCGGTGGTCGCCTACCAGGACTGGGGTGGCGGTGAAGCTGTTGTCAACGAACAGACTGGACTGCTCTCCCCTGCGGCAAGCCCTGCTCTTTTTACCGCGCATATCCAGCAGCTGATAGAAGACAGGACACAGCGGCAAACACTTGGCCGCGCCGCCGGCGAACATATCCGCCTCAATCACGATCTGGACCGGAATTATCTCGCTTTGGAGAAAAAACTTCTTACACTTATCCCTGCTGCTCTGTGAGGGCTGGCATCGATGACCGGCAAATTTGCTTGAGTTTCATGCCAATGTCTGGTAACGGTATGTGGCTGTTCCAAGACAATTTATCCTTTATTTTATTTTCGATCAGATATGGTTATAGTTGGTTATTAAGACCTGCCAGATAAGAGACAATGGAAGATGAACTGACTGTTATAGTTCCGGTATTCAACGAGGAAGAAAGCCTTCCGGCATTCTTTGCCGAGATGGACAGCTTCATCAAGATCTGCCCCATGCCCGGTCGAGTGCTCTTCATCAACGACGGCTCGACTGATAACAGTTTGACTTTGCTCCTGGAAAAATGCCGGCAGGCCGCCTATTGCACAGTCTTGTCTCTGGATAAAAACTATGGTTTGAGCGTCGCCATCAAAGCCGGTTTTGATCACTGCAAAACCACTCTGGTTGGCTACATTGACGCCGATCTGCAGACCCATCCGGCTGACTTTATGCCATATTTCAGCTTTTTCCCAGAGTATGATATGGTCAACGGCATCAGAGCGAAAAGAAAAGACAGCCTCGTTAAAAGGCTTTCCTCCAAAATTGCCAACAGCTATCGGCGTCTGATGATAAATGATGGGATCCAGGACACCTGCTGTCCCTTAAAAATAATCAAAACCGCCTGTGCCCGGCAAATACCGTTTTTTATCGGCATGCATCGATTTCTGCCGGCCCTGGTGCAGTTGCAGGGTGGAAAAGTGAAGCAGCTGCCCATCTTGCATTCGCCCCGCTATGCCGGAACCGCCAAGTATCATCTTTTCAACCGCCTGGTCGGCCCTTTTTTCGACACCCTGGCCTTTCGCTGGATACGCAATCGCTATATCCACTATGCATTAGCGGATAACAATATATGAATCAACATATTGTTTTTTCCATAGGTTTTTTAG